>JBDHAB010000001.1:0-487337 GCA_039588295.1 Gemmatimonadota bacterium
GTGCTCCCACGATCGACGGCGCGACCTCGCCGGCTCGAGATCACGGCCGACGGTGCAGTGTGGTTCGTGGACTATGCCGGTGGCTTCCTGGGTCGCCTCGATACCTCGACTGGAGCGGTACGCGAGTGGGCCACACCCAGCGGCACGTCTGCGCGCCCCTACGCTACCGCGTTGGACGACAAAGGTCGCATCTGGTTCGTTGAATCCGGGCCGGATCCGAATCAGTTTGTGGGCTTCGACCCCGCCACCGAGAAGTTCTTCAGCGTCACGCCAATCGGGAGCGGCGGGGGAACGGTGCGGCACATGCACTTCCACCCGCCCACCCGGACCATCTGGTTCGGCACGGACACCAACACGATCGGCCGGGCAACCGTGCCGTGAAGCGGGCAGCCGGCGCAGGTGCCCTTGCAGCCGCTGCCGCGGTCGCCCTCGTTGGGATTGCCGGAGCGACCGCCTATGGCGATGGCCCTCCACCCGGCCACACCGGCGGGTTTGGAGAGCCCACGTGCGAACGGTGCCACTCAGGGCAACCCATCAACGATGTGGATGGCGCCGTGGGGCTTTCAGGGGCGCCACCGGCCTACGATCCTGGGAGGACATACCGACTCACCGTGTGGCTCGCGCGACCGGCGCTTCGCAGAGCAGGTTTCCAGCTCTCCGCCAGATTCGTGAACGGGGAACACGCCGGCCATCTCGCACGACTCGACGAAACAACTCGAGTCACGGACCCGTCGACCTCTCCGGTGCGTTACATCCAGCACACCCGGACCGGGAGTGATGTAGCGGTGGTGGATACCGCACGATGGACGTTCCGGTGGACCGCTCCCACCCGACCCGACACCGTCGTGTTCCACCTCTCCGCGAACGCGAGCAACGACGACGCATCAGAGTTCGGGGATTACGTCTACCTCGCCAGTCGACCGATCCATGCCGTCACCCGTCCTTGACCGCGCGCCAGCCGATCCTCATATCTCCACTGCTTGAGAGCCGCACAAGGGAGCTCTCGCCGCTCACCCACCTGCCGAGAGGCTATCATGACTAATCGTTGCGGATTCGCGGGACTCGTTGTCCTCGCGGTTTCGTCATCTTTCCCAATGGGAGCTATGGCACAGCAGCAAACTCAACTGACGGCCCCACCCGTGGCGAGACGGATTCCGGAGCGGCTCGAGACGCATGAGCATGTCCGGATCGACGACTACTACTGGCTCAACCAGCGCGAGAACCCCGGGGTGATCGCCTACCTCGAAGCTGAGAACGCGTGGACCGAGCAGGTTATGTCGCACACCAAGGACCTACAGGACGCACTCTTCGAGGAGATCAAGGGCCGCATCAAGCAGACCGACGAATCGGTCCCCTATCTACGGGACGGTTACTGGTACTACACGCGGTACGAGGAGGGGAAGCAGTACGCGATCTACTGTAGGCGAAAGGGCGTGATGGCGGCGCCCGAGGAGGTCATGCTCGACGCCAACCAACTCGCCGAGGGCCACGGCTTCTTCGCCGTCGGCAACTGGAGCGTGAGCGCCGGCAACGACATCCTGGCCTACGCCTCTGACACGGTCGGGCGCCGCATCTATACCGTCCAGTTCAAGAACCTGGACACGGGAGCGCTGTACCCCGATGTCATCGACTCCGTCACTTCGAACCTCGCTTGGGCAACCGACAACAAGACCCTGTTTTACTCCAAGCAAGATCCGGAGACACTGCGATCCTCCCGGATCTTCCGTCACGTCCTCGGCACAGATGCGGCGGCGGATGAGCTCGTCTACGAAGAGGCCGACGAGGAGTTTTCGAGCTACGTGTTCCGCACCAAGTCGAAGCGATACATGATGATCGCCTCCTTTCAGACGCTGAGCAGCGAGTACCGTTATCTGGATGCCGACACCCCGGACGG
Organism: Gemmatimonadota bacterium; assembly: GCA_039588295.1. Taxonomy (GTDB): domain Bacteria; phylum Gemmatimonadota; class Gemmatimonadetes; order Gemmatimonadales; family GWC2-71-9; genus JAOTVV01. The sequence goes on from JBDHAB010000001.1 coordinate 1,895, forward strand.
CACGTTCACGGTGTTCCTGCCGAGGGAGCGCGATCACGAATACCAAGTCGACCACTACGCGGACCGCTTTTACATCCTCACCAATGACGGTGCAAAGAACTTCCGTCTGATGAGCACCCCCGTCGATCACACGGGGAAGGAGCACTGGTCCGAGGTCATCCCCCATCGAGACGACGTACTGCTGGAAGGATTCGAGATCTTCAAGGACCATCTGGTGGTCAGCGAACGGAAACAGGGTCTGGTCCAGCTGCGAGTCCGCCGCTGGGACGGGACGACCGAGCACTACCTGGACTTCGGTGAGCCGGCGTACCTGGCTTATGTCAGCATCAATCCGGAGTTCGACACGAAGGTGCTCCGCTATGGCTATACCTCCATGACCACGCCTAACTCCACCTACGACTACAACATGGAGTCCCGGGAGAAGACGCTCCTCAAACAGGACGAAGTCCTGGGCGGCTTCAGCGCGGATCACTACGTCACGGAACGACTCTACGCGGAGGCGGCGGATGGGACGCGAGTTCCCGTCTCGCTGGTCTACCGCACGGACGTACGCAGCGAGGGACCCAACCCGCTCCTGCTGTATGCCTATGGCTCCTATGGAGCCAGCATGGATGCGACGTTCAGCTCGTCACGTCTCAGCCTCCTCGACCGCGGCTTCATTTATGCCATCGCCCACGTGCGCGGCGGGTCGGAGATGGGACGCTGGTGGTATGAGGACGGGAAGCTGCTCAAGAAGAAGAACACGTTCACCGACTTCATCGATTGCGCGAAGTTTCTGATCGACGCGGGCTACACAGCTTCCGACATGCTGTATGCCCAGGGCGGGAGCGCGGGCGGACTGCTCATGGGCGCGATCACCAACATGCGGCCGGATCTCTTCCACGGTGTGGTCACGCGGGTTCCGTTCGTCGACGTCGTGACGACGATGCTGGACGAGAGCATCCCGCTCACTACGAGCGAGTACGACGAGTGGGGCAATCCGAATGAGAAGGAGTCTTACGACTACATCCTGTCGTACTCACCGTACGACAACGTCGAGGCAAAGGATTACCCGAACCTGCTGGTGACCACCGGCCTCCACGATTCGCAAGTGCAATACTGGGAGCCCGCGAAGTGGGTCGCGAGACTGCGGGCGCGGAAGACCGACGACAATCGACTTCTGCTCAAAACCAACATGGAGGCCGGGCACGGTGGGGCCTCGGGGAGGTTCCGGCGGTACCGAGAAACCGCCTTCATGTACGCGTTTCTGTTGGATCTGGCGGGGCTGACTGGACGACCGGGCACCTGAGCGGGGTCAGCTTCTCCGTGAAGAGAGGCCTGGCGCCGCAGTGGCGCCAGGCCTTTGCTCGTCGCTCCGAGGTGGGCGACAGCGATCCCGTGACGCTCCTCAGCGGCCGAGGGCGGACCGGATATCTCCAGGCAGCGCGTCCTCGTGCACCAGGATCGCGATCGTCTTGGCCCGAACGTAGGACTCGGACATGTAAATGAACCCGTCTTTCGGCCCGGTCTCACCCCACGAATTCTTAGTGATGTAATACTCGATCCCGCGCTGGTCGCGCGCGATCCCTGTGATATGCATCAGGTGGTCGTCGGAGGACGAGTAGTCGTCGAATCCGCGCTGCCGCCGCGCCTGGGTTACTTCGATCTCTGCTTCCGGTGCATCGCACAAGGTCCGACGCTCGTCCGCGCTGCGGGCGGCCCACTGATTCACCGGCCAGATCGCCACTCCCTTGCCCTGGCAAAAACTCCGCTCGCTCACGTCACCATCCCATGCTACGGAGAAGCCATGCTCGAGGGCGTGGTCCATGACCCCGATGAGCTGCTCCAGCGGCACGTTGTAGCTCTGGTTTCGCGCCCAGTTATCGGGAATCTCGATTGCGAACCGGTCACCGAACGGATGGTGCGAGAAAGACGTGAGTTCCACGTATGCCTCAGGGTCGACACCCAATACCGCCGCAAACGACTTGGGGGTGTGAATCTCGCCGTTGTAGGTGAACTCGTTGGGAGTCGCTCCGAGGTAGGCATCGAGAATGCCGCCCACGGCATCCTCCCAAACCGGGCTCAGCGCGCCGCCTTTCTCGACCAGTGCATCCACCGCGCCTTTGAGGACCGTGTGCAGCTCACTGTGATCGTGTTGCTCCGCACCGTAGCGCCGGCCCGGGTACACGGATTCCGGAACCAGGCCGTAGAGCCCGATAGCACGCGTGACGTCCTGCGCGAGGCTCCCCTGCCCCAGCGCGGCACGACCATGCATGCGCACGTAGTTCTCGACCTTCTGTGGGTAGTTCATTCGCACGAAGTACATCTCCGAGAGGTCGAGCGGCCCCTTACCCATCCGTATGAGTTCAGTCTCGACGAACGAGCTGGTCGCGAAACTCCAGCACGTTCCGGTTCGTGCTTGATTCTTGACCGATGTGGTCGTGACATCCTGCACGATGTCAAAGCTGAATCCTTCCTGCTGGGCACGTACGTTCCCGGTAACGAACAGCGAGCACGCCAACACTGCCAAACACGTCCGCATCATCTCACCCCTACCGGTTCGAGTTCCGGTCCCGCCCGCACAGGGCGGTAGTGCGCGAAGTCCCTAAATCGGGAACCGGCGGGTGAAGGACCGGTGAAGGAGGGATGAAGATTCAAACGCCAGATGTTCCGGCTCGGACCTCGGCGTCGGGGTCGAACCACGCGTGGCCGCAGTCGTTGCAGTGAAGGTTGGGATCGCTCATAGAGATACAGCCGCTGCCGACCCAACTGCGCCGACCTCGGCCTGGCGGCGAAGTTCGGGGTGCTGAGTGGCGGCTGGAATCTACGACCGTGCCTGTCGGCCTGCCGTCTCGCCAGGTAGGTTTCCATGATGCCAGACGACCCTCGGCCCAGCCAGCGAAGTAGCCAGCCCCTACTGGACGCCCTCGGCAAGTCCATCATGGAGGGGAGAGAGGCTACCCAATTCCTCTGGCAGGTGCCAGACGACGCTGGCACCCGCGAGAAGCTCGTCGGGCTCCTCGAGCAGATTCGCGATCTTTCGGCCAAGAAAGGGCGGAAGGAGATGCCACGCATCTGCGAGGAGCTGCTCACCGCACTTCGGGCAAGCGCCACTCCGCAGCAAGTGGATCTCCTCCAGGATGGGTTCGACCGGCTCTACAGGCTCTGGGAGGCGGCGAAGTCAGGTCTGATCTGAGAAACCGCCGACTCTGCGCCGCGCCGCCTAGCTACTCGCCTCAGCCTTCTTGTTACCGTTTCTGACCAGGAGCCGGTAGATCCAGTACGCCGCCAGGACGATGAGCGCGATCTTCAGTACGGTCCACACGACGCCGAGCACGACACCGAGAATGGGGAAGAGAAAGCCCCACAGCACCTGCCAAAGGACGTAGCCGCCCACACCGACGGCCGCGACTGCCAGTATCGGTCGCAACATCAGGAGATACCCCACTGCTAGATTCCGCACTACCGTACGATCCAACCCCCTAAAGGGTTTCGAACTACCTTCGCTTGACGGTGGCTTGACACCCGCGGGCGGATCGTCCGCCCAGATCCTAGAAGGAGTGCACAATGCGCGCAGTCGTGACCGGAGGAGCAGGGTTCATCGGGAGCCACCTTATCGAGGCCCTCCTCCAACGGGGTGACGAGGTCGTCTGCATCGAGCGGCCGAACGCGGACACGCGCTGGATCGAGCACCTGCCACTCGAGTACCGCAATGACGATCTCACCGAAATACACCGACTTGCGGCGGACATCGACGGTGCCGATGTCGTCTACCACCTGGCAGGCCTGACGCAGGCGCGGAAAGCCGCCGACTACTATCGGGTCAATACGGAGGGTACGGCGCGCGTGCTGCAGGCGGCTGCCCGCTACAATGGCGCGGAGCCCCGGGTGGTACTCGCCTCGTCGCTCGCTGCCGTCGGGCCGTGTCAGAATGGTGCAGCCATCTCACTCGACGACGTTCCCCGTCCGCTGTCCCACTACGGGCACTCGAAGCTGCTCGCGGAGGTCATGGTGCACGCCTTCGCCGACCGGGTGCCCGCGGTGATCCTCCGACTCGCAGCCGTCTACGGCCCCCGAGAGCGCGCGGTGCTCAAGTTCTTCCAGCTCGTGCAACGCGGGTTGGCGCTGACCGTTGGCGCTTGGAATCGCGAGGTCAGCATGCTCTACGTGACCGACCTCGTGCAAGGTCTCATTGCAGCCGGCACGAGCGCCGAAGCGGTGGGCCGTACTTACTACCTCGCACATCCCACACCCCTCTCATGGCGTGACTTCGCCAACGCTGTAGGGCAGGAACTCGATCGTCGCCCGGTGTTCGTGAGCGTGCCACGGTCGATAGCGCGCGCCGTCGCGATCGGCGCCGAAATGAGCGCCTGGGTCCGCCGCTCGGCGGCGATCCTCAATCGAGAGCGGGTGCGCGAGATCACGCAGTCGCGCTGGGTGTGTGATGTGACGCGCTCGATCACAGAGTTGGGATTCCGACCGGTCTTTCCTCTTCAGCGCGGCGTGCATGAGACGGCCGCTTGGTACCGGGAGGCAGGGTGGATCTGACACGCACCCTTCGTCCGGTGGATCGTTGGCTCATACTCTACAATCTGGGCTTTGCAGTCCTTTGGCTCACCGCCATCGGGCGAGTCTCGTTCGCGCCCGTCATAGTGCTCGCGCACCTGGCCGCTGCAGTCCTTCCGGCGCTCATGACTCGATTGACGCCGCAGGCTACGCGCATCGGGCCAGTGCTGCGACAGATCTACCCGCTCATCCTGATCGTCGGGTTTTGGACCGAGATGGGATTGGTTCGCGACGTCTTCCACGCGACGACGTACGACGCCGCCGTCGCTGCGATCGATCGGAGCCTCCTCGGCTTCCACCTCCAGACCAGGTGGATGCCGGCGATGCCTGCCGTGTGGTTCAGCGAGACGATGTTCTTCCTGTACGTCCTGTACTATCCGATGGTCTTCCTCACACCCGTCGTGCTGGCGCTTCGTGGGAACGCTGCGACGCGCAACGTGGTGTTCCGGTTGACACTGGGGTACACGGTTTGCTACGTCCTGTACGCCATGTTCCCCGTGGACGGCCCGAGCCACACCATGGTTCGGTTTGACGGCGCCCTCACCGAGGGCTTCTTCTACCAATTTTCCGCGGGTGCAATCCACGCAGGCGACTCAATGGGCACGGCATTCCCCAGTTCGCACGTCGTGGGAGCGGTGATAATGGCGCTGCTGGCATTCCGGTGGTTCGCGCGACCGCTCGCCGCTCTGTTCGTGTTCGAAGCCATCGGGGTCGTTGTATCCGCCGTGTATACGCAGAATCACTTCGCGATCGACGTCGTCGCGGGAATACTGCTCGCGGTCGTAGTCTACTCGCTCGTAGCACCAACGCTGGAGGCGCTGCTCACAAGAGCCGATCGACGCGAGTCCGTACCACCCCTGCCAGTCTACGGACCTGCGCAGTGGGACGACGTCCCAACAAGAGAGTGACGATGCGTCGTCCGCCGCTCCTCCCCAGCCACCTGCTTGCCGGTTGACGGCGAGCAGGTCGCGCTCGAAGGCGCGATGCCGAGCTGTCGACAGCAGCTCGGTGACTAGAAGACGTCCAGATCCACTCCGAACTCCATCGGACCGGCGTATCCACCCTGAAGCTCACGCACGAGCTCTTCCGGAGTGGAACCCCATAACAATTGATGGTACAGGACGAGGAGCCTGGGGCGCGCCCGACGAGCGATCGACGCGAGTTGGCTCGCCGACGTGTGGGCGTGCGCGTGATACCGCTGCCACTCGGGTGTCCGCCGCGCGAATCCGGCATCGGAGTAGACTTCGTGCACCAGCACGTCACACCCGTTGCACGCGAGCGCGACGCTCTCCGTCGGTCTTGTGTCACCGGAAATCACGATCACCCTGTCGGATGTCTCGAAGCGAAACCCATAGGCCTCCGGCCAGTCTTCGTGCTGCACCGCGAACGCGGTCACGACGACATTGGTGTCACGGTAGACGACGCCAGGAGCGATCTCGTGAACCTCGACGTCGTGACCTGTGGCGTTCTGCGGCTGCAGCCCGTCGATGCGACGCCGGACATCGGCCTCGTACGCGGCAAGTAGATGCCGCGTCATCACGGCAGTACCTGTCGGTCCGTACACATCGAGTGGTCGCTCACGCTCGAGCACCCACGGGGTGAGTATCAGATCGGGCAGGCCGACCGTATGATCGCTGTGGAGGTGGGTGAGAAAGACGCGCTCGAGACGACCCGGCACCAGTGCAACCATGCCGCGGGCCGCCGCCGCCGCCGCCTGACGCACGACACCCGGCCCGGCATCCACCAGATACGCGGAGCCGTTCGCGACCACCGCCAGACTCGGCCCCGACCGGTCCGGCTCGGCGTTCGGCGTACCGGTACCGAGAAGAACGACATGGGTCCCGGTGCTGTAATCGGGCACTTCGGTCACCGGAGGCTCCACCGCACACCCCCAGCAGCCCACCGCCACCGCAACCGCGACACCGTAGAGAGCGCTCGGCACGGTCTCCCGCCGCCCACCTAGCGGCGAGGAATACCAGCGACGGCTCAATCCCATAGGCCTCCCATATCGCCTTCCGTGATAGCTACGCGCAAGAGACAGGCGTTCGCAACTGAAGGAAGTCACCACAGGCCTCACACCAGACTGGCAATCTCCGGCTCTCCTTCCCATGTTGAGAATGCTCACGCGTCGTCATCCGATCTCAGGGTGCCACCACAGCCGCTCGGATGTCGACCTGGCGTTCGACCCCACGACGCAGTGTCGGCGACCGTTGGGGGGGGTACGTGACCATTGCGATCACCGGTGATACCGTAAAGGTCCACTACACCGGCAGTCTCGACGACGGAACCGTCTTTGACTCGTCGTCCGACCGCGAACCGATCGAGTTCACGATCGGCGACCACGCGGTGATTCAAGGATTCGAGGACGCCGTGCTCGGGATGCGCGTCGGGAGCAGGAGGCGCGTTGTCGTCGCCCCTGAGGACGCCTACGGCCCTCACCTGAAGAACAAGATCTTTGTCGTGGATCGGTCACAGCTCCCCGACGAGGTCGAGCCGGCAGCCGGCATGATGCTGGAAGGGCGATCACCCGAGGGCAACGTCGTCTTCATCATCGTCGAGGTGAGCGGCGACCAGGTCACCCTTGACGGCAATCACCCGCTGGCCGGACACCAGCTCACGTTCGAATTGGAGATGCAGGAGATCGTTCGGCCCTGACGAGGCACTCTCCAGCACGCTAGGCGCCGACCCGCGCCGGTTGCCGCAGTGGCGCCGTTCCAGCCCCCAAGACGTCTCGCCACCTCTCCATGCAACCCTTTAGCACCGATCACGCACTAACGGATGTGACCGTGAAGCCCGGATTGGCAGAACCAGACGACAAGGCCCTGGCCGATCGCGTGTTGCGGGGCAGGGATGAGGGCGCGTTCCGCGCCCTGTACCGCCGGCATACACCGAGGCTGTTTCAGTTCGTTCTCAGGTTGCTCGGGGGGAACGAGCTGGATGCGGAGGACACCGTGCAGGACACCTGGATCAAGGCCGCGGAGAACCTGGAGCAGTTCCGGTGGGAGTCGAGCCTCCACACGTGGCTGACCGGAATTGCCCTGAACCGCTGCCGGCAGCAGTTCAGGCGCCAGGACCGCAACTGGCTCGCGATTCGCGAGGACCTAGGTGTCGCGTCACGCAACGACCGGCCGCACGAGCGCATCGATCTCGACGCGGCATTGCAGGGACTACCCCCCGGGTATCGCACCGTCGTCGTGCTGCACGACGTGGAGGGCTACACGCACAAAGAGATCGCCGAGCGTCTCGCGATATCCGCGAATACGTCGAAGAGCCAGCTCTCGCGCGCACGTCATGCGCTGCGGTCACGGCTGGCCCCCGGCGGAGAGCAGCAGATGAGGGTCGAGCAATGACTTCGAACGACAAGAGTGATCTGACCCCTGCGGAGCGGGCCGCATTCGCAGCCCTCCCAACGGAGCGTGAACCCAGCCGGGTGCTGGAGGAACGAACCGTCCACGAGTTGCGCCGACGCGGTCTTCTGTCGAAGGCCGGGCGACGCTCATCATGGGGGCGACTCCCGATGCTGGCGGCCGGACTCGCAGCGGCGTTGGCCTTGTTCGTCAGCGGAATCACCGTCGGTCAGTGGCTCGGTTCACGCGCGGTCGCCGACTCGATGGCGGCGGCACAGCAAGAGAACGCACTCGAGCTGGCAGCGGCAGTACAGCGAGCGGGTTCGGCGTACGTCACCACCCTCACCGCTCTGGCTCAGCTCACAGATTCTTCGGGCAACGGCGCCCTGGCGCAGGGGCGTGAGGCTGCGCTGACCGCGCTGTACGCGGCCGCACGGGAGCTTGTGCTCCTGGCCCCGGATGATCCCGTGGCAATCGCGATCCGGGACGGCCTCGATCGCCGGTGGAGTGCGGCAGCAACCGCTGGGCAGGCCGACGTACGAAACGTCGTCTGGTTCTAGACGGCGTACAACGGAGGAAAATGATGTCGATATCGAGATGCGCCGGATTCGCCGGCATGATTGCAGTTACCGCCGTTCTTACGAGCAGCGCCATCGCGCAGGACCGGATCGCACGAGAATGCCCGGTCGGGACACAAGGGGTGGGTTCCCTCGGGTTTTCGGAACTCGAGTGCAACTGCACGCTCCGATTCAGCGCCACGGATCCCGCACGCCGTCTCTATGAGTTTCGCGCTGAACCCCGGATCGGCGGCATCAAGAAAGGGCGCCCGGCGGATGGCAAGCTGCGTGACGGGGACGTCATCGCCGCCATCGATGGATATTTGATCACGACGAGGGAGGGTGGACGGCGGTTTGCCCAGCTCGAGCCTGGGACGCCCGTCACCGTAACCGTGCGGCGCGGTGGCCGGACGCTGGACGTGACCCTGACGCCCGACGTGGAATGCGAGCGCATCGACCGTCCCGCACCGCCGGCACCACCGAAGGCACCAGCAGCGGCGGCCGCGCCAGCGCCGAAAGCCCCTGCCGAACTGGGACTCCCACGAGCGCTCCCTGCCCCACCGGCACCCATCGCCCTCCCCAAGGGGCGACTGGGCTTCAGCATCAGGTGTTCGGACTGCGTGATTCAGCGATCCAAGCCCACCGGCGCCGTCGTCTGGACGTTCCGGGAGCATCCGATTATCGAACGGATCGAACTGGGCAGTCCGGCGCACGAGGAGGGAATGCGGGGCGGGGACATCCTGACCCACATCAATGATGTATCACTCACGACCGACGAAGGCGGCCGGCTGTTCGGGGCGGTCGAGCCCGGAGACACCGTCCACGTCCGCTACGTGCGGAATGACCAGGAAAGGCACGCGGCGATCGTCGCTGGTGAGCGTCACGTCATCATCACACCGGCGCCGACCGCCGCCCCGCGACCGACCGAGGACGTCACGCGGTTCTCGGGCGTTCTCGGTGACGCGTTCATCCAAGTGACTGGGGGGCCGATCACCGTACGGCGCACCGAGGGAGAAGTGGTCATCCGGAGTCAGGACATCACGGTGCGGATCCGAACGACGGAGCGGTCGGAGCCCAAGTAGAGGACACCCGGACTTCAGAAAGCGAAGCCGAATCCTCCCCCGCCCCATGGCCCACCCTCGTCCGTGGTGAACACTGGTGTGAAGGCAAGCCGGAGGAAGAACCCGCGCGGTCGCGGCCGGAACTCGTACGCCAGGGACGCCGTGCCGTAGGCAACCGTCTCTTCCGTGGTCTCGAGCAGTGGAACGTCGACGATGCGGACCACCCCGGCCCCCACTGCCACGTGAATACCATGTTGCCGACCACCGAATCGCCAGTCCGCCATGGCATAGCCAAGCGCATACTCTAGATCGGTGAACGGGGTACCGCCGCCGCCGATCCGGACGCTGAGATCCTTCCACAAGGTTCGCTCGTAGCTCAACGACCAGATGATCCCGTTGCCAAGACCCTCGAGGTAGAGGCGGTCCTTGGATGCCTCCTCCTGCGCGCGTACCGCGCTCGGCGCCGAGAGTAATAGGGCGACAACACTCACCGTTCCAACAAGCCACGGGCGACGTCTGCGTTTCATGGCTTCCAGCCTCACAGAAGAGTGTGGGTCCTGGTGGCGGGCACCAGGCTCAGAGCGGCCGCCATCAGAATCCGACGCATGATTGGTCTCCTTGGAAGGTGGGACTGCAGCAGGCCAGTCCGCATGTACACCGCAAACTGGCCCGCCAGTTCCACCGCCAAAAGACCGGCCACGCGTGGCCGGTCACGACCTCGCGGTCGCGCCCCCGATGACAGCGCCGACCAGGAGCGGAATCACGTTGAGGAAGGAAACCGCCCAACCTCCAAGACCGGCGATCGCGCCCCACAGCTGCCCGATGATCGGAATCCAGCCCAGCAAGGACCCGACGACGAGCGTCACGAGAAACAACACGACACCGGGAAGGAACACTGCCGCGACAGCGGGCCCAAGGCCGCCGGCCTTGCGGCCTCCGACGAACCCCGCAACGAGGCCGCCAACGAACGGGATCCAGGAAAGCGCGATCGAGAGGCCAATCATCCAACCCATCGCGCTGCCGATGCTTCCTCGTCGAGTAACTGCAGTCGTCATGACAAACCTTCCAGAGGGGGACCGAGTAGCCCAGTTCCACATGCCCTACGCGAGCTGGATCCGGCGCGTTTCAGCAGTTCCGTCGGTGGGCCATGTCAATACACCATCCCGACAGCACCATGCTGTTATCACGAGGGTACCATGCGATCTGCCAGGGCTCTCATGACCTACCCCCGGTTGAAGCTGGCCCTCAGGACCGCCGGGGCATACCATTGCTCTGGGAGCGATGGTGGCGCACACTATCGGCGCGTAGCCAATCCCAGTCAAAACCGGAGCGCACGGCATGAAGATCCTCCAAGTGGTCCCGAAAGCCGACACTGACGAGCCACTGAAGAAGCTCCTCAAGGAGAAGGAACGCTCTCTTCGCGGAACGACCACCACGCTCGTCCGGGAGCGGGAAGGTCGCTGGCGCCACAAGAAGTATCCGGGCTGGATCACCTGGGACGAGACACGCGGCGGCATACTCGTCGCCGAGATCCGAAGCAAAGTCGAGGGAGCGGATTGGCAGCTGCTGCGGTCGTTCGTCGGGTATCTGGATCGTCACTTTGGCGACCAGATTGAGAGTATCACGATCACCTATCGCTGACGGAGGCCCGTCATGCCTTCGCTGCACCTCTACGCGGTCGACCGTGTCCACGACCCGGACGCTGTATTGGTCGATGACACGGGACGCGCGGTGACCCTGGCGCTCGACCGGTTGCCGCCCGGAATCGCAGTAGGCACCGTGCTCCGCGTTGCGGTCGACGAGGCCGGCACCGCTGAATGGGAATCAGCGGTGATCGACGAGGAGGAAACCGAGCGCCGCCGCAAGAAGTCGGCGGAACTCACCGAGCGCCTGCGGCACAGTGGCCCCCACGGGTTCATCGATCCCCAAGGGTGAGCCGCCGCAAGAAGCTGGATCCGCGAAGCCTGCGACAGCGGGCCGCCGATCCCGTGTGCCACGCGAAGGGCGTTACCCCGAAACCCCAGCCTGCCAGCTACCGACTCAGCCAGTAGTTCAGCTTCACCAGGAACGTGTTCTGCTGGTCGTCGTCCCACAGGTTCCCTAACTCGTCGAACACCCGGAAGGTCGGGTCCGACGCGCTCGCGAATCGGTTATGGTTCCACACCAGGAAGAGGGTCGATCCCGGCATGTACTCCCAGCGGAGCACCAGATTGCTGCGCCACGACCGGACCCGGAAGTCGGGGTTTCCGAAGGCAATCGACGGTGCCGGGCCGGCGCCGTCAGGATCTGCGGTATAGACGTTGGTGGAGTCGTCCAACGATAGTGTCGAGCCATTATTCACACCGTAGCGTAAGAACTCGAACGTTCCGGGCGCTGCCAGCTCCTTGAATCCCACGTAGTCCCCCGTGGCAAGGAACGGCTGCGCCCAGAGTTGGATCGACAGATTCGGCGTGACCGCGAGATCCATACGGATCGTCAGGTCGACGCCATCCTGAAGCAGTTCACTGAAGAGGTACCGCCCGCCAAAGGTCGCTGTTGCCGCGGGGTCTTGGCGCTGCGTGACGTAGAAGCCCATCGAGTGTCGCTTGCTGTAGCTCGGTTGCAGGCTCAGGTTGAGTGCCCCTGTCGGGCGCAGGTTCACCTCAGTCTCGATGTCCACCCCCCAACCGCCGTAGCGATTGCGCGCATAGGATCCAAACACGGCGGCCGAGACGGGTTTGCGGAAGTTCGTTCCAACGAACCCGTTCATGGACCAGGATCGTGGGCTCTCCATCAGGGGTCCACCTCGGGTCGCCCTGTCGCTCTGGGCCGCGAAGTTGTAGTTGAAGCCGACGTCGAACTCCCAGTAGTTGAGGAAGGTCCCACCGAGGCCTGCGTAGGCGGCCCGGAACTGTGCAGTGCCTCCGAAATTGAACTCCTGCGCCCAGGTGGCCTGCACGCGAAAGCTCCGAAACAGTCGGCCGGGGCTGAGCCACCGTCGAGTCAGGCGCACACCGTGAAAGATCCGGTCGGACTCGCGTTCGAACCCCGCGTCGTTCACCTCGAACTCGGGTGAGTAGGCGTACAGATCGGTTCCGTATATCCAATTGCCTGAGACCTTGCCCGCCTGCAAGGAACCTGCCCAGCCCGTCAGCGCGGTCTCCGCCGTATCGATAGAGACGTAGTCCTGGTCGGGCCGCTGGAAATACCGCGCGGAGGATCGTTGAGCGAGGGTAATCGCCGTCGGACTTCCTCGAACGTGTGATGAGGACAGAGAACCAGTGATCTGAAACCGATTGCCGGCAAATCGGTGGAAGAAGTCCAGCCCTGCCGAGTAGGCGGACGATCGCAGTGCATCGAACACCTGGTCGTCGAGATCGCGGTTCACCCCCGTTGCCACAACACCCAACCCCGTCGCCCCACCGCGGAAATCCTTGCGGACACTGAGAACAGCGTAGTTCGTGAGCGGCTCAACCGGCTCCGAGGCGCCTGAGCCGTCTTGCCGCTGCACGCGCGCTGTCTCCCGACCCGTCAGGGCTTCGAGCAAGCCTACCGACCAGCCCCCTGTCTGTCCCGAGAGTTTCGCCGCCCCCAGGATGCTGGTGGCCGTGGGGTTATCCGCGTAGCCACCTGGTTCCTCTACCCACCGCGAGGGCGCCCGCCCGACGCGCCGCGAGTAGAACAGCTGCGGTGCTCCGAAGATGAACCCGCCACCGCCGGCCCCGAACTGAAAGATGTTGGCTCCCTCGACAAAGAACGGTCGTCGCTCGCCGAAGAACGTCTCGAAGGCCGAGAGATTCACCACTGCGGGGTCGGCCTCCACCTGACCAAAGTCGGGGTTGATCGTTGCATTGAGGGTGAGATTGCTCGTGACGCCATAGCGCAGGTCCAGACCTCCACTCACGTCCTGCACGCTACCGTCGTCAAATGGATTCGCCGCTACAGCTCCCTGGGTGAAATCGCTCGTGGCGACAACGTAGGGCAGCAGCTCCAAGCGCCGCGGCGCTGGAATGTCGCGGAGCTCGACGAGGTGACCGAAGTGCGAGGCGAAACCCTGTTCCGTGTTCGGAACCCAGCTCCACCGTACGTACTCGTTCTTGCGGAAGATGAGCCGTGTGAAGTTGATACCCCACACATGCTCATCGCCGCCCGGGAACCGAAGCTGCGAGAATGGAATCCGAATCTCCGCCACCCACCCCAGTGAGTCGACACGAGTGGCGACATCCCACACAGGGTCCCAGGAATCGTCGCCATGCTCGTCGTCGTTCGTGGCGATCTCATCACTGCGGACTCCCGCTGGATTCACACCGAACCGGAATGCCGTGCGATGATCATGGTACGAGTCGATGTCCACCCAGAACATGTCGCTCGACGTATAGCTATCTCGCCGGCCGAGCCGGCCGACAATCCTCGAAACATCGCTGTCCGACAGTCGCGCACCGATGTATAGAGCCTCGCGGGTGTACACGACCCGAACCACCGTCGGCTCGGTGGGCTCCGTTCCGTCGTCCGGAAGCACCTGGGTGAACTCACGGGCTGCTGACGGCGTCATCCAGGTCGCATCGTCAAGGCGACCGTCGAGGACTGGGCCGCGCTCTGAGACGCCGGCGCTGAGAGTCGGCGGAACCCGACCATTGATGTGACCAAGGTTCTCGGCAATCGAATCCGGAGCAGTGCCCTGGGGAGCTAATTGAAAGAGAACAGCGAGAGTCAGGATATGCATTGCTTGCTCCGGTGGTGCGGCGACTACCCGCTTAGACGTCCAATGCGTCCGGACGGTTGCATGTTGCAGCGCGACACGCTGGAATTCCTAGATTGGACCTCGGTGATACTTGCGCCCTGTCGGCAATCGTTGCTGCTCCCTACGCTTGGGCCTTCGGCGTTGTTTCCCTCCACCTCACGTGAGATCGGACCGCCTTGACGGTATACTTTGCCCGATGGCCAACCCCGGTCCCCCACCCCGAATCCTGCAGGTCGACGCCGACGCGTTTTACGTGCAGGTGGCACGACTGACCGATCCGGACGGGGCGGGGAAGGTCGACCTGTTGTTAGTCGGGGGGTCACCCCAAGGACGGGGCGTCGTGACGTCCGCGTCGTACGCTGCCCGCAAGTTCGGCGTCCGGTCGGGAATGCCGACGGCCACAGCCCTGCGCCTCTGCCCGGACGCGACGGTCGTGGGCGTCCCAAGAGGTGCATGCAGCGACAAGAGCCGTGCTATCGTGCAGGTGCTCGAGCGCTTCACGCCGGTCGTCGAGCCGGCGTCGATCGACGAGATGTACCTGGATCTCACGGGCACCGAAGCGCTCTACCGCAACGAGTCGCTCGAAGACACGGCGGGGCGGATTCGGCGCACGGTCAAGGACGAAACAGCAATCGACGTCTCGATCGGTGGCGGGACGACACGGCTGGTCGCCAAGCTCGCCGCCAAGCGAGCCAAACCCCACCGGTCAGCCGCCACCGACGGTGTGGTCGTGGTACCCGCCGGGCAGGAGGCGACTTTTCTCACCCAGTTCGACCTCGCGGAGATTCCCGGGGTGGGGCCGCGGTTTCAGGATCGCCTGCGGCTGCATCATCTGGAGACCGTTCACGATGCGCTACGGCATGACAAACAGACGTTGCAGGGCTGGTTCGGTGCCCGGACCGGCGAGTGGCTGTATCGCCGCATCCGGGGAATCGACTCGACGCCCGTCGAGCACCGGGCGCGCGCGAAGTCGATCAGCCGCGACGAAACATTTGCCGAGGATATCGACGCGGACGAAGCGCTGACGCGTGAGCTGCGGCGCCTAGTGGATCGCGCTACGACAGATCTCCGCCGACACCGCTGGGCCGCCCGCACCGTCACCGTGCGGATTCGTGACTTCGACTTCCGCTCCAGACAGAAGAGTCTCACGCTCACCGAACCGGTCATCTCCGACCGAGCCGTCGCAACCGTGGCCAAGACCCTCCTCGCACGGCTCCGCGCCGCGCGCCGCGTCCCCGCACGGCTGTTGAGCGTTGCGTTGTCTGGGCTGGATCACGAGGACTCCGTGGATCAGCTCACACTGTTCGAGTCCCCGCCGACCACGAAGGAGGAGAGTCCACGCGACCGGGCGCTAGCACGGGCGATCGATCAGGTGCGAGCGAAGTTCGGGCGCGATGCCGTTGGCCGCGGGGGCTGAACCGGAATCGTACCTCTCAGTTCCTACCTCGATCGAGCCAGCGTCTGAATTCCCGCAGCAACGGCTCGACCCGTTCGCGCAGTCGAGACGGAAGGTCGCGATAACGCTGAGCCGCGACGTAATAGGGTGAGCAGCTCTCTTTGGGCGCCGTGCCTCGCAGGAAGAGTTCGAGCTCCCCACGGCAACCGGGCCCGGCGCGAAGACCGGTTTCCGCGTTCACCTCGCCCAGTTCGAGAGCGTAAGGTCGAGAGAATTCCCCGTCGCCGTCACGACCGACGGCCTGCGACAAGAACCGCGCAAAGATCGGTAACGCGGCCCGTGCGCCGGGTATTCCGAGACTCTTTCCATCGTCGAACCCCACCCAGACAGCCACCGAAAGCTCCGGTGTGTAGCCGATGAACCATGCATCGCGGAAATCGTTGGTCGTGCCCGACTTGGCGGCCACCGCACCACGGTAGCCGTAGGCTCGGAGCCCCCGCCCAGTGCCGCGTTCGACCGCGCCTCGCAGGGCGGACGTGACCAAGTAGGTCTCGTCGGATCGATAGACTTGCTCGCCTGCGCGTTCGTATCGGCTCAACACCTCGCCGGCGCGATCCAACACCCCGACCGTGGTGTGGGTCTCGGAACGGTACCCACCCGCCGCCAGCACCCCGAAGGCACGTGCCATATCGAGCGGTGTGACCTCCGAGGCCCCCAACGCAATACTGGGTACGGCATGGAGCGGGCTCTTGATTCCGAGCTTCCGCGCCGTCTCCACGATCTGTTCGGGTCCCACCGCCAAACCCAAGCGCGCGAACGGCACGTTGAGGGACCGCTCGAGCGCGTCGCGCAGCGTGACCTCCCCACGAAACCGCCCGTCGTAATTCACCGGCTGCCACACCCCCGCCGGCGTCTCCACCGAGAGCGGCGCGTCTTCCAACACCGACGCCAGCGTAAAGGATCGCCCCGCGAGAGCCGCAAGAGCTACGATAGGCTTGAACGAACTTCCGGGCTGACGCCGCGCGTACGCGGCCCGATTGAACTGCGACCCCCCGTAGTCGCGGCCACCCACCATGGCCAGCACCCCACCACTGCTCGGGTCCACCGCCACCAGCGCTGCCTGCAGCGGCCGGTCCTCACGGACGAGCCGCGGATATTCGCGTTCCAGTCTGTGCAGTCCCCGCTCGACTGCCTCTTCCGCCGCACGCTGCATACCCAAGTCAAGGGTCGTGAACACCGCGAGCCCCTGCCGTAGGGCCTTCCCACCGTGGCGCGCCGCAATCTGCTGCCGGACGAAATCCAAGAAGTAGCGCGCGCTACGGGTCCTCTGGGACTTCTTTCGCAGCCGAATCGGGGCGCTGCGCGCTTGGCGATGCTCGCGTTCCGAGATGACGCTCTGCTCCAGCATTACGTCGAGCACCACGTTGCGGCGGGTCTCCGCCGCCTCCGGATTGCGGAACGGCGCGTAGAGACTGGGACCGCGTATGATGCCGGCAAGGAGCGCGGCTTCGCCAAGGTCGAGTTGGGTTACATCCTTTCCAAAGAAGACCTGCGCGGCGCGACCCACGCCATGAATCGCCAGCGCTCCATCCTGCGCCAGGTAAACCTGGTTTACATAGGCCTCGAGGATCTCCTCCTTGCTGTGCCGAGCCTCGAGCGTCAGCGCCATCGCCAGCTCACGTAGCTTGCGCAGCGGCGATCGACGTGCCGAAAGAAACAGGTTCTTCGCTAACTGTTGCGTCAGCGTACTCGCGCCTTGGACCACCCTGCCAGCACCAACGTTCGCTTTTGTCGCGCCGACGATGCGACGTATATCCAGCCCGGGGTGGGTGAAGAACCGCTGATCCTCGATCGCGAGGATCGCCTCGATGAGTTCAGTCGGGATGTCACTGAGCCGCACGGGCACACGATCTTCCATTGCGTCACCGTGGACCGCCGCGATGAGTTCAGGCTCCAGCGGCGCGAACCGCAGCTGCCGTCCCTCGTCGTCGCGGACGCTGTACACCGTACCGCCGTATCCCACCCGCACGACCACCACACCACCCGGATCCAGTCGATCGTAGTGGCGAAACGCTCGGCGACCGATGATCCAGGTACCGGATCCCAATCGATACTCACCGATCGCGACATTTCTACGGCGCGTGGCACGGTATCCCAGCCGCTCGAGATGGCTTTCCACCTCGGCACGATCGACCGTCATCCCGGGCTCGAGCACGATCGGGCCCGCGTAGAAGCGGGTCGGGGCCTGGAGTTGGCCGTCGTGCAGGCGGGCACGTACGAGTGCCTCGACGGTGATGCCGACCGTCCACAGCAGCGGAACACCGAGGACCACCGCAAGGATGAGCTTCTTGCGGGATTGTCTCCGTACCCAGGCGCGCAGGCGCATTGCTCACTCCCGTGCTGGGTACCTCTCTATACGGGACTCGATGCGCGAGAGTGTCAGATCGTTGCGGGGGGGGCATCTTCTGCCCCAAGCGGTTGGGGGCGGTCGAGTGCCCGCCGCGCCGGGCACTCGGCATCAGTGAATCGCCGGCTAGAACACTACGCCCGAGGCAATCGCCAGTCCCACCTCGTTGAGGCCAAGCGACGACCAGTTTCGATACAGACTCTCAACCCGTAACGACAAGTACGGAAGTGGCTTGAATCGGAGTCCGAAGGCTCCACCGAATCCCCACTCACTCACAGCCGGAGCGCCGGTGATCGATGTGCGATCCAGCGCGACGTGGGGTCCCAGATAGATCGAGGAGCCGCCGACACTGAAGAGCAGCGTGGGTTGCAGCACGGCGCCCAGAGACCCCTCGTCAGGGGTATTGCCGATGTTGATGATGTTCCGGAATCCGAGTTGTCCCTCTAAGAACAGCCAGGACACGATCCGCCAATCAGCGTAGAGAACCGGACGCGCCAGCGGCCCACCTCCCGGGACCGTGACAATCGCCTGATCGTCGGCGCCACCGGTCACGTACGCCACACCGAGCCGAACACCGACTTCCACGATCTCCGTTCGGGGAGCGTCTGGCGTGACGTCCGGCTCCGGGCCTGGTAGTGGTGCACAGTCAGTCGCGCCCTGAATCCACCGCAAGGCACAGAATGCATTCACGCGTCCATAGCCATGCGTGTCGCTGCGCGAAAGTTCGCCCACTGGGCAGGGAGTGTATCCCGCGTCGTTCTGATCATCGGCACAGTTGGCCGGGGTCCCGCCGTCGTCATACTCGATCTTGTCCGCGGTGCGATGAAGGATGTCCATGACATCGCTGGCCGTGAGAGTGGGGTCCAAGCTGAGCATCAGGCCGACCACGCCCGAGACGATCGGCGTGGCTGCAGAAGCGCCCGAGAAACACTTCGTGTAGTCGAGCTGGTTGGCGTCTTCCGTCAACAGGCAGCCGGACAGCTCCGGCTTTGTGTTGTTGTAGCCGGCGTTGGTTGTCCGGTCGGCCGTGACGATGCCGGAGACGTGGTCGAGTATGGCGCCGGTACTGCTCGTGACGGACCCGTCGTTCCGTGCCCAGCCGGGAGCGAGGAGGTCGAGACAATGGCCGTAAGCCGTCCTGCTGCTCCTCGTGTCGAAGTTGTCCGATCCCGACACGGTTATCACCTGTGGATGGGAGACCATGTGGGGCGTACAGTACTCGACGTCGTTGTTCCACGTGGCTGCGACCACGACGGCGCCGTTACCGCCTCTACCCAAGGTGGTGGCGTTGGTAAGCTGTCCGTCGACCGACCCAGTGAGCGGGCCGGTCCAACTCAGGTTGATGACGTCCGCTCCCATCTCCCAGGCATAGCGGAGGGTCGTGGCCGTGCCCCACTCGCCGAGCCCGGTGCGCAGGAGCATCATCTTGCACGTCGGACAGACTCCAGTAATGCCCACGTTGTTGTCGCCTCGTCCGGCGGCCAAGCCGGCAACCGCGGTGCCGTGGCGCATGTCCATCGGATCGTCGAAGCTCTTCGTGCCGCAGGTGTCCGTATGTGCATTGGCAGGGTGTCCTGTGCAGGACTGGAAATCCCAACCATGGACGTCGTCCTTCTTGACCCAGGGGTCTCCGTTATCGAGCCCGTCTGTCGGAGTCTCGCCCGGGTTCTGCCACAGGTTCTGTGCAATGTCGACGTTGAGGGTGTCGAATCCGCCCAACTCCACGATGGCGACCACCACGTTTGGGGATCCGTTAGTGATCTGCCACGCTTCGGGTGCGTCGATGTCGGCGTCCGTGACTCCGCCGTGCTGCGCGGTGTTGTGGAGATGCCACTGGTCGGGGAACAGCGGATCGTTCGAGAAGGCCGATGAGGGTATCCCGGGTCTGATGAAGTTCGGGTGCGCGAAGCGCGTCAGTGAGTCCTCGTGGTAGAGGTTGGCGAGATCGAGCGCATCGAGCGTGGAGCGCGGTGTCGCGGTCAGCGCGTAGTCGTTCTCCAGCAACGCCGTCCTCGCGATGACCTGGACGCCGTGCATCGCGTTCAGCGAGTCGACCTCTTCCTGGGTCACGTCCGGCAGGAACTCGACCAGGAACTGGTCGGTCACGAACATGGGGCTGGGGTGTGTGGGCAGCCGCGACACGAGTCCTGCGAGGTCCACCGCACCAGCTCCCAGTGCTACGATGTCGCGGGCGAGTGCAACGAGATCTGCGCGGCTGCGTGGCTCGTCCAGTCCCGCAATGTAGAGCCCACGGCCCATGCTGCGAGCAACGCCCAGGCCCACACTTCTTCCGATGGCCACGATCGAATCCGACGACGGCACACCCGGCGCGTAGATACCCAAGGAATCGAGGTGAATGATGAGCGGGATCGGCCCATCGGCGAAGTAGGAGAAGCTCGTATCCGTCGCAGCCTGCGCATTAGCAATGGTCGCAGCACCCGACCAGAGGACGGCTACAAGCATCACCGTGCGGAGGAGCGAAGGACTGGCGGAGACGAGATTGCGGCGACGACACATCATGACGACCTCCCCAGCGGGGTTGGGAGGAGCCCCCCAAGAGGCCTTTGGGGGGCCCTCCTCGATCCGCCTACAACGTGGTCTCTAGGGCCAGCCAGGCTCCAACGGCTCCGGATCGCCGCCCGGGCTCCCGCACTGGCAGTTCCGTTTGACCCAGTCCTTGTAGCTGGCGGCCCACTTCTTCCACTTCAGCAGCTGTAGCCAACACTGGATGAGCAGCAACAGCAAGAGAATGGCGATCAGCGGGCACCATGACTGCAGAACTTCCGGCATCTGGACCTCCTTGTGAGGAGTAGCGTGGAGCGCGCGCCGTTTGAGACGCCCATCGATGAATCGTTCACCTGCAACTAGCGATTCAACACGGCTGTCACACTGTCGGCCCAGCCGAGGGCAATGAGACGATCACGAAACTCTTCTACCTGTGCTCGACGGCCACTGGCCAGTGCGGCACGCAGACGCAGCATCAGGCTCCTCGGCAGGAAGACGAGAAAGATCACGGGTTCCTGGTGGTCGAACGCGGATGCGACCCGCTCTGCGTATTCGTATCGTCCTTTAGCCAACAAGAGATCCGCGAGGAGAATGCGCTCCGGTGCGAGGGCACCTGTCACGTTCCAGATAGCCGTGCCCGGCACCATGCTCGGAACCAGCGGCTCTAATCTGGATAGAGCACTGTCGATCTCACCGCGGGCAGCGGCGAGGTGCGCCTCGAGGTACCTCGCGACCCGCTGGGGTTCTTGCCCGTTAGCTGCTCGCTGCAACTCCCGGATGATGCCACGGACCGTGGTGTCGCGCCGCAGTTGAGCGCTCCAGGTACCCAGTAGCCAGCGTGTGGCTAGCCCGGCGCTACTGTAGTACTCACCGGTGAACTGTCGTGCAATCCCTTCGGCCTCTTCAGCCTTGTCGACAAGGGGGGCTCCGGCTACGGCGTCCAACACGAAGAGCGAGAAGACGCCCCGCGACCCGGCGGACTGTGCCGAGTCCAGCAGAGCAAGGGCCTCTTGGTGTCGCCCCTCGGCGAGGAGCACACTCTGCAGCCCCATCAGCGCAGCCCACCGATTGCCGGATGTGGCTTTGGGAGAGCGCAGCACGGCCTCGAACCCAGGTCTTGCGCACGCTGGGTATGCGCCACCCATCGCGAGAGACCGCGCGGCGAGCAGTGCGCCACTCGGGTCCTCGCTGGCGGTGGCTTGCCATTCGTATTCGTCGCTCCCGGCCAAAGCGCAGTCGCGCATCACGGTGAGATGACTGACCCACCCGGTGTCCGGCTCTGCCAGCTCGACCCGTCGGATCATGTGTGCCGCGCTATCGGTGTCGCCGTCGCGAATCGCGATTTCGCTGAGGTGAAACAGAGCAGGGACGAAAGCAGAATCGTTGTCTAGCGCGACCTCGAAAGCCGCCTTCGCGCCAGCGCTTGACGGCGCCTCTGACGGCAGGAGGTGGTAGTACACCTCTCCCAGCGCCATTGACGCCTCGCTCCACTCGGGGTCGACGCCCAGAGCCGAAGACAAGGCGGAAACGGCCGAATCGGCGTTTCCGTCCAGATACGCCAGCCAGCCGCGTGCGAAGTGGCGGTACTTCGATGGCAGGAGCGCGTCGCGGGCCATCGCGGCGTCTATCAGCTGGCGTCCCTTACCGTACTGGTTCAACCAGCTCGCTGCCTGCGCCCCCTTGACCGCGGCGAACGCCAGCAGCGAATCCTCCCGCACGGCGCGCTCGTAGAACTCGAGGGCAGCTCCAAAGCGGGAATTGCGGTATTGCCGATCTCCCTGGATCGACAGCAGGATCGCTCCGAGATCTCGGTCAGTATACGGAGACAGATCGATCTCTCTCCCTGGCTCGACGAGCTTGGGCAAGAGCATCGAGATCGCCCGAATGCCCAGGATCTGTTCGGCGCCGGCCCCCGCCGCACCCGATACGGTCTCCTGGGCAATCACGGAATCGCCTTCAACGTCCTGCAAGAGCACGACGACGGCCAACGAGTCGGCGTCCGGGCGAATCACACCAGAGGTATAGTAGCGTGCGCCCCGCTCCCGGCTAATGCGCTCCTCGACTTCGGGTGTGATGAGGCGCGGGTCGGACCGCATCGTCTCAGGGAGCCACCGCCATCCGTCGAGGAACTTGAGGGGCTGAGCATGTTCGAGCGCTCCCCCAATGGCGAGGGACACGCTCCAACCCACTCCCAGCAAGTTCGCCTCCTGGGAGGTCGCAGCGAAAGGAAATACGATGATCTTGTTGGGATCGAGTGGTCGTCGCGAGGGCCCATCACCGCTCAAGAAGATCCAATAGGCGGCCACCACCAATGTCACGATGAGCGCCAACCCTGCCAGCGCCTGCACCACGCGGCCCGTAAGAAACTCGTGGGCTCCAGCTTCCGAGGAGCCCTTCTCGAGTGCACCGGCAAAGTCTCCGGTGGTTGCGAATCGATCCACGGGCGGTTTCTCGAGAGCGCGGAGAATGGCTCGCTCAACTCCCTGTGGTACTCGAGGTCGCACCGTCCTCACCGGGGGTGGCGGGAGGGCGACGTGCTTGGCGACGATCGCGCGTGCCGACGGTCCCGAGAACACCGTCTCACCGGCAAGCATCTCGTATACCACACACGCCAAGCTGTACTGGTCAGTCCGGCCATCCAAGTCGGCTTCCGCAGTCGCCTGCTCTGGGCTCATGTATCCGGGTGTGCCAATGGCGACGCCCGTGACCGTGAGCTTCGCGGCTCCTGCCTCAGTGAGCGCACGTGCGATGCCGAAGTCGCCCACCACCGCCCGCCCGTGTCTGAAGAAGATGTTTGCCGGTTTGATGTCGCGGTGCACGATGCCCTGCCGATGTGCGGCGTCGAGTGCATCTGCCACGTCCCTCATAATCCGAAGAGCCTCCTCGAGCGGCAGCTGCCGACCCCCCTTGAGTCGGTCCCGTAGTGAACCCTCCTCGAAGTAGGGCATCACGTAGTACGGGGTACCGTCGGCGTCACCCGACTCGTAGAGCGGTACGACGTTCGTATGCTCGAGCGATGCCTCGATGCGGATTTCACGCAGGAACCGGTCTACGCCGATGGACTGGGAGAGGTCGTCCTGTAGCGCCTTGAGCGCCACCTTACGGTCGTGCTTCAGCTCATGCGCCAGGAATACGGTCGCCATGCCTCCGGAGGCGATCTCCTGCTCGATGCGATACCGGCCTGCCAGTGCCCGAGTCAGTCGTACCTCGAGTCCGGCTCCTGCAGATGTGTCAATGCTTGGCTCGCCTGGTGGTTCACCCGGTGACGGCTTCGTACCAGACGGTGCCCGCAATCGGTCCTTGCCCAGCTCGTGCGGGTCGGGTGTTTCCCGCGACCGAATACGCTCGATGAGCGCTCTCGTTTCCGGAGACGGATCGAGACCGTAGTCCTCACCAAGCCGACGCACGAATTCTGCGTACTCTCGGAGCGCGGTGGCTCGATCGCCGTGCTTGTCCAGGAGTTTGAGGAGTCTGCGAAGCGCCACCTCATCGGCTGGCGCGATTCGCGATGCCCACCTTGCGCGTTCCACGGCGCTGAGATAGTTGCCTGCCTGTTCGTGTCTGTCGACGAGAGCGAACGCTGCTCTGAGCGCATCCTGCCGCAATCGCGAGCGCTCTTCGTCGGCCCAGCGTTCGAACTCCGGTGCATCGGATACGTAGAACGCGTCCAGAAACTCTCCCCGGTACAGCTTTAGCGCTTCCTCGTGATCTGAGTTGGCTATTGCCGCATCGAACGCGCGCACGTCGATGGAGAACGACTCGGCGTTGAGCGCCACTTCTCCGTCGCCTCGCGACAGAATCGTGTCTTTCCCGAGATTGCCCCGGAGCACGTGAAGGGCCTGGTTCAGCGCCTTTCGCGCCCGCTGCTGCGACGCTTCGGCCCAGTACAGCCCGAGAAGCTTGTCCCGGCGGTGGAAACCGGGCGGCTGAGCTGCGGCAAGGTAGGCCAAGACGGCAATCCGCTTCGGGCGCTTCTGCAGCTCCGTGATGTCATGCCCGGCCGCGTCGCGTACCTCGACAGCGCCCAGCAGACGCAGGTTAATCATGCTGCCCCCCCGAAATCACCCGATACAGGGTATCGCGTGATCGAGCAGTGACCGCCCGGTGGCCGTCACGGATTACCGTAGCCGCAAAGGTAAACGCCGGGCGACCTGTCGCTAGGGTGACCAGACACCTAATGCGTGACCGCCCGGAACAGACAACACTCGATCTCGAGGAGGGAAGTTATGAGAACCGCAACACTGCTCACCGTTGGTGCCCTGCTGGCGACTGTGGGTGCGGGGGTCGCAGTAGGACGAGTGGCGGCTGACCATGATGAGGTCGCAGGCCCGATCACCAGGGCTGACTTGGACCACGGGTCGATCACGACCGTCTACGATGCGCTGCGGCAAATGCGTCCGGCCTGGCTATCGTCTGTGTTCAC
This sequence comes from Gemmatimonadota bacterium, assembly GCA_039588295.1. Taxonomy (GTDB): domain Bacteria; phylum Gemmatimonadota; class Gemmatimonadetes; order Gemmatimonadales; family GWC2-71-9; genus JAOTVV01. The sequence goes on from JBDHAB010000001.1 coordinate 26,856, forward strand.
AGAGGACGGGAACCGGCCTGTGGTGTACATCGAGCTACCGTGCACGCAGGTGACGTGCTTGAGATGGCTCGCAGCCGACAAGGCCGAGGAGGTTCGGTTCGTGGCCTCGGAGGGCGTAGGCCCTGCGCGCGGCAAGCAGGGCAATGGTGCGATCGTGGTCCGGCTGCGGATGCACTTGCCCTTGCAGGGTCCCCACGCAAATTCTCGCTAACGCCACCGACACGGTGCGTGTCCCGGCGACTGCGAGACCAGACGCCGAGGGGGGAGACTCCCTCGGCTTCACCCCTTCCGCCCCGGTTCCTCACACGACTCCCCACAAACCGGAGTCGCAGTCGCGCTCGTGGCGTGTTTCGCTCCGGCGTCGCGAGCGACCAGCGTCGATCCGCTGGCGGTCATGCAGGAGGAGTCAAGACCGCAACGCGGCGCGTTGCGGTCGGAAGACGTGGCCTCCATTTTGCCTCCCCACTAACGCACTTGTTCACAACCCGAACGCGCTTCACCGAGGAGTCCTGCAAGCCACTGACCCTCGCCTGCACTGCGAGGTGCTCGAGCAGCGTTACGCCGGTACCGGCTGTCTCACCCAGCTGTTGTTGGCGCGGTTGTCGTCCGGGTAAACGCCGCGGGGGTCGATCTCCACTCGCACCAACTCTCGGTCGCTGGGTACCCGGTAGATGAAATTGGGACCGAGCTTCCACATCTCCACGGGCAACCGCACGGTCTCCAACGAACCGTCAGCGAAGGTGAGTTGCAGTTCTACGGGCATGAGGAGCGTGCCTCGGTTTGTCAGTCGGATCTCGGTGTCCGGGCCCTCCGCACTCACCTCCACTCCTTCGACTGCCTGATCCAACCGGGCCGTCGAGTAGATCCAGCTGCGCCAAAACCAGTCGAGACTCATCCCCGCCGCGTCTTCCATGAACCGGAAGAAGTCGGCCGGCGTGGGGTGCTTGAAGCTCCAAGCCATCGTGTACTCCGAGAACGCGCGATCGAACCGCTCTCGGCCCAGCACCTCCGTCTGCAAGAGATGCAGCATCAGGGCAGGCTTGAAGTACGCCGCCCAGAAGAGATCGAGCTGCTCGTCGGGCGGCAGGGCCATTGCCTGCTCTCGCCCCGAAATCGCGTGTACCGCGTAGAGATGCAGTGGCTGAAGGTCGATGGTGTCGCCGAACGCCTCACCGGCGAAGTACTCCTCGACCGAGCCGATATCGATGAATGTGTTGAAGCCCTCGTCCATCCACGGATGCAAGCGCTCGTTCGAGTTGACCACCATGGGGTACCACTCGTGGCCGAACTCGTGCGTCAGTACCCAGTAGAGCTCCTCACGAGATGTCCCGGTGGGGACGAACGTGAGCATGGGGTACTCCATTCCGCCGTTCGGTCCCTCAATCGTCGTGGCGTGTGGCCAGGGGTATCGAGCAAGCCGCTCGGAGAAGTGCTTGATGCTGACCCATGACATCCGGTTCGCCTCCTCCCACAACGTCGCTTCGGGCCGGTAGAACGTCTGGATCAGAATCCCGTCCCAGTTGCTCGCATCCCAACGGAAGTCTGGCGCCATGGCAAACGCGAAATCGCGCACGTTGGTGGCGGAGAAGCGCCACGTCTTGGCACCGGTGCGTGCGGCGTCCCGCGCCGCCAACGCCTCGTCTCGCGTGATGACGGCGACAGCCCGCTCGGAGCGGCGTGCGCGAGCGAGCCGCTCACGCTGCGCCACGGTGAGCACCGCTTCCGGGTTGTCGATGGTTCCCGTCGCCACCACCACGAATCTCGCCGGCACCGTCAGGGTCACGTTGAAGTCGCCGAATTCCTGATAGAACTCGCCAGCGCCAAGGAACGGGTGGATGTTCCAGCCGCTCACGTCGTCATACACCGCGACTCGAGGATACCACTGGGCCACTTGATACAGCGTGCCCTCACGGTCCATGCGACCGTATCCGTACTCCGGAATGGTCCAGCGCCAGGCAAGCTCAAGTTCGACCGATTCACCCGAAGGGAGTGCCTGCGGCAGCTCGACGCGAGCGATCGTCCCGAAGACCTCGTAGGACAACCGCCGGCCGCTCGATGCCACCCGGTCGAGCGTCATCCCACTCCCGCCCCTGCACGAGAAGTCGAATACCGCTTCGCCAAACAGGAGCGGCGGAACGTTCAGCACCGATGCCTTGCTGCTCGGATCACACAGATTGGCATCCAGTTTGAGCCAGAGAAATGACAGCACATCAGGCGAGTTGTTACGATATCGGACCGTTCCCGATCCGGTCAGCAGGTGTGTGTCCGTGCGGACTTCCGCCTCGAGTGCGTAATCCACCTGCTGCTGCCAGTAGTCCGGACCTGGGCGGCCGGCAGCAGTCCGTATGGCGTTGGGTGCCGGTAGGTCGAGCGGCGAAAACGGTGACCATTCGGCCCAGCCGCGCGACTCCTGGGCTTCAACCGACGGCAGCGCGCCCACTGCGAGTGCGCCGACTGCTAGGACGATCCAGCTACAGAGGGCTCGCACGAGAGCTGACATGACGGTCTCCTGGCGCTGACGGTCAACGGGACCAGCGGGACACACGGGATCCACCTCACGGGCACCGGGGATTACCACAGCGAGTCCCGTACTCCAGCTTCCACCCATGACGTTCCACAAGAATACGGCTGGGACTCTTGAGGAGCCAGCGTTCGGGAGGGGCGTTCGCACCCCACCATTGCCGCTCATCAGAGCCTACTGCATTTTTCGCGAGCACGAACCCCGAAGAAGGGGCACTCCCATGACAGCAACAACGACTCGTCGATTCCTTTCTTGGTCTCTACTGTTCTCCGCGGTCTTTGCAGGAGCATCTCAACTCCGCGCTCAAGAGCTGGATCGCACGGCGATCATCAACGCGGTCGACTCCATCGCGATGGAGCCCATTGACTCGGGACTAGCGGCCGGGATGTCGGTGGCAGTGATCCACGGCTCCGACACCATCGTCCTCAAGGGGTATGGCTACGCCGACCTCGAGTTCGATGTCCCCACGCCGGAACGCGCGATTTACGAAATCGGATCGGTCACCAAGCAGTTCACGGCCGTGGCCGTGCTCCAGCTGCACGAGCGTGGCTTGCTGGCACTCGACGACGAACTCACGAAGTATCTCCCGGACTATCCGACACACGGTCACCGGATCACGATCCGTCGGCTCTTGGACCACACGTCGGGCATCAAAGGCTATACAGAACTGCCGACGTTTTGGAACACGATGGTGGGCCGGAGTCTCCCACGCGATTCACTGGTCGCCCTGTTCTCCGCCGAGCCATTCGATTTCGCCCCCGGTGAAGCGATGATCTACAACAACTCCGCGTATTTCCTGCTGGGCCTGATCATTGAGAAGGCGAGCGGGCAGCCCTACGAGGAGTACATCCAAGAGCACATCTTCGGCCCCGCCGGCATGGTCGACTCTCGCTACTGCAGCGAGCGTGCGGTCATCAAGCGTCGCGCAAACGGCTATCAGATGGGCGACAGCGGTCTCGTGCGTAAGGGGTTCCTGGTCCACGACTGGCCCTACGCAGCGGGCTCGATCTGCTCGACCGCCTGGGACCTGGTGACGTGGACCCACGCCGTGCACGGCCAGGGAGAGGGAGGGCATCTCCTGAGTCCTGACGCATACCGCGAGCTCATAACGCCTGGGGAACTCAACGATGGGACGCGGCTCCGCTACGCCAAAGGTCTGGCAATCACCGAGACGGGTGGCCGGCGCCAGATCTCGCACGGGGGAGGGATCTTCGGTTTCCTTTCAGAGTCACGCTACTACCCCGACGACGATCTCATCATCGTCGTGTTGATCAATACCGCCGGGCGCACCTCACCGAGTAGCATTGCCAGCGCCATCGAGAAGTTCGTCCTCGGGGACCGCCGTACGCCGCCCAGCCGCACGTACGCTGGGGAGCTCGAGATCTTCACCGGGACCTACACTGGCCCGGGCAGAGGGCGGGAACTCGAGGTGACCGTGGCAGCGGATTCCGGCCACCTGACCCTCCAGATCGGGAGCGGAGAAGCCGAGCAACTCCGCTACGTCGACGACCACACGTTCTCGATGGGGACCACCCTCTGTCACTTCGTGCGGCACGGGAACCACATCACCGAGCTCCAAGTAGACCGGGTGGGGGGCTTCTACATTCTGGAGAAAGACAGTAGCTGAGGTCTCGGCCGGTCTCCGCATCCCTGTGCGGAATCCTTTCGAGTGCTCGACCCGCACCTACGATAGACCTGTTTCATGTCGCCGATTCAGACGATGCGCTGAAACAACCTTCCCCTCCAATCCCGTATCTAAGGATAGGCAGGTCTTTCTGTGAGACCCGCCGGGAGGTTCTTTGTGAAGCCCAGTGTGCCCGCCGTGATACGCCTGGTCTCCACCCTGGCACTGGGCGTCTCGTTCGTGAGCTCTGCGTACGCCCAGAACAGCAGCCCCGCCGACGCCCCACCTCCAGGCATCGGAGCCATGGCGCTGCCGCCGCGATCGGTGATCCAGCTCGACGGGCAGCTCGACGAGCCCGCCTGGCGTCGCGCGCCCACAGCCTCCGGGTTCCTCCAGTCGCAGCCCGACGAGGGGGTACCTGCTACACAGCGGACCGACGTGCAGTTCCTCTACGACGACGATGCGCTCTACGTCGGCGCTCGGATGTTCGATGACCTGGGTGCCGACGGCGTGCGTTCCCGCCTCGTGCGCCGTGACGGCAGCGCGGACAGCGATCAGCTCTCCATCATTTTCGACACGTTCCACGACCATCTGGGCCGCGCGAACTTCACGATCAATCCGGCGGGCGTGAAGGGAGACGCATTCGGGCCGGGCGGGGCCATCCCTGACGCCTCCTGGGATCCCGTGTGGGAGGCCGCAACCCTGGTCGACTCCCTCGGCTGGACCGCCGAGCTGCGGATCCCGTTCTCCCAACTCAGGTTTCCCAACGATTCCTTACAGACGTGGGGACTCCAGATCGTCCGGTTTGTCAGCCGGCTCAACGAGCGGGCCCACTGGGCGTTCTGGCGCCTCAACGAGGTGGGCGGACCGCCCAAGTACGGGCATCTGGAAGGGCTCGCGATCGCGGCGGCGCCGGCACGGGCAGAGTTTCTGCCGTACCTGGTCGGTCGATCGGTGAACGCCGGCACGCTCGATCCCGACGACCCGCTGAGGGACCCACACGAACTGGATTATCGGGCCGGCCTCGACCTCAAGTACCTGCTGACGTCGAACCTCACCCTGACCGCGTCGATCAACCCCGACTTCGGGCAGGTGGAAGTCGATCCCGCCGTGGTGAACCTCTCCGCCTTCGAGACCTTCTTTCCCGAGCAACGTCCGTTCTTCATCGAGGGCCGAGGGCTCATCCGCTACGGCTGGCTGAACTGCTTCTTCTGCAGCAACACGTCGTCACTCAGCCTGTTCTACTCCCGCCGCATCGGGCGACCGCCGCAGGGCGCCGGTGATGCCGAGGACGCCGGCGAGTATGCCGACGTCCCGGGGAACACCACCATCCTGGGCGCGGCGAAGATTACGGGACGAACCGCCGGTGGCTGGTCCGTCGGTCTGCTCGACGCGGTGACCAGCCGTGAGCATGCGACCGTAGTTGGCAGTGACGGGTCACGCTTCGGTATGGAGGTCGAGCCGTTCACCAATTACTTCGTCGGCCGCCTTGCAAAGGACCTGTTAGACGGGAATCTCCAGATCGGCGGTATGGCGACCTCGGTCGTACGCGACCTTCACGACCCCGTCCTGTCAGATCGCCTCACCCGCCACGCCGAAGGGTGGGGGCTCGAGTCGAACCTCTGGCTCAAGCAGCGGACCTACCGCCTGATGACGAACCTCGCGGTATCGCAGGTGAGCGGCGACACGGCGGCAATCCTCCGCCTGCAGAACTCGAGCGCCCGTTACTTCCAACGACCCGACCGCGAGCACGGGAGCAACGGATTGTTTACCGACGCCTTCGACCCCTCCCTCGGGTCCATGCGCGGCTTCGCCGGATATGCCAGGTTCTCCAAGGAATCCGGGGACTGGCTCTGGGAAGTGTCCACCAACTTCCGAAGTCCGGGATTCGAGGTGAACGACCTAGCCTTCCTGACGCGGGCCGACTACGTCTGGATGAGTGGGAATCTCTTGCGCCAGTTCACCAGGCCGACCAGGATCTACCGGTCCCTAGCCTTCATCGTGGGAGGACAACAGCAGTACAACTTCGACGGTGATCTCACTGACCGGCAGGTACAGGGCTTCGCCCAGATCGAGCCGCCCAACTACTGGAGCGTCACAACGTTCTGGATCCATCGGCCGTCGGTGCTTGACGACCGACTCACCCGCGGTGGACCGGTCGTGCGACGACCCAGCAGCAACTTCTGGCTGCTAGCCGCCTCCACCGACTCGCGCAAAGCACTCGTCCTGGAAACCGAGCCCGAGTACGGCTGTGACAGTGAGGGGGCGTGTGACTATTCGATCGATTTGAGTATCACCTATCGACCGGCATCGAACGTTTCGCTGAGCCTGGGTCCCGCATACACTCACGAAGAGGCATCGACGCAATACATCACCACGGTCGACGATCCAACGGTGACCGCCTTCGCCGGACGGCGCTACGTATTCGCCGACCTGGACCAGAACACCATCTCGATGGAAACGCGGCTCAACATCACCTTTACACCGACTCTCTCACTTGAGGTGTACGCGCAACCGTTCATCTCGAGTAGCAAGTTCACGAATTTCAAGGAATTCGACGCACCGCGTGCGCTGGCGAAGAGCACCTACGGTCGCGATGTCGGCACCATCTCGGTCACTGCTGAGACCTATGTCGTCGACCCGGACGGAGGAGGTCCCGCCGATTCCTTCACGTTCGACGATCCGGATTTCAACTTCCGCTCGCTGCGTGGCAACGCCGTGCTGCGCTGGGAGTTCAAACCGGGATCGACACTGTTCCTGGTTTGGACCCAATCCCGAGCTGACACTGCTCCCGTGGGCAACATGGATTTCGGCCGCGATGTTCGCGCCCTGTTCGATGCGACGGCGGACAACATCTTTCTCCTCAAGGTGAACTACTGGTTCGGCCTGTAGCGGCCACGGAAGCCAACCAGCGATCCGGCTTGCATACTAGGGTATGCCCACCAGGCGACGGAAACGGGATCCGCGATACTCCCGCACGACGGGCACGAAACCGCACATCGGCCGGCGTTACGTAGAGAACGGCCGCGTGCGGATTGAATGGACCGAGAACGGGCGGTGGCGCAGTCGGACGGTCGGACCAAACAGCGCCGCGACACGACGACGGGCCGACCACAACCTCGAGGACATCCTCGGACGGCTGCGGTCGGCTGGAGAATCCCCACCGGACCAGGAACACCCACCAACGCCACGCTTCGGCCGGACTCTCAGAGAACAGGCAGCCTCGATCCTGGACGTGGCCGATATCTTGGCCGACTGGATCCGCGAGGCAATTGGCGTCGGCACGAAGACTGAGTGAGCCATCCGTGAATCCGGCACGCCCCTTGACAGAGTTCTACCCAAGATTCAAATTTTGAACATCTGTTCAAATCCATAGGGTTGGCTCGGGTATGGCTAGCAGCCGCACAACCGCCCCAGCACTCCGCTCAGACCACGTTCGAGAAAAGCGACGCCGCAGGCGCGCGCAGATTCTCCACGCTGCTCTGCGGGCGTTTCGGGAACGGGGGTACCACGCCACGACCCTCGACGACATCGCCGAGCACGTGGGTGTCAGGAAGACCGCGCTCTATCATTACTTCCCCGACAAGGAAGCGATCCTCTACGAATGTCACCAGGAATCGCTCGGCGAGTTGGATCGGCTGATCAAAGAGGCCAAACGGCTCGACACGGCCACAGAGAAGCTCAATCACGTCATACGCGAGCACGTCCGCGTCATGACGGAAACGCTGGAGGGTTCCCCGCTCGCCTTCGAGGTGACCGCGTTCTCGCCAACGCGGCAGCGAGAGATCATCGCCGCCCGCGACCGCTACGAGCGGGCGGTACGGCGGATCATCGACCAAGGAATCAAACACGGCGAGTTCCGGCCGGTGAATTCCAAGGTCGCCGTGTTCGCAGTTCTCGGCGCCATCAACTGGATTGCACGGTGGTACCGCCCCGAGGGCTCGATTCAGGCCCCCGAACTGGGCACGGAGTTCGCCGAACACCTAGTCGGGGGCCTGACATGCGGATAATCGAACGGAATTCCAGGACCCAGAACCACTTCGCCTGCGAGAGTGCATCATGAAGGCCGTTCAACTGACAGCCGTGGGTGCGCCCCTGGAGATCAACGAGGTTCCCAAGCCGTCACCGGGCGACGATCAGGTCGTCATCCAGGTTGCAGGGTGTGGCGTGTGTCACACCGACATCGGCTTCTGGAAGGACGGCGTTCCCACCAACAAACCCGTGCCACTGACGTTGGGTCATGAGATCAGCGGGACCGTGGTCGAGGCCGGCGCCGGACACCAGCGGCTCTTGCATCGCGAGGTGATCGTCCCGGCCGTCATACCGTGCGGGCAATGCCAGCTGTGCGCGACGGGACGAGGCAACGTCTGCCGCGCGCAGGTGATGCCTGGCAACGACATCGACGGCGGCTTCGCCGAGTACGTCGCGACCCCGGGCCGCGGCCTGTGCGTCGTCGAAGACAAGGGCGATTACGCGCTGGCCGAATTGTCCGTCGTCGCCGACGCCGTAACCACTCCGTATCAGGCGATCGTCCGGTCCGGACTCACGGCCAACGATCTGGCGATCGTCGTCGGCGTGGGAGGCATTGGTACGTATTGCGTCCAAATCGCCGCTGCGATGGGCGCGCACGTTGTGGCGATCGACGTGGACGATGCCAAGCTCCACGCCGTGGCTGCGCACGGAGCAAAGCTCACCATCAACTCCGCACAAACTGACTTCAAGGCGTTGAAGAAAGAAGTCCGCAGCAAGGCCAAGGAGTGGGGCTGTCCCGGTCACAGCTGGAAACTGTTCGAGTGTTCCGGCCACCCAGGTGGCCAGGAGACCGCGTACGGTCTCCTGACACATGCGGCCACGCTCATGGTCGTCGGATTCACGCTTGGCAAGATCGAGCTACGCTTGAGCAATCTGATGGCGTTCGACGCAACCGCCCAGGGCACCTGGGGCTGCAAACCGGAACTCTATCCAGCGGCCCTCACGCTCTTGACCGACGGCAAGATCACACTGAAGCCATTCATCGAGACCCACCCGCTGGATCAGGCACCCGACGTGCTGCAGCGCGTCGTCGATCATGAGATCCAGAAGCGCGCCATTCTGGTACCGAATTCGGCTTGATGTCAACGTTCGAACGGGAACGGGGGAGAGTCGTGCCATGTTGAAAGACCACACGCTCGCTGGTGCCCGGGATTTCAAGGAAATCGGGTACGAGCTACGTCCTGCCCGCGATCCGGCCGGCAACGAGGCGGCCGGGCTCTACAACGCGTGGATCATCCTGAACAACCCCGGCCAGCTCAACAGCTACACGACGGATGCGGTCAAGGAGGTGATCCTCGCCTTCCGCCAGGCAAGCATGGACCGAAGCGTGGTCGCATGCGTCTTCACTGCGGTGGGGGACAAGGCTTTCTGCACCGGTGGCAACACGAAGGAATACGCGGAGTACTACTCGGGGAACCCGCAGGAATACAAGCAGTACATGCGGCTGTTCAACGACATGATCGACTCCATCCTGCGGTGCGACAAACCCGTGATCAACCGCGTCAACGGCATGCGGCTCGCGGGCGGTCAGGAGATCGGTATGGCGTGCGACTTCACCATCGCCGCCGACACCGCCCGGTTTGGCCAAGCCGGCCCGAAGCACGGCTCGGCGCCCGACGGCGGGTCGACCGACTTCCTGCCCCTGTACGTGGGCTTTTCGCGGGCCATGGAAAGCGGCGTCCTCTGCGAAATGTGGAGTGCCCATAAGGCGCTCTTCATCGGTCTCATCAACGAGGTCGTCCCGGTGCTCAAGGTGGACCGAAAGTGGATACCCAACCCAATGGTGATCACGGACCGATTCGTCGACGACTTCGGCAACATCGTGTTCGGTGATTTCAAGACCGGTGAGGAGCGCGACGCCGCGAAGGCGGTGCTTGCCAGCGCCGAGACCGACCTCGCCAAGCTCGACGAAGCGGTGGAGACCCTGTGCACCAAGATTCTACTGCTGATGCCCGACTGCGTCTCGAAGACCATCAACGGGCTCCGCAAGCACAAGCAGTGGCACTGGGACAACACCAACGTGACGAACCGGGAGTGGTTGGCCCTCAACATGATGACGGAGGCCAAGGCCGGTTTCCGCGCCTTCAATGAAGGGCCCAAGGGCAACCGCGAGGTCGACTTCATCAAGCTTCGCCAACTGTTGGCCGACGGCCACCCATGGGACGACGATCTACTGCGCGCGATCTCGCCGCAGTATCAAGAGAGTTGAGTCATCGAGGCGTCGAGCGCCACTGAGGGAGAAGGCGGGCAATGGAGCTAGCACTGGACGGCAAGAATGCCATCGTGACCGGCGGGAGTGTCGGCATCGGCGCGGCAATCGCGTTGCGGCTTGCCCAAGAAGGCTGCAACGTGGCGATCAACTACCGCCGCCACGATACCGAAGCCAAGAAAGTCATCGCCGACATCGAGGCGCTGGGACGACACGGTTTGGCGATCAAGGCTGACGTCGCGAGCTACGACGATGCCCAGAACATGGTCCAGACAGTCGTGAGTGCGTTCGGCCGCTTGGACATCATGGTGTGTAACGCCGGCATCAACTGGGACGGCGTCATTTGGAAGATGACTGAGGAGCAATGGGACACGGTCATCAACATCAACCTCAAAGGTTACTTCAACTACAACAAGGCCGCGGCTCTGGTGTTCAAGGATCAGAAGAGCGGCAAGATCGTGAACATCTCGTCCATCAACGGCATGCGCGGCAAGTTCGCCCAGGTGAATTACTCCGCCTCCAAGGGCGGTGAGATCGCGATGAGCAAGTCGCTCGCCCGGGAGCTTGGCAAATTCAACGTGAATGTGAACGTGGTGGCACCCGGCATGGTCATGACGGAGATGGCCGAGAACATTCCGCCGGAGTTCCTCACCAAGGCGATGGACGAAACCGCGCTCGGTCGGTTCGCTACGCCGGACGAGTGCGCCGACTTGGTCGCCTTCCTGTGCTCCGACAGGGCCCGTCACATCACGGGCGAGGTGATCAAGATCGACGGCGGCCAATACATGTAGGGCGGTGCGGCTATGAGACGAGTGGGAATCATCGGTATCGGGCACGGCGTGTTCGGACGGCGCAGCGACGCCACCGTGCAGGAATTAGCCTTCGAGGCATTCCGAACGGCGACGCGCGACGCCGGGATCGGGCGAGACGTCATCGACGCATCGGTCGTCGCGGCCGTCCCGGAGTACCACAAGCAGCGCTCGCTGGCGGGGGTGGTACAAGAGTACCTCGGCCTCGTCCCCAAGCCCACTTGGCTCACCGAGGTCGCGTGTGCATCGGGGAGTGCCGCCATCCGCACCGCGTGGATGGCCATCCGGGCCGGTGTGCACGACGTCGTGGCGGTCATCGGTTGCCAGAAGATGACCGAGCTCTCCACTCCAGAGATCCTCGCACTCATGGGTCGAGTCGGCGAGGTGCAGTGGGAGTCGGGATTCGGCACCACCTTCCCCGGCTACTACGCGATGTTCGCCAAGCGGCACATGCACGAGTTCGGGACGACACGCGACCATCTGCTCGAGGTGGCCGTCAAGAATCACCACTACGGCGCAATGAACCCCTACGCGCTCTTCCGCAAGGAAATCTCGAAGGAAAAGGCGGAAGCTTCGGAAGACGTGGCGACCCCGTTCCAGGTTTACGACTGCTGCGCCAACGCCGACGGAGCCGCCTGTGTCATTCTCGCAGCCGAAGAGAAAGCCACAGCGCTTTCCGACAAGGTTGTGTGGCTCGACGGCATGGCTTGCGCCACAGCTAGCATGTCGGTGCTGCGGCGGCCGAGTCTCACCGGACTCCCGAGCGCCGCGAAAGCGGGCGCCGACGCCTACGCCATGGCCGGCGTCTCAGCCGACGACATCAAGGTCGCCGACGTGCACGACTGTTTCACCGTCGCCGAGATCATGGCGTACGAGGATTTGGGCTTCTGCAAGAAGGGCGAGGGTGGTCCGTTCGTCGCCGATCGCCAGACGTATGTGGGCGGCAAGGTCGCGGTCAATGTCGATGGTGGCCTCAAGGCCAAAGGACACCCGATCGGCGCCACCGGGGTCTCGATGACCTACGAGATCGCCAAACAGCTCCGAGGCGAGGCCGGGGAGCGGCAGGTGCCCGACGCGGACGTCGGCCTCACGCACAACGTGGGTGGGATCGGTCAGTACTGCTTCGTGCAGGTGATGAGAAGGGACTGAGCAATGTTCAAGTGGTTCGGCAAGGTCAACTACACGCCGTACACCAAGGTCACCGAGTTCGCGCGGCACCTGCGGAACGGCCATCTCATGGGGTCGCGCTGCAAGCAGTGCGGCGCGACGTCATTTCCTCCGCGTGCAGACTGCGAAGCCTGCATGAGCGACGACTTCGAGTTCCTCGAAGTGAGTGGAAAGGCAACGCTCAACACCTTCACCAAGATCGTGGCGGCCCCCACAGGCTTTGAAGATGTCGCGCCATTCACGGTGGGCGTCGTCGATCTCGAGGACGGTGGTCGCGCACTCGCATGGTTCGGTGAAAGCATCACGGAAGACGAGATCACGATTGGCATGGAGATCCAGGTCGTGCCACGCATCTTCGAGGAGCTCGAGGAGATCAAGGTCTACTACAGCCTGGAGCAACCCGGTACGACGTGGTCTAAGGTCGACAGCACCACGTGAGTCGCTGATACCTCGGCGGCCCCGGTGGTGACAGGGAGCGACGGCGTATGACGATAAAGTCGACAGTCACAGACGGGATTGGGACGCTCACGCTGGCGAGTCCACCACTCAACATTCTCACGCGCGGCCTCATGGCATCGCTGCGTCAAGAGCTGGCCGCTCTCGCTGAGCAGTCCGACCTGCGCGTGCTGCTGCTCTCTGCCGAGGGGAAGCACTTCTCGGCAGGCGCCGATGTCGGAGAACACATGCCGCCGGAATATCGTGAGCTGATCCCTGAGTTCATCGACACCATTCTGGCACTCAGCGACTTCCCGTTGCCGACGATTGCAGCCGTCCGCGGCCGCTGCCTGGGTGGCGGATTCGAGTTGGCACAGGCGGTCGACATGGTGCTGGCCGGTGAAGGAGCAATGTTCGGCCAGCCGGAGATCATGCTCGGCGTGTCGCCGCCAGCCGCATGTGCCCTGTTGCCTGAGCTCTGCGCGCCGGGACTGGCCGCGGAGCTCGTGCTGACCGGCGACCCGATCACGGCGCAGCAAGCCTATGGAGCCGGTCTCGTGCGACAGGTCGTGCCGGACGACCAGGTCGAGGACGCAGCGTCGGCGCTCGCACAGCGCCTGTCACGTCACAGCGCTGCCGCGCTCAGGCTTACGAAGCGTCAACTCCAAGTGGGGCTCGCGAGTCGGCGCGCTGAGTCGCTCCGCGCTGCGGCACAGATCTACATCGACGAGCTCATGGAGACTGCGGACGCGGTGGAGGGACTTCAGGCCTTCCTCGACAAGCGAAAGCCCACGTGGACCCACGCATGACGCACGACCTGTGTTTTCCGGAGTGGCAGGATCGACCGCTCGACGACGTGATCTACGGGTGTCGCGAGCTCCTGGAGGATGCCGACTTCCCCACCGTACGCCGGTGGCGCGAGCGAGGGGGCAAAGTCATTGGACACTTTCAGGTCTACTTTCCCGAAGAGATCGCCCATGCGGCCGGCATGCTGCCGTTCAAAGTGCGGGGTGCTCCCGTCGAGCCGACACAGGCCGATTCACGCTTCGGGTCCTACTTGTGCTCGATCGTCAAGACGTCGCTCGAGCTGGCACTGAGCGGTCGCGTGGAGCTGGATCTGTTCGTGACGCACCCGATCTGCGACGCGGCCCGGAACCTGGCCGGCGTCTGGGGACGGAACTTCCCATATCTGTGTCAGATTCTCTACCTGCCACAGAATGCGAACTCCCGACACGCGGCCACGTATCTGCGGGGCGAATACGATCGCCTCAGGCGCACCCTCGAGGAGGTCACGGGTCGCACCGTCGCAGATGACGCCATTCAGCGGTCGCTGATCGTGTTCAACCACAACCGCGCCTTGCTGCGAGAGCTCTACGCGATCAAGCGTGACACGCCGTGGCTCGTCGCAGCCGACGAGGCCTATGCGCTCATGGCCGTGGGAGGCATGATCCCCCGAGAGGAGCACAATGCGTTGCTCACCACGGTCCTGCCGCTCATCAGGAGTCGAGACGCGAAGCAACAGGACCGGATCCGGGTCGTCTTCGAGGGAGGGTTCTGCGAGCAACCACCACTCGATCTCATCCGCGCCATCAGCCGCTCCTGCTACGTCGTAGACGACGATTTGATGATCGGGCTCCGCTGGATCTTGGACGACATTCCTCTGGACGGAGATCCGCTGCAGCATCTGGCCCGCGCGTACTTGGAGCACTCCTCCTACAGCCCAGTACAGCACGATCTTCAGAAGCCCAAGGAGAAGATGCTACTGCAGCGGATCGAGTCGTCGCGTGCGCGCGCCGCCATCGTCACGGCAGCCAAGATGTGCGAGCCCGGTCTCGAGGAACAGGTCACCTACACGCATGCGCTCGATCAAGCCAACATCCCGTATTTCGTGAGCGAGTTCGAAGAGAACATGACGAGCTTCGAGCATTTGGAGATTCAGCTGGAAACCTTCGTCGAGAACCTCCTGTTCGACTGATGAAGAAAGGCACGCGATGACGGGTTCCACCGCAGAAATCGTCGGACGCGGCAACAAGGAGGGCGCCCGCCTCTTCCGGGTCTGGTTCGAGGAGTTGACGCAGGCAGCAGAAGAGGGTCGAGGCGGCGCGTACGTGTTCGTGATGGGCAGCCTGGTCGAGCTGCTGCGGGCGTTCGATTTGCCCGTGGTGTTTCCGGAGATCAACTCCCTGCAGACTGCCGTGCGCCACGTCGCGCATGAATACCTCGACGAGGCCGAGGACCACGGCTACTCACCGGACATCTGTGGATACGTGAAGGCAGATGTGGCCACGCAGCTTCGCAGGGGATCGCTGCCGATGGGCCGCATTCCCAAACCCGCGATCGCAGTCTACACCAACGCGTGCAACACCTACATCAAGTGGGCGGAGATCTGGGAGCGCATGCACGACTGCCCCACCTTCACCCTGGATGTGCCTGGGACCCGGGCGGCCGGCATGCAGACGTGGCAGGGGGACGTCGACTTCGAGAACGACCTGAACTACGTGGCGGCTCAGCTCAAGGAACTCATTCCGCTTTTGGAGAAAGTGTCCGGCGTCCGATTCGACATCGACCGATTGCGTGAGCACATGGGCCACGCCAACGCGATGAATCGCGGGTGGAAGCGCGTCCTCGAGCTCAATCGCAGCCGGCCGGCATTGTTCAACGCGCTGTCGGATGGAACGATTTACCTCGGTGTCGCCAACGGCCTCCGTGGCGCCGAAGCAGGAGCCACGTACTTCACCGACCTCGTCGAGGAAATGGAATACAAAAGCAGCCACCACATCGGCACGCTGACGGAGGAACTCTACCGGCTCATCTTCGTCGGCGTTCCGTGCTATCCGATTTTCCGGCGATTTACGGAGTTCTTCACCGAGCTGGGCGGAACGTTCGTCAACTCGACCTATCTCTGGTTCGCGTCCGGCGGGTCCAACCTCGGGTTCCAGTACGACCTCACCCATCCGCTCGAGAGCCTGGCTGAAGGCGTGCTGATCGGGGTACGTGACGCGATGGACAGCATGTTCTTCCAGACGAACGCGCTGGTGAGCATGATCGACACGTACGAAGCGGACGGCGTGGTCTGGCACCCCATCAAGAGCTGCCGAACGGTTTCGACCGGTCTCGCCGACAACCGACGGGCGTTGATGGCGGAACGAGACATCCCGAGCCTGTTCATCGAGTCGGACATGATGGACCGTCGTGTCGTGTCGGAAGCACAGCTCAAGAACCGGATCGACGCGTTCTTCGAAGGCTTGGCCGCGCGGCGGCGCCGGGTGGCCATCGGAAACTCGTAGCACCACGAGCTGGAAGGAGCCTCATGGCCTACGCAGCCGGCGTGGATGTGGGATCCACGCAGACCAAAGCGGTGCTCGTCGACGAGGAGAAATCCATCGTCGCTCGTGCGCTGACGGAGACGGGGGCAAACGTTATCCGGGCCGCCGAGAACGCGTTTCAGGAAGCGCTGTCCGCGGGGGATTTCCGTGAAGAGGAAGTCGAATACGTCGTCGGTACGGGGTACGGGCGCTACAAGGTCACGTTCGGCAATACGCAGGTGACCGAGATCAGCTGCCACGGACGAGGCGCCGTCCACATGTTCCCGAACACCCGCACCGTGGTAGACATGGGTGGCCAGGACACCAAGGCGATTCGCGTTTCTGAGACCGGAGAGGTCCTGGACTTCTGCATGAACGACAAGTGCGCGGCGGGAACCGGGAGGTTCTTGGGCGCGGCGAGTAACGCGCTGGACATTCCGCTCGACGAGTTGGGGCCCACCGCACTCCGCGGTGAGCGCGCAGTCAAGATCAGCACCACGTGCACGGTGTTCGCGGAGTCCGAGGTGCTCTCCTGGCTGGGGAAGGGCAAGAAGATCGAGGACATTCTCCTGGGCGTACATCAGTCCATCGCGTCGAGGTCGGCTGGGCTCCTTCGCAGAGTGGGAATCGAGGAAGCCGTCACCTTTACGGGAGGCGTCGCCAAGAACGTGGCGATGATCGACACGCTCAACCGGAGCCTCGGACTGGGTGTCAACGTGAGTGACGAGTCGCACTACATGGGAGCCCTGGGTGCCGCGCTCTTCGCGTTGGATCACATTCTGGCGAGCCGGGCCCCGACGGCCGGGCACGGAGCGTCATGACCTACACGTCCGGCATCGACATTGGCTCGACCTACACCAAGGCCGTGATCCTAAACGGCGATGATCAAATCGTCGGCCGCGCGATGGAGCCCACCGGGTTCAAACTCACTGAGATCGCCGAGGAGGTACACCGGCAAGCCGTCGAACGCGCCGAGCTCTCGAGCGAGGATGTCGGCTACACAGTTGCCACCGGCTTCGGCCGCCATCAGGTGCTTTCCAGCAACGTCAAGGTGACGGATTTGACCGCCGCCGCGCGCGGCGCCGCCCATCTCTTTCCGGGCACGCGCACCATCCTGGATGTCGGCGGGCAGACGATGAAGGCGAGCCGGCTGAGCGACGGCGCGAAGGTCAAGTCGTTCCGGTTGAACGACAAGTGCGCCGCCGGAACAGGCGCCTTCCTCGAGAAGACCGCCCGCTACATGGGGTACAGCACCGCGGAGATCGGACCGCTTGTCGCCACCTCCAAGGAGCCGATATCGATCTCCGGCGTCTGCGCCGTATTTGCGGAATCCGAAGTCATCAACCATCTCTCGCAGGGCGTGGCGCCTGCCGACATCATGCACGGCGCCGTTGTCTCGCTAGTTGGACGTTCAGTGCAGCTCATGAAGCGCGTCAAGATGGAACCCGAATTCACGCTCATCGGCGGGATTCTCCGCTTCGAGACGATGGCGCACGTCGTCCGATCCGAACTCGACGCCGCGGTGAACGTCCCCGAGGGAGACCTCGTCCAGTTCGTGCCGGCACTCGGCGCGGCAATCCTGGGCCAGCGCCGCCTTGCGAAGCTCGGCACACTGACCACCTGATATGCCGCTGCGCGATCCCAACGACACGCCGACTAGGGACGACGAACACGCCGCCAAGCCATTGAGCTTCCTCGTGCAGGCCGAGGCGCGACGGGTGCTTTCCGAGGCGCAGCTCGAGGGAGATCCCCAGCGTCTTGCCGATGGCTGGGAGCGACGCTTCATCGCCGACCGGCAGCGGGCGGAGGAAATGACTGCCCTCTATGAGGAACTGGGCTTCGAGGTAGCTGCCGATCCCATTCGTCCTGAGGACATGGATGACGATTGCGAGGACTGCCAGCTGCTCGCCAAGCTCCAGTTCCAGATGATCTACACGCGGAGGAAGCCGCCGACCTAGATTCCCTGGGTCATTCCCCCCGGATTCGGCGTACCACCATCTCGCCCATCTCCGACGTGGAGATCCCGCTTCGTGCATCGGCGGATGGCACCGCACCACTGCTCAGGAGGCCTGCAACGGCGTCCTCCGTGCGTTTTGCAGCCGCCGTCTCGCCCAGGAAGTCGAACATCATCGCCACCGCGCTGATCGCACCGAGCGGACAGGCGACGTTCTTGCCAGCGTGTTTCGGCGCGGAGCCGTGAATCGGCTCGAACATCGATGTCTTGCCTGGATGAATGTTGCCCGACGCGGCAATTCCCATTCCACCTTGCAACATGGCGCCCAGATCCGTGATGATGTCGCCGAACATGTTGGTTGTCACGATGACGTCGAACCATTCCGGGTTCTTGATCATCCACATGCAACAGGCGTCAACGTAGGCGTGATCCCGTTCGACTGCGGGATACTCTTCCGCAACTGCGGCGAACGCCCGAGTCCACACGTCGTGCGGGCGAACGGCGTTCGCCTTGTCGACGAGCGTGACCCGTGAGGCTCGTCCTGCACCGCCCTCACCCGCCCGCTTGCGAGCGAGCTCAAACGCATACCGCGAGGCTCGCTCGCACCCCTTCCAGGTGTAGATGCCGTTCACGATGGCCACTTCATCGGGCGTTCCCTTCCTGAGGTGACCCCCGACCTGCGAGTAGAGCCCCTCGGTATTCTCCCGCACGACCACGAAGTCGATGTGCTCGGGTCCCTTGTCCTTGAGAGGGCAGAGGTGAGCGGCGTACAGTTTGATCGGTCGGAGGTTGATATACAGATCCAGCCCGAATCGGAGACCCAAGATGACGGACCGCTCGACCAGTCCCGGCTCGACATCAGGGTGGCCAATCGCGCCGAGCAGCACCGCATCGAGCGTTCGCCACTCGTCGATCACCGCATTCGGCACCAGCTCCTTGGTCTCGAGATAGTACTCGCCGCTGTAGGGGTAGTCCGCCAGCCGGTACTGGAATCCCTCGATATCCGCGACAGCCTCCAGCACCTTCAGCGCTTCCTGCGTGACCTCCTGGCCGATGCCGTCGCCAGCAATGACGCCAATGTTGTAGGACCGCATCCCGTCTCCCCGTGGTATGATCGTTCAACTGATGGATCTGTGCTGCCCACTGGCAAAGCGGGCAACGGGATCAAAGATGGTGGACAGACCGAGTCACCTCAACGGCCAACGGCGCCCGGCCGGGGACCGAGAGCTGATTCTGGTGCCGACGCCCATCCGAGGACATCTTTGTGATGATACCACGCGGGAGCAGGTAGCCCGCGGCAATCTGGAGGGGAGCACGATCATGCGATGTTCGCGATGCGGCCATCTGGCGACCGAGAACGATAAGTTCTGCGCTGAGTGCGGCATGTTCCTTCGGGATGCCTACGTCGACCACCGGCTCCTGCACGCGCTCGTTTCCGAGAGCGAGGGCAGGCACCGCGAGACACGCCGAGAACTCGAGCGCTTGGTGGAGGCCGAACCCAATCACGTGATGGCGAACCACCTATTGGGCACCGTCTATTTCCATCAGGGAACGCTTGATCATGCCATCGAGCAGTATCAGAAGGCCCTCGAGCTGGCACCCAATTTCGTGGAGTGCTCGTACGATCTGGGTGTGGCGTTCTACCACCGTGGCAATATGCCGGGTGCCATCCGTGCCTTCCGCCGCTGCCTGCAAATCGATCCGAATTACAACGCAGCACATTACCGGCTGGCAATCTCGTTGTTTCACGCCGGCGAGCTCGATCAAGCACTCGAGCATTTCGAGAAGTGCACGGCGCTCACCCCGGAATACCTGATGGCGCGATATCACATGGGCGTGATTTACGAACGTATGGAGAACTTCGAGTCAGCGGCCCGCGAATTCCAGCGGAGCCTCGACGAAGGCGTCGAGGAGGCGAGCAGTCTCTACCACCTCGCACATATTCACAAATCACGGGGCGATACTGCGACGGCTTCCGGACTGCTCGAGCGCGCTCGGCAGTTTGGCCGAACCACCGTTTCGTAGGACCTCGCTCCGACGCTCAGCTTCTGGGGTAGCTATGGCGACTGTTCCTCCCGAAGGCAAATTGATGTTCGACTGGTCCGACCCAAACGGACAGTCGCAGCCGCGCATGGCAATGCTCGACGACGAAACGCTGCGGGACGGACTGCAGAGCCCTTCCGTCATCGATCCGCCGACTGACGTCAAGATCCAGATCCTGCACCTCATGAACAGTCTCGGCATCGAAACCGCCGACGTTGGCCTTCCCGGATCCGGCCCTCGGCAGCGGGACGCCGTGGAGCGGCTGTGTCGGGAAATCGCGGACGAGCGATTGCAGATCGGAGCGAACTGCGCGGCCCGTACGATGGTGGCAGACATCCAACCGATTGCCGACGTCGTGCAGAAGACCGGCGTCCCCATCGAGGCCTGCGTATTCATCGGCAGTAGTCCGATTCGTCAGTACGCGGAGGAGTGGGACCTGGAGCACGTACTACGTCTCACCAAGGAGGCGGTAGAGTTCGCGGTGCGCGAAGGGCTCGAGGTCATGTACGTCACGGAGGACACCATCCGTGCGTCACCCGACCATCTGCGCGTGCTGTTCGAGGCGGCACTCGCGGCGGGAGCCAAGCGCCTCTGTCTTTGCGACACCGTAGGCGCGGCCGTGCCGCACGGCGTCAAGAACCTCGTCACGTGGGTGAAAAGCCTGCTGGACGAATTGGATATGGCCGAAGAGATCGGGATCGATTGGCACGGGCATCGTGATCGCGGACTGGATGTGGCCAACACGTTGGCCGCGCTCGAAGCCGGCGCCACCCGCGTACACGGCACAGCGCTGGGGGTGGGCGAGCGGGTGGGCAACACACCGATGGAGCAGCTACTCGTCAACCTCAAGCTCCTCGGATGGCGGAACGACGACCTCACGGTACTACCGGACTATGTCGAGACCGTCTCGAAGGCTGTGGGTGTGCCGATTCCCGTCAACACGCCCATCATTGGCCGCGATGCGTTTCGGACGGCAACCGGTGTGCACGCGGCAGCCGTCATCAAGGCGCAGCGTAAGGGGCAATCGTGGCTCGCGGACCGGGTGTATTCGGGCGTCCCCGCGAGCTGGGTCGGTCGGGGACAAGAGATCGAGATCGGACACATGTCGGGTGCGTCGAACGTGGTCTTCTACCTGAGCCAACGCGGCCTGCCAGCATCTCAAGAGGTCGTGCAGGCGGTGCTGGCGGAAGCCAAGAAGGCCGAGCAGTTGCTGACGGAAGAGGAGATTCTCGAAATAGTCAACTCAGTCACTGCGCAACACTGATCCGTGGGCGACCCGACTCGCGCCGGCCTCGCTGACTACCTGCAACCCTCGCGGTTCGTCGATAGCGACCACCCCCGCATCATCGCATTTGCACGAGAACTCGCCGCGCCACACAATACCGATCGGCAACGGGCTGTCGCGCTCTACTACGCCGTCCGCGACCGCATCCGGTACGATCCGTTCCGACTCGATCTCACCCCTGAGGCCATGCGTGCCAGCACGGTGCTCGAGCGTGAATACGGCTTTTGCGTCGCGAAGGCCGTCCTCCTTGCCGCTGCTGCGCGCGTGCTGGGTATCCCAAGCCGGCTGGGTTTCGCCGACGTCCGGAACCATCTCACCACACCCCGGCTGCGTCGCTTGATGAGTACGGATCTCTTCGCGTTCCACGGCTACGCGGAACTCTACATCAACGACTGTTGGGTCAAGGCGACCCCGGCGTTCAACCGGTCGCTGTGCGAGCGGTTCGACGTCGAACCACTCGCGTTTGACGGCGAGCATGACGCGCTGTTGCAGCAGGCCGACCGCAAAGGCAACAGGTACATGGAGTACGTGCGCGACCGCGGCAACTTTGTTGATCTCCCGCTCGACGAGCTACGGGGGGTATTCGAGGAGCACTATCCGACGCTGTTGGCTCACGGTGCCGTCGAGCACGCCGCGAACTTCGAGCATGATGCAGCTCGGGAAGGAGACACCTCGTGCGAGAGTTGATGTCGGGAAATAGAGCGATTGCCCAGGGTGCCTGGGAGGCGGGTGTGGTATTCGCAGCCGGCTATCCCGGTACACCAAGCACCGAGGTCCTGGAAGCGCTTGCCGAATACGACGAGGTGGACGCGCATTGGGCAACGAACGAAAAGGTCGCATTCGAGGAAGGAATGGGAGCTGCGCTCGGCGGCGTGCGGACCATCGTGACGATGAAGCACGTCGGTCTCAACGTCGCCGCCGATCCGTTCATGGTGTTCCCCTACGCAGGGACAAACGCCGGCTTCGTCGTGCTCGTGGCGGACGACCCCGGTATGTACTCGTCACAGAACGAGCAGGACAGCCGGTACTTCGCCAAGGTGGCCAAAGTCCCGATCTTCGAGCCGTCCGACGCCGATGAGGGAAGGGAGCTGGTGAAGCGGGCGTTCGATCTTTCTGAGCGTTTTCAGACGCCCGTCATGTACCGCACCACGACTCGGCTGGCTCACACCCGAGGCGTGATCGAGCGCGACGGGCGGACAGAGGTGCCTCGAAAGACCTTCTCACGCAACGCCAGCCAGTACGCCATCCCGGTCTACGCCAGATTCCGCCGTCCCGAGCTGGAGGAGAAGCTGAACCGGCTGCGTGCCTTTGCCGAGGAGTTTGAGGGCAACAGCATCGAGGAGGGCGATCCCACATTGGCGGTGGTGAGCCACGGCACGCCCTACCAGTACGTGAAGGAAGTTGCGCCCGATGCCACGGTGTTCAAGCTGGGCATGGTCTACCCGCTCCCCGAGGAGCAGTTGCGCGAGTTCTGCGCCCGCTTCGAGCGCGTATTCGTGGTCGAAGAGAGCGAGGGGTTCATCCAGCAGGAGATGGCAAGCTTCGGAATCTTCAACGTGATCGGAAAAGAGCGGTTCCCCAACATTGGGGAGTTGAGCGCCGACAAGGTGGCCACCGGTCTGACCGGTCGGTCCGTGCCCCCCGACTTCAGCGCGGAGGCCGCCATTCTTCCGCGGCCACCTGTCATGTGCGCTGGGTGCCCGCACCGCGGCGTGTTCAACTCGCTCCGGAAGTTGAATGTGTTGGTTACGGGGGATATCGGCTGCTACACGCTGGGCTGTCTCCCGCCGTTTGACGCCATGCATACCACGTTCTGCATGGGAGCCAGCATTGGAAACGCCACGGGCTTCAACAGAGCCGGTGAACAGAAGGTCGTGGCGGTCATCGGCGACTCCACATTCCTACACGCTGGCATTCCGAGCCTGATCAGCGCCGTGTACAACCAGGTGCCGACCACGACGGTCCTGGTGGACAACGGCACGACCGGCATGACGGGACACCAAGAACACCCCGGCACCGGACACACGCTCAAAGGGAGCACGGCTCCAGCTGTCGATTACGAGACGCTGATTCGGTCCGTCGGCGTCGAGCACGTTGCCGTCGTCGACCCGTGGAATCTCGACGAGACCGAGAAGGCTATCTCCGCCGGTCTGGCCCACCCCGGACCGGCGGTCGTGATTGCCCGGCGGCACTGCACGCTCTTGCCGGAGGAGAAGCTCAAGGAACACGTGGCCTACCAGGTGGATCCCGACGAATGCATCCTGTGTGAGGAGTGCTTCGAGACAGGCTGTCCCGCCCTGACGCAGACGGAGGACTACCCGTCCATTCGCGCGTGGGAATGCGTTGGCTGTGCCATGTGCGCTCAGCTCTGCCCCGCGGACGCCATAACTGCAGCGGGGGAGGCCTGACCAATGCGTGTCACGAACGTGCTCATTGCCGGCGTAGGGGGGCAGGGAGCCATTCTAGCCAGTGAGTTGCTCGCTCTGGCTGCGATGGCCGCCGGTCACGATGTGAAGCAAGGCGAGTTCCATGGTGTCGCACAACGCGGCGGCTCGGTGTTCAGCCACGTGCGGTTCGGCGACCGTGTGTACTCACCCATGACCCCATGCGGAGCGGTCGACTATTTCCTCGCCATGGAGAAGCTCGAGGCGCTGCGCTACGCCCATTTCGTCAAACCGGGCGGCACGATCATCATGAATGACTACGAGGTCGAGCCGCTCCGCATCGGCGACGAGCGGCCGTACCCCGTCCAAGCGATCGAGTTTCTGAGGAGCAAGGAGTTCAACGTGGTCGTCGTGGGAGCGACGCAGAAGGCAATCAAACTGGGGAATCATCGCGCGGCCAATGTCACGCTGCTCGGCGCCTTGGCTGGGTTCCTGGATATCCCCGAAGAGACCTGGGCCCAGACGCTTGAACGCCGGATCCCCAAGAAGTTGTTGAGCTTGAACCAGCAGGCGTTTGCGGTGGGGCGCGACGTGTGACTGATACCGTCTAGCGGCCGTCGCCCGGAAGCATCCGGCGATAGCGCTCAGCCTCCTCGGGCCGCCCCCAGTCCTCGTATAGTCCTATCAGCCTGCCCAGAGCCCGCTGAACGGAGTCGGGTTCGAAGCCTCCCACGTCCCGCAGCTTCGTGTAGCTGTCCACCAAGAGTTGTTCCGCCTCCTCGAATCGGCCCTGGCTGGCGAGACAGACACCAAGCCCGTTCTGCGCGGCGACGACCTGCTCCTGAGATTCAGGCAGATTATCTCGCAGAATCTCCAATACATCACGAAACAGGGGCTCGGCATCGGAGTACGCGCTTCGATCCAACAACAGCGTTGCGAGCCCAAGCATGGTCGTGGCGGCGAAACGCTGATCGATTGATGCCCCCCGCAATACTCCCACCGCCTCTCGCCAGAGTCGTTCGGGCTCACCTCTCTTCTCAAGCGCGTACAGCGTGGATGCGAGGTTGCCCTTCACGATCGCGGTAAACGGATGGCCCTCCCCCAGCACCTCGACGTACACGGGCAGGGCCGCGCGATAGAGTTGCTCCGCTTGCGCAAACTCACCACGATCTCTCAACCGTCCGGCGAAGTCGTTCTTGACCCGTGCCAACTGGGGTGTATCCGCGCCGAGCGCGTCTACATGCGCGGTCATCGAGGCCTCAAACAACGAGTCCGAAACAGAATGCTGACCTTGCTCGGCCGTGATATTCGCAAGGCTCAGTAGGCTGTTGCCGATGTCCGGATGTCCATCGGGATAGAGTCGTCGTTGTAGCGCCAGCGCATCCCGCACTGACACTCCGGCCTCGTGCAGCTTGCCCTGCCGCAACTGCACGGCGGCGAGAGAATTGAGGCTCTTGGCAATGTGGGGGTGCGTGGAACCGTACAGTTCGCGCCTGATCACCAGCCCGTCGCGGAAATGCCGCTCGGCCGCCTCGAGGTCGCCCCGATTTTCCTCAATCCATCCCAGATTCATCTTGAGGGTGGCGATGCCGGAGCGTACTTCCTCTGAGGCCCGCATTTCCCGGCCATAGATCTCCAGCGCCTCCTCGTACACCGACACCGCTTCATCGTGCTCACCCTTCACCTGAAGGAGATAGCCAAGATTGTTCAGGCTTCGCCCAAGCTCCACCGGCCTCCTCCGACGACCACTTCGAAGGATGGCCACCGACCGTCGAAGCAGTGGCTCCGCCTCCTCAAGCTCACCAACATCGGCTCGCAACATCCCCAAATCCGTCAGGCTCTGAGCCACATCGGCGTGATCGGGTGGGAGGGTCCGCTCGCGCAGATCGAGAGCAGCTTCCCACTGGACAGCGGCTTCGTCGACGAGCCCCAGGGCGTGGTACACTTTGCCGAGTACCTGCATCAGCGTCGCCCCGATCTCCGGCTGATCGGCCAGCTCGACCCGGATCCGTTCCGCGCCCCGATCTAGTACCTCGCGCACGGTGACCGTGTCGCCGAGTGTGACACGCGGGTCGGAGGTCTCAAAGATCCCGACCAGAAACGCCGTTACCTGTTCCGCCTTGTCCCGCTCGCGAGCAGTCCGTTCGGCTTGGATTCCCATCGTCACCGCGAAGGCGACGACGGCCACAAGGCCCGCCACCGTCGTCACCACCCCAATCTTGTGCCGTCGCACGAACTTCGATGATCGATAGAGAATCGTATCCGGTTGTGCCGTCACTGGCAGACCTTTTTGATGCCGGAGGACGTCATCCGCGAGCTGTTCGGCTGACCCGTAACGGCGTTCCGGCTCTTTGCGCAGCGCCACGAGCACGATGTTGTCCAGATCACCGCTGAGTTGGCGGCGGAGCTTCTCCGGCGTCGTGCCGCGTGCCCGACTCACGCACTCCGGTGTGATCGGCTCTGCGCGATCAAGATCTGTCAGCTCCTCCACGCGCGCGGCGGCCGCCGACGGCCGGTCTGGATCGGTCTCCGTAACCACACGCTCCACCTCCAAAAGCGGCCGGCCCGAAAGCCGATAGGGTCGGTGGCCCGTCAGCAGCTCGTATAACAGGACGCCCAGCTGATACACATCGCTCGCGGTTGTCACCGGGTCACCGCGCACCTGTTCCGGCGAGGCGTACTCGGGCGTCATGATCCTGACGCCGGTCCGCGTCTCCGGTCTTGGCGACGCGAGTGCCTCGGGATCGAGGAGCTTGGCGATACCGAAGTCGAGCAGCTTCACCACGCCGTCGGGCGTTACCAGAACGTTGGCCGGCTTGAGATCTCGGTGAACAATCAGGTGACGATGGGCGTAGTGGACGGCTGAACACACGGCTCGAAAGAGGTCCAACCGCCGACTAATCGACAGGCGGTGCTCGTCACAGTAGGTATCGATAGGCACGCCGTCGACGTGCTCCATGGCGAAGTACGGCTGTCCATCGCTCGTGACGCCACCGTCGAGCAGCCCAGAAATGTTCGGGTGGGAAACCTGGGCCAGGATCTGACGCTCGGCGAGGAAGCGTTGCCGGAGATCTTCGCTATCGAGATCCGCGCGCAGCAGCTTGAGGGCGACCCGCTGCTCGAATTGGCCGTCAGCCCGTTCGGCGAGGTACACGGCGCCCATGCCGCCATGCCCAATCCGGTCGAGAATCCTGTACGGACCGATGAGCGAGGGCGGCGGTACCTCCGGGACTTGTGGCTCCCCCGCTCCCGGTCCACTCATCTCGCCGGCAAGGCGGTCGAACCGACCAGTCGCGGCGCACGATTCCAGTAACGCCATCACATCACGGCGCAGATCGGGATCACCCGCACAGTGCCCGTCGAGGAAGCGCGACTGCTCCGCTGCCGGCAGCTCGGACGCTGCAACGAACAGATCTTGGATCTCCTGCAGGCGTTCGGGATTCATCGCCGTACTCCGATGTCAGGAGTCGAGGACCCCCAACTCCTGATTGAGCCAGGCGCGGCAGATCGCCCAGTCGCGTTTGACCGATGCGACGGATATGCCGAGGGCTCCTGCGGTCTCCTTGAGCGACATACCGCCGAAGAACCGGCATTCCACCACGCGACACTGCCGCTCGTTCACGGATTCCAGTCTGGTCAGAGCCTCGTCGAGCGCGATCAAATCTTCCGCCCGTTCCTGTGCAACCTGAAAGGCGTCATCCAGCGGCACCTTGGCTAATCCCCCACCGCGCTTTTCGCGATTACGCGTCCTTGCGTAGTCGATCAGGATGCGGCGCATGGCCCGCGAGGCCATGGCAAAAAAGTGCGTTCGATCCCGCCACTCGACGCGATCGACGTTGATGAGCTTGAGGTAGGCTTCGTGGACGAGCGCGGTGGTAGAGAGCGTGTGTCCGGCGCGCTCGCTGCGAAGGTGCCGATGGGCCAGCTGCTTCAGCTCATCGTAGACGATGGGCATCAGCTCGTCCCAGACCTCGGGACGTCCACCCGATAGCGCGACGAGCTTTTCGGTTACGCTGTGGCGGTCTCTCATGAACTTGGGCGAACGCTGACAGGCTCACACCCGTAGGAGCCTCGGGCCGCGTCCGATCCTCCGGATAGCCTATCCCGCGGCTCGGCTTTTCACAATGCTGTGGCTGCCGGGACTCCGGGCTCGCCAGGGCCACGATTGCCGGCCGTGAGCCGCTCTGCCGTCAAACGTCGCCTGTATCGATAGAGGGATTCGTACCGGGGTGGACGCCGTTATCGAGGGGCGCCTCCCTGTCCACACGGGACGTCATACCGGAGGGTACAACCATGCGTTCGCTCAAAGCCGGTGCTCGCGTGATAGCTGTGTTGGTGTTCGCTGCCGGTGCTGCCGGTCTGGGTTGCGCGACTCTTGGACCGACCAACCTTGGCACCTGCTACGGGCTTAACGGAGAGTTCCAAAACGGCACGACTGAGTACGAATGCACGAACGACTGTCCGAATTGCTCTTGGTCTCCCGACCGCGGCCCTGAGTGAACTCGGTTTCACCGACCTCTGCGGGAGAGCGCGGTGCCGGATCGTAGCGCAACAACTGCGTGCTGGGAATGTACCGTGGGTCCAACGGGCCGACGCGCTGCGGCACCGTCGTAGGTGTCAGTGTACTCGGGCGTGGCGATTCGAGCGTCACACCATGCAGGTCTTCACGTATTCGGCACCGACCTGCTGTCGCCAGTATTGGTAGAGGGATTCGTACCGGGGTGGACGCCGTTGTCGAGGGGCGCCTCCCTGTCCACACGGGACGTCATACCGGAGGGTACAACCATGCGTTTGCTCAAAGCCGGTGCTCGCGTGATAGCTGTATTGGTGCTCGCAGCAGGTGCAGTCGGCCTGGGTTGCTTCGATACTGGGCCAAATGCCCTCGGCACCTGCTACCGTGCCGAAGAGAGCCAAAGCGGCCTGACCCAGGACGAATGCATGGACGACTGTCCGACCTGCTCTTGGTATCCCGACCGCGGCCCTGAGTGAACTCGGCTTCACCGACCTCTGCGGGAGAGCGCGGTGCCGGAGCGTCGCGCAACGACCGCGTACCGGGGATGTACCGCGGGTCGAACGGGGCGACGCGCTGCGGCAGTCTCGTAGGTGTCAGCGGGCTCGAGGCGTGGTGATTCGAGTGTCACACCATACAGGTCTTCACGTATTCGGCACCCACCCGCCCCTCCCGACACGCCGCGGACACCATGAACTCGGCCGAATGGTTCGCCTGCACCGTCAGCGCCTCGGACAGCGGAGTATGGCAGGCGCCGTCGATGCAGGCCATGATTGCCTTCCTGCCGGCGTCGCTCCCCGGTGTCCCCGCAGGGGGCAATGCACCCACCTCCTTCGAGACTCCGTCGAGCGCGCCCACTTCGACATCTCGACGGGGGAGGCCGTGGTCGGCCCCGGTGGCCACCTGCCACGCCTTCTGGATTGCATCCGCGAGGGGCGCCGCGTAGTCGATGAGCCACCCCACAGCGTCGGTCGCCCGCACCGACCGGCCTGTGAGCAACAACTCAACCAGCCGAGGCCAATCATCGGACCGGGCTTTCCGAAACGGCCAGTGGCAGCCCTCCATTCCGGGTACGACGGGCAACGTCACCTCGGGCATGCCGAGCTGTGCGCCGTCCACAGCGATGAGGTAGTGGCAGTGCATGAGCAGCTCCAGCATGCCGCCTAGACAGCGCTTGCCGTTCACGAAGGCCACAGACGTCTCGAACTCGTCGTGCAGGCGTCGCGCGGTTCGCGACCAATCGCCCGCAATCCGAGAACCTTCGGCCGACTGCTCCAATGCGGGGAAGAACTCGTTTGTGTCGGCTCCTACCATCTGCGTTGCGAGATGGAAATCTCCGGTCACGATCACCCGGCCGATACCCGCGGCCTTGAGCGCGTCGATTGCCCGATTGAGCTCGACGTCGACGTCGGCATTGTAGCTCTCCCGGCTGATCGTGATCACGCCCGTCGAGCCGTCGTGTTCGGCGTTCACGTACAGCTGCCGCCACTCGGGCTCATCCATTCGCGCGCAGGTGTCCGGATACCACGCGTGCCCCGCTGCCTCCGGATGCAGCTGGTGATACGCCTCGACCATTCGAATGACGGCGTCGGGACCCATGCCGCGCATCACCGCGAGGACACCGCGGCGGAATTGCGCGCAGAGTTCACCGATTGCGTTTATATGCGCGAGGTGACTGCGACGCTCGTGAAGCATGAGACTCGTCATTTGGAACAGCGGTCCGAGAATCCAGGTGCGGAATTCCTCGTCGTCGTCACCCTCCAATGACCAGTTCACCAGCGGCCGGAAGTGGTTGGGTGGATACCACGACTGACCGCTGTCCTTCTGTGCGATGAGCTCCACCGTCGGCTCGAATACCGCACCGTACTGCTGACTCAGGTGATGCAAGCACGACCAGGTCAGGAAGTTGGCGCCCTTCGCGCCGATGGCGTCGTGCGCCCTGAAGGGGTTCGGCCCAAGCAGCTTGCGGGCGAACTTGTCGACCTTCCAGAAGGGCATGTTGCGCGCGTGGTGGAACCTGAGCGCCGCGAGTGTGAGGCCGCAAAACAGCACATCCAACACGAACGACCAATGGTCACTCACGGGGATGGGCATCAGCCCCAGCGCCCAAAGGAGTTGTGTAATCGCGGACGGTTCCGGCTCGACCACTTCCCAGACCTTGTTGATCTCGTGGGGGAAGGCCGGGTGTGCAATTCCAACACCCAACTCCGAGCTTGGGAATCCGGACGTGACCGAACGGATCTCGATTTCCGGAAACGACTCGCGGAAGATCCCGTAGTGCGCCTTCTTGACCTCGAGGATCTCCGGGATCGCTTCCAGCAGAAAGCGCGGATTGAGGTTCTTCAGCTCCGATGGCAAGTGCGTGCCGTCGTAGCTCAGTCGGATGATGTTCCCCATGATCCGCGCGGCCCCCTCCGACCCAAACGCCTGCACCAACCCGGGATACTGCCTTCCCACGCCATCGGGCGCGTTAGGAAAATCGAGGGCTACGATCCGCACGTCGAACGGCTGCAACCTTGAGCCCAGCTGCATCGTCTTGCCGGCACCGACGATGCCATTGGCGCCGGAAATGACCAGGGACCCCCGTGCCCCTGGCTTGCCGAACACCTGATCCACCAGGTCGCCCGGATCCGCCGGGAGTCTTCCTTGGCGGTAGATGTCAATGACGCCGCCGAGCCCAATCGTGTGGAGTGTCGGTTCCCGCATCGCCGTAATCATCGCCGTCAAGCCCCTTCCGACACGTTGAAGATCGCCGCTATGCCCACATCGCCGGCGGCACAGCCGAAGACCAAGACATTACCGCCACCTAAATCGACCGCTTCCTCGAGTGCCTCGATCAGTATGCGCGTGAGGGTTGGCCCCTGCGGGTGACCCCACACGAGGGAGCACCCCGTCTTGTTCATCTCGTGCCAGTCGTAATCCAGGAGCCTTCCAAAGACTGCGTCATTGACCGCAAATGGGTTGTGGTTCTTTACCACCGCCATGTCCCGCATTGTCAGGCCCGCCCGCTCCAAGAGTTGTTGGACCGCCAGCGCGGGTGCTTCGGGCATGAGGCTCGCGTGGGTACGTAGCTCCGTCTTGGCCACGAATTGAATGTCGATCTCGGGACGGGGACTCAGTTCCCGGGCGCGTTCCTTGGTGGTCACGAGCAGGGTCGCCATGCCATCTGACGCGTGAGTCTGTGTGCCACCGGTGACGCACGTATCCAGCTCGCGCATCTCCCTGAGCCCCTCGAGCGTCAGCTGCCGCACCCCAAGGTCGTCATCAATGCGTCCGAGGGGCCGGCCCTGGAGGTTCAGGACATCGAGCGGCACCAGCACCCGATTGAGGAAGCAGGACTTCTTTGCCTCGAAGTACTGCCGGTGACGATGAAACGCGAGTTCGTCCACCTCTTGCCGCTCGATGCGGTATTTTCGAGCCGCAACACCGGCAGTCGTGATCATCGAGTTACCGGTCGCCGGATCGAACCCGAAGTTGTCCCACACGTCCGCGAGTGCCTGAGTGCGCTCGTGGGCGCGTCGCTCGGGAAACACCCCGACGGGCGAGTCGCTCGTGCGGTCGAACGTCAGCACTCCGACGACATCGCTCGCAGCGGTTTCCACTTGGCTCCCAGCCAGGACCACAGCCTGGAGACCCGTCGCACACGCCTGTTCCACGTGATAGCCGGGAATGCGCTGCCCAAGGCAACTCGCCACCAGCGGGGCGTTCCAGAATTTCCAGTGCCACGGGATGGTTGACCCAATGACCAGGTAATCCAGCTCGCTCTTGGGCACACGGCGGAGGCTCAGGATTCGATTCATCGCCTCACCGGCGAACTGGCCAATATTTACTTCCGCCAGCGCGGAGGTCTGCCACGCGGGGAAATGGCTGCTGCCCCATGTGCCGTAGGGGATTCTGGCTCTTGGAAACATCGAGGTGTGCGCCGTCATGCGTGTCAGTCCAATTGGCTCGAGGTGGTGCGTGTTGAGCGTGCACCGAGCCCGCGGGCGATCAGGTGCCGCTAATCAGAGACGAAAGATGCGCACGGATCACGCTCCAGGCGAGCCCGAGTTCATCATGCACCAGCGGTGTGGAAGGAGACTCCAAAAACACTGAGCCGCGTCGTTGGTACCGAATGCCCAACGGCGCGGCTCATGACCTGCGCAACCTGGTACGACCGCCGTCTGGCGCTCGATCAAAGGCGCAGATCGCGATTCGGTCCTGGGTCAGCTACCGATGCGGCGATCGCTTGCCCATACCAGGTTGCGCTCTGGTTGATTACTAGACAATGGATCACCTCCTTGGCTGGGGTACGCGTTCGGGCGTGAACGCCCGAATACTAATAGGAACCGTCAGAAATGGCGAAGGTCCCCGCTCGATTCCACCCGCTCGCCCCCACCCCCGACACTACCCAGCCTTGCCGGTCCTATGTACTTTGCGTGCCCTTAGTTACAGCCACGGAGAGGTTGGTATGAGGTATCGCAACATTCGGACAATACCCGGCGCGTTGGCACTGGCCTTGATACTGGGCGCCCAACCGGCGAGTGCGCAGGACGAGAAGCCGGTCGTGGTCACCGTGGATCTCGGCTTCGTGAACACGGCTGGAAACTCGGAGGTGACCACCCTGAACGGCGGCGACAAGCTCGTGTACACGTCAGCGCCATGGGTCTTCACCCAGACGTTCAACGTGGTGTACGGCGAGACCGAGGGCACGACCACCACCAGCCAGTGGCAGGCGGGCGGGCGGCTAGACTATCAGATCCGGCCCCGAGTCTCCCTGTTTGGTCAGGGCCGGTTCGAGCGCAACACCTTTGCCGGTATCAGGCGCCGGTTCGAGGAGGCGGTCGGCGTTGCGGCGACGCTGCTCGAAGCGAATCGGAACAAACTCACCGCCGAGGCCGGCGTGGCGTATAACCAGCAGACCTCGGATCAAACGGGTGTCACCGACAACTTCACATCCGGCCGCGCCGCTGCGGAGTTTCGGCGTGATCTGACCGAAACCGCATTCTTGACGTTGAGCGGCGAGTTCCTGCCGAACTTCGAGGTCTCAGAGGACTACCGGGTCAACGGCATCGCCGCGCTGGTAGCACCGATCTCGAGGGCGATCGCGCTCAAGGTGTCGTACGAAGTGCGTTACGATCACCTGCCGGAGCCGACCTTCGAGACGACCGACAGGATCCTGACGACGGGATTGCAGATCGTCTTCTAAGCAGTGGGTCCTGGCATGTCGGCGCGCCGGGTGAATGCGTGGCAACGCATGAGGCACGGGTCAGAAGCCCGTGCCTCGCTTGTTTCCCCCCAGTGGCATACCCGACTCATATGCTCTAGATTGGCTCGGTGCTAGCAATGAACGTCCCCGGCAACGTGTGCTCATGCGGAGTCGAGCCGCCCTTGGGGTGACTGTCCTTGGAGATGGAATGCCGATTCGATATACGATTGACTCGAAGAACGGCGTCGTCTACACGACGGCAAGTGGCACGCTAACGGAAGACGAGCTGTTGGCTCACAAGCGGGCACTGATGCGCGATCCCGCCTTCAACGCGGGAATGAAGGAGCTGTCGGATATCCGCGCCGTCGAGCATCTCGATGTCTCGGTTGAGGCGATTCAAGGTTTGGCCAAGTTCGACCGTGAGCATACGAATGATGTTGGTGAGCACCAACTGGGATTGCTTGTCCCCACGGATTTCGTGTTCGGCATGGCGCGCATGTATGAGATGATGACGGAAGGCAATACGGCCGGCGTGGTGGTGTTTCGCGACGAAGCAGAGGCCAAGGCCTGGGTGGGGCTTGGCGAGGCACCACCGCTCGGGTGAGTTACCCCTTCGCAGGTGGCGGCTAGAAGAAGGCAACCGTTGCCCCGGCCACCCCCGTCAGGCGAAAGCCGTGACCGATGTGAAACAGGAGGTCGGCCCTGGGCGTGATAACGACGCTGCCAACTGGCCATCGCGCACCAAAACCTGCGGTGGTAACAAACGCCACAAACGACTTGAGCGGCGACGCGTCCAGGACCGATGTGTCGATATCCCCTACGGCCCCTATGCCGATACCGACCTTGCCAAACGGACCGGACCGCCTGCCGTAGCGTGCAACAACACTCGCCGCCCATCTCGCGATGGTGCGGGTCCGGCCCGGGTCGGGGAAAAACGCCCCGCCCTCTGCGAAATGCTCACGACGAAAGACGCCAACGAGTTCGCCTCCGAGCGACACCGTGCGCGAACGATCGCCGACCTCAATGATGGCGGCCACCGCCGGACCGCCAAACCGGCCGGTGCCGACGCCCATGCCCAACCCCATGTCGACCCACTTACCACCGAGATTGTCGGTCGACTGCGCGGCGAGGACACACACGTCCGTCGCCGCCGCCGCCAGCACGACACCTACCGGCGCAAACAGCAGGGTCAGGAGTCTCAGTCTGCGGCGAACCCACCCTCGCTGGGGCTGCAGATGGGGCTGAACGGAGGCATGCATGGGCGTCAGGGCATCCGCACGGTGCTATGTCAGCTACCTCGCCAGCATCGGCGAGGTCACGCCGTGAGCTGATCCGCACAGGCGCGGGTCGACCGGCGCGCCGGAGCTACGCACTGAACTGCCGCAGGTGATGATCGAGGTGCCGGTACATCAGGACGTCCCAATCGCGGGGTGTCATTCGACCGAACATCGGATGGGTTGGGGCGAGTTGACTGGCAGGCGCGGCCGCAAACCGAACGATCAGGTCCACGAGCGAGGCGCGATCTACCTCCCAGCCCGCTGCTGAAGTGCCGAGTGTTCCGGGCGGAGCCTTTGCTTTGCCCTTGGGCCACGGAAGCACATGGATCAAGAGATACCGGATCGGTGCAAGGCGCGTGTATCCACGCGGTGGAGCACACGGAATGTCCCCGAGTGCCAGCCGGAAACCATCTCCGAGGTGAGGGAGGACCTGCGAGTTCTCCATTCTTCCCCAGCGGCGCTCACTTCGTGGAGTCACACAGTCGATCCGCTCAGTAAACGCTGCGCGAGCGGCTTCACTCCGAAGCGATCGCATTGTCACCTCCGTCGGTGGACGCTGCACGGTGAAGGACCGGACAGTATTGACAACGGGAAACTTGGTGATTCTTTGGACGTTCGACCCTTTCTACATTGCACATGCCAAGTTAACCGGATCCTTTCATCTCTTTCGAAACCAGCAGTCCAGGGAGCACGTGATGCGAAACAAGAGTAGGCCGGTGCGATGGGCGTCCGTTTTCGGTCTGGTCCTCGGTGTCCTTGTCGCAGCGCCCGGAGCGAGCCTCGGACAAGCCGCGGGTGACCGCGTTCCGGGCGACCTTTGGATGCGCTACGCGGACGTCGCGCAGGCCGGTTTTGACGCTGCGAAGCTCGCCGCAGCACGAGAGACGTGGGAAGGACTTCCGTCCTCGGCCTTCATGGTGGTCGCCGACGGTGCGGTCGTCGCTGCCTGGGGCGAGGTTGAGCGACGCTTCATGTGTCATTCGGTGCGGAAGAGTTTCATGTCCGCGCTCTATGGGATCTACTGGGACCGCGGAGACATCGAACTCAACAAGACGCTGGCCGATCTCGGCATCGACGACGAGCCGGACCCGCTCTTGGAAACCGAGACACGGGCGCGGATTCTCGATCTCCTCAAAGCACGCTCCGGAGTCTTCCATCCCGCGGCCTATGCGGGTCGGACGGACTCGCGGCCACGAGGGAGCGAAGGTCCAGGTCGCTACTTCGCCTACAACAATTGGGACTTCAACACCCTGGCCACGATACTGGAACAGGAAACGGGAGACCGCGTTTTCGAGGCCTTCGACCAGCACTTTGGTAAGCCGCTGCAAATGGAGGACTGGCGCGTTTCGGACGGCTACTACCACTTCGAGCGCGACAAGTCGAAATACCCGGCCTACCCATTTCGGATCTCGGCGCGCGACGCGGCTCGCTTCGGCTTGCTCTTTGCCCGCGATGGGACGTGGAACGACGAGCGGATACTCTCCGAGCACTGGGTTCGCCGCAGCTCCGCCCTCTACTCGATCGACAACGACATCATAGGATACGGCTTCATGTGGTGGGTGTTGCGTGAGCCCCGATTCACGCGGCATGGGATGTTCACCGCGCTCGGTGTCGGCAACCAGATGATCGCCGTGCTGCCGAAATCGGATCTGGTAATCGTGAATCGTGCCAACACCTACGAGGGCGAGGGGACACCGACGCCCGCGCTGCTCGACCTCATCGAGCAGGTCCTCGAGGCACGGACGGGCACTCCGGTTGCAGACCCAAGGCTCACGCCGCTCGAAGTCGGCTCCGACCCGAAGATCACCGAGATGCCGAATGACCGCCTCGGGGAGTTCGTCGGCGAGTGGGACTTCCCTCCGTCACCCCTCGGATTGCCCGCGAGCATGAAGGTCCGAATCACTGCCGGCGAAGGACATCTCGTGGGTTTTGCCCCGGTCGCAGGCACGTTCAAACTCTATCTCCAAGAGGACGGCTCACTGCATGAGGAAGACAGTCACCGTCGCTACGTGCCGGTCCGGGACGCTGCCGGTTCCTTCGCCGGGATTGCGGATGCGACTTCCCTCGTGACCGCCGCTATCACTGCCGCAGCCGATGGTCGGAGCGACCGTGCCGAACAGCTTCTGGCGAAGGTCGAGGGCGACGAAAGCGCCCAAGTCGGAGTCGCAAGAGCCGTTGTCAATCTCCTGGGCGGCCGGCAGCAGGCGGCGGAGCGCGCAGTTCGGGAGCTGGCGGAGCGCATCAACCCGGCCCGGGTCGAGGCCGAGGTCAACGCCGTGGGTTACGCGTTGCTACAGACTCAAAGGGCTGAACAGGCACTGGAGATTTTCGAGCTCAATACACGCGTCTTCCCCGAGGCGTTCAACACGTGGGACAGCCTCGCCGAAGCGCACATGGTTCTCGGCCATGACGATGACGCGATCCGCTTTTACGAGCGGTCTCTGGAACTCAACCCAAACAACACGAACGCGGAAACGATGATCTCCCGGATTCGAAGCGGTGCAAGGCAACCGAACTAGGTGCACCGCGTGACTTAGGAGACGGTTCAGCCAGGGGTTCGCGGAGCACCCACGAGAAGAGACACAGAGAGCCAACCTAACTGGTTGGCTCTCTTATAGTTGCCCGCCTGGGATCGACCGGAATGTTCTGAGCGCCAGCGAGGAACGACGGAAACGGACCGGCGAGGCAACACGCAGGGGGCGGCCGTGCGGCCGCCCCCTGCATTGCCCCGCCTGGGATCGAACCAGGACTCTTCTGATCCAGAGTCAGACGTGTTGCCAATTACACCACGGGGCAAGACAACCTGCATGGAGCTGAGGGGGCTCGAACCCCTGACCTCCTGGGTGCGATCCAGGCGCTCTCCCAGCTGAGCTACAGCCCCAGTCCGACCGTCGGGCGGCCCCGGCAGAGCCTTGTACCCGAGACACGACACCCCGCCGGCTCCGCCAGCAGGGCGTGTGGAACCTAGATTCCCCGAAAGTGGGCGTCAAGACCATCCCGACGCCGCGCCACCCAGAATGTTACTCGACATACGGCACGTCGATCACCAACCCGTCGCGAGCCACTATCGTGTTGGGAAATATCGGCTTGGCCTCCTTCAACAGCACTTCGGGCGTGGCCGAGTAGCGCGCCGAGACGTGGGTCAGCACGAGCTGTCTCGCCCGGGCCGCGAGCGCAACCTGTGCAGCCTCCACCGCGGTCGCATGGTCAGTCTCGCGCGCCCGATCCTTCTCCTCATCCCCAAAGGTGGCCTCATGGATCAGCACGTCGGCGCCGTCAGCTGCCCGAACCACGTCCTCGCACGGTCGCGTGTCGCCGGAATACACCACCAGGCGGCCTGGACGAGGCGGACCCACCAGTGTCTCGGGACCAATGGTGGTGCCATCGTCGAGTGTGACCGTCTCGCCTCGATGGAGATCTCCCCACCGCGGCCCCTCCGGAACCCCTAGCTCCCGCGCCTTCTCCGGATCGAACCGGCCGAGCCGCTGATGCTCCCGGAGCGCGAAGCCGACCGCGCTCTTGCCATGTTGTACCTCGATCACCTCCAGATCGTACGCCGTCCTCTGCAACACATCACCCGGCTTGAGCTCGTGGATCTCGACCTCGAACGGCGCGCGCTCCACGCCGAGCTGCACCGTCGCACCGAGGTACCGCTTCGCACCTCTGGGCCCATAGAGCAATAACGGCTCTGTCCTCCCCTGTAGCCCGAGGGTGCGGACCAGGCCGGTGACGCCCAGAAAGTGATCGGCATGGAAGTGGCTGATGAAGATCTCCGACAGCGTGAAGCCGACGCCATATCGCATCATCTGGCGCTGCGTCCCCTCACCGCACTCGAACAGCAGCGTCTCCCCCTCACGCTGCACGGCGAAGGACGATACCCCCCGCTCCACGGTCGGACGGGCGGCGGAAGTGCCGAGAAAGGTGAGGGAAAGCATGGCGAGATAATAACGTAGAGAGACGGGAGAAGGGATCGGGGACCTTCCCCCCTCCCTTATCCCTTATCCCTTATCCCTATCGCCGTGTCAGAACACCGTGACGTTGATGTACCGCCCCGGTCGCGCCCGGACATCGTCCAGCAACATCCGGAGCGACTGGAGCGTCTCGTGCATGTCGACGTACAGCGTGCTATCGGTCAGCATCTTACCCATCGAACCTTCGGGCGATCGCATCTGCTCGAGCAACAGCGCGAGACTCGTCGTGACAGCGGCCAGGCCCT
This sequence comes from Gemmatimonadota bacterium, assembly GCA_039588295.1. Taxonomy (GTDB): domain Bacteria; phylum Gemmatimonadota; class Gemmatimonadetes; order Gemmatimonadales; family GWC2-71-9; genus JAOTVV01. Next base: position 65,815 of record JBDHAB010000001.1, read on the forward strand.
GAGTCATCTCCTGGACGCTTTCCGCAATCTCATCGAGTTGCGACAGGCTCTCATTGATCCCAGGGTTCGACAGTGTAGAATCGAGCGCTCGCGCCGCGCTCTTGAGCGCGCCCAGGGTCGCCGCCGCATCCTCGACGATCGGCCCGGCGCCCACGCGCCCCACAACATTCATAGCACGTTCCGTGGCCGCCAGCGTCTGGCGAACCTGGTTCACCATGTTCTCCGACAGCAGGTCTTGGGACGACTGGAGCAGCTGGGTTGCCTGTTCGGTGAGTCTCACCGCACTCGATGCAAGCTCAACTTCGTCGCCTCCCAAGATCACGCCGTCGTCCGGCAATAGCTCGTCCGCCTCACCGGGCATATAGGAAACGTATTTGGCGCCCAGAAAGTCGAGCGACCCGACCTCCGCTCGCGCGTCGGCACGGGGGCGCACCCGCCGGTCCACCTCGATGTAGACAAGCACTCGCCCGACCTCCGCCAGCTCAACGCGGGCAACACGGCCCACGCCCACGCCGGAGATCTGCACCGGATCGCCCTCGGTGAGTCCGCTCACCATGGTGAACTGCACCGGCACCACCATCCGTCCCCGCGAGGTAATTGAGCGTCCAGTGAGCCACATGAGCAGCGCGATCAGAATTACAAGCGCCGCGATCACGAGCGCACCAACGGCTATCTCTTGTTTGTAGTAGAGGTCCATGCTGTTGCCACTCAACTGACCGTAGGGGTACCGAAATCTCGCTCGAGGAATCGTCTGACAGCCGGATCGCGACTGTCCCGCATTTCCTCAGGCGTGCCCACCATGCGAATCTGGCCTTCGGTGAGGAGCGCGATGCGGTTCCCCACCCGAAACGAGCCGCGAACGTCGTGCGACACTACGATGCTCGTGACGCCGAGTTCGGCCTGCAACTTCTGTATCAACGCGTCGATGATGTCGGCGTTCACGGGATCGAGGCCGGACGTCGGCTCGTCATACAACAGGTACGTCGGCTGCCCGGCGATCGCGCGGGCGATCCCCACCCGCTTCTTCATCCCACCAGACAGGTCGGACGGAAACTTGTCCGCCGTTGCCGGCGAGAGATTCACCAGATCGAGGCACTGCTCCACGCGGCTCCCGCAGTAGTCACGATCCGACTGCCGTTCCAGGTCCGTGATGCCCAGTCGGATGTTCTCGAACACGCTCATCGAGTCGAACAGCGCACCGAATTGGAACACGTAACCGATCCGGGTCCGGAGTACCGCGAGCTCCTTCCGCTTGAGCAGGGTCACGACTTGCCCATCGACCGTGACCTCGCCCACGTCGGGATGAATCAGTCCGTTGATGTGCTTGAGCAGGACGCTCTTTCCCACTCCGGACGGCCCGAGCAAGGAAACAGTCTCACCACCCTGGACCGCGAAGTCGACTCCGTCCAGGACGATGTTGTCGCCGAACCGCTTGTGCACGTTGCGCAACTCGATCATCCGGCGACACCTCGATATCTTGTCCGCCTATGCCCGGACGAATGCCGCGCAACGCCAATCGCTTCAAGCGCCGCCTGCTGGCGTGGTTCCGCTCGGCGGGCCGCGACCTGCCGTGGCGTCACACGCGCGATCCGTATCGCGTCCTGGTATCCGAGTTCATGCTCCAGCAGACCCAGGTAACGCGCGTTGCGGAGTACTACCCACGGTTTCTCGACCGCTTCCCGTCGGTCCACACACTGGCCGCGGCGGAGCCAACCCAGGTGCGCGAGGCATGGGACGGCCTCGGTTACTACCGGCGCGCGGCGAACCTGCACCGACTCGCCCGCACCGTCGTCGGCGAGCACGAGGGAGCGATTCCGAGGCACCCCGATGTGCTTGCGTCGCTTCCGGGAGTCGGACGCTACACCGCCGGCGCCGTTGCGAGCTTCGCCTACCAGCGGCGTGTCGCAGCCGTCGATACGAACGCGGCCCGCGTGCTGCAGCGTGTCTTTCACGTGTCGCGAAGCCGCAAGCCGACCGCCAAAGCGCTGTGGAGCCTCGCCACGCGCCTCCTCCCCACGCGATCTAAGACTGCCTGGGAGTTCAATCAGGCGCTGATGGACCTGGGCGCGCGGATCTGTATCGCGCGTACCCCGCGATGCGACGGTTGCCCGGTGCAATCTGCCTGCCGCACCGGCAGCCGGAGGAATGGGCTGCGACCCGACGCCCGCGCGAGCTGATCCGCAAGGCCGCCCCTCCCTTCCCTTCATACGAGCAGCACCTGCGACAGAAACGCATCGAGCGCAAGGATCAGCACCGAGGCACTCACCACGGCCCCGGTCGTCGCGCGACCGACACCTTCGGCTCCCTTCTGGGTGTTGAATCCCATGTAGCAGGGCACCACCGTCACTGCGAGGCCGAAGAATACCGCCTTGATCATCGAGTACCACAGGTCGAACGGACGGAAGAAGTACCGCGCTCCGTACACGAAGTCGGCGTTCGTGATGTTGAGCGTGGATTGGGCGGCACCCCATCCGGACACAATGCCGGTCACATCCGCAAACAGGACCAGCACGGGAAGCATCGCAGTGCCGGCGACTACGCGGGGAATGATGAGGTGTGATACCGGCGACCGACCGAGGCTTTCGAGGGCATCGATCTGCTCGGTGACACGCATCGTTCCCAACTCGGCGGCATACCGGGCCCCGATGCGACCGGCGAGTACCATCGCCGTCAGTACGGGACCCAACTCGAGAATGATCGATTCGACAATGACGCCGGCGGCGAAGTAGACCGGAATACTGCCGGTAAACTGGTAGCCCGCCTGAAGAGAGGTCACGCCGCCCGCGAACGCCGCCGTGAGCAATACGATGAACAGCGAGCCCACGCCGACGTGCATTGCTTGCTCGATCGTGCGCGGGAACCAGATCCGCCACTCAGGGAGGCCGCGCACGATCTCGACGACGAGATAGGAAAAGCGCCCCACGTGGGTGGCAACTCGCAGTGCGATCCGACCGAGGTGGCGCCTGGGGTCGAAAACCGGGCTCTCGTCTGGGATCCGATACGCCCGCGAGAGGCGCCAGCCCTCCTGTTCAGCCACGCGTCACCGCCAATTTGGACCGCGTATGCGCATCGAGGATCCGAGTGCGCTCACAACGCATACCAGGCAAGTAGCGCGACGACGGCCAACACACTCGAGATCAGGGAGACCGCCCACTGGCGTCTGCGGTAGGTCTCGAACGCCGGCGGTAGCTCACCTCGCTCGGATGCTACCGCGAGCGCGCCGACCCGAGAAGCAGTAGGCAGGCCAACGAATAGCACCATCAGTCCGGCGATCATTCCGGTGATGATCATCACCCAGAGCCTGGGCTCACGCATCAGATCGCCGAGTCCCTCGGCGTCCAACGCCATGGTCAAGAGCACGCCCGACCCGAGCACGAGCAGCGCCCCGAAACCGATGACCATCGTGTGCAACCGCGAGAGAATACGGAACGCGCCGGCGCGGACTGCCGCCGGCTCATCACCCACCGCAGACGCCACGATCATCCCGGCTACGGCCCCTCCGATCCACAGCGTGCACCCCAGAACATGGACGAACATCACCAACGACATCTACTCCGTCTCTCCCTTGACCAGTTCAGGTTTCACGGGCCGGCGTCCGGCGAAGCCCGAATCGACTTCGTGCCAATGCGACACCTCCGGCTCGCCGAGCTTCCAGCAGAGAAAGATATCCCGCTCGTCGCGGCGACTGTGGAAATCGACGAGCCCGCCGTCGAATCCCTTGAAGATACAGCCCACCGATGACAGCTCGTTGATGAGATCGTTGATGCGCTGCGCGATGTCGTCCACCTCAGTACGAAGCTGAACCTGCTCATCGGTTTCCCCGTCATCGCTCTTGCTCTCGGCCGCGATGATCTCGTAACGGTAGATGGAGTCCCGCCACTGCTCGTACTCCTCTACGATGTCCTCGACAATACGCTGAACGTACGGCAGCGTGGCGTTGGCCTCATCGACGGTGAAGTATTTCACCGCAGTCTCCGTCATCGACGCAACCCCTGAATCTCGAGGGACCACACAACCCGCACCGAAAAGTAACAAGCCGTGCGCCGCAACAACGACCAGCGTACAGTGGAACTCGGCCCGGCCAGACGCGCAGCGATCACTCGCTGTCCGGCCTCTCGGCGCCTCCCCGCTCGAGGGCTCGTCGCTCGGTTTGGTGGAGGGCGAGCTCGGACGAGGTATCAAGCGCCCGACACGCGGCGCGGTAGCCTTCCTCCACATAGCCGACGACCTTGTCCACCGCGAACGTGGCTTCCTGCTCAACCTGAGGCTCGACGAGTACGAGTGGGATCGGACCATCGCGCCACCGTGCGATGGTGGCGTCCGTCTGTGCCGCCATCAGGATGCGCATGGCGCTGTTGTGCGCGCGTATCAGTGGCGGTGCCCACGAGGAGCGCTCGGGCGGCTCCGCACTGAACGTGGGACCCACCCGCACCGCAAACAGGAGATCCGGGTCGAACACCGCGGCCACATCCAAGGGCAGCACCGCGCGCAGCCCTCCGTCTGCGTACGAGCGGCCTGCTATCTCCACCGGTGGGAAGTACAGTGGCAGCGAGCACGACGCCAGCAGTGCATCGAGAAGCGGCGTGCGCCGTCCACCGGCACCGAACAGCACGAGCTCACCCGTCCCCACGTCGACCGCCGTCACCGTGAGTGGGGTTTCGAGTTCGGAGAAGGCCCGGGCCGGAACAAGCGTCGCGATGGTCTCGCGGAACCGCTCGGCGGACAGAAAGCTCTTGGCCAGGGGTCCCAGCAACAGCGTTGGCGAGGGCTTCGCCACGTGGCCCCTGGAAATCGAGAGGATTCGCTTGAGGACCTCGTCGTAGCCCAACCCGCAGGCGAAGCACGCCCCAACCACCGCTCCCATGGACGTGGCTACATAGTGCGTGGCAGTGAGCCGTCGCTCGTCCAGCGCCCGCAGCGCTCCAATGTGAGCAGCCGCTTTGGCGCCACCACCGCTCAACACGCCGACGACATGAGACGGCCGCATCTACTGCTGCCCCCCCAGATGGCGCTTGCGAAGCTCGCGTCGAGCCTTGGCCTCCGCATGGCGTCGCTTCTCTTCTGCAGTCTCGGGGATGACCGGAGCAACGGCCCGTGGCCGCTCATGCTCGTCGATCGCAACAAAGGTGACATAGCACGTGTTGGTATGCCGCCGCTTCCCCGACGCAATCTGCTCGGCCTCTATGCGTACGCCCACCTCCATCGAGGTCCGTCCCACATAGTTGACGCTCGCCTGCGCAATCACCAACTCACCGACATGGATCGGCTCGCGGAAGTTCACCTGGTCGACGGACACCGTGACGCAGGGACCACCGGCATGCCGGATCGCCGCCACCGCCGCCACACGGTCCACAAGCGACAGAATGACGCCGCCGAATACGTTCCCGAGGACGTTCGCCATATGCGGCATCATCAGCTCGGTCATCGTGGTCTGCGAAGCCGCAACAGTGCTGGGGGTCAGGTCGTGGCCACTCATGTCGAGAAGGGAAGGGATAAACGATACGGGATATGAAACAAGGGGTAGGGGCGGTGGATGGTCCCTCTTGTCCTCCCGCTCTTACCCCCTTTCTCACTCACACCCGTTAGTAATCCACGGGCCGCAGATAACTCTCCCCGATCGCCGTGCTGCTCACCATGGCCACGGTCGGGAGCCGGCGCTTCCAGTGCGTGGAATGCAGCCTGCGGCTCACCAACTCCACTTCCTGTTTCGCGAATCCGTGGGAGACAATCCACTCCGGCTTCAGGCCGCGTAACAACCAGTGCAAGATCCGGTCGGCCTTCTCGTAGGAAATGCCGAGGTCGCTCTCGTCGGTCTGCCCTTGCACCAGATCGGCACTCGCTGGCTTGGTGACGATCACATCGGGGATCTCAAGGTGGCGGGCGAGTCGCATCACTTGTGTTTTGAATAGATCCCCGAGCGGGTTGACGGGCGGCGAGTCGTCGGCATGCCACGTGAAGTAGCCCATCAGCCGCTCGGTCTTGTTCCCGGTGCCCAGCGGCAGGGCACGGTACTTGGCCGAGAGGTCGAACAACGTGATCATGCGCATGCGGGCCATCACGTTGCCGCGCCGAGTTGGGTCGGCGCTCTCGTCAGCCGCACCGATGTAGCCATCCACTGCTCCGCTGATATCCACCGTAAGCAGCTCGACACCCAAGTGCGACGTCAGGAGCTCGGCGTGCTTCAAGCTCTCTGGACTCGAGGTTCGATATGGCATTCGTACCCCGATCACGTTCTCCGGCCCGAGCGCTCTTGCTGCAATGGCCGCTGTGACGGAGCTGTCCACCCCACCAGAGATGCCGACGACCCCTTTTGTGAATCCGCGACGCCGGATCACTTCATCTCGCAGGAAGGCGACGAGCCAACACTCGGTGAGTGCCGGATCGATGTCCATGGGATCCACACCAGACGACGGCTTCAGGATGACATGGGACGTGGCCAATGGCGGCTCACTCGGGGCACCATCATCTGCTGCGGCAGCGTATTCGGCGGGACCGCCGCGGTCACTCTTCCTCGACTCGAGAAGATTCAGGAACTGGGTCTCCAAGTCGGCAAGGAGTGGCTGCTCGAAGCGTGCGCGTGTGATCTCATCATGATCGAGCTCGGCGGCGAGCAGCGATTCCTCGAACAGCGGTGCCCGCACCATAATCTCGCCGTGCGGGTCGACCACCATCGAGCTCCCCTGGAGTCCCTTGCCACCCTCGAACCCCGCCAGCTGCGCCAGCACGACGTAGAGCCCGTGCTCTCCGGCGATCTGTCTACCCAAGACCTCCCAGCGTCGGACGCTCGCCGGCCTCCGTTCGGTATCGTCCTCGCATTCCGGGTCGGGCGCGATCCCACGCGCCGGCGACGCGCTGGGAACAATGAGTAGCTGGGCGCCGTCGAGCGCCGCGAGCGTCGGCACGATCGAGTGCCACGCATCTTCGCACACGGCCAGTGCCGCGCGCCCCCACCGCGTCTCAAACGCTCTAATCGAACGGCCGTGCTCCACAAAGCGTTCTTCATCGAACAGGCCGTACGTCGGTAGAAACACCTTGCGGTGTACGTGCCGGATGCTCGGCTCTGCGCCGCCGAACGACGCATAGAGCGCCGCGTTGTAGTAGCGGTTGCGGAACTCCTCGTAGAAGCCGATGGCTGCATCCATCGGGGGCGCCGCAGCAAGTGCGTGCTGCGCCGCCAGGTCGCGGAACAGCGTCCCGGCGGTAACGGCAAGCTCCCGAACGCCGCCCTCCAGGAAATACCCTGTCAGTGCCGACTCCGGGAATACGACGAGGTCGGGTGGCGCCTCCATTGCCCCCGCCTGAGCGAACACCCCACCCACCCGTCTCAAGTTTTCGGCATAGTCACCCTTCTTGGGGCGGAGCTGGGCAACCAGGAGGCGGAGCTTCTTCATGGCAAGGAAGATAGGGGAGAATCCGTTGGGGCGGGAAGGCGCAGATGGGTGCCTTAGCGCGAACTCTTCGGCTGCCGGGCGGGCACGAACAGCCACCGTCCCAGCTCCACCCGCCGATAGTCGGCAATCGCCTGCTGCGCCGCAGCATCCAGGAAGTAGTCCTGAAGCGCTGCGGCGCCCCGCTGGTTGAGCCATGCGAACCGCGACGGATTCGGAACGAGAATGTGATACGGATTGGCCAGCTCCGCGTCACCGTCAACGAGAACGTCCAGCTCGAGCGAATGTTTGTGACTCAGCAGGGTGCCAATGTCGGTCAGCGTATACGCACCGAGTTCATTGGCAATCTGGAGCGTCGCGCTCATCCCTTGCCCCGACTCACGATACCACGCTCGCTCCGGGGTGACTCCCGCTGACTCCCACAGCCTGGTTTCTCTTGCGTGTGTCCCCGACCGGTCGGCACGCGAAACAAACAGCGCCCCCGTTGCAGCGATGCCACCCATTGCGGCGAGAGCGGGCATAGCCCGTATACGAGCCGGATCCCACCGAGGGCCCACGAGGACGAACTCGTTCCGCATGACTGCCACCCGCCTCGGGGCGAACCCTTGCTCGACGAACTCCCGCTCGCCCGCCGGGTCGTGCACGATCAGAATGTCCGCCTCCCCGCGCCGTCCCAGTTCCATTGCCTGCCCGCTGCCGACTGCGACCACCTTGACACGATATCCCGTCATACGCTCGAAGGGCGGCAAGAGCATATCGAGCAACCCGGCATCACGCACCGACGTCGTCGTGGCCAACACGATTTCCGAATCCGCCGGAGCCTGTGCGAGGACGGACCGACCCGCAACTGCAAGAGCCAGGACAACAACCGCCCATCGGCTGGGGTTAGGCTTCAGAAGAGCTCCCCCTGCTCCCTCAACGAGTCGGGAGATACCGCCTCCTGTCCGACGAGCTGCTGCATTTCGCGCACGCTGTGTGGCGCGTGTCCCTCGTAATAGTTGTTGAAGTATCCGTAGATGCTCGTGACTCGAGTTTGGAGCGTCGCGAAGATCTGCGACCATGCTTTGAAGTCCTCGTCTCGATCGAGTTGCGGACGAGAGAAGTCGGCAAGCCGCCGGTCCTTTCCCAGCCAGCGGACGTAAGCGAAATCGGCCGTAGGCTCAAGCGCGAGATCCGCCATCACCTCCAGTCGGAGCCAGCGCCCGTCTACCAGTACGAGTGAGACGTTTCGAGATTTGAGGAGTTCGTAGGTGGCCGGCGTCATCCAACCGGGATCGCGGAACTCGACAGCCCATCGAAATCCTGTCGGCAGCGTTCCGAGAAACTCGCGCAGCGCGGTGCGATTGGCATCCGTAGTGCGGAAGCCGGGAGCCAGTTGCACGAGAATCGGCCCGAGGCGGTCCTCCAACTGTTCCACGCGGTCAAGAAAGCGCCGCAATAGTGTCTGCGAGTCTTTGAGGCGTCGCTCGTGGGTGATCTCCTGTGGCACCTTGAGGGAAAACACGAACCCCTCGGGAACGCGGGCGCGCCAGTTCCGCACGATCGGGTCCGCTGGAATCGCATACGCAGTGGAGTCCACCTCGACCGTCGAAAAGGCACGCGCGTACACCTCGAGCATACCGGCAGGTTTCGTTCCTATCGGGTAGAACTCGCCGACCCAGGAACCGTAGTTCCATCCTTGTGTTCCAAGGCGGATCTCGACCTTATCCAACACGGCGCTACCCGGCTCGCCGGTGCCAGTACATCCTGAGCTCGGAGATCTTGCCCTCGTCGGTCTCGCAGAAAATGGTGCCGCGCACATCCACAGGTTCACCGGTACGGCGGCGGCGGAATGTGCATCTGAATTCGGTGGCGAACCACGGCCCCGCTACGAATATCTCCCCGTACCGGAAGGAGATATTCGACTGCTCGAGTGGTACGTCCGTCCAGTAGCGTTCGATGTCCGTCAGACCCGTGATTGGCTCAGCGAAGGGGTCGGGCACGAACACCGCGTCGTCCGTGAAGATTTCGGTGATGAGCTTGGAGCTGCCCTTCTCCCAGCCATGGCCGAACCGCTCAACGAGCTCGGCGTACGTGGAGCGCAACGCTTTCCAATTGTCCGCTGGTGTGGTGATCACAGATGACCTTGGCACTTCGCCCGAGACGACTTCAAGCTTAGGGCGAGAGCGGTGTGGACGCCAGAGAGGGGGCTGAGTGACAGGCGGTAGGTGAAACGGCTGATGCACCGGGCCACCACCTCACCCGCGTTCTGGGCCCAACCACGACCTAACACCTACCACCTATCACCCACAACCTTCTAGACTTCCCCCATGCCCGCTGCCCTTCCTGTCATCATTGATACCGATCCGGGCATTGATGACGTCGTAGCCCTGGCGCTGGCGGCGCGGTCACCGGAACTCGAGATCCTAGCCGTGACCACGACCTACGGTAACGCCACCCTTGCCGACACGACCCGTAACGCTGCCACGCTCCTGCACCTCGTCGGCAGGCCGGAGATCGCCGTCCGGCCCGGGTCCGACCGTCCACTCACCCGGCCGCTGGTGACTGCCCCTGAGACACACGGCCCTTCGGGCGTGGGCTACGCCGAGGTCCCGGCGACGACGGCGGTCGCGTCCAACCCACACGTGCTCCTCGAAGTGCTCGCCGAAATCGGTACGCCCGCTGTGCTCATCACGCTGGGTCCCCTGACCAACCTCGCCCATGCACTGGCAAGCGATCCTGAGCTCGTTCATCGTTCTGTCGCGCGCCACATCGGGATGTTCGGGAACATCCACGAACGAGGCAACACGAACCGCTGGGCCGATTTCAATGCGTGGTGTGATCCCGAGGCCGCGGACCGGGTCATCCACGACCCGCTGGAAACGGCGATGGTCGGGCTGGACGTCACACGGAAGATGACGTTTTCAGCACCAGAGGTCGGCCGGTTCGTGCGTTCCGGCGATCCGCTCATCGCGTGGCTCGGAAGAGCGCTCGAGTTCTACGTCGAGTTCCACCGTAACCAGGAGCGACTGGACGGCTGCGTCGTCAACGACGTGCTCCCAATCGGTGAGCTGATCGTTCCGCACTTGCTCACCCTGGCGGAACTGCCGCTCGTGATTGACCTTGGTGATGACGAACATCGGGGTCACACTCGGGAGCACTCGGGAGGGACCCAGACCCGCGTGGCACTCGAGGTAGACACCGCCCGGATGCGGAGTCTGCTCGCACGCGTGTTTGGGCAGTCGGATGAGGTGAGAGCAGGCGGATGAGGACCAACACCATGGGGTGCGGGATGGCCAGCCCATTCGGGAGGGTTTGATGACAGCGGCACAGGTGCGCGTGGCAATAGTGGGGACGGGGGATGTCGGGCGCGGCTGGGCGGCGATGTGTGTGGCCGCCGGATGGCCTGTCTCCCTATTCGATTCTGAAGGCGCCGCCCTCACGAACGCGACGCAGGAGATTGCGGCGCGGGCACAGGCGCTCGTTCAGATGGACCGTGCAGATGCAGCGGACCTCCGATCCGGACTGGACCAGCTCATGGTCGGCCGGAGCATCCTCGAAGCCTGTCGCGAGGCACAATGGGTGATCGAAGCGGGGCCCGAAGACCTCCGCACCAAGCAGAAGATGTTCGAGGCGATCGAGTCGGTTGCGCGCAGCGTCCGCGTCATCACCAGCTCCTCGAGCGGTTTCACGATGGCGGACATCGCCTCGCGTTGTGTACGTCAGAACCGCTGCATGATCGCGCACCCGCTGAACCCACCCGAATTGATCCCGTTGGTGGAAGTCGTTCCGGGCCCGATGACGGATCATGCCCTACTCGAGGTGGTGAAGGGGTGGCTCCACGCGTTGGGCCGCATACCGGTGGAGATCAAGAAACCGGTGCCGGGCAATGTGGTGAACCGCATCGCGGCTGCCGTGTGGCGCGAGGCGATTGACCTGGTACTCGAAGGCGTCATCGATGTCGACGACCTCGACCGGGCCGTGTCCGTCGGACCTGCACTGGGGTGGGCAGCGGCCGGCCCACACCTGACCTACCATCTGGCTGCCGGAGAGCGGGGCGTCACCGGTTTCCTGCAGCAGCTGCTCAAGACGTTTGAGATGATCTGGGAAGAACTCCCGACATGGACCAAGCTCGAGCCGGAGCAGCAGCGTCGATTGATCCATCTGGTCGAACGGGCATACGATGAGAAGGTCGACCGGATCCGCCCCGCGCGGGACCGCAGGCTCGCAGCCATGCTGAAAGGGCTCGAGCAAGCACGGGGGGAGAGGAGATGACAGGCAGGAGGTCGTAGGTTCGTCCGTACCACCCGGCACCTGTCACTACCACCTAGCGCTTATCCCACCTCCTGGCCCCGAACCACGCACCCGAGCGACTCTGCCAGCTCGTGGCCGATCACCTGCTCGCGGGGCATGGCGCCCCTGAGGCGGATGGTCACAGGCCCGCGGAACGGTTGGCGAGCAACGACCTCAAACACCGCACCGAGTCTGAGCCCAAGCGAGGAGAGATATCGCAGCCGCTCGGAGTCACGGTCGCTCACCATCCGCAACTCCGCTGTCTCGCCCACCGCGACGTCCGCCAGCTGCGTGACCGCCGGCTCCTCGATCTCCCCTTCCTTCGTCGGGATCGGCCCACCGTGCGGGTCGAATTGGGGGTTCCCAAGTGCCATCGCCATCCGCTCGATCAGCTCATCCGACACTGCATGCTCGAGGCGTTCCGCTTCCTCATGCACGGAATCCCAGTCGTATCCGAGCTTCGACGAGAGGTAGGTCTCGAGGACGCGATGCCGCCGCACCATGCGGAGGGCGGTGCGTCGCCCGGTCCGAGTCAGCTGCACACCTCGATACGGTACGTGCTCGAGCAACCCTGACTCCGACAGCCGCTTGACCATCCCGCTCACGGATGGGGGCGCAACCTCGAGGGCTTCGGCAATCGCACTCGTCTGCGCGGGGCGCCCCTGCGCCTCAAGCTCATGGATGGCCTTGAGGTAGTCCTCTGTCGAACGACTCAGACCGGACCGAGGCGAGGCGGGACTCACGGTGGCTTGCCCCCGGGTGGAGAGATTTGCAACGCTTGAAACTTAAAATTTATGCGTGCCTAAACTTACGGATTTGGTGCCGTCCCGGCAAGGCTCGTGGGCCGAGCTAGCCGATTAACTCAAAGAAATGGCTCAAGATACGGTGCGTGATTCCCCAAATCACGTGCGGCCCCGCACGGTACGCCGGTCTGGTCAGCTCCACGCCCCGCACCGAGACGGCGACCTCGGCCAGGGTTCCTGGCAACTCGGTCAGCGGGGTCCAGATGTGCAGCGCCACTTCATGGCTCGGCGTCACCACAGACCGGGCCTGGAGCCAAAACACAAACGGGCGCACGACGATCGGTGGGAGTGTCGGTGTCATCGGCGCGAGATCGTCGAGCACGCCAATCAGCGCCTCGGTCGGCAGCACGACGCCTGTTTCCTCCTGCGTCTCACGTTGCGCCGTCACGAGCAGATCCGCATCGTCAGCCTCGCGTCGCCCGCCCGGAAAGGCCATCTGTCCCGACCAGGGATCTCCTTCTACTTCGGCGCGCTTGATGAGCAGCAGGTCGGCCTTTCCATCTGACCCCGAGGCCAACACGATCGCAACAGCCGCCTGAATCTTGCCCGTCGTCTCTGCCTGACGCGGCTCGCGTGACGAGAGTCGATCGCGCAAGGTACTAAACGTGAGAGGCGTCACTGACAAACTCGTGCAACAGAACCGAAACTTGCATAGAGGGTAATACTCGTATGACGAGCATCAGAAGCACTTGCACCCCAGCCTATATTTGATGCGGCCGTGACCGTGATGACGAGAATCGCAGCTCTCACCAGGAGGTAGGTATCCGAAGCTTTGGAGTCGGACTCATTGCACTTGCCACCGTGGCCGCGGCGAGCTTGCTGCTGCGCCGTCGGCTGCTCCCAGCAACGGCCGGTCGACGGGAGAGTGTCATCGACGCCCTCTACGCCGCCGGCCTCTAACCGATCTCGGACGGCCCCATCCACGGGGCCGTCTTGGTTTCCGCCATCAGAACAGGTACCGACTGAACCACTCCACCGTCATATCCATGGCGGCATCCAGCTGAGGCGTGCTCCCCGCCCACGGGTGCCGCGCACCCAGCGTATGGGATCCCCCGTCAACGATCTTCAATTCCGCACTGCCGCGCGTCGCGGCACCAAACAGCTTCTCCGCGTCCGCCGGCGACACCGATTCGTCGTCGGCTCCGTGCACGATGAGCCACGGAACGGCGATCTCGCCGGCCGCACGCTCGAGATCCAATGCAGCGCTGTTGGCGGAGAGGTCGTCGAGGTAATCGGTGTACAGCGGGAGGATGTCGCCGGTCCGCATGTTGGGCACATCGATCTTGCCCTTTGCACGCCACTGCGAGACGGTCGCTTCGTCCCAACGCAGGAGACTCGCAATGGCCGCCCAGGTAACCAACGCCCGACACTCGGGGTGTCTCGCCTCGTACAGCAGCGCTGCCGCACCGCCGCGACTGTGCCCGAACACACCGAGGGCCGATGGTGTGGCCAGGCCGGGCGCCAAGGAACCCTCGAGCAAGGACCGGCACACGGTGTCGACGTCAGCGGTGTCCCCGGTGATCGTTGCGTGTCCGAAGCGCTCCGGCTCCGAAAAGGATTCGCCGTCGGGGCCCACACCGCTCCCAGAGAAGTTGAACGTCACGGCAGTCATGCCAGCCCTGGCGATCCGCTCCGCCAGATAGGGGAAGAACCCCCAGTTCTTGAAGCCCTTGAATCCATGGCAGATAACCACTGCCGGCCGACCGTTACCGCGGATGGCCGTCCTGACCTCCCCGCGCAGTGGACCGCCGTCGGCCCCTCGCTGCTCAAACGATATCAAGCTGACCGTAGCCACGATGTTATTTTTACCTCCTCATGGGTAACGAATACATTCCTCCTCGGCCCTGTCCGTAGCATGACCGAAACCAGCGGACGGGTCCGATGATGCGGCCTTCCAACCCGGCCCTCCTTGCGGTCACCACGTCCCTCAGCGAGCACCGTGACAAGCTCGTCTCGCAGTGGTCGGAGTGGATTGCGCACCGCATGTCTCAGGCCCCACACATCCAGCGACCGACGATCGAACGTCACCTCGCATTGCTCGTGGACGTGATGATCGAGCTCGCCGGTCCGCTTCGGCGACAGGCGACCGAGTTCTGGTTCACCGCGTGCGAGGTGTATGGGCAGACCGCCGCGGCCCGAGGGCTCGCTGCCGGAGAGGTCGTCGAGGAGTTGCAGCAGTTTCGGGAGCTGCTGATCCGTTCGTTGTCGGAGACCATCGTGACCCTCCCGGCGCGCCAATCGATCGCGGCCGTGCTGCGTCTCAATCGCGTCTTCGACCGCGGGCTGACTCACGCCGTGGTCGGTTACACCGACGCGCTCGTCGAAACGCTGCTCAACCGGCGCGGCGTGCCCATCGTAGCGTCCGAGCCGGCGGAGGACGAAGTACTGCAGCGCCTCACCCATCTTGAGGAAGAACTCGCGGTCCTGAAGCAACAGAACCGGTGACGTCGACGCGGCCCTAGTGGCCGGCGATCTCCTCGCCCCCATCCACGTTAATGACGTTTCCGGTGATCCAGTCGGTACCCGGCTTGGACAGCGCCACAATCGCCCGGGCCACATCCTCGGGTATTGTGAGGCGTTTGTGCGGATTCCGTCGGGCCGCCTCGAGAAACAGCTGGTCGGCTTCGGGAATCCGCTCCGACGCGGGCGTCCGGGTCACACCGCCGCGCAAGGCGTTGACGGAGATGCCAAGCGGCGCAAGCTCCGTGGCGAGTTGCCGCGTGTGGGACTCCAGCGCGCATTTTGCGGCGGACACGGCTCCATACGAGGGAATCACACGCGTCGAGCCCGAGGATGTCATCGAGAAAATGCGGCCCCCTTCGTGCATCAGACCGCGCTGGACCAGCTCCTGCGTCCAGAACACCAGCGAATGCGCCATGACGTCGAGGGTCATGTGCATGTTTCTCTTGGTGATCGGCTCGTCGGCGATGTACGGCTTGAGGGTGCCGAACGCCAGGGAGTGCATGAGCACGGCAACGGTTCCACCGTTCTCCTCGATGTCGGCCTCCAGCGCATCAACCACTTCGCTGCGTTTCTCGTCATCGTTCGCATTGACGTTGAAGTACCACGCGCGGTGACCGGTTGCCTCGATTTCCGTCTTGAGCTCCTCGACATAGGCCTCGCGGGCAGCACGATCGAGATGCACACCGGCAATGTCGTAGCCGGCCCTTGCCAGCTCCTTTGCCGTGGCTTCACCGAACCCGCTCGAAGCACCGAGGATGACCGCCCAGCGCGGTACCGTTCTCTGTGCGTGCCTCACGCCAGCCTCCTAGCTGCGAGGCATACAAGCTAGCCGCCAACCGTCTGGCTCGCCACGCCTCTCGGCGGGTTTAGCCCTTGGCCTGCTGGCCACACTTTGCATTCCGAGATACTATGGAAGGCGATTTTGCCGGCCTGAGTAGGTGCAAAACGCTGACGGGCTCCGTTCTCCCACAGCGCAGCGTTGCAGCACGGCGGAACCGACCCTACAGGATTGGTGTGATGGATTACTTGCTCACGGAAGACCAGCTGATGGTCCGCGACCTGTGTCGCCAGATCGCGGAGGAGCGGATCAAGCCAGTCGCGGCCAAGTACGACGAGACCGCCGAGTTCCCGTGGGACATTGTGAAGGTGCTCGCCGAGTCGGACATCTTCGGGGTGTCGATTCCCGAACAATACGGCGGGATGGGTGGTGGCGTGTTCGAGATGGCGCTGGTGATGGAGCAACTGTCCTGGGGATGCGGTGGCATTGCGCTGGCGTTCGGCGGCACTGGCCTCGGGGCCTTTCCCATCATCCTGTTCGGCAACGACGAACAGAAGGACAAGTACCTCCCCCCAATCGCCCGTGGAGAGAGGCTCGCCGCCTTCGCCATCACCGAAGCGGACGCGGGCTCGGACGCCGCACGAATCCGGACGACGGCAACGAAGGACGGCGATCACTACATCCTGAACGGTACGAAGCAGTGGATCACCAACGGGGGCGAGGCGGAGATCTACACCGTGATCACCTTGACGGACCGATCCAAGGGCGCGCGGGGTGCCAGCGCATTCATCGTCGAGAAGGACACGCCGGGCGTAAAATTCGGCAAGAAGGAAAACAAGCTCGGCATTCGCGCATCGGCGACCCGCGAGGTCATCTTCGAGGACGCCAGAGTGCCGGCAGAGAACCTGCTCGCACGTGAGGGCATGGGGTTCATCATCGCGCTCAAGACCTTTGATGAAGCCCGTCCTGGTGTTGCCGCGCAGGCAGTCGGTATCGGACAGCGCGCGCTGGACGAAGCCGTGCACTACGCCACGATCCGTAAGCAGTTCGGCCATCCAATCTCGTCGTTTCAGGGTATCCAGTTCATGCTCGCCGACATGGCAATCGCCGTCGAGGCTTCGAGGGCGCTCGTCTATGCATCCGCGCGCATGATCGATTCCGGCGCCAAGGACATCGCGAAACCCTCCGCCATCTCCAAGACGTTCGCCTCAGATGCGTGCGTCAAAGTCACTATCGACGCAGTGCAGGTCTTCGGCGGCTACGGCTACATGAAGGAGTATCCCGTTGAGAAGCTCCTGCGGGACGCCAAGATCACGCAGATCTACGAAGGATCGAACGAGATTCAACGCAACGTTATCGCCGCCAATCTGCTCAAGGAGAGCTCGAGGGGGAATTGAGCTGATCTCGCGTACCCCATGAAGCTCAACATCGCGATCGCGCTCGGCCTCGTCGCGGGCCTCGTCCTGGGGTTGACGGCGGCAGTTACCGAGTCACGACTCCTCATGGGCATCGCCAGTGGGGTGGAGCCCCTCGGCAACGCGTTTGTCAATCTCCTCAAGATGGTCGTCATTCCTCTGGTGACGTCGGTGATCTTCGTCGGTGTCGCCACGTTGGGCGACCTGCGACGGCTCGGGCGCATGGGTGCGATCACGCTCCTGTTCTTTGCGGGCACGACCGTCATCAGTGTGCTCATGGGAATGGGCGTGATGAAGGCGCTCCTGCCAATGGCGAGCGAAGCCGTGAAAGAGGCCGTCGGAGCCGCGTCCGCCAACGCGCCCGTGCTGCCGGGCCCCGTCGAGTTCCTCCTGAGCCTGATCCCGAGCAACCCGTTTGCCGCCGCCGCCGACGGCGCGCTGTTGCCCCTCATTCTCTTCACGATCCTGGTTGCCGCCGCCGCAGGGGCACTGCCGAAGACCGAACGCGACCGGCTCATCCAACTAGCCAGTTCAGTCGCCGCGGCGCTCATCAAACTGGTGCACTGGATCCTTCTGATCGCCCCGCTCGGCGTCTTCGCGCTCGCCGCTCCCGTCACGGCAAGGGCCGGATGGGCGATGCTGCAGAGCCTCGCAATCTTTGTGGTCGCCGTGCTCGTTGGAGAACTCATCTTCATCACCTCCGTCTACGTGCCCGTCGTGCGTTTCGCAGCGAAGATGAGCGTGCGCAGGTTTCTCAAGGGCTGCGTGAGTCCACAGATCATCGCAGCCACGACGGTCAGTTCGCCGGCTACGGTGCCGGCGATGCTCGAGGCGGCTGACCAGGAGTTCGCCGTCTCACCGGCCGTCGCCGGATTCGTGATCTCCCTCGGGGCCGGCCTCGGGCGGGCGGGCGCCGCGCTGTTCCAGGGTGCCGGGGTCGTGTTCTTGGCCTGGTTGTATGCCGTACCGCTTCCGCTCGCCGGCGTCGGCGGTGCGCTACTCGCCACCATGCTCGTTTCGTTCACCGTTCCGGCGATCCCCGGCGGCAGCGTTCTGAGTCTTGCGCCAGCGCTCGGTACGATCGGCATTCCGCTCGACGGCATGGCCGTACTGCTCGGTGTGGACCGCATTCCCGACATGGCGCGCACGGCAACGAACGTGACCGGGACGCTGACGGCCACCGTGCTCGTCGATCGGCTGGAGCAGGAGTCCTAGGTGATAGGTGATAGCTGGCGGGTGTTAGCATCAGATGTTGCACATCGGATCGGCAATCATCTGCGCCTATTCCTATCGCCTGTTACCTAACACCCAACACCCTGCCGTGCTCGCTCGCCTTGCCGCCGACCTTCTCCTCACATTCCACTTGGCGTTCATCGTGTTTGTGGTCGTCGGTGGCTTCATGGCGTGGCGGTGGCGTCGGCTTGCGTGGGTGCACGTTCCGTGTGCCATCTGGGGCGCCGTGATTGAGTTCATGGGTTGGATTTGCCCGCTGACCCCGTGGGAGGTCTCGCTCCGGCGACAGGCCGGGCAGGCAGGGTACGAGGGCGGCTTCGTCGAGCACTACATCATCCCCATCATCTATCCCGGCGCGCTCACCCCGAAGATCCAGATCGGCCTTGGGCTGTTCGTCGTCGCCGCCAATGTCGTCGCCTATTCCATCTATTTCCGCCGCAGACCGGGCCGTTGAGTGTCCCTCGTGCCGCCACCGTCTCCCCTCGTCCACCCCATTCGGTTCCACCTAGGTAGATTCTGCTGTTCGAATGGCCTCCCAGGGGGGCCATCAACACCACATAGCCTCGGCAGACCGGCTGCCGACGTAACGCCGCGCCTGCCATGAACGCTGCCGAGTACCACCGCTGCGTGGTTCGATCACGGAGGTGACATGAAGCTCGCACTCCACTGGCAAATCCTGATCGCGATGGTTCTCGGCGTCATCGTGGGCATCGCGTTTCAGGTGATCTACGATGCCGAGCCCTCCGGATGGCTCTTCGGCCTCATCGCATCACTGGGCACAATATTCATCCACCTCCTGAGGATGGTTATCGTGCCCCTGATCTTGAGTTCCATCGTCAGTGGAGTGGCCAGCGTCGGAGACGGCAAGAGCATCGGCAGACTGGGCCTCAAGACATTCACCTACTACTTCGTCTCGAGCCTCATCGCAATCCTGATCGGCATCATGGTGACCAACGCGTTCAAGCCCGGGGTCGGCGCGAGCATCCCGATAGGTGAGGACTTCGACCCGTCCACGATCGTCACCCCGAGATCTCCGGGACAGATCCTCATCGACATGATTCCCCTCAACCCGATTGAGGCGATGTCGTCGGGTCACATGCTCGGGATCATCTTCTTCTCGATCTTTCTTGGTTGGGCGATTACCAGAACGGGTCACAAGAACCGTGAAACGTTGCGGGGATTCTTCGACGCGTTCTTCGAGGCGATGATGAAGATCACCCAGGTGGTGATCGCCGTCGCTCCGTTTGGGGTATTCGGCTTGATCGTCAGCACCGTGGCGTCGGCGGGCATCAGCCTGTTCATCACATTGGGCCTCTACATCATCACGATCATCAGCGGATTCCTGATCCACCTGCTGATCGTGCTGCCGTTGCTCTTCTACTTCACGACGCGGATCAACCCGATCTACCACTTCCGGGCGATGAGTTCCGCCATGGTCACGGCGTTCTCGACCTGTTCATCGAACGCGACCCTTCCAGTGACCATGAGCGATGTTGAGAACAAGGCGGGCGTCTCGAATACGATTTCGAGCTTCGTGCTTCCCATGGGAGCCACGGTGAACATGAACGGCACGGCACTATACGAGTGCGCGGGCGTCATCTTCATCAGTCAGGTCCTGGGACTGCAGCTCGACCTGTCGCAACAGTTTCTCATCGTCCTGACCGCGTTGCTCTCAGCGGTGGGCGCGGCGGGTATTCCCGCCGCCGGCGTGGTCGTAATCTTCATCGTCACGCAGGCGATTGGCTTCTCAGATGCGCAGGTCGGACTTATCATCGGCACGATGCTGGCGGTCGACCGGCCCATCGACATGTTCCGCACAACCATCAACGTCTTCAGCGATAGCGTGGGTGCAGTGATTGTCGCCAAGAGCGAAGGAGAGACGAATCTGTATCCACACATGCTCCCCCAGCGCGCATGACCCTGCTCGAGCGCGACGAAGGCGGAAGGGAAGGTCGAGCGATGTCCTCTGAGCTTCCGCCGCTGATCCCTCGAACCGTCATCTTCGGGAATCCGGAGAAGGCCGACCCTCAAGTGTCGCCGGACGGCAAACAACTCGCCTATCTGGCGCCGCTCGACGGTGTGCTGAACGTGTGGGTTGGACCACTGGGTGGAGATGAGTTTCGCCCGGTCACTCACGACGTTGACCGCGGCGTTCGCGTGTACTTCTGGGCACATGACGCGGAGCACATTCTGTTTCTCCAGGATGCTGGCGGTGACGAGAATTGGCGCCTCTACAAGGTGCGACTCGATACCGACGCGACCGAGGACCTCACCCCGTTTGACGACGTCCAGGTTCAGATTGCGGGCCGCGACAAGCGTCACCCGAACGAACTCTTGATCGGCATGAACAAGGAGGACGTTCGGCTGCACGACGTCTATCATCTCGACCTCACCACCAATGAACTCACGCTCGTGGCCAAGAACCCCGGGAATGTCTTAGGCTGGGTGGCGGATCCAGACTTCGCCGTCCGAGGAGCCCTCGCATCGACACCGGACGGCGGCACGGAGCTGCGAATTCGTGATTCGATCGACGCCGAGTGGCGTACGCTCCTCGCCTGGAGCCCCGAGGATGCCATGAGCAGCGCGCCGCTCGGTTTCACCCTGGACGGCGCGTCGCTGTACTTGGCGGACTCGCGCCGCGCGAACGCGGCACGGCTTATGACGGTTCACCTAGGAACCGGCCGGACCGAGGTCATCGCGGAGGATTCGCAGTACGACGTGAGCGGGGTGATCGTGCACCCGGACACGCGAGAGATCCAGATGGTCGCGTTTACGCGGGCGCGGCAGGAATGGGATGTGCTCGATCCAGCCATCGTGCGGGACGTCGCGGCCATCCGCGAGCTCGACCCAGGCGACTTCGATCTACACAGCCGCAGCAACGACGACGCTGTGTGGATCATCGAGTTCACCGAGGACGACGGTCCTGTCTCGTACTACGCATTCGATCGGACACGCCGGACCGCGTCGTTCCTGTTTCACACCAGACCCGACCTCGCGCGGTACGATCTGGCGAGCATGGAGCCGATCGTATTCGACAGCAGAGACAGGCTTACGATCCACGGGTACCTCACAACGCCCCCCGGGGTGCGCGGCGAGCCGCTGCCGATGGTCCTGAACGTCCACGGCGGACCGTGGCACCGAGACGTGTGGGGATATGATCCCGAGGCGCAGTGGTTCGCGAACCGCGGCTACGCTTGTCTGCAGGTCAACTTCCGCGGATCGACCGGTTACGGGAAGGCATTCCTCAATGCCGGCAACCGGGAGTGGGGCGGCAAGATGCATGACGACCTCGTCGACGCCGTGAGGTGGGCGGTGGACGCCGGGGTCGCGGACCCCGAGCGCATCGCCATCTACGGAGGCTCCTACGGCGGCTACGCAGCGCTGGCCGGCGCCACCTTCACCCCAGAGATCTTCACCTGCGCCGTAGACATCGTCGGGCCGAGCAACCTCATCACCTTCATCGAGACGATTCCACCATATTGGTCGAGTTACCTGGCCATGCTTCACGAGAGGGTCGGCAACCCCGAGATCGACGCCGACTTCCTGAAATCCCGCTCGCCACTTTCCCACGTGGACCGCATCCAAATCCCGATGCTCATCGCGCAGGGCGCGAACGACCCTCGGGTCAAGCAGGCGGAATCGGAGCAGATCGTCGCCGTCATGCGGGAGAAGGGAATCGATCACGACTACATGCTCTTCCCCGATGAAGGGCACGGCTTCGCGAAGCCCGAGAATCGGCTCGAGTTCTACGCGGCGGCCGAGCGGTTCCTGGCCAAGCATCTCGGAGGGCGGTTCGAGCCGGGGGACTGAGCGACTAGCCGAACCTCACACAGTAGATGGGTGGTAGGTGGGTCGAGATCGGGGTCCACGAGTCTCCCTGGTCCTGCGAGATCCAGAGTGATCCGGTGGTGCTGCCGAACACCAGACATTCGCCCGAGTCGTCGACATCGAGCGCATGGCGGAACGTGAGGTCGTAGGCGTGGTCCTGCGGCAGGCCGTTAGAGAGCACCTCGAACGATTTGCCACCGTCACGTGTCCGAGTGACCACCACACGCCCATCTACCGGAACGCGGTGCTCGTCGCTGACGCTCGGCACCAGCCACGCGGTGTCGGGATCACTCGGATGAACCGCCACGGCGAATCCGAAGTTGGACGGCGGCACGCCAGCCACCTCCTGCCATGATCGGCCATCGTCGGTCGAGCGGAACACTCCATTGTGGTGCTGGACCCAGAAGGTGTCGGGGAAATGTCGGCACTGGACCAGGCAATGAGGATCCTGGATGGCTGGATCGTGCTTTCGCTCCGGCGGCATGTACGCGGCCCACATGCCATCGGAGTGGCATGCCCACGACCCGCCTCCGTCTTCGCTCCACCACACCCCACCACAGGAGATGCCCACCGCGAGCCGTCGCGCGTTCCGTGGGTCGACGCATATCGAGTGAATACCGGGGTAATCGTAGCCGCCGCCGAACCACTGTTTCCGCAGTGGGTCATCCCAGAGTGACTTGACCAGCTCCCAGGATTCCCCGGCGTCCCTCGACAGGAACAAGCCTCCGGGAATCGTGCCACTCCACAGGAGCCCAGGCTCGTCGGACCCGCCCGGCTCGAGCGCCCAGATCATGCTGAGCTTCCACGGAATCTCCCTGCCGATGCTGTTGACATCCGGTGGAGCGCCGTCCGGTCGCTCGGGGTAGGCTGGCGTCGCACACTCATCCCACCCGTTCCCGCCATCACGCGAACGGTGAAGCTTGGCGCCAAAATGCCCGTGGGCCAGCGCTGCGTACGTGGTCCCGTCGCGCGAGTCTTCCAGGACCATTGACACGTGGTCACCGAGGAAGCTGGCGTTCGTGATGCGCCACACCCCAGATCCCTGACGCGACACGACGAATAGGCCCTTCCGCGTGGCGACGTGGACGCGGTCACTCATGGAACACTCCCCCTGCCGTCAGCCGCCGGACAGCGCCTGAAGGATGAAGATCTCGTCGCTATCAGAAACGGCATCGCTCAGACTCAGCCGATCCGTGATTGGCTCGCCGTTCACGAAGATGACCATGTGGGGGCGAAGCGCGCCCTGCTCATCGAGCACGTAACTACGCGCACGCTCGTTCGTGGAGAACACGCGATCGAGTACTTCGCGGACGGTGCGTCCCTGCGCTTCGGTTGGAGGGAGGGCGACATGACGCTGCAGGTTCGCGGTGAATTCGACCTTGGGCATAGCTAACGGGCTAATCTTCGTCCGGTCCGTCGACGGTCTCGACCACGTGTTCGTACACGAGACGCGACAGGTCGGCGATCAACTCGTCGGCGACATCGTCATTCGCGATGCCGCGTGTGAGCACCACCAGCACGTATGCCCTGCCATTTGGGAGGTACACGATGCCGCCGTCGTGTCGGATCTCGGTGATCGAACCCGTCTTGTGCGCCACACGCACGTCGGGAGGGAGGCCTGCGGGAATTCCTTCGTTGAACTCCTGGCGGGCGAGAATGTCGATCATGTCACGGCTCGACTCGGGGCTCGCGGCTCGGTGTTCGGCAATAGCGGTGAAGATCACCCCTAAGTCTCTCGCGGTCGTAGTGTTGCTGAGGCCCGCCTCGTACGCTTTGATATCCTCCACCCCGCGGAGCACGGCAATGGAGTCGGCACCTAGTTCCCGCATGGTTGCCTGAGCGCGGTCTGCACCGACCAACTCGATCAAGATGTTGGTCGCGAGGTTGCTCGAGACCGTGATCATAAGCTCGGTGAGCCGGCGTAGCGATTCCCGCTGGCCGATACGACGATAGAGCGTCGTGTCGCCGTCGTCAGGCGCGCTCAAATCGTAGGCTGATCCATCAACGATCGACCGGAACGTCTTCGTGAGAATCGTGCTGTCGTCCAACGACCGAATCCCCGCTTCCTGGTCCCGGAACAGCTGGATCATGACCGGGACCTTCATCATGCTCGCAGCGTGAACACGGGCATCGGGACTCATGAGGACGGAATCCCCGGTCCCGAGGTCTCGGAAGTAGAACCCCACGGTTTCGGCTGAACTCCCGGCGACGGTGGACTCCAACACGAGGCGGAAATCGGCGAGACGATCACGCTGGCACGAAGTCGCCGCGAACAGGGCACTCGCGGTCATTAGCAGACGACGGACGACGGGCATGGGACTCCGGATCATACGCATGATGGGTCGGGAATATACCGACCGTTCTCATCCCCTCAAGCACGCTTCTTGTTGGAGCTTCGCCATTACAGTATTCCTCATCGTGACTCGCCTCATCCATCTCGAGTACCGTCGCCCCGGCAAGCCTGCCATGCCGTACCATGAGTGGCTGGTTCTGGATCGCCCCGATGTCAAGGTCCTTCTCTTGGAACCGTACGAGGGAAAGACCGTGCTGGTGGGCGGACAGCCGATCCAGGATTCCGGCGCTCCGATCGTATGGTTTGTATTCCCGGAACGCTGGTACGACATCGGACGGTTTCACCTCGGGGATGAGCGGTTCACGGGCTGGTACACCAATCTCTGCCGACCACCACAGATCGAAGGCGACCGCTGGATCGGCAACGATCTGTTCTTGGACCTCTGGCAACCGGTCCGTGGGCCGTCACAATGGCTGGACGAGGATGAGTTTGAAGCTGCTGTGCGCGACAGGCTCCTCGATGAGCCCACCCGGCAGCGAGTCCTGAACGAGCGGGTGTTGATCGACCTGCAGCTACGAGAGCAGGCCTGGCCGCCGGCCATTGCGCAAGACATCGATCTGTCGCAGGCTCGGGTGCTGAGAAGGACCTAGCGGCCACCCGGCTGGCTCCAACCGGGCGTCGTTTCGATGTGCATCCGAGTTATTTCGACGCCGCCCCCCCACTCACTGTGTCCTACGCTGGTCCGGTGTGCCACGGGTCCGGATCATGCTCAAAGACGCACTGCACCAACTCCATACCGCATCCCACGCCGCCGCATTCCTGAAGCGAATCGGCTATGACCCCGCCGACGAGTTGTCTGTCGACGGAGCGCAGGTGGTCGCACGTTGGAAAGGGTTCAAGGTCGTCGTGGCGGACTCGGCGGAACCAAAAGAAGCCGCGCGGGCGCTAGCTCGACGGCTCGCAGCAGCGGGGGAACGTGCCCTCGTCCTCATCCTGGGAACGGAGCACCTGGCGGTTGCAGCGCCACGGCTGGGGTCTAGTGGTAGCTCCCGCGTCCTGCTGGTGTCCAAGTCGGAACCGTCCGCATGGGCACTGGATCAACTCGAGCGACTGCGACCTCGCGGTTCCACGAGCGCACTGGTGCACGCGCTGCGAATTGCGGACGTCCTCTCCGCCGAAGCCGCTGGCGACCGGTTCTTCACCGAGTTCCGCATCCAGCTCGAGCAAATGGCTGCTTCGCTGGAACCCCGGGGGAGTCTGGCGGACCGTCGCATGGTGGCTCTGTTCGCGCTGACGCGAACCCTGTTTCTCTACTTCATCCAGGCCAAGGGATGGCTCGACGGCAAGAACGACTATCTCCGCGTGCTGTTCGACAACAGCCTTGCCGATCGCGCCGACTTTCACCGTTCGGTGCTGAACCCCCTCTTCTTCGGCACGCTCAATCGCCCAGCCGCCGAACGGCGCTTCGATCATGCGCTAGGCAGTATTCCGTACCTCAACGGTGGTCTCTTCGAGCCACATCCGCTCGAGCGGCGCCTCGGCCTCGCGCATTTCTCCAACGAATCGTGGCGCAAGGTGTTCGAGCAACTCTTCGATCGATACCGCTTCTGTGCTCGGGAGGCCGACGAAGTGAACGCGATTGCTCCCGACATGCTGGGTCGGGTGTTCGAGCGAGTCATGGCGGCGGACTTGCGACGAAACACCGGAACTTTCTATACGCCGGAGACGGTGGTGCGGGAGCTCGTAGAGACGGCACTCGCCACTGCTCTGGTAGGAATCGGCGGCTTGACGGAGCAGACAGTTGCCCGGCTCATGGCGCGTGGCACACTGTCCGAGAACGAGCGACAGCAAGCCGTAACGGCCCTGCGAAGTCTTCGTGTGGTCGATCCGGCGGCAGGCTCTGGCGCCTTTCTGCTCGGGGCGCTCGAGGTCCTCACGGAGTTGACGTTGCTGGTCGATCAGGAACCTGCTGCACGACCGAAGTCCGCCCTGCGCAAGCGGGTCCTGTGCGAGAATCTCTTCGGCGTCGACCTCAACCCAGTTGCGGTTCGTCTGGCGGAGCTTCGGCTCTGGCTGGCGGTGGTCGCCGACGACACGACGACCGACCCAGCAGAGGTTGCCCCGCTTCCCAACCTCGATGGAGTCGTCAGGCAGGGAAACAGCCTGCTGGATCCGCTGGGTGCCGCGAGACGGGACCAACTCGGGACCAGCCCCACCATTAGCCAGGCTGCCGCGGCGCTGCAAGCAACCCGAAAGCGACTGTTTCACGCTTGCGGCGGCGCGACGCAACGGATGCACCGCGAGCTCCGCCGCCGCGAGTTCCAACTCGCCCGTGAGACACTCACTCAGGCGCTTCGACAGACGGATCATGTGCTCGAAGACCTCCAGGCGGCTGCGAAAGGAAGGAATCTGTTCGGCCGTCGAAGCGGTCTGACCCGCACTCAACAACGGCGCTACCGAACGGTCAAGAGGAACCGCACCGACCTGCGTCGGGCACTCGCCGACCTCGACGATGGGACCTTGCCATTCTTCTCATTCGAGATCCAGGCTGCCGACATTATCGCAGCAGGTGGCTTCCACGTCGTCCTCGGGAACCCGCCATGGGTCCGGGCGGAGCGACTGCCGGAACGCGAGCGCACGACGCTTCACGACCGGTTCAGCTGGTGGCGGAGCGAGACGCGCAGCGGGTATGCACACCTTCCCGATCTCGCGGTCGCCTTCCTGCAGCGTGCACTTGAGCTGACGGCCCCGGGCGGCACGGTCGGCTTTCTCGTTCCAAGCAAAGTTGCATCGGCTGCCTACGCGCAGGCTGCCCGGGACCATCTCGTGCGCGAGACGACCATGAAGTACGTGCACCGAATCCCAGACCGACAAGCCAACCGATTCGCTGCCACAACCTATCCACTGGCCATTGTCGTTCGGAACGAACCTCCCTCCGCACGGCACGCTGTGCGCCTCGGATTCGTCGATAGTGGTTCGGTTCAGCAGGCATCGCTTGCACGGCAGGGTCCGTGGATACTCGTGCCAGATCGATTTCGCGACGCGCTCGACGCGTTCTGCGAGAGTGGACGCCCGTTGGCGGAGATCGCCCGGCCCGCCCTGGGTGTGAAGACGGGAGCGGATCGCATCTTCGTCGGTGTTCCGTTGGAGACGGGTCCAAGGATATGGCGGATCAAGATCGGCGGTGGTGTGGTCGAGCTCGAACCCGAGGTTCTCCGTCCGGCCCTCCGCGGGCGTGATGTCGCCGCATGTAGCGCTCGCCCCGTCAGGGTCTTGCTCTGGGGATACGATCAGGTGGGCCGACCGAGACAGCGACTTCCAATGCACGCTGCGAGCTATGTAAACCGGTGGCACCGCAGGCTCGCGAATCGGACGGATTATCACAGCGGACCACCCTGGGTGCTGTTTCGGACGCAACCGGCCTTCGCTCGGCATCGCGTGGTGTGGCCGGACATTGCCCGCCGCCCGAAAGCCTGCGTCCTCGACGAGACTTCGGTCTCGGAGGCAATTCCGCTCAACAGTTGTTACGTGGCCTCTGCACCGGACCGCCGAACGGCGCTGGCAATCTCCGCCGTCATGAACAGCACCTGGGCCGCCGCTCTCGCGGCAATCACGGCAGACGAGGCACGCGGAGGCTATCGTCGGATCAACGCCCGCGTGGTCTCGCGCCTCCCGATTCCCGTGAACGAGCAGGCCCAGAGGCAGCTCGCAACAATCATGGACCATGCACACAAGGAGCCACACGTCGGTGGCGCGGACATCGACCTCGCGGTCGCGGAGGCGCTCGCGCTTCCCCGGCGCGTTCAAGACTGTCTTCGTAGATTGGCCGCGAATCACAGCTGATCAGCTGCGCGCGGTCCGGGAGCCGATCGCCTGGAAGCTCACCGACTTCGTGCGAACTCCGCCGGCGCGATTGGTACCGATATTCCGTCAGGCGGCCGCCGGTGTGCGGACGGACGGTTGGAATCCGCCCACCTGGCTCCTACCCCATCAGGTCGACGCGGCCAGACGCACCGCGGCGAGCCTCGAGGTGTTTGGCGGAGCGCTGTTGGCTGACGCAGTCGGCCTGGGCAAGACGTTCGTCGCTCTCGCGGTTGCCACCCGCTACCACCGGCTCACTGCCGTGGTGCCGGCCGCCCTCCACGTCCAGTGGCGACAGGCTGCCGACAGGTTGGGAATCGACCTTACCGTCGTCTCACACGAAGCACTGAGCCATGGCGCCGCAGTGCCTGATGCGGACCTCGTGGTTGTCGACGAAGCCCATCGCTTCAGGAATCCGACGACGCAACGATATGACCGTCTCGCGCGAGGGCTCCGAACAGCACATCTGCTGCTCGTAACGGCAACCCCCGTTGTCAACCGACCAGACGATCTCGTCCACCTCCTGCGTCTGTTCCTCCCGGATCATGGTCTCGCCCTCCTGGGGCTGCCCTCGTTGGCGCTCGCCTTGGCAAAACGCGATTTAGCCGCCATCGCCCATGCGTCCACCCCATTGATCGTTGCCCGATCCCACACCGTCTTGGACAGACTTCGAACACCGTTCCCTCGGCCGCTCGACGGTCCTGTCCGTTGCTCCCCGCCCCTGCCAGCCCCGCTCCTGACCGATCTGCTGGCCACGCTCGACACGCTCGAGTTTCCGGCGTTTCGTGGTGAGCAGGCAGCACACCTGCTCCGGGCACACATCCTTCACCGGCTCGCCTCTTCGGCGGCGGCGTGTCGCGACAGCCTCCGACGGCACCTCGCCTATCTCGATCGCGCATTCGTAACCGGCGCGGACGGTCCCCTGGCTCGAGGTTCGGCCCGCAAGCTGTTTGGATCGGGAGACGCGCTCCAGCTGGAGCTTGCGGCGCTCGAGGCGATTCCGCTTCACCAACGCACTGTCGAGCGCGAGCGGGCCAGGATCCTCGCTGCCCTTGAGCGACTCCCAATGCGGTCACATCCGAACCCCAAGGCCCGCCAACTCGCTCAGATCCTGGCGGGGCGCGCTGATGGCCAGACCATCGTCTTTACCACCGCAGCAGCGACGGCCTACGACCTGGCGAGCCGGCTGGGGTGGCGTGAGGTGGCAGTCGTGGCGGCGGGTCACGCTCAGATTGCCTCGGGCCGAATCTCCGTCGACGGAGCGCTCAATCTGTTCGCACCGCACGCTCGTGCCACCCCCAACTCGTCGCCAACCCAACGCGTGGTCACGCTCATCGCGACCGACCTCGTCAGCGAAGGCCTCGACCTCCAGGACGCCGATGCCATCGTGCACTACGACCTTCCATGGACACCGCTTCGCCTGGCGCAACGTCTAGGAAGAATCGCGCGACTCGGATCAACACACGCAGTTGCCCTCGTACACTGGTTCGTCCCGCCACCGCCGCTAGAACGCCGCCTTCAACTCTGCGTCAGGCTCGCGTGCAAACAGCGATCGCAACTGTCGCTCGCCGTGCCTACAACGAGTGCAGTCGGGAAGGCTCAGGTGCTGAACAGCGTGCTTGAGTACCGGGAGCGACTGATCGCGAGGACACTCGATGGGGAATCGCGCTCAATGCCACGCCCGCCGGAGCCGCCGCGCACCCTCAGAAGCGGCATCCCGTTCGCCGTGGTGCCCGAGATCGATGTTGTGGCCCTTGCCATTCGTTGGGACGTCGGCTCTCTGCCGGTACGGGAAATCGTGGTGATTCGCGATTCGACCGGGGACGACGTCGGGGACTTCGGGTACCTCCACTCGATGGTCAAGCGTCTGCTGACGGTGCAGCACAGTGCCCATCCGTGGTCGATCGAACGATTGACGCCCCTGTGCGGAATCCTGCGCGAGCGTCTGCGGTGTGCCCAACGGGGTGCCGTGGACCGTGATACCCTGAGTCTCCGGAGGCGACTGCTGCGACATGCCCGCCTGGTCGCCCGGCAACGAGACGCGGCCCTGATCGAGACGCTCGACCGCGTGCTGAACCGTGTGACGGCCGGGATCGGTGTCGGTGCGACACGGGAACTGACCGATCTCCTCACCATCCGCCCGCTGCGACCCGGGCTCCACCGGTGGCTCCTGCAGCAGCCGGACAGAACCCGGGTCATCCCCGATTTCCACATCGAAGCGATAGTCCTGACGGAGCAGCCATCGTGACGACGGACACTTCCGTCGGGGCTGAGGACCCCACATCTTCGTGTCGATACAGCACGGTTCCCACTCGAGGTGCCGCTATGTCTCTAGGATCGTCGATCGTCAGCGCGCTCAAGCTCGAGCCGCGCGCCCACCGTCCGCCCCTGTCGCGGCGGTTCTGGTTCTATTCTCTCAGTGCATTCTTGATGCCGATCGTGGTGCAGCTCGCCCTGCCCGAGGATCCGGGGCTCACGGACGAGTTGATTTGGCTCGTGACGCTCGTGCCGGCCTTCTTGCTATCGTTGCACTACGGAGTCTGGGGGGCATTCCTCGCCCTGATAATGGGCACCGGGTTGTTCATCGTGGTCCAACTGGTGCTCGCCTTCAAGTTCACGCCGGACGACTGGCGCATTACCGTACCTGCCTACGTCGCGTTCGGAACGCTGGCGATCAGCGTCGGCTGGCTTTCGGAGCAACTGCACGGGTACTACAAACGAGTGCTCGACAGTGAGCGGATGGTTGCAGTCGGGCAGCTCGCCGTTGCCGTGCAACACGAGCTCAACAATGCACTCACGGTTGTGGTTGCTGAGAGTCAGCTCCTGCGGGTGGAGCAGGCGAACCTGACATCGGAGCAGCGGGAGTCGATCACTGCGATCTACGAAGCCGCATCACGGATGTCTGAGCATGTCAAGAAGCTCGGCAAGCTGGCCGAGGCTCCCGTGGTGACCTACGACGGCGACATCAAGATGATCGACGTGAAGGGCGCGAAGGAGAAGGAGTAGCCGCTGAGCTACTCTTCTGCCGAGTCTGGGATCTCCCCTTCGTCGTAGTAGTCCAGTTTGTGCAGTGGCATCACGACACTCGTCAAGATGTTGATGACGTGTGCGCTGATGCGCTTGTAGTACCGCGTTCCGAGCACCGCTGCGGTGGCGGCACTCGCACTGTAGCCGCTCCGAGCAATGCGATCGACCAACGCCTCGCAGCGGTGCGCCAGGTCGCGACCCTCCTGTATGAGTTCGCCGGCGCGCTCCCGGTCAGAGGTGGTGAACACCTCAGCCGTAACGGCAAATGCCGCCTCAACGGCCACGCGGATCTCACGGAGCTCGGCCATGATCTCGTCATCGGGCAGCGACCCGAAATGATACTCCATCACCTCTGAGAGGTTCTTGGCGTAGTCGCCGATTCGCTCGACATCTTTCACCAGGCTCATCAGCAAGAGGCAGTAGGGAAGCGACGCGGTGTTCCCGGACAGCGAGAGGTGCGCAATCACCTGCTTCCGGATCACCCGTTCCAACTTGTTGACCCGAACGTCGGTCTTGTAGATCGCAGTCCGCTCTTCCGGTGATGCATCCATGCGGAAGAATATCTCACCAGCCCGCAGCGTGAGATCATACGCGAGGCTCAGCATATCGGCGAAGTTGTCGCCCATCTTACTGAGTGGCTCGCCCGAACGGAAAATGCTGAGCAATTCGCGAAGCATAGCGCCTCCGCCACTACCTCATGAACTGATGAAGAGCTGCAAACACCGCCGGCAGCCCGTAGAACAAGACAAGCACGTAAAGCAAGGCCCAGAGACGCGACTTGACCGCCACATCGCCCAGCCACCGCGCTGCACTCAAGGGAAGTTCACGTATCGCCCTCACCGGGAAGATGAGCATGGTTGCCGACATGTTGAAGAGGAGGTGCACCAGCGCGATCGTGATTCCCGCTCTCGCATTGGCGCCGGTTGCCGCCAGCGCCGCCATCAGGGCCGTGACGGTCGTCCCGATATTGGCGCCGACCGTGATGGGAAACGCCTGGTGCAGCGTGAGGAGTCCGGCTCCGGCAAGTGGCACGAGCAAGGACGTCGTGATCGAGCTGGACTGCACCAGCGTGGTCACCAAGATCCCCACGAGGATCGCGTAGACAGGCGAACGATGAAGCCCGCGTGACACGATGACCTCGACGCGGCTGCGCATCGCCCTGCGCATCACACGCACGAGCAGCACGAGCGCCGCGAAGATGAGCACGGTGCTCAACAGGATGAGCACGACCGCTGCCAGCTGTCCGCTGCCGACGACCCATTCGATGACCTGCTTGATCGGTTTCAGGGCGGCTTTGAGCAATCCCTTGATGGGACTGTCGTACTCCACTCCGCTCACCTCCGTCAACGCGGAGGAGAGCGCTATCGCCGTCTTGCGGAGGTACCCCGTGAGGAGTTCGAGCGGCAGCAAGGTGACCACCGCGAGATAGTTGAAGAAATCGTGACAGGTCGCCACCGAGAATGCTCGCCGGAATTCCTCTTTGCGACCCATATGGGCGAGCGCCACGATCGTATTCGTCACCGTCGTGCCGATGTTGGCCCCCATGATCATGGGCACGGCGTTCGCAACGGGCAGTGGATTCTCTGGCGCAGCCACCAACCCAACGATCAGCGACGTCGTCACCGACGAGCTCTGCATCAGCGTGGTAGCAAGCAGACCGACCATGAGCCCCATAAACGGGTTCTCGGTCGCGGTGAAGAATGAATCGAGCAGATTCTCACCAAGCGACTTGAACCCGTCACCCAGCCCGTTCACTCCCAGGAGGAAGACGAAGAGCAGCAACACCACCGTCAACACACGCATAAAGGGATGCGTGAGAAGAGACGGTACGCGCTTGGCAATGGGGGGGATGGTAAGACTCAAAGGAGTTCGATCCGTTCCCAGGTAGTGGAGGAGACCGCACCCAAGCCAAACCGGCAGGCAATGTCGTACACCGAACAGCGATAGGCAACCGTGACGCGGCGGTGACACGACTGTGAGTGCTCCCGTCTGCTGGGGTCCTCATTTCTCCTGCACACGATGGCTGTGCAACCGAGGCGCCCCATGGGCTTGCGAGCGATAATTTTCGGGGTATATTCGGGTTATATGCCCGAAGATATCCCGAAAGTGGGTCCGGCTCAGAGCTCGAAAGTGGTTACTACACAAGAGGTTCCGGAGTTCGAGCAGCGGGCCCAACTGGTCAGCCCCTGGTCCGCTTGCCCGGACTGCGGCACCTTGGTGTTTCACGCTTCCGCCTGCGCATTCTGCCCGACCTGTGGGTGGGGGAGGTGCGGGTGACGGGACCGGGTGTCCGGCTGCCCGTCCTCGACGAGCGACGACGTGGTACCAAGTTCGTCGAGCTAGCGGTCAAGTCCGTCATCAACGCACCGGAATCCACCGGGATGGGGTTCTGGTCACTCAACCCGTATGTCGGTTGTGAGTTCGGGTGCTCGTATTGCTATGCCCGATACGCACACCGTTACGTGGTGGAACGAGCACGAGACGCGGGACGTATCGACGAGCGGCAGTTCGTGGACCTCGGTGCGCCGTATGGGTTGGAGTCGTTCGAGCATCGCATCTTGATCAAGTCACGCACGACGGTTCTCCAGGCGCTCGCGCGCGACCTGCCCCGCATTCAACGACGCGCCTTGCGTGATGGAACCCAGAATATCGTCATCGGAACCGCGACGGATCCCTATCAGCCAGCTGAGCGTCAGTACCAGATCACCCGCGCCATACTCGCACGACTGCGTGAGGAACACGACTTCCGCGTGGGGATCATTACCAAGAGCCCACTCATCTGTCGGGACCTCGATCTGCTACAAGTGCTTGCGCAGCGCCATTTTCTCTCGGTCTACATCTCGCTGGTCAGCGTGGACATCCAGGTGATCAAGCTCTTTGAGGCCCGCTCACCGCTGCCGCATGCACGGCTGCGCGCACTGCGCCAACTCTCGGATGCCGGTATCCGCGCCGGTCTCATCGTCGCACCGACCCTCCCCGGCATCACGGATTCCACACAACGGATCCACGCGCTCGTGCGTGCGGGAAGC
This sequence comes from Gemmatimonadota bacterium, assembly GCA_039588295.1. GTDB lineage: Bacteria > Gemmatimonadota > Gemmatimonadetes > Gemmatimonadales > GWC2-71-9 > JAOTVV01. The sequence goes on from JBDHAB010000001.1 coordinate 100,205, forward strand.
GATGCCGGTGCCAGGTTCATCTCTCCGGTGCCGCTGCGGCTCTACCCCGATGTGCAACGACGTTTTCTACCCATCGTCGAACGACACTTTCCCGACCTCGCCAAGCGCTACCAGGCAGCATATCAAAACGGTTGGGATGCACCCGAAGCATATCTCCAGGCGGTACGACAGCGCTTCCGTCGCATCGCGCGCGCCTACGGGATCCCGGAGACGGACGGTGAGGCAGAACAACCGGTCCGTCAGGAACCGCGTGCCGACACGCAGTTGTGCTTGTTCGCGCGAACGGCTTAGAAGGGAATTGATGAGGTGACGACGGCGGTGCAGCACACCAGCAAATCACCGCGGCGATCCCGCACGCGAGCGCCGAAGCTCGTACCAGACCATGCTCGGCACGAAAACGGCCGCAAGGTGCTCAATAGCGAGCGTGCGGTCTGTGTCTGGATTCCGCTCTTTCCACTTCGGTGTGAAGAGCGACGACGACCCGACTTAGGTGGCAAGCCCACGGCCCTGCTTTCGCCGGACGATACCCGCCGTCTCCAGCTGGTGTCCTCCATCGCACGGCGCGCCGGTGTGCGACCCGGCATGACCGTGAGCCAGGGCATCGCCCTCTGTCCCTCGCTCGTCCTCTGCGAGCCCGATCCGGTTCATTACGACGAGGAATTCACCCGGCTGCTGCTGCTGTTGGAGAGCGTGAGCCCCGTGATTGAGCCGGCCGAGTTGGGACGTGTGTACGTAGGCGTCGATGGGCTGGAGGGATTGTACGGAGAACCCGAGAAGCAATGCCGGACAATTCTCGGAAGACTCGAGAAAGAAGGAAGAAGGGGGAACCCAGCACGGATTGGTTGGGGGCGTGGCAAGTTCGTTTCGTGGGTTGCTGCAACGCGTGCTCGGCCCGGAGCCGCCGTGGTCATTCGGGACGACGAACGCACCACGTTTCTCGCCACACAACCGGTGGCTGTCCTGCCTCTGAGCTCCGATACCCATCGTCGGTTGTGGCAGTTGGGACTTCACACCCTTGCTGACATCGCTCGGCTGCCGGAAACAGCAATCATTTCACAGTTCGGGGCAGAGGGACGCCGTGCTTGGCAATTGGCTGCCGGAGTGGTCACGGATCCGGTCACCGGACGGGAGCGTCCCCAACCGATCGCCATGGCGCTCGATTTCCCCACTCCCGTCGCCGATCGCCAGATGCTCGTCCACGCCTTGGGCAAACTGCTCGAGCGCGCCCTCGGTCATCCGCGGCGCATCGGATGGCGAGTACAGACAGTACGTGTGCGTGCAACGCTCGAGCACGGTGCTTCCTGGCTGACCGAGATCACACTTAAAGAACCGTCTGCCGATCGAGTCCGCATCGTTGCCCCCCTCAACGCGCGCTTGGAGCAGGTGCCGCCAACCGGGGCAGTGGAGCATCTCGCGGTGGAATTCACCGCGTTCGCCCGTGGCACCGATGAGCTGCAGCTCTTTGCACGGGATGCTTCGAGCGCCGCCCGAGCAGGCCGACGACAGGCACTCCACGCCGCCGCACACGAAATCCAGGGTCGCTTCAAGCGCTCACTCTTATATCACGTCGTCGAGGTGCAACCATGGTCGCGCATTCCCGAACGCCGCTACGCGTTGATCGACTTCGAGCCCTGAACATTCCTCGACCGGTAACGGTGGAGACGGACGATCGAGGCAGGCCGGTCACGGTCGAGGATGCAGCTGATGAAGGACTTCTCGAGGAAGGAGAACTGTTTGAAGAGCGGTCAACAGCGTCCGCACAGCGTCAGTTGCCAGCCCGCACACGGCGGGTTGACGAGGTCCTCGAGTTCTGGCGGATCGACGATGAATGGTGGCGCACACCAATCGTCCGCCGATACGTCGAGGTCGTCCTCCAGGGAGGTGGACACGTGGTGTTGTTTGAAGACCTGACCACCGGGCAATGGTTCTTGCAGCAACCGTAGCGGCCGCCCCTCGAGGTGCCACGGCAATCATGCATTCCGCACTACGTGCGTAAGACACCCGTCACCTCATACAGCCACCGCAAATCCCATGTACGTCGAGCTACACTGTCACTCCGCGTTCTCATTCCTCGATGGCGCCTCGTTACCGGAGCAACTCGTGCTCGAGGCGGGGACAAAAGGCTATCCCGCAATCGCGCTCACCGATCATCATGGCCTCTATGGCTCCATGGCATTTGCCCAGGCGGCAAAACATATAGGCCTGCAGGCAATTACCGGCGCGGAGCTCACGCTTCTCAACGGATCCCACGTGACACTCCTCGCAGAAACACCTGAGGGATATGCGAACCTCTGCCGACTCATCACCGAGGCACACCTCGACCGGGAGGACCGGCGTGATCCGCGGCTCGACCTCGCGTCGGTAGAAGCGCACCACGACGGCCTCCTCGTCCTTTCCGGATGCCGCAATGGACTTCTTCCCAGAATATTGCGCGACGAAGGATTGACGGCCGCTCGCCGGTTCGCCGAGCGTTGCCGAGCAGTATTCGGGCAGGATCGCTTCTTTGTCGAGCTCCAGCGTAACGCGGTACGAGGCGACCAGAGTCTCACCCGCACGCTCGCAGGCATTGCCGATGACCAAGGACTCTCCGTAGTCGCCACCGGCAACGTCCACTACCACCGCCGGGAGCGGCACCGGTTGCACGATGCGCTCGTTGCTATCCGCCATCGAACGTCCCTGGACGGCTCACATGGCGTTCGACGGCCCAACAGCGAGTTTCACCTCCGTTTGCCGCGGGAAATGGCAGTACTGTTTCGCGATCGGCCTGACGCTATTGCAAACACGAAAGTCATCGCCGAGCGGTGTGCGGCCTTCGATTTGACGAAGGATCTGGGCTACAACTTCCCCGATTTTCACGGCGCGCAGCGTCAGGCCGCCCCTCGTGCGCTCGCCGAATTGTGTCGCGTGAAGTTGGAGGAGCTCTACCCCACAGGATCGGTCCACCGAACGGAGGCGGAGCAGCGGCTGGAAGAGGAGCTACGACTGGTCGCCCACCATGGACTATGTGGCTTCTTCCTCGTTTACCACGATCTCTTCGAACTCGCGCGTGATGTAGCAGCCGATGTGCGTCAGGGGACGCGTCGGGCGATGGGCAACATGCTACCCGGTCGGGGACGTGGCTCTTCGGTCTCGTCCATCATCTGTTACTTCCTCGGCCTGTCCCACATCGATCCCGTGGCCAATCGGCTCTTCCTCGGAAGATTTCTCAATGAAACCCTGGCGTCGGTCCCCGACATCGACCTCGACTTCCCGCGCGAGATTCGCGAGGAGCTGATCCGGCGGGTCTATCGACGCTACGGCGACGAGTATACGGGACTCGTCTGCTCATTCCCGACCTATCGACTTCGGTCGGCCGTACGCGAACTCGGCAAGGCTCTCGATCTGCCAACCGGGGAAATCGAGCAAATCGCCCGCCTGGCATCGCACCACTCCGCCGACGCGCTGCGAGAGGAACTGCCCACACTCCCTGGTTTCGCCGATCGCGTGAATGCACCGCTTTGGCGGGATCTGTGTGATCTCGCCGAGGAAATCGCCGGTCTACCACGACATATTTCACAACACGTCGGCGGTATGATCATTTCGAGCCGCCCGCTCGTGGAGATCGTTCCTCTCGAACGCTCGGCAATGCCGGATCGCGTCGTCTGCCAGTGGGACAAGGATTCCTGCGACGATGCGCGGTTCATCAAGATCGACTTCCTAGCACTTGGTATGCTCTCGCTCGTCGAAGAGTGCGTCGAGCTCATTGCACAGAAGAATGATGGAGCAGCGCCCGATCTCAGTCGCATCGATTTCGACGACGGGGTGGTGTACGACCAAATCTGCTCGGGCGATACCGTCGGGCTCTTCCAGATCGAAAGTCGTGCGCAGATCCAAATGATCCGTCGTACACGCCCCCGTAATCTGGAAGATCTCTCCATCGAAGTTGCCATCGTCCGGCCGGGTCCCATCGTCGGTGGTGCGGTGAATCCCTACGTCCGTCGTCGCGAAGCACAACGGCAAGCACGGGAACGAGGTCTTCCGTACGATCCACCTGTCGACCATCCGCTCCTCAAGGAACCGCTTGGCGAGACGCTGGGCGTCATCGTCTATCAGGATCAAGTGCTCCAGGTCTGCCAGGCGTTTGCCGGCTTCACGGCCGGACAAGCGGAGGCCTTGCGACGCGCCATGAGCCGGCGCCGCTCGCGCGAGCTCATGGAAGATTTTTGGGGGGAGTTTCTCGACGGCGCGCGCGCTCGCGGCGCATCAGAAGCGACTGCGCGACGCGTCTTCGAGCAAGTTGTCGCGTTTTCAGAGTTCGGGTTTCCCAAATCCCATGCAGCGGCTTTCGGGCTTCTGGCATATCAATCGGCGTGGCTTCGATACTACCACCCAGTGGAGTACTACACTGGCCTGTTCAACAACCAGCCAATGGGCTTCTACTCATTAGATGCACTGGGACGAGACGCAGCCCGACACGAGGTCGATGTCCATCTCCCGAACATCAACAAGAGCGACGTCTATTGCGTCGTTGAGGACGGCAGCATTCGAGTTGGACTGGGATTCATCCGCGACTGCGGTTGGGACGTTGCTGAAGAAGTTGTGCGCGAGCGAGCGCGCAATGGACCATTCCGCAGTCTCGGGAACCTCGTACGGCGGGCACCCTCCAAGCTCTCGCGTGATGTCATCGAAAATCTCGTGTGGGTGGGTGGGTGTGACGATTTCGGCCTTACCCGTCGTGAATTGCTGTGGCAAGTCGGACTGTGGTTACCACCGAAAACCCAACGCCCCGAACGGACCCGCGTACGCCGACAGCTCGAGCTACCACTCACACACCCGTACGAGGATCTGCGTTTCGATACCGTTGCGGCCGACGAGAGATTGGTCGCGGAGTACCAGGTTCTAGGATTCGCGCCGAGTGGGCATCCGTTCATGGTGTTACGTGACACCTTGCCTTCGGGTGTCGTACGCAGCGATGCACTCGATCGACTGGACCATGGTGCCGAGCTTCAGGTTGCTGGACTGGTCGTCGCCCGCCAACGGCCCGAAACCGCTCGTGGCTACACCTTCGTCCTCCTGGAAGATGAGGCCGGAATGATGAACGCGATCGTGCGTCCACAAGTCTATGAGCGCGATCGTCTCGCGATTCGTGGCGAGCCGTTTCTATGGATTCTCGGCACGCTGGCGAAGGACGATGGAACATTAAACATCATCGCGGAGGAGGTGCGACCCTTGACACTGACACCACGCAGTGATGGTGCACTTCCTTCCCCCTTCTCCCTTCCCGCTTCCCCCTCACACGCAACCAGTCGCTCTCCGTACGGTTTCCTCAAGCAGCTCCGCCGCACTGCACCTGATTCCAAGAACTGGCGCTAGCCTCGCGGCCGAGCCACCTTCGCATGCTCACGCACATGCGCCCGTACATCGATGCCAACCTTGAGCACCACCAGCAAGAACAGCCCAAGCACCGGCGAGTTGAGCGCCATGACGAGAAACCCACCGCCGATGATGACGAGATGGAGCACCACGACTCGACTATACGGACGGTGCATCAGCTGCTGGAGCGTCACACGGCGATACTCCTGTCCGGCCACGTAGTTCGACACGAAGGAAAATCCGTGACTCGCAGCGAGGGCGAGCGCCGGAAGCACGAGCTTCAGTTGAACGAGCGCGTCGACGACGGTCACGACGGACGGAAAACCCGTTATCGGAAACTGGCCACCACCGAACAGCATGAAGACAAATACCCCGTGTCCAGCCGTGAACAGACCGTAGTGCAGAATGAAGAACGGAATCGTGAAGATCTTGAGAATCAACCCACCTTCGTCGTCCGGCTGCACCCATACCATTCGCAAGACGTTGAAAACGCCGACGATCACGTTTTCGAGCCAGAACAGCAGCAGGATGGGGAAGACTTCCCAGCCGAGAAGCACCACACCGCCCAGCGGGATCAGATTGGCCAGCACCAGCGCGACGGCTGACGGGGTGAGCCGCACGGACACGTGCTACGACACCAACAGGCTGAAGCAATGCGGGCGCAGACTCACCTGGTACGTGCTCATCCGCTCGGCCTGACTGCCATTGCACCTCTCAAGGCGGGGAGAACCTACGCAGGTATGGTGAGCCCCTTGGTCTGCAGGATCCGCTCGATCGCCTCTCCGATCTTATTGTTCGGCGTGGAGGCTCCTGCGGTAATCCCTATGGCGCACATCTCGGGCGTGAGCCAATCACTGCGTTCGATCTCGTCGCCCGTATCGACTGGCTTGTAGCGAATCACGCCATGCTCGACGTCGATGCACGACGAATCGGCGATATGGTAGGTCATGACCTTCTTGGAGCAGATCCTCGCCAGATTGTTCGTGTTCGAGGAGTTGTACCCACCGATTACGATCATCGCATCCAGGGGTTCCTCGATGAGGGCGAGGATCGCGTCCTGACGCTCCTGCGTCGCAGAGCAAATCGTATCGAAGGTGCGGAAGTGGTCCGCGAGAGCGTCCTGCCCGTAACGTTCCGCCAATGCCTGGCCGATCCGCATGGCGATGTCCAACGACTCAGAGGCGAGCATGGTCGTTTGGTTGGCGAGTCCCACTCGCAACAAATCACGCTCGAAATCGAATCCTTCCGACACCTTGTGCCCAAACACCTCCCGCATCGACTCCACCCCGGCCCCACCACGGACAAACCGGCACAGGAGTTCGGCCTCATTCATGTCACGGACGATCAAGTATTTCCCATCTTCATACTTCGTGACTTGGCTCGCCGTCGCCTTCGTCTCCTCGTGAAAGTGCTTGCCGTGCACGATCGCCGTATAGCCATCTCTGGCATAGCTCTCGACACGCTTCCACACGTTGAGCACGGATCCACACGTGGTATCGACCAGTACACATCCCGTTCCGCGCAGCCGCTCAAAATCAGATACGCGTACGCCGAACGCCGGGATGAGAACGACGTCTTCGGCCCGGATAGCGCTGAAGTCGAACTGCCCTTCTGCACCTGGCCGAAGGATCGTCACATCCATGCTCTGGAGTTTCTCATTCACGTGGGGATTGTGGATGATCTCCCCCACGAGAAACAGGCGGCGGTCCGGGAATTTCGTTCGACTCTCGTACGCATACTCCACGGCGCGGTCGACACCGTAGCAGAACCCGAATTCCTTGGCCAGCCGGAAGGTGAGCTCGCCGACCTGCATGCGGCTTCCCTGCTCACGGATGCGGTCCACCAATTGGCTGTGGTAGTCCGCCGCCAGGCTGCCCTCAATTTCCCGCTTGAGGCCAAAACCTTTTCGGAAATAGGTCTGGTCCATGGAGCTCGTAGTGTAGCTGGGCCCTAGGATTCGTCAGCGCTTGAGGTCGAATCGACGGCCTCGTACTGCTCCTTGACCGCCTGGCATTGCTCGTCGGGCAATCGCTCGATCCCAACGGCTTCGAACACGCCAGCCGTCATGGCTCGATCGTCCGAGGAAATCTCGCGAAGCGTAACGGCGTACCGCCCACTGATCCGCTCGCCGAACGCGTACACCTCCACGTCACCTTCCAACGCTTGGAACGCGTGCGCATTTGACGCTTTGAAGACCTGTACTCCCACTTGCGACGCCGGGGGCTGCGGGGGACCACTCTCCACAATGGCCACCGGATACCGAGTCACTCGCTCCTCCGCTGGGGGAAGCTGTAGCAGGACCAGCGTCCCGATGCCAGGCTGCTCGGCAACGAGCTCCAGCATCGCCGGGTCCTCGCAGATTCCGGCGCGTGCTTCCCACGCGCCGCCAAGTTCGTACAGACCGGCTGAGCGGGCGACCAAGCGCCCCCGTTGCGGATCCGGGTATTCCGGCATGACGAGGCTGTCGTTTGCCTGCGGTTCCACCTCCTCGACCACCGGGCGCGGAGCCTCCGAGGTCGAGCCGCTGTCTCGGTCGCTGCAACCGGTCGCGACAATCGCAATGACGGACAGCGCCGCCGCACTCACCGCTGTTCTCACGATGGGGCTCCTGTCTGAAGGCCGAGATGCTGCCGCCGCGGCTGGGATGGCATGGTCAACATCGGACCACCGGACGTATGCATCGATCACGAACGGTTTGGGCTGCATAGCGATGCAACCTAGGTAGTTACCGAGGCGCGCGAAAGAGCAGGTCGAACCGGATGTCGGAGGTGGGACGAACGCCCTTTGCCACGTTGAACCGGAGCAGTCCGTTCAACAGCGAAACACCGCCGCCCACGCCAATGAGTGGATCGGACGAGAAGGTGTCACCAATGTCGAAGAACACGACTGGCGCGAGGAGCCGTGACCGCACCACGGCTACGTCCAGTTGTGCGGACCAAAACTCCCGGCCCGTGCGCGTACCGTAGGTGTAGCCTCGGACCGTCTGCGGACCGCCGAGACGGAATCGCGTCTGCGGCAGGTCATCACCGCGCGCGGCACCTGCCCGCAGCTGTAGTGCACCGCCACGTCCGGCGACAGTGAAGGGCATTTCGATGGAGGCCCAACCGCGGATGCCCGTGAACCCGTCACCCGCCAGCAACTCGGCTCCTGGCGCAACTCGCACCACTCCGATCCGGTCGTCCCGCCGGACTACGCTGCGGAAGAACCACCCTTCAGCCACCGGAGGGTTCGGCTGGAAATCCCCATCGCCCCAGAGATCTGCGATCGCGGCACCGGTCTCAACCCGCAGGCTGTCATGCCACTCATACGCCAACTGCAGCTCGACATTGCGGAGTAGCCCGTAGTTCCACAGGTGGGAGACCGACGCACCGGAGACGAGGTGGTAGTCTGCATCGTCGTGGCCGACGAAGAGTGCGTTGAGCGAATTCCCTATTCCCTGCCCTTGGGTCCACGCCTCTGCCTCGCGCACCGTCCGGTACGCCTTGACGTCAAAGCGTCCAACGGGTCCATCACGCCTCCATGTCACCGAGCCCGTCGGCCGCAGATCCGACAGCCCAAACCTTCCGGATAGCAGAATGCTGGTGAACTTGATGCCGGGTCGAAGTTGGTACCCCAATCCGGCTGAAAGCCCCTGGACACGATTGAAGCGCAGGATCTGAGCCGCACTCTCCCAGGCAAGCCCGAAGCGTCTTCGCCCGGTCCACTCAGGCGGTAGCTCCTCCGTGAGCTCGCTCAGCTCAGCGAAGGTCTCCCGCAGCGTCCGCTCTTCATCCGGGTCGTGCGAGGTGTCGAGCTCCGTGTCCCATTGGAACGCACCAAGGCTGTCCGCCGGCGGTACTTCGACCTCCCACCGACCGTCGCGCCACACGCCGGCACGGTAATAGCCGTATTGCCGCTGCTGGTCCCGGTCGATGTCGTCTTCCACGCTCGAACCCGCAGCCCGCAGGCGCACCTGTGAGCGACTACGTCTGGCGTCTGACAGGCTGTCCTCCAACTCCACGGCAAAGGTGATCTGCGGAGATTCGTTGATCTCGTAGTCGCTGAAGGTGGTAACAGCCCGCGCAGGAATCGCGAGGTTCACAAACCACGGAACCTCCGCCGTGACGGCGAGAAACTGGCGGTACGGCATCCAGTACAGTCGGTCGACCAACGCATACTCCACCATGGCCTCGACCGACAGGTAGCGATTCACCTCAGCGGACTCCCTTCGTGCGTCCGCGCTGTCATCGGGTGTCGGATCATCCGGTGTGTCCCACACGAAATCACCGAGGAATACCATGCTGAAACGGACTACATCCGCGCTCTCGGCGTCGATCCACATATCGCCGGCCACGAGCGACGGCCCGTACCTCTTGGGCTCAACCCGCATCCTGTAGGCCCGCACCGTACGATTGGGGACAACGATCTGTACCGAATCGGTGATAGCGAACTGGTAGTATTCCAGCGCCTCGTCAGCCAACGGGTGGAGCGCCGCATGCTCCGGTAACCCCATGACGCGCACACTGTCACCCAGAGCCCTCGGAATGAACCACGGTCGGTCCATGACCAGGTGCCCTCGGAACTCGCTCTCCAACTCGCCTTCGACTCCGCGACCGAAACCCTGCAGCAGTCGTACGATCGGCGCTCGGGTTCGAGCGCCGCGGACCGAAACCTTCAGATCATTCGGAGCGTGCCAGACGATGTCGGCCACTGACTCGTGTGCGAGGAGCGTCGTGAGACGCGCAAAGCGGCTGCGACCAGCGCTTGCATCCATTCGCGTCCGAACCGTGGCACGGTAGCTCCGAACGAGGGCATCTTGACGGATATGCCGCACGCGGGCGCGGGCGTAGAGCTCCGCCGTGGCAGCGTCGCGGAACGTGGTGGTGTCAGTCTGCTGCGGGACGAGAAGGAAGAGCGACGCTAGGAGGACCTGAACCATCGGGCACGGTTGTCTCGGTCGAGGCCATACGCGCGAAGTCGCCGCCAAAGCGTCGTGCGTGAGATACCGAGTTTGCGCGCGCTCTCGGTGAGCTTCCAGCCGGTCGATTCGAGGGTCTCGATGATGGCGTAACGCTCCCGCTCCGCCAGCGTACGGCCGTCGCCGTTTTCCGGAGAAGGCACGCGCACCATTTCGCAGATCTTGGACCCCCCGACCCAGATCGGCGCGATTCGCCCACCGACCCGCGCGAGTTTCGGGAGGACGGCTTCCGCCGACTTGCCGTCAACACCCGCCTCCTCCATCGCGGCGTGGCCGGCAGCGTTGGCGTAGACCACCCTCCCGGAAGGGTCAAACAGCACGACCCCCTCCGAAATGGTATCGAGCACCGCCTTGGTGAACGGTGAAAGCAGAGCGTCAACTCGCTGAGCCATGGCCTTACAGTGTTCTACGCCGCGATTCGAGTTACAGTTTCAATCCGAACCCCGCCCAGAACCGGCAGGGTCGCTACCTCCCACTGGCCAGCTGGCCGGCCCGAGGACAATGGCCCTCGCGCAGCACAGCTTGTATACTTGGCTGTCTGGACAGTCGGAGAAAGAGCAATGGCTAAGAAGAGGACCGACCCCACCAGGTCACGCGAGTGGATTGCCAACGCTGCCCTCGGCCTCGTGCGCCGGCGGGGAGCGTCGGGCGTCACCGTCGGCGACGTAGCCGAGGCCGCTGGGTGCGCCAAGGGTCTCGTGCACTATCACTTCAAGACGAAGAAAGGGCTGTGGGAAGCGGTAGCGAACCAACTGGCAGACGAGCGTGAAGCAAAGTGGCAGGATGCGTTCCGTGCCCCGACCCCGCGGGACGCTATTCGCAAGAGCTGGGACTTGCTGGTCACAGAGTCAGCAGACGGGACCATGTTGGCCTGGACCTCGATGTTCGGCCCCGGTGCTATCTTGCCTGAACAGACAGTCAGCGAACGGATCACGGGGTTCTGCGCCCGGCTCGGCTCCGCAGCACAGGGCATGCTCCAGCAGCTCGGGATGCACGCCACAATTCCAGCTTCCGAGATCGGCTGGCTACTGGGCACGGTGGTTACGGGAGTCGGTTTCCAGCTGCTCGGCGGGGCCGACCAGGACGAACTCGAGGGTGCCTACGCGGCCGCGTGGCTTGGGATCCTCTCGCTTACCGACGCGGCAGCCTAGCGGCGCGAGCGCCGACCGCGCCGCTGCCCCCGGCGTTCAGACGGCAGCGCAAGCAGGGCCCTCTGTAGTTCTTCCAGCGTCGCAGCGCGCACGACCTCGCGCCGGCCGCGGAATACGCTGAAACGAAGTGGTCTGGGCACCGTTGGGAGGTCCGCCGCTCTAAGACGCCGGGCCTGCTTTTCCCGCAGGCGCAGGCGCGCCACACCGACACCCCGTTCGATGTCGTATGTGAGGGGCACGCGGTCTCCAAAGATGGCGGCAGAACTCGGCAGGGCATCGAGCCCCTCCCGCGCTCCCTGAGAAAGAATCCCCTCCACCCGGAGCTCGAGCGGCTGCTCCATGAAGGCGTCCCAGCTCCCCACCGCGGCGAGCTGCTCTTTGACAACGGACGCGACGCTGGCCGGACTCGCCTCCTTGAGGGTGCCCCCGGACCGTTTCCAATAGTCCACGAGTCGCGCGGCTGCTCTCGCCACGCTCTGCTGGTTCGGGTGGCTCGTCGCTCCCCGGACCAGCGCCTGCGTCAGCGCGTCGCGTGCCCGATCCGCCATCGTCTCGGGAAACTCCCCAATCAGCGGCTTTCGCTCGGTGTCGAGCACGAATCCGTAATACTCGGTGGCCTTCGCGACGAACAGTCCCTCCCGCCGACGCGCCACACGATACTCGACGGTAGGCTCACTGCGGCGTGCATAGCGCTTGATGAGCTGGAATGGGATTGTCGTTCCTTCCATCGCGCCACGGGCTACCCCGAAGCGATCGGCGAAGTAGCGCACCGACCCCGCGATCGCACCGCGGGGCGTGCACACGGACGAGTCGGAAAGACGCACACGATCACCGTCGGCTGTCTCACCGTCGATGGTCAGGTCGAACGGCATGTTCCGAGCGAGCAGGTCCTGAAACTCACGCAGTACGGCGCGGTTTGCCTCGGGCAGGGATGCCGGTATGGGCAGTTCCAACGTGCGATACACAGACGCCATGCCGAGCGCGATGTCTTCGACCGCCTTCACCAATACTCCCCGCTCTTCCGCCCACCGGTCGACGCCCTCGTTGAACAGGTGCCGAGGTAGTCCATACACCTCGCCGAGATATCCGCACAGATTCACGGCCTCGGCATACACGTTGTAGGCAGTGAGGTGATCGCTCTCCCAGACCATGAGGCCCGTGAGCTCGGGTTCGTCCCGAGTCATGCGGTGCAGCGAATCGGTGCTGGCGGCAACCGAGACAAACGGGACGAGTCCGGTCGGAGCGTGGACGAGCAATTCCGCCCACGGTCGATCGACCGGCATCGCCTCGACGTCACGACCGTATTTCGTCAGTCGCCCGCGTTCGACGATCCCCCGATCGGTGAGACGTCGCACCGCCGCTCCGTACGCGTGGAGGTCAAGCGGCACGGGCAGCTCCAGGTCGGCGAGATCGACTCCGATGGCAGCGGCTGTCAGCGCGACGCGCTCACTGTCCCCGGCCAGTTGAAACTCGGGTGGTCCCGGCTCGAGCGAGAAGAAATCGACGTCTCGATCGGAGAGGATGTAGACCTGGCCATCGGGGACGCGCCCGTGCACTCGCCCTGCCATCTGCAGAATCTCATTGGGCCCGAGGTATTGCCGGGTGAGGACGTTCCGGCCCCCTTGCACCAGGTTGCTGTAACAGGCGTCGTAGATCACGACGGTATCCAAGCCGTGGATATTGAGCGCGGATTGCCCCGCCTGGGTCATCGCAAGCACGAACGGTCGCTCGGCAGTACCCTCGAGGAACGGGCGGATCGCCCGAATCGGTTCGCCGCCGTGGTAGAACGACGCGTTCAGCCGCGGCCATTGGTCGGTCAGCACCCCCGCCGCCTCCTCCACCTCGGCCCTCGTCGGGAGAAACACAGCAACACCACGACGCTGCTTCAGCACGCGGCGCACGAACCGGTCATCGAAGAACTCGACCGGGGTCGCCCGTCTGGTCTCGACCGTTGCGCTGAGTGCCCGATCGAACGCGGTTGTTTCCAGCACCGTGGCCGAGTCCAGGTAGCGTTCGTAGAAACTCGGATCAACGGTGGCGGAGAGCCACACGAAGCGGCAGCCCACGCGCTTGCCCAACGCGAGACACAGCTCCAGCTCGGCGGATGTCTGGTGTATCTCGTCGACGACGAGCGTATCCTGCGGGAGAATCAGATCGTCCTGGAACCAGCGTCGCGCAATGCCTGTGGTGACGATCACGACGTTCCAGCTCGGTGTCTCGGGTGTGGCCTCGCGCTCACGGTTCACCACGCCGACCTTGAGCGGTGCTCTGACGGTTTCTTCCGCGATCGGCCGGATGGCGAGTGTCTTACCCGTCCCTGTGCCGGCCACGACACCGAAACCCACGCCGCCAGCGGCCAGCTCGCGGATTTCGTGCCCGTGCTCGCGTTCCAACACCGTTTCGAGGTTGAGTTGGCAGGCTAGCTCGATCGTCTCACATGCGGCCCGCGTCGGGGCAATGACCACAACGCGCCCGGTTGCTGGCTCCGCACGGCGATACGCGTCCGGATCCGGCGGGAGATAGTGATCGCGGATGTGGGCGTGTGGGCTCATGCGAGGCGGCCGACCCGCACGGGGTCGGGCTGGGAGCTGCAGCGTAAGTGGTCCTCGGCGCCACGAGGCGGGGCGGAGGCAAACGTCAGTCTCCCAGGCAGATCCCCATCTCCCTGGCGGCGTGCACCGTGTCTGACTCGAGCGGCACTTGATTCGGTTTCCCGGTAATCGCTTCCAGCGCAACGGTCTTCATCTCCGGCGGGTCCAGCGCGACCATGTGGCCAAACTGGCCGTCCGCGACGGCCCGAACCGCAGCGGCACCGAACCGGAGTCCGAGCAGGCGGTCCCACGCCGACGGTGAGCCCCCCCGTAACAGGTGCCCGAGGGTCAGGGATCGCGTTTCCTTGCCCGTGTGTTCGCCAATCGCGGCGGCAACCTCCTCCGCCACTCCACCCAAACGCTCCACACCGCCGGCCACGCCCTCTGCCTTCACCGTCACCGTGCCATGCTTGGACCGCGCCCCTTCGGCAACCACAACGATGCTGAAGTGGCGGCCCATTGCCTCGCGTCTACGGATCTTCTGATATACGGACTCCAGGTCGAACGGTACCTCCGGGATCAGAATGACGTCTGCGCCACCACTCATGCCCGCATTGAGCGCAATCCACCCGGCGGAGCGACCCATGACCTCAACCACAAGGACCCGGTCGTGCGACTCGGCGGTCGAGTGGAGCCGGTCGAGTGCGTCCGTCGCCGTCTGAACCGCCGTGTCGAAGCCGAACGTGATCACGGTCCCGGGCACGTCTCGGTCGATCGTCTTCGGCACGCCGACCACTGGAAGCCCCTTCTTCCACAGACCGTGGGCGATGTGCAGGGTGCCATCACCACCAACGGCGATCAACGCGTCCAGGGCAAGCTGCTTGAACGACTCGAGCACCTCGTCCGACCGGTCCCGCTCCGTCCATTTGCCATCCGTCTGCAGCTGGGGCCAGCGAAACGGGTTCCCGCGATTCGTGGTGCCGAGGATAGTGCCGCCGAGGTGGACGATGCCCCGCACGCTCTCCTGATCCATCGGCACGACGCGGGCACTGCCGAGCAGACCGGCAAAGCCACGCATGATGCCGAACACCTCCCACCCCCGCTGCCGCGCGGACAACACAATGGCCCGGATGACAGCGTTCAGGCCCGGAGCGTCTCCGCCGCCGGTCGAGATAGCGATGCGCATTGCTGCCGGAACGGGCTAGGCGAGATGGTCCTGCATGAGCCGCAGGACCTCACCGGGCTCGGCGTGGCGTCCGAGCTCAGCCTTGGAGAACACGAGAGTGCGATCGACGGTGACTTCGAAGACCCCACCGGACGACTCGATGAGCCGTACCTTCGTGCCCGGGTATGCCTCGCGGATCTCGGCCGCCAGACCGGCAGCCCGCGGTTCGTACCCTCAAACTCCGCAATACTGGATCGATACCTTCACACACCCTCCGGGATTGGCTCATGTTGTCGTCGTAAGCTAACCCGGGAAGGGACCGCGTGGCCAAACGCAGTGCCGGCTGGACACCAAAGACCCGTGAGTGACCTGGCTCACTGTGGCAGGACAGGTCCCAAGCACTAGATTTGCCTTCATGCACACGCTCACCGTGAAAGCACTTCGATCGGCCGCGGGCTTGCTGCTCTCGACGGTCATGCTCACCGCCTCGCTCAAGGCACAGGTTGCTAACCCGTGGCAGGTCGAGCTCGGCGCGTTCGGCACCGGCATCAAGTACGATTCCGACAATGCCGCACTCGCGTCCAAGTTCGGGGCGGGAGGGCGGCTCGGGCTCTTCCTGAGCCGGATCTTCTCGCTCGAGGCGAGCGGAGATTACACGCAGACCGAGGAGTCGGTGTCTGCGGCGAGTGTAAACGTCTCCCGGCTCCGTGGCACACTCTACGCGAACACCCGCCCCACCATGCTTGGCCGCGTGTATCTCGGAGCGGGTTACTCCCGTCTGTACTATCGTGGCGCCACGGACGGCGAAGACAACGGTATGCATCTCGTCCTCGGCGACCTCCTCTCCCTGGGCGGCCGAACGGCCTTTCGCATCGAGGGGCTCATGGAGTTCCTGCCCAGCTCGGTCCGGTCGCTCACTAACAGCACTGCGATCAACTTCGGTGCAGCCGCTGGCCTTTCCATCTTTGCCTTCGGCGGGCCGCCGCGCGACTCCGATCGAGATCGGGTCGCGAATAAGATCGACGAGTGCCCCGACACGCCGTACGGCGCCAGTGTCGATCAGCAGGGCTGCCCGTTGGATGGGGATATCGATGGTGTGTTCGACGGCCTCGATCAGTGCCCCGATACGCCATCCGGGGCATTTGTGGACGCGCTCGGCTGTCCGAGCGACACCGATGATGACGGGGTGTTCGACGGCGTGGACGTGTGCCCCAACACGCCGGCGGCTGCCGAGGTCGACCCGAACGGCTGCCCGACGGACGGAGACGCGGATGGGGTCTTCGACGGACTCGATCAGTGTCCCAACACCCCGCGCGGCGCCACCGTGGACACCGATGGCTGTCCGTCCGACAGCGACCGTGACGGGGTGTTCGACGGCATCGATCAATGTCCCGCCACACCGTTCGGCATGACGGTTGACGAGCAGGGCTGCCCCACAGATGCCGACGGCGATGGGGTCGTCAACGATCTCGATCAGTGCCCCAATACGCCTCCGGGCGCCGAAGTCGACGCCACCGGATGCACCATCGAGCGGGATACCGACGGTGACGGGATCCCCGACGGCCGCGACCGCTGCCCCAACACGGCACCGGGTCAAAACGTCGACGCCGTGGGTTGCCCGATCCTGTTCCAGATATCCGACGAGGGCGTCGCACAACCCTTGGTCCTCCGCGGGGTGAACTTTGAGACGGGCCGGTCCGCCCTGACGCAGGACTCGTATGCGATCCTCAACGAGGTAGCTGCTTCACTACTTGCCAACGCTGACGTCCGCGTTGAGGTCGCCGGGCACACGGATATCACAGGTCCGATGGCGCTCAACCAGAGACTATCGCTGGAGCGGGCACAGGCCGTGAAGGCCTACCTTGCACGCCAGGGTGTCGAACCCTCCCGCATGGTGGCACGCGGGTACGGCCCCGATGAACCGATCGCGACCAACGCCACAGTAGCTGGCCGTGCCCAAAACCGGCGCGTGGAACTCAAGCTGCTGGAGGAGGCCCCGAGGCAGTAAGCTGCTTGCAAGCGGACAGATCTACAGGGGAGACGGCTCGGGAAGCGGTGACTTCCAGCGTGCCGTCTCTCACTGTCTCCGCAGGCCACGCATCCGAGAACCGAAGGGAGACGTCGATAGCATCGTGAGTTCGAACGCGGCTGCGCGCCCGGCGGGTGCGATGTTGACGGCAGCACTGGGCATCGCATGCTTGGGATCCCTCGCCATTGCCCAGCAGGGGAACCTCCCCGGTTGGCTCCACCCGCCGCACCACGTCGGGCAGGTTCCCGACTACGCCGTTGACATCGCGACGGACGGCCTGCTCTCAATCCGCATGCCGGCACTCCCTGAGGGCGCCCCTCGCTATCTCTCCCTGTTTCGCGGCGAGCGCACACCAAACTATCTCGCCGCCATGCACCCGCACTCGACCGGCGCGATTCGCATACCGCCACCGCCAGCAGGTGAAGCGCCTGCTGTCGTCCGGGGCGTCTACATGAACGGGTGGGTGTTTGCATCGAGCCGATTCTTCGAGCTCGTCGAGCTCGCCGATTCGACCGAGATCAACGCGTTCGTCATCGATGTGAAAGACGCCACGGGCTTTCTGACGTACCGGTCCAGCGTTCCCACCGCTGAGCAGATCGGGGCAAACCGCCGGATCCGAACACGGAATGCCGCCGAGCGCCTGGCACTCCTCGAAGCGCACGGCATTCACCCAATCGCTCGCATCGTGGTCGCACGGGACGCATTGCTCGCCCGGAACAAGCCGAATTGGGCCATTCGAGATTCGAGCGGGAGCTTGTGGTATGACGGGCTCGGAGAGCCGTGGGTCGACGCATTCAACGACTCCGTCTGGCGTTACGCCGCGGACCTTGCGGCCGAGGCGATACTGACCGGCTTCAGGGAGGTACAGTTCGATTACGTGCGGTTCCCCGACGAGCCGCCGCGCCGGCTGAACCGCACCGTCTATCCGGCGCGGAGGCCGGGAGAGAGCAGACGCGCCGGGATCCGACGGAACGTCGGCCTCCTTCGAGATGGAGTTGCTGGTCTTGGCGTCCCGTTCACGTTGGATGTTTTCGGGCTCACGACAAGCGCCACCGGTGACATGGGAATCGGTCAGGTATGGGAAGATCTCGCCTCGGCTGCGGACGTGATCCTCCCGATGGTCTACCCAAGTCACTACCGTCGGGGAGCCTACGGATTGCGGCACCCGAACGCGGAGCCGTACACGATCGTGCGGCGTGCGCTCGAGGATGCTATCCAGCGCTCGCGTGGTCTACCCGAGCCGGTGCGGATTCGGCCGTACCTTCAGGCGTTCAGCATCTACCGCGTGCGCTACACGGCCGCCGAGGTTCGCGCACAGATCCAGGCGGTGGAAGACGTCGGTCTCACCGAGTGGATATTGTGGAATGCGCGGGGTGTGTACCCCGCGGCAGCTTTCCGGCCGCTGAATCAAGCCGACCCGCTGCCGGTACCGATCGCTGATAGTGATGGGTCGGCCCGGTAGCGCGTACGGTACCCTACCCTAGCGCGCCCGCCCTGACCGCCGCGGGCTCCCAAGCCTCGATGTACCCCCTGATCGCACTCGCCGCGGTGGTGTAGGGACTCGCGAGGTAGAGCTGTCCCGGGCCCGAGCGTCCAGGGAAGTTCCGATTGATCGCGCTCACGGTCACCGTGTCGCGGTCGTACGACACGCCGGGACCGGCATTGATGCATGCTCCGCACGAGGGTTCGATGAACTCGGCCCCTACGTCGTGGAACACCTGCAGATACCCGCGTTCGTCACAGTAACGTTTCACGTCCTGCGACCCACATTGGATGAAGCACTTCACGTCGGGGTGTACGCGCAGACCGCGGTTCAGTGCATCCTGGAAGACCGCAGCGTACATGTCCATGTCCGACTTCTTGCCCGCGGTGCACGAGCCCGCATACGCAATATCGATCTTCACCGAGGTGCCGAGCTCGTGAATGAACAGGCCGTTGCCAGGATCCCCCGGCAGCGCAACCATCGGCTGCAACTCGGTCGCGTCGATGTCGATGATGGTCTCGAAACTCGCGTCGGGATCCGAGTACAGCCCATCCAGCAGGCGACGGACTTCGGCAGCGTGTACGCCGCGCTCGCGAACCAGGAAATCCACGGCCTTCTCGTCGGGCTTGATGATACCCGTAAACGCGCCCACCTCGGCCGCCATGTTGGTCATCGTCGCGCGCTCGTCGACCGACAGGGCCTCCACCGCCTCCCCGGCGTACTCGACGATCTTGCCAATCGCGTGCCCGTTCTTGACGTAGGGGTGGCGCAGGATCTGCAGCATAAAGTCCTTTGCCGTCACGTTGTCCGGCGTCCGGCCGCGCACCCGTACCAATACGCACGGCGGAACACGCATGCGCACGTCTTTTGTCAGCCACGAGTTGAAGATCGCGGTCGTGCCGACGCCGAACGCGACGGCGCCGATGGCCCCGGCGTGCGGCGTGTGAGAGTCGCTCCCGATGATCAAGTGCCCCGGCAGCGCATGCTGTTCGAGAATCTTCGAGTGGCAAATAGCCTCTGATCCCTGCACCATCATGTGAGTCCCAAGTCGCGGGAGCTCACCATACAGCGTGACGCCCTGCTGGGCGGCGAAGGTCTCCTGTTTCGCCTTGAGTTCCAGCGCCACGTCGAGCAGCCCTTGCGCCTTTCGCTCCTCAGTCATGGCAAGCTCGAGAAACGTCAGGTGGTCCCGAAACAAGAAGACTGATCCGGGATCGACGATCTTCTCATCCTCGCCCACGTGATTCCGCCAGAAGATCGCCGCCATCGGAGTCACGTACTCGTGGCTGAAACGGATGTCCGTGCGCACGAACCCTTCGTCGCCCGTCGCGACAGCCGGCACGCCGACGTCGTTCGTGGCCAGGTCGGTGACCCAGTGTCGCGCGATGATCTTTTCGGCGAGTGTCATCGGCCGTCGCGAGACGGCGACAGCCGGAACGGTGACCTTGCCCTGCATCCGCGCGACGTTGTACTGGAAGAGTCCACCGTACTCGATGATGCCTCTGGTGATCTCCCCCTCACCCTCGGTAAACGCCGTCAGTGGGATCTCCTCTCCCCGTCGCAACCGATCGAGAAGCGAGAAATCCGTACTGGTCAGCATGCCAAGGTTCTGGCAGTTCTCTCGGTAGATCCGTTCGATGTTTTCAGCGATCACCAACTGAATGCCGGCACACATCTCCGCGTACGGCGACTGCTCACGAGAGGAGCCCTTACCCCGTCGCTTGCCGCTCACCGAGCAATCGAATCCGCCACCACGCACGCTACCTGGCGTCACCGGAAAATCGTCCCCGGCCTTGAGACCCAGGTACGGAAAGTCGCCGAGCGTCTCGTCGTAGTAGTAGCAGATGTATGCGGGGGTGATCTCGTCGGTCGAGATGTCGTCGCGGAGCGGGGCATCCAGCGGCCAGGTTAGGTCCTCACCTTCTAGCTGCCGCGTCACGAGCGTGGCGTCATCGGCCAGGAACAGTATCCGGCCATCGAGACGCACGAAATCCGGCCGTTTGGTGAGGGGTCGGGTCTTGAGGCTATCGATCATAGGGGTCGTAAGTTGCCCGCTCCGTTTCGGTCAGGCAAGCGGCCATGTACAATACGGCATCATGCCGGCCACACGTGTGCACAGGTGCCTGCGGAGGCTACGGAGCGCGACGCCACTTGCACTCGTCGTGGTCGGATTGCACGAGAGCGCTCGCGCGCAGGTGGCGGAGCCCACGCTGTTTCAAATCACCGGAGCCTTCTCTTCGCCCAAGCTCACCGAGAGCTCAGGAGTTGCTGTGAGTCGCCGGTTCCCGGGAGTCCTGTGGACGCACAACGACTCCGGCGACGAGCCGAGAATCTACGCCACGTCGATTACTGGCAACGTGCTCGCCGAGTATCCGGTGGGTGGGGCGCGGGCGATCGATTGGGAGGATATTGCGCTGGGGCCCTGCCCCGACACACCGGAGGCCTGTCTCTACATCGGCGACATCGGTGACAACTTCGAGCGTCGGGAGCATGTGACGATTTACATCGTCCGAGAGCCGACGTTGCTCGCTACCAAGGGTCCGCTTCCGGCACGCTCCCTTGTCGTGCGGTACGCCGCCGGGCCGCGGGATTCAGAAGCGCTGGCGGTCACCGCCGCAGGGGATGTCCTCCTGATATCAAGGGGTCGATCCGGCCCGATCCAGCTCTACCGCATCGCACGTTCGGACACCGTGCGAGACACGGTGGTCGTGCACGATGGGAAGCCCCTGGGCATTGTGCCGCAACGCGCTGCTGGTCGTTTGGCCACTGGAGCCGCGGTGTCCCCGAGCGGCACGATCCTCGTCGTGCGAACGTACACGCAGCTCTTCTTCTTCCGGTTGGACGAACCGACGACCCAGATCCATGCCGCCGGAAGCTGCTGGTTGGGGCTCCGCGAGCCGCAGGGGGAGGCCGTCGACTTCTTGGACGACAGTACCCTGGTGCTCACCAGCGAGGTGGCGTTCGGGCGCGCCGGCACCATCTCCCGGGTGCGGTGCTCGTTTGGAGACGAGCGTCGCTAGGACGGTAGACCATGAGACCAGTCACGTTTTGGACGGCGATGGGCGCGGCGCTGCTCGGAGCCCCATCCGCCTGGGCGCAGCAACCGGCGAGCGCCGGCGACGGTCTCACCCAGGCCCTATCGCTTGCAAGTTCAACGATGGTGCGCCCCCACCTGCGATTTCTGTCACACGATCTCCTCGAGGGACGCGCGCCGGGGACACGGGGCGGAGAGTTGGCCGCACAGTACATCGCGGCCCAGTTCGAACGTCTGGGACTCGAACCGGTCGGGCCGGATGGTTCCTTTCTGCTGCCTGTCGAGGGAATCGGTGTGTCGGCCGATCCGTCGCTCATCGTAGGCGTGCAGGGGCAGACCCTCGCGCTCGAGCCGATGACCGACTTTGTCGCCTGGCCTCTGCGGCCCGACACCACTGTGAGCAGCGACGGCGAATTGCTGTTTGCCGGCTTCGGGATACATGCCCCTGAGTGGGACTGGAACGACTTCAAAGACAGCTTCCTCGTCGGCAAGGTCCTGCTCGTGATGGCAGGTGAACCCACCCTGGAGGACCCCACGAGCTTCGCCGACGGGAGGATGACCTTCTACGGGAGTTGGCGCTACAAGGTCGAGCAAGCGGCTCGCTCAGGAGCTCTCGGGGTGCTGATCGTATATCCCGACTCGGGGGGCGCCATCTCATGGCGAGCGTTGACCAACGCCTGGAGCTCGGAGCAGTTCCTCTCGACCGACGCTCCTGAGAGCAACCTCCGGTTCGCCGCGTGGGTCCGCGAGTCCGCTGTCAAACGCCTCGCGGCCGCCTCCGGCCGAGACTTTGAGCTGCTCGAGCGAAGGGCTGGGTTGCGCACCTTCGAGCCGATTTCCATGGGAGCGCACGCAGTCATCCGGATCCGGAGCACAATCCGGCGAATCCGCGCAGCCAATGTCGCCGCGCGACTTCGGGGTAGTGATCCCGCAGGAGCGGAGACCGTGATCCTCATGGCCAACTATGACAACATCGGCATTGGCCAACCGATCAATGGAGACTCCATCTACAACGGGGCTGTCGACAACGCCTCCGGCGTGAGCCTCCTTCTCGCAGCAGCCGCTGGCCTTTCGGCCAGTACTGGAGTGCCGCGGCGGGATCTGGTCTTTCTCGCCACAACGGCCTCCCACGGACAGGTCACTGGCGCCGACGCCTATGTGCGTAGGCCGGTCGGACCGATCGAGCTGACCGTGGCGACCGTCAGCCTCAGTCGCGCCAACCTCAGGGGCAGAACTGCCGACGTGGTTGGGCTGGGTGCCGAGCAGTCGACTCTGTCCAGGTACCTAGCGCAGGCCGCCGTCGACGAGGGTCTCAAGGCCACGCCCAGTCCGGCACCGGGCGCAGGCGAGTTCTACTGGATGGACCTTCTGCCACTCGCTCGGGCAGGGGTACCGGCAATGGCGCTCCGACCGGGCCGAGACTTCCCGGACAAGCCCAGGGAGTGGGCCGCCGAGCAGGAGCACAGTTACCTGGACGGACGGTACCTGTCTCCGTTTGACGAGTTTGACCCAGCGGTCAATTACGAGGGTGTGGTCCAGCAGGTGCGGGTAATCGTCCGTCTCGCATGGCTGCTTGGCAACGCGACCGATTTCCCCGCTTGGGCCTCCGACTCCGAGTTCAGGCCCGCCGGAGAACAGCTCCGAGTGCGCAGAATCCGGGGCAAGTCGGAGCCGACGTAGAATCCCGCGAAGTACTGGCCGAATCGAGCCAAAGTAAGTATGTTCCCGCCCGATTCATCGGCGTTTTTCGCCCATCGTCAGGAGTCGATCCGCTGGAATTGCCTACTTCGCACAAGGTCCCTGTCTACTGGCTCCGGGAGCATGCCTGCGCGCCCATTCGGTGGCGTACGGTCACTGAAATCCTGCCCGCTGGTGCCGCGAGTCCAACCGACATTGAGTCCCTCGGGGCCGAAGTTCTACAATACAAGGGCGTTACACAGACAATAAGGAAGCAGAAGTCAAACGGCGTCTGGGCAGCGAATATGCTTGGCCTGGCACCGGCAAAGGGTCAGGATCTTAAAGATGTCGGCACGGTGTCACAATACCGACACCTTGTAGAGCTCGGAGTACCGACGAGCGAGCGGCCTCTTCGTCTCGCTGAGCGCATGTTCTTCCGTTTGCTTTCGCGTGACGAGGATCCCGCGTTGCTCTTCGAGTATCGGAAAGCCGCGAAAGCGAATGCGGCGCTTGGGCCGTGGGCCCGTGAGTTCCTGCGCATGGCAGCGGCTGCGGCGTTAGCACATGGAGGACATTCCGAAGATCCGCGGGTGCGGGGCGCTGCGCACCGGGTCGCCACGAGAATCTCCCAGTTTCTGCGGAGTGAGCTTGCTGACAAGCCGATCATTCGCAAGGCGTCACGCAACATTCTCCACCCAGACGCGTCCCCGCCCACCGTCTTCTCCGTGGCGGTCATCGCCCACATGGCGAGCCTCAAGCGGGAGCGGGCGGGTTTTGTTGAACGGCTGACCAGTTACTTGTCCCGGCCGGCGACGAAGCGAACGTTCGTCATCCAGGTGGGGCGCAAGGTCATCAAGCCGCAGTTCCACATACTGGGAGACCCGCTCAGGGCCGACAGCTCCGGGAACGCCAAAGACCTGCCGTTCGCATTGTACTGGATGGAGTTGCTGGCGCGCCTCGGGATGCTGGCTGGCTCGTCCACCGCCCAACGGATTCTGGCCCGTTTGCTCAAGGATTGCGATGATCAGGGTGTCTGGAGCCCGAGGAATCTCCGGGCGCTTCCCAAAAGCAGTTCGAAGCTCGCCAACTTCTACTTCCCACTGGAAATCGACAGTGGGAACCACGACAGCCGGCGGGTCGACGTAACCTTTCGGCTTGCACTGATCGCGAAACTGGCTGGCTGGAACCTCGAGTACGTCTAGCGCCTGCGCGGGCGTTTGCTCCCGATCATCGACGGTGTTACAATAGGAGTAGTTTCTACAACTCCTATGCTAAACCTCGATCTGACGCCGTTTGGGTTCACCTCTACCGAGTCGCGGGCGTATGTTGACCTGGTCGCTCACGGACCGTCGTCGGGCTACGCCGTTGCCCGACGGTTGGACATTGCCCGAGCTAATTCCTACCAGGCGCTTCGAGGGCTGGTCGCGAAGAAGGCTGCCGAAGTGGCGGAATCCGAGCCACAGGTCTTCCGCGCCAGCCAGCCAAAGACGCTCCTCGCCCGGATCGCACGGCACGAGGCCGAGCAACTCGACGTGCTGGAGCAACAAATCGACACTTTGGGCAGCGAAGGAGCGCCAGGCACGGTTGAGTTCACCGGTGAGCGCGAGCTCTACGGTATCGCCCTGCGGACCGTTCTGCGTGCCGATCGCGTGCATCTCATCGGGCCTCCGTCGGTCCTCTCGAGTTTGCTCCCCATTTGGCGCAAGCGCGCAGCCGATGGGAGAGAGACCCTCGTCTGGTCCGTTGGAGCTGCTCCACAGAAGCTCCCGGTCGAAGTGGCAGGTACCATCAGTCCCGAGGCTCTTCGAGCCAGGGCGCAGGATCTGGCCATGATGCTCCTGTCCGACGGAGTCGTCGGACTGGGGAGGACGGAGGCCGGGACCCTCACGGGCCTCTGGTCCAGCGATCCGATCATCGTGGGCGCCGCCGAGGCTGCACTCGGCGGGATTCTCACAGCGGTGGGTTGACCGGCGGCCTCCCGCGGGTCACCTTCCTGAAGTATCCAACCGGTTGGTTGACGGTGCCGACAGCTCAAAGGGACTCGAAACGCCTCATTGCAGAGGCGGCCCGCATCGAGTTCGCCGATTTCGGCTTCGACGGGGCGCGAATCGATCGCATTGCCGGTAGGGCAGGCGTCAACAAACAGCTCCTCTACTACTACTTCGGCTCGAAGACGGGTCTGTATCAGGACCTCATCGACATGGCGTTTGCCGATCTGGCAGCCGACATCGGGGCGTCCGGCCCCATGGCGCATCCGGCGGAGCGATTGCGAACGCTCCTTAGCGAACTCCAGGAACGCCTTCGCACCAGGCCCGAGCTCGTCCGTCTCCTCGTCGCCAACGCGCAGCGCAAAGGACGCGGTGCCGAGTCGGCCGTGCGCGCGGTTCGCTGGCTCGTCGATCTCTTCGCTCAGGAAGTTTCGAAGGGGCAGGGGCTCGGCTACTTCCGAGACGACGTCGAGCCCAGTGGGATCGCCGAACTCACTGTCGCTTTCCTGGTGGGATCGACGGCTCTCGAACCGGCGGCCCCGGAGACTGCCTCCGAGGTCGCGCACGCACGGTGGGTGCGCGACGCCGGCGACCTCATCGTTCGCGGTCTTTCCTGGTAGCCTCGTCGCTGTCTACGTCGGCGTCGGCGCCAGTTCAGAGGGCGACTGCTCGGCACCCGAGGGAGCTGCGAACGCCGGTCGCCTGAGAGCGATATCCAGAACCTCGTTCAAACCGTCCACCGCATGCACCGTGATGCGTTGCCGCTCGCTCTCGCTGAGGTCCTCGAGATCGGCTACGTTTTCCTTCGGGAGGATGATATTGCTGATCCCCGCGCGGCAGGCGCCGAGCACTTTCTCTTTGAGCCCACCGATTGGCAAGACCCGACCGGAGAGCGTGATCTCTCCAGTCATAGCCACGTCGTGCCGTACGGGGACGCCCGAGAGCGCACTCACCAGTGCGGTCGACATCGTAACGCCAGCCGAGGGCCCATCCTTGGGGATCGCGCCGGCGGGCACATGAATGTGCACGTCCTTGTCGGCGAGCGCCTCCTTGGGAATCCCTAGTTCCTTCGCCTTCGATTTCGCATACGTCAGTGCTGCCTGGGCGGACTCCTTCATCACGTCGCCCAATTGGCCGGTCAAGACAAGGTGGTCTCGGCCTTCCATCACGGAAACCTCGACGAACATGATGTCGCCGCCGGCAGGCGTGTAGTACATCCCGGTCGCCACGCCGATCTGATCTTCTCCCGCCGCACGTTCGGGGTGCACGGTGGGTCGGCCCAGGAGGTCGCCAATACCGTCACCTGCGAGCTCGCCCTGCTCCAGATCACCGGCGGCCACTTTCCGCGCCACTTTGCGAGCGATCTTGGCGATCTCTCGCTCAAGCTGGCGGACGCCGGCCTCGCGCGTATAGCCAGCGATCAGTGCGCGAACCGCGTCGTCGCGCAGCGTCAGTTCCTTCTCACTGAGTCCGGCCTCAACGAGCTGGCGTGGGATGAGATACTGCCGTGCAATCGCCAGTTTCTCATGCTCGGTGTACCCACTGAACTCCACCGTCTCCATTCGATCGAGCAGCGGCACGGGGATATTCTGCCGGACGTTCGCCGTAGCTATGAAGAGCACCTCCGACAGATCGAACGGCACACCGAGGTAGTGGTCAGTGAACGAATCGTTCTGCGCCGGATCCAGCACCTCGAGGAGCGCGGACGCTGGGTCCCCTTGGAATGACACGCCGAGTTTGTCGACTTCGTCGAGCAGGAACACCGGGTTCTTGGTGCCCGCCCGCTTCATCCCCCCGATAATGCGACCCGCCATGGCCCCGACATACGTACGTCGGTGACCCCGGATGTCGGCTTCATCCCGAGCACCCCCCAGCGAGATGCGAACGTATCGCCTTCCCATCGACCGTGCGATGGACTTGGCGATCGACGTCTTTCCGACACCCGGAGGCCCGATGAAGAGCAGGATCGATCCCTTGGTGCCACGATCATCCTCGTTCCCGACCGCCTCGCTCACTCGCTCGCCCGGGCCTCGGACCTTGAGGAGTTGCCGCACCGCGAGAAACTCGAGCACTCGATCCTTCACGTCCTGAAGGCCGTAGTGATCCTCGTCGAGGATCTTCGCTGCCTCCTTCAGATCGAGATGGTCTTCACTGCGAATGCTCCATGGCAGCTCGGCAATGGTCTCGAGGAATGTGCGAATGATCTGCGATTCCATCGAGTCGCGCCCCGATCGCTCGAGCCGTCGCAGTTCTCGGCCCACCTCCTCACGCACGCCCTCCGGAAGATCCAACTTCAGAATCCGCTCGCGGAGTTCCTCCACTTCCGCGGCCGAATCGTCGTCTCCGAGCTCCTTACGAATCGCTTTGAGCTGTTCCCGCAAGAACATCTCGCGTTGTCGCTCGCCGATCTCTTCCTGAACTTTGGATTTGATCTCTTCCTGCGCGTCGACCAGGGATAATTGCCGTTGCACGTGAATCAACACGCGACGCAGGCGCTCTTCGATGCCGCGCGTTTCCAGCAGCGCTTGGCGCTCAGCCGGTGAGATTTCGATATAGCCCGCCACCAGGTCGCCAAAACGTCCCGGCTCCTCGACGCCCTCGAGTACCTGCTCCACCACCTCCTGCGGCAACCCCATCTTGAGTCCGAGTTCCGAAGCGCGCTCACGGACTTCCTTGTGGAGCGCGACGAACGCGGCGTCTTCCGAGTCGAGCGGCGGAAGATCGGGAGCCTCCTGCACCACCGCCTCGATGAAGCCGCTCGACTCGGAGTACTGCAGGACGGCAGCCCGGTACTCTCCATGGAGCAGCAGTTGGATGCCACCGAGTCCCCGCTGCACCTGCCCCACGCGAGCGACGGTACCGGTCGTATAAAGGACTTCGGGCTGTGCTTGCTCGACGTTGTCCCGCTGCGCAACTGCGAAGATCAGGTGATCCTCGTTCTTGATCGCCGCTTCGATCGCGCGCAGGGTCGCCGGGCGACCCGCACCGATCGGTGCAGTCACGCCCGGGAACATCACCGTCTCCCGGAGAGGGAGCACGGGCAAGCGCAAGCGGCTCGATTGCCGGTCAGTCATTCTCACCTCGTCGGCGGGCGCTTGCCCGCCGTGTCGTCTGCGTCGGATTCACCGGCGCGCGAGAAACATGCCAGGTGAAACCCGGAAAACGGGTCATTCTAGCGCCTTCAACACCTCGTTTGACGGTCGGGTTCCTGCCGAAACTACCGCGGTGGAGAGCTGCCTGCCACATTGGCGGAGACAGCAGGTGTTACGGTGCGCGCGGGGCGACGTTGAGGAGGGCCCGGAGCTCGGATTCCGTCAGCTGTTCGAACAAGCCAGCCCGCGCCTGCACTTCACGGGCGGCCTCGGACCCGTCCGACATACACTCAAAACGAATGATATCAGCCGGTTCCGGGAATGCGCGTTTGGATTTCCCGGTCGGGATCAACCCCGAGGTCCGCCCAACCCGCTCCGCGGACCACCGGCGACCCGTATCGTCCGTCACCCAACGCATCGATGGCCTTTGCTCGGGTAGCCTCCGGTTGCCCCTCACCTAGGGGTACGTTAATCTATCCCCGGTCTGGAGCTTATGCTACATGGAAGAGGCGAAACAGGGACCGCTTGCTGCGCGTCTGGCAGACATTCTTACCGGTGCCTATGAGATCGAGGGCGAGATCGGGCGCGGCGGCATGGGCATCGTCTACAGCGCCCGCGATGTCAAACTGAAACGCCGCGTTGCGATAAAACTCCTCCCCCCCGAACTCGCATTCCGCCAAGAGATCCGCACACGGTTTACCCGCGAGGCGCAGACCGCCGCCCGTCTTTCGCATCCACACATCGTTCCGATCCACAGCGTCGGCGAAGATGCCGGCCTTGTCTACTTCGTGATGGGGTATGTGGACGGCGAATCTCTGGCTGCGCGCCTCCGCCGTCGGGAGCGGCTGCCGGCCGACGAAGCCCGTCGCATTATGAAGGAAACGGCGGATGCCCTCGGGCTCGCGCACGCGATGGGGGTCGTTCACCGCGACATCAAGCCGGACAACATTCTGCTTGAAGGCACCCGCCGCCGGGTCATGGTCACCGATTTCGGGATCGCCAAGGCACTTTCCGATGCCAGCGGGGGGACCCTCACCGGGACCGGCGTTGCCATCGGGACCCCGGCGTACATGAGCCCTGAGCAAGCCGCGGGGGAACGAGAGATCGATGCGCGCAGCGATCTCTACTCGCTCGGCGTCGTCGCGTACGAGATGCTCACCGGTGAAGTGCCGTTCAAGGCGCCCACCGTGGCCGGGATCCTCCTCAAGCAAGTCACGCAGCCGGTTCCGAACATTCTCCAGTCCCGCCCTGACTGCCCTGAGGATCTTGCGACCACCGTGCTGCGCTGCCTCGACAAGGAGGCCGACAGGCGCTGGCCCACGGCAGACGCGTTACGCCGAGCGCTCGAGAGCCGCTCCGTCGCCCCGTACCGCCCGCGCTCGCCCCTGTCACGCCGCCCGGCCCGCCCCCGTCCTGCGCCCGCGAACCGTGACTCTGATTGGTGGGAATGGTTCGAGGAGGGCAAGCAGTCTCCCGAACGCCGACGCCACGCGCTACGGGAGCGACGGGCGGAAGCCCGTCAACCCGCAAAAGCAAAGCCAGAGAAGGGCGGGGAGCCGGGCATCGTCCGGAAATTCCGTGCGAATTTTGCCTCCTATGTCTCGGTGAACGGCGGCCTGCTGCTCCTCAACGTCGTCACCGGCATCGAGTCCCCCTGGTTCCTGTTCCCGGCGATCGGCTGGGGCATCGGATTGGCCTCCCAATACGGCCGGCTTTGGTCATCCGGATACAGCATGCGGGATGTACTCAACCGCCCAGCGGCGGTGGACGCGCTCCCCTCGCCATCAAAGCCGGGCAGCCACGCCCGCGCCGAGCCGCGGCTCCCCGAACCCACCTCGGGGGAGTTCGGCAGGGCAGCGGGCCAGATCGAACAGATGCGCAAGGATCAAGCGGCGATCGCTCGGCTCGTGGAGCGGCTGCCAGAGTCGGAACGAGACATGCTGCCGGACGTGGGACCCACGGTCGAGGCGCTCTACCAGCGTGCGGTTGAGCTGGCCCGAACGCTTCAGCAGATGGAAGGAACCGTGGACAACGACGCGCTCGCCGATTTGGATGGGCGCATCGAGGAGATTCAGCGGGAGAGCCAGAGCGCTGAGAAGGATCGACGGCTCGACCTGTTACGCCGCCAGCGCGCGACCCTGGCCGAGCTTGTTTCGCGTCGGGATAAGGTCGAAGCGCAGTTCGAATCCTGCGTGCTCGCCATTCAGAACGTCCGCTTCGACCTGTTGCGACTCCGCTCCGCAGGCGTCGCCGAGGTGCTGAGCGACCTCACCTCCGCCACGCAAGCTGCGCGCGCGCTGCAGATCGACGTTGAGGCAGCCATCGATGCAGCCGGGGAGATCAAACAGGCCTTGGGGCGGGGCACGACCGCAAAGCCCTGACAGGTGGCGTAGCAGTGTCACCGAGCACCTGCATGCGCGTGGGTGTCAGCCGCGTCCGATCTCGCTATCTCGACATCAGAAGCGATGCAATGCCTGAATAGCTGTCTTCAAGTCGCTGACCTGGGGCAGAATCACGTCTTCTAGCTCAGGCGAATAGGCCACGAACGTATCCATCGACCCCACGCGACGCACCGGCGCATCGAGCCACGTGAACCACTCGTCTGCCACCCGGGCGGCGATCTCCGATCCGTATCCCCAGGAGAGGTTGTCTTCATACGCGACGAGTACCTTGTTCGTCTTCTGCACCGAGCGACCAATGGTCTCCCAGTCAACGGGGTTGAGTGAGCGAAGGTCGAGTACCTCGGTGCTGATGCCCTCGGACTCCTCCAGTTCCTTGGCTGCGGTCACCGACCGTTGGACGACCGCACCGTACGTCACCACAGTGAGGTCCGTTCCCTCCCGCACGACCTTCGCCTTTCCAAACGGGATCATGAAATTCCGTCCGGGATACGGTGCCTTGTTGTAGGTCTGACGGTACAGATGCTTGTGCTCGAGAAAGACCACCGGATCGTCGCAGCGAATCGCTGTGCGCAACAACCCGTTGGCGTCGAGCGCGGTGGCCGGACACACAACCCGCAGGCCGGGGATGCCGGTATACACCGCGGCACCAGTCTGCGAGTGGTAGATCGCGCCGCCCTTCAGGTAGCCACCGTAGGTGACTCGCACAACGACAGGCGCGCTGAAGGCGTTGTTGCTTCGCCAGCGCAGCAGCGCCAACTCATTCCGAATTTGGTGATACGCGGGCCAGATGTAATCGAAGAACTGAATCTCGACCACGGGCTTGATGCCTCGGGTGGCAAGTCCGATGGCACGCCCGACAATGTTCGCCTCGGCGAGCGGTGAGTTGTAGACGCGGTCGCTGCCGAACTGCTTTTGTAACCCCCACGTCACTTTGAACACGCCACCCTTGCCTTTGACTTGCTCGAGGTGCTCGTCTCGAGAAACATCCGCAATATCCTCCCCGAACACGACGATCCGGGGGTCACGCTCCATTTCGTCACGCAGGCACTTGTTGAGCAGGTCCACCATCGTGGTGGGATCGTTCTCGAACTGAGGATCGTCCTCCGTGTCGAACGAGTCAGCGGTGGGATCCACGTCAGGCGAGTACACATAGAGATGGACCGTGTCCGGCGCCGGTTGCGGCGATGCCAACGCCACCTCGGTCGCCAGCTCAACCTCCTCCTCGACCTGCGCTCGGATTTCGTCGAGCTCCGGCTCAGTGGCCACCCCCCGCTCGATGAGCTGCGCGGGAAACGTGAGCAGTGGATCGCGGAGTGCTTCCTCGTCGCGTTCCTTGCTGGACCTGTAGTGAACCTCGTCGTCCGAAAGCGAATGCGAGTACGGTCGAATGACGTCAGCGTGAATCAACGCCGGGCCCTTTCGCGCGCGACAGTGCGCCACCGCGCCCGCCAACACCTCGTAGGAGAGAATCGGGTCGCACCCGTCCATGTCGTCCACGTAGAGGTTTGGAAAGCAGGAAACCAGACTGCTGATCGACCCACCCGCCGTTTGCACCTCCACCGGCACCGAGATGGCGTAACCGTTGTCTTCGACGAGGAACAACACGGGCAACTGCAGGTTACTGGCGGTGTTGAGCGCCTCCCAAAACTCTCCCTCGCTCGTGGTCCCGTCTCCCGACGTGCACAACACAACCTCGTCACGTTGAATCCGAGTGTCCCGATCCGGAATGCTCTCGATGCGATCGTAGCGCAGCCACGCCTCGGCACAGCCTACGGCGTTCAGGAACTGTGTACCGGTGGGGCTCGAGCTGCTGACGATGTTGAACGCGTGGTGCCCCCAGTGCGACGGCATCTGTCGTCCACCCGAGTTCGGATCGTCCGCGGCGGCGACCGCCGACAGGAGCATCTCGGTGGGAGTCATTCCCAGGGCAAGGCACAGCGCACGGTCACGGTAGTACGGGTAGAACCAATCGTACCCGGACTTCAGGATCTTACCGGCCGCAACCAGCACGCCCTCATGTCCGGCTCCGGAGATCTGGAAGAAGATCTTGTTCTGCCGCTTGAGCTGAATCTCCTTGTCGTCGAGGCGGCGAGACATGACCATGATCCGGTACATGTCGAGGAGCTCTTGCTTCTCGAACCGCGAAGCGCGGCGTTTCCGTCTGGGGCTCGTGGAGATTCCTTCGGGTGTCGCTCGGGAGGTCATGGGGCGTAAAGATAGTCCATCATCGACGCTTCGTCAGCTTACGCAGGCTCTCCAACTTCTCCAGCGTCGACTGCGACGCTGGCTTCTCCCCAGCGGTTGCGAGCGCATCCCGGATGTCCAGCAGAACCTCCAAGATCAGCTGCTCGCGCTGAAACGACGCATCAAGCTGCGCCATGCGACTCGCGTCACCTACCTCGGAGGCACGCGCGTATTCCTCCCGATAGATAGTCTCGAGATTGGTCAGGATGCGTTCTCGTGGACGTGGTTCCATGATCCACCATCATGAATGACGGAGGCTCGCTGTATCAACGATTGACCGAGCGTCACGACCCATACCGCATCCCAACGATACCCCCGGGGACCTTCGGTGTGAAATAGGTCGACTTCGGTGGCATGGCGGCACCCGCGTCCGCCACCGCAAGGACCTGATCGATCGATGTCGGGTTGATGAGCACCCCCGCAGCGGCCCGACCTGCTTCGACCTCCCTGATGACGATATCGACATACGGACTGTAGTCGACGCGCCCGTCCGATCCCGCAGCTGCAAGAATGTCCTTCACGACCAGAGCGTCGACGCGTGCGACATCCAAGGACGCGACGGTCGGCTCGTTGGCAGACGGCAATTCACCGAGGCGCGCCGTGCTCTTCAGCAGCAATGCGTACGCCCGCCCGCCCGGGAGCACCACAACGCACGCCGTTCCACGAGTATGGAGCTGGTGTAGTTCGTCCAGGTAGTCGGACTGGCTCGCGAGCTGGTGCACCTGAAACCGTTCCTGGAGCAGGGCCAATATGGCATCCGGCTCGATCGCCGTGCCGGATATCAGCCGAAACGTCGGCAGAGCGACTAGACCAGGATCCTGGCATGAGACCACGAGGGTCGGCACCCGTTCGGCAGCCGGGTTTTCCGCCCCATAGGCGGTCGCTGTCTCGTAGCGGTGATGTCCATCCCCGATGTAGATCGCATCGCGGCCTGCCACCGCCGCTAACTCCTCGGCGCGCACACCCTCCACTGGCCACACCTCGAGCCCGACTCCCTGCAGCTCCGCCCTGGCCGCTGGAACTTCGTCCGTGACGCTCCGAAGCTCCTCCAGCAATCGTCCCTCCTGATCCCGCGAAAACATCAACAGCGCTTCGAACATCGTGCTTGTTGCTCGCAGCAACGCCAGACGGTTTTTTTTCGGCCCCGCATGGGTCTGCTCGTGCGGTTTCACCCGACCACGGGCGAAGGACTCCGCAACGACACCCCCGATCACCCCGGTGCGTTCATGCTGGGTGCCCAGCGGTATGGTGAATGTCTGGCGTAGCACCGTCACCATCGGACCGGGGTCAGGCACGAGGACCCCCGTCTTCCGCCATTCAGAGAGCAGGCGGGCGGCGGTATCGTAGCAATCGTCACCGGCTTCTGGAAGATTGACGCGAACGACATTGTGTGGACTCTGCAGGGCCAGTCGTTCCCGCTCCGCGGCATCGATCACGTCGTACGGCGGAGCGATGACCTTGCTCAGCTCCTCGGTCGCCGCGTAGCGCTCGCCGACAAAGGCGGTAACCAGGGGTCGGATATCAGCGCTCATCCGCGGTTGATCCCCCCTTTCACCGTGTCTTGCCTCGGGCCCATGGACGTGCGGCCTGCTGAGCTTCACTCAACATCTGTCGATACGATTCGAGCCGACTCGTTGCAAGATCGCCTCGCGTCACCGCTTCGACGATCGCACAGCCTGGCTCCTGGAGATGCCGGCAGTTGTCGAAGCGACAATCCGCTGTCCACTGCGCGAATTCGGGAAACGCGGCAGCTACCTCTCGTGGCTCGAGCCCCCATAACCCGATGTCCCGAAGGCCTGGAGAATCGACGACAAACCCTCCCTGACCGAAGCGGTGCATCTCTGCCGAAACCGTCGTGTGCCGCCCGCTGCGCGCCCGCTTGCTGACCGCCGCCGTGCGCAGGCGAAGGCCGGGCTGCAGCGCGTTGAGCAGGCTCGACTTTCCTACGCCCGTCGGACCGCTCAGCACGGATGCCTGGTTCTCGAGCAGGCGTCGCAGATCTTCCATCCCCTGTCTGTTTGGCACCGAAGTGTAGACTACCGGATATCCAGCCTTCTCGTACGGCCGACCGAGGACATCCCACTCGACCACGAGATCACACTTGTTGACCACTACCGCCACGGGGAGCCCATTCGCGGCCGCCACAACTGTGAACCGATCGATCAAGCTCGCGTCCCACATGGGGTGCCGTGCCGAGCCGACGACAACAACCCGGTCGACGTTCGCCGCTATGTGGCGCACCCCTCGCGTGCGCCCAGGAGAGCGGCGCTTGAGCACCGAACGCCGCGGCCCGACCCGCTCGATCGTCGACGTACCGTCGCTAAGGCGGTGGAGGACGACCTCGTCGCCCACAAGGACCTGCGACCCGGCGCTCTGCTTCAAGCGACCCCGGAGACTCGCCTCGAGGACGGTGCCCTGGCAGAAGATCCGGTAGCGGCCCCCCGTCTTCGAGAGGACCACGCCGTGTTGCTCTACCAGGCTAGCCCCTCACGTTGCGTCACGATTGCCTGGTCGAGGTGGTGCTTCACGGCGTGAAGGCTGAGCTCACGTATCTTCGCCTCAGCCTCCTCAGGTGTGTCACCAAAGACGAGGTTCGGCGTCTCCACGTGGCCTACGGTCTGCGATCCCGACGGGGACCACCGAACAAAGAGAACCGCTGCACCGAACCGTCCCTCCGCATTTGGTTCGCCATCGACGAAGACCGCCGCCGAGTATGCGTGACCATCCGACCCCTCGAACGCCGGAGGACGATCGTGCACGTCGATATAGCCACCCAGCGTCGAATCCCGCATCTACCGGAGACGGAACGTCTCTTTGGCAACGCTGCTCGCCATGAAGGCAATGTTGGCGGGGCGCTCAGCCAATCGCCGCATCAAGTAAGGATACCAGTGGGTACCGAACGGTACATAGACGCGGATGTTATATCCCTGCCCCCGCAGGGAGCTCTGGAGATCACGGCGAACCCCGTAAAGCATCTGGAACTCGAACCGTTCTGCTGGAATGGCCCGCTCTTTCACGAAAGCGAGCGTTGCGTCGATCAGGGCCTCGTCGTGCGTGGCGATACCCGGATAGTTCCCGTTCTCGAGCAGCTTGCGCATGAGGTTGATGAAGGAGTCGCTGACTTCCTTGCGTTCCTGAAACGCCACCTCGACGGGTTCGGCATACGCGCCCTTGCACAGCCGCACCTGCGCCCCGCGGGCGATCAGTTCGTCCACGTCTTGCTCGGACCGTCGCAGGTAGCTTTGGATCACCACGCCAGTTGCCTCTCCGAACGCCGGGTGCAGATCATCGTAGAAGAGCGCCAGCGTCGCCTCGGTGTACTGGGAACTCTCCATGTCCATCCGAACGAAGACGTTGCTCTCCTTCGCGCGCGTAAGCACGGCATGCATGTTCTCGGCGCACAGCTGGCCGTCAATGTCGAGCCCGAGTTGCGTGAGTTTCACCGAGACATTCCCGTCCAGGCCAGCCGTTGCCAGGCCGTCGATCGTGCGCAGCACCTCGTCGCGGGCTGCGTGCGTCTCTTCTGCCGAGGAAACGCTCTCCCCAAGCAGATCCAAGCTCACCGTGATACCGCGGGCTTTCAGCGTCCGTGCGGCCTCGACAGCGCTCTCGAGCGTTTCGCCAGCGACAAAGCGGGACGCGATTCGCCGGGCCGCATCGTTCCGCTTGATGAAATTGAAGACCCCCGATTGTTCACTGAGCCAGAGGAACGTGCGTCGCAGCATGCGCTGATCGCCGCCTCAGGATGACGGGTGGAACCGCTCGTCGGTGGACACCATACGAACGAGACGTTCAGTCGGTGCAAAGCGAGCACCGTATTTCTGAGCCAACTCTTCGAGAATGTCTATCGCCTGGGCAGCACCGAGTTCGTCGAGATACCGCAGCGGACCACCACGGAACGGCGGAAACCCCATGCCGAAGACTGCACCGATATCCCCGTCCCGAGCCGACCGAAGGACACCCTCATCCAAGGCCCGCACCGCTTCGTTCAGCATGACGAACACCAAGCGGGATTCGACATCCTCCTTCGGGACCCGTGAGTCGGGCGCCGCACCGATAATCTCGTACGCCGTCTGGTCAACCTCGCGCCGCTTGTTCCCTTCATAGCTGAAGAAACCTCGCCCGTTCTTGCGCCCCAGGCGACCGTCTTCGGTCATCCGCGCCAGACCCTCCATGGGCCTCAGTCGATCACCGAACGCGTCGTGCAGCACGGCGGACGCCTTTTGGGCCACGTCCAACCCGATTTCGTCGAGCAGCGTGATGGGACCCACGGGGAAGCCGAATCTCGTCATCGCGCGATCGATGACTTCGACGGTGACACCCTCCTCCAGTAGGCGACCAGCTTCGTTTAGGTACGGTGCCAAGATTCGGTTCACCCAAAACCCTGGGTGGTCCTGGACCACGATCACCGTCTTGCCCATGCTCCGCCCAAACTCCACAGCCGTCACTGTGGCCCATCGGGCCGTCTGCTTGGTTACGATCACCTCGAGCAGCGGCATTTTCTCGACCGGTGAGAAGAAGTGCATTCCCAGCATACGTTCCGGTCGAGACAGTCCTTCCGCTACGCGCGCAATGGGAATCGTCGAGGTATTTGACGCAAGGAGGCAGTCGTCACGGACGTGACGCTCCAGCTCACCAAAGACCTGGCGCTTAACCTCGAGATCCTCAAACACCGCCTCGACCACGACGTCAGCGCGGGCAAACCCGCTCCAGCCGGTGCCTCCCGAGAGGAGCTGCTCCAGCTTCTGGTGCTCTTGCCTCGTGATCCGGCCTCGCTTCAGCCGCTCCTTCAGGATTCGTCGGGACGCCTTCAGGCCCCGGGCGATGCTCTCAAGGTCGCGGTCACGAAACCGAACGTCGACACCCGCTTGCATGACCGCGACGCCCCCAATCGACGCGCCCATGAATCCGGCGCCAATGATGCCGAGGTTCGCCACCGTGCGGGGTGCGGGCGCCTCGCCTTCAACCCCTGCGTCTTTCTTCAGTGCCGTGCTTGCGAAGAAGAGGCGGACCAGGTTGCGCGACACTTCCCCCACGGCCAGCTCGGCAAAGAGCGAGGCTTCCAGGTCGAGGCCGGCCTCGACCCCATGTTTCATGCCGTGCTCCACGGCTTGGAGCGCCGCAAGCGGCGCCGGGTAGTGGCCGCCAGTCCGTTTAAGGAGCTGCTTCCGCGCGCCCGCATAGACCACGCGTCGACCAAGGCGGTTCTTGTCGAGGGCAAGACTCCCCAGTGCGAGACGTCGACGGTTCGGACGCCAACCGTCCGCAAGCTTCTTCGCCGCTTCGTGCGCGACCCGGTCGAGGATCGCGGGGTGCACGAGTTCATCGACAATTCCGGCACGGTGCGCCCGTCGTGCCGGCAGCTGCTTGCCAGGCAGAATCATGTCGAGCGCCGCACGGACGCCGATCAGGCGTGGCAATCGCTGACACGCCCCTGCCGCCGGAATGATGCCGAGCTGGACCTCTGGGAGGCCGATACGCGTCTTGGGGTGGTCGGTGGCGATTCGGTAGGTGCAGGCGAGCGCTGCTTCGAGACCGCCTCCGAGACACGTGCCGTGAATCGCCGCCACCACTGGCTTTCCCAGCAACGCAATTCGATCGATCAACGCCTGGCCGGCGCGAACGAGCGCATGGGCCTCCTGTCGTGATCTGAGTCGGATGAACTCGTCGATGTCAGCCCCCGCAATGAACGACTCGGGCTTTCGCGATATGAGGACCAATGCGCGCACATCACTGTCGGAGGCAACGCGTCCCAACAGCGCGTCGAGTTCGTCTCGCACACTCCTGGTGAACTTGTTGATCGGCTCACCCGGCAGGTCGAATTCCAGCCAACCGACACCGTGTTGAAACCGCGTCGTGAAGGCGCTCATGGGTGCTCCAAGACCATGGCGAACCCCATGCCCCCCTGCGCACACACCGAGATCAACCCGAACTGCACACCGCGCCGCTGCATCTCATTCGCGAGCGTCGTCGTGATCCGCGCCCCGGTTGCGCCGAACGGATGGCCAATGGCAATAGAGCCACCCATGACATTGAGCGTCTCCCAATCGACAGTGCCAATCGGCTCGGCGCGGCCCAAGCGTTCGGCAGCCCACTGCTTCGACTCGAACGCCTGAATGTTCGAGAGCACTTGCGACGCGAACGCCTCGTGCATCTCGACCAAACCGAGGTCGGACCATGTAATGCCCGCCCGATCGAGCGCCTTCGGCACGGCGTACGCGGGTCCCATGAGCAATTGATCGCCCGGGTCCAGGGCGGCCACGGCGTACGATCGGATGAACGCGAGCGGCTCGTACCCGAGAGCGCCTGCCGCCTCCTCACTCATGAGGATCACCGCACCGGCTCCGTCAGTCAGTGGGGAGGCGTTGGCCGCAGTCACGGTGCCGTATCGTCGGTCGAACGCGGGTCGTAGTTTCGCCATCTCCTCGACGCTTGCGTCAGGCCGCACGCCATTGTCTCGAACGATGGCCTTGCCATCCGGCAAGAAGAACGGCGCAATCTCAGCGCCGAGTCGGCCGTCTTCGGTACCGGCGTGTGCAAGCTCGTGGCTCCGCAGGGCGAACTCGTCTTGCGCCTGCCGTGTGATGCCGTTGAGCTTCGCCATCTTCTCGGCCGACTGGCCCATGGTCTCACCCGTCGAGGGCTCGGCGATTGCCGGAGTCAGTGGTACGAGATCCTTCGGACGGAACGCTGCGAGCAGTTTCATCCGTTGTCGCGTGCTCTTCGCCTTGCTGAGCCCCACCAGGAGTTCCGAGAAGCGCTTTGAGTGCAGAATCGGCACGTTCGACAGCGACTCGGCCCCACCTGCGAGCACGACATCGGCATGCCCGAGCACGATCTGATCGTGCCCGAGCACGATGGCGCTGTTGGCCGACGCACAGGCACGGTTGACGGATGCGGCCGGGATGTTCGCCGGGAACTGCGGAAGGAGGCTGACTTCGCGTGCAACGTTCGGCGTGAGCGGGCTCGGCACAACTTGCCCGAAGTAGATTTCGTCGACGTCTTTGCCACTCAGGTCGGCCCGATGAACGAGTTCGACCACGGTGTGTTTGGCGAGGTCCAGCGCAGTCACGTCGTTGAGCAGCGTGCCCGCTTTACAGAATGGGGAGCGACATCCCGCCACTACCGCGACCCGACGTCGCTGTGCGCGCTGCATCATGATCCCGAAAGCTACCCGGAGGCTGACACCGGGTCTAGAACGGCTCTTGTGGTATGGTGATCTCTCGACGCATCATTCGGTGGGACGCCGGGCCAGAAGACTTGCGAGCGCTCGAGTGCGTCCGTCGAGAATCTCGAGCACCTCGCGAATGAGCACGATCTCGAACGGGGCTGCCAGAGTCCACAGCTCGCCACGCTTGAGGAGGTGCTCGTCCGATGTCGGCCCCCAACCCAGTTCGCGCTGTTGCTCGAGAAAGGTCTCGGCCTCGAAGTAGCCGCCGGGCTTCACCAATGCCATGAACTCCGAAAGGCGGGTCCGGTCGAGGTAATTGAACTGCATCACGAGATCATACGGACCTTGCGGAATGGGATCCCGGGTCAGATCCGCCTCGATCCATTGTACCTTCACGTTGGATCTACGCGCGTCTTCCTCCGCCTCGCGCAGCCGATCCGGGTCCCGATCCACGGCGACTACGGTGGCTCCATGCTGGGCGGCAGCGATGGCATGGCAGCCACGACCGCAGGCCAGGTCCAAGACCCGCATTCCGGGCTGAAGCAGCCGGGCATGCCACTGAAACCACGTACTGGGGATGCACCGACCATGCGCGGCTGACACCTAATGGACGCTCCTTTTTCTCATCGAACTCGAGCCGAAAACCTCGCGCTGATGACGACCGAACCCGTCGACTTGCTCATCATCGGCGGCGGGGTGACCGGCGCAGGTATTGCCCGAGACGCTAGCATGCGGGGCCTGCGCACGGCCGTGGTCGACAAGGGCGACTTCGGCTCCGGAACCAGTTCTCGCAGCTCGCGTCTGGTCCACGGCGGACTGCGCTACTTGGAGCACGGGCACCTGCGGCTCGTCTTCGAGGCCTGCCGCGAACGCCGGATCTTGCTCAAGATCGCACCCCATCTGGTCTGGCCACGCTCGTTCCTGTTCCCGGTGCATCGGGGAGCCCGGGTGCCGAGGTGGAAGCTCGCGGCCGGACTCTGGCTCTACGACCTCCTCGCCCTCTTCCGGAATGTGCGCCAGCATCGAATGCTGAGCAAGCGCGCCCTGTTACGGGCAGAGCCCGGGCTGCGCTCACACGATCTCGTCGGGGGTGCGCGCTACTACGACGCTCAATGCGACGATGCGCGGCTCGCCCTCGCGAACGTTCGCGACGCCCATCGCCACGGCGCACTCGCGGCCAACTACGCCCGCGTCGACCAGCTTGAGTCGGCCGCCGGCCGCGTGGGCGGCGCGCGGATCACCGACCTCGTCACCGGTGACACACGTACCGCTCGAGCGCTCGTGGTGGTCAATGCGACGGGTCCTTGGACCGACGGCATCCGTGCGACCGACGGCGGCGCGCCAGTGCTCCACACCACGAAGGGCATCCATGTCGTGGTGCCTCGGAACCGCGTCGGGAATCATGAGGGGCTCACCATAACTTCGCCGATCGACGGCCGGGTCATGTTCCTTGTTCCGTGGGGCGATGTCACCTACATCGGCACCACCGAGACCGAACTCGCTGGATCGCCCGACGACGTGCATGCGGACGCAGACGGCGTCATCTACCTGCTTCGATCGGCGAACGCCCTGTTTCCCGAAGCTCGCCTCACCCCCGCCGACGTGCTGGCGACGTGGGCCGGCGTTCGTCCGCTCATCCGGCAGCACGGCGCCGAGGATCCCAACGCAGTCTCTCGAGAGCACACGATACTCGAGAGCGATTCCGGACTGGTGTCGATCGTCGGCGGAAAACTGACCACGTACCGGTCCATGGCCGCGGAAGTCGTCGATGTCGTTGTCCGACGGCTGCACAACCACGATGGGCGAACCATTCCCCCACGGCCACCCACCGATCGCGAAGCGTTACCAGGTGGCGAGACCCGCGATCTCGACGTGATGATCGAGTCCGCCGTTGCCGAGGGATTTGCCGAGAATGTGGCGAGGCATCTGGTGCACACCTATGGCAGTGAGACTCCCGCAGTCCTCCGCCTCGCGCAGTCCGAACCACAGTACGGTGAACCCGTAGTCCCGGATCACCCGACACTGTGGGCTGAGCTCGTACACGCGATGCGGCGGGAGATGGCGGTCACCCTCGGGGACCTCTTGGTTCGACGCACCCATCTGTTCTACGTCGCGCCGCGAAGGATTCTCGACGCACTCCCCGACGTCGCCGCCGTCGCGGCCCGTGAGATGGAGTGGGATGGCGCTCGCCAAGATGCGGAACTGGCTGCCTACCGCTACGAAGTCGAGCGAAACAACACGTTCCGCGCTGAATCCCACCAGGAGGATTAGCGCCGCCTAGCTCTCGACGTCCGGCAGCGCCGACCCGTGCACGCGCGCGTCCCTGAACGCCCGCGCACCTTGGTACGCCGTTCGCAGGCGCTCCATCATCGCTCCACGCCGGTCGTAGAGACGCTTTGGCTTCCGCGGCTTGCGCTTTGCGAGCGCGTACCCCGTGAGGATCGGCAGCCCGACCGTCCCGTCGAGGTAGCACACAACGGTGCCCAGCAGCTGATCGGGGTCCACCTTACCCCAACTCACAGCTTCGGCGGGGGTTGCTCCAGACAGGCCTCCCGTGTCCACACGAGCATCCGTGATCTGCACGTAGTAGTCGTGCCCGCGCTCCTCGATTCCAAGCACCTCCTGTATCTGTGGCTCCGTCTGCAGCACGAAATTCTTGGGACTTCCACCGCCGATGATCAACACACCGCTCTTGCCGCCATCCTGCTTTGCGTCCAGCACGATAGCCGCCGTTTCGTTCACGTCGGCCGACACATCATAGGCAATGGCGTATCCGTCGAGCGCCAGCTCAGCGACGTTCATTCCAATCGACGAATCCCCCGGCGACGACGTGTAGATCGGCACACCGTACTCGTGCGCCGCCGCGAGCACCGACTTCTGCTTGAGGCCGAGCTCCCGCTCCCTTTCCGCCATGTACTTACCCAGGAGGTAGTGGTGTTCCGCGGAACTCATCGAGCGTTGAAACTCGGGAGCCTGCGAGACGCGACGGAGATACTCATCCGTCTGCAGGAGGACAGCGTAATCGAAGAAGATGTCGAAGATCCGCACGACACCTTCCTCACGCAGCTTCACATCGTCCGCACGCGGCGTACCCCGATGCATCGAGAAGCCAAGCGCAAAATGACAGTCGTGATACAGGTTGGCGCCTGTGGACACGATCCAGTCCACAAAGCCGGCTTCGATCAGCGGGATCACACAGGACATCCCGATGCCCGCCGGAGTCATCGCACCGGTCAGACTCAGTCCGACGGTGACGTCCTCTTCGAGCATGCGCTGAGCAAAGAGCTGGGCGGCCTCGCGCAGCCGGCCGGCGTTGTAGGCCAAGAAGGTGTCCTCGACCAATCCGACGACGCTCTCGTCACCCCGAATCGGGCGCGGGCTGATCGACTTGCCCCTCAGGAGTTCTCGCTTCCGACCAGTCATCACACCTCTCTCCTCAGGAACCCTGTCAGGGAATCACATCTTCGGTCCGCAGGTCGCGGGCGGCCACGATTGCTTCCACCGCTGCACCAGGATCGTCAACCACACGGAAGATGTCGAGATCCTCTGGCGAGATCTTGCGCTCCAACGCCATCGTGTCCTTCATCCACGAAATCAGCCCCGCCCAATAAGCCCTGCTCATCAAGATGACAGGCATGTCCCTCACCTTGCCGGTCTGAATCAAGGTCATCGCCTCGAACAGCTCGTCCAAGGTGCCAAAACCACCCGGG
This sequence comes from Gemmatimonadota bacterium, assembly GCA_039588295.1. Lineage (GTDB taxonomy): Bacteria > Gemmatimonadota > Gemmatimonadetes > Gemmatimonadales > GWC2-71-9 > JAOTVV01. The sequence continues at coordinate 144,191 of JBDHAB010000001.1, forward strand.
AAGATGATGAACGCCGTCGAGTACTTCACGAGCATCGTCTTGCGGACGAAGAAGTACCGGAAGTCAATCACGCGATCGAGATACGGATTGGCGTACTGCTCTTCCGGCAGCTCGATGTTCAGCCCGATCGATGGGGTGCCTGCCTCGCGAGCACCGCGATTGGCCGCCTCCATAATGCCGGGCCCGGCTCCCGTCAGTATCGTGAACCCTTCGGCCCCGACACGCCGGGCGGTCTCCGTGGCCAGTTGATACATCGGATCTTCGGGCCGCGCCCGAGCCGAACCGAAGATCGTGACCGCGTGACCGACATCGGCCAATTCGTCAAAGCCGGCGACAAACTCCCCCATGATGCGCAGAACCCGCCATGGATCGGTCTGCGTAAAGGCACCCCGCTCCACGTGCGGTGCAACAAACAGTTGCTCGTCTGCGGTGACGCGATGGCTCGAGCGGTGTGAAGCGTCAGGATCTGAGGATTTCGATCGCTGCGACATTGTCATCCACAAGGTTATAGAAGTAAGGGGAGAGGCGCACATGACCGGGCCGCGCGTCGACCACGATCCCGGCTTCAGCCAGCCGTCGTACGTCGCCCGCCGGGTCGGGGCGCGGGACCATGACAATCGCCGACCGCACGGTGGCGTCTGATGCGACTCGTGGAGCGAGACCTGCCTGTCGAGCACGCGTAATCAGATCTTCTGTCAGTGCATCGACAACCTCGCGAATGCGGGGAACACCGATCTCGCGAATGAGCTCGAGGCCTCCGAGCTGGGTATACACCGCCGCAAGCGCCGGCGTCCCTTGCTCGAAGCGCCTCGCGTCATCGTGCCAGACGATGCTTCGAGGATCGAACGTGAACTGCTCCGCGTGTGCAAACCACCCGGTCACTGTAGGAGTAAGGCGCTGGATGAGTTCCGACCGGACGTAGAGGAATACAATGCCAGGTCCGCCCAGCAGCCACTTGAGGCCACCCGCACTCATGAAATCGACACCGAGGTGCCGCACGTCGACGGGGATCTGTCCCACGCTCTGGTACGCGTCGATGTAGCACAGAGCACCCTTCGCATGGGCGATCTCGGCCACTGCCCGGACGTCTTGGATCGCTCCTGTGGTGAAAAACACGTGCGATGTCGCAACGAGCGCCGTACGCTCGTCGACGGCCCGGTCCAAGTCCACGAGATCAATGCCAATCCCGTCTCGACTCTCTACCACCTCGACCTCGACGCCGGCACCCTGCTTGGCAATCCATTGGTATGCAACCGTGGGAAAGTCGAGGTCGGTCGTCACGACCTTCGGGCGCCCGGTATGATCCAGTGCTCCCGCCAGCACCGCCGTCGCGGTCGAGACGGAGGCGTGCAGCGCGATCTCCCCTGGCTGGGCTCCAATGGTCGCTCCGTATTCACTTCTCAGTTGTGCCAGCGCGTCCCACCACACACCGTACCAGGCTGCGGCCCCGCGATCCGACCACTCGTCGAGAAACTCGGTGAGCTTGCGGCGAGATCGGTGCGAAAGCGCCCCGAGTGAGCAAGAATTGAGATAGATCTGTCGCTCGAAGATGGGGAACTCAGCGCGATAACCAGCAAGGGAGTGAACGGCGGTGGTCCTTGCGAGCGTCATAGGCGAGCAATATACAAGTATGTTACAACGGGGTCAGGTTTCGGGTGCCATTGCACCACGCTGCCGCCGAGCAATAGCCACGAGACTCACGGCGGCCCAGACGCCCTCGAGGATCACGAAGCCGATGCGCTGATCGAGCACCGCCACAACGGTCAGCGCGAGTGCGCCGATGAAGTTGAACCAGAGATACCCTGAGCCGGTGCTTGTCCACCAGCGTTGCTGCAGCGCGACGTAGGCACCGAGGACCAACCCGGCTCCCACGAGCGAGACGAATTGCACGATCAGATTCATGAGCACGCTTCCGGCCGACGTCCGAGTTGGCTGAGGCTGACACTGATGTTGACTCTTCGCGCGGCGGTTAATCCCCGCCTGGCGATTGACCTCGTGCGCATGGCCTGGGCGTTCCGCGCCCGAGGCTGGTTCCGGCGCGCACCGTTCCTGCCGCTGCCACCGAGCGACTACATGCGCTGGCGCATGTATACGGCCTACGGCGACGAACAGGCGGTTCCACCAGTCGAAGACATCATCCGATTCGCCCGCTGGCGCCGAGAGGTCATGCATCTGTGACACCGGAGCGACAGGCACAGCGGGTGAAAGCCTATGCTCGCACCCTGGGGTTCGACGTGGTCGGCATCACCCACCTCGAGCCCGTCCCGCATGGTGACGCCCTAACCCGGTGGCTCGAGCACGGCATGGCGGCCACCATGACCTACATGCACCGTCAAGCGGGGCGCCGCCGCAATCCGGCCACGATCATCCCCGGCGCCACTCGGGCGGTGATGTTAGCCAGAAACTACTTCCACCCCGACTCCCCACCCGAACCGGGTTCCGGACACGTCGCAAAGTACGCACGCGGGCGCGATTACCATCACGCCCTGCACACACCGCTGACGCAGTTGGCGTCGTACATCCAGACGCTCGGCGACGAGCAGACGATCGCGCAGGCGTTCGTCGACGCGGGACCGGTACCGGAACGCGAGTTGGCTCAGCGCGCCGGCATCGGCTGGATTGGCAAGAACACCATGTTAATCCATCCGCGCCGCGGTTCCTTCTTCTTCCTTGCCGCGATCCTGACCAATCTGAAGCTGACGGTCGACTCGGCCTTCGACACTGACCACTGCGGCACCTGCCGTCGTTGTCTCGACGCCTGCCCAACAAATGCCTTCGTGGATGAATATGTGCTCGACAGTGCCCGCTGTATCTCCTATCTGACCATCGAGCATCGGGACGCCATCGACGCCAGTTTGCACTCGGGGATGGGTACCTGGATCTTCGGCTGCGACGTGTGTCAGGACGTGTGTCCCTGGAACGTGAAGTTCGCACTCGAGGACGGCGAAACGATGCTCGGCTACACGGCCTCTCTCGAGTGGCTCGCCATCGACGCGCTGCTTACCCTCTCGGAGGATGACTTCCGACGCCGCTTCGGCTGGACGGCACTCGAACGCACCGGAGTGCGCGGGTTACGCCGCAACGCGCGCATCGCATCTCAGGCGAGGTCCGTTACCGCACCCGATCCTCCCAGCGCAACTCTGGGCGCTTAGCCGAGTCTGGCGGCCTCAGGACCGCCTCGCCAAATACCGCCGGATAGGCGTCCGGAAAGTCGAGCCGGCTCAACGAGTCAACAAGGAACGCCGCCCGCCCGGTGGGGTCGGCACGAACCACGCCCGGTGGTCGTTGCCAGGTCGAACGCAGCCGGGCGCTCGTCACCCCGCCGAGCGCGTTCAAGGAGACGCAGGCTACGCCACCGCGGTTGAGCGGCTCTACGAGAGAGAACGGCCCGTAGGTCAGCAGGTTGCCCAACGAGTACAGCACCAACCGGCCACGATACCACTCAGCCGCCCGCATCACGTGCGGCCCGTGACCGATCACCGCGGACGCGCCTGCCTCGATCGCCGCGTGAGCAAAGGCCACCGAGTTACCGCGGTCCTCGCCAAGGTAGCGTTCACGCTCGTCCCGCGTGCGTTGCGCGTCGGTTCCTTCCGCGCCCATATGCATCGTGACGATGAGGCGCGGGTATCGCTCCGCCGCTCGAGCCACGTGTCGTCGCACGGCGGCAACGTCGCGCGGGTCAGGACCCGCTTGGGCCGTACTGAACCCGAGAAACGCGACCGAATCTCCCCCTCGGGTTTGTACCACCGTCGGCAAGGTGTCGGCACCGGTCGCATACACACCAGCGAGTCCCAGATGGCGCAGTGTCGCCTCGAACCCCGTCCGACCCGCATCCATGGCATGGTTGTTCGCCACGTTCCCGACTACGTCAGCACTGTCACCGAGGCGCCGCAGCGCTGCGGCCGTTTCGACCGGCTGTCGGAAGGCGTAGCACGTTCGCGACCCGAGGCGACACTTGGACGGCGCCGAGCCCTCTCCGATCGCGCCTTCGATGTTCAGGAGGACCACATCGGCGTCGGCCACCAGGAGCCGAAGTGGGGCAAGCAGCTCGTCTGGGTCGGGGAGTGGCTCGACCGACCGTCCCAGGCGCGCCGCAGCGCGTTGCGACCATGCGGAGTCAAGGTTGTTTCCGAGCATGACATCCCCGCCAGCACACACTCGCACATCGCGTGATGCCCGTATCTCCGGCTGCTCGACGACAGAGTCCAGCACGCGCTCGATCTCCCACGGCAGCTGCGGCACCACGAGATCGGCGAGCGAGTCCGCTGCCGGGGCGGTGTCCGCTTCGACGGGTCGCACCGACACCGAGTCGGTCTGCACCGGCGCCGGTTGGGGCGGCGGCTCGAGCGCGGGAGATCCCCCGCACGAACCGAGCGCAGCGACGAGTATCGCGCCGAAGATTGCGGCGGCGAGGCCCCACGTCGACATCGTCACAGTCCGGTCGGGTGATCGAGAAACTCCCACGGGAGCCCGAAGCGGAGTGCCAGATGCTCGCCCAGCGTCTTCACACCGACCGTCTCCGTGGCGTAGTGGCCCGCGTAGATGACGTTCAGCCCCCACTCCTCGGCGTCGAAGTAACTATGGTGAGGGCCTTCGCCCGTGATGAACGTATCGCACCCGGCGTCACGCGCCTGAGCAATCATGTCGCCCGCTGCTCCCGTGACGACCCCGACCCGTTGCACGACCTCGGGGCCGGTGGCAATGAGTCGCGCCGTTGTCCCGAGCGCGTCCTGTATCTTCGCCACCAGTGTGCCGCGATCCATCGCGAGGCGCCCCGCGACCCCAATGGCCTGACCACGGTAGTCGCCGAACCATTCCCAGTCCTCGACGCCCAGCGTTCGGGCCAGGACCGCGTTGTTGCCAATCTCGGGGTGCACGTCCAGTGGCAGGTGTGCCCCATAGAGCGCGATGCCATGCTCAATGAGGGATCGGACGCGTCGGCCATGTCGCCCTGTGAGCGGCTGCAGCCCGCCCCAGAACAAACCGTGGTGCACCACCATGAAGTCGGCACCACACTTCGCTGCCTGGTCGACGGTTGCCTGGCACGCGTCAACGGCGACGGCGAGCCGCGTGACTTGTCCCGCGTTGGCCACCTGCAGGCCATTCAATGCTTCCGGGCTGTCGTCGACCTCTGCCACGCGGAGGTAGTGGTCGAGATACTCCGTGAGCTCTTTGAGCGAAGGCACAACCCGAACTAACGCTCCGGATGCTGCTGTGCCACGGCACCCTTGGACTTGGGTGGCTGTGCGTCTCCCATGCGGACCTGCCCGTTCACTTCTCCGCCCTCGTGCACCGTCAGTCGTTTCGTCGCGATATCACCGTGGACCTCTGAGTCCGGCTGAACCTCCACACGCTCCTCCGCGTAGATCGCTCCGATGACTTTTCCCCCGATGATGGCCTGTCTGGTACGGATATCACCCTGCACCGTGCCGCCCTTCGCAACCAACACTTCTCGTTCAGCGTTGACGCTCCCTTCCACGACGCCCTCGACCTTCACGACACCATCGGTCGTGAGCTCACCGACAACTCGCATGCCGGGGGCGACGATCGAGAGGCTACCCTCTCGCCCGCTTTGACCGTCCGAATCCGAGGAAAACACAGCCATGACTCAAGTACCCTCCTGCACCAACGTCCGTGGGTCGATCGAACGACCGTCGTGACGAATCTCAAAGTGTAAGTGAGGCGCGGTGGAGCGTCCGGTTGACCCCGACAGCGCGACAACCTGACCCGCAGGCACCGTGTCACCGGTGTTCACCAGGAGCCGGGAGGCATGTCCGTACATGCTCTCGTATCCGTCGGGGTGTGACAGCAGCACGTTGAGACCGTACTCCGGATCTTCGCCCGCTTGCACGACAACGCCGCCGCCGCTCGCCCGAATTGGCGTGCCCGCCGCGACAGCAATGTCCAGCCCGGTATGCTGTTCGGCGTCTGCCGAGTCACCCACCGTCCCACGCGTGACGATGCCACGCTCGTCGAGCGGCCAATGGCGCGGGACCGACAGATCGGTTTCGTACCGCTGGACGTCCCCGGGCACCTGAGCCAGCAGCGCCGGGGCAACCGGCGCATCGGTACTCGGGGCACGCGCCGGAACGACATCACCGCCGAGCATCGTGCGCAACTGATCGTAGCGCTGTTCCATCTGGTCGAGGGCGGCCGCTAGTTCCCGAACCCGACTGTTCTCCTCTCGGAGCCGACCGAGTTCACGGTTGAGTCCCGGCACTCGGGCCGCTGTGCGAACGATTGGCGCATACAGCACCGCGGAAATTACGAGGAGAACGCCCAGCACGATGCCCGCAACGGTGAGCGCTCGAAACAGCCACGCGGGCATGCGCACCGCTGGTGACGACACATCGCCGTCACGGTGCACCATGATGGTAACCGTCCGCCTGTTGTGCGTCATCCTTCGAACGGTTCCCCGAGTATCAGCTCGAGGATGCGTGCGAGGTCGTTGTCTGAATAGAAGTTGATCGTCAGCCTACCACTCGACTTGCCGCGTGCGCTCAGGCGCACATCGGTCTGCAGGCGCCGCCGCAGGGCTTCCTCAACCCTGCGGACCTCGGGATCGCGTGGCTTTTGCCCACGTCTGCTTCGGGGCCGGCGCTGGGCGGCTGGTCCTCCACGCACCAGGTCTTCGATCTCCCGGACAGACAGCCGCAATTCCACCGCTTTCGCGGCGAGGGTATCGATCCGCCCGCGATCGGCCAGGGCCAACAGGGCCCGAGCGTGGCCCGTACTGAGCGCCCCCGTATGGACCAACCCCTGTACCGACTCGGGCAGCTTCAGGAGTCGGAGAGCATTGGAAACGGTTGATCGATCGCGACCGGTAAGCGCTGCAATGTCCGCTTGTGAGGTCTGGAAGTCGTCAATCAAGCGCCGATAGCCGCGTGCTTCGTCGATCGGCGACAGCGCGTCCCGCTGCAGATTCTCGACGAGCGCGAGGGTAAGGAGGGTCCGGTCATCTACGTCGCGCACCACCGCGCCGATCTCGGTCCACCCCAACCGCTGCGCGGCGCGCCACCGGCGTTCACCGGCGATGAGCTCATACGCGCCGTTCGCGGCACGGCGCACCACGACCGGCTGCAAGAGGCCAGAGGCCTTCATCGAGGCGGCGAGTTCGGCCAGCGCCGCGTCGTCGATCACGTGGCGTGGCTGATACGGATTCGGTTGGAGCGCCGATACGAGCACCTGCGTGAGCGAACCGTCAGAGCGGGCGTTCGCGGTCGTCGCGGTAGGACCGAGCAACGCCTCGAGCCCACGTCCCAGCCGTCGCTTCCCACCCGGGGTCGTCACGGTGATGCCTGCCGAGCGGCGGACCGGGCCGCCCCTGATGGCCGCTCCTGCCGACGAAGCACGCGGCGCACGAGTTCCTGTGCGAGCGAGAGGTAGCTCTTGGCTCCTGTCGACTGGACGTCGTACAGCAGGATCGGGCTCCCAAAGCTCGGCGCTTCCGCGAGTCTCACGTTTCGTGGGATGACGGTGCGGTACACTTGGTGTCCGAAGTACTCCTTCGCCTCGGCGGCCACCTGTTTCGACAAGTTCAGGCGCGGATCAAACATGGTCAGGAGTACACCTTCGATCGCGAGATCGGGATTGTGGTTCTGCTGAACCAGCCGCACCGTGTTCAGCAGCTTCGACAGACCCTCAAGCGCATAGTATTCGCACTGAATCGGAATCAGTACCGAGTCGGCTGCCGCGAGCATGTTCAGCGTGAGAAGTCCGAGTGACGGGGGGCAATCCACAATCACGATCTCGTAGGCGTCGCGCAGCCGCGCCAGTTTGCGTCGCATCACGCGTTCGCGGCTCGGCCAGTTGACAAGCTCGACCTCCGCACCGACGAGATCCTGTGTTGCGGGAACGACGTCCAAGGTGGGAAAACTCACACTGCGTTGCACCGCATCGACTAATGCGATGTCGTCGTCCATGAGCGCATCGTACATCGAGACTCGGATTTCGCCGGGATCGATCCCGATGCCGCTGGTGGCATTGGCCTGGGGATCGGCATCGATCAGCAGGGTGCGACGCTCGGCAGCGGCGAGGGACGCCGCCAGATTCACCGCCGTCGTCGTCTTGCCGACTCCGCCCTTTTGGTTCGCGACCGCAACGACCCTTGAAAAGTCCATAAACGGCTGTCTAGTAATAGCTTACGAAGTATTGTCACAGAGTGGGACGCCGTGTCCCGAGCGAGCGGGGCAATATACCGAGCATTGCCTCCAGCCGCCAGGACATCACGCACGTTTCACGTGAAACAACGGCAGTCGCGTATCAGAACCTCGGGCGCGTACGCCCGTGTTTTCACGTGAAACTGCGAGTTTAATCGGAGGGAATCAGGCGGCCGAGCGGTTCCGACGGACGACTTCGAGCACGAGGTTCTGGAGATCGCTGGGCGAGACCCCGGGGATTCGCCCCGCCTGCGCGAGCGAGCCCGGCCGAACCCGGTCGAGTTTCTGCCGCGCCTCGGTACTCAGGCTCTTGAGGTCCAAATACCCGAGATCCGACGGGAGACGAAACCCAGCCATTTCAGCCAGTTTCTCGGCCGCGCGCCGCTCCCGCTCGAGATACCCATGGTATTTCAGCTCGATCTCCGCCGACATCCAGGATTCCGGCGTGAACCCTTCTGGATCGGACCCCGCCCGCCGGAGCAGGTCCTCGAGAGCAAGCCCAGGGCGGCGTACCAACGCCCCGACCCTCTGACGCTCCGTGACTTCCTGCTGTCCGGCGGCTCGGAGCAGCGCGTTCGCTTCATTCGGCCGGATCGTCGTGCCCTCCGCGAGGCGAACCAGCTGTTCCTCTTGTTCTCTCCGACGATCCAGAACCGCCAGCTCGTCACTCGTAAGCAAGCCAAGGCGGGACGCCAGCGGCCCCATGCGTTTGAGCGCATTGTCCTGCCGCAGCAAGAGGCGGAACTCCGCCCGGGACGTGAAGAGCCGGTACGGCTCATCAACCCCCCGCGTAATCAGGTCATCTACCAGGACACCGAGGTACCCGTCGTCGCGACCGAGGACAACGGGTTCCTCACCCCGCCCACGCCGGATCGCGTTGATGCCAGCGAGCACTCCCTGCCCCGCAGCTTCTTCATACCCCGTGGTTCCGTTAATCTGGCCCGCGAAGAAGAGGCCGGCGATGGCCTTGACCTCGAGCCACGGCGTGAGTTGCTGTGGTGGGTAGTAGTCGTACTCGATCGCATAGCCCGGACGAGTCATTTTGGCATGCTCAAGTCCCGTAACTGCTTGTAAGAATTGCAGTTGTATGTCCGCAGGCAGCGACGTGGAGAGGCCGTTGACGTAGAGTTCGGTCGTCTCGAGGCCCTCAGGTTCGAGGAAGATCTGGTGCCGCTCCGCCTCGGGGAACCTGATCACTTTATCCTCAATCGACGGGCAGTATCGCGGCCCGCGCGCAGCGATTGCCCCGCCGTAGAGCGCTGACTCATGCAAATGGCGCCGGATAATCCCCTTCACCCCCTCGCCCGCCCACGTGATCCAACACGGTCGCTGCTCCGGAGAGTGCGGCTGCACGAAATGCGAGAAGCAAAAGCCCGGGTCGTCCGCATCCTGACGCTCGAGCCTCGCGAAATCGACGGAGCGGCCGTCGACCCGCGGCGGCGTCCCCGTCTTGAAGCGATCGACTTCCAGCCCTAGCGCTTCCAGCTGCTCGGCAATGTCGACTGCTGCCGGGTCACCGGCGCGCCCTCCGTCCAATCGGGTGGTCGTGCCGATGTGAATCTTGCCGCGCAGGAACGTTCCCGCTGTGAGAATCACGGACGTTCCGCGAACCAGACGATCGTCGGCAAGTCGCACACCGACGACCGCATCGCCCTCGAGCGCCAGCGCCTTCACCGTGGCCTGGAGAAGATCGATTCCCCGCTGCTCCTCGAGGAGCGAGCGCACTGCACGCCGGTACAGTCCGCGATCACACTGTGCCCGGGGCGCCCATACCGCAGGTCCCTTCGATCGATTGAGCATGCGGAACTGAATGGTCGCGCGATCGGCCGCCCGCCCCATGACCCCACCCAACGCATCGACCTCACGCACGACCGTCCCCTTCGCAACGCCGCCGATCGCGGGATTACAGGACATTTGGCCAATCGTGTCCAAGCTCGACGTGACCAACAGTGCCCGAGCTCCGAGACGCACCGCCGCGGTGGCCGCCTCGGAGCCGGCGTGACCTCCGCCAATCACGATGACGTCATAGGGTGCGTGCATAAGCGAAGGAACATACACCGGGGAGAGCCAATCGGGGACATTGACCCGTCTGAGCGCGCGCAAACCGGGGCGGCGCCCGTACTACAATCCCGCGCCGGAGACGGCGCCCACAGACCCGGACCATCCGGTGCATGGCACTGTCCGTTCCTTGTTCTGAGACTGTCATTATAGTGTCTCAACTCCAAGCCCTGATCCGGCGCAGAGGTCTGCGGAGTCGGGGGCGCGTGCCATAGATGAGAATGCCGACCCAAAGTGGATTCGCGCGGCGGCCCGCGTGGCGAGCCGCAACCCAACAGACGAGCAAACGCAACTCGAGAGGGCGACCGCCGGAGACGGGGCTCCACTATACCCGGACGCCAACAAGGCAGGCAGTGTCAGTTGTCTGTTCTGAGTCTATCGTGATTACCGTTCTAGATCCTAGGCCCTGATCCAGCACGGAAGCTCCCGTAGTCGGCGACGCTTGCCGCACATTCAGTATGCCGACCCGGTAGATTCGCGCGGCGACCCACGCGACGAGTGGCAGCCCAACGACCAGCAACACAATCGAGAGCGCGAGCATCGGAGACGGAACTCCACTCCACCCGAACGACCCCAAGGCCGCGCACTGTCAGTTGTCTGTATTGAAACTGACGCTACAGCGTCAAAGCCCTAGGCTCTGACCCAGCGCAGCAGCTCGCGTGGCCGGGGACGCTTGCCATACATCAGTATGCCGACCCGGTAGAGTCGCCGCGGCGCCCTACGTGACGAGCAGCAGCCCAACGACCAGCAACACAATTGAGAGCACGAGCATCGGAAGACGGAACTCCACTCCACCCGAACGGCCACAAGGCGCTGCACTGTCGGTTGTCTGTATTGAAACTGACGCTACAGCGTCAAAACCCTAGGCTCTGATCCAGCGCAGCAGCTCGCGTGGCCGGGGACGCTTGCCATACATCAGTATGCCGACCCGGTAGATTCGCGCGGCGACCCACGTGACGAGCAGCAGCCCAACGACCAGCAACACAATCGAGAGCGCGAGTTCCGTGAACGGCACCGTCGCGGCTGCCCAGCGCACTGGCATGGCGATGGGCGAGCAGAAGGGAATCAGTGATAGGGTGATCGCCAGCGCCCCATCCGGCTGCTGCAGGATGCCCAGCATCAAGATCACGGGCACAATGAGCAGCATCACCACGGGGGTCTGTGCTTGGCGTGCCTCGGCTTCTGAGTTCGACATCGCCGCGACGGCAGCGAACATCGCCGCATAGAGGAAATAACCCAGCAGGAAGTACGTGAGGACAATGAGTAGGGTGGCCAACGAAACCTCGGGTAGCGGGAAGCTCTGGCCGACCGCTGCATCCACCCCCGCCAGCTCCATGACCAGATCCCGACGCTTGAATAACACCCAGGCCGATAATCCCCAGATCAGAAACTGAAACAACCCGACCGCTCCCACACCGATCACCTTGCCCGCCAGGAGTTGGAACGGCCTGAGGCTGGAAACCAGCACCTCGACGATGCGAGACGTCTTCTCCTCTACTACCGACCCAAGCACCTGTACTCCATACAGCAGGATCCCCACGTACAACAGGATCCATACGGCGTAGGCCAGAATGAACGCGGATTCACCCGACTCGTCCGTCACCCGACCGCCGCGAATACTCACCGTGCGCATTCGCACGGGAATCTGCGCCTGCGCCACCTGTTCTGGGTCAACTCCGATGCGGCCCAGGCGCTCAGCAAGCACGGTTTCACGGATCAACCGCTCCAAGAGCTGCATGTCAGCGAACGACGAGACATTGGCCCCGCGATACTCGACGTGCCCATCCTCGACCGCCTCTCCAGACACGATCAGGTAACCGTCCAGTTGCTTCTCCCCGACGACCGCGTTCAATGAGTCCGTCGTCGACTCCAACGCGGCCACCTCCACCTCGAGCAGCACGGCACTCAGTGGGGCCGGACCGTTGAACACGTCGACGAGACGGTTGGCGAAGTCATCCCCGGCGACATCGATGACCGTGATCTGGCGGCGGCGGCCACCGCGCTCCGCCATCAGTATCGGCAGTACGACAATCACTGCCATGAGAACGGGTCCGAGAACGGTCGAAACGATGAACCACTTGTTGCGGACCTTCTCGACGAACTCGCGCCGGATGACCACCCAGATCTTACGCATCGGCACGCTCCTCCTCGGCCCGCGGGGCGAGTGCGTCGGCACCGACCAGGTCAATGAAGATCTTGTTCAACGTGGGCTCCGCGACCTCGAACCGGCTCACCCGCGCCCCAGCGCGCACGATCTCCCCAAGCAGTCGCTGTGGGTCGGCGTCATCCGCCAGCTCCAGCTCGGCATACTGCCCGTAGCTGTCGGACTTCGCGACCAACGCGGGATCGCTCAGCACAAAACCGATCGAGGCGAGGCCATTCTCAACCGCGATAATCACATGTTGCCCACCGTGCTCGCGTTTGACGTCCGCCAGGCGTCCGTCGACCACCTTCTCACCACGGGCAATGATGCAGACGGAGTCGCAGAGCTTCTCTGCTTGCTCCATGATGTGCGTCGAGAACAACACGGTCGTTCCCTGGCGCGCCAGCTCCATGACGACGTCCTTCATGAGCTGTGTGTTAACGGGATCGAAGCCGGAAAACGGCTCGTCGAGGATCAGCAGTTCCGGTTCGTGAAGCACCGTCGAAATGAACTGCACTTTCTGTTGCATGCCCTTCGAGAGGTCGTCCACCCGCTTTGCCGCCCAGTCCATGAGGCCCAACCGATCCAGCCAGTGACGTGACTGACGCTTGGCAGCGCGGCGACGGACCCCCTTCGCCTCCGCCAAAAACACCAGCAGGTCCAGCACTTTCATCTTCCGGTACAGCCCTCGCTCCTCTGGGAGATACCCAATGCGATGGCTCAGGTCGCGACCCGATGCCGGCACACCGAACAAGGTGATGCCACCCTCGTCCGGCACGATGATGTTCATGATCATCCGGATCGTGGTCGTCTTTCCCGCTCCGTTGGGACCAAGAAGCCCGTAGACCGCCCCGCGTGTCACGCCGAGGGTGAGTTCCCGAACAGCGGTGTGTCCGGTATACCGCTTGGTGATGCTGCGAATGTCGATGACGAGGTCGTTGCGCATGGCCCAGCCTACGGGAGAACGTGGCGAGCGTACGATAACGGGCACGCCAACGCCTGGGAACCCAACCATTGAGCGCCCCGTTTACCGTGGTGAGGAGCTACGTCACCCACGTCGAAGAGGAGCGTACGGGGTTTCTCGGCGGCGCTGCCTTCGGACATGCCCGCGGGATCACCCTCGTGACTATGAGCTGCAACCACGTTCGACAACAACTGTGGCCGGATCCCCATGCGGCTGCTTCCGCGCCCGAGGCAATGGCAGCACTGGCGCATTACCGGGGATGCGTTGCCTGCCAGAGGTTCTTCGCGCTCGACGGTGACATCGGTCGTCGTCTGCTCTCGCTGCGCGAGTGCGCCCGGGCACCGGCTACACTGCACCGCCGTATCGAGCGCGCCATTGCCGCGGAACGCTCCGTCCGTCGACGACCGCGCGTACGGTGGCTCGGGCCCGCGGGTCTCGTGGCCGCGGCCGCGGTCGCCGTTGCGGTGATCGGCCTCCCCCGGTCGTCTCCGTGGCTCGCCCAGCCCGTCGCCCAAGAGGCCCGGCTCGGCTTGACGGCGGCGAGTGGGTCGTTCACCAACACCGACGCCGGGGTGCTGGCATCCTGGCTGCAGGAGCGCATGGGGTACTCGGTGGACATTCCGGACATCGCCGGTGCTCGCGTGGTCGGCGCCCGGGTAGCCACGATCGGGGAGGGGCAAGGGGCGGTTGTGGTTTACGAGTACAGCGGAACGCGTCTCACATACATTGCGCTGCCGACCATCGACGGTCGGGGGACACAGCTGCGCGCAGGGATGGTCACGTCTGCCGCGGCCGACGGCTATGAAATAGCCCTCTGGACCGAGAACGGGGCGCTCCGCGCCGTCGCCGCACCCCTGTCACGCAGCACACTCATCGGTGTGGCTGAGGAGTGCCGTCGGAAGGCAACGACAGCGAGCTGAGCCAAAAACCTGCGCCTACCACCCCCGACGGCCAGCACGACCAGTCCACCGTACTGGAAGTCGGCATGGGTGCATCGGTCCTGCACGGCGTAGACGTCCCCCTCGACCCGTATCAGGCACACACGCTCTCCGGCTGAGAGCTGCACGCCGAGCGGCATCCCCTCACTGAGTTGATCGAGCGTCGCGACACACTCAAACCTTGATTCCTCTCTCATCCCTCCTCACCGATCAGCACAACCCCGATCACTCCGTCGAGACCAATCCACGGTCTCCGACGAGGGCCTCGTGGAGCGTGTGCCACGGGAGGGCCGCGCACTTGACGCGGGCCGGGAACTGGCGGACACCCGCGAGCGCAGCCAACTTGCCCAGCGACTTGGTGTCCGGGGTGGCGTCCGGCCCAGCCGTCACCATCGCGTGGAACGCCCGGAACAGCTCTTCCGCCGCCTCTTTCGTCATTCCCTTGACGGCCGCCGTCATGAGAGACGCCGACGCCTGAGAGATCGCGCACCCGGACCCTTGGAACCCCACGTCCTCGATCACGTCGTCCTCGAGCCGCACATACAGGGTGATCTCGTCACCGCAGAGGGGGTTGGTGCCCTCGACGGTACGGTTGGCATCGGAGAGTTGTCGGAAGTTCCGCGGGCTGCGATTGTGGTCGAGGACAATTTGCTGGTACAGCTCCCGAAGGTCGGCCATTACCCAAACACCTCACGGACCTTCAACACCCCTCGAACGAGCGCGTCTACTTCGTCCCGGGTATTGTAGAACGCCAGTGACGCGCGGGCCGTAGCCGGAACACCCAGTCGCTCCATGACCGGCTGGGTACAGTGGTGACCCGTGCGGATTGCGATCCCCTCCTGGTCCAGGATCGTCCCGATGTCGTGGGCATGCACACCCTCCATGACAAACGACACCACGCTCGCCTTGTGCTTTGCGGTGCCTACGATGCGCACCCCGCCGACGGCCGCGAGCGATTCCGTGGCATACCCAAGCAGGTCGTGTTCATGATCCTGGATCCAATCCCACGACAGGTGGCGCAGATAATCCACGGCGGCGCCCAAGCCGATGGCACCTGCGATATGCGGTGTGCCGGCCTCGAACTTGGCCGGCAACGGGGCATACGTGGTCTTTTCAAATCGAACGGATCGAATCATCTCGCCACCGCCTTGATACGGTGGCATGGCGTCGAGCAGTGCGGCTTTCCCGTACAACACGCCGATTCCTGTGGGGCCGAACATCTTGTGGCCGGAGATCGCATAGAAGTCCGCGTCGAGATCCCGCACATCAATCGGTGTGTGCGGAGCTGCCTGCGCCCCGTCCACCAAGACCGGCACGCCGGCGGCGTGCGCCCGCGCGACGATGTGCTTGATGGGATTAATCGTCCCCAGGGAGTTGGAGATGTGGACGACCGCAACCAGCTTCGTTCGCTCGGTCAGGAGACGATCGAGGGCATCGATCTCCAGCTCTCCGGCGTCCGTCATTGGAATCACCCGAAGTGTGGCCCCTGTGGCCTCTGCTATGATTTGCCACGGCACCAGGTTGGAGTGGTGCTCCATCGCCGAGAGAACAATCTCGTCACCGGCACGGAAATGCGTGCGGCCGTAACATTGCGCGACGAGATTGATGGCTTCGGTGGTGCCGCGCACGAAAACAACCTCGTGCGGGTCGGCCGCATTCAGGAATCGTTGCAGCGTGGCGCGCGCCGCTTCGTAGGCCAATGTGGCATGCTGGCTCAGTTCGTAGACGCCGCGGTGGATGTTGGCATTCTCCGCCGTGTAGTACCGGGCGAGCGTGTCGATCACCACCTGCGGCTTCTGACTCGTCGCGGCGTTGTCGAGGTAGACGAGTGGCCGGCCGTTCGATCGCCCGGCGAGCATCGGGAAGTCCGCGCGCACCTGCGCCACGTCCCGCACGGGACGTGGCGCAACCAGTGGCGTGGCGGCCTGGCGAACCATGGGCGGCCTCTAACTCGGGCTTCCGTCCTCAGCCAATCGTGCGCGCACCAGCCGGTCGAGGTCCGTGCGCAGCGTGTCGATCTTCACGGCGTTGAGGATCTCGGACCCAAAGCCGTACGTCAGAAGCGCGCGCGCCTCCGCTCGGGAGAGTCCCCGGCTCTGGAGATAGAACAGGTGGTCGTCATCCATCGGCCCGAGGGTCGCACCGTGAGTGCACCGCACGTCATCCGCGTAGATCTCGAGCTGCGGCTGGCTGTCCGCTCGCGCGTGCTGGGAGAGGAGGAGGTTGTTGTTCGTCTGTTTTGAGTCCGTCTTCTGCGCCCCCGGGCGCACGATGATTCGCCCGTTAAACACACCGCGGCTGCGGCCGTCGAACACGCCGTTGAAGTACTCCCAGCTATTGCAATGCGGCTGTGCATGCTCCAACACGGTGTGGTAGTCGCTGTGCTGCCGCTCGCGCAACATCGACAGCCCGTCGATTGTGCATTCCGAGCCTTCGCCATCCAGCACTGCGTGAATGTCATGCCGCGAGAGCTGCGACCCGAACGTGAACGCGATCAGTGAAAACACGCTATCTCGCGCCTGTACGGAACGGGTCGTCGCAGTGTGATATGCCGCCGTACTCTCCCGCTGGATACGGTAGGTGTCCAGCTTGGCATTCTGGCCAACGACCACCTCCGTCACCGCGTTGGTCCAGTACTGGTGAGAATCGGTGGCCGCGTAGCTCTCTATGACGGACGCCTGTGCGCCCGGTTCGACCACCACCAACGCTCGCGGATGCGATACCGCTGTTGAACCGCTGACCGGGGCAGACAGAAACAGGAGGTGCATCGGTTGCTCGACCACGGTGCGCTCCGGCACGTAGACAAGCGCACCATCGTGGAGAAACGCGGTGTTCAGCGTGGCAAACGGATGCCCTCCCGTCTCAGCCAGTTGCGCCAGATGTGGCTTTACCAACTCCACGTTATCGTCCAGTGCCTCACGAAGACTCCCGAGCCTGACGCCCGCGGGGAGACGGTCGACTGAGGACAAGGACGGCGCGAAATAGCCATTGACGAACACCGCTACATGCTGGTTGCCACCACCAACGACATACTGACGTACCGATGATGCGATCGTCGACGCATCAACCGCAGGAGCCAATGCGAAATCTGCACGGGCGATCGCCTTGACGTCGGTGAATCGCCACCCCTCCTGCCGTGTGGTCGGAAAGCCGAGTTCGGCAAACTCGTTGATGGCCTGCCGCTGGCGATCGCGGAGCCAGTTGGGCACGCTCGCCGCACCGTTCCCCACGAAGCGCTCGAACGCGTCAACGTAGAGGCTCGCAGCTGCCTTCATTTCGGCCGCAACAGGCGTGGGACGCTCAACCTCGGTCATGCCACTGTCGCTCCGTTCGTGACCCAGTCGTATCCTCTCGCCTCTAAGTCGAGAGCGAGTTGCATATCACCCGACATTACCACACGGCCACCCGCTAAGACGTGCACGCGGTCCGGAGTGAAGTAGTTGAGGATGCGCTCATAGTGGGTGATCACGACAAAGGCTCGATCCGGACTGCGAAACTTGTTCACGGCGTCGGCAACCGCCTTCACGGCGTCGATGTCCAAGCCGGAATCCGTTTCGTCCAAGATCGCGAGCCTCGGCTCGAGCACGGCGAGCTGGAGAATCTCGTTGCGCTTCTTCTCGCCTCCCGAGAATCCGTCGTTTACCGCGCGGTGGATGAGACTGTCGTCCCAGCCGATGGCCTCCAGCTTCTCCTCAAGTAGCTCCGCGAACTCGAGGGTATCGAGCTCCTCGAGCCCGCGCTCCTTTCGAGCCGCGTTGATGGCGGATTGGAGGAAGTACGCGTTCGTAATGCCACGGATCGCGACCGGATACTGAAACGCAAGGAACAGGCCTGCACGGGCGCGCTCATCCGTTTCCATCTCGAGCAGGTCCGCGCCGTCAAACGCGACAGATCCCTCCGTCACCTCGTACGCCGGATGGCCCGCCAGCACCTGGGCAAAGGTGCTCTTCCCCGAACCGTTCGGCCCCATGATGGCGTGCACCTCGCCCGCCTTCACGGACAGGTCTACGCCCTTGAGGATCTCCGTGCCGTCAATGCCGGCGTGCAGATTCTTGACTTCAAGCATATCGGTTTCCGTTGTGTCCCTTCTCGGTTGTCTCGTGCGCGTTTACCCGACGCTGCCTTCCAGGCTCACAGAAAGGAGTCTGGTCGCCTCCACGGCAAACTCCATCGGCAGCTCACGGAAGACCTCTTTGCAGAACCCGTTGACGATCAGCGAGACGGCATCCTCTTCCGGTATGCCGCGCTGTTTGCAGTAGAAGATCTGATCCTCGCCGACTTTTGATGTGGTCGCTTCATGTTCCATCGTCGCCGACGGGTTCCGCACGTCGATGTACGGAAACGTGTGCGCCCCGCACTGATCGCCGATGAGCATGGAGTCACATTGCGAGTAGTTTCGCGCGTCCGCCGCACCCTTCATGATCTTCACCTGCCCGCGGTAGGTGTTCTGACTGCGGCCCGCGGAAATCCCCTTCGACACGATGGTACTGCGTGTGTTCCTGCCGATGTGAATCATCTTCGTGCCGGTATCGGCTTGCTGGTAGTTGTTGGTCATCGCGACAGAATAGAACTCACCGATCGAGTTGTCGCCTTCCAGCACACAGCTCGGGTACTTCCAGGTGATAGCCGAGCCGGTCTCGACCTGCGTCCAGGAGATCTTGGAGTTCCTTCCCGTGCACCGGCCGCGCTTGGTGACGAAGTTGTAGATGCCACCCTTACCCTCTTCATCTCCCGGGTACCAGTTCTGGATCGTCGAGTACTTGATCTGCGCGTCGTCGTGGGCGACGAGCTCGACGACGGCTGCGTGCAGTTGGTTCTCGTCCCGCATCGGCGCCGAGCACCCTTCGAGATAGCTGACATAGCTCGCCTCATCAGCGACGATGAGCGTCCGCTCGAACTGGCCCGTTGCCAGTGCGTTGATCCGGAAGTAGGTCGAGAGTTCGAGCGGGCACTTCACACCCTTCGGCACATACACGAACGACCCGTCCGTAAACACTGCGGAGTTGAGCGCTGCAAAGAAGTTGTCATTCGTGGGCACCACGGTCCCGATGTACTTCCGCACCAGGTCGGGATGCTCCTGAATCGCCTCCGAAATCGGCAAAAAGATCACACCGAACTTCTTGAGTTCTTTTTTGAACGTCGTTGCCACGGAGACGCTATCGAACACGGCATCCACCGCGACGCCGGTGAGGCGCTTCTGTTCCTGCAGGGGGATCCCCAACTTCTCGAACGTCTCGAGCAGCTTCGGGTCAACTTCGTCCAGGCTCTCCGGCGCCTGCTTCTGTTTGGGCGCCGCGTAGTAGTGGAGGGCCTGGTAGTCGATGGGCGGGTACTTCACGTTGGGCCACGTGGGCTCCTTCATCTTCAGCCAGTGGCGATAGGCATTCAGCCGCCACTCGAGCATCCAGCCAGGCTCGGCCTTCTTCTCGGAGATGAGGCGGATGATATCCTCGTTGAGCCCCTTGGGCGCGAGCTCGGATTCGATATCGGTGCTCCACCCGTACTTGTATGGTTGTTTGACGTGATCGTCGATCGCGTTCGTCGTCATGCCGACTCCTCGTCACTCGGTATCTCACCCCCGGCTGATGGCTCTTCCCCATCACGCCCGTTCGACTCGGGCTGGATGGAGTAGAGGCACGCGTTGCAGCCGTCGGGTATGTACGAGTCTCGTTGAACATCCGTCTGCAGTACCTCGCGTAGGAATTCCGCCTCCGCTGCGCAGATCTCCGGGAATTGCTCCGCCACAGTGCGCACCGCACAGTTGTGTTCGGTGAGCTTCAGCGTGTCGGCCTCGACCGACCAGGCCGCCATGAAACCCTGACCCGAGAGTAGCTCGACCACCGCCGCGACGCGTGCCTCGAGGCTCGCGTCGACTAGCTCCACACGAAGGCGATCGGCATGGGAGCGGAACCGCTGGGCAAACAGCGCCCGCACCGCGTCCCGCCCGTCCTGCTGCGCCACATACGCGAGCACATCGGTCAGGGCCTCCCCGTAATGCGTCGGGAACAGGGCTTCACCGTCGAGGCTCAGCCGATAGGTGTACGTGGGCGCTCCGGTCCCTCGCTGCTCTCGGCGGTAGTCCACCAACCCTTCCGCCTCCAGCTCCTTGAGATGCCTCCGTACGGCATTGGCCGAGACGCCAAACGTCTCCGCAAGTTCTTTTGCCGTAAGCGGTTGGGCGCGCTTGAGCTCGAGGAGAACATCTCCCCGGAGTCCCTTGTGGCCTGCGAGGCCAGGCATAATGGGTGTCATGGGCGCGGAATGGTAACCAGCATGGCCAAGTTTTGCAACTAATTTAACGAATTTGTTGATAAACGTCACATCGGGTGAGCACCCCGGTAAGTGAATAAAGTCCGGCACTCCGGGTAACTCCGGGTGGACCTCCCGATCCTGATGCGAGCCGATGGAGGTGCATGGCACTGACCGCAGCAGCATGCCCACCAACGGATGCGCCCGCCCCGGACTATGTCCTGTGTGACCGCGGGCGACGCCTCGGCGTTATCACCGCACCGTGCGCGCGACCAACGTTTGGCAGTAGCGCTCCAACGGTGTTTCTCGACCGAGTGTCGGTGCACCACATTTCGACCGAGTCGGCCGCGGCATGACGCCCCGGGGACGGACTTCCCCGTTCGGGCTCTTACTGTTTGCCCACGGCACGCCAACGGGTATCCTTCACCGACCATCCACACGTTTATCGAGCGGAGGGACACATACATGAGATCGCTCAAACCTTGGGCGTCTATCCTCACGGTCTTCGTCGCCGTCGCGTGCACCAGTGCGGAGGGTGCATGGAAAGGCACGATCACCGATAGCGCCGGCGTTACGATCGTCGCGAACACCGATGAAGGCGTCTGGACACCGTCGGCACAGTGGACACTGGAAGAGGAATTGCGCATCGGAGCTGTCGAGGGCGACCCCGATTACCAATTCGGACAAATTGGGCTTCTTGCGGTCGATTCGAGAGACCGGATCTTCGTGCTCGACGCGCAGGCCCGACACGTGCGGGTCTATTCCCCTGACGGTGCGTACGAACAGACCATCGGGGGGCCGGGGGCGGGACCCGGCGAACTCGGACAACAAGCGGCCGCGCTGTACATGGGACCTGGCGACACGCTCCTCGTTCCCGACCTCGCCAACCAACGCGTGAACCGCTATGCGCCCGATGGAACCAGCCTCGGCAGCTTCCCGCTGCGGCTGGAGCACGGAATCCCAATGGCGATCAATGCAACGCGCACGGGCGTCGTTGCGGAACAGGTCCGTCCGCTCTCACTGCCAGATCGCCCCGCCAGGGACAGCCTGGACGTGATTGTCACACTCGCGACCGACGGTTCCGTCCTCGACACGCTCATGACCTTTCTACCCGGGGGTACCATCGATTTCGGCGGCAGCGCCCCCAGCGTTACCCTGTTCTCACCGGAGCCCTCATGGCAATTGACCGATGACATGCACCTGCTGTTCGGAATCAGCGACAACTACCGGATCAGTCTCTTCTCTCCAGACGGCGAACTGCAACGGATCGTCACCAAGCCGTTCGTGCAGGACCCGATCACCGAGCGCGACCAAGAGATGATGATGGAGTTCTTCGAACAGCAGGTACGCGACGCGGTGCCGCCACAAGCGGTCCAAGAGGCCATCGCACGTATGCGCCAGGTGATGAGTTTCGCCGATTTCTACCCGGCATTCGCCGCCATGCAGATGGGACCCCAGGGGAGTCTCTGGGTGCAGCACATTCAATCCCCGTCAACGCTCTCCGAGGAAGAGCTCGCAGCATGGGATTTCACACAAGATATCGGTGCCCGACAGTGGGACGTGTTTGACGCGGACGGCAGATACTTGGGTGTCGTGAACATGCCACCCCGGTTCTCACCGAGGATCATTTTGGGCAGCAAGATCTACGGCGTGTGGCGCGACGACTTGGATGTGCAGTATGTGATGCGGCTCAGGATCGTGGGGGTGGAGGAGGAGGCGTAGCACCGGCCTCCTCAACGCGCTTGAGGAGCGCTTGATACGCCTCGGGCGTGTCGATGTCCTCAACCACGGCCGGGTCATCGACGTGCACGACCGCAACTCGCGAGGGGTCTGCGCGAACGACCGCACGGGCCCCTTCGTCATTGGGGGCCGTCAGCAGCTCGTCGAAGACGGCCCGAGCGAACACCACGGGATGGCCCCGTCGGCCACGGTAAGCCGGCAGCACGATCGCGCTCTCGCCGTCGCGAAAACGGTCCAGCAGCGACTCCAGAGTGGCGATCGCGATGTGCGGGCGGTCCACGTGCCAGACTACGACTGCCTCAACCGGATGGTTGACAAGGTGCTGAACGGCGATGCGGATCGATCCGATGGGCCCGGATTCCACGGCGGGGTTCAGTAGCACCGTGGCACCTCTCAAGTCGTTTTCGGAAAACAAGTTGTCGAATCCGGCGCCGACCACCACGACGCGCCGATTGACGCCAGCAGCCTGGCAGGCGCCCAGGATGGCGCCGAGAAATGTCGTCCCGCGAAGCGTCAAAGCCGCCTTTGGCTGGCCCATTCGCTCGGAGCCG
This sequence comes from Gemmatimonadota bacterium, assembly GCA_039588295.1. GTDB lineage: Bacteria > Gemmatimonadota > Gemmatimonadetes > Gemmatimonadales > GWC2-71-9 > JAOTVV01. The sequence continues at coordinate 166,993 of JBDHAB010000001.1, forward strand.
CCCGCGGCGAGGATGATGGCCGCAATCATCGGAAATCCCTAGATTGGGGAGCCCAAAGAACCCCGTTCCTGAGGCACACGATGGCCATTCGACCAGTCCGTCTTCTTGGTGACCCAATCCTGCGAGCCCGCTGCGAGCCCGTCAATAAGGTCCGTTCGCCGGCGGTTCGCGTCGTCGCCGACGACCTCCAGGACACACTGCGCGACCTCAAGCAGCAGCACGGGAAAGGCCGGGGACTCTCTGCTCCACAGATCGGCGCACCCATGCGGGTCGTGTACATCGAGACCGACAGGCCGTGGTTCCTCGTCAATCCCGAGATCGTTGACATCGGCACCCGGGATTTCGCAGTCTGGGATGACTGCTTCTCCATACCTGGGCTGCGCGTGCGGGTGCAGCGTTCGTACCGCGTCCAGGTGGCCTACACCGACCTCGCCGGACGAGGTCATACCGTCGATGCCGAGGGTGAGCTGGCCGAGCTGCTGCAGCATGAGATCGACCACCTCGACGGGGTGCTCATCGTGGATCGTCCCACTGGCCTCGACCCGTTCTGCCTCGAAGCGGAATGGCAGAAGCACTACGCTTCCGAGGGACGCTGCGGCGAACCAGCGCTTCGCGAAACCGTGCCCGTCTGAGGCTCTCCCACCGTTGTTCAGTCCAAGGACTCGAGGAACTCGCTAATCACTCGGCTGGTCGCCGTCGGTTGTTCCATTGGTGACAGGTGGCCGGCGCCGGCGATCATCGTCAGATGCGCATCGGGAATGCGGTCTGCCATGAATCGCGACGACTCTGCTGGAATAAGTTGATCCTCACGACCAGCCACGACCAGCGTCGGGACGGTGATCGCGCCCAAGTCGGGCCTTGAGTCCGGACGCTGCTTGATCGCCGAGAGTGCACCGATAACCCCCGTGGCCGGACTACTCGTGATCATGGTGCGAACCCGCTCCACTACATCGGGCGTTGTTGCTAACGACGTGGGTGCGAGGAGCTTGGGCAGCAGGAGGTCCGCCAAGGCTGCGGGCCCCTGACGCTGCACCAACTGGATCATCTCATCCCGTCCGGCCCTCGCTTCGTCATCATCGGGCTCAGCGCGGGTGTTCATGAGAATGAGCGCCCGCACACGGTCCTTGTGCCGACGCATCATTTCGAGGGCGACGTATCCGCCCATGGAAAGCCCGCAGACTGCCACCTGCTCGAGACCGAGGACGTCGAGCAGCGCGCCCATGTCGTCCGCGTATTCCTGCATGGAGTAACCGGACTCCGGCACATCGCTCAGGCCGAGACCCCGGAGGTCCGGGGCAACGCGCCGGCGCCCGGTCAGCGGCGCGATCAGGTCGCGCCACATCGTCCGGTCGAGCGGGAACCCGTGAATGAACAGCATGGGAGGCCCATCACCCTGCACGTCGACCGCCGTGGCAACCCCGCGCACGATCATGTGCTGGAATGCACCCGCGCGCACGGAGTGACGCGCACCGAAGACATGCTGTATCGCCCTCGGGACCGGCATCGGCGTCCGGTCCTCGCCGAGACAGACGAACACAAAGTCGGCCTCCGCCACGAGACCCTGATCGGTCTGTCGTCGGGCGGTGTGGTGCAGCGTGAAGCTCGTGCGCCCGTGGTGCGTCAACACCGTCTCGAAGCACAGGACGGTGCCGGACGGAGTTTCTGCGTGGTATTCGAGAGTCGCTTTGCGGACGACCGGCCAAACGCCGTGTTGCCCGAACGCGTCTGCCCCTGGGCCTTCGGCAAGCGCCTCCCAAAGCACCCGCTCGAACAACCGGAGAACAGCCTCCTGGGTCACGTGCCCACGCGCATCACAGTCAGGTGGCAGGACCCGCAACGCGACGGAACGGACTGGGCTCACGCGCTTCACCGACTGGCAGGGGTGGGTAAACTTAGCGTCTGAAGAGGTCCGGACAACCAATGCAGATTCTTGGATTGCCTGGTGATGCTAACGGGCAGGCAGAACTTCGATGGCAGCAATGGATGCACGAGCCGCGACGTGGCCAGGTGAGAGGACGCACGTTACCGTGGGGGGATTACAGCAATTGGCGCTGTCTTTTCGGTGTCGTGTTAGTGTGCCGTCGGTGGCTGTGCTTGGCGTGTTCCAGCGTTCTTGAACACAACGACTTACACCTTTTCCACACCGTCTCGACAGTGTGTAGATTCGCGCGTGCTGAAGGCTGAACCGGCAACGTTCATCACTACGAGCACCGAGCTCGAGTCGCTGGTGGCGAGACTGGCGGCGCGACGGCGCCTCGCGCTCGATACCGAGTCCGCCTCATATCATCGCTATGTGGATCGGGTCTATCTCGTCCAGGTGAGTTCCGACCAGGAGACCGCACTCATTGACCCGCTCGAGGTTTCGGACCTGAGCCCCATAGGTGCGCTCCTCTCGGATCCGGCGCTCGAGATCGTCCTCCACGATGCCGACTACGACTTGCGCGTGCTGGACCGCGACTACGGGTTCCGTGCCCGACAGGTGTTCGACACACGGCTCGCCGCTCAGCTGGCCGGAGAGGACGGTGTGGGGCTCGGATCGCTGCTCGAGCGGCATCTTGGGGTGCGGCTCGACAAGCGCCACCAGAGGGCCGACTGGTCCCGACGTCCGATTCCGCCTGAGATGGCAGCGTACGCCGCCGACGACACCAGGCACCTCTTGAAGCTCCGCGAGGTGCTCGTCGGCCGGCTCCAAGAACTTGAGCGACTGCACTGGGCCGAAGAGGAGTTTCGCCGTCTCGAAGAATTGCGCTGGGTTCGCAATACGAACGACCACGGGGAGGACTATCTCCGTATCCGGGGCGCCAAGAGTCTGCCCCGCCGGCAGCGGGCGATCCTCCAACAGCTGTACCGGTGGCGGGACCGGATGGCGCGCGCCCAAGACCGTGCGCCGTTTCGTGTCGTGAGCAACACCGCGCTCGTGGAGTTAGCCCGGGCCGCGCCAAAGCGACGCAGTGGCCTCGCGCAGGTCCCCGGCATGGCGGAGTCCATCGTGCGGCGTCACGGTCGCGACCTGCTCGCTGCGATTCAGGCTGGACTCCGCGTCCCGGATTCCGAGCTACCGCGAATCGAGCGCCCCCGCCGGCACGTCCCCGATGCGGGATACGAGGCTCGACTCGAGCGGCTCAAGCGGCTCAGGAATGGTTGCGCCGAAACGGTCCGCCTGGATCCTGGACTGGTCTGCCCAAACGGAACTCTGCAGGGGCTGGCGCGGGAGATTCCGAAGTCCACGGCTGACCTGGACCGGATTGCGGAACTGCGCCGTTGGCAGCGGGAGGTCCTGGGTGAGAAGAACCTCCTGGCGGCGGTGCAGGGATAGCAGCGACTAGAACCCGAGGAACGCTCGCACCTTGGGGTCGATCCGTTCCGGTGTCCAATACGGCTCCCACACCAACTCGATCCGCACGTCCTCGACACCATCCAACGCCCTGATCGCCGTATCGGCGTCGCCCATGATCTGGCCTCCGGCCGGACATCCTGGCGACGTCAGTGTCATCTTGACGTCCACCTTGCCTTCGTCGACCGAGACGTCGTAAATCAGGCCCAGATCGACGATGTTCAAGCCCGCCTCAGGGTCCTTCACCCGCCTGAGGACCTGATGCACCGCGGCCTCGTCGACCGTGGGGTGTGCTTCATCGGGTTGTTGTTCTGTCATCCGATCCCCCGTCCATGACTCTTCCCGCCCATGGGCTCGTCAACGCCACCCCTGAACCTACCCACGGGACTACCGCACGGGTCCCCATCGCCGGGCTACCGCCGCGTAGCTGCGCTCGGCCAGCGGCATGACCCCCGGCAGACCAAGTACTGCCCGCACGATCCATCCACCTCGCAGATAGCGGGACAACTCTCGCACCGCTGCAGCTCCGGCGAACACCGATCCGTCGGGGCGCACAAAATGGGCGGCCTGCCGTAGCCGCTCTCGCGACTGGCCCGAGAGTGTACTCGCGCGGGGTGCGGCCACAGGGACGAGGCGGACTGCATCACGCCCATCCAACCGCTTGGCCCGGGCTACCCACCGCCGGCAGAAACCACACGCGTCATCGTAGATGAGCGTGGGTGCCGCCGGCGCGACCGGTACAGCACCGACGAGCCCGGCGACTAGCATCCGCGTTCTTCACCCGTACGAAGAATACCGCAGACTTCCTCCCGCAGCGTCAGCGCAGCGTCAGCCACCTGACCGCGGATCCGCCTCAGCTTGGCAACGGACCCCCCCGTCCGCGGAGCAAACACGCGATTTGTCAGAATGACGACGAACAGCCCATGTACCGGGTCGATCCACACGGACGTGCCGGTGTAGCCCCCATGGCCGAAGGCAGCCGAAGAGAGTAACGAGCCCGCGCTGCCGACGCTCGTCGTATCCCGAACCTCCCAGCCCAACGCCCGATTCCCTGCGCCGCGCCGCGTGAAGTGTTGAACGATACCCGGACGGAACAGCCGGACACCGTCAGCCGTCACACCACCGCGCAGGAGCACTTGGGCGTAGCGCGCGAGGTCGACACCCGTGCTGTAGAGTCCGGCATGACCCGACACTCCACCCAACCGCGCCGCATTCTGGTCGTGCACCTCGCCCGCAATCGCATGCCCCCGCCACAGGCCTACCGGCGCGATGCGAGCTCGGAGCGACCGTGGGGGTCGGAACAGCGTTTGGGTCATGCCGATCGGCGAGAAGACGCGCTCGGTCACAAAACGGTCGAGCGACGTCCCCACGATGCGTTCGACAACCCACCCCAGCAGCATCGCGTTCAAGTCACTGTACACGACGCGCCCCCCCGGCTCGAACCGCAAGGGCTCCGACAGCACGAGTTGCCGCGCTTCTTCGGCAGTCCTGGCTCGCTCATGCAGCGGGAGGAACGCTCGGAGCCCGGATCGGTGTTCGAGAAGGTGACGAACCGTGACACGGTCCTGCGCGTCCCCCGGAGAGAACTTGGGAAGATAGGCTCCTACCGCGCGATCCAAGTCGAGTCGGTTCTCAAGTGCCAGGATCATCGCGGCCGGCGTCACCGCCACCACTTTGGTCAGGGACGCGAGGTCGTACAGGGTGCTGTCGGGTCTCGGCGTCGGCGAGTCCGGCGACCACGTGAAGTGACCGTAGCCTCGCGCCAGCAGAACGGAGTCCGCCGTGCCAATCACGACCACCGCACCCGGAAACACGCCGTCCCGCACCCCATCGGTCATGGCGCGATCAACGGCCTGGCGGGGCCCAACTTGCAGACTGAGGGAGAGAGCGAACAGGAAGAGGTTAACGAGCGCCATGATCTGGACCGACAGGTTGCTCTCTTTGGGCATACCGCGTGTTTCGCGTCAGGATCCACCCCCCGGTTGCGCAAAGGACTTGACCTATTGTAGTACGCTGACGATAACACACACAACTCTGATGGAACGGTCGCTTGTGAGCCGAGCCTCGTGCTGCTTCACACTCCTCACACTCTCTCTTGCGTTGCCTGACGCCAGGGCGCAGGCACCAGTCGTCGATACGTTGGCGATCAAGGCGCACACATACTTCCTCGCACACGATCTGTTGCGCGGACGGGCGGCGGGCACGCGTGACGCACAGCTGGCCGCGCTCTACATCGCGAGTCAGTGTCGAACGCTCGGCCTCACTCCCCTTGGCGACGAGTATCTACAGGTGGTGCCGCTCGAACGGGCCTCGATCGGAAGCGGATCCAGCCTCACACTGACATCCCCGCGTGGTCACGTTGCGTTCGGCTACCCCACCGACTTCCTCCCGAACGTCGGGGCGCAGCCGACGTTGGTCGACTTCGCCGGCCTCGCTGTGTTCGCAGGCAGTGAACGAGAGATTACTCGAGGCGCCCTCGGCAACGCCGACGTTCGCGGGAGGGTCGTCGTGACCGCAGGGCTCGTGCGCGGTGCCGCCGCCGACACATTGGTCGCGCGCGGGGCTGCGGCGATGCTCCACTTGATTCCGGACCAGGAGACCTTCGAGTTGTATGTCCGCAGCCGCGGGCCAACGAGGCTCTACCACCGCGATTCAGCGGTCCGATCATCGTTTCTGCCACGATTGCCTTCGGTGATCGGTGGCCCGCGCGTGGCGGGTACGCTGTTGTCGGCAGCGACCCTGAATCGAGATGGCAAGCCGTTGCCTCAACTGCTCGACTGGACCGTCGGGGTTGAACTCGCGCTCGAAACCGAACCAGTCGACGATGTGAATGTGGGATGCCGGTTGCGTGGCACGGCTGCTCGAGATCGCGACACGGCAGTCGTGCTGACAGCGCATTACGACCACCTTGGGGTGAGCGTTCCGGACGCCTCGGGCGATTCCGTCTACAACGGGTTCTCGGACAACGCTGCCGGCGTGGGGATGCTGCTTGCTGTGGCCGAGGCCCTCGTACGGCATCGCCCGCTTCGCCACTCGGTGCTGTTCCTGTTCCCCGCGGCCGAAGAGCGCGGCCTCCTGGGATCCGACTACTACGTCACCCATCCACTGTGGCCCCTCAATCGCACGGCCGCAGTCATCAATCTCGATGCTGGCGCGCCGCCCGGCCTACCGGTGAGTTGGCGGCTCGCGGGAGTCGACAGCGCCGGGCTTGGCGGACTGGCGATCGCGGTCGCCGACGGCATGGGGTGGCAGGTCAGGACCTCGGCTGCGCGCCCGAACTCCGACTATTTCCCGTTCCATCGGGAGGGCGTGCCCGCCGTGTTCATCATTCCGGGGTCCGAGCCCTACGACGGTCTCTCATCGGACAGCAGCAACGCGCTTCGGCGACGCTGGGACCACTATCATCGGGCCAGTGATCACTGGTCCGACGCGTTCCCCTTCGGCGGGCTCGGACGGTACGCCGAGTTCGCCTTGCGGATCGTTCTCGCGGCTGGCGGTGACTCGACGGCGCTCGACCCCCCACCTCGGCGCTGACCAGTCCGTCGCGATGCAAGCTCCTGGCATCACGGGGCTTGGGGGTCTATCATTCCCATCTCTTTGTTCTCCCCGGTGGTACGAGACAGCAAGCTGATCAGAGTGACGATCTCGACAATCTGCGTGGTGTGGTGTGGCGGCGGCGCGGCGTCGAGCGCCAGGAGCACGCCGTGATTCCGCGGCTGTGCCGCGCCATCGTTCGCTTCCGTCTTGCGCTCATTGCGGTCTGGTTGCTCCTCGCGGCACTGGCGTTGCCGCGTGCGCTCCATGTGCATGACGTTCTGCGTGTCGAAGGTGAAACGCTGTACGAAACCGAGTCGAAACGCGCCACCGATCTCATCACGGGCGCGTTTCCGTCTCCGGTGACCGATTTCTTCATCGTCACTATGAGCGGCTCCGTACCGATCGACAGCCTTCCGTATCGGGCCCTGCTGGATTCGCTCACCTTGCAGGCTCGGCTCGAGCCCTACATCGGGCAGGTGCTCTCTTTCCTCACGGCTCGCGACACGACGCTGCTCAGCGCGGACCGTCGAACCACCTTCTTCGTCGCGGCGGTGCAGACGAACCTGAGCCAGAGTCCGGTCGATCTCGTGCCACCGTTCCGCGACGCAATCCACGGCACCCTCAACCGGATTTCCTGGGCGGCGGACTACGAAGTGCACGTGACCGGCGGTCCGGCGCTCGAATACGACCTCCGCACCGTCAGCAAAGAGGACACGCGTCGGGGTGAGCGGAAGGCGTTACCCATCGCGGCTATTGTCCTCGTGCTCGCGTTCGGCGCGCTCGTGGCTGCAATGCTCCCACTCTTCGTCGGAGTCCTGGCGATCGTGTGCGCGCTCGGCATCGTGCACGTCGTGGCCGCGTTCTATCCGATGTCCATTTTCGTGTTGACGATCGTGTCGATGGTCGGCCTGGGTGTCGGGATCGACTATTCCCTCTTCATCGTCACGCGATTCCGCGAGGAACTGAACCGCGGGCGCGGGCCCAGGGAGGCAGCAGAGCGGACGATCCTGACGGCGGGCCGCGCCGTCGTGACCAGCGGGCTTACCGTGATGCTCGGTTTCGGCGCGCTCCTCGTCACCCCCACCGCCGATACCCGCTCGGTTGGCGTAGGCGGCTTGGCCGTCGTTGCCGTTGCGGTGCTGCTCTCCGTGACGTTGCTCCCCGGAGCGCTCTCCCTGATCGGCCGCGCAATCGACCGGCCCCGCTGGCTCGCGAAACGCCTCGCATGGTACCACGCGCCCACCGGCTGGGAGCGGTGGGCCAGGTGGCTCGGCCATCACCCGTGGCGCGCCCTGGTATTGGGCGGCATCGTCGTGGGCACCATCACCTGGCCGCTGGCACAGATCCGCATCGGCCTTCCCCGAGAGGGCTGGTTTCCGTCCAACACCGAGTCCACCGACGGGGTGCGCGCGCTCGATGCAATTGGTGCACGCGGCGCGCTCCAGCCGATACGGCTGGTCGTGCAGGCCCCGGAAGCGGAACGCATTGTGGGAACCCGATTCCTCCGTGGGCTCAAGCGCCTGTCCGATTCTTTGCGGGCCGACCGCCGCGTAGCGCAGGTCCGAAGCGTGGTCGATATCGAGCCCGGCATGTCGGCGCTGCGCTATTCAATGCTCTACGGCGACCTCGAGGCCGCACGCAATCGCGCGCCGGAGTTCTATGGAGCCTATCTCTCCGAAGACGGCCGAACAACGCTGGTCGACGCGATCCTCCACGACACGACCTCGACTACGGGTTCCATGGACGTCGTGCGACGCATTCGGCAGCTGACCACTGCTGGAATCACCGGTCTCGACTCCGTCAGCGTGTTCGTCGGGGGGTTCCAGGCCAGCAGCGTGGACCTCCAAGACACCGTGCTCCGACAGTTTCCCACGGTGATCGTTCTCGTCCTCGTCACAACCGCCCTGATGTTGTTCGTCGCATTCCAATCGATTCTCGTTCCGATCAAGGCCGTCGTGATGAACTGCCTTTCTGTGGCGGGGGCGTTCGGGATGTTGGTGTTTGTCTTTCAACACGGGTTCGGCGCGCAATTGTTCGGCCTGGCACGCGGAACCGAGGCCATCTACGTCATCGTCCCGATCCTGGTGTTTGCCGTCGTGTTTGGCCTGAGCATGGACTACGAGGTGTTCCTGCTCTCACGCATCAAGGAGGCGGTCGACCGCACCGGGCGCAACGACCAGGCAACGATGGAAGGCCTGACGGCGACGGCGTCGGTCATCACCAGCGCCGCCGCAATCATGATCATCGTCTTCGGCACCTTCAGCTTCTCGCGGGTCCTCGCGGCTCAGCTCCTCGGGTTCGGGTTGGCCGCAGCCGTCCTGCTCGATGCCACACTGGTGCGCATGGTGTTGGTGCCGGCCTTCATGCACATTGCCGGCAGCTGGAACTGGTGGCCGGGTATACGGCGGCCTAGGGACCGGACCGAGGACGGTCCCGGGCGGACGCCGACGGAACCCGAGGCCCTGCCAGCAGAAATGCCCGATTCAGACGAGGACCCCTGAGGTCCCAGTGCCAAGCCGCGACTCGCGCGCCGGTACGAGGGTGTTTGAGCGGTCGGTACTGCAACCATTCCGGTCGCATGCCGAGGCGCTCACCGGCCCGCAGCAGCGCCGCGCGATCGGACGACACCAAGTGGGCCCACTGTTCCCCGCGCAGCGTGAACGGGTGGAGCCAGAGGCCGCCGCCCAGCGCGTGGGCAACCCCTTCACGCCAGAGCGCAGACCGCCGCCACGTCATCACCCGCAGTCGATCCGGCCCGCCTCCGAAGCCGAGCCGACCGGAGCGGCGAACCCGACGAACAGGTGACACTGCCGCAGCGTGGCCGAGTGAGAGGCCGTCACCGACCAGCCGATTGCCGTGGCCTCGCGGACTTGGATTACCACGTTGGGGCTCGTGACCAAGCCTCGCGCAGACAACACACCGAGATCCGCCGTGTAGCCGGTGACGTCGTAGAAGTACGACTCCTCGATCACCGCCAAGTTCCTTATGTCGGACTTCAGCATGGTCACATAGCCCCGCTCCCTCAAACCGCGGTACTGCGGCACGACAATCGCCGCGAGGAGCGCGACGATGGTCATCGCCATCAGGAGCTCGATCAGCGTGAATCCGACAGACCTTCGGCGCGAAGGTTTCATACTGGGGGAAGATGCCCACGGCACCTAGGTCGTGACAACCGCCTAGGACTTGGCCTCGAGCCAGTTGGGGCCAACTCCGATGTCGACGAGGAGCGGCACGGACAACTCCGCGGCACCCACCATCTCCCGCCTCACGATCTCGCTCGTCTCGGTCACCTCGTCGACCGGCGACTCCAGCACCAACTCATCGTGCACCTGCAACAGAATGCCACTTGTCAGCCGTGCCTCCCAGAGGACCCGATCTATGTTGATCATCGCCCGCTTGATCAGATCGGCCGCGGAACCCTGCAGCGGTGAGTTCATCGCCACACGTTCCCCGAACGTCCGGATGCTGTAGCTTCGGTCCTTTAACTCTGGGATGTAGCGCCGACGCCCGAACAGCGTTTCCACATACCCGTCCTCGCGGGCGCGCGCGATACAGTCATCGAGAAAACGGCGCACGCCCCGAAACCGCTCGAAATACCGGTCAATGAACTCCCGCGCTTCCTCCTGCGAGATGCTCAGCTGCCGGCTCAGCGCGAACGCTCCCTGCCCGTAGATCGTGGCGAAGTTGATCGTCTTGGCCTGAGCCCGCATCTCCGATGTCACGCCGTCGAGCGACACGTCGAAAATGATGGCCGCCGTTTCGCGGTGAATGTCACCCCCACGTTGGAACGCATCGATGAATGCTTCGTCCTGAGACAGGTGGGCGAGCAGCCGAAGCTCGATCTGCGAATAATCAGCGACAACGAGCTGCGCACCGGACACCGGCACGAAACAGCGACGGATTTGTTCGCCCCGGGTTGTGCGAACCGGGATGTTTTGCAGGTTGGGTTCCGACGAGGACAGCCGACCCGTCGCCGCACCGGTCTGACTGAAATCCGTGTGGATTCGGCCCGTGGCCGGGTTCACGCGCTGTGGCAGCACATCCACGTACGTCGAGCACAGTTTCGCCAGCTCCCGATACGCCAGAAGCAGTCGGGGCAGCTCATGCCCCATGGCCGCGAGTTCGCTCAGCACATCCGCATCGGTCGAGGGTCCGGTCTTCGTCTTCTTGAGCACCGGCAGTCCCAGCTTTTCGAACAGCACGTGCCGTAGCTGGGGTGTGCTGTTGATGTTGAACTCCGTGCCCGCTGCGTCACGGATCGCCTTGCTGATCTCGTCCAGTTCCGCCCCGAACTGTTTGGAGAGCTCGCCCAGCAGCCCCGTGTCGACCGCGATGCCCCGCCACTCCATATCAGCCAACACTTCGATCAGCGGGAGCTCCAATTCCTCGAGCAACGCAAGGAGTTCCTGTTGCACGAGCTGGGGGCGGAAGCAGTCCTGAAGGGCGAGTACGGCAAGTGCTGCCTCGCCGCAGAATGCTGCTGTTTGCTCAGGCGAGACCTCGCCCAACGAACGACCCGACTTGCCCTTTCCGAGCAGGGCCTCGGACGACCGGAGCCGGGTGCCTAGGTGTTCCAGTGCGAGGTCCTCGAGCGCGTGTGACCGTCGCCCCGGGTCGAGCACGAAGCTTGCCAGCATCGAGTCGAACTCGACGCCGGCGAACTCCACCCCCGCGCGACGAAATACGAGCCGCAGATGCTTCACATCATGCCCGGCCTTTCGGTGCCCCGCATCCTCCAGCAACTCGACAAGGGGGGCCATGCGTGGATCATTCAGTGGTGGAAGACCAACGTGCGCCTGCCCCCCGACCAGATCGCCCTGGGCCGGCTGATGTGCCAGCGGGAAGTACCATGCCCGCTCACCCAGCGACGCGAGCGCCAGGCCGACCAACTCACCTTGCAACGGATCCGGTCCGGTCGCTGCGACGGCGACGGCCGAGACCGCGCCGCCCCGTCCCGCTTCCACCACCGAGCCGATCTCGTCGACCCGCACGATGTGAACTGCCCGAGCGGGGGACGTCGGCGTCCGCGTCGCCCGGACCTCCAGCTTCTGTTGGAGGGAGTGAAACTCGAGCTCTGCATACAACTCCCCGAGCGCTTCATCGTTGCGCGGCCGGGACCTGAACGCCTCGAGATCGAGGACCACGGGGACATCGCGGTGGATCGTTACCAGCTGGCGACTCAGCTGAGCGTTGTCTCCCTGTCCGAGCAGCGCTTCACGGGCACGCTTTCCCTTCACTTCACCGGCGTGCGAGAGGATGGACTCGAGGTCGCCAAACGTCTCGATCAACGCACGCGCCGTCTTGTCGCCAATCCCCCGAACACCCGGCACGTTGTCGGAGGAGTCACCCACGAGCGCCAGGTAGTCGATCACCTGTTCCGGCGGAACGCCGAGTCGTTCGTGGGCGTTCGAGCGATCGACCCAGTGCTCCTCCACCCCGCCAGGTCCCCGGCGTCCCGGGTTCAAGAGCGAGACACGGGGGCCAATGAGCTGATAGAAATCTTTGTCACCCGACACAATCACGACGTCGATGCCGGCGTCGGCCCCCTGCGTCGCCAGCGTGCCAATCACGTCGTCGGCCTCGTACCCGTCGACCGTCACGAGCGAGACGGAGAAACGCCGTAGTAGCTCCTCGATCCGTTCGACCGAACGATCGAAGTCCTCTTGCAGCTCGTCGTCGAGCTTCTCGCGGGTTGCTTTGTAGTCGGCGAACACCTCGGTGCGGAAGGACGTCCCCGCGTCATGCACCCACGCGACGTATTGGGGGTCGTGCTCGGCAAAAAGCCGATGGAGGAAGTTGGCGACCCCCCACGCGGCAGAGGTGTTCTCACCACGACTGGTCCGGAGCGGGCGGCTGATCATCGCGAAGAACGCCCGGTAGATCAGGGCGTAGCCGTCGATGAGGAAGAGTCTGGGCAACGAGCCCTGCGGCATGCGGGTGAAGATAGTGCGTGGAGCCTAGGCGTGCGTGGCTACTGGAACCATGCCACGGTTGCCGCGACCGCCGGTGCGACGACGAGGTTGTCATCCACCGGTGCCACCCAGCGTTCGACGGCGGTCGCCACCGCAGCAGCGCCCACCACCAGGGACCACGGAACGCCGCACGCCGCCAGGACGGCTGCGGCCACGACCAGGTGCGCGGCGCTGCCTCGCCACGTCTTCCCGCGGCGAGCTGGTGCGGTGGACCCAATCCAGGACGCCGCCGGATCGGCGGTAGCGCTCACGAGAATACCGGCGACCGACGCTGGCGGCGCAAACAACGCCGCCAGCGCATACCCGACCGCGAGCCACATGGCGCCGCTGGGTCGCTCTCCCTCGGCCGCCCGGTAGACGGGCACGGCAGACATCAGCGCTCGCCCGATCCGCGGCACCCGGAGGCGCACCGCTTCCACCACGACGGCCAGCAGGGCGGCACCGAAAATCACGTTGCGGCAAACAGTCCACGACATCCACGGAACAAGCAGCAGCACGGCCGCGCTCGCGGTATGTAGCGTTCGGCGCAACACTCCGTCGGTCACCGTCCGCCGCCAGCGGGCGCAGGCGCGGGTGGGTAGAGCCCGCGATACAACGACCAGTTCCGCAGCACCGAGCGCAGATACCCTCGCGTCTCTACGTAGGGGATGCGCTCGACGAACCGCGCGGGGTCCTTCGCTTCCGGGTATCGAAGCCAACGGGCTACCGGCGTACCACCCGCGTTGTAGGCCGCAAGTGCTGCGATGACGTCGCCGTCGTACATGCGCAGCAGCGCAGCCAGGTGCGCGGCCCCAAGGTGGAGATTCGCACCCGCCGTCGTGAGGAGCCGGGGGTCCCACTCGATCCCGTGGCGGCGCGCAAGCCCCCGCGCCGTTGCCGGCATCAGCTGCATCAACCCGCGAGCGCCGGCCCGAGACACCACCTGGGGGCGGAAGTTCGACTCTTGGCGAATCAGGGCCGCGAGCAAGTGAGGGTCGACATCGTGCTCGGCTGCCTCTTCCTCGATGAGAGCACGCAAGGGCCACGGGAACACAACCCGTAGCACGTGCTCGTCGTTCAGCGTGCGGAGTCGGGAGGCGCGCCAGCCAAGTGTCACACCTTCCTGCACCCACCCACGGTCGATCAGGCCTTCCGCCAGCGCGAGTGCCTCGTCGGCAGGCATCTCACGGCGCGCCATCTGACGTTGCACCACCTCGTCCGCCTCTTCGCGAAGCGAGGCTTCCGTCAGCAGGTCTAGGCGGCGCAGCGTCACCGCCACCGCCGGCATCGCTCGTCGCTCGCCGCGGACCGCGAAGTTCGGCTCGGTAATCCCCGCCGCGCCACGGGCAATCGTCCCGTAGTATCCCAGCGAGTCTACCGTGGCGAGTCTCGTCCACACCACCAACGCGCTGGCCGTGTCACCCGACGCTGCCTGCAGTTGCGCCAGGAAGAACCGCGCCGCCCGAGTCTCGGTAGTACCGCTTTCCACCTCAGCCCGATACCATCCGATCGCGCCGGCGGTATCACCGCGAGCGAGCGCGGACGACGCGAGCGCCATACGCGCGCGACCCGCGTAGGTGGCTGTCGGCCAACGTTGCGAAACGGTCACGTACACGCTGTCCGCCGTGGATGCGCGACCGGAACGGCCGTGCCAACTGGCCACCAGGTACAACGTGAGCGGTGCGTTGGCGTGGCCTGGGTACCGATCGGCGAACTCGGCGAGGGCGGCATAGCCCTCCGCGGCCCGGCCGACCCGCGACAGCGCCCTCGCGCGGCGGTACGCGGCCAGCATCCCGTCCGCGCCGCCGCGCGTGGCGGCACGAGCGTAGACATCCACCGCCTCACGCGTCTTGCCGCTGCCCGACAGCAGATCGCCAATGCGCCGCAAGGTAGCACCGGAGGAATCGCCGGCTTCCGCCAGTTGCCGTAGCGCCTGCAGGGCCATTTCCGCATCGCCGGTGCGCCGGTAGGCGTTTGCCACCCAATAGGTCTCGTCAGGCGAGCGAGGGGGAAACGCCGCTTCCACATGGGCGAGACTGGCCTGCACCACGGGCCCGTCCGCTGCGCCAATGCCTTCGTAGGCAAACCGCCGCGCCGCCAGCGTGTCGCCGACCGCGAGGGCGAGGTCGGTTGCGAGAGTCCACTCTTCGGCGCGGCCGTGCGCCGTCATGGCCCGTGTCGAGTCACCAGCGTCCAGGAAGACCTGTGCGCGAACACGCGAGGCGAACCGCTCGGCCTCCGGGGGCGTGCGACGCAAGAGGTCGAGGGCTCGAATGGGCTCGTCGACTACCCGTGCCTCTCGCACCGCCAACCAGTCTGCAATCGGCACAAGCAACCCGGCGGCAGCCCGATAGTGCGACGCTGCGCGGGCATGGTCCTCTGCTCGCTCAAACGCATCCCCCGCGCGCGCCGCGAGAATACCGCGTTCGCGCCCCTCGGTGAACTCGGTCGCCCGCGAGAAGAGCCGTCCTGCGACCTCGAACTGCGCCAAGTGGTACTCGGCAGTTCCGAGCAGCGTCAATGCAACGACGTTGGCAGAGTCGGACGAAACGATCGGCAGAAGAATGGCGCGTGCCCGTCCCGGCCGATTCAGCGCCAACTCCGCCCGCGCCAAGTCCATTGCTGGGCCCACGGGCGCTTGATCCGCCGCGACCGTGTCCCGCAGTCGCGCGACCGAGTGCCATGACGCATTCGAGTAATCCGCGAACGGCGGTGTGGCCTGGGACCACGCGGACTTCGAGACCCCAAGGAGACCTACGGCTGCCAACAGAACGGGGAGGCGCCTCAGGACTCAGCCACCCCGGCGAATGCGGCCCAGTACCTGCTGATACTCGGATCGCGAGTACGAGGTGAGACGGAAGCGTCCAAAGCCCGTGTCGTCGACGAAATCCAACACCAACCGGTCGGCGATGTACGTCCAGCGGATGATCCGCTGACCGCTGCGATCCTGCAGGTCCGAGCTGGAGTCGAAGATCTCGTCGGGGGGGCCAATCGTGATGAAGACTTCGCCCCGATCCGTCAGCCATCCGGGCTCGCCGCCTTCCTGGAACGCCCGGTTCGCCTCTTGCAGCCGACGGAAGTACACCTCGAGCGCCTCATGCTCCTGGGTCTGGGGATTCGGGTCGGTTGCCTTCCAAAAGGCCGCCCAGAGACCGGGCCGCTCTTCCGGCGGGGCGGCGCGAAGTTCCTCCAAGGCTTGTTCGGACCCGAAGTGCTTCAGGAGGAACAGTGTTTCGTCGAAGTTGGCAACGACCCACTGTTCGGAGAAACTGACGAGGGCGACCGTTCGCACGGAATCCTCTCCGCCCGAGACGAACGCTTCGACGAGCAGCACGCCAATGGGAAGCTGTTCCGGCGCCACCGGAATGACGAACCCACGAAAGGAGGCGGGCGGTTCCACCGTCAGCGTATCGCGCCAAACCTCCACCGGCGCCGCCTCGCGCGACACCGCCCGCAGCACAACCGCTCGTCCCGGTGGCACGCCATAGGCCTCGAGATAGAGTCGCAGCGTGTCGGAGCCGTAGGGAACGGTCGCCCTCGGATTGAGAACGAGGTCCGGGACTCCGGAGCGGTCGTTTCGGCCCGCTGCCTCATAGACGGGAATCACCGACGAGAGGGAGACGTCAGCTCCGTACGTCGGAATCTCGACCGGCCCTTGTACGCGCCCGAAGTTCGTGCCGTTACGGTCGCGCACCGAGATCGTGAGTTCGAGGGGACCGGGGGGAAGCGTGACGAATCGCTGATACACCACGCTCTCATCGGCCCGTTGCGTCTCGGCAAAGCTGGCAACCCGCACCGCTTCGTTTTGGGCCGACTGGTGGACGATCCTCCCGTCGCGGCGCAACGAGAACTCGACGCGATAGCGCCCCTCAAAAATTGAACCGGCACGGCGGAACGAGAGCGCGCGGTTCGCCAGGGACACGCCGAACACCGCCATCGTGGAGTCAGCGCCTTCCGTTGCGAGGAAGCGGACGCCCGCGATAAACGGCAGCGGTTCACCGGCCGCGAAGAGGCCCATGTCGGCATACACGGACGCCGCATCGAAGAGCCGCGGGACGAGGCGACCGGGGTCCGGGCCGGGGTCGGTGCCCACCCGCTGCCAGGGCCCACAGGCCGACACCAAGGCCACCCATGCCAGCACCAACATGCCGCACCAACTCGACGGCCGATAGCTCATGATCGAGGTCGTTCTTGCCCTTCCTTTTGGTCTGACTTGCCCGGCCTCTCGTGCAACGCTTACTTTCGCCACCCCATGCCTCACGAGAATCTCACCGGGCGCACCGTCGCTGGCTACCGACTCCTGGATCGCGTGGGCGAAGGCGGTACCGCAACCGTCTATCGCGCCGAACACCCCGGTCGCGGGGTCTGCGCGGTCAAGATCCTCCGCGAACGGATGCGCAATGACGTCACTGCCGTCAAGCGCTTCCTCCGTGAGGCGGGGTACGGTTCGCGCGTGCAGCATCCCGCCGTGGTCGGCACCTACGACTATGGCGAAGAGGAGAGCCTCTATTACCTGGCGCTGGAATGGGCCGACGGCGAGGCTCTCTCAGAGTTCGTACACCGGTCTGGTCGCTTGGCTCCGTCACTCACCGCCCACGTGATTTCACAGCTCGCCGGCGGCCTGACGGCGTCGCACGCCGAGGGCATCATTCACCGTGACCTGAAGCCGGAGAACATCATCTACAACCCGGAACAGCGAACGGTGAAGCTCCTGGACTTCGGGATCGCACGCGATGCCCAGGTTGACTCCGCGGAGCGGCTGACACGGACGGGCTTCTTCGTCGGCACGCTCAACTACGTCGCACCGGAGGCGCTGTCGGGAGAGCTGGTCGACGAAGCCGCCGACATCTACAGCCTCGCGACGATTACCTACTACCTGCTCACCGGCGACCATCCGTATACCGGCAACTCACCGCGCGAGCTATTTCAGCAACTGCTGACGCAAGATCCCAGACCCCTCAGCGAGGCGGTCCAAGGCGTGCGGTTCTCCAAACGCCTCGAAGACGCGGTCATGCGCGGGCTGGCAAGGGACCCCAAGGACCGACAGCCTTCGGTCACGGCTTTCGCCGACGAAGTTGCGGCGGCGGCGGCGGACGGGGACGATACCTCCCCTCTCCCGCCCGCTGAGGATTCGGGCCCGGCCAACGGTATGTTCGGAAAGGTCCGATCACTGTTTCGCGGCCGCAGCAAGGACCGGGGATAGTAGTTGTATTTACAACTACTATGACATCCGTTACGCATGCGTAACGCGCACCCCGGCTCACGCCCTGCCCTCGCCGGGCTCCTCAGAAGCCGTTCCGTAACGGTTGGGTCCTTTACACTGGCCTCCGGCCGCCACTCCAGCTACTACATCGATGCACGCCGGACTACGATGTCCGCGGAGGGCCTGCACCTCATCGGGGAACTCGGGTTGCGGACCCTCCGAGACGCCAGCTGGAAGCCAACGGCCGTCGGAGGCTTGACGCTCGGGGCCGATCCGGTCGCCTATGCCATCGCCCAGGCGAGCCGCGCGAACCCGCCGGTGGTCGACGCTTTTACGGTGCGAAAAGAGGTCAAGGCACACGGTGCCAAGCGACAAGTCGAGGGTTGCTTTGCTCCCGGTGCCACGGTGGTCATTGTTGAGGATGTCGTGACCACCGGCCAGTCTGCCCTCAGCGCAGTTGAGGCCGTACGTGCAAGCCAAGGACGGGTGCTGGGTGTGCTCGCAGTGGTGGATCGCGAAGAAGGCGGCCGCGACCTCATTGAGCGGTTCGGCCTCACCCTTCACACGCTGGTCACGCTGCGTGACCTCGACCTCCCTCCGGAGCCGTCAGCCTAGGGTCAGACGCGCCTGACCATCTCCCGGTACCGATTCGGGTCACAGTCGTACCTGTCCGAGGTCCGCCACCCCGTTTGCGAGTGGGCGAAAGGTACGAAGCTGGCCGCGATGGGGAACGATCAGGCGCGCCACGAGGTCGTCCAGCGCCGATTCAAACGAGACGCGTCTGCGAAACTCGCCGGCGGTCATCCCCAGCACCGTGCGAAGGTGTCGCCCCATACTCTGTGGGGATGAGTACTCCAGCCGATAGGCCACGTCCGCAATCGAGAGGCCTGGCGATTCGAGAAGGCCTGCGGCGTATGTGAGGCGCACGGCACCCAAATACCGCTTCGGGGACGGCACGTCGGCACGGAAGAACCGAGACATCAGGGTGCTCGGACCGACACCCAGCCGACGGGCAAGTCCCCGCACCGTCGGGACCGTGGGCGCCAGGCGTACGAGGAACTCGAAGAACCGTCGACACTCCGGGGTCGCCTCTCCGAGCGCCGGCACAACGCGCGCGAGGATGCGAGCCGCAGCTGGACTGGCCGCATCAGCGACCAGCCGGCGAAGCTGCTGCCAGCCCGCTCGAGCGCGCAGATCGACAACCCGACGGACTCCACAGGCACCCAGGTCTAGCAGCCGCTCGCTGGCTGCAGGATCGTGACCGGCCAGCAAGGCCACCGTCCGTACTCCGGGGAATCCTTGCACGAGCGACACCACGCCCGGCAGCTGGTTTGGCGTGACCACGCCGGGCGAGAGCAGGACAGCGTGCACTGGCCGCTCGCGAACCGCATGCAGGGCTTGGCGAACCGTTTCCGCGTGGACCGATCGGAACTGGCCGTGGGCGGCGGCATCAATCCGCTGCCGGTGTGGCGGTTCGAGTACGGTGGCAACCACCGGCGCCCCTCTGGTCATTGCAGCACCCTCCAACACGTGCGTTGGCCCGCACGTTGGCAGCCGACCGTCAACACCCGGTCAAATCCGAGCTGGGCGCTCGCAACCGGAGCGCTCTTTGGCACCACCCCCTCGGTTCGCTATCTTGTACAGCCAAGGGGGGTGGTGGAGCGTGACGGTCGCAGCTCCCCTTTGTGCGGGCTGAGGAAAGTCCGAGCTCCGAGGGCAGACTGCCAGGTAACGCCTGGGCGCCGTAAGGCGACGGAAAGGGCCACAGAAAACAAACCGCCCACCCCCAGGGGTTGGGTAAGGGTGAAACGGTGGGGTAAGAGCCCACCGCGTGACTGGTAACAGTCACGGCGCGGCAACCCCCAGTCGGAGCAAGGCCAAATAGGCGGCGAGGTCCAGCCCAGACCGCGTGAGCCGCGGGTAGGCCGCTCGAGGTGACGGGTGACCGCCACCCCAGATAGATGACCGTCCGGCGTTGACAGCGCTGAACAGAACTCGGCTTACGGCTTCACCACCCCTGACCTCGTTGATCTATTGACCCTGGTACCGGAGTAGCCCCCCTCGCGTCATGACGGCTGGCACACCTGACCCTGCCGGCGCCGCAGCGCGGCCGTATCCCGCGGACTGGGAAAGCGTCGCGGAGCTGCGCGTGTTCAGGACCACCGAGCAGCGTTGGCAACGGCTCATCGGCTGGCGAGCGGAGATGCTGCGCAAGGGTTGGAAGCTCTTGCGGGTAAACGCGCAGGGCGGCGAGCTGGTTGCCGTCTTCGGCCGCACCAAGGACGTCCTTCTAGAACGACAGGGAGTATCCTCATGAGCGCACCACATCGATCCTGGCGGCCCTACCGCCACTTTGCCCTCGCACTGCTCTCCGCGTCGTGGGCATGCGGGACGTCCGCAACTGGAGGCGGCGCAGCCTCGACACCGGCTCCAGAGGCGGTCACACGGTTCACGTACCGCCCGTTCGATGTGACGTACGAAGTCCGCTCGCACACCAGCGTCGAGCAGGAAATGGGCGGACAGGTCAGCGTTAACGACTTCCACCTGCGGTACTTCTTGAGCGCGGTCACCGTGCCTGCCGGCGACGCTGCCAGTCTGACACTCACCGTGGACTCGATTCCGGAGGGGCAAGCCCCCGGGTTGACGCGCGCGGATTTCGATGCAGCTGCCGGCGCCACATTCACCGGCGTCCTCACGCCGGACGGCCAGACGCTGGACTTCGAGGCTCCAGACAGCGGCAACCGACTGGTGCGCCAATTCTCCGTCGCGTTTGCCCGGTTCTTCCCTCGTGTTCCAACTGGCGGCGCCGCCCCGGGCGATCGCTGGACAGACACAACGGACGTGTCGACGAAAGAATCGGGTCTCGACATCTACGTGGAGATGGTCGCCGAACTCGAGGCCCGTTCCTGGGTCGAGTACGCCGGAGCCCGTGCACTCGAAGTCGCGATCGTGCAGAACTACACGGTCTCAGGCGGCGGAGCGCAGGGCGGTCAGGACATCACCGTTGACGGTACCGGGGTGCGGCGCGGCTGGCTGTACCTCGGTGCCGACGGTCGCTTCCTGGGCGGTACCTCTGCCGATACCTCCGACGCGACCGCAACCGTCGCCGCCATGGGCGCAATCATTCCCATCAGGCAGCTACGCTTCGACACGCTTACGGTCGTGCGGTAGGGTTCTTCGTTGCCACAACGGAGCGTCGTCGTCCTGGGCCTTACCTGTCTGTGTACGACATTCGCGCAGGCACAGGCGGTCCGGCCCCGGTCGGCGGACTACCTCTTTGCCTCCACCGCCAACGATGTACGGGCCTTGTGGGTCAACCCCGCGGCGCTTGCTGTGGTGAGCAATGCATCCGTGATGGCGGAGTTCGCGCTGGAGCGACCGGTTGACGAGGGCCTCAGGCTCGCACAGTGGAGCCTCGCACTCAATACTCGGGGTCTGTCGCTCGGGTACCAACGCGATCGCTTCCCGGGTGCATCCGGGACGGGTGCGCTGCGCTTCGGGCTCGCCCTCCCGTTTCCCCGTGGCTCACTGGGAGCCAGCTTCACGTTCTATCAGGGGAGTACGGTCGACACCGCGGCTCACCGCGGGCTCAATATCGGTATCCGCTACCGGATCCTGCCGCCGCTCGGGCTCGCTGCCGTCGTGCAGAACATCGGCCGGCCAGCACCAAGAGGGCAGGTAACACCGGTTACCGGAGTCATGGCACTCAACTGGTACGCGCTGCCTGGTTCCCTGGGCATAGCGGCGGATGTGACAGCGACGGAACGCCTCGGTGCTTCCGGTTACGACATGAGGTACCGCGGCGGGCTCAGGCTATCGACAACCGGCAGGCTTCCGCTGGGCCTCGTAGCTACGCTGGAGCTGGACAGCGGTTTCGACGTTGATCGCTGGGCGGTAGGGATTACCGTTGGCGGTCAGGACCGCGGGATCTTGCTGTGGTCCGGTGTGGCCGCGCCGGTATCAAACACCCTCGATCGACTGAGTCTCACTGGCGTCAGCCGGCGCCAGCTGACGATTGGAGGGCGGTAGGCACAGGACGTGTTCTCTGCCTTATCCCCTCAATCGACCAAACGGAGCGGCATTACCAAGCAGAGATACGACGCAGGATCATCCCACCCGACTGGCTCGATCGTGGCTGCCCGCTCCGGGGCCTTGAAGGTGAGCCGCACCTCATCGGTCGGCATGTACTTCAGAATCTCGAGCAAATACGTCGCGTTGAACCCGATCTCAAGTTGGTCGCCGTCGTAGGTGACGCTGATCTCGTCCTGCGCCTCGCCAAGATCCGGTGTGCTCACGCTGAGCTTCAGGCTGCCGCCGCTGAACTGCAATCTCACGCGGTGGGTCTGATCGCTCGCCACCACCCCCACGCGGCGGAGCGCACTCGCCAGCGAGTCCTTCTCCACCGTGCACTCCCGATCGTTGTCCTTCGGGATTACCTGATCGTAATTCGGATAGGGTCCCTCGATGAGACGCGTGAACACCAGCGTCGTCCCAGTACGGAAGCCTAAGTGGTTATCGCTGCGGGCGATCTCGAGCTCATCCGCCGGTCCAAAGAGCCGGCGGACTTGATCGAGCGCCTTTGGCGGGACGATCAGGTCCGCGGAGGCGGTCCCGCGAGAGACCGGCACGTCCAGTCTGGCGAGCCGATGCCCGTTGGTCGCCACCATGCGCATCACGTCCGAGCGCAGTTCCCAAAGCACCCCATTGAGGATGGGCCGGCTCTCCTCCGTGGAGGACGCGAAGCTCACGTGGTTGATGAGCTTCTGAAGGTCGCTCGACGTTACGGACCAGCTATCGTCAAAGCTCACCGGTGGAAAGTTCGGGAACTCCTCACGTGGTATTCCGAGCAGCTTGAACCGAGACCGTCCGCACTCCAGGTTCACCCGTTGCTCCCCGCTTACGGCAACCCGGATCGCGGCGCTCGGCAATTCGCGTACGATTTCGAGCAGTTTCTTGGCTGGGACCGTCACTGCCCCTTCTGCATCCACCTCGGCCGGGACGGTGGTGCTCACCGCGATGTCGAGGTCCGTCCCCGACAGGCGGACACCGTCAGCCGTTGCTTCGACGAGGATGTTGGAAAGAACGGGGAGGGTGGTCTTCGATGGCACACTTGCTGCCACCGCTACCAGACCCTCATGTAACCGCTCTCGTGTAATGGTGAACTTCATGCTCTGGTCCGCGAAGTGGATAAAAGAAGCTACGAGTACATTAGTTATTACTATCTAGCAGTGCTAGTAGGGTATCTTGAAACGTTGACAGATGTGCGAACCCCTACGGCAACAGATGGTTCGCGCATTTTCCGCCTGTGAATTGCGGTGGACACCTGTGGACGAGCCGTGGAGTGCTGCGTCATAATCGACGCGATCCCACAGTGCTCCACACTCCTACTGCACATGTTCACTCACTCGACGGTGGCGAGTTCGCGCCGCGCATGCTCGACGCGGTCGCGAAACCGGTTATCGACCTTCATGGACCGTTGCACCTTGGTCAGACTGTGGATCACGGTTGAGTGATCCCGGCCACCAAATGCCTGGCCGATCTCGACCAGCTGCATCCCGAGGAGTTCGCGGGCCAGATACATGGCCACTTGCCGGGGAATCGTCAGGGTCTTCGTGCGGGCCTTTGAGCGGAGACCCTCGGGTGTGACGCCCCATCGACGGGCTACGACCTCCTGCACGCGGTCGACGCTGGGCAGGGCGAGTGGCAGTGCCGTCGCGGTGCCGGTGGCTTGGCGGATCTTGTCGGCGAGGGCCTCGCGAGCAAGATCCGTCGACACCTCACGGTGCTTCAACGACGCGTAAAGCAACAACTTGATGATGGAGCCCTCGAGCTCGCGGACCGAGCTGCGCACATGTTCGGCGATGAAGCGCAGGACATCGTCCGGAATCGTGAGCTCAAGGTGATCTTGCTCCGCCTTCTTTCGCAGGATGGCAATGCGGTGCTCGAGGTCAGGCTGGCCGATGTCGGCGACCATGCCCCATTCGAAGCGGCTGACGAGGCGTGACTCGAGGCCCGGGATCTCCTTGGGCGGCCGGTCTGATGTGAGAACGATCTGCTTCTGGGCTTCATGAAGCGCGTTGAACGTGTGGAAGAACTCTTCCTGAGTCATTTCCTTGCCTTCGAGGAAATGCACGTCGTCCACCAAGAAGATGTCGACCTCGTCGCGATACTGGCGCCGAAACTCGACCATGGTACGGCCGTGAATGCTCTCGATGACGTCATTGATGAACTGCTCCGCCCCCATGTAGACGACCCGGCTGCCCGAGTCCCGCTCCAGTACGGCGTGGGCGATGGCCTGCATGAGATGGGTCTTGCCCAGTCCCGTGGCCCCGTAAATGAACAGGGGGTTATAGGTCTTTCCGGGAGCTTCAGCGACCGCGTGGGCCGCGGCGCTCGCCAACTCGTTGGACTTGCCGATTACGAACGTCCGGAAGGAGTAACGCTCATTCAGTGGGCGGGCTGCACCGCTCCGACCGGGTGTTGCCCTCTGCGTCGGTGCCACGAAGAAGTCCATCTGCGGTCGGCGGGTCCGGTCCTCGTGCACCTGGAAGGCGATCTCCAGGGCGGAACCGAATCGATCCTCTGCGAGTCGTGTCAGCAGGCCGGTGTGTTTCGACTCATTCCACTCGACCGCGAACTGATCAGGTGCCCCGAGGATGAGACGGCCTTCCTCGAAAGCGATTGGCTCGAGGGGATCCAACCAGGTCCGCACGGTGGGATCGGGGAGCTCGGAGCGCGCCGCTTCTAGCAGACGAGCCCACGTTTGCTGCGCTGACAAATCCATCGACGTATTTGCGGACGACTGGTAGGGGTTCGATAGGGCTACCGATGCTATTGCCCGGATGTGGAAAAGTCAACCTTGACCAGGCGCGAGGTCCACGGCTAGCTTTCCGGCCGCATTTTGAGGGCTTGAAAGCATGAAAAGGACGTATCAGCCGCGCAATCGGCGGCGGACGAGCAAACACGGGTTTCGGGCGCGAATGCGCACGCGCTGGGGTCGGGCAATCCTGAGCCGGCGCCGCAAGAAGGGGCGCAAGCGTCTCACCGTCTCTCTGCCTTCCAAGCACGGAGGGAGTTGACGCCTGAGGGGGTTCCTCGGGACTGGCGCCTGACACGTAGATCTGACATCACGGCCGTGTTGCGCCAGGGGCGCCGCCGCCGTACCCCGAGACTCGATATTTCGTGGCGCGGTAATGAGGTGGGACATGCGCGGTTCGGCGTGGTCGTTCCACGATTCGGCCGGTCAGTGGTTTCCCGGAATCGCCTTCGACGTCGCCTCCGTGAAATTGTGCGACGGGACATCCTCACGAGACTTGGCTCACACGACCTGGTCGTCCGCTCGCGGACGGCGGCGTACCGCGCCGACTTCCAAGAACTGGTTGCTGACCTCGACGCATGGCTGCGCTCGCTTACCGATTGACTAACTCGCCGCGGGCGGTCGTCACGGCGCTCATCCGCCTGTATCAGCTGGCGGTGTCGCCGTTCCCGTCGCCGTGCCGCTACTCGCCGACCTGTTCGACGTACACCCTGGAGGCCGTGCAACGCTACGGGGCGGTAAAGGGCTGCTGGTTGGGGCTGCGGCGTATTCTGCGGTGCCACCCATTCCATCGGGGCGGCATCGACCCCGTTCCGTGACGGACTGCTGATGGACCGCCGCACGCTGCTCGCGATCGGCTTGATGCTGATCGTTGCCGTCCTGCCGTCGATCCTGTTTCCCCCGACGCGGACGACGCCTCCGAGCGTTGAGGGGGCGGACTCAGCCGCCGTGGTACCGCCCTCGACGCCGGAGAGCACACGCACGGAGCTGCCGCCCGAACCGGCCATCATGGCGCCCGTCCCCGAGCTTACCCAACCCGACTCCGTGGCGCCCGGGGAAGAGATCGTCGTTGAGTCGGAGCTGTATCGGCTCGCGTTCTCAACCCGGGGCGCGCGTCTCGTGGGGGCCGACCTGCTGGACTACCGCACGTTCGCCGCTGGCGACACGGGGACGGCTCGGATCGTGCCCGCAGAGTCGGAGTTCCTCAGCTATGCGCTCGTCTTCGGCACGGACACGCTATGGCTCACAGACTGGGAGTTTGAGCCCTCCGCTTCTCAGGTCACCGTTCGCGACGGCGGGAGCAGCCTCCAGCTGGTGGCCCGTCGTGGCAACCTGGGCGTTGAGCTCACGTATCGGTTCCGACCGGACGAATACCTGTTTGATGTGGAGGGCCGTCTGACCGGCATCTCGGCCGGAGGCCTCGTAGTCGTCGGTCTCGGGCCACGCCTGGCGCTGGTCGAGGCGGACAGCACGGACGACTTTCGCTCCTATGCGGTGGTCACCAAGGCGAACAAGACGGAACAGGTCACATTCCGCTCGCTCGACCCGGGCGAGCGTCGGGATCTTGCGGGACCGTTTGAGTGGGTGGCGATCAAGACGAAGTACTTCGTCGCGGCGGTCCTCACGATCCAGGACGGCCAGCCGCAGTTGGGTGGTGCGGTGGCAACTGGCGGCCAGCGGTCCGGGCGGAACGCGACGCAGGCTGATGTGCTGATGTCGCTGCCGGTCCCGGCCGGCGAGTTCGGGTTCTCGGTGTATGTCGGCCCTCAGGAGTATCGCCGGCTTTCTCGGATCGGGCATGACCTCGGGGACGTGAACCCGTACGGGTGGATCTTTCGGCCGATCATCCGCCCGTTTGCCAACGGCATCGTCATCGTCCTCCTCTGGATGCACGAGACCTTGAGCCTCGCATATGGGTGGGTGCTGGTGTTGTTTGGCTTGGTGGTGCGTGTCGTCCTCTGGCCGCTCAACCAGAAGGCGATGCGCTCGAGCATGGCGATGCAGGCAATCCAGCCCGAACTCAAGGCCGTGCAGGAGCGCCACAAGCAGGATCCGCAGCGGGTGCAGCAGGAGGTGATGAAGCTGTACAAGGAACATGGAGTGAACCCACTGGGCGGCTGCTTGCCAATGCTGATCCCGATGCCGGTCCTGTTCGCGCTGTTCTTCGTGTTCCGTCAGACCATCGAGTTCCGGGGAGTCCCGTTCCTGTGGCTCCCGGATCTGTCGAGGGCCGATCCGTACTTCATCATCCCGATTGTCATGGGCCTGTCGATGTTCGCAGTCACGAAGCTCGGCCAGGTCGGGGTGCCGCCCAACCCCCAGGCGAAGATGATGCTGTACGTGATGCCGGCGTTCCTCACGTTCATTTTTCTGAGGCTCTCGTCGGGTCTCAACCTCTACTATGCCGTGAGCAACATCGCGAGCATCCCTCAGCAGTGGCTGATAGCCAAAGAACGGCTGCGGCGTGTAGGGAAGCGCGAATGAGGTAGCAGCGGCCTCGCGAGCCGCCTGTCGTTGTGCTCTCCGACGTCATCGCCGCCCTCGCCACCCCACCTGGTCGATCTGGGGTTGCCGTCATCCGGGTCTCCGGTGCTGGCGCCCATCAAGTGGTCCGGCGCGTCGTGCCCACCTTGCGGGTCGAGCCGCTACGCTGCGCGCGGCTCGCTCGAATCGTCCATCCCTCGAGCGGTGACGCGTTGGACGACGCCCTGTATGTCTGCTTCCGGGGGCCGCGGTCGTATACCGGTGAGGACGTCGTCGAGATCTCGACGCACGGAGGCCTGCTGGTGCCGGCGGAGGTCCTCGCGGCCCTCTACTCGGCCGGTGCCAGGCCGGCTGCGCCAGGAGAGTTCACGCGCCGTGCGTTGGCGAATGGGAAACTCGACCTACTCCAAGCCGAGGCCATTGCCGATCTCGTGGACGCCACGGCGCCCGAGCAGCGCCGTGCGGCCTTGGGGCAACTCGATCGCGGACTGTCGCGTCGAATTGACGCGTTGCGCAACCAGGTGCTCGAGCTCGAATCGCTGATTTGCTACGAGATCGACTTCCCCGAGGAGGACAGCGGGCCGGTGCCGGCGGCTCAGGTGGCAGAAGCGGTAGCGAGCGTGGAACGGGCGCTCGACGGGCTCGTTGGGACTGCCGCCGAAGGAGAGCGACTGCGCGAGGGGGCGTTGGCGGTCGTTGCCGGACGCCCAAACGCTGGGAAGTCCTCGCTCTTCAATGCGCTTTTGGGTACCGAGCGGGCGATCGTGACGGAGATTCCTGGCACGACGCGAGACGCGATCGAGGCGCCGGCGAGTTGCAACGGATTTCCGTTTCGGCTCATCGACACTGCTGGGCTGAGGCAGCGCGGCGACACGGTCGAGCGACTGGGGATCGAGGTGAGCCATCGGTATCTGCGCGCGGCTGACGTCATCCTGTTTTGTGTGGAGGTCGGTCGAGACCTGAGCCAGGATGAGCGGGCGTTCATTGAAGGGGCTGCGGCACCGGTTGTGGTGATACGAACCAAGGCCGACCAGGTCGACGTATCCCCCGGCTGGCACGCGGGGGATGGCGAGCACTGTGTGTCGGCCCTCAGTGGTGAGGGACTCCCGGTGCTGCGGGCGGTTTTGGCGGCGCGCGCCTTTGAAGCGCTGTCTCGACACCGTATGGTCGAGCCAGTCGTCACACGGGAGCGTCATCGAATCGCGCTCGAACGAGCGCTGGTGGAGGTGCGGAGCTTCCGAGAGGCGCGGGCTGCTGGCGTAGAAGCAGCCGTGGCTGCTACCCATTTGCGAGCGGCGGTCACGGCCCTGGAGGACGTGATCGGGGTCGTGTCGACCGAGGATGTGCTTGAGCGGGTGTTCGCGAGTTTCTGCGTGGGAAAGTAGCTCAGGCGGTTTGGATACCCCGCGATCGTCGCTCGATCTCCTGGCATTCGATAGCGTCGGCTCTCAGTGCTCGTGCGATCCCCCGGTCGGCGATAATCGCTTCGACCATACGGTGACCGAGGTAGTAGCCGGCCCGCTCGGGAACGACCTTCCCGGCCACGAGCCGCTGGGCGGCGGCGACGCCGCCGGCAAGATAGCGCAACCGATAGCCGAGACCTCGATTGTCGAGTTCCGGCTCGATGGCGCGTAACAAGAAAGCCTCCAACTGCCGTAAGCGTCGGTACTGCCGCCGCGCGTACCCCAGGTAGTCCCACGGCTCGAGACCGGGTGTAACAGCCTGAGAAGCGGCGACCGCAAGGCCCTCATTGACCACCAACTCCCGCAGTGTGGTCCGGCTGCCGGCCTCCCAGTAGTCGTACGTACCGTTCATATCCCCGACGACTTGCGCGAGCTCGCTCCGGCTCGCTGGTGACGTGTACCGCACGGTGTGGGCGATCTCGTGCGCGATCCACACTGGGATCAGGCTCGGGCGCAGCCCGAGGCCGAGCGACTCATGGTTCGGGCGACCAGTGAAATGCTCGAGGCAGATGAATGCAATCCCTCGGCCCCCGACGACCAACTCCCCAGCGTTGGCACCGCCGACGCCAACCATGAGATACACATCGAAGGGCTGGTCCACGTCGAACAGATCTTCGCACCGCGCCGCCGTTTCGGCTGCAACCGCCTCGAAATCGTATCCGTCCTGGAGAGCCCTCAGGTCACGACGGTCGGCGGTGACGGTGCGATGAATCACTTCCTCGGCATGTGGGCTGTCGAGGTCGAGAATGTAGTTGTGCCAGTAGGCGGCGAGGACGGGAAGGTGGTCATCCAGATAGCTGTGGTACGCCTCCTCAGGATCTGGTGCGCTCACGGCGGCGAGGAATTCCGGAACGAGATTGATGAGCATGGAGGCGTCACCAATTTGTGATGCCTCCCGGGAACTGACAAGCCCGAGTGTGTTAGCGGATTTCGATGCGCACGTTTGTCGAACGACCGCGGCGACCAGTGACGCGGTCCCGGACGCCAAGCGACAGTCGATACCGTCCCGGTGGCACGCGGTCCGGCTGCAAGACGATGCGCTCGATCGTCGTTCGTGCACCGAGGGTGGTGCGGTCGAACGCGAACGAGATTGGCGCACCGCCGTCCTCCGGCTCGAACGTGTAACGGACCTCATAGACGCTGCGGCCCTGACGATCGGCCGGCAGATCGTAGATCTCGGCAAAGAGGGAGAGGGGCACTCCCTGGGGGAACGTGAGGTCGGCCGGCATGGACCGAGCGACATCGTCGCGGGTGAATCCGGTGTCTGGCAGCATGCCGACGAGGAGGCTGGACAGTGTGACCCGGCGGCGCCAGAGTGACTCGACATCATAATCCGTGCGGAGTCGAGCAAGGCGGGTGCCCGACCGGCCGTCGATGCCGAGACGGTAGCGACCCGACAGCAGCGTGAGGACCAGGGGGCTTGGGCCGTGCACGCGACCGACTTCCGTCCACGTTGCATCCCACGCCGCAACGGCGATCGTGTCCACGTTCGTGCCGATGTACACGAGGTGCTCGTCCCGTTCCGGCCCCCGGAAGTCCGCTACCCACGCCTTGAGCGTGAGGTCCGCCTCCAGTGACGTCTCGTCCTCTTCCAGCATGATGGCGCTGTTGTGGAGTTCCATCAGACTCGTTGGGAAGAGGATCATGTCACCGCCCAGTTCTGCCGAAGCCCGGGCAAACGTGAGGCTCACCGGGGTGCCGTCTACGAGATACTCCCATGCCTCAACGTCACGTTCGTGGTCGATCCAACGCCTCAGAGGCTCGCCGAACCGCAAATACATGAGGCCGCGCCCGTCGAAACCGAGACGCCGATACCGGGTGAGCGAGTCAGGTTCGGGAATGTCGCGCACATCTACGCCCAATCCGGCTGCCTGTATCTCCTCTTCGAACCGTGACCGTCCGGGGATGGGGCCAGTCGTGATGGTGAACCCTCGCAACGCTTCGAGGACGCGGGCGGCCGCACCGGCAGCCAGCGTGCGTCGTGCGGGAGAGCGGTGGAATACCGACTGCGGGTGGAGCAGGCGATAGTGGTCTCTCGCGTGGCGCAGGCGGGCGAAGTGTTCGACGATCCGTTCGTTGGTCGGGGTCGTGAGGTCGGGCTCGCGTCGCGCCCAAAACGCGCGGAAGAACCACTGCTTGAGTTCGGGTGGCATCGTGGCGTATTCGGCCTCTTCCTCCGGAGCCGCGATCGGTTCGACTTGACGCCACAGGATGTCGAGCGAATCCGAGGCCGCTCTCGCAATCGCTCGCCAGTAGTGAGAGAGCCCCGTCGCGGTGTCGCCGGTCTCCAATGCTCCCTGGGCGCGCAGTGCCCAGACCGCGGCATCGTCGCGCCCCCCACCAACCGCGGTGGCGAGGATCGCTTCTGCCTCCGCGTAATGTTCGGCCTGGACCAGGAGCTGCGCGCGACGGATGTCGGCGGCGCCGACCCCGGCATGGCGTTCCAAGATCGCCGCAGCCCGCAAGAGATCACTCGGGCTGTGGTGGATGGCGCGCCACATCTCCCAGGTGTCGCGGTAGGTGGGTTCTCTGCGCCAGGTGCCGTGCAGCCCGCTGCGGATGATGGCCTCTCCGTCGGCGCCTGCCAGATAGACCCCAACACGCGCTCTCCAGTACCAAGGCTCCGGGTCTCGGGGGTTGGCGGCGGCGGCCCGACGCAATAGCCGGAGTGCCTCCCAACGCCCGACGACCGGCCACTCGAGGTGGACCCGTGCGAGGAGCGTGAGCAGCTGCACGTCGTTCGGGCGCGTTCGGAGCGCCGAGTCCAGCAACGTGCGCGCTTGTTTCAGGCGCCCGTCACTCAGCAACCGTTCGACCCGCGCCCCGAAGACGGTGTCCGTTGGTGGCAACGCCGAGGCTTGGCCAGCGGAGAGCGAGAAGAGGAGCAGCGAAATGGGGATCACAGGAGCCGCCCTAATATCTCAGCCTGTTCCGGGAGAAAGCCGTAGAACACGATCTCGGTCAGCGCCTGCGCATCTGGTGAGTCGGCGATGGCGTCTCGCATGATTCGGACGGCCCGCTCGAATTCAAAGCCGCCGATCCCGCTCCCCAGCACCGGCAGCGCAAGCTGCCGAGCACCGTGCTGCGCGGCGAGCGCGAGACTCGCCAGCGTGCTCTCGCGAATCGAGCGCTCCGAGACGGGCTCGTCACCCATCGCCGCCGCGTGGATGACCCACTGAACCGAAAGCCGTCCGGCCCCGGTGATCGCGGCCTCTCCCACACGGATGGGTCCACGCTGGTCGCACTCGGCTTGAATGGACGGCCCCCCTGCCCGGCGAATCGCACCAGCCACGCCGGCACCGAGCTGCAAGTGGTTGTTCGCCGCGTTCACGATCGCGTCGCCCTCGTACGTCGTGATATCACCTTGCCGGACGAGCCGCCGCGGCGCCACAGGTTAATGGTCCCGAAGTTGACGGCTGACTTCGTCCAGCAGTCGCCGTTCCTCGGGAGTAAGGCTGGCCAGGCCGCTTTGTGAAATCTTGTCGAGCACCCGGTCGACTTCGTCGTACAGCACCTGCTCCTCCGGTGGCTCGTCGGCCGGTGGCTCCGGTTCCGGGTGCGCGCGCGGCTTGTGGGGGGGAACCACACGAGCGAGCCGGGGTCGGCTTCGCGCCGTCTGGACCTGGCGTCGAATGGCACCCTCGCCCCGAAGGTAAATGAACCCGAAGAGGAATCCACCAAGGTGGGCCAGATGCGCGACGCCGTCTCGTGCACCGGCGACTGCCGAGACCAAGCTCACGGCGGCGAGGAACACAACGAGCCACTTTGCCTTCACGGGTACGGGCAGTGGAAACACGTAGATTGGCGAATCGGGCCAGAACATGGCGAACGCCAGCGCCACGCCGAACACCGCCCCGGATGCACCGAAGACCAACGCCACCGGTGTCGTCAACAGGAGCCCAAACGACAACACGGCACCACCAAGCCCGCAGGTGAGGTAGTAGCCCGCAAACCGTGTCCCCCCCATGCGCTCCTCGACGGCAGGGCCGAAGACGAACAGCATCAGCATGTTGAACGCGAGATGCAGGAAGCCGTCGTGTAAGAACATGTAGGTGAATGGTGTCCACCAGCGTATCAGGATCTGGTCGGGACGGAGCGCGAAGTAGTCCAGCAGCAGCGGACTCGTGAACACCGTGATCTTCAGGAAGTAGATCACGACGTTTGCAACGAGCAGTCCGCGGACCCAGGGGGTGAGCGCGAAGGGAGACTGGTAACGCATGCCGTCTAGTGGTTACATCCCCCGGAGCCGAGCTTTGTTCCGTTCCACCCGCTCGAGCGCGAGCCGACAAATCTCGGAGCACAGTTCTCCGAAAGAGATGTCTACTGCGTTTGCCGACTGGGGTAGGAGGCTGGTCGCCGTGAGCCCCGGCAGGGTGTTGACTTCCAGGCAGTAGGGGGTGTCATCGTGGCCGAGGCGGAAGTCGACTCTCGAGAAGTCACGGAGCTTGAGCACCCTGTGAGCCGACAGAGCCAGGTACTGCAGCCGCTGCTCGAGGTCCCCCGGGATGTCCGCGGGAAAGATCTCTTCGGTGAGTCCCGGCGTGTATTTGCACTCGTAGTCGAAGATCTCGTGGCTCGGAATGATCTCACCGACCGCGAGCGCTCGGTCGCCAAGCACGCCCACGGTGAACTCCCGGCCAGGCGCGAACGCCTCGAGGATCACATCGTCGTCGAACTGCCAGGCAAGCTCGACGGCTGCCGCTACCGCAGTCGGGCTTCGCACGATCGTGAGTCCGACGGTGGATCCCACCTTGGAGGGTTTGACGACAAACGGAAGCCCGAGGGCGTCGATCTCCTGGGGCGGTGCGGGCCACGAACGCCAGTCCGGTGTTGGAATGCCGGCTGCACGGAACAGTCGCTTCGCCAGGTCCTTGTCCATTGCTAGGGCGCTCCCCAGGGGGTCGGAACCGGCGTACGGGATGTGGGCGGCGTCGAGCAGCGACTGTATTTGGCCTCCCTCTCCCTCGCGGCCGTGCAGCACGGGGAAGACGAGGTCGGCTTCGCGGAGCGCGGGAAGCTGCACGAGCTCGGGTCCGAGTTCCCGTGCCTCCAGGTCCGCGAGCGACGCCCTCGTGGGTGGTGCCTTCCCAACCGCGGGAACCAACAGGTCTTGTTCCTGGTCGGGGCGGAGCGTGCCCGTGACGGTATCGACGACCACAACCTCATAGCCGTGTTCGCGGAGGGCTGCCACCACTTGCGTCGCACCGGCAAGCGCCACGTCGCGCTCCGGGGTGCACCCTCCCGTAAGGACCGTGATGCGCGTCATGTTGAGCGAGGACGGTAGCACACGCGGTAGTGCGGCATCTCCCACACCTCGACTTGCTCGACATGCGCCACCGGCGCCACGCGTGAGAGATGGTCCGTGGCCCGCTCGCAGACCACCGTGGCGATGTGCTCCGCGCTGGGAGGGTTGGAGCGAAACGCCTCGAGTTCGTTGAGGTACTGGTGGTCGAGATCGGCGACGACCGTACGCAGGGCCGCTTCGATCAGGCGGAAATCCACGGCCAGCCCTTTGTCGTCGAGTGCGCCCGCCGCAACGCGGACGGTGAGCCGAACGCGCCAGTTGTGGCCATGCATGCGTTCGCATTGCGGCACCCCCGGAAGGGTGTGTGCCGCCGCAAACGCCGCCTCGGCGGAGAGAAGGAAATGTGCCATGCCCTTCGTGCTACCGAATGCCAGCCATGTAGTGCAGTACGTCGTACCGCGTGATGATACCGATGAGCGCCCCCTGCTTGGTTACCAGTACGGCAGGGGTCTCGCGCGACAACAGCTCTGCGAGGCGCTCGAACGGAAGGTCGCCGTCGACCACGGGGTACGGTTCCTCCATGACCTCGCGCACCTGTCGTTCGAGCACGGCGGGTTGGGCGATGGCTCGAGCCATGAGGTCGCCTTCACTGACCGCCCCAACGCACGCCGTGCCCTCGACGATCGGCAGTTGGGAAACCGCGTACGTTTCCATGAGGTTGAGGGCCTGGCGCACGGTCTGGGCGGGGTCGACCGTGATCAACTCCGGGCTCGTCTCTGGCTTTGTGCCAAGTAACTCCAACGCTGCCAAGCGTTGCGGATCGAGCATTTGGTTTTCCCGCAACCATTCTTCGTCGTACACCTTGGACAGATAGCGCTCACCGGTGTCGCAGAGAATGGCGACGACATATGCGTTTGCATCGTCAAGCTGTTGGGCGATTCGGAGTGCGGCGGACACGATGAGCCCCGTGGAGCCGCCCACGAACAGGCCTTCCTCACGAGTAATACGGCGCGCCATGTGGAAGGCTTCCTTGTCGCTGACGGTCAGGAAATCGTCGAGATAGTCGAAGTGGAGAGTGTCAGGAATCTTGTCCCCGCCAATCCCTTCGACTTTGTAAGGGTGCCCGTCGGCCAAGTGGCCGGTGCGGGCGTACTCGCCGAAGATTGAACCCTCCGGCTCGGCAACGATGATCTGAACCTCGGGGTTCTGCTCTTTGAGGTATCGGCCGGCGCCGCTCAGGGTCCCGCCCGTACCGGCGCCGCCGACGAGGTGCGTGATCCGGCCTTCCGTCTGTGTCCAGAGCTCAGGTCCGGTTGTCTGATAATGAGCCTCTGGGTTGATCTGGTTGTAGAACTGATTCGCCAACACGGCGTTCGGTGTATGCTCAGCGATCGCCTTTGCCTTCATCACATAGTTCTCCGGGTGGTCCGGAGGAACGGCCGTCGGTGTGATGACGACTTCGGCCCCGAACGCCCGGAGCAGGCGGACCTTCTCCTGCGACATCTTGTCCGGCATGGTGAAGATGCAGCGGTATCCCTTGAGCGCTGCCGCCAGTGCCAGTCCGACACCCGTGTTGCCCGACGTGCCTTCGACGATCACACCGCCGGGCTTGAGCAGGCCGCGACGTTCCGCGTCCTCAATGATGACGATGCCAATTCGATCCTTGACAGAGCCACCCGGATTGAAGAATTCGGCCTTGCCGAATACGGGTGTGCGAATGCCGGCGGTGACGCAGTTGAGGCGGATCAGCGGAGTCCAGCCGACCGTTTCGAGGACGTTCGCATACACCCGACGGTGCCGTTCAGACACGTTCATCCTCCTTGTGGCGAACCATCGGGAATGCGGAACTGGATTGGCTGGAGGAATGCGGTAGCGACGGTGGCTCCATCACGCTTCGCCGGGGCGAAGCGCATGGCAGCAACCCCGGCGAGGGCGGCCGAGTCCAGCGCCCCGGAGCCACTTCCCTCGGCAAGCTGCGTGGAATCGGGAACGATCACGCCCTGTTCGGTGACGTAAAGTCGCAACACCACGGTCCCCTCCACGCCGTCATCAAAGAGGGCCGGCGGATACGCAACCGGAGACTGAGCGTTCGTTGCCACCGGTGGCTGAAAACCGCGTTCCGTCGGGCCGGACCCTTCACCAGGAGGTGCGCTGCCGTCGCCACACGCGAGCAGCGCGATCAGGACAACGAGGATTCCACTACGCATCAGGATCGCTCCGCTTGGCGCTTCAATTCGGCTAGACGGGTGAGGGCTTCGATTGGGGTCATGGCGTCGGGTTCCAGGGTCCGCAGCTCCTCGAGCAGCGGGTGCTCGGCCGGGTGGAACAACCCAAGTTGCTGGGCGTCCGATATCGGCGGGGCTTCGGCTCCCGCGAGATGATGCCCCGCTTCCAGCAGCGCCAGGATCGCCCACGCCCGCTCGACGACCTCAGGGGGGAGTCCGGCAAGGCGGCCGACATGGATGCCATACGAGCGGTCGGATCCCCCGGGTTCCAGGCGATGGAGAAAGATGATGTCGGCGCCCGATTCGCGGACGGCCACGTTGTAGTTGCGCGCGTGCTGAAGTTCTTCGGTGAGTTGCGTGAGTTCGTGGTAGTGTGTGGCGAAGATCGTCTTACAACCCACATGGTCGTGCAGACGCTCCGTGACCGCCCAGGCGATGGCCACGCCGTCGAACGTGGCGGTCCCGCGGCCGATCTCGTCCAGGAGCACGAGACTCCGCGACGTGGCGCCGTGGAGGATGGCGCTCGTTTCGTTCATCTCGACCATGAACGTGGACTGACCACGCCCCAGACTGTCACTGGCGCCCACGCGGGTGAACACCCGATCGACCACGCCGACGGTCGCTGCGGTGGCAGGGACGAAGGAGCCCATCTGGGCGAGGATCACGGCGTGTCCCGTCTGGCGTAACACGGTCGACTTCCCCGCCATGTTTGGTCCGGTGAGGAGTATGACCCGCGCCGCCTCGTCGAGCCGGATGTCATTGGGGATGAACTTTCCGGGGGGGAGCGTACGCTCGACGACGGGGTGCCGGCATTCCCTGAGCTCGAGACGCATGTCGTCGGTAATGTCGGGGCGCACGTACCGCTCGCGAGTCGCCGCTTCGGCCAGGGCAGCGTGAACGTCGAGCGCCGCCAAGATCCGGGATACGCGTTGGAGTCGCGGCACCCGGTCGGCGACGGACCGGCACAGCTCCTCAACCAAGTCGCGCTCACGCTCGAGAGCGCGTTCCTCGGCGCCCAGAACACGTGCCTCGTAGTCCTTGAGTTCCGGCGTGGCGTACCGCTCGGCATTGGTGAGCGTCTGGCGTCGCTCGTAGTGTTCGGGGACCGCATGCCGATGGGTCTTCGTGACCTCGATGTAGTACCCGAACACCTTGTTGTAGCCCACCTTGAGTGACGGAATACCTGTGCGTTCCCTCTCGGCCGCCTGGAGGCCGGCGATGTAGCGCTTGCCGCCGTCGCGGAGCTCGCGGGCGTCGTCCAGCTCGCGATCGGCGCCCGGTCGCACGGTGTCTCCGTCACCCAGGCTCGCGGGTAGCGCCTCCAACAACGTGCGCGCGAGCTGCTCACCGAGGTCGGGCAACAGATCGAACTCAGTGGCCATCCCTTCCAGCTCGGCGCTTACCTCTCGCGACGTCAGCCCGTCCAGAGCGTTCTTGACGTCCGGCAACCGCTGGAGCGAGTCCCGTAGGCCACCGAGGTCTCGTGGCGTAGCACGCCGCGCCGCTGCTCTGCTGACGAGGCGCTCGACGTCGCGCACACCATCGAGTGCCTCGCGGAGCCGCTCCCGCCCGCGCTGGTCACCGGCCAGTATGTCGACGGCATCCAAGCGCGCGCGGATCTCCTCCGCGACACGCAATGGGGCAAGCAACCGCTGCCGGAGGAGGCGCGCGCCCATGGGTGTGACGGTGCGGTCGATGATCTCAAGCAGCGTGACCTCGCGGTCGCCCGGCCGCAGGGGCTCGACGAGCTCGAGATTCCGGCGTGTCATTTCGTCGAGCGGCATCGTGTCGCCCGTTCGACGAATGACCGGCAGGGCAAGCTGTGGGAGCCCGGTCGGCTGCAGCTCCTTGGCGTATCGGAGGAGCGCGCCTGCCGCACCGATGGCTACGCGATCAGCGGCGGTCACGCCGAGACCGTCCAGCTCGCGCAGTCCAAAATGCCGAGCGAGGTCGTCGGCCGCCGCATCGGGATCGAAATCCCAGGGGTCTCTGGCCGTCACAACGAGCTCGCCGATGGCTGCCGGGAGCGCTGCAGTGTCCGGAAGGAGAATCTCACGGGGGTCGTATCGTGAGAGGACCACGTCGAGCTCCGTCGCGTTCGTGACCTCGAGAAGGAACTCACCAGTGGACAGATCGAGGGCGGCGACGCCTGTGGGGCTTCCCTCGGTTATTGCGACCATGAAGTTGTTGCGCGAACCGTCCAGCCAGTCATGGGCGAGCACAGCACCGGGGCTGACGACCTCGACGACCTCTCGTCGCACCACGCCCTTCGCATGCTTCGGGTCTTCGACTTGCTCGCAAATGGCAACGCGGTGTCCCCGTTCGACCAGACGCCTCAGGTACTCCGCCGCGGCCTTGACTGGGACACCCGCGAGTGGGACGTACGCCGCACCGCCGCTGTTGCGCGTTGTGAGCGTGATGCCCAGTTCCCGCGCTGCCAGCTTGGCGTCTTCGTTGAACATCTCGTAGAAGTCGCCCATGCGAAAGAACAGCACCGCATCCGCGTACCGCGCCTTGATGTCACGGTACTGGCGCATGAGCGGCGTGTCGGTGGGCGGATCCGAGCGTCGCGGTGGACTCACCGCTCCTCCACGACAAACGCACTCCCGCCAAATCGGCGGCGCAGCTCGGCGGCAAGAGCCTGTGCCTCTTCACGCGCACGGTAGCGCCCCACGCGCACCTTGAGCAGGCCGTCAGTATCCTGGACGACGCGGGGCTGATACCCAGACGCGTGCAGGGTACGCATGACTTCGTCTGCGGCGGCGGCGCTGCGGACGGCAGCGACCTGCACACTGTAGACGGTGGGGCCTGGTGGGGCTGGCGGTTCGCGCGCGGCCGCGTCTGCAGCAGCAGAATCACCGGCCAGACCGATGCCGGCGCAGCGCAGCAGATGATAGTCGGCGCGGTGCGCGAGTTCGACGTCCGCCGCAGCCTCCGCTCGCGCCTCCAAGAGCCGGCGGCAACCTTGGTCGGCCTGGCCCAGCTCGAGCTGCGCGCGGCCGACCCAAAACTTCGCTTCGGTGCGGATGTCGCTGAAGGGATAGTCGGTGAGGATGCGTTCGGCGGCGCGCAAGGCCCCGGCCACATCCCCCGATGCATAAGTGAGCTGGCCGAGGCGCAGCAAGGCCCGATCCGCCCACGCGGACCCCGCGTACTCGATGCTCACGCGGCGGAGGTAGTGCAGCGCGATGGCCAGGTCGTCGGAGACCACCCCCGCGGTGTACAGTGCTTCAGGGTAGAGCGAGTCGGCGGGCGACAGCTCTGCTAGCCGGCCTCGCACGAGGGCTCGCGCGGAATCCCCCTGGCCTTCGGTGGCCAATTGCACGGCGGAGGCGAGCAGTGAATCCTCCTGAGCCGAGAGGGGTGTGG
Source organism: Gemmatimonadota bacterium (assembly GCA_039588295.1). Classification (GTDB taxonomy): domain Bacteria; phylum Gemmatimonadota; class Gemmatimonadetes; order Gemmatimonadales; family GWC2-71-9; genus JAOTVV01. The sequence continues at coordinate 206,621 of JBDHAB010000001.1, forward strand.
CAACGAGGAGTCCGGCAAACAACACGATTCGCTTCATGCCGCCGCCTTTCGCGCGCTCATCGTGAGGAGCATCTCTGTGAGGATTCCCAGCTCGTCCGCGATCGTGGTTGATTTCAAGGCGCGATCGGCCGCGTAGGCGGCCTGGATCGCCGCGTCCAGGTCGTCGCCGGTCCATCGTCTGGCTGCGGCATGCCAGGCTGCCGCTTCCGTCTTCCAGCTACCGAGACCCATGGGTCGTGCAGCGCGGAGGTGACCCAATAGATCCTGCTCCGCTCGATGGTTGGGTACGTTCGTGTCTCGTAACGCATAGGCGAGCCGTACGCCGACAAGCGCCGTCCCCACCATCGTCACAAGCCGCACGCCATTTACGCCGACTGTCGACAGCACGCGGGGAAGTTGGCCCAGCGCGCGCCCGTGCTGGCGGTCGACGACTGCGCGTACCCAATCGTGCGGGGTCTCGCCTCGCCCGATCCCGACGAACTCCGCCACCCGTGCGGCGTCGACCGGGCCCTCGGCAGCGGCTGCCAGCTTCTCGAGTTCCATGCCGAGATGGCCCAGGTCGGCGCCAACCGCGTCGATGAGGTGGACGACGGCCTCCTCCTGCAACTCGACTCCTGCCCGCTCCGCTCGAGCGTTCACCCAGCGAATCAGTCGGTCCGGGCTCAGGGCGTCGACCGCGATATGGGTCGTGTTGCGGGTCAACGTCGTGTCGGGTTTTTGGCCGGCGCCGTGCACCAATACGAGGATGGTCGACGGCGCCGGTGCGGCGAGATACTTCTGCAAGACCTGCCAGACTTTGCTGTTCTTCCTCCACAACTCGAGACTCTTGATGATGACGACACGCCGCTCGGCCAGCATGGGCGGTGTCTCGATCAGGGTGTGGAGCGCTTCGGCGTCGAGGTCGCTTGCCGTGCGGGTGTCGAGGTTGAAATCGCGCGTTGCGGGATCAACCGCCCGATCGACGAGCAACGTGACGAGCTCGTCTTTCAGGATGTCTTCGTCCCCCGTCAGGTAATACACCGGCGCGAACTCATCGCGTCGCATGTGACGGTATGCAGAGTCAAACGAAAGTGCCGCCGCCATACAGCGCGGAAGTTACAGGCGGACGGGGATCGGAGAAAGGCTCGCTGCCGAGCTAGGGGCCGACGGTGGCGCGCGTGAGAAAAGTCTGGTCGGCAGCTCCCGGCGTATGCCACTCGGCGGCGAAGGACGGCACCGTGAGGTCCGCGAAGCTCACGAACGGCACCCCGGCGTTGGCGACTACCGCCGGCAGCGAGGGTGGCGTTGGCGCCGCGACGGTGCTGGCTTCCCGAACGGCGTCACCCTTGCCTTCCCACAGGAGTAGGGCGAACGCGGTCGCAACCATCAGAGCCACCATGAGGCCAGCCGGTGCCGGCGTCACGGGCTCCTCGGCCACAGCCGGGGTTCGGGCCAACCGGGTGGTGAGATCCCGTCGAAACCTCGGCGACGGCTCCAGGTCGGTGAACGTCCGCAGTACCGTGACGCCCCGCGCGACCCGGGCATGGTACTGCATGCATCGCCGACACGTGAAGAGATGCTGCTGCATCTCGCGGAGGCGGTCGCGGTCGGCCAAGGTGCCGTCGCGGTAATCCGAGTAAAGCTCGAGAAAATCTGAACAGTGCATGTGTCGTCAGGCGGAACTCTAGCGTTTCTACCGGTGGGCCCTGCGGAAGTTCCCGCCACAGGAGGGACACACAGCGGGGCCGATGAGCACGGCGCTCTGCCGGCCCACCGGCCCCGGGGACGGTCTCTGCTGAGCGCCGCTAGTCCAGCAGCGGTCCGATGATCTGAGCGAACCGATTCCGGGCCCTGTTGAGGCGGCTCTTCACCGTTCCCAGGTTGCAGTTGGTGATGTCGGCGATCTCCTCATATGTCTTGCCTTCCAGCTCACGGAGCACGAACACCACTCGGTGGTGCTCCGGGAGCTGCGCAACCGAGCTCTCGACCAATTGCCGAAGGTGCCGCTTCCGATAGAGGTCTTCCGGCCGGAGGCTATGGTCTTCGAACTGGAGTGGTCGGTGGTCGGCCTCCCAGTTCTTCTTGATCGTTTGAAACAGCACCAGTGGGCTGCGGCTCCGGTTACGCAATTCGTTCTTCGCGAGATTGGAGGCGATCGTGTAGATCCACGTTGAGAACTTCTTGCTTTGGTCAAACCGATGGAGATGCCGATGTACCCGGATGAACACCTCCTGAACGAGATCCTCGGATCGCTCCCGATCGCCGATCGTCCGGTAGACGAAGTTGAGTAGCCGTTTCTGGTAGCGCTCGACGAGTTCATCGAACGCACAATTTCTCCCGGCAAGGTACGCCGCGACCACGCGAGAATCGTCCAACTCGCGGAGCTCGTGTCGATCGAGGTGTGCCGCTTCCCGGGCCGTCGCGGGGTGCTCCCGCTGCCGGATTTTGACGCCTGCGGTCATGTTCGAGTGCTCCCCGGTGCCCCTAAAACGGGACACCCTCAGTCGGACATACAGGGTTCGCTAGAGTGCCCTCCTTCCACTCGCCTGAAAAAGCACGATCCATACCTGCTCAGGTCTCGTCCTCATCTGAATGCGTAAGCCGTTTTATGTCAATATGTTACATGCATAACCCTCGTGCCCAGCCCGGGCTCCCGGTGTGGTCCAGGCTGTCCCCGCATGGGGACAGGGTGTGCTACATTCCGAGCCGAAAGCCGGCGGCGTAGAGGATCGCGACGATGGTCTTTCCGTCGACGATCTCCCCGTCCCGAATCATGCGCAGCACCTCGCTGAGCGGACGGGCCCTCACTTGGATAAACTCGTCCCGTTCGTGGTTTGGTTCCCCCACGGTAATCCCCGTGGCCACAAACAGGTGGATTCGCTCATCGGTGAACCCCGGGGTTGTGTAAACCGTGGTCAGGTACTCGACTTGGGCTGCCTCAGCCCCCGTCTCTTCGAGCAGCTCACGGCGGGCACAACTCTCGGGGTCCTCCCCGGGCTCGAGAACGCCGGCGGGCACCTCCCAAATCGTGGTCCCCGTTGCGTAGCGGTATTGCTCGAGGAGCAGCACACTCGGGTCCTCGCCCTGCGGGTCCGACAGCAGCGGGATCACTGCTGCGGCGCCTGGGTGCCGTACGACCTCGAGCTCGAACTCCCTCCCGTTCGAGGGGCGTACGGTGTCCAAATCGACCTTTACGAGTCGCCCGTCATAGACGCGACGGCTGCTCGTGCATTCCGGCGGGGTGTCCGGCATTTCCTCGCACCCTCCTACTATAGATTCTGAGAGACCCTCGACCGTTGCGTTGACGGTCGTGACCCTGCTGACGGGGCCTGGGTGAGCGTTGAGTGGTTATGCGCTGCGGGTGAAGATGATCAAGAGCCTGCCGCCGCCAACGTGGTGAACGGTGTGTTCGGACCACCCCATGCGAGCCCGCTCGTTGAGGAGGTCGGTCAGTGATTCCTCGTCTTCACGGGCTTTCCCCTGCAGCCGAACGATCACGACCTGGTATTCTTTCATTGAGCCCTCGGGACGTGCCTGGGTCACTGGGCGCCTCGCCACCAATCTTCGCACGCCGCGCGTAGAGGCGAAAGAGGGAGACGAACGCCATGAGCCCAAGATCGCCGGCGGACGAGCCGGGCACGTTCTTTCGGGTAGCTATTGGGACGGCGACGATTGGCATGCTGGTCACGGCGATCGCCGTGGGAGACAACCCGAGGCTCTATGCAGCCGCCGGTGCGTTCGGGGCGGTCTGGTGGGCGTGGGACCTGTTGGTCGCGCACGTATTCCTCCCGCTGGGGGACTGGATTCGCGATACCCTGATGGCCGGAGGCGTGGGGCTTGGAAACTCGGACCAGCGTCCGTCACTCGACGAGCTGATTGCGCTCCTGGAGGGTCACTTGCGCAGCGGCACCTCCGAGCAGGTCGATCTCAACGCAGCGATCCGGCTCGAGGAGATCTACCGGACGGTGAAGAAGGATCCGGAGCGTGCACGCGCGGTAATCGAGCTCGTGCGCCAGCGGTACCCGGATGCGCCGCAGCTCAAGCAGTTTGGACCGACCGACGGGGGCGGCGTGGGTGGAGAGGACCTGTTGGACGGTAGCGTGTCGGAGTGAGAGGGCTCCCGCCTCACCACGGTCTGTGTATGTTTCTGCCCTTCGGGCCAGGTAGCTCAGTTGGTAGAGCAGCGGACTGAAAATCCGCGTGTCGGCGGTTCAATTCCGTCCCTGGCCATTGTGAGAGCCCCGGAAACGCGGGGCTTCTTCTTTCTCGGAGATTCTGGTCAAGACCCGCCGGCCGCCTCATGTCCCTACCGCGCCTGCGGCGTGCCGATCGCCGTGGCCAACTCCGCGGCGGCGTCTCGGTCGGCACGATGAAAGTTGAGACGAATCGTGCCGGGTTTGGTGGGCGGAACGCCCTCGATGAGCTTGATGTCGCTTACCTGCAACGTCAGATTGGCCCCGAAGACACCCCGTTTGAACCGTGCCAACGTGACCTCCGAGAGCGGGATGATCAAATCCTTGACACCGGAGCGCCACCCGCCGAAGAACGCATCTTTGATCTTGTCAACGGTGGCGGCCCAGCCCTTCTTCTCGTATTGGATCACGAGGTCGGCACCATCGAGGCGCACCAGACCCTCGCATTCCGTCCCGTCCGGACTGTGAAACTTGAAGGCGACCTGCGGGGAGACTGCCGCTGGCGTGGGCGCCAGGTTCTCGACTGACAAAGACGTGGCCGCACCGGCCGCGTCGAAGTCGTCATCCATGATCTCGAACACGAGCGAGTATTCGGCATCCCGGGCGTATTCGGGCCCGATCACCACCTCCCCGCGGAGCGACGTGTCGGCCAGACGACGCTCGGCCAACTGCGCCAATCGAAGCAGATCGTCGGAGCTTCCGTACACGCTCTCATCATCGATGCCGGGGCGCTCCCAGAGCCTGATCTGAAGATCGCCATACGGACCGAGCGGCAGAGGCTGGGCGTCAGGAGACGCCGCCGATGTCTTGACGTAACGCGCGACGAGTCGTGCGAATCCGATCAGCCCCGATCGCGACCCGCACAAGCGCCAGACCCGCCGGTCCGGGTCCAGTTCATGGTAGAAACCCAGACGACGCCACTCTTCACCGGTCACCGGCGTGATATCGCGCGGAGGAGTCTTCGTCATTGCTCGCTGCCGCCCTCGGGCGAAGTTCGGTTGACGATCCCGAACGAGAGGTTCCCGACCGGGTTCGCAAAATAGGTTCTTCCGGGATTCCCGGGGAAGGCCGGTCGGTTGGCCACCGGAAACCGGGATGACCTTAGGGTACTCCTCCGCCAACTCGGCCTCGGCGGCAACGCACAGCGAGCGGAGACCTGTCTTACGGCCCGTAGATGGGACCCATTGGACAGGCTCGAGACACCCCCTAGTCGCTCATGTGTGTAGAATGTGTGTGAACGGGGTCACCGGAGCGTATCAGGGACACGTTGAAGCCCCGGAGTGTTCCTTACTTCTGGGTCGGGGGATGTCCTGTGCACGGCAATTCCAAGTCTTGCGCGGCGTGAAAAGCCGCGGGTCGGCGGTTCAATTCCGTCCCTGGCCGCTTGCGCGCCTGCAGCGCATACCCACCCGTTGTGGACCTTCCCACCCGCGCCAGTGATCCCCAGGAGAGACCAGCGTGGCGCACATCCCTGATGGCTTCCTGAGCGCGCCTGTCATCATCGGCACGGCGGTGGCGAGCGCCGGGACCCTGGCGTTGGCCGCCCACCGCTCGCGTCGGCGACACGAGGAACGAGAGGCACTCGTGCTCGGAGCGGCCACGGCGTTCGTGTTCGCGGCTCAGATGCTCAACTTTCCGCTCGGTGCCGGTACGAGCGCGCACTTGCTCGGCGGGGTGCTCGTGGGTGCGGTCGTGGGTCCGTGGTCGGGGATGCTCGTGATGTTCGCCGTGTTGCTGGTCCAGGCGCTGCTGTTCCAGGATGGCGGGATCTCTGCGCTTGGGGCGAACACGCTCAACGTGGCGGTGATCGGTGTTGGGGTCGGCTTCTGTGTCTACCGGTGGCTCCTCGCGCTCTGGGGAGACGGTGTCCGACGTCGCGTGACGGCTGCGTCCGTCGCGGCCTTTGTCTCAACGGGCCTAGTGGGTGTCGCGGTTGCGATCGAACTCGCGCTCTCCGGCACGGTTCCGTTCACTCCAGCAGTTGTTGCGGTCGGCGGGGGACATCTGGTCGTCGGGGTCGCGGAAGCTGTGCTGACCGGCGCGATCCTGGGAATGCTAATGCGCAGCCGGCCCGAACTGGTGACGGCAGCGGCTCCGTCGAGTGGCATGCGGCGCTGGGCGGTTGGGACGGTAGTGGTGTCGGCTGCTCTGGCGGTGTCGGCCGCGTACCTTGCGTCCGCAAAGCCCGACGCGTTGGAAGCGGCCGCATCGTATCTCGGCCTGGGGGCGTCCGGGCCGGTGTCTCGCTCGGCACCCTTTGCCGAGTACACCACGCCGCTCGGTGGTCCGTGGTTCGCTGCCCTCATAGGAGTAGTCGTCGTGTTCGCCGTCATCTGGATAGTGGTGAAGCTCAACCGGGCAGGTCGGCGCCCGTGAGCTTTCACCATCTCGACCAATACGCAACCGTCGCATCGCCGGTGACCAGGATGCCTCCGACGGCCCGGCTCATCGCGGTGCTCGTGCTCGCCGTGGGGGCCGCGGCGTTGCCGCTGGGTGCGTGGCGGCAACTGGGTGTGCTGTTCGCGTTGGTCGCCCTACTCGCGACGGTCGCACGGTTGCCGGCCAAGCTGATGCTCGTGCGCATGACCGGCCCTCTGGGGTTCGTCTTCCTCGCCTCGGTCGGACTCCTGGTGTTGGTGCCGGGCGACCCCTTGGTGCGGGTCGGATTTCTCCAGGTCAGTGACGCCGGCCTCTTACGGTTTGGGTCGGTGCTCGGGAGAGCGATCGTCGCGCTTGGCGCGGCGGTCGTCCTCGTAACGACGACCAGCTTCCCGGAGCTGCTCCACGCACTTCGGGAAATCAGACTGCCCAAGGTCGTTACCACCGCGCTCGGATTGGCGTATCGCCTGCTCTACATCCTCGTCGATGAAGTCGAGCGCCTCCAGCGAGCCGCACGTAGCCGGAACGCCGGTGCCGGAAGCGCACGGCGCCGACGAGTGCTCGTGGGCGTCGCGGCTGCCGGACTTGCTCGGACGTTTGCGCGCGGCGAGCGCACCCACCGCGCCATGCTGGCACGGGGCTATCGCGGCGATCTCCCGACGCTCAGCGAACAGCGGTGGGATCGCCGGTCGGTGGTAGCGCTCGTGACGCTCGTGACCCTCGTCGGCGTCACAACGGTCTCCGCGTACGTGGGCCGGTGATGGTCCCACTCCTCGAGATCGTGGGACTCGGCTACGCCTATCCTGACGGAACGGCGGCCCTGCAAGATGTCTCGCTTGCGATCGCGAGTGGTGACCGGGTGGCGTTGCTCGGACCGACTGGCTCGGGCAAGAGCACACTGCTGCAGCACGCGAACGGCCTGCTCCAACCCGCGGACGGGACGGTGGTCGTGGATGGCATCCCCATTCAGGACGACACGGTGCGCGATGTGCGTCGGAAGGTGGGGCTCGTGTTTCAAGACCCCAACGACCAGCTGTTCCTCCCGACCCTGCTCGAGGACGTCGCCTTCGGGCCGCTCAATAACGGGCACTCGGTGGTAGAGGCCGAAACGTTGGCCGTCGCGATGTTGTCGGAACTCGGGCTCGCAGGAGCACGGCATCGGGCCGCCCATCATCTCAGCGGAGGCGAGCGACGCCTTGCGGCGTTGGCGACGGTGCTGGTCAGCCGGCCCCTTCTCCTGGCGCTCGACGAGCCGACGGGGGACCTGGACGCACGAAGTCGGCGTCGCTTGGTGCATCTGCTCCGCCAGAGACCCGAAACACTGCTCGTGGCAACCCACGACCTCGAGCTGGCGCGAGCCGTCTGCGGCCGTGGCGTGGTACTGCACGAAGGGCGCGTCGTGACGGACGCGCCCCTGGGTGACCTGCTGACGGACCGAGACCTGCTCGAGCGCTACGGCCTCGCCGCGGACCTGTCCGACTAGCGACCGGCATCGAGCTTGGGTGATGTCGGCGGCTTACCGTGTCTGCTCTACCGACAACGAGGATACGTGCAGGTTAAGTCCGTGGTTGACCCGTAGGCCGACGATCCCATCGGTGTCGACGCTTGAGCGCGGAAGGCTCGCGACTTGCTGCGCGTTGACGTAAAAGTCCACGGTTTGAGCACCCGCACGGATCTCGAGCACGTTCTTGGCTGTTCCCTCACCGCCGTCGTGTTCGACGATCGCTTCATGCGGCTTCCACGGGGACAGTGTCTCCGTCTGCCGGCCGCGCCGCTGCTTGATGAGGAAACTGCCGTCCTTCCGAATGAGGAAGTAGGTGTACGACTGGTCCGGGCCGTCCAGGTCCCGACCGCCCAGGAAGACCCCAAACGCCTCCCGCCGTTCTCCCGGGAACAGGAAGATCTCCGACTGGACGTGGTAATCACCCGTCGCCGTGCGGGCGGGGTCGTACAGGATACAGGCCGGCCCCGTTGTGATGTGCCAGCCGGGCGGCATCTCGACGAAATACAGTGCGGAGTCGGGCGAGTTGGGTCGGTCGAACCGGATCTTCCATTCGGCTGGGCGTTCCAGGTCTTGGGCGGCTGCGGCCTGTGCGATGCAGAGCAAGGCGGCAGCAAGGAGCAGGGGTCGCATATCTCGATGACCTCGGGAGGCAAGGGTGGACTGGGTTCGAGGAGCTTGGGACACTAGCCGGTCACGGCATATCTCGCCAGTGGACGGAGGCCGCTGTTCCGGTGCGTCGATTTCGACATGACGGCGTCTCACAACAAGCCCCCGATAGCCTGAAGACGCGACGGGATGGTACACGAACTTGTCGTGTGAGGTGCCCGCTGCCCTCGGTGGAACAAGTGAGGTGGGCTGGGTGTTATGCGATAACTTCCCGTTCCAGTTGCCATTCTTGCCACGAGGGGGTCCTCCCGTGCCCACGCTTCGTCACGTCACCATTCCGTTAGCGCTCTTCGCCGCCACAGGTGTTGCCTGTGCGGGAGATGGCCCCGCCGGCCCAGGGGGAAACCCGGGTGGTGGTGGGACGCCCACGTTCGCGGCGGATGTGCAGCCGATCTTCACCACCAACTGCGCGGTTTCCGGATGCCATGCGGGGGCGGCTCCAGCCCAAGGTATGACCCTCAGCACAGGCCAGGCGTTCGCCAACACCGTGAACGTCGCATCGAACCAAGTTCAGGGCTTGGATCGCATCGAGCCTAATCAGCCGGACCAGAGCTATCTCGTGCACAAGATCCAGGGCACCCAGGCCTCGGTGGGCGGCAGCGGGAATCGCATGCCACTCGGTGGGGCTTCGTTGTCTCAAGCGGACATCGACACAATCCGTGACTGGATCACCGCCGGCGCGCAAAACAACTAAACTGCCAACGTCCTCAATCGAGACGGAGGTCTACGCATGTCGCAGCGGACGCGCGGGCTGGCGCTCGTCGCCCTGGTCGCGGTGGCCGGATTTCTTCCGTGCCGGAGCCTCGTTGCGGAGCCATATCTCGCGCTGCGGACCGGACTCAAGTGTGCGCAGTGTCACGTGAACCGGACGGGTGGTGGCGGACGCAATGCCTTCGGCAGCGCGTGGGCCCAAACGCAGCTTCCCATGCACACCGTAGGGATTCGGAGCCGTTCGCTCAGTGATTGGGTGTCGATCGGCCTTGATCTCCGCGCCGTCGGATCGTGGAATGCGAACGTCGGTGACGGCCTGGAGGGTGCAATACCGCGAACTGCGGTCGAGATCCCGGAGGCACAGATCCAGCTCGAAGCCCGACTCATCGACGATCGACTCGCGTTCTACGTGGATCAGACCATGGGTCCCGAGCGGGCGTTCGCGCGCGAAGCCTTCGGTATCGTTGAACGTCTGCCGCTCAACGGCTACGCGAAGGTCGGGAAATTCATGCTCCCGTATGGGTGGCGGATCTGGGACGACGGAGCCTTCATTCGCGAAGAGACCGGCTTCACGTTTCTCACTCCGGACATCGGGGTCGAGATCGGCATCGAGCCCGGACCCCTCTCGTGGTTCGTCGCGATCTCAAACGGGAGCGTGGGGACATCCGAAGGCAACAGCGACAAGATGATCACATCGAGTGCGATGGTGACGTTTCCGCGCTTCCGCTTTGGTGCGTCGGCGTCGCACAACAGCGGCGAGGGTCTGGAGACCAACATCGTCGGGGCGTTCGGTGGTGTGTCGGTCGGTCCGTTCTCGGTTCTCGGCGAGGTTGACCTTCTGTTCGATTCATTCGAGGCGGATCCCTCGGCCAACCAGGACGGCTTCCTGGCGTTCGTCGAGGGGAATCTCCTGGTGCGGAGAGGTCTGAACCTCAAGGTCACGCATGGGTTCCACGATCCGACGGCCAGCGTTCGAAGCGCGGTGACCGGCACGGCGGAGGACCAGCGGGCGCGAACCCGCGTAGGCGTGGAAGCGTTCCCGATTTCCTTTGTGCAGGTCGCGGCGTTCTACACGCGCCTCGACAACGCTGGGGAGCCTAACGACATCGACAGGCTGACGCTCGAACTGCACTTCCACTTCTAGTTCGAAACCATCCAGAACCAGGCCCGTGTCGCGGCGTTGAGCCCCGGCCACGGGCCTGGGCAGATTTGTGACGCCGAGCTCGGCAATGGAATCCGGGCTGGTGGTGGTGCATCTTTAAATATTCCCCAATTCGACAACATGACAACGTGTGCCTGGGTGGGAGGAGTGTTCGACGAATGAGTGGAGATATTCAGGTTCCGGTACCAGTCAACGAGCCCGTGCGAGACTATGCACCGGGTACGCCCGAGCGAGCCGCGCTCAAAGGGAAGCTCGCCGAGATGTCTTCGCAGCAGATTGAGCTCCCGCTGCTCATCGGCGGAGAGGAGGTTTGGACCGGCAAGACCTACAAGGCCACGGTGCCCCACGATCGCAAGCGGGTGCTCGCTACGTGGCACATGGCCGGCGCGGAGGAAGCGAAGCAGGCCGTCCGGTCGTCCCGGCGGGCATGGAGAGAGTGGTCCGAGTGGCCGTGGCAGGATCGTGCGTCGGTGCTCCTCAAGGCAGCCGATCTGCTTGCGGGACCCTACCGTGACACCATCAACGCGGCGACCATGCTGTGCCAGAGCAAGACCGCGCACCAATCGGAGATCGACGGCGCCTGTGAGCTGATCGACTTCTTCCGGTTCAACGTGTTGTTCGCTGAGCAGCTCTACGCCGACCAGCCGATGTCCGCCGATGGCATGTGGAACCGGATGGAGTACAGACCGCTGGAAGGCTTCATCTACGCGATCACGCCGTTCAACTTCACGTCGATTGCGGGGAACTTGCCCACCGCCCCGGCGCTCATGGGGAACACGGTGTTGTGGAAGCCATCCCGGCCCGCAGTCTACAGCGCCTACTTCCTCGCGAAGATGTTTGAAGAGGCCGGCTTCCCGCCGGGTGTGATCAACTTTGTACCGGGTCACCCCGTGGCGGTGACCGAGGCGGCACTCTCCAATCCGAGCTTCGCGGGCATTCACTACACCGGTTCGACTGCGGTCTTTCAGGGGTTCTACCGCACGATCGGAGAGCGGATTGCGACGTACAAGACGTATCCGAGAATCGTGGGGGAGACCGGTGGCAAGGACTTCATCGTCGCGCACGCGAGTGCGGACGAGGACGCGCTCCGCACGGCGATCGTGCGCGGTGCGTTCGAGTATCAGGGGCAGAAGTGCAGTGCGGCCTCGAGAGTATACATTCCGGAGAGCCTCTGGAAGCAGATGAGAAACCGGCTGCTCGACGAGATCGCCGACATCCGGATGGGGGACGTGGCCGATTTCCGGAACTTCATGGGCGCGGTGATCGACGAGAAAGCGTTCGACGATATCTCGACCTATATCGCCAACGCTCGCAAGTCGAAGGACGCCCGGGTGCTCGTTGGGGGAGAGGCCGACAAGTCCAAAGGGTTCTTCATTCGCCCAACCGTGATCCTGGCGAAGAAGCCGGACTACGTCACGATGTGCGAGGAGATCTTCGGGCCCGTGGTCACCGTGTACGTCTACCCCGACAACAAGTGGAACGAGACCCTGAGGCTCGTGGACGCCACGTCGCCCTACGCGCTGACGGGAGCGGTTTTCGCCACCGACCGCAAGGCGGTTCGGAAAGCACTCGTCGCATTGCGTCACTCGGCCGGGAACTTCTACGTCAACGACAAGCCGACGGGCGCGGTCGTTGGGCAGCAACCATTCGGTGGCGCGCGCGCGAGTGGAACCAACGACAAGGCGGGGTCCATGCTGAACCTCGTGCGCTGGGTGTCGGCTCGGTCGATCAAGGAGACGTTCGTGCCGGCGACGGACTACCGGTACCCGTTCATGGCGGAGAAGTAGGTGGCGGTTGTGATCTAGGTCATTGACTCCTGGGGCTCGGCCTAAATCTTTGAACGGCCCTACGATAGGAAGAATCTTGCCGTGTCTACATCGAGACTGCTGCTAGTCGCCGCGGGCGTGGCCCTTGCGTCCGTGGCGTGCGAGCCGGCCAGCATCACCGACGCGAGGAACCAGCTTGGGCGCGGTGATGAGCGGGTGGTCGAGTTCGTCCTCCCGGTATCACTCGACACGCTCACGGTGCTCGAGATCCTCGAAGACTTCGTGGACGTGATTCCCATCACCCTCGCCGACGGCGTGTTGGCCGTCCCGACGGACGACCAGCTCTTCACTGTCGGTACGGGAGCCGCGATCGGCCCGATCTCGGGGATCCTTGACCCTGCGGTGCTGAACTTCGTCACCGAGCAGTGGCGCGAGGTGAATACGACCTCCCTCAATCTCGGCCAGTTCGATACGGCCGCCCGGGATGCGACCATTAACAGGGGGCTGACCGCGCTGGAAGTGTCGAACAGTGCCGACGCACCGCTGACCCTGACCGACTTCACGCTCGGTGTCGTGCAGGTGGACGCATCCGGCCAGCCGCTCCGCGACGCGTTTGGCGATCTCCTGTATGAAGAGGACACCGGTGTCCCCATCCTAGTCCCGGTCGCCGATCCCGGCGGTCCCACCTGGAGCATCGGGAGGAGTTCGATTCGGGTCGACACGCTGGACGCTCCGCTCCTGGTCGATCGGCTCGTGGATCTGCTGCTGGATGGTGTCCGGGCTGCATTGGTGGGTGCAGGTACCGTGAGTGTAGGGGACGGCACGGTCGGGACCGTCACGGCGGGTGACCAGCTGCTCGTGACCATCACTCCCATTATCGGGCTCGACTTCACCATCCCGCAGACCGGAGTTGGCTTCGACAGCACCACGGTCCAGGACGGGCTGGATCTCGAGCCCGAAGATGCCAACGATATCGTATCGTTGGTCGACTCTGCCGTGGTCGTGTTGACGGTCGACAATCAAACCCCCTTTGCGGTCAATGCCACGGTTGCGGTGGTCGAAGGCTCCGTCGTGGGTGACGTATTCGCCGCCCCTGGGGCGGTTCTCCTCGATCCCGTGAGTGTTGCTGGGGCCACCGTGGACGCCGGCGGTCGGGTGACATCTGCGACGATGGACGTCGCGAGCGTCACGCTCGTCGGGGACGACGTTCGCCCGTTCCTCGCTGCGCAGTTCACTGCAGGTGTCCAGGTGCAACTGCTCCCGGCCGCGGGGGGCCGGGGCGCGCTGCGTGCCTCGGATCGCGTCATGGTCGAGTCCCAAGCGCACGTCTTTGTGCGGTCGGGAGGTGCCCCATGAAGCGCTCGGGACTGTTCCTCCTGGCCCTGCTTGCGTCGGGGGTGGACCTGGCCGCTCAGGCGGTGCCGGACCGCTCTCAAGCGGCCCAGTTGCCGATGGCCTATCGCCGCACGCCACAGCTCAGGGTGGATCCGTTCAGACATGTGATGATCCCGCACTGGGGTCTGGTGATCTCGGGTGGCGCCCTCGCGGGCAACAATACGCTCAACATCGCTGATGTCCGCGCGCTGATCTTCCTGGCCGACCGCGACAGTCTCCTGATCAGCGACGTGGTGAACACGTTCGGTCTCGTGCCCGCCGGTGCGGGTGTGGTGGGTGATGCCGAGGGCGAAGGAGGAATTCACCTCGGTGGGCCGTTTGGGAGGCATGTCTCGGTGGGACTTTCGTTCCAGGGTCGCGGCTACGGCGCGTTCCTGGTGGACGACGACGCCGTGGCGCTGCTGCGGGACGGGAATGCCGCCGACTCGATCTTCGAGCTGGGGGAGACCCAGGGAGCAGGACTTGGCACGGCCGAACTTGGTGCCCACGCCGTGATACGCCTCGGCCCGCTCGGCACGGAGGATGGCGTGGAGGTTTCGCTCGGCTTTGGTGGGCGCTATATCCGGCCGCTCGTGTACGGAAGCGCCCAGTCCTCGATCGCGGACAGCCGCGTACTGGTGACCGGTGACACGGTTGACGCCCAGGTGGACGTGGAAGCGCTCTTCACTCCGGATTTCCAGAGCAACCGAGGGTCCGGCCTCGCGGCTGACTTCCTGGTGCGCCTCGAGTGGCCGACATCGGGGATTGCCTTTGAAGCGCTCCTCGCCAACCTCGGCAGTGTGACCGTCGAACAGGTCGAACAGCAGGGATTGAGCCTCAACGTTGTCACGACCGACCTCCAGGTGGTCTCGGATTCGCTCGAGGCGGCGGATTTCACGGTCGAGGACACGGTCGAGGTCTCGGTCAGCCTGCCACGGATTTTCCGGCTCTCGGCGAGCGCTTGGGCGAATCGCATTCTGCAGCTCGACGTCGCCGCCACCATTCCGGTGGGCGGGGACTTCGAACGTCCCCTGGCTGTCCATCTCGGCTCGACATGGCGCTTTGTGAATAGCTTCCCCCTGCGCGCCGGCCTGGAGTTAGGTGGGCACCACGGCGTCGGAGTGACCGGCGGATTCGGGATCGAGACGCGCAACTTCTACATGCAAACGCTAGGCGGTTCGTTCGGCGGTTTGTTCGAGAGTGCGAATGGCGTGGCGGCGAGACTCGAGCTAGGGTTCTTCTTCTAGGGTGTTGACGTGGCAGCCCGGCAGGCTTCTGCCTGCCGGGCTGTGTTATAATTGCTGAATGCGTACGACAGACAGCCGATCAGTTTCGTGGGCCCCAGCTGCCCCCTGGGCACTGGTTCTGGTAGTGGCGCTCGCCGGCGCCTGCAGCCCACGCCCGGAGCCTGCGACGGTGGACCGCCCCACCGAGGAGGGTGAGCGGTTCTTTCGAAACCTCCGCCAGCTCACGTTCGACGGCCAGAACGCCGAGGCCTATTTCTCTCGCGATGGAACGCAGCTGATCTTCCAGCGGACGGACAGCGATTCCACATGCGATCAGCAGTACGTCGTCAACGTGGATGGCACCGGCATGCGGCTAGTATCGAACGGACTGGGCCGCACGACCTGCGGCTTCTTCCATTCCGGGGGCGACCAGCTCCTGTACTCGAGCACGTTCCACGTGGACGAGCGGTGCCCGCCCGAGCCGGATTTCAGCCAGGGCTACGTGTGGGCCATCCACGATTTCGACATCTACACGGTGGGGAGTGACGGCGGCGAGCTGGAGCGCCTGTTCCGCTCACCAGGGTACGATGCCGAAGCGACGCTCTCACCCGACGGGGAAACGATCGTCTTCACGTCGACGAGGGACGGCGACCTCGATATCTACACGATGAAGGCGGATGGGTCGGATGTCCGCCAGTTGACTAACACAGTCGGGTACGATGGCGGGCCGTTCTTCTCCCACGATGGGAGCAAGATCGTGTATCGCTCGTGGCACCCGCAGACGGCCGAGGACATCGCGGACTATCAACGGCTTCTGGGTCAGAACCTGGTGCGGCCCAGCCAAATGGAAATCTGGGTCATGAACGCCGATGGTTCGAACCAACGGCAGGTGACCGATCTGGGCGGAGCGAACTTCGCCCCGTTCTTTCATCCGGACGATCGGCGAATCATCTTTTCCTCAAACCACGCGAATCCGCGGTCGAGGAACTTCGATCTGTATCTCGTCGACCTGGACGGCGCCAACCTGACACAAGTGACGACCGACGAAGACTTTGATGGCTTCCCCATGCTCTCGCGCGACGGGAAGACGCTGGTGTTCGCATCGAACCGGTTTGGGTCGGTTCCCGGCGAAACGAACATCTTCCTCGCCGACTGGGTAGAACCGTAGGGGTCCCTCAACGACCCGGAGGTGGTGGTAGCAGTGGCGCGGAAGAAAGTAAAGCAGCCAGAGAGCTCGCCCTCGGCGAAGGAGTCGGGAAAGCGGCGGGATCGCCCGCCCTCGGCGAAGAAGTCGCCATCGCAGTCGGCGAAAGAGTGGATCAAATCTATCGCCATTGCCCTGGTCATCTGGTTCTTCGTCCGCTCGTTGCTCGTTGAGGCCTTTCGGATCCCGTCAGGCAGCATGGAGAACACGCTGCTCATTGGCGACTTCCTCTTCGTCAACAAGGCGCTCTACGGTGCCGAGGTCCCCATTGTCGGGACGCGGTTGCCGGCATTTCGGGAGCCCGAACGATTCGACATCGTCATTTTCGACTCGCCCGAGGAGCCTGGGGTGAACGTCGTCAAGCGGGTGGTCGGGATCCCCGGTGACACGCTGTCCATGGTGAACAACACCCTGCGGATCAACGGTCGAGCGGCGGAAGAACCGCACGCGATCCGCAGCGACTCACGGTACGATCCGAAAGACCCACGCATGCGCGACTGGCAGGTGCGACATCTCGTGGGGCGGGACCGAGCCACCTATCATCCGTCGCTGAAGAATTGGGGCCCGGTGGCAGTGCCGCCGGACTCGTTCTTTGTCATGGGAGACAATCGAGACAACTCCTATGACAGCCGATATTGGGGGTTCCTGGGGCGCGACCGCATTGCAGGACGGCCGCTGTTCATCTACTACAGCTTCGACAAGACGGGCTTGATGCCCCTGCCGTTTCTCACGAGCATCCGATGGGGCCGGATCTTCTCGAGTCCAGGCTAGGCGCCCACACCCGATCATTTCCGATTCGTCCGCCAACCGGGGAGTGAGATCTCGAACTACCCGGTGAAGCCGGGTGTTTTCCCCCTCCAAGATTCTCGCATAATCTGATTTTGCATTCTGGCGATATTGCTTAGATTCCATAAGAAGCTATGTTTTTTGCAGTCAGCTGTTCTGCAATGGAGCGTATTGCCAACATGGATCTAACAGACCGGCAGCTCGTTCGACTACTGCAGGGTAACGCCCGGCTCAGCTACCAGGAGTTGGGTGAAGCCGTAGGTCTGAGCGGGCCCGCCGCGTTCCAGCGGGTCCGGAAGCTCGAGCGCACTGGTGTGCTCGTTGCCTACGAGGCCAGGGTCGATCCGGCGAAGCTAGGGCGTCCGGCCGTGGCGTTCCTACGCGTCCGTCCCGAGGCGGGGACGAACCTCCAGCGGCTGGTATCCCGCTGGGAGGCGGCGGACGAAGTGCAAGAATGTCACGTCGTGACCGGCGAAGCCGGCTACCTCCTCAAGCTTCGCCTCGTCATGCTCGCAGACCTCCAGCACCATATCGATGCGGCCCGACAGGCTGGGTGCCTCGTCAGCGCGGAGGTTGTCGTCACCACCGAGTTCGAGCGCTCGGTCGTGCCCGTTCGCTGAGGGTGCGCGTCGGGCAGGTCGCTCCGACACACGGCCTCGCTACGGACAGGTCGCTAGCTGATCAGCTCTTTTTCCGATGGCTGAGTGAGGCTGCGCGGTACGTATACGGCATGCCGCCCGCATTTCCCGCATTGCAGCGTGACATGGCGGTGCGATTCGCGCCGGTCCCTCGGTAGCCTCCGCCTCGGATGCCGGGTGATTCTGGCATGACCGCAGGATGGGCAGACCAGCCGTTCGCGGTCACGGTCGGCAAGGATGAGTTGAAGTGCCTCCGCAGCCCGGTACTCTTTTATCCCTCGACGTCCCACGAGATCTACTCCAGCTTGTTGCAGCGGACTAAGAATCTACCTCGCAAAACGGGGGAGTGCCAAACGCCGCTCTTGACGCCACGCCTTTCGCGCTCCACACTCGGAATATCAGCCCAGCTGGAGCGATCCATGAGTTCTCCGGAAGCCCCCGACCAGGGGTTCGTGAGTGTGGCCGACGTTGAGGTGGACGCCGTGCATCCGGGTCGGTCAGGCTTTGTCCTGACAGGTCGGGGCCGAGATCGTGCGGAGTACAGGCTCGAAATGGAGCTCGAAATGCCGGTCGACCAGCGAACCCGGGCTGTCTTGGCCGAACTCCTGGCCCAGTCAGATTGGCGGGTGCTCCGGCGCGCGAGCCAGCCATTTAGACCGAAACGCCCGAGTGGGACCAAGAAGTCAGCTGGGTAGTTGGCTGTCTTAGTTGTTTTCTTACAAGAAGTTACACTTCTACACCACGGTGGGTGTCCGGGTTGACTCTAGCCCTGGCACTGGCTAGCTTGCCCGCCACATTTCCCTCTGAAGGAACACCCCATGGCGCGCGAGCTTGGCGGATCGCAGATCTCAGCCCTCTTAGAGTCGGTTCCGGGCATTGTCAATGTGCTTCGGAGCCCGGTCGCGGACGCGCTCGTGGACATGATCCGAGCTGGGGCGGGACTCGACGAGTTTCGCCTAGAAGCAGCGCAGGAACTCATTCAGTATGCAGTGCGTCGTGGTCTCATCGGTGCCGGTGAGGGCGAGCAAGTCCTGAAGGACGTCGAAGCCGTGGCACCCCGATCGCGGAGGCGTGGTGCGGGTGCACGCGGGAAGACCCGGGCGGGCGCTAAGCCGGCAACAAAGCCGCGGGCTCGCAAGCCGGTGCCGAAGAAACCCGAGGGGAAGGCTCCGTCGAAGAAGACGGCGACGAAGCGGAAGGCGCCAAAGAAGCCGGCGAGACAGACCACCAAGAGGGCAAAGCGCCGGTAACGCCGCTCCGCACTACCAGCGAAACGCGCGCCGCAGCACGACCGTGCCACTTCCGGGCTCGGTCTCCGTGAACAGCAAGGCCCCGGCCGGCGGATCGTACTGCGCGGTCCAGATCGTCGAATCGGGAAGCCAGGTGAAGGTGACCGTGCGGGTGCGGCGATCCCATTCGCCGCTCTGCCAGCGTCCGTTGGGGAGACGACGCCAACGTGCTTCGCCGCCACGACTCATCCTGAGCTCGATCTGCCGCCGGTTACCCGTTCCGGATCCATGCCACTCGCCATGTAATGGTCGCGCCAGGAGGCCCTGCGGCGCCATGGTGAGGATGGCTCCTTCAGCCGTCTGCAGCAGCAGGCGGTCCCGCACGAACCAGTATGAGACGGAGAATGAGCTGTCTCCGGTCACCGCCAGAGAGTCCCGCGTGACTCTGAACGCAACGGGTCGTTCGTCGTTCACCACGAGGAGCGTGTCAGCATAGAAGTCGAGCACGAGTGGTCGCCCTTGGTGGGTCCCGACCCAGCGCCGCGTCAGGGCCGGCTCTTGCCCGAGCGCGAGTGCCGGCCAGGAACACGCAAGCCCCAATGCGCAGACCATTTGTAACCAACGCTGCATTGCGTACCTCGTTTCCCGAACCACGGATGCTCCGGAACAGTTTATACACCGTACGGGTCCAAGGATAGGCGCCACCGGCATCGCGGTGAGGTGGATGGAGGCACTCCTTCGCGGGCTCGAAGTTGGGATTATCTTCAAGTGGTATGACCACGTCAGCGACGACACACTCGACGCATAGTTGGCCCGGCAGGGCGGAAGCGCTGAGCCACTTCTTCCTGCGGGCAGGAGAAGCTCCGCGCCTCATCGCCTACGATGAAGACATGGGCTGCCCGCTCCACAATGCGTTGGCTGCGCTCGAATGGACGCTGGCGGTCGGCGTACTCAAAGACACCGACCTGATCCACGCCGCCCGTCTGGGGGGTGAGACGGCCGCCGCTGTGGTGGAACGCCGTCACGACGGGCAGCGACGTTACGTCTACTTGGGGCCACGTATGGATGCCCCGCCGGCAGATCCGTACGAGGGATCGCTGTTGTACGACGAGCCCGGCGTCCGTGCATATCAGTTTGTGCAGCGGGCGCACGCGGTGGCGCACTTCCTCCGGGCGACTCAGGGGGCGGGAAGCGTGTTTTCCATACTGTCCCGTCGCGCGCCGGAGCTGCGCCACGCCCGACGGTGGCTCGCCGTCGTGTTCGAGAACCCGCCGGACGCGGTCTCAAACCTGTTGCTCGCTGGCTGGTTCGCGACCACTGGGGGTGGAGTCTTGTTTGCCCCAGCGGCGGTCGGTCAGCCGTACGTATACCAAGAAGTGGGAAGTGAGTCATGAATCGTTATCGCGTCCTCTGTGCCGCTTGGGGTCTCGTCGCGGTGTGCACCACGGTGCCTGTGGTGCGTGCGCAGGAGCGCCAGGACGCGGCGCCTGCGGATAGTCTTCGGGCCGAGTACCGCGCGACCCTCCTCGAACTGCGCGACTCTGTGGCCGTGCTCCGCGCCGATCTCGATCGATTCGGGCGCGACCTTCAGATGGCGGGCAACCTGACGGTTCTGAGTCGTGCGGGACGCCTGAACGACCGGTGCGTGAACTTGGGTGTGACCCTGGGGGATGCAGAGCCGGTCTTTCGCAAAGGGGGCGACTCCCCCCGCCTGCGGGACGCCGCACGCACGCTCGTCCGGCGGATGCGAGACCTCCGGCGAACACTGCGTCTCCAGTGTGCCGAAGGGCTCGCGCCCACCGGTCCCGGTGTGTGGGCGGACTCGCTGAAGGCCTGGGGTCCCCATCGCACGAGTCAGCTCGCTCGTGTGCTGGCGGCGTATGATGGTGCGGCCGCCGCCGTGGCCCGCGCCGGAGAGTTCAAGCTCCAGCCCGAGACGCAATAGGCCCCCCGGAGGGTGTGGAGTCAGTGTGTACGCCGGTTATGCACACGCTCCACACCGCGTGGAAACTTGTGATCCCGACCAGCAAAACCGAGCGATTTTTCCTCCACACACCGTCCACACAAGTCACGTAAGCCGAAGAAACAGCGGCGCTTGCGCGGTTTCGTGGGCCTACTACATTTGAACTCCGTTGCTCAGGGGAAGGGTTGAGACCCCATAAGTCCCAGCCACGCCTTGAGTGGCAGGCCCAAGGAGAGAATTCCGGGGAGGCCGCCGACGCATTCAAGGGCTTCGGGCGTCCTATGATCCGGGTGATCACCTCCCTTGAGCCGACGAGGCCAGTCGCGTGCCTCGTCCGCACCGAAGTGGCGCCTCGGTGTGCAGTGCGAGAGGCCGGTCCGCGACCCGGCTGACTCGAAGCGCCCGCACTGGCGAACCTTGCAGCGAGGCCAAGCTGCTTGGGGATGGAGGCCGGAGCTCCGGCGCGCCCAACCGCGGATGCATCAGTCCGAGCGGCGGCGGCGGGAAGAAGAACAGAGGGAGTAAATCCCCTGGCTCCGGGTAGCCAGCGCGTGGGGCGGCTCGTCACTTTCGGGTGTTCGGGCCGCCCCTTTTTTTGCCCAGATGAGCGCTCGCACCCTGGGTGGCTACCCCTTGACCACCCCGACGGGGACGAGCTTGGCGACCTTCTTGCCGATTCCCGCCCCGTGCACGACGTCCACAACTTGGCGGACGTCCTTGTAAGCCTCCGGAATCTCTTCGTCGACGGTGCGGCGGCTCGCCGCTCGGACCAGGATTCCGTGCTGCTCCAGTTCCCGCAGCACATTACGGGGTCTTGCGACCTTCCGGGCTTGGTGCCGACTCATGCGGCGGCCGGCACCGTGGCAGGTCGATCCAAACGTCTCGCTGAACGCGCCGGTCGTGCCCACGAGCACGAACGAGTACCGCCCCATGTCGCCCGGAATGAGGACAGGCTGTCCGATGTCTCGATACCGCGGTGCCAGGTCAGGGTGGCCGGGGGGAAAGGCACGGGTGGCACCTTTGCGGTGCACGCAGACGCGTTGACGCCTCCCGTCGACTTCGTGGGTCTCGAACTTGGCAATGTTGTGCGCCACATCGTACACGAGATCCGCGCTGTCGCTGACCTCCTCGGAGAACACCTCGGCCAACGACCGGCGTACGTAGTGACTCATGAGTTGCCGGTTTGCGAACGCGTAGTTCGCCGCAGCGTTCATCGCACCGATGTAGGCCTTGGCTTCCGGACTGTGCAGCGGTGCACAGCACAGCTGTTTATCTGGGAGCTCGATCCCGTATCTGTCCGCCGCGCGGACCATGGTGTCGAGGTAGTCGTCGCACACCTGGTACCCCAAGCCGCGGGATCCCGAATGAATGAAGAACGTGACGGAACTTGGGGTGAGTCCGAGCCTCGTTGCCGCGTGGTCGTCAAACACCTCTGCCACGTAGCCCACTTCGACGAAGTGGTTGCCACTACCGACCGTGCCGAGTTGTGCCTTGCCACGCTCCTTGGCGCGGCGGCTCACAGCATCCGGGTTACCGGACAAGGTCCCGTTGGCTTCGATGCACTCCAGGTCTCGGCGCGTTCCGAACCCCTCGTCCACGGTCCACCGCGCTCCGTGCTCGAGCACTCGATCCAGGGCGGTTGGTGAGAGCTTGACGTCGGAACGTGAGGAGCCGACCCCTGACGGAATTGCCGCGTACAGCGAGTCCACGAGACGCCGGAGTCTCGGACGGACCTCGTCAACCGTCAGCTGGCTCCGCAACAGTCTCACACCACAGTTGATGTCGTATCCCACGCCCCCCGGTGAGACCACACCGTTGTGTTCGTCGAACGCGGCGACGCCGCCAATCGGGAACCCGTATCCCCAGTGAATGTCTGGCATCGCGATGGACGGTCCAACGATTCCCGGCAGGTGGGCGACGTTGACGACCTGCTGAACGCACGGATCGCCCTCGATGTC
Organism: Gemmatimonadota bacterium; assembly: GCA_039588295.1. GTDB lineage: Bacteria > Gemmatimonadota > Gemmatimonadetes > Gemmatimonadales > GWC2-71-9 > JAOTVV01. The sequence goes on from JBDHAB010000001.1 coordinate 229,359, forward strand.
GCGCATCAACTCGGTGTCGGCGAAGATCAAGCCGTCTGTGCGCATGCCGCCGGTGCGGCGAACCCGCCAGCGGAATGCATCGACCCGCTGTACCTCGATGGGCTGCATCGACGCCTCCTACCTGCAATATACGGGTCGATGTGCGGAGGCACCGTGTCAGAGTGTTCGGCGGCGCGGGGGGCAACGGGAGGGACGGGAGATGATCCCGGCCGGTCGCGGTCAGACGTCGAACAGGATCTCCGCATGCCACCCTGCATCATCGTGCGCCACGGTGAACCCGTGCCGGGTGACGGCCTTCACTTCGGGCTGCGGCTTGTGGACCACTGGATCGCAGCGCTCACCTCGAACGAGGACGGCGAGCAGGGGTGGTCCGGGCTGTACGACCTGCAGATCGGCGGGCAGGAATCCCTCGGTTGCGGAACGGTACAGCAGGTCCTGGAGCAACCGGAGGAGCATGTCGGCTGGGTCGTCACCCTCGACTTCGATGCGATGCTGTTCCCGAGGAACGACTGGGCTGTGACCGGTCAATAAAAGACGCATGACTGCGACGCCGTCGGCCAGCACTTCGTCGAATGTCGCTGCGTCAATGGCGACCTTGATGTCGGCGGTGTGCGGTAGAAACCGGTACGTCACGTTTCGCTCCCGTCACCGTGAAAGCGGTACGGTCGATCTGCGCGGGGTGCAACATCGTGTGGCATGTCGCCCTGGTTCACGATGCCTTCGGGATGCGAAGCGACCCATTCTGCGGCCACTGCAGAGGCCAAGGCGGCGATCACCGCCATCCGGTGTGCGTTGCATCTCCTCGAGAGCACGGCACCTTCGGGTCGCGAGCGCCGGCTGCTGGTCGCGATCCACGATGAGCTCGCACAGATCCATCAGGCGCTGCGGTTGCTGAGCGGTAGGTAGGCCGATCGACAATACGCGCTTCACGTGATACTCGGTGCACCCCAATCGCTCCGCAGACGAGAGACTCGCCGATGGTCCAACGAGCGCTGCAAGGTGGAGACGGTCCCCTCGGGAAAGTTGCCGTCGTCGCGCAGTGCCTCCGCAACGGATGCGGTCTTGGCGCTGGCGTTGTCGGCCCAATGCAGCACCTCGGCTTCGAGCATCATCGGGGTGATGGGGCTGCCAAACTCTTTCTTACCGTGATGCGAGAGAATCAAGTGCAGGAGGATGTCGCGTTCGACCGCCGTGCACGGTGCCGGAGACTCTTGGGCCAGGCGTCGGTCGAGCATGAGCGCTCCCAGCACCACATGACCGAGCAGATACCCAAGCTCGGTGTGCTCGAAGACGCCGTCCCAGCGGTAGGAATCCAGCTTCCCGATATCATGCAAAAGGACCCCGGTCAGGACCAGTTCCTGGTCGGCGCCGCATGCGCGAGCGATGGTGCGGGCAATGGCGGCTACCTCTGTCGTATGCTTGAGGAGACCACCAATCACGGCGTGGTGACCGAAGACCGCCGCGGGACACTGCTCATACCGCTGGCGAAACGCATCCTCTTCGTAGAATAAGTCGACCACCGCCCGCAGGCGCAGCTTGCGCATCTCCTGCCGCCAGCTGTCCAGCGTGTTCCAATACCGGTCGACGGAGCCCACCGATGGGAGCAGGGCTGTCCGATCGACGGCGTCTGGCGGCACGTGCCGCAGCGTAGTGATGCTCAGCTGCTTCCGGTCGCGGTATGTCGTTACCTCACCGACCACGTGGACGACATGCCCCCGTCTGAGGCCGGAAACCTCATCTTGGCGCTCGGGCCAGAATGGCACAGTGCCGATGCGTCCACTCGCATTGCCGAGCGTCAGTATCGTGAACGGATCACCACCTCCCGTCGTGCGAGCGTCGACTTCGAGCACCAGGAAGGAGCCCTCCAGGCGCGTACCGAGGGTGAGGGAGGGAATGTGGATGGGAGTCGGCATGTCAGAAACCTAGGTGCAATGGGCCCTCGAGCCTAGCCGCGCTGCTGCCAACGATTCAGCTGCGGCAGAGAGAAATCGGGTTCGAGGGCCGGATGCATGACGGCGTCGTACTCGAGGCTCGGAACGAGGTGTCGAATAGAATTGGCATAGTACTCCAGCAACGGTCGCTGCCGCGGCAGAATGACGAATGCGTCCCGTTGTCGAACCACCAGTCGGCGCATACTCAGCATGCGCCAGGCGCGGTCCAGAATGACGTCCACCGGGCGTTGTGGCTGAACTAATGTCGCACCCTTCCGCAGCAATGCGTCGCGGAACTCGTCGACGCGCTCGAGTAGTTGAGCCTCGGGTACGAGCGTGTCGTTGAACGACAGGAGGGCCGCCGCGACGAGGGGCACGGGGGTCACGGGCATGATGTCGGCCACTCTAGCCATCACGTGGTCGCCGAGTTCCTGGATGTGCGGTAGGCGCTCCTCCTTTGAGGGTGCCAGCGCGTCCGGCCGGTCGCGAAGCCATGCGCGCAACGACATCGGTTTGCCGAAGACGACATGGACACGCCCGTAACGGCGGAGATTCGCCGTGAGCAGTCGTACGAGGTTGGCCGACACGTAGTACAGCAGCCCGAGCATCTGGCGAAACCGGCCCGGTCGTGCGTCGCGATCGAGGAGCTCGAGAATCAGCGTGCGATCCTCCAAAACCCGATCGTAGTTCATCGCCACCGGCACGAGGTGAATGTCGCGGGCGGGGTCGAATTCAGGGAGGACGGTGGCGATGGAATCGAGGAGCCCGAGCTTCGCGGGTCGGAACCGGCCGTCACGAGATAGGCCTCCTTCGAGGAAGATGCCCTGCGTGACGCCGTTTCGGGTAATCAGCTGCACGTAGCGTCTGAGAACCGTGTGGTAGAGCGGGTCGCGGAAACCCCGCCGTACGAAGTAGGCTCCAAAAGACTTGAACACATACTCCAACGGCCACACCCTAGCCCACTCACCGACGGCGTAGCTGATGCTGACGGCCCGCGCCAACACGTAGGCGAGCACCACGTAGTCGGCGTTCGAGCGGTGGTTCATGAGATAGACCACGACGTCGTCGCGAGGAATTCGGTCGAGCGCTTCGCGGTCCGCGTACTCGGACTCGACCCGGTATAGGAGATGGATGAGCGCTCGGGCGACGTTGTAGCCGAACTTGTAGTACGACAGCACGTTGAACTGGGGTACAATTTCGTCGACATACCTCTCGACCCGCACGCGAGCGTCGAGTTCACTCACCCCATGCTCGCGTGCGTGCTCCCCCATGGCGAGGCGCACTACCGGGTCACTGAGAAGGCTCTCCCGAATACGGCGCTTGCTTACCAGCTTGTAGCGATCGAGGCGCACCCGGAAGTCGTGGACCGCGCGGAGCACCGCGCGGTTCACCCAGTGGCGGATGGCACGCCGGGTGCGGCGGATGGTCCACAGTGTCAGACCGGCCGTCAGTACGGCAGCAGCCGCGAGGAGCACCCAATCGGTAATGGAGAGAATCAGGCTCCCTCCGGTAGCGCTCCCGTGCGTTCGAGTTGGTAGGCCATGGCCTTCAGGCGGGCAATGCGAACCGCCATGGGGGGATGGGTCGCCAGGGCGTTTGCCACGAATCCTTCCTTGCTCGATACACGACGTCCTAAGGGATCAGCGATGCAGAGATGCGCGGTGCCGCGCTTGATCGCGGCGGTAGGAGCAACCGCGTCTTCGATCTTGCGCAGGGCTGCTGCGAGCGCACCCGGGTTGCGGGTGAACTGCGCGGCCGTGGCGTCGGCGAGGAACTCGCGCTTTCGGCTCACGGCGAGCGCCAGGAGCCGCGAGACGATCGGTGCGAGAATGAGCGTGATGAGCCAGACGACGAGCACGACGAGCGCGAGCGCGCCGGCGCCACCTTTCTTTCCCCCTCCTCCTCCGCCCCCGCGTCCGCCGCCCCGTCGGCTGAAACTCCCGAATCGAATGAGCCGCCACGAACCCTCGGAGAGCAAGGCGATCACACCGACCAGTGCCGCGAGCAAGGTCATGAGTTTGACGTCGTGATTCTGGATGTGCGCCATTTCGTGGGCGACGACGCTCTGGAGCTCGTCACGGTTCAGGGTCTGGAGCAGCCCCTCGGTGACGGCGACGTGCGCTTCCTGCGCGTTGGTTCCCGTGGCGAAGGCGTTGGGGTCTTGATCGGGGACCACCCAGATCGTCGGGCGTGGCAGACCCGAGGCAATGGCCATTTCCTCCACGACGTTCACCAGCTGATGCTCTTCGGGATTGCTCGACTCGAGCAGCTGCCAGGCCCCGGTCGACCAGAGCACCTGTTTCGGTCCGCGCCTGAAGGCGAACCAGGCCATGCCGAGACCCGCCAGCGTCGTGCCGATTCCAAACCATGGGATCGCGTGATGATAGGCATTGGGTGGTGCGTCGACGGTGCCAAGGTAGAATGCGAGGTCGCCGCCGAACCCAACCCAGGCAAAGAACCCGACAAAGATGGCTACCAGGATCGCGGAGCGGCGGCGATTCGCTTTCTGTTGTGCGAAGAGGTTCGTGTCACTCACTGCTTGGGCTTCGAGGACAGGTCGACCTTTGGCACCTCACGTTCCTGCTCGTCGCTGATCTCCCACAATTCGACGATCTCCGCACGGGCCAGCCCAGCGATCAGGTTCCAGGGAAACTGCTGCTGGCGCACGTTGTACGTGGTGGCCGTGTCGTTGTACAGTTGGCGGGCGAACGCGACCCGATTCTCGGTCGAGGTGAGCTCTTCCTGCAACTGACCGACATTCGACGTTGCTTTGAGGTCCGGATACCGCTCGACGACGAGGTTGAACCTCGAGAGCGCAGCCGAGAGCGTGGCCTCCGCGGCGGCGAGTTCCTTGATGCCACCGGTGGGCGTCGCGCCCGCCTGAATCTGCACCGCCTGGTTGCGAGCCTGGATCACGGACTCGAGCGTCTCACGCTCGAACTCCATGGCGCCCTTGACCGCCTCGATGAGGTTGGGAATCAAATCGTGTCGTCGCTTGAGTTGCACGTCGATCTGCTTCCAGGCGTTCAGCGTCTGGCCTTTGAGCGCGATGAGCGCGTTGTAGGCCGAGATCGCCCAGACGACGACGACCACGATCAGGATGAGAAAGATCCAAGTTGCCATGCTCGACTCCGGTTTGGCGGTCTACGTAGTCATGCGGAGTGGCCACTTCGCTCGGACGACGAATCGTCGCTCGTGGCGTCCGAGACACGGTGGAGCGGCGAGAGAATACGCCCGATGGCGAGGCGAATCGCATCTCCAATCTGTGTTCGGAGATCCTCGCGCGTGGCCGCCGGATGATTCTCGCGAATGTGCAGCTCGAGTCCGTCGTCAACGGGCATCCGTTGCCATACCGTAACAACAGCCTCGTCCTCGTCCGTCCCTGGTCGGCTCCACACTCGAAAGATCTGCCCCGCCCGCCCCCGCGGTTGGTCTTCCTCAGAGAAGAGCGGGAGTGCTGCGGGTGCTGGGAGTTCCGACCCCAGCGCCGCGGCGACGCGGCGCTCCAACACATCGCCGGCGGTCGCGGACAACTCCTTGGCAATCCCCGCGAGGGTCGATCCCTCCATCTGCCGCAGCTTGATGGCGAGCACCTCGAGGAGATGACGGTACGAATACGTCGCTGCAGTCCCTCGTCCTTCAGGTGGCGTCACCAAATTACGCGCGACATAGAACCGAATGGTGCGCTCAGTCGGATGAGCGCTCGCCGCTGCGTTGATGGGCCGTACGCCTGCTGCGTCGAGAATGGCGGCCGTGAGTGCGGTGAGATCGCGAAGACTCCATGGTGCGAGCCGCCGGTACTCTCTCAGGCTTGCTAGCGGGTCCTGGACTTGTCCGCCGCCAGTCATCGATCTGAGGCCCTCCGTTCGCGAACGGCACGCAGGATGAGCATGCGTAGTATGGGTGGTGGCCGTGGGGTGGGCAAGGGTGATGTGGGAGGGTTCCGATCCTGACCTGCAACACTCGGGTTAGGTGGGGGTATCGCCGGCGCACGAGGTTGGCGCATGCGACGCGGCGTTACCCTCTTGGAACTCGTGACGGTGCTCGCCGTCATCGGCATCGTCACCATCGTGGCCCTGCCGCACCTCTCCTCGTGGTGGGATCGTCTCGCTACCGCCCGAGCCGCGCGCGAGCTCGCAAACTTCTACACCTACAGTCGGTTCGGCGCGATCTTTCACGGTACGCGGGTACGCCTGGAGTTCGGCGCAGATACGCTGCGTGCAGTGTACGAGGGGGTGCGCGACTCCGTGTTTCTCGTGCGGCCGGGACCCAGCCGGCACGGCGTCTCCCTGACCGCCAGCCGCCGTGTCATCCGCGTCCATCCGAACGGGATCGGTCGGGGAGGGGCAAACACCAAGCTGGTAGTGCGCCGCGGTGCCGCGGCGGAATCACTCACCACGTCGCGGCTCGGACGTCTGAAGCGTTGGAATTGATCGCCGTTGGTGGCGACGCTGGCAGCGTCAGCGCCGGCCCAGCGTCCAACGCATGACCGGGCCGTCCTCCGCCGGCCAGACCGTAGGGCCCAGGGCCGCAGCCGGCGCCTCTACGTCAGCACGGATGCCTCCGTCAGTGAGGCCGATCGCGACGAGCTGCCCGGGTCCATCGTCACCACCGGTGACGACGAAGACCGTGCGACTGTCGATGCCCACCGCCAGGCCCCTGGGTTCCGACGAGGTGCGAACGTCGGCCACACGCGTCCGGCGTCGTACGTCGAACACCACGATCCCCAGCCCAGCGGGACGCATGATGACCGCAACCCGTCCGTCCGGCGAACGAACGAAATCCGTGCCACCGGTTCCGACATCGGCCGAGTCGAACGGTGTGAGGCGCGGGCGATCGACGTACAGGAGCTGCCCCGATCGGTGGCAGAGCACGTACACGATGGTGCCGTTGGGCGCCAGGCTGAGGGCCGTGGCTCCGCACGGCAGACCGTTCTCGGACCCAAGGGTCGTCGACCGCACTGCCGAGCGCAGCCGTTTGTCGACTTCAATGAGCTGGTCGCCACCGCACAGCACGTAGAGTTTGTCGGTCGCTTTCACCGTAGCGATGCCGCGGAGTGAGTCGGTGCAGACGTCCACGCCCACCGGCGCGGTGGCGAGGTCCGCGGAAAGGAACTGGACCGCTGACGCGATCCCGTCGCCGGTTTGTTGAACGGTGCCAACGAGCAGCGTCCTGCCGTCGGGGAGCACGCTGACCGCGGCAAGATCGCCGTGAGGCACCGCAGCACGGTCGAGCACGGTGCCATCGCTCACCCGTATCCGTTCGAGCGTGCTGGACCGTGGCCCGCGCCAGCCAACGTACAGCGTGCTGCCGTCCAGTCCGGGCCAAAGCCCAGACAGCTCACGAGTCGAGTCGCGGACGCCGCCCGGCACGACCGTGTCGAGCACAGAGAGATCGGGGCGGAAGAGCGTGACGACTCGCGCGGTGGGATCGGCGAGCGCGACCCAGCGGGGTTCGGGCGAGCACCCCAGGACAAGGAGCCCGGCGTACGGTACGAGAATCGTGAGCCGGCGAACGACGTGCATGAGGCGGCGGGCCGGCCGAGCCAGCTCAGCCGCCGGTTGAACGTCCAGTGCGGCGTTCGGCCTGTTGCCGGAATGCCTCGATCGCCGACCCGTGATCCAGGTACTCTTGACGGCCCGCGCTGATCTCGCGCTGGTAGTTCTCGAGGAATCGCTCGTGTGCGGCACGGCTCGCCGCACTGTCACCCTGCACTTGTGCCACCGAGTTGCGGAGCATCGCCGCCAGAAGGTGACCCGGGACCGCGCTCTCCATGGAATCCACCCGTGCCATTGCCTCTTCGGCGTTGCCCGTGATGGCGCTGACGAGCCCCACATGGTAGTGCGCGTCGGGGTCGAGGTCACCCAAGATGCCGTAGGCCTGAACCGCCATGGAGGCAAACTGGTTGACCCTGCCGAAATCGCCCTGCTCGTGCGCGGTCATGACCAGATTGAACAGGCGATCGGCCTGCTGCCGGGGGGAGAGATTGCTGATGTCCGGGGCGGCCCCGGTAGCGCCGGCTGCTGCGAACGGCGCCCCACCCGGTGCCACGGCCGGCTGAGATGACCGACCGGCGCTGTAGGCAACGACCGCGACCACGATCACCACGACCAGCGCTACCAGACCGAGCAGCGGGGGCGGTATCGGTTTCCGTTCGGTACCCTGCTTGGCTCCGCACGCGTGGCAGAATTGGGCGGTGGCGTTGATCGAGGCCCCGCAGTTGCCGCACGTCTTCTTGGCAGTCGCGTTCATCGAAAGAGTCCCTGGGTCTTCGTTGTACGACATATCGCTCGGAGGCGAGTAATATAGTAGAGGCACCACCAGATAGTCCGTGGCGTGTGCGGGCGAGCATCCACGCTGGCGTGGTCACGCGGAGGAGATTACTGTAGCGCACATGACGTCGGATTCAGGAGATCAATCCAAGCCTACACGATTCGACCCTCCGTGGAGCCAGATCAAGGCTCGGCAGATGGGGGAGTTGCAGCGGGGCGAAGACCGGTGGGACGTTCTGTTGGAGACCGTGGTCGACTCCTCGGTGGACGCGATCCGGGGCCGGATCCATTTCATTTGCGGCAACGTGCATCGCCTGTCCGGGTGGATCTTCTTGGAATGGGCCGAGAAGGAGATCGAGATACGCTTCACGGAGTTTTCGGCGCAAGAGCTGTGGACGCTCCTGGGCTCCCTCGAGGAGTCGTAGCGCTATTCCCACTGAGATCCTCGGAACCCCGATCGACGCGGTGTTGCTCGATGTCGACGGAACGCTGCTTTCAGAGTCCGGCGCCGTCCCAGGCGCCGCGCGAGCGGTCCAGAGTCTACGTCGCCGTGCCGTACCGTTTCGGGTCCTGACCAACATCACGCGCCGTTCACGATCCGCTGTCGTGGAACGTCTGCGTCGGCACGACATTGATGTGCGTGCCGAGGAGGTGTTCACGTCTGTGCTGGCCGGCGCCCAGTGGCTCAGGCGGAGGAGCATACGGGTAGTGGCGCCCTACGTGGCGGAGGAGGCCCTCGCCGATCTCGCGGAGTTCACACTGGTCGGTGGGATGAGCCGTCGCACGGGAGCCGACGCACCCCAGGCGGTCGTCGTCGGCGATCTGGGTGAGAGTTGGTCACATGCGCTGCTCAACGAGGCGTTCCGCCATGTCATGAATGGAGCGCAGTTCGTCGCGCTGCAGCGGGGACGCTATTGGCTCGGCCCCACGGGCCTGGAAGTGGACGCCGGTGCCTACGTTGCCGCGCTGGAGTACGCGACGGAGAAGCAGGCAGTCGTGTGTGGCAAGCCGAATACCGAGTTCTTCCTGGGCGCCGTCGCATCGCTGAAAGGCGAAGATCTCGCCGCCGCCGCCGCCGCGGATGGCACGCGACGCGGTGGACCGTCGCGGCAACCTGACCGGGTGCCTGGGGTCGTCATGGTCGGCGACGATCTCTGGTCGGATGTGTATGGCGCGCAGCAGGCGGGGCTCGGAGGTTGGCTCGTCCGGACGGGCAAGTTTCGCACGGACGTATTGGCGGAGAGCGATGTACGGCCCGACCGTGTGATCGAGTCGGTAGCGGAACTCGTCGATTGAGGATCGTACGCAGCACGCGGTTCGCGACACTGGCGGCGCTGCTTCTGCTGTCGTGGCCGTCGTCGCCGCTTCGTGCCCAACAGGTGCCGCCCGGCGACCCGGTAATCGATCGCGTTGTCGTGCGCACGCACAACGTGTTCGACAGCACCGAGGCTCGGGGCAACTTCCTCTTCCGCTTGGCCAATGCGCTCCACTTCACCACACGGTCGTCGGTCGTGCGGCACGAGCTGCTCTTCAAGGAAGGTGATCGATACGACGCGGCCAAGGTGGCGGAGACACTGCGCAACCTGCGTGCGCGGGGGCTCTTTCGTGATGTGCGCATTGAAACACAGCCCTCCGACAGCGGGGTCGAGGTGCTCGTCGAAACGGCTGACGGATGGACGACCGAAGCGGTGCTCAACGCCAGATTCACCGCCGGAGAGTTCTCCTGGGCGTTGGGCGGACGCGAACGCAATGTGCTGGGAACGGGGGCGGAGCTCGGGGTGGTCTACCGTGATGAGCCGGATCGCACAGCGCTGCAGTTGAGTGGTGCGGTCCCCCGGATTCGTGGCACGAGGTTCGAGGTTCGGGGATTCTTCCACGATCTCAGCGACGGTGATGTTGGAGGCTGGTCGGTAGCGCTTCCGTTTCGATCGCTAGCCGATCGCAACGGGTTCGCGCTCACGGGTTTTGTAGGGCGGCAGCGCATCCTCCAGTTTCGCGACGGAGATTCGCTGGAGACCTATCGACGGCGGGTGTTCCTGCAGCGCGGAGAGGTAGCCTACGCGCCCTACGCAAGTTCGGCCGGATACGTCCGTGTCGGTCTGGCCGCGCAGATCAAGCGGGAAGAGTACTTGCTGTGGGGCGAGGTGGCCTCGCAGGTGCCGGACACGGTGACCGGTGCGGTCGGGGCGTTCGCCGAGGTGCTACTCCCGCGCTTCAAGGTGGTCACGCATTACGACGGGTTCGCGCGCGAGGTGGATCTCGATCTGAGTACGCGACTTGCGGTCGGGGCGTGGATTGCACCGAGTGGGCTTGGCTACCGCGAAACGGGAATTGGGCCGAGCGCCTATTTGCAGACCGGCGTGTCGTGGGGGAGGAACTTTGCGAAGCTCCAGGCGTGGGCCAACGGCCTGTTCACCGACACCGGCCTCGATTCCGGGCAAGTGCGTGCCGCTCTTACGCTGGCCTCGCAGGTGATTCCCAAAAACGCAATCGTGTTCCACATCGAGGCGGGATCTCGTCGCGGCACGCCGCCCGGTAGCGAGTTCGACCTGGGTCACGGTCAGGGCCCCAGGGTGTTCGGTCCGCACGCGTTCACGGGCGACCGGTCACTCTGGGGTACACTCGAGCACCGCGCCTTCCTCGTCGACGAGTTCGCGGGCGTGATCGGTGTCGGGTTGGCGGGGTTCGTGGACTACGGGGGAGCGTGGTATGCGGACCAGGAAGCGCGCGTTGGAGGAGATATTGGACTTGGGCTCCGGTTCGGTGCCACGCGCTCGACGGGGCAGAACATCGGACGCCTCGATGTCGCGTACCGGTTTGGCGACGGCTGGGAGGGGAGCCGCTGGGCGGTGAGCTTCGGACGAGGCTTCGCGTTCTAGGGTACACCCGACGGGAGCGCTCTACCAGGCAATCTGGACCGCAGTACCCGCCGCGCTGACCATCAGCATGTTGCCGCCCTGGCCGACCTGAATGGTCTCATAGTCGATGTCGACGCCGACGACCGCGTTGGCACCCAAGGCCTCCGCCTCCATTGCCATTTCGTCGATCGCCGTGTCTCGAGCCTTGCGCAGCTCTTCCTCGTAGGCGGCGGATCGTCCGCCGACGATGTCGCGGATCCCGGCGAAAAAGTCCTTGAAGATATTGGCGCCCAGGATCGCTTCTCCGGTCACGATACCGTAGTAATTGCCTATTTCGACGCCCTGCACCGTCGGGGTTGTCGTAATGAGCACGGGCTCTCCTCCAATTTTCAGGTTCTGAGACGATGGAGCGCGATCGCGCGTGCGATCGCGCGTCGCAGCGCTCCATCCACGCCTCGCTGTCCGATATCGGTGACGAGGCACCACAAGGCCTTGGCCGTCCCGGACGACGGGGACGACGCTGACGCGACTCCGTGAAACATGAGATCGTGATGTAGATGGCCGGGCTCACCCATGGCCGGCGGGATCTCGTGCACCTCGATGCTCACGAGTTCCAGCCGGTCATGCTCCGAGACGACCACGCCAGTTTCCTCTTGGACTTCTCGGAATGCGGCGTTCACGATGGACGTGTCGTGCGGCTCGATGTGCCCACCGGGCTGAAGCCAGCGACCGAGCCGCTCGTGGTATGCCAACAGCACGTGCTGTCTCGTGGAATCGAGCACCACGGCGCTCGCCGTGATGTGCCCTGGCTCGTAGGTGGTTCTGGCAAACGGATCTCGAGTAGTGCGCAGGAGATCGGCGGTGCGCCGTGCGTCGTGCGTCGCGCGTGCGTCGCTGGCGGCGTCGAACGCCTCCACGACAGCGAGTACCTCTCGACGCGAAACAATCATGCTTCGACTGGGCGCACGCACTCGGGACCGTCGTTGTGCGGGCTGTTTACGAAGGTGCTGACTGGATGCGCGGCCATCTCGCTCGCGGGATACGGCCTGAGGAGATCACGGAGATGCTCAACGTCTTGGTTGGCCGGATCGAGCCACGCGTCATAATGCTGTTGGAGTAAGATCACCGGCATGCGATTGTGAATCGGCTGGAGCAGCTCGTTGGGCTCGGTCGTGATGATCGTAAACGTCTCGATCGGGCGGTGCCCCTCGTCGCTCCAGCGTTCCCACAGTCCGGCAAAGGCGAATACACCGCCGTCGTGCAGACGGAGGTAGTATGGCTGCTTGCCGTGATCGGTCTTCATCCACTCGTAGAACCCGTCCGTGGGGATCAGACATCGTCGGTACCTGTACGCCGCCTCGAAGGCCGGTTTCTCCGACAGGGTCTCCGCCCTCGCGTTGATCAGGCGGTTGCCGATGGTGGGGTTCTTGGCCCAAGAGGGAATGAGCCCCCATCGGAGCAGGTGGAGCCGCCGCTCACCCGAGGGACGCTGACGCACGGTGGCGGCGTCCTGTGTGGGCGCGAGGTTGTAGCGCGGCGGCAGGGCGGGAACGTTCAGGAGTTTGAACACTTCCCGATCGAGGTCAGCAATCTGTGCCTGCGTGAATCGGCCGCACATGGAAAGGAATCAACTTTTCAACCAGGTGACTTCCAAGATACTGCCCCAGTTTGCCCCCGGCGAACGCACCGCGCAAATTCGACTGTCCCGTCTCAGCTTGGAGTGACGCATGCGATGCTATCGGCTGCTCTTCCCGCTCTTCCTCATGGCGGTCCCCGTCTTCCAGCTCGGTGCTCAGGACACGGTGCGATTCACGCCCACGGTTGGATACTCGACGTTTGCCGTGCGTGAGCCCGTGCTGCGGATCGAGCCGGGATCCGTCTTGATCTCCAACACGAATTTCGGCGGTTACTACACGGAGGAGGGCGGTGCCTTCCCCGGAGAAGTTGGGCCGATTTACGTCGAGGGGGCGACCACCGACGATATGCTGGTCGTGAAGATCCACTCGGTGCGGCCGAACCACGATCTCGCTGCGTCGCGGCTGTACGCGAACTTCGGTGGCCTGACCCAAGATCGGTGGGTACGCACGCTCAACGACCCCGCGCCCGAGCGGCGTTACGTGTGGAGGCTGGACACCGAGCGCATGGTGGCGCGCACCCGGCTGCAAGGCAGCGCGATCGAGGAAATCGAGATCGATCTTCGTCCCATGCTGGGGCGCGTTGCGGTGGCGCCGAGAGGCAGCGAGGCGTTCGGTGGTCTCTGGCCGGGCGACTTCGGTGGCAACATGGATGCCGTGGAGGTCCGGGAAGGCACGACGGTGTACCTCCCCATCTTCCATGACGGAGCCTATTTCTACTTCGGCGACGGCCACGCGCGGCAGGGCCACGGTGAGGTTTCGGGCACCGGCCTCGAGACGTCGATGGACGTCGTGCTCGAGATCGATCTCATCAAGGGCGAGCGCATCGACTGGCCACGCCTCGAGGACGACGAGTACATCATGGTCGCGGGGAGTGCGCGGCCGCTCATCGACGCGTTTCGGATCGCCCACGTGGAGCTCGTGGAATGGCTCGCGGAGTACGGCTTCGAGCGCTGGGATGCGTACATGCTGCTGGGCCAACTGGCCGAGAGCTCTGTCGCCAACATCGTCGATCCGGCGTACACGGTCGTGGCGAAGTTTCCCAAGCGATACCTCCCTGAGCAGTAGACCGGCTCAGGGCACCACCTATCTCGTTGCTGTCAAAGGTGATAGACGAGCCCTTGACACATCCGACCCACAATGCTACTGTGTTGGTAGACCAATACACTTATCAGATGTTCAGCCAGATCGATCCCCGCAGCCCGACGCCGCTGTACGACCAGATTGCCTCGCGCATTCGGGTCGCCGTGGCGGCCGGTGAACTGCACTCCGGTGACGCACTGCCTTCCGTGCGCCAGCTGGCGAGCCAGCTGCGCGTGAATCCCGCCACGGTGGTGCAAGCCTACCGAACGCTCGAGTCAGAAGGGTTCGTCGAGATGCGCCAGGGGTCCGGAACGTTCATCCGAGAAATCGGTTCCAGTCGACGCGCGGAGGAGCGCGTGGAGCAGGCGCGCAAGATCGTGCGGAGGATGTTGACCGATGCGGCGCGGCGCGGCCTTTCTGCGCGTGAGGTGGAGCGGGCGTTCAAGACCGAGTTGGGTTCGGAGGTGTCATGAGCAGCGCGATCGAAACGCGTGGCGTGCACGCCCGTCTCGGCAAGACGTTCGAGATCCGGGAGCTGTCGCTCAACGTGCCGACCGGATCGATCTACGGGTTCTTGGGTCCCAACGGTTCGGGCAAGACCACGACCATCCGGCTCGTGCTGGGACTGTTGCGAGCGAGACGGGGAACCATCACCGTGCTGGGCCGCACGATTCCGGCCGACACACCGCGGGTGTTGGCCCGTACCGGCTACGTTCCCGAGCGGCCGCATCTCTATACCGGACTCACGATTGGCGAGGCCATCCGCTACCACGCGGCGTTCTACTCGACGTGGGATGCGCGCCGGGCGCAAGAACTGGAGCGCCGGTTCACCCTCAATCGATCGCTTCGTCTCGGGCGGCTCTCGAAGGGCGAGACGGGCAAGCTCATGATGCTCCTCGCCCTGGCGCAGAACCCCGACCTCCTCGTGCTGGATGAACCAACCGACGGGCTCGACCCCGTGGTGCGCCGCGACGTGCTGTCGGCGCTGTTGGACTACGTGTCCCAACGGGATGCGACGGTGTTCGTCTCGAGCCATCTCGTGCATGAACTCGAGCGCGTGTGTGACTGGATCGGAGTGATGGATAACGGACGCATGGTTGCCGAAATGCCGATGCAGACGTTCAAGAATGGCATCAAGCGGCTGCGGGTGGCCGAGGCCCCGTCGCTCGTGAGTGACACACCGTTCGTCCTGTTGGCACGAGAGCCCGGGGATGGCGTGAGCGCCGGTGAAGTTTGGGTGGTTCGAGGCTGGCAGACACCGATGAAGCAGTACTTCGATGGAATCGGAGCGACATTGCGCGAGGTGGTGGACTTGGACCTCGAGGAAGGCTTCGTCGAGCTGCTGCGCACGTTCCGGACGCCGAGCGCGTAGGGAGATCGCCGATGTTCGCGCAAATACTGTACACGCAGTGGAAGTGGTCTGGAAAAGGGATCCTCCTCGCCGCGCTGGTCGCGTTTGCGCTCCCGATCCTCACCGTGCAAACGGCGGGCACGGCGGACCCGACGTGGCTCGACGCTCGGAGGCTGCTGGCGGAGATGGAGGGCTGGAGTCGCTGGTATCCGCTCCTCGCGCTGGCGATCGGACTCCTTGCCGGCACGACGGCATGGACCAATGACCACCGAATGAAGCACGTGTATGCGCTATCGCTACCGGTACCCCGGTGGCACTACGTCCTGCTGCGCTACGGTGGGGGGCTCGTGCTCCTCATCGCCCCGATCGCGCTCTTTGCGATTGGTGCGCTCGTCGCCAGCGCCACGGCGACGATCCCGCCGGGGCTGCACGCGTATCCGGCTGCGATTGCCTTGCGGTTCGCCCTCGCGGTGCTTCTGGCCTACTCCATTCTCTTTGCGATCTCCGCAGGGACGACCCGCACGGCGGGCTACGTACTGAGCATCGTCGGTGGGGTTGTGGTGTTGCAGCTCATGTTCGAGTTGTCCGGCGCGGGTGGGAACTTCGTGACGCCCCTGTTCGATCGCATGGTCACCTGGCCTGGACCGTTCGAGATCTTCTCGGGCCGCTGGATGCTGATCGATGTCTAGCGAGGCGCGACGGACAATTACGGTCGCGCTTGCGCTGGTGGTAAGCGCGGCTGCGTCGGTCCCGGTCAGCGCCCAGACGGTCGACGAGCATCGAACGCGCGTGGATCGACTGGCCGACCGGCTCGAAGCCCTGCGCACCCAGGTGCTGAGCGCCGAGTCTCAGGTGCCCTTGGACACCGTCGCCACGGGCCGGATTCATGTGGTGGCGCTGCCCGACCGCCGCACGTTCACGCAGGACGTCGCGCGGCTCGTGTGGGACTCCCTGCGGATCACACTCCGCGCCGACACGTCACTCGTGACGGACCTGTATGTCTACCTGCACGATGCCCGCGCCCCTCGCCTGAGCGTTGGCGATCTCAGGTCACACTTCATCGAAGAGGCCGCGACCACCGAAGTGGTCGCCGGCCAGTTGGTGGGGATGGCCATGTCGGACCTATGGGCCGGGGCAGATGCGGATCTCCGGGGCTGGCTGGGTACGGTGTGGTCGTTCGATTCGTTGTCCAGCGTGCCCGCCGAGGTCGTGTACAGGGAGCTGGTGATCGCGCCGTGGCAGGTGACGGATGCCTGTCGGCGGGGCGATCTCGCGTCGTGCCGACGTGTCTTGGGACTCGAGAGCACCGAGGATTCGGTGTCCTACTGGTACACGCCGGAGGAGCAGCGGAGAGTCGTCGAACAATTCGATCGATACTCACCCGCACTCTGGCTTCGCACGATGCCAGCGTTTCAGGCATGCGTCGGAGGCACGGACGCGGCGTGTACCGAACTGCTCAACGAGCACTTCTACTTGATCAGGGCTCCTTTGTCCGCGAGCGCACGGGAGACCTTGCTGCGCCTTGCGCTCCAATACGGCGGAGAGGGTGCCCTGGGGCGACTCGTGGGTAGTGAGGGTCTTCGGCTCGACGAGCGGCTCGGCCGTGCCGCGGGAATCGCGGCGGACACACTGCTCGTTCGGTGGCGCGAGCGGATCCTGGCCGCGGCACCCGAACCGACGATTCTCACTCGCCGCTCGGGGTGGTTTGCGTTCCTGTGGGTCGTGGCGTTGGTGGTTCTCTCCGCGAGGAGCACGCGATGGCGCACCGACTGAGTCGATGGCTCATTGCGGTCGTTCTCGCCTGCGCGGCCGTCGCGGTGATCCTCCTGCCCCCGCACGCCCCCACGGACGAGAACGAGCGGATGCGGCTCCCTCCGTCTTGGGTGTATGGGCGCGCACAGCGGCAGTTGGGGCAGGCGGTCGAGATCCTGCGGCTCGCGCGTCTCGATCAGTCGTTAACGTCACGCGTCGGGCTCGAAGACACCGGCGGGGGCTTACCTGCCATCATCGTCGATCCCAACGTCCCGTCGAGAATCGCGGACCTCCTCGACCACATCGTCGCCGCTTCATGGCAGCGGATTGTGCCGGTCGACTCGTCGATCGCCTTCGCGGTCGCAGTGTCGGTAGACACCATTCAGGTGGTGGAGGGCTATGAGAGAGAGGCGTGGTGGGGTACGCGGGTCTCCCACCTGCTGCCGGTGGAGCCGGACGACCGAGACTGCGTGTCCGTTGCGAGCTTTGGCAGGAAGGACGCAAGGTCCTTCGCGAGCGGGCGTTCGTTGGACGGATGGGAAATGCAGTGGTTGCGTGAAAGCATCGTGGGCGCGTGTGGCTACTACGCGGTGTTCGGCAAGCCTGGCGACGGCATCGCCCGCTGGCTCGAGTCGTGGGAGTACTCACCGATTCTCTCAACGTCGTGGTTGGCGGGCGAACAGCCTGGAGCGAGCCGCGACTGGCGCTTTCGGAACTTTCGCGGTCTCCACACCGAGTTCGTGGGCTGCGCGGCAGGTGATCTCGCCAGGTGTCGGGCGGCGATGCACAGCACACCCGGAGAAGGACGGGTCTTCGTGCGTCGTGCGGACTTCACGCTTCCCGGTATGGTCGGCGCGGACCCGTACAGATCCCGATACCCGCCACGAGACGCGCTGGGGCCGGCGGCCGACCGCTACTTCGCCGACATGGTGGTCGAGTTCGGGCGAGACCGGTTTCGAGCGTTCTGGACCTCGGAGGCCGCAATCGAGGATGCGTTCGCGCAGGCGATGGGTGTTGCCCTGGACGAGTGGACTAGGCAGTGGGCGCGGACCTACATCGGCGTCCCGCAAACGGCCCGCAGTATTCCGCTTGGATCGACCCTGCTATCCCTCGTGATCGCAGGCGTGTTTGTCGGCGGTGCCGGGGTGCTCGCGTTGCGCCGGCAGGTGAGCTAGCCCGCGGCGCACCGCGAGCCCGTCAGGTTCGGCTCCGTGCGCATTCGTCCGCTTTTGCCAGGGCCACTTCGAGGTCCGTTCGCGATTGAGCGATTCCCATCGCGGACGCTCGCTCGACCGCCACACGCAACGCTTCCATCACCGTTTCGGCCATTCGCAGCTCTCCGGTCATCGCTTGTCGTTTGACTTGAATCTCGTCCTGGCTGCGTGCGAGTGACCGTGGCGATTCCAGCGTTCGGCTCCCGCTCTGTTCGTCCGACAGGTGGTCGAGTCGGCTGAGCTGTCGTGCAACGGAGCGAACTCGGGCAACCACCTGGTCGGCGGCAGCGACGATTGCCGGAAACTGCTCGCGCTCCGACCGCGGCATGTTCGCGACCAGCCCGGCGATGACGGCGCGCTCGCTCCGTACGAGCTGGACGGAGTCCCCATGGACGCCGAATGCCCCCGATCGCGGCACGGGGGTGAGGGCCCCAGTGACCGGGTTCACCGGGGTGGATGCTGGGTCGGGATGACCGCGCATGATGTCGCGCCATGCATAGCCGGCGGTCCACAGCCGCGCGTACATCGACGCGAGCGGCAGAGCGGACAGCGCGGCAACGACCGGTGCAAAATCCAGGGAGCCGTTCAGCAGCAGATCGACCGCGAGGAGGCCCGAGTTCCCGATCACGAACAGGCCGAGCGCGCGGCGTAGCGAGGTGATCGGACTGGTAGGAGCCTTGGCGCTCGTGATCGCCGCCCGAATGCCGGACGTGAATACGGATGCAGCCGGTTGTGCGGTGTCCGGCCGGACAGCGGCGGTCAGTTGCGCCGCCGTCGCGAACCGATCGTCCGGCTCTTTGGCCAGGCAGCGTGCCACGACGGCCGCGAGGTCGGCCGGGCAATCCGGTCTCGCGAGTGTGACGAGCGGTGCCTCTTCAGTGACGAGTTTGACTACCAGTCCCTGGAGCGTCGACGCCTTGAAGGGCAGCTCGCCCGCGAGCATTTGGTAGACCACTACGCCGAGCGCGTACACGTCCGAGCGGCGGTCCACCTCACGTTCGCTGGCCTGTTCGGGACTCATGTAATCCGGTGTGCCGAGCAGAATGCCGGTTCCCGTCAGGGCGGTCCCCTCGGCTTCGGCTGCCCGCGCGATGCCAAGGTCCATCACGAGCACCCGCTGTTCGTCACCTTCGAGCATGATGTTGTCCGGCTTGATGTCGCGGTGGACCATGCCTGCTTCGTGTGCGTGATGCAGCGCACCAGAGGCCTCGAACGCGATCCGACGAATCTCTGAGATGGCCAGACGGCTCTCACGCCGAAGACGCTGCCCGAGCGTTTCTCCCTTGACCAGGGGCATCACGAAATACGCGAGCCCCTCATGCTCCCCTACCGAATAGATGGGGATGATGTTGGGGTGGCGGAGCTGTGCCATCGCCTCGGCTTCCCGTTGAAACCGCTCGCGCACGATGTCACTGGCGCGGAGGTCGTAGCGAAGGGTCTTCACCGCTACCTCGCGCTTGAGCCTCAGATCCCTGGCAGCGTACACCTCGGCGAAGCCACCGCGGCCCAGCAGGGAGCCGAGCGCGTACTGGTCTCCGACGGCACGCTGCAGGTGGGCGCGGTGTTCCTCATGGGCGCGTTGCTGAGGGGTCAGAGCCGGAGTTGGAGCTGGCGCTTGCATGGCGTCGGGGCGTGGCGCTCCGCACTCGGGGCAGAACTTGCCCTGCCCAGGGAGTGTCGCCTGGCAGATGGGACAGCGTTCGAGGGCGTCGGTCATCGGTGTGCAGCAGTCCAAGCCTCAGGCAATGTACGGCGCTGCCTTCGTGCCGCGAGATTCTCTATCGTACCCGGGTGGAGGCGATGGTGTTCGCCGGGTGCGAGGGCTTGAGAATGCCCCCCGGCGGGGCGAGCTTTGACGCAGTTGGCGCCGTAGCCAAGTGGTAAGGCAGAGGTCTGCAAAACCTCCATTCGGCGGTTCGAGTCCGCCCGGCGCCTCTGGACCCACCTCCTCTCGTCTCCTAGCTTAGCTCAGGACCAGACGGGAGTCGTCGTAATGACGGACCTGCTGGACCGCCTCAAGACTGCCCTCGCCGACCGCTACGCCATCGAGCGCGAGTTGGGTCGTGGGGGGATGGCCGTCGTCTACCTCGCCAACGACAGCAAGCTCGGTCGCCCCGTCGCCCTCAAGGTGCTCCGTCCCGAGTTCGCTGCCTCACTCGGCGCCGAGCGGTTCCTCCGCGAGATCGAGATCGCGGCGAAGCTCACCCATCCCAACATCCTGGCACTCCACGACTGCGGTGAGGCCGAGGGCCAGTTGTACTACACAATGCCGTTCGTGGAGGGTGAGTCTCTCCGTGATCGGCTGAACCGCGAGAAGCAGCTTCCCATTGACGACGCGCTCCAGATCACCAAGGAGGTGGCCGACGCGCTCGGCTATGCCCATTCGCTTGGCATCGTGCACCGCGACATCAAGCCCGAGAACATCCTGTTCACCGCAGGCCATGCGGTGGTGAGTGACTTTGGCATTGCGCGAGCGGTGACGGAGGCGGCAGGAGAGACGCTCACTGAGACTGGCCTCGCGGTTGGCACCCCGGCGTACATGAGTCCTGAGCAGGCGGCGGGCTCGAAGGGTATCGATGCGCGGACGGACATCTACTCGCTCGGCTGCGTGTTGTACGAGATGTTCGTGGGGGAGCCACCGTACACTGGCCCCAGTGCCCAGGTGATTCTCGCGCGCAAGTCGGTCGAAGCGGTGCCGAGCCTCAGCGTCGCACGGGAGACCGTTCCCGACCAAGTCGAACACGCGGTCACTAAGGCGCTGGCCAAGGTTCCAGCAGACCGATTCGCAACGGCCGCACAGTTCTCTGATGCGTTACACGGAGTATCGCTCGCACCTGCGCCGCCGCGTCGGCGAAGAATCACGGTAGCTGTGGTCACTACTCTCTTCATCGCGGCGGCAGCAGTCCTTTCGCTCCTCGCTGTCAAGCGCGAGAGGTCTGCCGATCTGGATCCCAATGCCATTGCGGTGCTGCCGTTCAGGGTCGTGGGCGGCAGCCCCGCTGTCGGTGCACTCGCAGGGGCGATACCGGAGTTGTTCCACACGCAGGTCACTGGTGAGTTCGGGCCGTGTGCCAGCTACCCGCCGACAGTCATTCATGCCTGGCAGCGCGCCGGCGGCGGGCTCGGCGAGCCACTGGAAGCCGTTGCGGAACTCGAGCTGGCGCGAGCCGTGGGTGCCGGGCTCCTGGTCAGCGGTTCGGTCATCGGGACGGACACGAGCATCATCATCACGGCCACGATGCGCAATGTCGCGAGCGGTGATATCCGTGTGCCCCCGACGAAGGTCGAGGGTCAGTACGAGCGGCGGTTTGCACTGGTCGACCAGCTCGTCGTACAGCTCCTGTCCAGGGACTTCGGCGAGGCGACCGAGCACCTCCAGGAGTTTGCGCGCCACCCATCCGAGGCTGTCCAGGCCTACTTGGCCGGGCGAAAACACTGGCAGGATTTCGACTGGGTAGCGGCGGAGGCGAAATTCGGTGAAGCGCTCCGGTATGACTCGACGTTCGTGCTAGCCGCGCTCTACAAGTTCGCTGCGACGGAGTCGGACACCGCGGCTGCACGGCTCGCGTGGGAGGGGCAAGACCGGTTGACCCCCACCGACCGAGTGTATCTGCACGCGATCGCCGGTCGCCTCTTCGGCGTCACACGGACAAGGCGAGAGGAGATTGCTGGGCTCGAAGAGGCAGTGCGCCTCGGGCCCAACAGAACTGACCTGCTGACCGCGCTAGGAGTCCGGTACGCGAATCTTGGGACGTTTGTGGTGCCCGATTGGATCGGCCGTGCCCGGCATGCTCTGGAGCGTGCCGTTGCGCAGGACTCGGCGAACGCGTTGGCACTGCTGCTACTGCTGGAGCTAGCGGTCTTCGAAAGGGACACCGCACGGGTGGGTCGTCTGGCAGATGTCTATTGGGACATTGGTGCGGGGACGAAGTGGGAGCCCTACGCGCGCTGGTTAGTCGCGGAAGCCCTCGGCGACACGGCTGAGGCCCGCCGTCGCTGGGCGCGACTGGGACCAAGAGGAGTGTACAACTACATGTTGGCCTCGTCCTCCTTTGGCCTGGGTGTCGACCGCCTAGCACGCCAGCACCTTGCGGTAACCTACGTGGGATCCATGATGGAATTCAGGGGGAAAACGCTGTGGGCCCGTTATCGGGGGTGGTACGACGAATGGCGCACGTATCGCGAGTCCTACTTCAACGCCAGCGCACCCGTGACGGCGGCAGCGTTCCGCATCCGCGATGCGCTGTTCTTCGGGGAGTGGAACGAGGCAGTTCCCGCTGCCGTGCGTGTCTTCACAATCATCGCCGACGGCGATTCCAGTCCGCCACCCCCGTCCCACGTGAGCGGAGTCGCTCACTGC
Source organism: Gemmatimonadota bacterium (assembly GCA_039588295.1). Lineage (GTDB taxonomy): Bacteria > Gemmatimonadota > Gemmatimonadetes > Gemmatimonadales > GWC2-71-9 > JAOTVV01. The sequence continues at coordinate 251,814 of JBDHAB010000001.1, forward strand.
TGGAGCGCACTGTGGCGGCTCGATCGAGGTGATACCGACGCTGCGCATGCTGCCATTGGGTACCTGCGCCACGAAGCTCGCTTCCCGGAACGCTACACGGTCTGTGCCGCGCTGCTCGACGCGCTCCTCGCCAGGGCCGAGGGGCGGGATCCACAGGCTGCTGTCTTGCGCCTGGACTCGCTGGCTCGGGAGGGACCGCAGGATCTCTATCTCGGCTGGTGGTTGACGGAGCATGACCACATGTCAGGGCTCAGAAACCTGCTCGACGTTCGGCTGCTCCTGGAGATCGGCGATACTACACGGGCGCTGGAGGCAACTCGTCGCGGGCAAGGAGGCGGTGCGTGGCGGTCCGTTTGGACTGAAGGCTACCTGCTGGATCTGCTGCGGGAAGAGGGCCGGCTGGCAGCGGCTGTGGGCGACACCGCCGCCGCGACGCGCGCGTACCAGCACTACCTCACATTACGCGAGGATCCCGATCCGCCCTGGCGGGAGGAATGGCAGCAGGTGCGGGCCGAGGTGGCGGCGCTGGTCGGCGAGCCGCGACGCTGACGCCCCGCGCCTGGGAAGCTCCTTGGGAAGGTTTTGCCGCAAACGGACGCAAAGAGATGCAACGATATACAAAGGGTCGGTCGCGTAACCGCCTGAGACGGATACTAGACGCAAACGACAACAACTAGACGCAAAGACTCGGCGAGAACTGCAAAACCTCCATTCGGCGGTTCGAGTCCGCCCGGTGCCTCTCGGAAACGGGCCCGCAGTCGCGGGCCCGTTTGCCTGCGCCACCGGGCTGCTTCGGTCCTCGCCACTCCTCTGGCGACTCGTGGCATTCGGATCGAGTCCGCCCGGCGCCTCTGAGGTAAGGCCCTGCAATGCGGGGCCTCAGTGGTTTCGGCGCTTGTCGGTAGGCAGTTGTCAGTTCTTAGTCTTCAGTCTTCAGCAAGCCGTTAGCTATCGGCCTCTTACCGCTTCTCCCTCCACCGCCCCACCGCTGTCAATTGTCAGTCACCGACCGCCGCCGGACTTCGTCGGTCCAGTTGAGTACGAGCACCATCTCCGACAGGCGTCCTTGATGAACCATTACAAACCGGCCGTCCGGCCCCACATCATAGTTGGCATGTGGGTCAGCCGGCTCGTACTCGCTGGCATCGAACAGCGCCTGGCGAGAGAGAACGCGGAACTCAGGGTCCGTTGCAACACTGAGGGCCACGAGCTGGGAGCCTCGCTGCTCGAATCCTACGTAGTACAACTCACGCCCGTCCCGCGACCATACGGCCTCGCGACCACCGTTTTGCGAGACAAGCACCTTTGCGCCCGGGCCGGGATAGGGACGCACATAGACCTCGTTCTGGCCGGATTCGTCGGACGTGTAGGCAAGCCATTGCCCATTCGGAGAAAGGGCAGGCCATCCCTCATTGAAAGGCGTGGCGAGAAGCGCCTCGGGTTCCGGAGCTCCCAGGTTGAGTATTGTACCGATATCCCAACTCCCGTCCGTCCCTAGAGGGATCGTGAGCACCCGGTTACCGTCGGGCGTGAATGTACCCGCAGTCGTAGGTGCGTCACCCACGAATAACCGCTCGGCAACGCCAGAACCGTCAGCGTTCTGAAGAAAGACACCGACCACTCCGTTGGGGGCAGAGGCATACGCGACTCTCCGACCATCAGGCGTCCATACCGGATCGTGCCCATCGTTAGCAAAGGTGAGACGCGTGAGCGTGTTCTGCCGGAGATCCAGCGTCCACACATCACGGCTTCCTTGATAGCTGAAGTCGACCGCGATGTAGCGTCCGTCCGGTGATAGGCGCGGACTGTGAAATCGGCGCCGAAGATCCGAGACGACTGCCCGGGTGCCCTGACGATCAACCAACGCGAGACTGAACGGCGACTCGGGGACATACACGAGCGACCCGGTCTCCGAGACGGAAAGGTGTGCCGGACCGCCGACCGAGATCCGCACATCTTGCGCGAGTGTCACCGGCGATCCCGTGATCGCCAATTGGCCGACGTCAAACGCCGCAGCAATCAACGCCCCGTCAGGTTGCGCCCACAAGAGGTAGCCGTCGTCGTATGCCATAGCGTTGATCGCCGACTCAATGAGGACCGTCCGCTTACCAGACTCCGTGTCGATAGCGATCCCGTGCCCGTTCGTGGAACCCTGCGTCGCCGCGGTGAGCAGCACGGTCCTCCCGTCCGGCAAGATGTCCGACACGTACAACGCGGTCTCTCCCCGTGTCGAGTCCGGCTCGGCAACGACCGACAAGGAGCCGTCCACACCGAGACGCCGCAGCACCCCATCCCCAGTAACAGTCAGCAACGATCCATCGTCGAGCCAGAGCGATGACGGAAAGCCTGAGAAGGGCGCATTCTGTACGGTCACCGGTGCGCCGCCCGTTACCGCGACCTTCTTCAGTGCGTTCCCCGAGTAGAATGCCACCCATCGGCCGTCGGGCGTGAAGAACGGACTGATCGCCCCCTCGGTGCCAGGCATCGGTGTCGGTGTCAGTTCGTCCAGACGGCGGAGGTAGAGCTGCGTGCCCCCAGTGCTCACGCCCACGTAGGCGACCGCGTCGCCTTGAGGCGAGAGCGTCAGCACCCGATACGGAACACCGGGCAGCCGATGCGTGCTGTCTGTCGCGATCGTGAACCGACCTACCAGATTTGTGTCGGACTGTGCTCGGCTCATCACGCGACCCGCCACAAGCCCGACGGCAAGCGTGAGACCTGCGAAGGTCCACGGGATCCATCGACTCGTCGCGGATGGAGCGGCGCTCGCAACGCGAGGGGTCACCGTGGGTGTCGCACCCTCGGAACCGATGCTGAAGCCCGGGTCTTTGAGCGCCGTTGCGAACTCGGCTGCACTGGCGAACCGATCGGCTGGCAACTTGTTAAGCGCCTTCCCAATGGCCGCCGCCACGTGCGATGGTACCGTGTCGCGCGAGGCCGTCACCGGCGGCGCCTTCTCCGTGATCACCTTTGCCACAATCGCCTGCGCCGTGCTCCCCGTGTACGGCGGATCGCCTGTCAGCATCTCATAGAGCATGGCGCCGAGACTGTAGACATCGCTGCGTGCATCCAGCTCCCGATCCCCCATCGCTTGCTCGGGACTCATGTAGTGCGGTGTCCCAATCGACAGCCCCGTCTCGGTCAACCGCGCCCCGCCCGCATGACTCACGGCCAACGCAATGCCAAAGTCCGCCACCAACGCCTGCCCATCATGGAGCAGGATGTTCGCCGGCTTGATATCGCGATGAATCACATCGTGGCGATGCGCGTAATCGAGCGCCGCCGCCACCGAGCGCGTGAGCTCCACTGCCTCCTCGATCCCGAACTGCTTCTCCCGATCCAGCTTATCCCGCAGGGTGTCGCCCTCGACATACGGCATCACATAGTAGAGAAACGTCTCCGCTTCCCCACTGTCGTAGAGCGGCAGGATGTTCGGATGCTGCAGATTGGCCGTGACCTTGATCTCGGCCAAGAACCGCTCGGCCCCAATGACCGCGGCCAGCTCGGGCTTCAAGACCTTGAGGGCCACTTTCCGATCGTGCTTCAGATCGTGGGCGAGAAAGACGGTGGCCATGCCGCCTTCGCCAAGCTCGCGCTCGATCGCGTAGCGGTCGGCGAGGGCGGTTTTGAGTTGGGAGGTGAGTTCGGGCATCCAGTCGTCGGTCGTTAGTTGTCGGTTGTCGGTTGTCGTACGCCCTGCGTCTTGCCCTTTATCCCTTGCAAGTCACCACTGCGCACTCCGTGCACACACCCCAGGCGCCACCACACATGATGACGGAAGGCGGGGACCCCCGACGCTCGCAGTGGATCGGAACCGGCTTTGGCCGAGGACATCTCGGCGCGCGAGATCCCTTGGCAAAACCGGGCGGCTACCGTATCGGGAATAACCGACCAAAGCTATAGGCTTTCCGTCTTCTCGGCCAGGGAACCACCATCCCGTGAACAAGTAAACCCCGTTAAGCAATTCGCCCCCAAGTACAGTTGAACCGCTCATGCGTCCGGCGAGCGGTCGGCGGCTTGATGACCCCCGGGTTTCTCTCGCGCCTCGAGGACGGCCTGCGCGGTCAGGAACTCACGCAGGTGCGTGACTGCATCGTCCAGATCCGGAACAGGCTCAGGAATGTGGCGTTCGAGGGATGCTAGGGTGGGAAGACCGGCGAGCCGCATCTGATCGACTTCGACGGCCAGCGCTACGAGCACGACGTGCTCGTGCAACGCGACGGTTCTGTCGAGAAGCGCAAGAAGAAACTCTCCAGGCGCGTCTACGGGACCTCCCACACGGTATCGCTGGACGAGACCAAGCACATCCGGACGCTTAGGTCTTACCGCTGGTCAAACTCCAGCCTTCACAGAACCGAGGCAGAAGTGACGAGGCTGGCTCTCTGCAGAGAGGATTCCCACACCGTCGGGCGGTGCGCGCAGCGCCAACTTTGGTGCGGCGTCAGTCTGACGGTTGGAGGATGACCGCGCCCAACGGCGGCAGGCGGAGACGGATGGACTGCGGTAGTCCGTGAAATGGCGCCGGATCCGTGACTGCCCACTCAACGGTATCGAAGCCGCTCCCGCCATACTCGGATCGATCGCTTGAGAGCCGCTCGCGGTAGCGTCCCGGCCGCGGAACGCCGATCCGGTACTCGTCGCGCGGCACGGGGGTCAGGTTGAGCACCACGATCGCGTGAGCATCGCCGTCACGCCGGATGTAGGACAGGATGCTGTTATCGAGGTCGCCACAATCGATCCACGAGAAGCCGTCCGGGTCGGGATCTCTCCGCCACAAACAGGTCAGCTCTCGGTACAACGCGCCGAGATCAACGAGGAACCGCGACAGGCCGGCTCGGTTCGGATCGTCCATCAGGTGCCAATCGAGGCTGACGTCGTGATTCCACTCACGATCCGACGCGAGTTCCGCGCCCATGAACAGCAGCTGTTTGCCCGGGCGGGTGTACTGGTACGTGTAAAGTGCGCGGAGATTTGCCAGCTTCTGCCACTGGTCGCCCGGCATGTTGCTGAAGAGCGAGCCTTTGCCGTGCACGACCTCGTCGTGTGACAACGGCATGATAAAGCGCTCACTGTACTCGTAGATCATCGCGAACGAGAGTTGATCTTGGTGGTGGCTCCGATGCACCGGATCACGCTTGAAGTACTCAAGCGTGTCGTGCATCCAACCCATGTTCCACTTGAAGGTGAATCCGAGACCACCTTCGGACGTCGGTTGCGTGACCCCGCTCCACGCAGTGGACTCTTCCGCCACCGTGAAGCACCCCGGTTGATCAGTCGCCACCGCGTCGTTCAGGGCCTTGAGGAACGCCACGGCCTCCAGGTTCTCGCGCCCGCCGAACTCGTTGGGGATCCACTGTCCCTCTTCGCGGCTGTAGTCAAGGTACAGCATGGAAGCGACCGCATCGACGCGCAGCCCGTCGATGTGGAATTCGCTTAGCCAATACAGGGCGTTCGCGATGAGGAACCCCGTGACTTCCTTCCTGCCGTAGTTGAAGATGAGCGTACCCCAATCCGGGTGCTCGCCACGTCGCCAATCCTCATGTTCGTAGAGCGCCGAGCCGTCGAATCGGCGCAGCGCGAAGTCATCCTTCGGGAAATGCGCCGGGACCCAATCGAGAATCACACCGATATCGTGCCGGTGGCAGTAGTCCACAAAGAACCGGAAATCGTCTGACGTGCCGTAGCGCGAGGTCGGCGCGTAGTATCCGGAGACTTGATACCCCCACGATCCGGCGAACGGGTGTTCCATGATGGGGAGCAGCTCGATGTGGGTGAAGCCCAGTCGCGTCACGTGCTCGACCAGTTTCGGGGCGAGCTCCCGGTAGGTCAGGGGACGGTCATGCTCCTCCGGAACGCGTACCCACGACCCCACGTGCACTTCGTAGATCGCCATGGGCTCCCGAGTGGGGTCCCGCTGCGCGCGTCGCTGCATCCACTCGTGATCACTCCACTGGAACGACGAAACCACTACGCGAGATGCGGTGCCGGGCGGCATCTCCATTGCGTTGCCATAGGGATCCGCTTTCCGCCGGATGTCTCCGTCGCGCGTCCTGATCTCGAACTTGTACAATGAACCCGGCCCTATGGCCGGCACGAACAGCTCGAAGATCCCAGAAGATCCGAGCGCGCGCATCGGGAGGATCCGCCCGTCCCAGCGGCAGAAGTCGCCCACCACGCTCACGCGACGGGCGCTCGGCGCCCACACGGCGAACGCCACCCCGTCCACGCCGTCGATCGTGCGCGCGTGCGCACCGAGACGAGTCCAGAGCTGGCGGTGCGTTCCCTCGTTGAAGAGGTGGAGGTCCATATCGCCGACGGTGGGGAGAAAACGATAGGGATCGTCGAACACCCATGTGTCCCCACTCGCGAAATGAAAGCGTAGTTGGTACGCGATCGGTGGACTCACCCCGGCGAGAAAACCGGCGTAGAGGCCTCCCTCCCCCACCATTTCTAGCTCCACGGGCGCCCAGCCGCCGACCAGGCACCACACGGCGGTGGCCTCGGGATGAAACGCCCGAATCACCGTCCCGCGCCGCCGCCCTACGGTGGCCGGATGGGCTCCGAGAACGGCATGCGGTTGCGTGTGCTCGCCCGCCACGAGCGCGCGCCGATCGGTCTCGGGCACGGCGAGCGGCGCAGGTCGAGAGGACCGTTTGGCTGCCTTTCCCGGTCGCTGCATCACGCGCGCTCCGGGGGCCGCCTCGCGGACTCCCCTCTCCCAGACGTGCCCTGCACCCATTTCTCCGACCGGCTGCCGGGGCGCTGGTAACTCAGGAGCGCGAGGGAATGGGGCAGAACCCGGACCCCTCGGCCACGCACGACCCGTGGCGGCGTTTGCCGAGCGGTGTGCACCAAGAAATGCCAATCGCCCGGACCATTCATCTCGGGGAGGGTGAAGACGCGCGCGCGCGCGCCAGCGTTCATGAGCAGCAGCACGGTGTCGCCCTGAATGAGACGTCCTCGCTCGTCCATCTCGTCGGTTGCCTCACCGTGCAGCAGCATCCCCAGCACGCGATGCTTCGGGCTCCGCCAGTCAGGCTCCGTCATTTCCCCGCCCTCGGGCCTGAGCCAAGTTACGTCTCGCACTCCGCCGCTCGACGCGGGGCCGCCGCTGAAGAAGCTCCGTCGGAGAAACACGGGATTCGCCAGCCGCAGCGCGAACACCCTCCGCGTGAACGCCAATAGCTCACGGGCCTCCGCATCCAGGTCCCAATCCACCCACGTGATGTCGTTGTCCTGGCAGTACGCGTTGTTGTTCCCACGTTGTGTCCGTCCCAGTTCATCGCCGTGGGACAGCATCGGAACGCCTTGGGAAAAGGCCAGCGTCGCAAGGAAGTTGCGTTTCAGCTGCTCACGGATCCGCACGACCGGCAGAGATCCTGTGGTACCCTCTACGCCCCAGTTTGCGCTCCAGTTCGCATCCGTTCCGTCCCGGTTGTCGTCCCCGTTTGCTTCGTTGTGTTTCTGCGCATAGCTCACGACATCCTGTAGCGTGAAGCCATCGTGGCAGGTCACGAAGTTGACGCTCGCGTGGGGACTCCGCCCACGATGATTGTACAGATCGCTGCTGCCGGCCAGCCGATAGCCGAGATCGGCGAGTTGCCCGTCGTCTCCGCGCCAGAACTGACGGACGGTGTCACGGTACTTGCCGTTCCACTCTGCCCATCCGCCCGGGAAGTTCCCCACTTGATAGCCTCCCGGACCGACGTCCCACGGTTCCGCGATGAGCTTGACCTGCGACAGCACGGGATCCTGTTGGATGAAATCGAAGAACCCCTGCAACCGATCGAGCTCGTAGAGCTCGCGTGCCAGGGCCGGTGCCAGATCGAACCGGAAGCCGTCGACATGCATCTCCTGCACCCAATACCGGAGGCTGTCCATCATCAATTGCATGGCCCGGGCGTTCTGCATGTTGAGCGTATTGCCGGTGCCGGTGAAATCGAGATACTCTCGGGGGTTGTTAGGATCGAGACCGTAGAACGACACGTTGTCGACGCCTCGCAGGAACAACGTGGGCCCGAGCCGATTGCCTTCCGCCGTGTGATTGTACACGGCATCCAGGATCACCTCGATGCCCGAGCCATGGAGCACCTTCACCATCGTCTTGAATTCCGCAACCTGTTGCCCCAGTCCGCCCGTGGCATACCGCACATCGGGTGCGAAGAACCCGACGGTGTTGTACCCCCAGTAATTGCGGAGGCCCATCTCCGCGAGGTGATGCTCGGTCACGTGATGATGCACCGGCAGCAGTTCGAGCGTCGTAACGCCCAACTTCGTCAAATGCTCTACGATGGGGTCGGACGCCAGTCCGAGATACGTCCCTCGCAGCCGATCCGGCACGCCCGGATGGCTCATGGTCATGCCTTTGACGTGGCACTCGTAGATGATCGTGTGGTTCCACGGGACCCGAGGCGGTCGATCGTCACCCCAGGTGTACGCGGTGTCGACCACAACGCACTTTGGAACGAAGGGGGCGCTGTCCCGAGGATCGAGTGACGCATCTTGGTTAGGATCGCCAACCGTGTAGCCGAACACGGCGTTATCCCAGCGGAGGTCCCCATTGATCGCCTTCGCGTAGGGATCGATCAGCAGCTTCGCAGGATTGAACCGATGACCCCGCTGCGGTTCGTACGGGCCCGACACGCGGTAGGCATAGAGCTGACCGGGACGCGCATCGGCCAGATAGACGTGCCAGACCATGTTGGTGCGCTGCGACATCGAGATGCGCTCGACCTCCGAATCGTCGTCCCGGTTCTCGAACAGGCACAACTGGACGTCGGTCGCGTGCTCCGAGAAGACCGCGAAATTGACCCCCTCGCCATCCCACGTCGCGCCCAATGGATACGGACCGCCCGGCCGGATCCTGGTCACAGGCCAGCTCTCACTGGAGCGGGGGCTCCGGGCATCGGCGCCGTGATGGAGAGCCACGAGCCGCTCCTTGACGACACGCCCTCCGGTCCGAGATGGCCCGGGAGTCGATCGAGCCGTGGGGTACACACGGTGAACCACCGGCTTCCGTCGTCGCGCACCGTCGCGCCCTGATCGAGTGTCCGGGCCATCGCCCTCACGATCCCGGATCGCGATCGACGAGCTGCGCGATGCCACGGAGCGGAATGCGCACCCAGTCAGGGCGGTTGTTGAGCTCGTACGCGAGTTCGTACAGCGCTTTGTCGAGCAGATGGGTGTCGAGCAGGACGCGCCGCTCATCCGCCGTCTTGGGAAGGAAGGCCGCACTACCCGCCGTCTCCACGTATGCCTGCAGAAACGCGGTGCCAACCCACGCGCACCAATATCCCGCCCACTGCTCCAGCGACGCCATATCCTCGGACCGCACTCGGCCGGAGAGCAATGCCGACACCGACGCGTAGTGGAAGGAACGGAGCATGCCCGCGACGTCTCTCAAGGGGGAGCGCTTGAGGCGCCGCTCACCGAGTGGCCGCGCCGGCTCCCCCTCGAAGTCCAGAATCACGAAATCGCGTCCGGTGTAGAGGACTTGCCCAAGGTGATAGTCGCCGTGGCACCGAGTCCGTACCGCCTTGATCTTGCGATCCAACAGCGACCGGAGCCGCCGAGAGATCTCGGCACGGGCGTTCAGCACCTCGCGCGCCAGCGCGCGCTCCTCCTTCGGGACGTGCCGGAGCCGTTTGTCGAGCACACTGAGCGACTGCTCCGCCCGGGAACGTACGGACTGATACAACGAGCGTTGATACATCGTGCTGAACGCTTCCGGCGCAAATGCTGGATCGTCGGTTCGCGAGGCGAGGGCGAGGTGTAACGACGCAGTCCGGTCCCCCAACATGCGCGCCGACTCCAGGTACAGCCCAATGCGGTCCCGTGCCGCGGGAGGGATCTCGTCACTGAGTCGTTCGACGATGTGAGTGCGGGGGGTTGCCTCGGTTTCCCCGGCCCGAGCACGCGCGGCGACCTGTTCGAAATACCGCCCGAGCGCATCGAGCGTGTACTGCCATGCGTCTCCCTCGTTCGGCACAAACCGATGAATGATGCCCAGCGTCACGGGCTCGCCACGAGACCGGCGGTACTCGAAGCCGCCTGCCACCGGCGCCATGTCCTTGTACGCCGTCCGTTCGGTGAGGAACCGGCCAATTTCGAGATCCGGGTTCACACCGGCGTCCACGCGACGCAACACCTTCATGATCAAGCGATCGCCGAAGGTGCAGGACGTGTTACTCTGCTCCGCCCCAAGGACCTCCGCCTGCAGGGTCTCACTCGCCTCGCGGACCTGTGCCTGAAAGCCCCGGGTCGTGAAGCCGGCCACTTCGCCGTGCGTCCCCTTGAGTCGTCGCTTGCGTCCTCCAAGCGCTGCCAGACTCGCCGCGAACCGCGGCTCGTACAGCGCGTCGTACAACAGGCCTGTTCGGTCTCCGTCTGGCGATCGCTCCGTGACCTGCGCGATCACCGCCTGCGGATGGGCCTCGGACACCTCCGTTGCCTGGTCGTCCACCGCGAGCCCCAGCGGCAGGAGATACGTCTCCGGATCCCCGTCGGCATACGTCACCTCCACAAACACTAAATGGGCCGCGGTGTCACGCGTCGGTACGGCAACTGCCTCGGCGATGCGGACCGACAAGACTTGCCGCGCTTTGCCGCCGAACCACCGGCACGTCTTCAGATATCCAGGTAACATCCGCTCCAGCAGCTTTGCCTGCTTGCCGGAGAGGAGCGCGTGCCAGGGCCCGTCGACTGACACGTGCCGCTGGGACACCGATGTCACCACGGCCGGTTCCTCTGCTGCGGTGGCGGGTTGGAGATCGAGCCAATAGAACGCGTGCGGGCTGAGGGTGACGAAGTAGGGCGACTCGCCGATGAACGGGAACCGCATGCCACCAAACATCTCTACGGGTACCATCCCGCGATGCTTGGCCAGATCTAGCTCGACGCACTGGACGAAGCGCGACAGATTCGCCACGATCAACACGCGCGCGTCCTGGTACTCGCGCACGAAGGCGAGAATCTTGTGATTGTCCGGCTGAAGAAACTCGATCGTGCCGCGCCCAAACACCGCCGACTCCTTCCGGAGTGCCAGCAGCCGCTTCATGTACCAGAGGAGTGAGTTCGCGTTGCCTTGTTGTGCCTCGACATTCAGTGCCTCGTAGTGGTACTCTGGATCGATGATGACCGGCAGATAGAGCTGCTGGGGGTTGCTGCGCGAGAAACCCGCATTGCGATCGGCACTCCACTGCATTGGTGTGCGGACGCCGTTCCGATCACCAAGATAGATGTTGTCACCCATCCCGATCTCGTCACCATAGTAGATCGCCGGCGTTCCGGGCAGCGAGAGCAGCAGGCTGTTCATGAGTTCGATGCGCCGGCGGTTGCGGCCCATGAGCGGCGCCAGGCGGCGACGAATCCCCAGGTTCACACGAGCACGAGGATCTTGGGCGTAGACACGGTACATGTAGTCCCGGTCCTCGTCGGTTACCATCTCCAGTGTCAGTTCGTCGTGGTTGCGAAGGAAGATGGCCCACTGAGTGCTGTCGGGGATTGGCGGGGTTTGGTTTAGGATGTCGACAATCGGGAAGCGATCCTCCATCTGGATGCCCATGAAGAGGCGCGGCATGACGGGGAAATGAAACGCCATGTGGCATTCGTCACCCTCCCCAAAGTACGCAACCGCATCCTCGGGCCATTGGTTTGCCTCTGCGAGCAGCATCCGATCGCCGTATTTGTCGTCGACGCGCTTCCGTAGCTGCTTCAAGAACGCATGCGTCTCCGGCAGATTCTCGCAATTGGTTCCTTCCCGTTCGTACAAATACGGCACCGCGTCGAGTCTCAAGCCGTCCACACCCATCCCAAACCAGAAATCCACGAGCTGGAACACTGCTCGGCGCACCGCCGGGCTATCGAAATTGAGATCCGGTTGGTGAGAATAGAACCGATGCCAAAAGTAGGCGTGCGCAACCGGATCCCACACCCAGTTGGAGTGCTCGAAATCCTTGAAAATGATCCGCGCCTCGGCGTACTTGTCGGGCGAGTCGCTCCATACATAGAAGTCGCGGTGCCGGCTGCCCGGCCGGGCGCGCCGCGCCCGTTGGAACCAGGGGTGCTGATCGGACGTGTGGTTGATCACGAGTTCCGTGATGACGCGAATCTCGCGCCGGTGCGCCTCCTTCAGAAACGCCTTGAAGTCGCGCAACGTGCCGTAGTCGGGATGGATATCTCGGTAGTCAGCGATGTCATAACCATCGTCGCGCAGCGGCGAGGGATAGAACGGCTGCAGCCAGACGGCCGTGACTCCAAGATCTTCGATGTAGTCGAGCTTCGACGTGAGCCCGCGGAAATCGCCAATGCCGTCACCGTTACTGTCCTGAAACGCGCGGACGTGAATCTGATAGATGGTGGCGTCCTTGTACCAGTCCGAACCGGAGGTCACGCTGACTCCTCGCTCAGCGCACCACGCGCATGACGTGGCCGACGTGCTGGGCCGGATCTAAGCCGACATGGATCCACTCACCGCTCCACGAGTGCCGCTCCCCCGTCAGGAGGTCGTCGACCGCGTACGGCGCATCGGCTGGCAGGCCCCACTGCTGCATCGGGACCTGCACGCGCCCGGCCTGGGCCGCCTGTGGATCGAGATTCACGACGACGAACAAATCGTTGCCCCATGCAGACCGGCTGTAACACAGCAACCGCTCGTTCTCGCTGCCGTGAAACGCCAAGCCCTCCTGACGCTGTAGCGCGGGATTCTCCCGCCGCAGCCGATTGATCAGCTTCAGGTCGTCGTTGATGTTGCCGGGAGCGTCCCAGTCCCGCACACGTATCTCGTACTTCTCGGAGTTCAGGTATTCCTCGCTTCTCGGTTCGCGCGGTTCGTTCTCGCACAGCTCGAAGCCACTGTAGATGCCGTACGCCGGTGAAAGTGTTGCGGCCAACAGGAGCCGTACCCGGAAGGCGGGGCGGCCGCCCCGCTGCAAGTACTCGTGCAGGATATCGGGGGTGTTGGCGAACAGGTTGCCGCGAAAGTACTCGATCAGCGGGGCTCGACTCAGCTCCGTGAAGTACTCACGCAGCTCGTGAGACGTGTTCTTCCACGTGAAGTGGGTGTACGACTGCGTGAAGCCCAGCTTGGCCAGTTGGAACATGCGCTTGGGCCGAGTGAATGCTTCGGCGAGAAACACGACGTCCGGGTGCTCGCGTTGCACGCTGTCGATGATCCATTCCCAGAACACGAACGGCTTGGTATGCGGGTTGTCGACGCGAAAGGTCCGCACGCCTCGCGCGATCCAGAAGTCGAAAATCTCCTTGCAGGCGTTCCACAGGCCTTGCCGATCCTCACACCAGAAGTCCAGCGGATAGATGTCATGGTATTTCTTGGGGGGATTCTCCGCATACTTGATCGAGCCGTCAGGACGGTGCACGAACCACTCGGGATGCTCCTGGACCCATGGGTGGTCGGGCGAGCACTGCAAAGCGTAGTCGAGAGCCACTTCCATGCCGAGCGCCTCGGCAGCGCGCGCGAAACACTCGAAATCCGCCACCGTGCCGAGCTGCGGCTCGACGGCCATGTGCCCGCCGTGGTCGCTCCCGATCGCCCACGGGCTGCCGGGATCACCCGGCTTCGCGACGAGGGCGTTGTTGCGGCCCTTGCGGAACGTCTGCCCAACCGGATGAATCGGCGGCAGATACACGACATCGAAGCCGAGATCGGCAATACGCGACAGTTCGCGCTCGGCCTCCTTGAACGTCCCGTGCTTGCCGGGGGCGCCGCTCTGCGATCTGGGAAACATCTCGTACCACGCGGCGGTCCGAGCACGTTCCCGGTCGACCACGATGCTGAACTCCACGTCGCTCGACGTGACCTGTGCTTCATCGACGTAACCCGTCATGAGCGCGCGAACCTCCGGATCGAGACCCTCCGCGATCCGAGCTTCGGAATCTCCCGATGCGTCCTCGAGGATCGTTGCCGTCCGATGCAGTCGCTCGGCGGCTTCACCCCGGGCCCGGCTGGCGGCCCCCTCGACGATCGATGCTCCTTCGGTTAGCTCGACGGACACATCGAGGCCCGCGTGAACTTTCTTTTCCAAGCCGGCTCGCCAGGTGTCGAATACGTCCGTCCACGCATCGACCGCGAAGGTCCACCTACCGACCCGATCGAGCACGAACTCACCGTGCCACCGGTCGGTGTCGTGATCGTATGTCATCTGAATCCGGTGCCAGCGTCGGTCGCTGGGACCACGCACGCGTATCCGTGCGGCAATGTGGTCGTGTCCCTCCTTGAAGATGTCCGCACCGACATGGCAGAGGTCGCCCACGGATCGTTTGGCAGCATGCCGCCCGCCATCGACGGACGGGGTCACATGCTCAATGACGAACATCGGCAGTGCTACCGGTGAGTTGGGGGTCACGCACGCATCCGCCTCCCGAGAGTACGATGGACAGCCGCCTGGGCGTCCGGGTCGACAACCCGCTGACCGCGAGGTAGGCTCACGCCGTGGGTGGCAAATCTACCTGGTTCTCACGGTGGATCGTCGGCAGGTAGTAATCCGTGGCGTACTCCTGAAGCATCCGCCGAGCCGTGAACTGCCGGCCCGCCACGTGAATCGCGTGCTTCATCCGCCGGACCCAGCCCACCGGGACACCGTGGCGGTCCCGCTCGTAGAACAGTGGGATCACGTCTTGTTCGAGGGTCGAGCAGCAGTGCTCAGCGTCCCACGCATCCGCATCCCGGTCCGGCGGGGCCTCTTGAATGAGCCAGCCGTTCTCGCCCGTCCACCCCTCCGCCCACCATCCATCGTTCGTTCCGATCTGGGGAACGCCATTGAGGGCCGCTTTCATGCCGCTGGTGCCACAGGCTTCGAGCGGGACGCGCGGCAAATTCACCCACACGTCGACCCCCTGCACCAACCGGTGCGCCAGGTGCAACTCGTAGTCTTCGAGAAAGGCGATGCGTCCCTCGAACTGCGGATCCCTGGCAAAGGCGTACACGCGCTGGAGGATGCGCTTGCCCTCCTCGTCGGCGGGGTGCGCCTTGCCGGCGAAGATGATCTGCACGGGCCTCCAAGGATCCGTGACCAGCCGCTTCAGCCGTTCCGGATCACGAAACAGCAGGTCGGCCCTCTTGTACGCTGCAAACCGCCGCGCGAAGCCCAGGGTCAGCGCATCGGGGCTCAGCAGGGTGCCAGCACCAACCAGGTGCGCTGCGTCGGGCCACTGCTCACGCCAGCGTCGCCGAGCCTCGTCGTCGATGAACCCCATGAGCCGGTCCTTGAGCTCCCGATGCGCCGCCCACAGCCGAGCATCGTCGACCGCGATGATGCGCTCCCACAGCCCCGGTGCGTCCGGGCGCCAACCCCAGTCCTCGCCCAAGTGCTCGTCCAGCAGCTCCATGACCGGCTGCGCCATCCAGGTGGCAAGGTGTACCCCGTTCGTCACGTGGCCCATCGGGACGGCATCGGCGTCACGATCGGGCCAGAGGCACTGCCACATTGTCCGGGTGACCGTAGCGTGCCGCGCGGACACCCCGTTCACCCGGCCCGACAACCGAATGGCCGCGACGGTCATATGGAATCGGTTCCCATCCCGTTCCGGATGGCGACCGAGCTGCATGAACTGGTCCTTGGTGAGGCCGATCTCGTTCCACACGGGCCCGATCGACCGCTCGATCTGATCGACCTCGAAGACGTCGTGACCGGCCGGGACCGGCGTGTGAGTCGTGAAAACGCTCGTTGCCCGCAAACGCGCGATCGCCTGATCAAACGGTGTCCCTCGCGAGACGAACTCCCCCAAACGCTCCAGCAACATGAACGCGGCGTGCCCCTCGTTGACGTGCCAGACCACCGGCTCGATACCGAGGGCTCGGAGTACCCGTACGCCGCCAACGCCGAGAATCCATTCCTGGCGCACGCGGAGTCCCGGCCCTCCGGCGTACAGCTTGTGGAGCAACTCCCGGTCTGCGGCGTGGTTCTCTTCCAAGTCGGTATCGAGGAAGTACATCGGCACCCGACCAACGGTGAGGCGCCAGGCACCGATGTACACCACGCGGCCGTCGTTCCTGACGTTGGCGAGAAACGGTTCCCCGTTCGGGCCCGAGAGACGCTCGAGCGGCGTGGTGGCCGGATCGAAGTCGACGTCGCTGTCTTCCTGCCACCCGTCGAGGCGGACTCGTTGGTCGAAGTATCCTCGCGTGTACAGCAATCCGACGGCCACGAGTGGGATACCGAGATCCGACGCTGCCTTGCAGTGGTCACCCGCCAGCACCCCGAGTCCACCGGAGTAAATGGGCACGGCGTTGTGCAACGCGTACTCGGCGGAGAAGTAGGCGACCGCGCCTTCGGGAGACCCCGGTTCGAGGTTGCGAAACCAGGTGTCGCGCGTCGACCGCTCGTGCTCGACCTCGGTCATGACATCGTCATACAGCGCGAGGAAGGCCGATTCGGTAGCGCAGGCCTCCAGCCGTTCATCCGCTACCTGTTGCAGCATCGTCACCGGATTGTGTCGGGTGAGTCGCCAGAGGGTGGGATCGAGGGCACGGAAGAGGTCGCGGGCGTTCCGTTTCCAGCTCCACGTCAGATTCGTGGCCACGTCGACCAGGCCGTGAATCCGTTTCGGCAGCCGGCCGGCGATGCCTGAGGGTTGCGTCATGGAGGTGAAATAAGCGCCGTCCGGCGCGCTTTGGAAGTGCCGGTGCGTCGAGACACTCTGCCGTTGACGCGTCCCGGGGGCGGCCTTCGCCGGGCGTCGGTCACAGTGATGCCGCCTCCCGATTCAGCCGGGAGGCGGAGCCAATCCCTCATCGCGCCCCCCGCGGTGGCTCCGGAAAGTTTGAGGGCTGGGGCTGCCGGCTACATTGAACGGTTCACGTTCACATGCGAATCGCCTCCGGCCGAGGACGCTCCTCATGACCGACACCTACCGCCACATCGAGACCAAGCTCATCCATGCCGGCGAGCCCGACCCTCGCATCGGGGGTGCCGTGAGCATGCCGATCTTTCAATCCGCCATGTTCGAGTACGCGGGCGAGACGAGCTACCACGACATCAAGTACATCCGGCTCAACAACACGCCCAATCACGTCGTGCTGCATGACAAGCTGGCCGCCTTGGAGAACGCCGACGCGGCATTGGTCGCGTCCAGTGGCATGGCGGCTATCTCGACAGCGCTGCTCACGATCTTGGCATCGGGCGACCACCTCCTCGCACAAAACTGTCTCTACGGCGGCACGCACGACCTCGTGACCAAGGACCTGGGGGCGTTCGGTATCTCGCATGACTTCTTCGACGCGAGCAAGCCCGAATCGTGGGAGGATCAACTGCGGCCGACCACCAAGCTGCTGTATGTCGAGACCATAGCGAATCCGCTGATGGACGTGCCGGACCTCAAAGCCGTCGTGGAGTTCGCGAAGCAGCATGGGCTGGTCACATTGATCGACAACACGTTCGCGAGCCCGGTCAACTTCCGCCCGGCCGAGTGGGGCTTCGACCTCTCGCTCCACAGCGGCACCAAGTACCTGAACGGCCACTCCGACCTGGTAGCTGGCGCGGTGATCGGACGAGACGACTTGATCGCCGCAGTCACCCACAAGCTCAATCATCTGGGAGGCACGCTCGACCCGCATGCCTGCTTCTTGCTCCATCGCGGCGTCAAGACGCTCGCTGTCCGGGTCGAGCACCAGAACCGGAGCGCGCTCGCCATCGCGTCCTTCCTGGAACAGCACCGTGCGATTCGCCAGGTCAACTACCCGGGGCTCGAGCGTCACCCTGGGCACACGGTCGCCCGCGAGATGTTCGACGGGTACGGGGGGATGCTGAGTTTCGAGCTCGACGGCGGGGTTGCAGCCGCGGAGCAGCTCATGCAGAGAGCGCGGCTGCCGGTGATCGCACCGAGCCTGGGTGGGGTGGAGACACTTCTTACCAGACCGGCAACGACCTCACACTCCGGTCTGAGCCCCAAGGAGCGGGCAAGCGTCGGGATCTCGGACAGCCTCGTTCGCATGTCCGTGGGGATCGAGCACGCCCAGGAGCTGATCGACGATCTGGAGCAGGCACTGGCGTAACCTGAGCCCAGGCATCGGGCAGAGCTGTGGCCGAAATCTTGCAAACCGTGTGCAGTGGAGCCGTCTTCTGGCCTGGGAGCTGACGAATCCTGCAAAAGTGTCGCTGATATTCTGCAGAAAGTGCGGGAAATCCTTGACACCGTGGCGGCCCCCAGCTAAGGTTCCGGCCCGCTCACGGCTGCCGTGAGCCACTCAAGAAGACCTCGAGCCACCCGTAAGGAGCCGACCCGTGCCGCCGCGCAAGAGCCTGACCCTCCCCGCCCGTGGAGCCAAGCCCCCGATCCGCAGCGGAAACTTCGACACGACCGGGGTCAACGCCCGTGATATCCTCAAGCTCACCAAGGAATTCGAAGTCGACTTCCTGCGCCTCCAGTTCACCGACATCACAGGCATCAACAAGAACGTGGAAGTGCCGCAGAGCCAGTTCCAAAAAGCCCTGGACGGCGAGATCATGTTCGACGGCTCCTCGATCGAAGGGTTCGTTCGCATCGAGGAAAGCGACATGATCCTCAAGCCGGATCTCGAGAGCTTCAAGATCTTCCCATACGACGATGAAGGTGGGCGCGTCGCTCGGCTCATCTGCGATATCTACAACCCCGACGAAACACCCTTTCCCGGCTGCCCCCGGATGGCACTCAAACGCCAGGTCGAGCGCGCGAAGAAGCTCGGGTATGAGATGATGGCGGGAGTGGAGGCTGAGTTCTTCATCTTCCACCAAGATGAGCATGGGTTCCCGACGCTCGAGACCCATGACGAGGGTGGGTACTTCGACCTCGCACCGGTCGACAAGGCGGAGCCGATCCGGCGTCTCATCATCCACGATCTCGTCGACCTCGGCTTCGAGGTGGAGGCCGGCCACCACGAGGTCGCCGAAGGCCAGCACGAGGTCGATTTCAGGTACGCGAGCGCCCTGGTCACCGCGGACAACCTCGCGACGTTCAAGTTCATCGTGCGGAACATCGCGTACCGCCACGGGTTCATCGCTACGTTCATGCCCAAGCCGGTCTTCGGACAGAACGGCTCAGGCATGCACACACACCAATCGCTGTTCAAGAAAGAGAAGAACGCCTTCCACGACCCGAAAGCGGAATGGGAGCTGTCACCGGTTGGACTTGCCTACGTCGCCGGTCTCCTCAAGCATGCTCGTGGATTTTGCGCGATCACCAACCCGCTGGTGAACAGCTACAAGCGCTTGGTGCCCGGCTACGAAGCGCCGGTGAACGTCGCGTGGAGCATGCGCAACCGATCACCCCTGGTGCGGATTCCGGAACGGCGCGGGCATGGGACGCGATGCGAGCTGCGGATGCCGGATCCCTCGTCGAACCCGTACCTGTCGTTGACGGTGCAACTGGCCTCGGGGCTCGACGGAGTCGAGAACAAGCTGACACCGCCGGATCCGGTGAACAAGAACATCTTCATCATGAGCCAGCGCGAGCGGCGGCGGTACCGGATCGACGAGCTTCCGAGAGACCTCCACGAAGCGTTGGACTATCTCGAAAAGGATGCAGTCATTCGCGATGCTCTGGGAAGTCATATCTACAACATGTTCCTGGAGGCGAAGCGCGCGGAATGGAAGGAGTACACCAGTCAGGTGAGCGGGTGGGAGGTCGATCGGTACCTCGGGCAGTATTGATCGATACCGTGGTCTGATCGAGGTTGGGAAATCCCCGGTGTCGGAGCCGCTTCGCGCTCTGCCGCCGGGGATGTTCGCATCCGGCGCCGATGAGCCGGTGGCTACTCAGGGGTGCCGCCTGGCGTTGACCATGCCTCGAGAGCCGCGCGGTCCTCGTCGTTCGGCTTGGAGGAGCGATGGACGAACCGATAGTACCAGAGCGGCATCTTTCCTTCCTCAACTTCCTCCCAGATCTCCTCGATCTTCTCCCGCTGTTCCTCTTCATCGTACCGGTTCCAGGTGGTGAAGTTGAGGTGCTCCCGTCCCTCGCGCACGTCGTGCGCGACGAGCCAAGAAGCGGGTGCGACGTAGCTGTACCACGGCCATCGCGTCTCGTTCGAGTGGCAGTCGTAGCATGAGCGTTCCAGGATCGCCCGCACGTTCGCGGGCGCTGCCGGCTCCTGTTCGACAGGAGGATTGCTGCGGTCGACGGGTATGAGTTGGATCAAGGTGAGCAAGGCCGCGAGGCCACCGAGAACGAGTCGTGTTCGCATGCGCGGATTGTAACGTTTGTACCGGCGATGGTGAAGCTGACGGTGTCGAGGGGTCGGTGCCCTCCTGCGGGCCGAGGCTGATCAAGGCCGCTAGCTTGCCCCATGCGGACTTGGTCGACGGTGCCCCGTGCCATGGAGACTTACGTCGAGTGGGCTCTTCTCAGGTAGGCGATGACGTTGTGATACTCGTCGTGCACCTGTGAACAGAGTTCGGCAGCCTCCTCGATTTCGCCGGACTCTCCTGCGGCCTCCGTTTGCTTGAGCAGGGCTGCCAGGTGCTGTGCGCGCACCGTGCCCGCCGCCGATTTGAACGCGTGTGCTGCAGCCCGGATCTCGTGCGCATGTTGAGCCTGCACTGCCTTTTCGAGATCACTTAACCGCCCCGGGGCGTCTTCCAGGAACACGTCGAGAATGTTCTCGACGGAATCCTCGATGCCGGCATCCCGCATCTCCTGCCGGAATCCGACGAGGTCGACTGGCGCGGTCGTCACGGTCGGCGCCGCTGGCTCCTCCGACTCCGGAGTCTGCGCGCCAAGGCCCTCGACAACCTGCAGCAGGTCCTGAGGCTTGAACGGCTTCGCCAGGTGCTCGGTCATCCCTCCAGCAAGGAAGCGCTCCCGCTCGTCCAGCGTGGCATGCGCGGTCATGGCGATGATCGGCAGGTCGGCGTGCGCGGGGTCGCGCCGTATGTGCGACGTCGCGGTGAGACCGTCCATTTCGGGCATCTGGATATCCATCAGCACGGCGTCGTAGCGGGTGCGCTCGACGGCCTCGACCGCCAGGCGACCGTTCTCGACCACATCCACCGTGTGGCCCCGCTTCTGCAGGATCGTCATGGCGACTTGTTGATTGACGACGTTGTCCTCGGCCAGGAGGATCCGCAGGTGGCGGCGCGCTTCCGCCATTGAGTGGCGTGTGATCAGGGTATCGCCCGCCACATGCTCTTGGCCCGTGATCACTGCCGCTACGCTTTCAATCAGTTCCGAGCGTGATACGGGCTTCGTGAGATACGCGCGGATGCCAAGCTGTCGACATCGCTGCCCATCCCCGCGCTGGCCGGCCGAAGTGAGCATCATGATTCGTGTCTCGGCCAGTTGAACGTCGTTCTTCATGACCGAGGCGAGTTCGAATCCGTCCCGTCCCGGCATCCATCCGTCGATGATCGCCAACTCGTAGGGTCGACCCGCGTGCTTGCTGCGGTAGAGATGCTCGAGCGCCTCATCGGAGTTGCCGGCTTCATGAATCAAGGCCCCGGCCGGGCTGAGGAGCCCGCCCACGATGCGGCGATTCGTGGGGTTGTCGTCCACCACGAGCGTGCGCATACCCTCGAACGAGACCTCCGACAGGCCTGGGATTGCTGCGGGCTTCGTGGACTCGACCGGAAACGGTACGGTGAAGAAGAAGGTCGTTCCTTTGTCCACCTCGCTCTCCACCTGGAGCTTACCGCCCATGAGGGCGACGAGTTGCCGGGAGATCGTGAGCCCCAAGCCCGTGCCGCCGTACTTGCGGGCCGTCGACACGTCAGCCTGTCGGAACTCTTCGAAGATCAACTCGACCTTCTCGGGAGGAATGCCGATTCCCGTGTCGCGCACGGCGAACCGTAGAAGGGCCTCGCTGTCGCGCGTCGCCTCCTGCGATACGGTCACCTCCACCTCGCCTTGGTGGGTGAACTTGATTGCGTTGCCGATCAGGTTGGTCAACACCTGCCGCAGCCGACTCGGGTCGCCGCGCACCTGCGTCGGGACGTCCGGTCGGACGTCGTAGGCGATCTCCACATGGCGTTCGAAAGCCCGAACGGCCAACAACCGAACCGTGGAGTCCACGAGCCGGGTGACGTCGAACGCGGTCTGGTCGAGCTGGAGGTTGCCCGTCTCGATCTTTGAGAAGTCGAGAATATCGTTGAGGATTCGCAGCAACGATTCGGCCGAAACCCGGATCAGCTCCACCCAGCGTTGTTGCTCCGGGTTGAGCTCGGTTTCGACCAGGAGGTCCACCATGCCGAGCACGCCGTTCATCGGCGTGCGGATCTCGTGGCTCATGGTAGCGAGGAATCCGGCCTTCGCCTGCGTCGCCTGCTCGGCCTGTTCACGAGCCGCCTGGAGCGCCTCCGTGACGGCGGCGCGCTCGGTCACGTCTCGTGCCGTGCCGTGGGCGCCCACCACGGCGCCGGTGGCATCCAACATGGGCTTGGCGGCAAAGCTCAGGTGTTTGCGTTGGCCGGCCGCGTCCAAATGAATCGTTTCGTAGTCGGTCAACACCGCGCCTTCGAGCACACGCCGGAACGTCTCGAGATCGCTTTCCCGGTGTGCCGGATTCACCATGTTGGCGAACGGCTTCCCGACCAGCTGGTTCACGGACAGGCCGTAAATGCGCTGGCAGGCTGCGTTCAGAAACGTCCACGTCCCTTGCGCGTCGACCTGCCAGACGAGATCGGACGCCGACTCCACCAACTCCCGATACTGTTGCTCCGCGTCCCGCAGCGCCCGCTCCGCCTGCTTCATCTCAGTGACGTCGTCGAACAGGACGATCGTGGTGCCCTCGGGGTCGTCCTCCACGCGTGCCGCGGCAATCCGGACCGGGACGAGGGTGCGGTCCTTCCGCAGCCTGTCTGCCTCGACGACGACGGTCTCCCCTGCTCTCGTCTGTGCGTGTCGTCCGCGCGCCGCTTCTTGCTCCGCAGCGGGGACGACCAGCTCGATCAGGTCCTTGCCGTGCACTTCGTGTCTCGAGTAGCCGAACAGGTGCTCGAAGCCAGGATTCACACCTCGAATGGTGCCGCCCTCGTCGATAGTCACGATGCCACTTGGCACACTGGCTAGGAGGGCGTCGAGGAATCCCTGTTCCCGCGTGACACTTCGCTCTCTGAGTTCGAGCCGCTTGGCCGACCGGACGTTGGTCGCCAGGAGGGCGTGCGACCGCTGGTAGAGAATCACCATGGTGCCGGTGAACAGGGCAAGGAGCACGACCGCCACTAATTGAGGACGGTCGGTCCCCGAGAAGAGGATCCCAAGAGAGAGTGGAGCGACGACGGCGGCCGTGTACCAATAGAAGCTTCGCTGGTCGGCGACCAAGGTCGCCGTGGCGCCCGCCACCAGGCCGCTGAAAATGACCATCATGAGCGCGACGTCGGGAAACGGAAGGCTGGGAGCCACGACAGCCGCCCCCGAGCCCCACGCCAGCCCATGCACGAGCACGGAGCGGCGCATGGACGTTCGTACGTAGTCCGGTGTGTCGAGGTGCCGGGCGAGCCGCTGCCGTACGAGGCCCGCTACCACCGTTGCCCACACGACGACCACGAGCCAGAGCACCAAGGCGAGGGTCGGGACTGTGCCCCATCCAACCACCGCGATGATGCTGGCAAGCAGCATGTGTGCGAGTTCCGCAGTCGGTCCGGCCGCGATCAGTTGTTCGGCCAAGACCCTCCCTACCTGGTGCTCGACAGCCTCCATCGTCGCCTTGTGTGCGAGCTCGTCGATCTCCGGCAGGAAGGCGGAGCGTCGCGGACGGCTACCCGGTTCGGATGGCCGTGCAGTCTGTTCGCTCATCAGCGATCATCCTCACGGTGGTGGCGGCTGCGTGCTTGCCTCAATGCTATTGCTGGCCGAAGCCCTTTCGTGTCATCTCGCCCCACGTGTGCACTCCATGGAGTGCGGAGATCAAGCCCCGCTGACGGAAGAACGAAATAACTTGCCGATACCCGAAGTTCTCGACCGCGGCCAGCCCGAAGAGCCGGAGGAGATCGGCCAGCGTCGGGTATCGACGAAAGCTAAGCTCTTCAAGGCCCACGGCCGCGATCGAGAGCACCATCCCGAACACAAAGGCCGCCATGAAGAACCCGGTGACGTAGAGGGTCGATGCGAGTCCCAAGATCACGGTCAGCGCAAACGCAAAGTAGCCAACGATCTCAACGACGGTCCCCAGCGTTTCCAAGAAGAAGAAATAGGGGAAGGCCAGGAGCCCAATGCGCCCGTAACGGGGGTTGAGGAGCATCTTACGATGTCGCAGGAGACTCTCCGCCATGCCGCGTTGCCAGCGGTCGCGTTGTCGTGCGAGCATGCTGAGCCGCTCGGGGACTTCGGTCCATGCAACGGGATCGGGCACAAACCCGATCTTGTACGGGATCTTTCGTTCGTGACAGTGTCGATGGAGTCGGACGACGAGCTCCATGTCTTCCCCTACGGTCTCGCCCGAAGTGAAACGCGAGGCATAGCCACCGGCATCGACGACCGTGCTGCGTCGGAACATCCCAAACGCACCAGAGATGATGAGTGTTGCCTCTGCGGCCGCCCAACCCATACGACCGGCCAAGAACGAGCGGAGATATTCGAGGACTTGGAACCGCGCAAAGAGATTCTTTGGGAAACCGACACTTGTTACGAGTCCAGCTTTGACGGTACAACCATTGACGATGCGGATGATGCCTCCGGTGGCGATGGTAGAAGCCTCCTCCATGAATGGCCGCACGATCCGGGTGAGCGCGTCCCGCTCCACCAGGGTATCGGCGTCCATGGCGCAAAACAACGGCGTCACACAGTGGTTGATGCCGGCATTCAACGCGTCCGCCTTGCCGCCGTTTTCCTTGTCGATCACCCACAGATTTGGATAGCGTCGGCTCTGAAGGATCTGACGGACGGCAGCGGTCGGAATACTCGCCGTGGGAAGGCGGGCTGCGGGGACCAGCTCGAACTCCTCTGTTAGGCGCTCGAGCGTCCGGTCTCGCGAACCGTCGTTGACGACGAGGATCTCAAACTGCGGGTACTCGAGCGTCAGCAGCGATCGTGTGGCCTCAGCGCACGTGTCCTCTTCGTTGTATGCCGGTGCAAGAAGGCTCACCGGGGGTACGCCCTCGGAGGTCAGCAGTTCTCCGAGGTCGAGTGTCTTCAGGCGTTGCACGTAGCGTCTGATACTCCGAAACGCGATGAGACTCATCGCGAGATACACCGTGTTCAGCGCGACGAAATAGGTGAGGACGATGAGGTTGAACACCCCCAGTGCCGCCAATACGAAACCCTCGATCATTCCCTCACCTCGGCGAGTACCTGCAGTGCCAACGGGGCGCGCTCGTCCTTTGCCGCACCCAACTCCCGTAGCACGGCAAACTGGCCGGCGTCTCGCAGCGCACGTGCGGCGTGGAGCGCGACCCAGGGCGATTCGTCACGGTACGCGTCGTGGAGGATCTGCATGTCCTCGGATGTGCCAAGACTGCCGAGTGCGCTCACCGCGCAGGAACGCACGAAGAAGTTGGGTGACGTCGCCAAGCGCCGAATGATCGGGAGATGCTCCGGGCGGCCTACGCGGAGAAGAAGCCGCAAGACCGCCGCCACGAACTCCTGGTCTGTCTCGGCCTTTAAGGCTTCGGCCGCGAGGTCGGCCGCAGGTACGTCGTTGAGAAAAGCCAGTGCAGTCGTCGCAACGGCGCGCAGCTGTGGGGGGTGTGACTCATCGCGCAGCGCACGGCGGAGCGCGGGGGCGGCATCGGGCCCGATCCCGGCCAACATGGAGGAGAGGAAGTAGGGGCTCCAGTTGGTGAAGCGGTGCAGGCGGGCAATGACGGCGTCCGAGTGTTCGGCATACTGGGTCTTTGCGAGCGAGCGGGCCGCAATCATGGCGACGAGGGGAGATGGATCATCGAGCGCCTTGACAACAGCCCCAGCGTGCGTTGGAAGCCCAAGCTCCCCAAGTGTCTGGACCGCTCGGGCCCGCCGCTCAGTGTCACGCAGGTTCGTGTGCTCGGCGATTGGCTCGAGGTAGGGCAGTGCCAGCTCCTGGAGTCGCTCTCGCTCTTCGCCCCTGAGCAGCCGTGTGTACCGCAGGAGATAGTTGACGAAGTAGAGCTCTTCGTCCGGAGCCACGCGCGAGGTCAGATCCGAAGCCGGCTGTGACCCGATCAACACCTCCAGGATCACGGGCTCCCACTTCGCCTCTACCTCGGCCCACTTCGCCTCCTCCCGTGTGTTTCGGATACGCAGGACGACCACCGAGATGGCGAAGAGGATGGCAAAGAGAATGAGAATGCCGATGCCGATGGCCAGGAAGAGGAGGACGCTCTCGCCAAGATCGAGGTTCAGGAGAGACGGTATGCGCGCCCCCTGTTCAGTGGTGCGCGGGCACGGGCGGCGGCACCCTAACCTTGCACGGCTGCCGCCCTGAGCAGTCGATGGACACGGGCGAGTAGCTCGACTGGCGAGAACGGCTTGGTCATGTAGTCGGTGGCTCCGAGCTTGAACGCGCGAACGATGTCCTCTTCGCGGCCCATACTCGTGAGCATCAAGATCGGCACGCGCGCGTACTCCTCCCTGTCGCGTAGCCGTTCGAGGAGCTGCAACCCGTCCATCTCAGGCATCTTTACGTCGAAAATGCACATCGCTACCGTCAGATCGTGGGACGCGGCCAAGGCCTCGGCTCCGTTGGGGTAGTGTATGACCTCGAAGCCCGCTCGGGTGAGCCGATGCTGAACGAGTGCTGCAGAGACCCGGTCGTCTTCTGCGAGGAGAATCTTGGGCAGCGCCGCCGGCTCCGGCGTCGCCTCGAGGCCGATACCGTCGGGGGTGAATACACGTCCACGCTCTGCCGTGCCAGCCTTGAAGAGCAGTTCGTCGGCTGCGGCGACAGCGTGTTCGATTGAGTCGCCGGTCCTTACAGGTACCACGCCTGCCGAAACGGTGGGCTCGATGGTCTTCGAAACCCCTTCTACTGACACCGCAGCAGCAAGCAGCGCTTGAGAGTCGGTGAGGCGCGTTGCCGCAGCCTTGCACTCCGTGTTGGGAAACAGAACGACGTAGCGATCTCCCTGCCAGCGGGCAACCAGGTCAGTCGCTGCCAGCGACCCTGTGAGACGCACGCCGATCTTGCGAAGAACCGCTTCGGCTGCTCCTTGGCCAGATGTCTCCTGGATCTGCTCGAAGCGATCGACCTCCAGCAGCGCGACGGCGAACGGGACGCCGGTGACCTCGGATCTTGCCGCCACATCTGAGAAGACGTCCATGACGGCCGCGCGGTTCAGCAGACCCGTGAGTTCGTCTCGCGTGCGATCGTGCGCCGCCGTCGCCACGTCGCACAGTGCGGTCAACGCAGCGTGGCAGAGCGCCTCGGCTTCGACGGGCTTCTCCAAGAACGCGTTCGCGCCGAGAGAAAGACATTCGTTCTCGAGCCACCCCCCTTGGGGACCAGACAGGACCACAATCGGGACGGTTTCTGTTTCGGGGTGCTGTCGGAGCTCGATAATGAAGTTTCGGCCGTCCGCGTCGGGGAGCACGATATCGAGAACCAGGAGAGAGAACGCTCGCTGCCCGAGCAGCTCACGCACTCGCGCAGCGCTTCCGGCCACATGAATCGCCCGATCTGGACTGGCCAACATGTGCTGCGCCGATTCGGCGAAGTCGGAGTAGCCACTGACCACCATGATGGAGAGCTTCTCCGGCACGTGACCCCGAAGTGCGGCCACCAGCCGGGTAACGCGCTTGGCAAGGTCTGCCGGTGACGCACCTTGAACACCTGCCGCGTGCTCCGTGAGGTCCGCGAATTCCTGCCGCTCGGCATTCGCGCCAATGAGCGCTGCGATCGCGCGTACCGTTGTCTGCGCGGATTCGTCCTGTCGAGCCAGGTCCCGCTCGAGGCCGGCCAGCACATCAACTTGAGCCGCGAGCCGCTGCCCTCCCCACGCTTCCTGATGGCTCATGTAGCTGCCTGTCAAACGAGTGCGCGTTTGCGTCGCCTCGGTTGTGCCGAGAGCCGCTCCGAGCGGCATCCGTCGGGGGCAAACTGATACAATAATGCGAAATCGCGTCTGAAACGACAGTCTGCACCGGGCTCGATGGGTACGAACCCGGACCCCGATGCACCGACGGTCAAAACACCCAGGTACCTGACGCGGTGAGTGCGAGGTAGCGGTAGCCCGTCTCACCGGTGGCAAAGCTCTGCAGGCCGGCGTTGGAATAGAGCGCCGACACACCGACTTCTCGTCCTGGAAAGACCTCGTACGTCGAGCGGGCGAACAAGCGTATCGTCGCGTGCAGGCTGCCACCGCTGCCGACCTGCTCCAGCCCCGGGGCAACTGCGGCCTCGAACCGCCAGTGGCGGCGCGAGGGCTGCCAACGGAGGATCGCCTCGCCGTGACCGTAAAAATCGGGATCGAACAGCCCGTCCAGTAGGTTCCCCTCTCGGAATCCGAAGACACGGAGTCTCAGGGCAGTAGCCCAGGGCCGCGCCAGCCGTCGCGTCACGACGGCAAAGCCGCCGATCCGCCGGTTCGACTCGGTTCCGTTGAATTGAGCGATGGATCCACTCACATCCGCCAGCCAAAGTGGCGAAGGCTGAGCGCGGAGCGAGAGTGTCCCCAGCGCGTAGGTCACCCCGCTGTCGATCAGCAGCGCTGTCGCGTCGAGAACCGAGCGCTCGAAGGCGACGGCGCCGACCACGTGGTTCCGCCGCGGGCTCGTGATGCCGAACCGCACCGTTGGCTCCGTTTCCGCCGCCGCGCCGTTGGATCCTGCTGCTCCAACGCCAGCCGACATGCTCCATCCTGGCTCTACGAAGAGCCGGCCGCCCACGAGCGCCCCCCAAGCGCGCCGGCTGGACGTGACTCGCGTGGGCTGAGATGCGGTACGTCCATAGGCGTCGATCCCCACCTCGAACCGCAGCATCGGCCGAAACGCCGACCGTACGAGCAGCGTGGCGATGGAGTTGTCGTCTGAGTCGAGCTCAACAATCAAGGATGGGGCCACCCGTGGGTCGATCGCTGCCGCGACGGCACGGCGCTCGTCGGTGACCTCGCGAGTCCCGCGACGTTCGGGCGGGACGCGTTCCAGCATCTCGTGCGCCGCGGCTCCTCGGTTCTGCCACCGCAGCACCTGCGACAGGCCGACGAGGGTCACGGGATCCGTAGCGTTGAACTGCAGCGCGCGGTGCCACTGTGACTCCGCACCGATCAGGTCGCCACCCCATCCGGTGATGCGCGCCATCCCCTGCAAGGCCTGCAGGTCGGCGGAGTCCCGGGCCAGCAACCGCTCGTATATCCCGCGAGCCGAGTCGAGGTCGTCGTCCCAGGAGAGCGCCTGCGCGAGCCCCAACAGGACCAGTCGACTCTCGGGGTACTGATCGAGTGCTGCGTCATATGCTTGGAATGCGTCTGGAAATCGATTTGCCCACAGTAGGATCTTGGCGCGGTCGAGACGGGCCTCGATGTTCTGCGGTGATGCCCGGAGCAGCCGGTCGAACAACGCGATGCCCTCGTCGTACTGCTCGTTCCACGCCAGCATGAGTCCCATGCGGTGGAGTGCACGGTCGTCCGACGAGTCGGCAGCGAGGCGCTCCGCGTAGAGCCGTCGTGCGGTCTCGATCTCCCCACTCCGCCAGGCTGCGTCGGCGGGATCCTGGCCAGCGAGCCCGTCAGCCGTTCCCAGGCTCACGAGGAGGGTGAGCCCGGCAACGCATGCCGTCCTCACTCGTTCGGTTCTCGCTGGTCGATCACGTCAAACGCGCTCCGGACTGCAGAGAATACCGGTCGGCGGCGGGCTCGCCATTGGGGCTCGTCCCACGTAGACCAGCTGAACAGCGCGACGTCTCGGGCGGCACCGGACTGCGGCCACAAACGCCACGCGCCACTGGCGGCGCGGCTTCCGACCAGAATCCGGACCCCGCCCACGGTAACTGTTTCGAACGGTGGCTCCAATAGGAGTGTGGAATCCCGCCCTTCGGGTGTCGACAGGACCTGGCGGCTCGACGGGTCCGCCACGTTGATCAGCGTCCACGGAATCCGCACCTCGAGGGTGCCGCTAGAAGGATCCAGCTCCCAGAGGCCGTCTGGCGGCGGGCCCTCGGGCAGCACACCCCGATCGTATCCGATGGCTGCATACACCGTCGTGTCACGCCCGAACCGGCGGCGGTTGGTGATCGCCCACAGGGGCTCAAAGTACGCCTGTGGGGATGGTGCCGGACGGAGCCATCGGTTGTAGCGCTGGGAGAACTGCCCGCTCAAGATGCTCGCGGGTGCGGCGTCGACCGTCAGGGTGTGGACCGGTCGGCCAAGCGGCTTGTGCAGCTTGATGCGGAACGGGTTCGCCGAGTGCTCTGCCACCAACCGCACGCCTGCGGCAGATTGTACGAGCGCGAACTCGATGCCGATGGGTAGTCGCGGCCCGCCGCCGGGCCAGCGGAACCCGCCGCCGTCCGGGTTCACCACGTCGAGGCCGACGTAGGCAACCTCGGCGCGGTCCGAGCCGTTCGGCTCGAGCAGCAGCCAGAGGTAGGCTTCGTCGGCCTGCGCGCGCAGTCGGCCTGCGTACAAGTCGGGGATGCGCCGCCAGTCGGCCAGCCGCTCAGCCAACGTTGTACCGTGAAGCCGCGGCGTCGGCTCCAGGGCGAACACGCCGTAGTGCTGCTCCGCGTTCATCCGGCTGTACCACATCCGGTTTCGTTCGAGCGGAATCTCGAGATCGATGACGACCCAGGTCTTCTTGAACCACTCGTCGATCCAGGCAAAGAGTATCCCGCCGGCCATTCCGCATTCGGCGATGAGTACGGTGAGGGCCGAGTCCACGGTGGCCATGCCCGCCTCCGTATGACCGCCGTGGTGCCAACCCTCCCGGGCCAGGTGTGCCACGCCGATGCTGGCCGGCACGCCGTACTCCGCGATTACGACCGGCATGTCACGATGATGCTGCTTGAGTCGGCGCAGGTACTCTCCGTAGTCCGAGCCGAACAGCATGATGTCGGGGTAATACGGGTAGGCGTGGTACGAGGCGAAGAACCCGGCGGTGAACTCCGCCGTCGGTCGGATTCGGTTGGGGTGGATGGCGACGACGTCGTTGTCGTACTCCTTGGGGACCACGTCGATGGAGTCGCCCAGCGCTTCGCGTATCGCGAGTTCCTCGCGGACCGAGGTCTCGGTGGGGTGTACCAGGGGGTCGAGCGTCGGCCAACTGGTGTATGCAATCGGCCGCTGTGTGCGATACCGCTCCGTCTCGTATGCGATCATGTGCTCGCAGGCACCCGCCAACCAGCCATCCATGGCGGTGCCGCCTCGAACGCTGAGATAGCGTCCCTGCCAATCCCCGCCGGTGTGGGTGGTATCGTATTGTTCGACCGCAGCGGGCTCCCACTCGCGCCCAATGATGTAGGCCAGCGTCCACCGGGATACGTCCGCGGTGTAGAACCCCGAGGCGTGGCCCGTGCGCGGCCGGATGTCAGCCCGTCCATGAATCAGATCGACGACTCGTTTTTCCTCCGCGACGAACTCGGCGCGCCAGGTGGCATCGTCGAAGTTGTGCCCGGGTGGCAGCTCCGCCCACACGCCGTGGATGAGCCACAGGGGCGTGTCCGGGTGTGCCTGGTTGAAGTCGGAGAGTGCCTGGTAGAAATGCGGCGGGTGAATCGTGTACACCCGGACCGCATTGGTCCCCATCGCCACCATCTCGGCAACCCACTCCGCGTATACCGTGGAATCGGGGAACTGACTCGGGTGCCGCCCGGGCAGTGCCGCACCCAAGTTCACGCCTTTGATGTAGAACGGTTTCCAACCGTCGCGCGTCGCGATCTCAAACCGATCGCCGTTGGTGCGGGCCGGAACGAGGAGTGAGTCCGCCAGGACGAGTGGTGGTCGCTCGGGCGGCGCTCCAATACCGCCAGGCAGGCGCGCGAGGTAGTCGTGTGCCTCCGGCCGGGTGGGATCGAGCGCCTGCACCCGGGTGAATTGCTCGTGGACGGCTTCGAGTTCCCCTTGACGCCACGCCGCAATACCCAGGCCGACGTGGGCGTCTACCTGAGCAGAGTCCCTCGCGACGGCCGCGTTGAAACGTCGCTCGGCATCGTCCAGCCGACCTTCGCGCAATGCGACATATCCGAGCCCGACCGTCGCACTGTTGTGGCGGGGACAGAGCGAGAGCGCGGTATTGAAGGTTTCCGCGGCCGTCGGGATGGAGTCGGCGCGGTAGTGTTCCCATCCCCGGGCGGCGACCGAATCGGCCGACGCGAGGCATGTCGTCCGGACCCGACAACTTGTCGAGGCAATGACAACGAGTGCAACAAGGCTCGTCGACAAGAGGCGCACGAAGTACTCCTTCGTAGCTTGGACTGTGGATGCGCTTGACCTCAGTGCACGACCGAACACGATATGAAAATAGCCAGCGCACTCCAAGAGTATGTGATCTAGGTCGCGTCCGGTCGGTGTGAAAGTTCTGTGCTGGTCAGTATGTTTTGTGAGGAGTCTGAATATGGGGGCGTTTGACAGACCAGATTCGGAAACAAGCACGGAGCCATGCAGCGTGCGACGAGTGTTGATGCGGGCACTGACGCTAGCGGCTGCGGTGGCGGCCGCGGGTGTGTCCTGTGCGGTGGGACAGACTAACGTGACCCCCAACGGCGGTCTCACGGCTGTGGCCGGGATCAAGGTCGGTCATGTCACGCTACGCGACCGCCCCACTGGCTGCACGGTGATCCTGGTCGAGGACGGGGCCGTGGGTGGCGTGGACGTTCGTGGCGGTGCTCCCGGGACTCGGGAGACCGATTTGCTGAATCCAGTGAACACGGTCGAGCGCGTGCACGCCGTGGTGCTGTCCGGCGGCAGCGCGTTCGGACTCGATGCGGCCTCTGGTGTGATGCGCTACCTGGAGGAGCGGGGGGTGGGTTTCGACGCCGGCGTGGCGCGCGTGCCGATCGTCGTGGGGGCAATCCTGTTCGACCTGCGGGTTGGCTCGGATCCGGGTGTTCGCCCGGATGCTGAGTGCGGGTATCAGGCGGCCGTGGCTGCGTCGGCCGGTCCCGTCGCCGAGGGCAACGTTGGGGCGGGCACCGGGGCCACGGTCGGCAAGCTTCGTGGGCCGGCCCGCGCCATGAAGGGTGGGGTGGGAACCGCATCCGTCACACTGCCCGACGGACTCGTCGTGTCTGCGTTGGTGGCGGTGAACGCCCTGGGTGACATCATCGACCCCGCGACTGGAGCAGTCGTTGCGGGCGTGCGCTCAGAGGATGGGCAGTCTCTTGCCGACGCTCGGACCTTGATCCGGAGGGGCCTAAGCGCGACGAACCAGTTCGGCCAGAACACATCGATCGGCGTCGTCGCCACCAACGCGGCACTCACGAAGTCGCAGGCGAGCAAGGTGGCGCAGATGGCGCACGACGGTCTGGCTCGTGCCGTGTTTCCGTCCCACACGCCCTGGGACGGCGATACGATCTTCAGCCTCGCGACCGGCACGTATGCGGGCGATGCCGACGTGCTCACGATCGGTGTGCTTGCAGCAGACGTCGTCGCCGAGGCTGTTGTGCGGGCCGCGCGAGCGGCGGCGAGCGTCGAAGGCTATCCCGCAGCCAGGGAGCTGTCGGATCGAGGTCGATGAACCTCAGCCTGCTCGTCCTGCTTCTCTCTTACGCCGTCGGCCTGAGCGCTCTCGGTCTTTGGATTGGGCGCCGCGTGAAGACGAGCGGCGCCTTTTTTGTCGCCGGACGCCGACTCGGTCCGTTGCTGATCTTCTCGACGGTTCTGGCGGCGAACATTGGCGCTGGATCGACGGTAGGCGCGGCTGGTCTTGGCTACCGCGACGGATTGAGCGCCTGGTGGTGGGTCGGGTCGGCGGCGATCGGGACCTTGTTCCTCGCCTTTTGGGTCGGGCCGCGCATGTGGCGGATCGCCCAGGCCAAAGGGCTGTATACGGTCGGGGACTTTCTCGAGCTTCGCTACGGACGCTCGGTGCGGGCCGTGATCGCCGTGTTGCTGTGGTTGGGGACGCTCGCGATTCTGGCTGGGCAACTGATCGCCCTTGCGTGGGTGCTGAACGTCGTGGCGGGAGTGCCGAAGATCGCCGGATGTCTGATCGGTGGCGTCGTCATGACGGTCTACTTTGCGGCAGGAGGGCTCCTCACGTCAGCCTGGGTCAACGTCGTCGAGCTCGGTGTTCTCCTCCTTGGCTTCTTGATCGCCCTCCCGTGGGTGTTCGTCGATGCCGGCGGATGGGCTGCGGTCACGGCAGCCGCACCAGCGACGCAGTCCGAGTACTTCGGGTTCTTACATGGTGGGGGCTCGGGCTGGATGTACCTCGTATTGCTTGGGCCGGCGTTCATCATTTCGCCGGGTCTCATTCAGAAGGTCTATGGGGCACGGGATGAACGAACGGTCCGTTGGGGCGTTGGGATGAGTGGGCTGGTGCTCTTGGTGTTTGCCCTGCTTCCTCCACTCTTTGGCATGGCTGCGCGAGTCTACGCTCCCGAGCTCGCCAATCCCGAGCTCGCGTTGCCCACGGTGTTCACCGAGGGTCTGCCACTGGCACTGGGAGCCCTCGCGCTCGCAGCGGTGTTCTCGGCGGAAATCAGTTCGGCCGACGCCATCCTGTTCATGTTGTCGACTTCGCTGTCCGAAGATCTCTACCGGCGATTCGTGCAGCCAGACGCGGCGGATGCGAAGGTGCTGCGTGTCGCGCGCCTCGCGGCGATTGCAGGCGGTGGCCTTGGAGTGGCCCTCGCCATCGTCCTCCCGTCGGTGATCAGCTCGCTCAGCATCTTTTACGCGTTGTTGGGGGTGAGTCTCTTCGTCCCCATCGTGGCTGGGCTCCACTCGACGCGACCGGGCGTACCCGAAGCCCTCGCGGCCATCGTCGGCGGGGTAATCGTCACGGCGGCTGCACGACTGGCAGGGGTCTCGACTACGGGAGCGTGGAATGCGAACACCTGGGGGCTCCTCGCCTCCGGCGCCGCGTTCGGAATCGCCTTTGCGTTCCGCCGGATTCGGGCTACATGGGCTCGAGCCGCGCCGTGAAGTGCCGTAACACCGGAGCTTCGTAGATAAGTCGGAGACCGCCGATCGCGTCCCGCTCCGCGAGCAGCTTCGCACACACGTCTGTTACGAACCCGAGATGACTCGTCGTGTATACGCGGCGTGGAACGGCCAACCGAACGAGTTCTAACGCCGGCCACTCTCCCCCAGCGCCGAACATCAGCCCGCCGATTTCGACTCCGCGGATACCACCTTCGAGGTAGAGGGCGCAGGTGAGTGCTTGCGCCGGATACTGGTCTTGTGGGATGTGCGGCAGGAACCGACGCGCATCGAGGTAGACGGCGTGACCACCCACCGGCAGCACGATAGGAACTCCTGTTGCCTGGAGCGCGTCACCGAACGCCCGTACCTGACCGACCCGATGGGCGAGATAGCGTTCGTCCAGCACTTCGTCCAGTCCCTGCGCGATCGCCGCCATGTCGCGTCCGGCGAGTCCCCCGTAGGTGGGGAAGCCTTCGATGAGGATGAGCATGGTGGTGATCTTCGTCTTCAGCTCGTCGTCGTTCAGTGCGACGAAGCCGCCCATGTTGACGAGCCCGTCCTTCTTCGCCGACATCGTGCATCCGTCGGCCAGGGTGAAGAACTCACGCGTCAACTCGGGAATGCCCGCTTCCAACTTGCTGCGGATCTTGTTGAAGTACGCGTTCTCGGCAAAGCGGCAGGCGTCGTAGAAGAATGCGATGCCGTGCTTGCGACACCACGTGCTCACCTGGCGCGCGTTATCGAGACTGACGGGCTGCCCACCACCGGAGTTGTTCGTGATCGTGAGCAGCACGAGGGGGATGCGCCCGCGCCCGACCTCGGCGAGCACACGATCCAGCTTGCTGATGTCCATGTTCCCCTTGTAGGGAAGTTCCTTGACCGGATCGTAGGCGTCGTCGATCACGCAGTCGACCGCGACGCCTCCGTTGTGTTCGATGTTCGCCCGGGTCGTATCGAAGTGGATGTTGTTTGGGATATGGTCCCCTTCGTTTACGAGGGCGGTGAACAGCAGGTTCTCCGCCATGCGGCCTTGATGGGTCGGAATCACATGTCGGAAACCGGTAATGCGACGGATCGCGTCCTCGAACGTGAAGTAGTTGCGGCTTCCGGCGTACGACTCGTCTCCGGTCATGAGCGCAGCCCACTGCCGATCCGACATCGCCGACGTTCCCGAGTCGGTGAGCAGGTCGATCGTGATCAGACGCGCGGGAACATTGAACACGTTGTACCCTGCCTCACCAAGCGCATGCGCTCGCTCTGGGCGCGACGTGATCGGTATCGCTTCGACGGATTTGATCTTGAACGGTTCCATGCTGTGCCGAGGTGTCGATGGTTGGGTGACGGGAACGCGCTCGGGTGCGTGGGAGGCCAGCGCACCGAAGCTGTTCCATGGCAGGTGGAAGATACGAAACGGGCGGCGACGTTACGAGTTGCGGTGCCTGTCCGGAACGGGGTCGCGGTGCCGACCGTGAATCACGGGTCCGGGCGGCGGCCGTGACCTTGCGTTAGCCCCCCAGAATTGGTAATTTAGGTGGACCTAATTCAGTGACCTGTTGCCTCGGGCTTGGAAGTTCCAGCGGTCCGGGGTCATGAGGCGTTCATGGTCAGTCCAGCAGTAGCCCTACTCATTTTCGGTGCCGCTGCCCTGCTTCTTGCCGGGGTGTTTTGGCCGCGGCAGGGCCTGGTCGCTCGGCTCATGCGCCTCGCAGCCCTGACCGAGCGCGTGCGGCTCGAGGACGCGGTGAAGCACCTGCACGACTGTGACTATCGAGGTCAACCAGCCTCGGTCGAGAGCGTGGCAGGGGCCTTGGAGGTAACACGGGCTCGTGCGGTGGGCTTCGTTGCGCGGCTCGAGGCACTGGGGCTCGTCCGGACTTCGGCGGAGCGTGTGGTACTCACGTCGGTGGGCCGGGCCGAGGCGCTCAGGCTGCTGCGCAGCCATCGCTTGTGGGAGCGCTACTTGGCAGATCGCACCGGTTTGGGGCCTGCCGAGTGGCACGACGAGGCGGAACGCCTCGAGCACAGGCTCTCACCCACCAAGGTCGAGGCGTTGGCGTCATCGATGGGGCATCCGGTTTACGACCCCCATGGTGATCCCATCCCTACGGCCGCGGGCAAGCTCCCGCCGCGCGCCGGGTTTGCCGTGACTGCGCTGCGGCCGGGCCAGGCTGCGTCGATCGTGCACTTGGAGGACGAGCCGCGAGCGGTGTTCGAGCAGCTGGTCGCGGCCGGGCTGGCCCCGGGAATGCAAGTGCAGCTCCTCGATGCGTCCGCCGAGCGCGTTCGCCTGTTGGCCGACGGGCGGGTGCATGCGCTCGAGCCGGTGATCGCCACGAACATCACGGTCGCACCGACTGAGGGGCTGCCGGAACCCGCCGGGCCGTTCGAAACCCTGGCGGATTTGGAAACCGGAGACCGCGTTGTCGTGCGTGACATCGCGCCGGTGTGCCAGGGTCCCCAGCGGCGAAGGTTGCTGGACCTCGGCCTGGTGCCGGGCACGGAGGTCGCGGTGGAGTTCAGGGGTCCCCTCGGTGAGCCGATCGCCTATCGCATTCGGGGTGCCGTAATCGCGTTGCGACGCGAACAGGCGGAGCTGGTGCGGATCGAGCGAGATGGCGCGTCTGTTGAGGCCGCGACGTGACCTCAACGGCGGCCGCTCCCTGTGTGGGGTGTCATGCGAATCGGGCGAGCAGCCTTGTTCAGCTGGGTGTCCGGCCGGGCCGATGGGACTATCTCGTCGCGCTCGCCGGGAATCCCAACACCGGGAAGAGCACGGTCTTCAACGCCCTGACTGGGCTGCGTCAACACACCGGGAACTGGCCTGGTAAGACGGTCGTTCGCGCGGAGGGCGGCTTCGAACTCCACGACGCTCGGGTCAAGCTCATCGATCTGCCGGGTACGTACTCCCTCCAGGCGGGGAGCGCCGACGAGGAAGTCGCACGCGATTTCATTCTGTTCGGTCGACCCGACGTGACGGTCGTGGTAGTCGACGCGACCCGCCTCGAGCGGAACTTGAACCTGGTGCTCCAGATTCTCGAGATCACCGATCGGGTCGTCGTGTGTCTCAACCTCATGGACGAGGCTCGCCGTCATGGCGTGGGCATCGACGTTGCCAAGCTCGCCAAGGAACTGGGCGTGCCGGTCATCCCGACCGTGGCCCGCCAGGGCAACGGCGTTCCCGAGTTGCTGGAGGCGATCCACGAGGTGGCCACCGGGGCAGTGACGACGGCGCCGTTTCGGATCGAGCGGCACCCAGCGGACGTTGAAGCCGCCATCGGTACACTCGTCCGGACGATCCGTGAGTCCTACCCCGAGCTCCCCAATGCCCGGTGGGTGGCGCTGCGCCTGCTCAATGCGGATGAGCGAGTCGAATCCGCGGTACGGGCGGGCGATTTGGGCGATCTGTCGGAACGTCCGTGGCTCGAGGCCGGCGAGACGGTCGCGGTGGAGTCGGATCCGGGTGCGTCTCCCGTGGGGGAGCGGATTCTCGACCACGCGACCTCGCTTCGATGGACGCTCAGCCCCCGGTTCCACGACTCGTTGACCGAGAGTATGTACGGCGAGGCGCAACGCATTGCCGGCGGGTCGATGGTGCGCGGCCTCAAGCGCACGAAGTTCGACATGGATCGCTTCCTCGACCGTCTATTGACGAGCAAGCGCTTCGGGTTCCCGATGATGTTGCTCATCCTGGCGCTTGTCTTCTGGGTCACGATCTCCGGGGCCAACGTCCCATCGCAGCTCCTCGCGACGTTGTTCATCGACACGTTACATCCGGCGCTCACGGGATTCGCGGCTGCGATCGGGATTCCGCCGTGGATCAACGGTCTCGTGTTGGACGGGGTGTACCTCGCAACCGCCTGGGTCGTGAGCGTGATGCTGCCGCCGATGGCCATCTTCTTTCCGCTCTTCAGCCTGCTCGAGGACTTCGGTTACCTCCCCCGAGTGGCCTTCAACTTGGACACGCTCTTCAAGAAGGCGGGTGCGCACGGGAAGCAGGCGCTCACGATGTGCATGGGCTTCGGGTGCAACGCGGCGGGCGTGGTCGCGACGCGGGTCATCGACAGCCCACGCGAGCGACTCATCGCAATCATCACCAACAACTTCTCGCTCTGCAACGGCCGCTGGCCCACACAGATTCTCATTGCGACGATCTTCATCGGCGCCCTCGCACCCGCGCATTTTGCGGGACTCGTAGCCGCGAGTGCCGTGGTCGGCATCGCGGTCCTCGGGATCGTCGCGATGTTCGTGGCGTCGTGGCTGCTCTCGCGCACGGTGTTGCGGGGCGAGGCAACCACGTTCAGTCTCGAGCTGCCGCCGTATCGTCCGCCGAGGATTCTCCAGACCCTCTATACGTCGATCATCGACCGCACCCTCATCGTCTTGTGGCGAGCCGTTCTGTTCGCTGCACCGGCGGGGGCGGTGATTTGGCTGGTCTCGAACGTCTACATCGGCGATGCCAGCCTCGCGAAGCACCTGATCGACGTGCTCGATCCGTTCGGTCTGCTGATCGGACTCAACGGGGTCATTCTGCTGGCGTACGTTGTGGCGATCCCCGCAAACGAGATCGTGATTCCCACGGTCCTGATGTTGACGGTGCTGACGCTGGGTTTGGGCGACCTCGGATCTGGTGCCGGAGTGATGTTCGAGCTCAATTCGGCCTCGGCAACGGGAGACCTGCTGCGTGCGGGCGGGTGGACCCTCGTGACGGGCATCAACCTGATGCTCTTCAGCCTTCTCCACAATCCGTGTTCGACGACACTCTACACGATCTACAGGGAAACCGGGAGCGCTAAGTGGACCGCTGTCGCGACGCTGCTGCCGCTCGGCATGGGATTCTCCGTGTGTTTCCTGGTCACGCAGGTCTGGTTACTGCTGGCCTGAGCAGAATGGGCGGGGTTGGCGCCGCCGACGCAAGAGGGCGCCGGAACAACGGCGGTGTCCGGTGGTGGCACCCGGACAGCCGTGCCTGACGCCCTCCTGCTCGATGGGTGGCTCGCGGGCTCGTTGGCCCGCGACGGTCTACTGTGACGCCTGACGCAGATACTCGTAAATCGCCCGTGCTTCCTCGACCGTCGTCCCCATGGGGACCATCGGAGTTCCGTACTCGGCGAGGAGCTCTTTGGCCGTCGCGTCGTCTCGCAGCATCGAATCCGGCCGCACGGTCATCCCCACGAACCAATCGTACTCGCGCCGCTCGGTCACACCCCGCAGTGCAGGACCGATCAGTCGCGTATCGAGCTGGTGGCAGCCGACGCAGCCGCGCGACTGGAAGTAGCCTTCACCCTCGCTCGCGAGCGCTTCGTCGATCGGACCGCTCGGTGCCGCCATCGTCGCGGCGGGCGCGGTCTCGGTGACAGCCGGCTCCGCAGTGTCGGCCTGCTCAGTTTGCGCGCCTTCTCCGCCACAGCCAAACGCGAGTGCCACCATCAACAAGAAAGCACCATTCCGGGCTTGCATGTTCACCTAACTCCTTGTGTGAAGTACCCTCAATTGTCCAAATGACGCGGGCGCACCCTCTCCAGGAGGAATACCCCCACGTCAGGCGAACAAGATGCACTCTCGTCGTGCAGAAGTGAAGGGGAGGAAACGAAGGATGACGGCCATCGCGACCGTCATCCCTACGAGGCTACTTCTCTTTGTGGCTCAAGCTCCATACGTACGCGCCAACGGCTCGGATCTGCTTCTCCGAGAGTGCGCTCCCGCCCTTCGGCGGCATGACGGAACCTGTCGACGACTTGTCGGGGCTCACTCCGGCAAGGATGGACTTCACGATTCCGTCGAGCGAGCCGTCGCTGTGCAGCCACTCGTCGTCCGTGAGGTCTGCCCCGAGGTTGGGGATGCCCTTCGCGGTAGAGCCATGGCAGGCTGCACACAAGCCCTGACCCTTGTAGAGCGAGGCACCCTCCTCGATCATCTGTTTCGTGACCTCTTCCTTTTGTGCTTGCGCCAGACCCACCGAGAGTGTGGTAACGAGTGCCGCAAGGGCGAACGTACGGATCAGCCGTCCCATGCTTCATCCCTCCGATGTCTTAGAATGCTGTCGAGAGCCCGATCGTCCACCGGGCTTCGTCCAGCTGGGTGTCCCACGTTGCTTCTCCGAGCACTCTGAAGTTTCGCCTCACTAGATACCCCGCGCCAGCGGTGAGCGTTTCATAGCGCCCGATGTTCCCCGGGGCACCGAGCCGCACGTTGAGCAGAGGGCGATCGGCGTCGATGAGGTTGTAGAGTCCCAGGACGTACCAGCGTGCGTTGGCTGGGTGCAGCACCAGCTCGGCAAACCCGCCATCCAGGGTTGCCTCGGGCTCGCCAGACGTAAAGGTCGGCGTGTCGTCCTCTCGGTGGAGATACTGCACGTTCAACTCGATCGGCCCTGCCGTGACTGTCGCGTCGGCCCCGGCCATCCAGACGGTATTCTTGACCGTTGGTCCGGTGCCGACTGCTCCCTCCTGTTGTCCGAAGTATCCCATGGCGCCGAGGCGGAGGTTGGGTGTAAGGTCGCGCGTTACGTGACCGAATACGTTCTTGAAGGGATCGTTGTCGAGTCGGCGGTTCGGCTCCGCTTCCCCTCTGCCGTTCCCATTCACGACCTCGCCCGTGATTGTAAAGCCCGCGACATCGACCATCACCATCAGACCGCGGTCGTAAGTGAGGTCGGTTGGCTGCAGGCCGACTCGAGCACGGTAGACGGCGTAATCGTGGTTCTCCAACCGAAGCTCTCGCTTGAACATGGGGTCCGACACCTGAAACTGTCCGGCCGCGAGGTCGATCGGCTGCCCGGCGATGTTGTCGAGGTACACAAATGCATCCTCGATGCCTCCGACTTCCCCGCGCTCGAACAGGAAGAAGTAGAGGTAGTACGAGAACTTCCGCGAGATCGGCCCACCGGAGAGAATCTTGACGTTGTACGGGGTTTGTAGGTCGGAGCCGGACTCACCGGCGGTATACGCGCTGATGTACGCGTCCACCCGGATCGCGAGTGGGAGATCGCGATAGAGTTGGAGGAGTTCGTCACCCGT
Source organism: Gemmatimonadota bacterium (assembly GCA_039588295.1). Taxonomy (GTDB): domain Bacteria; phylum Gemmatimonadota; class Gemmatimonadetes; order Gemmatimonadales; family GWC2-71-9; genus JAOTVV01. The sequence continues at coordinate 293,749 of JBDHAB010000001.1, forward strand.
GTTGATGGTGTCGCGCGGCGGCGCGTTGGCACTCATGCGGAAGCCGTTTCCGGCGTACTGTTCCCCAAACGCGTTGAGCTTTGGAAGCAGCGTGTGACAGAGACTGCAGCTCACGCGATGGCGCCTGGCAAAGGCCGGAATGAGAGATGCGTCGGCGATGGGTGCTGCGACACAGGCGATGGCGAGTATGAAGGTGGTGATTCGAGCGGCCCGCAGCATGATGGGCTCCTGAAAGGGAGGTTCGTGGTGCTACAGGATCAAAACACTTCGGATTGTGACGCCGCGAACGCGCGACCTAGACCGCTAGTGCTGCTGGGGATGTGAGTCGTGCGTTCGGGTATCGAGATGAAGGAGCGTATACAGAGGACAACTGTGGGTCAACGCGGTGGCAGCAAAGAGGAGCGCAAACACGGCGGCAACGAGAGAAATCACCACCTGCTCGTTGAACACCGTCGCGACGATCAGCAGAACTACGGCGCATGCGCCGCGAATCCAGGCATCCATCCTGCCGATGTTGGGTTGCATGGCACCCCGTCCATTTGACATGCCATGCAGAACTTTGGGGACGCTGTATGAAGCTATCCATAACGCAATGTGAAGGTGCGTTCCGACTTATTCGGTGGGTACGAAACGCGGGATGTCCAGAGTGATCCGCAAGCCGCCGAGCGGACTCTGGTCAGCATGGATTCGGCCGCCGTGTGCGTGCACGATGGCGGCGGTGATGGTGAGTCCCAGACCCGCGGCGCCGGTGCGCGCCCTTGCTACGTCACTGCGGTAGAAGTGCTCGAACAGACGTGAAAGTCGCTCGGGCGGCATGCCCGGGCCGGAATCGTCGATGGAGATCGTCACGGTTCGGAGGCTCGCGGTGACCGCAGCCCGCACGCGCGTGCCGGGGGGAGTATGCTCGATCGAGTTGTCCAAGAGTTGATCCACGGCGACGTTGAGCATTGCGGGATCGACGAAGGCGCTGGTTTCTTGAGGCGAGCGCTCGAAGTCAACGGTGCGTCCCGCTCCTCGTGTCCGTGCCTTTTGTACCGCGCGCTCCATGATCGTGCCGACATCCGATTCCATGCGCGACAAGGTCAGTTCGCCCGCCTCGAGACGTGCAAGAAGCGTGAGCGACTCACTAATAGACGTGAGGTGATCGACCTCCTCTAGGACGCTGCCGAGGATGGCCCGGTATTCCTCGGAGCGGCGGTCCCCCCGCAACGCGATCTCCAATTCCCCTCGCATTGCAGTAAGGGGAGTGCGCAGGTCGTGACCGGCGTCGGCGATCATGCGGCGTTGCGCCTCGAAGGCACGTTCGAGTCGGCCGAACACCGTGTTGAGGACCTCGATCAGGCCGGCAAACTCTTCGACATCTGCGTGCGCCGTAATCCGCTGGCCCGCGCCTGGCTGAATCGATTGTGCCTGCTCGGTAATCTCGAGCACCGGTCTGACGGTAGTTGTCGCGAGCCAGCCTGCGCCGATCGCCGTCGCGACGGTGCCGAGCAGCACCGTGCCCAGCATGAGGAATAGCACCTCACGGGTACTCGCCTGCAAGGGTCGGAGCGACGCCGCAACCTGCGTGACGACATGTTGGGATCGGCTGCCGGCCGGCGTGGGCGCGTAGTACGAACGCAGCGTCCCGCGCGCCCACTCCTGCGTCGCCCACACAGTGTCACCGGTGAGTGCGTGTTCGAAGGCGTCCCGTGCCAACGGGAGCTCCGCCGCCAGCCCCGTGTTCGATTCGATGATGTCACCGTTCTCGTCCCGTATGGCTACGAATCGGTTCACGCGTTGGATGAACCGATCCACGTCCGCCGAGCCAGGGTGAATGGCGATCGGCAGCCGGGATGCGAGCACCGCGGCCTCGAGTTGCGCGGATGCCGCCAGGTTCCGGTCGAGGGCCTCCCGCAGAATCCGCCGTGTGCCATGATAGGCCCACAGCGCAATCAGGAGGAGAGCAACGAAGATGGTGAGGGAGAACCGCACGGCAACCGTGCGGCGGAGAGCATACATCAGCCTTGGGTGTTGTTTGTCTTCTTCAAGCAGAACCCGACGCCGCGGACTGTTTGAATCAGTCCATCGTAGCCCACCTCACGGAGCTTACGCCGCAGATTGCCGACATGGACATCGACGACGTTGCTTTCGGGATCGAAGTGCATATCCCACACCTTCTCCAGCAACTCCGTTCTCCGCACCACGTCCTCGGGATGGAGCATGAAGTGCTCGAGAAGCTGGAACTCACGTGGAGTGAGGTCGAGGGTGTGTTCCCCGACCCAAGCCTTGTGCTTCAGTCGGTCGAGTTCGAGCGGCCCATAGTTGAGGCGATCGAGCCTTGCCGCGCCGCCCCGACGCACGAGGGCGCGGAGCCGCGCGAGCATTTCATCGAACTTGAACGGCTTCGTGAGATAGTCATCTGCGCCGGCGTCGAGGCCGCGAACAACGTCCTCGGTGGCGTCGCGCGCCGTCAGCATGAGAATAGGCGTGTTGCGCCCTTCCCGTCGAAGCTCTGAGGCCACCTGGAGGCCGTTCTTCTTCGGCAGCATCAAGTCCAGGACGATCGCGTCATAATCGTTGATGTGTGCGAAGACGGTTGCCTCCTCACCGTCCTTGGCGACATCGACGGCGTAGCCTTCTTCACGAAGGCCCATCTCTATGAATCCAGCAACCTTACGGTCGTCCTCGACTACGAGAATGCGCATGAAGGGAACCGTAGCCGGGCACGGGTAAGTGGGTGCTGAAGCGACTGTGAACCGGTCTTTATGATGGCTCCATGCGTCGCGGCACCTGCAGAGAGAAGCGGGCTCCGTGCCCGAGCTGACTCTCGACCCGGAGATCGCCGCCCAAGAGGCGCGCAAGCTTGCGTGAGAGTGCGAGCCCCAGTCCGGTGCCGCGTTCGGTGTGCTTGCCGGCGCGTTCGAAGGCCTCGAAGATGACCACTTGCTGCTCGGGCGCAATGCCTTCGCCATGGTCGACGACGTCGAAGCGCAGTGTGTCGTCCGTCGCGTGGAGCTCGACGCGAATGGCCTGGTCCTGAGGGCTATGTCGTACCGCGTTCGTGAGCAGGTTGATCAGTATCTGACGGATCCGCTGCGGATCGGTATGGCACTCGACGACCCCGTCCGGGCCAGTCAGCGCGACACCGACGCCGCGCCGCTCGGCCGCGGGCTCGACCGTCGACACCGCCTCTCGCACGACGTCCCACGCGTCTGCCTTCTCGACAGCGGGCTCGAGTTTGTCCGCATCGATGCGGCTGAGATCGAGCAGGTCCTCAAGGAGGTTCAGCGCTCGTTCCGCGGACTCCTGCACTTCCAGTGCCGCTCTGGGCGTACTGGGGCTCGTCTTTCGTATCCAGAGCTCGGTCCATCCGTGGACCGCCGTGAGCGCGTTGCGCAACTCGTGGTTCGTCATGGCGAAGAAGCGCTCGCGTGAGTCGTGCATCTGCCGAAGTTCGCGGACGAGCCCCTCGCGTTCCTCGTAGTGTCGGGCGTTTTCGAGGGCCACGGCAGCGTGAGCCGCCAACATCACCGCGAAGGCCTCGTCCTCGGCGGTAAACTCGGGTGCACCGATCTTCTCCGTCAGGTAGAGGTTCCCGATCGGACCCGTGCGCCCCCATATGGGCACGCCGAGGAACGACTTCATGGGTGTGTGGTGGGGTGGGAACCCCAACGCCTTCGCATGTTTCCGCAAATCCTTCAGTCGAATGGGCTTTGGGTCGGTTATCAGCAGGCCCAAGAGGCCCTTGCCGGTGGGGGGATGGCCGACCTGTGCCTCGCTCGCCTGGTTCGTCCCGCTCGTGAGGAACCGTTCGAGCCCGGTCCCCTCCCGGTTGACGACGCCAAGCGCTGCGTAGCGGGCCTCGATCACCGCGCGCGCCGACTCCACCACCTCTCGCAGCACTCCGTCCAGATCGAGCGCGGACGTGATGCGGATCGCGGCTTGACTGAGACGTTCCGCGCGCTGCCACACGGTGTGACTACCACGTGAATCGGGAGACATACTGTCCACAAGCTAAACCGGCTCGTGACGTCGGTGCCAGTGTGTAAGGGCTGTCGCGCACTCCTGCCCGGCGGTAATCTCTGTGCAACCGGAACGGGTGCTCTTCTGTGGATCCTACGTTCGTCGTCCTGATCTATTCAGTGGGCGCAGCCAGCGTTAGCGGCCTCGGGGCGGTCCCGCTGATGGTCCGAGCTCGGCTGCCACTCTCGTGGATCGGGTGGTCGAACGCGCTCGCGGCCGGACTCATGCTGGGAGCCGCCTACGCGCTGATGGTCATGGGGCTCGAGCGAGTCACCGGGGCCGAAATGCTCGGTGCGTTGATCGGGATCGGTTTTGTGTATTGGACGCACGCAGTCTCAGGCACGGCCGATCTCGACTTGAACCGCCTCGAGGAGACGAGCCCGGTCTACGGGTACAAGGTGCTGCTCAGCGACACGCTCCACGCGTCCGCCGAAGGCGTGGCCATCGGCGTCGCGATGACGGTGAGCCTGCCGTTCGGAGCGTTCATGGCGCTCGCGATCGCGGTCCATAACATTCCCGAGGCGACGGTGCTTGCGGCGATCCTCACGAGTCGCGGTGTCCGGCTGCGTGACGCGGCGGGGCTCGCCGTTGCCGCCAACGTGAGTCAAGTTCTGCTGGCGATCGTGAGCTTCGCACTCATCACCGCCGCGCCCGCATTGCTCCCATGGGGACTCGGCTTTGCGGTCGGATCCTTGGTCTATCTCGTGATGGTCGAGCTGCTTCCCGAATGTTACCGACAGGCGGGACACACGAGCATCGCATTGGTGACCATCGTTGCGATGGGGATTCTGGTGCTGCTGGTTGGCGGCGGGATGTAGGTGAGGTAACACATGAACCAGGTCTTCGTTGTGTTCCTCTATGGCCTCGCGACGGCTCTCGCGACTGGACTGGGAGCAGTGCCGTTCGCCTTCGCGCGACGGGTCTCGCCGAGCGCCATTGCGTACGCCAATGCGGTCGCCTCCGGCCTGATGCTCGGCGCGAGTTTCGGGCTCGTGGCCGAAGGGACGGACTACGGGAGTTGGCAGACTGTGCTCGGCGCATTGTCGGGTGTGGCGTTCATCCGGCTCACCCAAGTACTCCTGCGGCGACACGACCTTGAGTTTGGCAAGGTCCGCGGCGGGGGTGCGCGGCAGATGCTGTTGATGCTGATCGTCATGACCGTGCACTCGTTTGCCGAAGGGGTCGCCGTCGGCGTGTCCTTCGGCGGCGGCATGACGCTCGCCTTCGTGATCGTGGTCGCCATCGCCGTCCACAACATTCCTGAAGGGCTCGCCATCAGTGCCGTGTTGCGTCCCCGTGGCATGTCGGTGGCGGCCTGTGCCGGCTGGAGCATCATGTCCTCGCTCCCGCAGCCGATCATGGCGGTGCCGGCCTTCCTCCTCGTTGACGCCTTCACCCGCGTGCTTCCGTACGGCATTGGGTTCGCCGCCGGCGCGATGGTCTTCTTGGTACTCGAAGAGCTATTGCCGGAGGCGTTCGATCGGGCGCGACGTCCCCACGTCGCCCTGGTGGTGAGTCTCACGCTCGTCGGCATGATGGTGTTCCAACGCTTCCTGTGACGCGTGGCGGCGTCGCACCCAATGCCGAGAGTGAGAGACAGACGGCGGGAGCACATGGATGCGCTCCCGCCGTGGCTATCCGAGCCGTGTCACGCGGTTGCCGTCAGAACGGCCGGAACCCTGGAGACCCGAACGTCTCCATGGCGAGATGGCTGCTGAGTGGGTAGGCGTATGCGATAACGACGAGCACGACTGCCACGACGACCCACACCCACATCCGATCGAAGACACCGAGACGCTGCGGGTTCCCGGCGACCGGCACTGCAAACTCCAGTGCCGGCTGCTCACGACGTTGGCCGGCGAGGACAGTGCCCAGCATCACGAGCAGGAAGAAGGACGCACTGATGAAGAGGAGAATGCCTCCGAGTGCAGAGACTAGTGTGAGGCTTGACCACTGTGCGGCGATCTCGCTGCCACCATACCCTGTCTCGAACACACGCCGCGGCATGCCCATGAGTCCGGTGATGTGGTTCGAAATGGAGAACAGCAGCATCCCGAGGAACCACAAGTAGGGCTGCACTCTAGCGAGCAGTCCCAACTCGAGTTCTCGGCCCGTCAGTTTCGGCACGAGCCAGTAGGAAGCGCCCATGAACGTGAGTGCCGTTGCGGTGCCAACCGTCAAGTGAAAGTGGCCCTGGATCCACGCGGTGTTGTGCACCATCGAGTTCATGCCGAAGGCGGCGTTGATGGATCCTCCGAATCCGCCGATGGCGAAGAGCAACATGCTCAGTAACACAGACGCCACCAATGGGTCGCCCCACGGGAGCTTCCCCAACCAGTCGAACAGGCCGCGCGCGCCCTTCATCCGGCCGGCCACCTCGAGCGACGCGGTCACTGTGAACGCGGTGACGAAGCTGGGAAACAGAATGCCGAAGGTCGTCAGGGTGTGCACCATCTTCCAGCCCGAACTGATGCCTGGGTCCATGAACTGGTGATGGAATCCGACGGGTGCCGAGAGGATGATGAACAGCGCGAAGACCATTCGAGCGAGCGGATCACTGAAGAGGCGCCCGCCGGCCACGCGTGGCACGACCGCGTACCAAATCACGTAGGCCGGGATGAGCCAGAAGTACACCAGCGGGTGCCCGAAGTACCAGAACAGCATTCGGGCGAGCAGTGGATCGACGGTCTCTTTCAGTCCAAGTGACCACGGCACGAGTTGGAACAGCATCTCCACAGCGACGCCGACAGTGGCGAGGAGCCACACGATGATCGTGGTCATGATGCCGTAGACCGCGAGGGGTACCGGCTGTCCGGGATTGTCCCGCCGCCACCCCAAGTACGTGGCGATCGTCACCGCGCTCCAAATCCAGGATCCCACGACCACCAGCGTGAGCCCGATGTAGAATGCCGGATGGGCCTGCATGGGAGGGTAGAACGTGTACAACACGCTGGCCTTCCCCCAAAGAATGGCCCAGCCGGCGGCGAGCGTTCCGATGACCGCGACCCAGAACCCAACCCAGGCGAGTCCGGCGCCCTTGAGCGGTCGGCCCAGCGCCCGGGTCGTGAGCGCCACGCCCAATCCCATGATGAAGAAGGTCGTGAAGATCAGGGCCATCAGCACGCCATGACCGGTGACCGAGAGGTAGTACATGCTGGCGGTGCGCCCCGGCAGATCGAGGGCTGCGCGTGACAGCGCCTGCATGAATGCCATGAACGTCGCGATGCCGAAGGCACCCACCGCGACGCCAATGTTGGCCGTAGCGAGGCGTCGATTGTACATCATGAACCCTCCTCGACGATCAACTTCGCGGCCATGTTGTGATGCCCCGTGCCACAGTACTCGTTGCACACGATCAGATATTCACCCGGTGTGTCGAACGTCGTGGTGAGTTGGCTGACGTAGCCGGGGATGACCATGGTGTTCACGTTCGTCCCGACGATTTGGAACCCATGGACGATGTCGGGACTCGTCATGCGGAACGTGACGGGTCTCCCTGCGGGAACCCGGATCTCGCCGGGTTGAAAGACCCAAATCTGGGCGACCAGCGTCACCTCGACACTGCCGTCCGGATTGACCTTCACGCCGCGGTCGGCGAAGCGGGCGTCAGCGAACACCGTTCGCGGGTCAATGGTCTCGACGTGGCTCGGCGGCACACGTCCTTGCGAGACCGTGGCGAACCCGATGGCACCGAGAAACAGCACGATAATCGCGCCGGCGGCCCACATCCAGATTTTCTCATAGAGATCGATGTGCATGACGTCCTACCTCGTCACGACGCCGCGGGGCAGATACACGAAGAGAAAGATCGCGAGCCAGCCGACGGCAAACAGCAAGCCGTAGAGTCCGACCAGCGCCAGGGTTCCGCGCGGGTGCTTCCCGAGGTCCGGGGGTTGGTCACTCATGCAGCTCTCCTTGTCAGAACAGGGGACTACCGAATGGGTTAGATCCTGCCCTCAGCGACGGCGCGCACGATATCGCTTTGCGCGACGACGCCAAGAAGCTCGTCGGCCGAAACGACAAACAGGCGGTGCACGTCTAGCTCGAGCATCTGTTTGGCAGCCAAGCGCACATCTGCGTCCGGTCCGATGGTTTTCGGGGGCGTGGTCATGATGTCACGCACCGTGGTATCCTCGAAGAATTCTTCGCCGTCACCGGAGCTCGATCGTTCGGCGGTCGCCTGCACGATGTCGCTGGAGGACAGCACGCCGACCAGCCGCCCGCGGCGATCGACCACCGGTACGGCGTGCACGTGGGCATCGGCCAACTGCATCACTGCCTCTTGGACCAAGACGTCTTGGTGAACGACCGTGAGATCGGTGATCATCAATGATGCAACGTTCATGGCGTCTCGCCCTCTTGGCGTCCCAGCAGCGCGTGGTGCTGGCGGGGTATGCTACGGAAACGCGCCGCCGACGCAAGTCCTTGGCGCATCGTTGCGTGAGTCAACGATTCTGGCCCGCCCCCCGGACGGGAACGACCAGCACGGATGTCGGCAGCCGGTTCAGGAGCCGTTCCGTCGTGCTACCGAGCAGCACGCGATCCACCCAGCCCTTGCCGTGCGAACCCACGATGACGAGGTCTGCCTTCCATTCGGCGGCTTCGTCGGCTATAGAGCGGGCCGGAGCACCGACCCGAACCACCCTGTCGAGTTGGCGGCCGGGTGCTGCCGCGTCCAGCAGCTCGTTGGTGCTCGCCTCGGCCAGTCGGATGTGCTCCTCTTCGTTGAGCTGTACGCCTACGTCCGGGACGGAGGGAAGCGGCTCGACCACGTGAAGGACTCGCAGCGTTGCCGCGAACGCGTTGCTGAACCGCTGCGCCGCGTGGAGTGCCAGCGCGGCGGCATCTGACTGGTCCACCGCAACCAGCACGCGGTGGAACGTCGTCATCGGTGCTGTGACCACGAGGAGCGGGACATCGATCGTTCGCACCGCGTTGTGGACCGTGCTCCCACCGAACCATCGGACGGGTGCGGCGTGGTGCTTGCCGCCCAGAACAAGCAACTCGGCTCGGTGTTGGGTGACCGCTTGGGCCAGCATCCACGTCGGGTTGCCGACGCGGACCTCGAGGCGCTCGAGCGCCTCCGGCTGCACGCGGTTGCGGAGGTACTCCTCGACCGCTCCACGAGCCGCCGCGGTCCACCCCTCGGCCAGCCGTTCGCGATCTCGTGTGGGAAGATGAGGTGCGGTGGGCTCCTTGGCCACGTGGACCAGGTGGCAGGGCGCACTGGTGGCCTGGGCCACAGCGAGGCCGGCAGCGGCCGCCTGCACTCCCTCGGGCGAAGGATCGACGCCGACCACGACCGGTCGCCAAGTCATGATGGCCGGCCCCGGCCCGAAGGCCGCGTGTGAGAGAGATCAGAATTGCGTGACACGGTTGGCGCCCAGGCGAGTGTAGCCGTCACTCCTGCGCCCCGTCAAGCCGTGCCTCCAGGAGGCGGTGAAGCCGGATTCAGCCCAATTTCACTCCAACTTCATAGCGTATTCGCTAGGCTGGGGCCGTCATCCTTCTTGGGTGGCCACTGCGGGAATGCCCTTTGAGGGAAGGGCCGGCGTTCGCGGCGCCGCTAAGGTTCGAGGGGGTTTTGGCATCGGCCGCAGGCAAGACGAACGGGATCGTTGCGCATGTAATCCGATGCATTGAGACCGGCAAAGCCCTGTGTCACCGCCCGGTCTATGGCGCATGAACCGAACCTTGGAGGGAAATCCCTCACCCCCGGTGCACGGGAGGGCACCGGGGGTTTCTTTTTTGCCCGGAGTTGGCCTACCGTCGTTGCGGTCCGGCCAGCTCGACCTTCATGCCGTCCTCGGCAACCTGTGCGGTCCAGCCGTACCGCTCTCGAATCGCCCCTGCCAACGTCTCGGCCGCGGTCGGTTCGCCGTGCACCAGGTAGGTTTCGAGCGGCGGTTCCTCAAAACCGGAGAGCCATTGTAGGAGTTCGCTCTGGTCGGCGTGGGCGGAGAGGCCGTCCAGCGTGTCGACGCTGGCTCGCACCCTGATATCGCGGCCGTGAATTCGAACCTCGTCGGCACCTTCCTGCAGCCGCCGGCCACGCGTTCCGGCCGCCTGGAATCCAGCCAGCAGCACCGTGGTGCGCCGGTCGGAGAGTCGGAGCTTGAGGTGATGGAGAATCCGGCCGCCCGTGGCCATGCCGCTCGCGGAAATGATGACGACGGGTCCGCGGATGTCGTTGAGCGCCATCGAATCTTCCTGCGACTTGGCGAGGCTGAAGTTCTCCGGATACAGCGGGCACTGTCCCGTCTTCCGCACCATTTGCATGTCCAGATCGTGCTCGTTGGTATGCGTGAGGTAGATGTCGGTGACGTCAATCGCCATTGGGCTGTCGATGTAGACGGGAAGCTCCGGGATACGTTTCTCGTCCTCCAATTGGCGGATCCACCACAGCAGTTCCTGCGTGCGGCCGACCGCGAAGGCGGGTACGAGAAGAGCCCCACCACGCTCTGCAGCAACACGGACACATTCCGCCAGTTCCTCGTGGACGTCTCGAGGGTGGTGCCGGTTGCCGTAAGTCGATTCCAGGAGTAGGTAGTCGGCGCGCGGCACCGGTTGCGGGTCGTGCAGAATCGGGCGGCCCCACCGACCCAGGTCTCCGGAAAACACCAGTCGTGTCGGTGAGGGTCCGTCCAGCTCCAGGTCCACGGTGGCTGAGCCCAGGATGTGACCGGCGGTGCGGAACGTGGCCACCATCCCATCGGTCACCCGAATCGTCTCGCCGAAGGGCTGGGGCTGGAGCAGCTCGAGCGCGGCTTCGGCGTCCGCCATGGTGTAGAGCGGCAACGCCGGTTTGTGTTTTGAGTAGCCGAGATGGTTGGCGTGTGCGGCGTGTTTCTCCTGGAGATACGCTGAATCCCGCAACAGCGAGCCGAGGAGGTCGGCGGTGGAGCGGGTACAGTAGACGGGACCCCGGAAGCCCCGGCGCGCAATCAGCGGCAGGTAGCCGGAATGGTCGATGTGTGCGTGGCTCAGAACCACGGCGTCGAGCCTCTTGGGTTCGAACGGTGGTGCCTCCCAGTTGCGCAAGCGTAACGCCTTGAGGCCTTGGAACAGGCCGCAGTCGAGCAGGACCTGCTTGCCGTTCGCGGCTACGAGGTGCTTCGATCCGGTGACGGTGCCCGCAGCACCCAGGAAGCGAACGGTTGGTGAGGTTCGTTTCTTCATCACGTAGCTCTTCGTTGGCGGTTGCTCGGCCCCAACAACCGCGGTTGAGGTCAGCGGACCGCGGAAGTCTCGTGCCACATCGGCGCCGCGCAGGCGCGCGCAATCCACGTGGGGGTTGTGCGCTGGGTCATGTCCTCGCAGTAGTGGTACTGTAATTTGTATCCCGGCCAACCGACGGTGGCAATGGCCGCTTGAAGTATGGGTCGCGAGTGCGGTGTGACACCCTTGACGGAGGCTGTCCATGCGGTGGCTCAGGAACGTGGCGCTGCGGGGCAACTTGCCGAACGCGGAATCGCTGACGATCGCTGCGGGTGCGAGTCTCGCGCAGGCGTGGACTGCGGTCGGAGAGCACTGTGGCATCGCGCAGACCGAACTGGCCGGGCATGTCGCAAGGCAGTTCCATCTCGCGGTTACCGATCTGGCTACCTGCGAGCCGAAGGCGCTCAAGCTCGTGCCCGAGTCTGTCGCACGGCACTTCCACGTGCTTCCGCTGCGAGAAGACGACCGCACCTTGGTTGTGGCCACCAGTGATCCGACCGACCAGGGCGTCGAGCGCGCACTTGGTCTCGTCTCGGGACGAGATGCACGATTTGCCGTTGCGCCGCCGACCCCGTTGGCGGAAGCCATCGACGCTCACTACACCCCGGATCTCCCCGTGCGTGCCGGGTCCGCGTCGCTGGACGGCGCTCGTCCAGCTGCAGAGGCGGCGACCTCCGCCACGACGAGGCTGCCCCCACACATCCTCTTAGCCGACGACGACCCCATCATCCGGGCCATGGCTCGGACGATACTGGAATCCAGTGGGATGCAGGTCTCCGAAGCAGGCGACGGCGCCGCGGCGCTCGGCCAGCTCGAGACCGGTGGGTATGACTTGCTGGTTCTGGACCTGCACATGCCGAAGCTCAACGGCATCGAGGTCCTCCGCCGCGTGCGGGCGTCCGCAACGACGGCTGATCTTCCAGTGGTTGTGGTTACGGGTTCCGACGCCGACGAAGCGGAGGTGCTCGTCCTGGAGGGAGGGGCGGACGACTACGTCCGGAAGCCGATCGATGCGCCGCGGTACGTGGCACGGATCAAGGCGGTGTTGCGGCGGACGTGGGCGAACCGCGGCGCATCGAGCCCCTGATCGTACGTGGCAGACACTGGCCGGATTGCGAGCGAGGTCTCGATAGGCCGCTTTCAAGCCGGACCGAATTGGGACATACTTCATAGACAAACGCCGATGCGCGCGGTGGAGCCGCCGTCAGAGTTCGGTCCACCCCGATACCGCCAGGGAAAGGACTGAGATGCCTCCTGCCTCCAGTGGCGTTCAATGCGTTGGACCGTCACCCCTCGCGCATCCCACGTGCCAGACAAGACCAGGCTCAGCCCACCTCGATTGGTCTCGACCATGAAGATTCCATCGACGTTCTCGACCACATTCGGCCCGCCGATCTTCGACGATCCAGAGCGCTCCCGCACTGCTTGGCTCGTGCACGGGGTGCTCGTTGGAACGATTGTCCTCGTGTTACCGCTGGCGGCCCTCGTTCCGGTGTTCAATCCCAGTCCGCTTCCCGTGTTGAAGTTGGCAGCCGCGCTAATCGCAGCTGCCATTCTCGGGCTGCTAGTCGTTCGCCGTGGCGCCCTGCGAGCTGTCTGTGTCGGCTTCACCTTGTTTGTGTGGTTTGTGATGGCGTTCGCCACCGCCGTCGACGGCGGGCTCCGAGCGCCGGCCATGCTTGGGTTTCCGGTCGTGATCCTGCTCGCGGGCTTCTTCCTGGGCCGCCGGGCAGCCGTCGGGCTCGCAGTTACGACTGCGCTCGGAGCGCTTGCACTCCTGTGGCCTGAGGTCCACGGGATGCTGCCGGCGGACCCGATACCGCTCGGCCTGCTGTGGCTGGCGGCCGCGGCGAGTCTGGCGGGTGTGGTGCTGTTCGTCCATTTCGCGCTCCGGCTTGACGAAGACCGGCGTGACGCGGAGCGGCGCCTCCGGCGAGCATTGCAGGCGGCGCAGATCGGAACGTGGGAATGGGACGTCACAGGTGGGGGCATCACGTGGTCCACGAATGCCGAGCGGCTCTTCGGACTTCGCCGTAGGAGCTTCGGGGGCACGTACCAGGCGTACATCGACTTGATCCACCCACAGGATCGGGAGCGCGTTGAGGCCCGGCTACAGCAAGCGCTGGATCGGGCGAGTCGATTCGAGGTCGAGCACCGCATTGAGCGTCCAGATGGCTCGGTGCGATGGCTTGCGAGTCGGGGGGAAGTGACGGAGTTCGAGGCGGGCCGATCGGTTCGGATGGCAGGAATGGTGTTGGACATCACGGAGCGTCACGTAGCCGAGGAGCGACTGCTACGCCAGGTCGAGCGCAACCAGGCGATTCTGAGTTCGACCGCTGACGGGTTCGCCGTGCTCCGGCCGGATGGTCAGTTGGTCGAGGTGAATGACGCCCTGTGCCAGATGCTTGGATACTTGCGCGACGAACTGTTGGGTATGAACGCCGCCCAACTCGACGCGCAGATGACCCCGGGAGATATCGAACGAACACTCGAGGAATCGCAACGGAGCAGTCTGGGTTTCGAGACCACCGCCCGCCGTAAAGATGGTTCGATCTTCGACATCGATGTCAGCACGGTCATGTTGTCGGCCGAGGATGGGCCGGCGATCGCGGCGTTCGTGCGCGATATCAGTGCTCGCAAGGATGCGGAGGCTGCACTCCGTGAGAGCGAGGAACGGTATCGGGTGCTGTTCGAGAATTCCCCAGCTGGCATTGGGGTCGTGGGTCCCGACGGCGGTATTCGGGCGTTCAACAGAGCGATGCTCGAACCTGGCGGATATACCCCCGAGGATATTCGGCGTCTCGAGTCCGTCGATGAGTTGTACGCCGATCCCGAAGCACGGGTGCGCACGTTGACGAAGTTCCAGCGAGACGGGTTCGTGCGGGGTGAGGAGGTGCGGTTTCGAGCCAGCGACGGCGGCACGTACGATGCCGTCATGAATCTTAACTCCGTGACGTTCGACGAGGAGCCGTGTCTCATCGCTCACGTCGAGAATGTAACCGAACGCAAGCGCACGGAAGAGGCGCTACGACAGAGCGAAGAGCGGTATCGGCGCCTGGCCGACAATGCGCCGGCCATCATCTATCGCTTGCGTCTGGGTGACGATCCCGGCTTCGACTACATCAGCCCTGGGGTAGAGCCCGTGTCGGGGTACACGCCGGAGGAGTTCTACGAGGACCCGGGGTTAGGTGTGAGGATTATCCACCCCGACGACCGTCCTGGGCTTGATGCCCTGGTTCGAGGAGTCTTGCCCGAGTCACCGCACGCAGTGCGTTGGATCCGTAAGGACGGGACGATGGTCTGGACTGAGGATCGGGCCGTACCGGTCTACGATGACGGGGGCGCGCTGGTGGCCGTGGAAGGGGTTGCTCTCGACATCACGCAGCGAATGCAAGCCGAGGAGCGCCTGAAGCAATCGGAAGAACGCTACCGTACGCTGCTCGAGCGACTGCCGTATGCAGTCTACCGTAGCACGCCGGATGGGCGATTTCTGGATGCAAACCCCGCACTGGTTGGTATGCTAGGCTACGACAGTGACGCGGAGTTGAAGACACTCGACATTCGCTCCCAGGTCTATGCAGAACCCGCCGCGCGGGACAAGGTCTTGCGGGATGCGGTAGATGGCGGCCTCGCAGAAATCCGACTCCGCCGAAAGGACGGCTCGCTGTTGTGGGCGGAGGATCGAACGGTGCCTGTTCTGGACGACGATGGAGAGGTGATGTGCTACGAGGGCACCTTGCAGGACATCACGGATCGCAAGCGCTCCGAAGAACAGCTCCGGGCGAGTGAGGCGACGTTCCGTGCGGTGTTCGAAGGCGCCGGGATAGGCATGGCGGCGGTGGACTTGGATGGCCATATCCTGAGCTGCAACGCCGCCCTTGCAGAACTCCTGGGGTACGAGCGAGCGGTGCTCGTGGGCATGAACGTCGCGGATGTCTCCCATCCAGACGACCAGGATCGCGATTTGGCGCTGAAGCAGGAAATGGTGGAGGACGGCAGAGACGTTGGTGCGATGGACAAGCGGTACGTCCGCAAAGACGGCTCGATCATCTGGGGCCGTTTGACGATCTCATTGGTGCGAGACCCGACCGGTGAGGTGCAGTTTGTGATCGGGATGGTGGAGGATGTTACTGAGCGACGAGCCGCCGAACGGGCCCTCCGCGCATCGGAACAGCGGTTGGCGAAGACGTTCGGCCTGAGCCCGGATGCAATCGCGATCACCAAGGCGAGCGACGGCAGGTTGGTGGAGGTTAACGACACGTTCGTGCGGCTGTCAGGATACTCCCGGGAGGAGGCGATTGGGAGAGATACGGTTTCACTCGGAATCTGGGAGCGACAGGACGATCGATCGGCGTGGATTGATCGGCTGAGCGTGGAGGGGAGTGCGAGCGCGGAAATGCCGCTGTTTGACCGACGCGGAATGAGACATGATTGTTTGGTGTCGGCGGCGGTGATCGATCTTCATGGCGACCCGCACATTCTCTCCTATGTCACAGACATCACTGAACGAAAGCGCGCTGAAGAGGGGATTCGGGAGCGGGCAGCGCTCGCAGCGTTCACCGCTGATGTCACGGGCGCTCTCATAACAGGGAAACCCCTACGCGACATCCTGCACCACTGCGCCGAGGCGATGGTGCAGCACCTCGACGCGGCGTTCGCCCGAATCTGGACGCTCAACGAGGCGCAGGATGTGTTGGAGCTCCAGGCGAGTGCCGGGATGTATGCCCATCTCGACGGCGATCACGCCCGCATTCGAGTGGGAGAGCTCAAGATCGGCCGCATTGCGGAAGAACGACAGCCGCATCTCACGAATGCGGTCCGCAGCGATCCGCTCGTGCACGATCATGCGTGGGCGGTACGGGAGGGGTTGGTTGCCTTCGCCGGGTATCCGCTGATCGTCGACGACGAGCTTGTCGGTGTCGCGGCGATGTTCGCTCGCGACCCACTCACCGACGCCACGCTTCAAGCGCTCGGATCGGTGGTGAACAGCATCGCGTCTGCGATCGAGCGTAAGCGGGCGGAAGAGGCACGACAGGCTGGTGAAGCGCGTCGCCGTGCCATCTTCGAGCAGGCGGCGGTTGGGATCATCGAGTCCGCACTCGATGGTCGGTTCCTACGCACAAACGCCAAGTTTTGCGAGATCGTCGGATACTCAGTGGAGGAACTGGCGGGTTTGTCGTTTCAGGAGATCACGCATCCGGATGATCTGAGACAGGACCGCGAGAACCTGGAGCGCGTACTGCGCGGTGAGTCGGGCACCTTCACCGTGGAGAAGCGGTACCTGCACAAGAATGGCAGTCCGGTGTGGACTCAACTTACCGCGTCACTGATCCGCGATCCGGGTGGTGAGGCCGAGTATTGGGTTGGTGTGGTCCAGGACATCACCGACCGGAGGAGTGCTGAGGCGGCGCTGCGGCGATCGGAGGAGCGCTATCGGACGATGGTGGAGCGCTTACCTGCGGGCGTGTACCGTTCCACGCACGGAGGGAAATTCCTTGAAATCAACCCCGCCATGGTCCAGATGCTGGGCTATGAGGGCAAGGAGGAGCTGTTGGCGATCGACATTCCGTCGACCCTGTATGTCGACCCCGAGGATCGCGACCTGCCGATTGCCATGGGTCGACAGGCCAAGTCTGAGGTCCGCCTGCGGCGGAAGGACGGTTCGGTGATCTGGGTGGAGGATCACGCGACCTATATCTACGACGACACTGGGAACGTACGGTATCACGAGGGTGTGTTGCTCGATATCACGGTGCGAAGACAGGCCGAAGAGTCGATTCGGGCAAGTGAAGAGCGGTTTCGGACGGTGTTTGAGTCCGCAGCAATCGGTGTGGCCGTGGTCGAGAAGAGTGGCGTTGCCGTCGAAAGCAACGCGGCACTCCAGGAGATGCTCGGCTACAGCAAGGACGAATTGGGCAGCATGCCGTTCACGGAGTTCACCCATCCCGACGATGCTCAGAAAGATCTGGCGCTGTACCAGGAGCTGATGGCCGGGAGGCGCGAGAGCTACCACATGGAAAAGCGCTACATCCGGAAGGATGGGCCGGTTGTCTGGGGGCAGTTGACGGTTTCACTGGTTCGTGATGCCGCTGGTGCGCCCCGCCATGCGATTGGGATGGTCCAGGATGTCACGGAGCGGCGCCGTGCAGAGGATGCCTTGCGGGACCGTGAGGATCGCATGCGGCAGGCGCTCATCGCGGCAAGCGCCGGCGCCTGGGAATGGGATATCAAGACGAACGAGGTGTTCTGGTCCGATGAGAACTTCCGTCTGTTCGGCCTCGATCCGGCAGCGGGGCCGGCCAGCTACGAGCGGTGGCTTCAATGTCTGCATGCTGACGACCGACGAATGACCGAGCGTCACGTCGTGGAGGCAATCGGCCGGGTGAGCGATCTGAACACCGAGTACCGAGTTGTATGGCCGGACGGGTCGGTGCGTTGGATCAATGGCGTGGGCAGTATCAGATTGGATGCCGCGGGGAAGCCCGCCGCCATGTACGGGATCCAGATTGACATCACGGAACGAAAGCGGGCCACCGAGGCGCTCAGGGCGAGCGAGGAGGCCCACCGGGTCATCACCGAGAACTCCATGGAGGTAATGACCCGTGTCAATCGGGAGGGTCGTCTGGTCTTCGTCAATCGCGCTGCCGCAGCAGGGATGGGGACGACCACAACGGACCCCGTCGGTTTGCATTTGTCGGACGTCTATGCCCCGGAGATCGCGGACGAAATGTTGGCTCGTATTGACAAGGTGTTTGCCACGGGGGAGGGAATCCTGTCCGAGCAAGAGGCCCACATTCGCGGGGAACGACGGTACTTCCTGACCAGCAATCAACCGATTCGAGACAGTCAAGGGCGCATCGATTCGGTCATGTCGATTGGAGTTGATATCACGGAGCGTCTCAAGGCCGAGGATCTCCTAAAGCGGAGTGAGGCGCAGTATCGCGCGATTGCGGAGGATATGCCGGCGCTGGTCTGCCGGTTCCGCGCCGACGGTGAACTCACGTTCGTGAACGGCGCCTACTGCGAATACTACGAGCGAACTCCCGAAGACCTCGTCAGCCGAAACTTCTTCGCGTTCGTTGCCCCCGAGGATCGGCCCAGCGTCCGAGCGCGCTTCACCGCCCTGACGCGGGAGAATCCGGTTATCACGTACGAGCGTCGCACTCGCGGGCCGGATGGGTCGACCCGGTGGCAGCTATGGACCGATCGCGCCATCGTGGATGATGCAGGGAGGTCCGTCGAGTTCCAGTGCTTGGGACGAGATATCACGGAAAGCAGGATCGCCGAAGCCCGCGTGCGCAAATCCGAACAGCAGCTACGACGGCTGGCGGCACGGCTGCAGGCGGTGCGCGAGGAGGAGCGTACGACCATTGCTCGTGAAATCCACGATGAGCTGGGTCAGGCGCTG
Source organism: Gemmatimonadota bacterium (assembly GCA_039588295.1). Taxonomy (GTDB): domain Bacteria; phylum Gemmatimonadota; class Gemmatimonadetes; order Gemmatimonadales; family GWC2-71-9; genus JAOTVV01. Next base: position 312,380 of record JBDHAB010000001.1, read on the forward strand.
ACCGGGATCAAGATCGACCTGGCGTGGATCGTGGAACGCTTTCCGAGCAATTGGAAACGCGTGCGAGAGCGGGGCAAGAGCATGTTTTCGTTGGTGGATTCCGCGATCAACACCGTGCGCGATTTGTCGGCGCGCCTCCGCCCTGCGGTGCTGGACGACCTTGGTCTGGCCGCGGCGGTCGAGTGGCAGGCGTACGATGTGGCAAACCGTACCGGATTGGATCTGGTGGTCACCACGCCCTCCGAGGACGTCGAGCTCGACCGCGAACAAGCCACGGCACTGTTTCGGATCCTCCAGGAGGCGCTGACCAACGTGGTACGGCACGCGGAGGCAACAAAGGTCGCTGTCGAGCTGCGGAGGGCTGGCAACGGTGTCGTACTTGAAGTCACCGACGACGGCAGGGGCATCGCGGAGGATGTTGCGGAGCTCTCCGGGTCCCTGGGACTCCTGGGTATGCAGGAGCGAGCGGTGGTGCTGGGTGGGGATGTTCGCGTCCAGCGAATTCCCGAAGGCGGCACCAAGATGACGGCGACCGTGCCCCTCGGGCCCTCGAATTCGGAAGAGGTGTGACATGATCAGGCTGCTGATGGCAGACGATCACCCGATCGTTCGAGCCGGTCTGCAGCGCATCGTGGCCGAACACCCCGACATGCAGGTGGTTGGTGAGGCGGCGAGTGGCGAGGAACTGTTACAACTGCTAGGGCGCGTCGAAGCCGATGTGTTGCTGCTCGACATCTCGATGCCCGGGCCTCCGTTCCTCGACCTGCTGCGAAGCGTACGCGACGAATGGCAGCAGCTCCGGGTTCTCGTGCTCAGTACCCACCCGGAAGACCAGTACGCCGTACGCGCGCTGCGTTCGGGGGCGGCGGGGTATTTGACGAAAGAGCACTCACCGACTGAGTTGGCGGAGGCGGTGCGTCGGATCCACCGTGGCGGTCGGTATATCACGGAATCGCTCGCGGAAAAACTCGCACTCGCGCTGGATCCGTCAGAGGAACGACCGCCGCACGAACAGCTGTCGAACCGTGAATATCGTGTACTCTGCTGTCTGGGCGCCGGTAAGAGCATCAAAGAGATCGCTGCAACCCTCTCACTGAGTCCCAAAACCGTGAGCACCTACCGCGCACGCCTGCTCCAAAAGATGGGGCTCAAGACCACGGCGGACCTCATCCGGTACGCCGTCGAGCACGGTCTGGAATAGCGCGCCCGGCCGCCTGCAGCGTGTAAGCCTCCGACCGACACGGTGTAGGCAGCCGGGCGGGCCCCCCCTCTTCGGATCCTACGCCCCGGTGCAGCCACTGGCGACAGCACCCGCACGCGTCAACTCCTAGCTTGCGATCACAGCGCGGCTAGGAGGTTCTCTTGAGCACCGCTACCAACGGAAAGTCACTTCGTGTGCTGATCGTCGACGACTCATCGGTGATCCGCCAACGACTCGTGGGATTGCTGGAAGAGGCGAGTGGGATCGACGTAGTAGGGGAGGCGACCGACGGCACCGAGGGACTCGAACTCGCTACCGCACTCAACCCCGATGTCGTGGTGCTGGACATCCGCATGCCCGGCATGGGGGGAATCGAATTACTCGAGCGGCTCCGAGCCAGCAACGCTTCGACCACTGCCATGGTACTGACCAACTTCCCGTACCCCATTTACCGCAAGCGATGCGCTGAGCTCGGTGCGCACTACTTCTTTGACAAGTCGACCGAATTCAACGAGGCGGTGGAAATGCTCCGCGGACTTTCGGAAGTCCGTCGCTAGCGCCGATGGCGGAGCTCGGCCCGGCATGAGCGCAATCCTGATCATCGCGATCCTCCTGAGTACCGGTGCTTTGGGGTGGGCGCTCGTGTTGTTCTACCGCCGCCGGGTCATTTGGCTTGCAGCATTAGGTGGTGTTGTTGCCCTGATGCTGGTCCGCCAGATCTGGACACTGTTGCTCGAAGGTCTCTCGACACCGCTGTCCCTAACCGCGCGTCCAGAACAACTGCCGGATCTGGCTCTCGGCGCCGTCGCGTTGCTCGTGGTTGGGTTCATCCACCGCCACACGCGCCACGTCAAGCGTGTGGCCGCGACCCTCCCGATACGTGAACCGCATTGGCGCGCCCTGATCGAAAACGCCCTGGACCGCGATGTCATTGCGGTTCTGAATGAAGACGCTCGCATCCAGTACGTGAATCCCCCAGCCGAGGTGATCCTCGGCTATGGCACGAAGGAGCTTCGGGATCGGGTGGTGTTCGAACTCATTCATCCGGACGACAGACCCCAAGTCCAAGAGGTGTTTACGGATTGCATCCGGAAGCCGGGACCGGCGCCGAAGATCGAGTTTCGTATCCGGCGTAAAGATGGTGCCGACGTGTGGTTTGAAGCGGTGGGGAACAACCTCCTTGGCGATCCGGAGCTGCAGTGCGTGGTCGTGAGTTGTCGTGACATCTCCGATCGACGTGTCAAGGAAGCCGAGGTGCGGGATGCCTGGATTCAAACCCAGCAGTTCCTGAATGCATCTGAAGTGATGTTTGTCGCGCTCGACCAGGATGGGAAGATCACGCTCGTCAATCGCAAGGCTATCCGCCTCCTCGGATACCGGCACGCACGTGAGTTGATCGGGGTGGATTGGTTTGCGACGTGCATTCCCGACTCTGACGAAGCCGACGCCAAAGCGGTCTTCACCAAGCTCATGTCGGGTGAGGCTGCGCCGACTGCGTACCACGAGAACCTGGTGAGAACTCAGGATGAACGTCAGCGTCTGATCGCATGGCACGACGTCGTTCTTCGTGGCACCGATGGCGCACCGACCGGAACCCTCAGCGCCGGTGAGGACATCACCGATCGACGCGCAGTCGAAGATGAGTTGCTCAAGTTCCGCATGGGTATCGAGCGCTCCAGCGACATCGTGTTCCTGACCGACGTGGATGGGAACATCCTCTACGCGAACCCGGCATTTGAGCGTGTCTATGGCCATCGGCCCGAGGATGTCATCGGCCAGAATCCTCGTATTCTGAAATCCGGCATCGTCCCGCCAGAAGTGTACCACCAGTTCTGGCAAGCGCTCCTCGCGAAGGAGGTGGTGACCGGCGAGATCGTCAACCAGGCCAAAGACGGTACGCTGGTGACCGTCGAAGTCTCCGTGAGCCCAACGATTGGCGAGGATGGCAACATCATTGGATATCTCGCGATCCAGCATGACGTGACCGAGCGCAAAGCGACCGAAGATGCGCTGCGGCGCTCCGAAACCAGCTACCGCGAGTTGGTCGAGCACGCCGTGTACGGTGTCTACCGTTCCACGCCGGATGGCCGGTTCTTGTCGGTCAACCCAGCCCTGGTACAGATCCTCGGCTACGACTCGGCCGAAGAGCTGTTGAGCGTCGATATGGCAGTGGACATCTACGCGAGTCAGGGTCAACGCGCTCGGATGGTTGAGCGGTATGGAGGCCAGCAGCTAGTCGAAGGACTCGAAGTCGACTGGAAACGGAAGGACGACAGTCGCGTCACCGTACGTCTCAGTGGTCGTCCGATTCTCGATGAGGCCGGGAAGGTCAAGTACGTCGAAATGTTGGTCGAAGATGTGACGGAACGACGTGCGCTGGAGCAGCAGCTGCAACATGCACAGAAGCTCGAGGCGATCGGTCAACTGACGGCGGGCATCGCACACGACTTCAACAACATCTTGACAACCATCATCGCGAGTTCGGAGCTGGCAGCGCAGTCACTATCCATGGAACAAGAGGAGGTCCACGCCGATCTCGAAGAGATCACCGGTGCGGCGCGTCGTGCCGCCGAGATGATCAAGAAGCTCATGGCCTTCGGGCGACGAGAGCACCTGGAGCTCGAACCGATCGACTTGGAACCCATTCTGCATGAGACGGCCTCGATGATGAAGCGGGTGCTCCCCGAGAATATCGAGTTGAGGCTTCGGGTCGGACAGGGGTGTGGCCTGGTACAGGGCAATAGAGGAGCCATCGAGCAAATACTGCTCAACATGGGTGCGAACGCCCGCGACGCGATGCCACAGGGCGGCAAGCTCACGGTGTCCCTGACCCGCTTCTTGATCGACGACGAGTATCGTCGTCGCCATGGGTGGGGTAAGCCCGGATTCTACGTGCTCCTCTCGATCACCGATTCAGGAACCGGGATGGACGCTCGGACGCAGGCACGGATCTTTGAACCGTTCTTCACAACGAAGTCCGTGGGGCGCGGAACGGGACTTGGCCTCGCCATGGTGTATGGCTTGATCAAGCAGCATGGCGGATACATCGACTTGTACAGTGAGCTGGGAAGGGGGACGACGTTCAACCTCTATTTCCCGATCACCGAGGAGATCGAACAAGCCGACCGACCGACAGCAACGGCGCAAGTGCAACACGGTGCCGAGACGATTCTCGTGGTGGAGGATGAAGAGGCCATACGCCGCTCGGCGCAGCGGATTCTCGAACGCTATGGATACCGGGTGCTGGCCGCGGCAGACGGGCAGCAGGCCATGGCGTTTCTGCAGAAGCACTCGGGCGGGGTGGACCTCGTCGTCACCGACGTTGTGATGCCGAACCTGGGTGGCGTAGGACTCTATGAGCAGACGCGGCAGGCGGGCAGCGGCGTGCGCTTTCTGTTCACCAGCGGGTATATGGCGAGTGAGGTGCTCGACCCGAAAGACGGAGAGCCGACGCCGCAATTCCTGCGAAAGCCATGGACCGTGACGGATCTCGTGACCAAAGTGCGCGAGGTGCTGGACACATCACCCTCGAGAGTACCTTGACGGTGTCGTCATCGTCCGATCGTCCGCAGCTCCAATGGTTGGGACCGGCCGCCAGCGAGGGGCAGGGTGCGACACGGACGGAGGCACGTGAACGCGATGCAGCTCGCGTCCTCGTGGTTGATGATGAGGATGGGGTCCGCCGTGCCGTCGCCCGTGTGCTCCGGACGCTCGGACACGAAGTGCAAGTTGCCAATGATGGTGTCGCAGCGCTGCATATGCTCGGACCCCACATCGACTTGATCGTGCTCGACGCCGACATGCCGGGCCTTGATGGCTTTGAGCTCACGCGCCGGATTCGAGAGACTCCGGATTACTTCGATCTGCCGATCGTCATGCTCACAGGGCTCGAGGGGAGGGAACATCGCATTCGCGCTCTGCAAGCGGGTGTCAACGACTTCCTGTCCAAACCCTTCGACCCGACCGAGTTGGAGGCCCGCACACGGTGGCTGCTGCAGCTGAAGCAGGCGCACGATACCATCAAGCAGCAGCGGGAAGATCTCGAGAATACCGTGCGCAAGCGCACGGCCGCGTTGAGTGCGGCGCTCGAGGAAGTGGCGGCAGCCCATCAGCAGACGCACGAGGCTCACCTCGACACCATCCGACGGCTCGTGCTCGCCGCGGAGCACAAGGATCGTGCGACCGCAGCGCACATCGAACGGATAGGGCTGTTCTGTGAACTACTCGCCGATCACCTGCGGCTTCCGCCGGAACGCACCGCGCTGATTCGGCACGGCAGCCAGATGCACGACGTGGGCAAGCTCGGCATTCCCGACTGCATCCTCCAGAAGCCCGGCACACTGGATCCTCCGGAGTGGGAGGTGATGAAGCAGCATGCCACCATGGGTGCCAGAATTCTCCAGGGTTCGGCATCGGAGATCATGCATGTGGGAGAGGTGGTTGCACTGTCTCATCACGAGTGGTGGGACGGATCCGGATATCCGAGCGGGCTGGCCGGTGAGGAGATTCCTCTCGAAGGACGCATCTGCGCCGTCGCAGACGTGTTCGATGCACTGACGACGAAGCGCCCCTACCGGCGGGCCCTACCCAACAACGCGGTCTTCGACATGATGCGGACGGAACGCGGACGCCACTTTGATCCACAGATCCTCGACGCGTTCACGTCCTGTCGCAAGGAAGTGGAAAACATTCAACAGCAGTATCGGTATGTCACTGGGGAGACCGAGATCCCACACTGAATGCCCAGCTGGCGCCGACAACTAGCTGCGGTCCTGCCGGGAAGTTCTGACCGGACAACGGAAACCGCCCCCCACCCTCGATCCATACGGCGCCCGGTAAGCGCACGGCTGCCTCAGCCTGGAGCGTGAGGACGCGCCGGGACGTCCCGGTCTCGACACCTTCGACGATCCAGTTGCGGCCTACGAATCCGTCGATGGTAGCCTTGAGCAGCGACCAGCTGGTTGGATTGCCGCCGACTTCTCCCAGGAACACGAACTCGCCGCCAGGATCCTTGAAGGTGGTGTTGTTGGCGAACCGAGCACGGTAGCCCAGCCACAGCTCAGCGTAGACGGGTGTGGGCCAGAACGAGTGGCCGATCTCCCCGAAGAGTTCGAGATCCCACTGTCCCTCCCCCAGAGGTACGATGGTGACGTCCAGCGGGGCAAAACCCAGTGGAGCCTTCGCCCCGGCACGCACGGCGATGGGTGTTGAGCCGCGTCCGAGGTTCAGAGGCTGCCAGCGCACCCACGCGCGCAGGTCCCCGATTCCCGTACTGCGAAGATCCTCCGCAATCGACGTGAACCGGAGGTCGAGGAACGGAATCTGAATCCACAGGTCGACCTTTGGGTGCAGTCCGATGATCACGTCCGTGAACACCGCGCGAGAATTGGCCTCGCCCCGATCGATCCGTTCGCGCCGATTTCCGGCGGCGTCGTACTCTTCAGTTGTTTGCTGCCAGAAGAACGCGCTCTTCACCCAGAATCGTCCGAGACCCCCTTGCGTCCACTGCGCGTCAGCCGGGCTCGCGACTCCCAGCAGCAGCGCGACGCACAGGACCCTCCGGATCACTGATTGGGCAGACGTGTTTCTGGATGAAAGACGGACCACGCAAACCAGAATAGCGTGTACGCATCCGCAACTGGCTCGAGCCGCTCACCGGCCAGAGGCCCGGCCGTTGCCTCGCCCCGCGCGTTCCACCGCGAGCCGGTTTCTGCGTCCTCGAACAGCAGTCCTCCGGAGCCGGAGAGCGAGAAGGTGAGCGTCGTACCGTTGACTCGCCGATCGAATGCCCGAGCCGTTCGGTGAAGGTCGACGTAGGTGACGAAGATCGGACGGGTGCCGACCTGATCGTTGATTGCAGCCGCAGGGCCCGCCTCCGCCAGCATTCCGAACGGGTATGCCGCAGCGTCCCCATCGTCGTGCACGCCCAGCACGAGTTCCTTGGGTGGGCGTGACTCGTCCCATGGGGATGAGGGGAACAGCGTCCGGTCGTTGGCCTCACGATCGTAGTCACCGTACGGATACTCGTCGTAGTTCCGTTCCCAACCGGTGTTTCTGGTTACGACGGTGGTGTTGGGGTGCAGCGCGCGCCAATGGCTCCACGTGGTTTCGATGATGGGGATTCGGGGAAGCGCCTTGCCCCGGTCCGGGCCGCACTGCGATCCCAGAAGGAGCTGGTTCCAGAGACTTCGTGTCTGCCGGTCGAACATGATGAGGTTGTTCTCGTACAGGAGACCTGAAACCCCGAAAATCTTGAGCTCTCCGTCGAAAATCGGGTCAAAGGCCAAACCGGAGCCGGTCAACGGGCAGTAGCTCACCAGTATATTGCGGCCTCCTAGGGTGTCGTTCACCATCTCGTGCCACCACAGGATCGCCAGCGGATAGGCGCGTGCCTCGCCGTCCACCGTGATGCCGAGCACGCGATCGGTATCCTGGAGCGCCTGCCAGGCGGCCTCGTCGCGCGCGACCTCCGGGAAATCCAGCGCGGGAATGCCATCGGGACCGGGCCCGCCGTCGTAGAAGTCGGACTGTGGGATGGTGCATTCGAGCCGTGGAGGTGGCTCGCTGGGGCTTCGTGGAGCCGTCAGGTTGTCCGAACAACCCCACGATCCCGCGAGCATGCATGCGAACAGGAGGAACAGCAGCTGGTTCCAGCTTCTCGAGGGGGTGCCGCGCGCCGACATAGTGCCTTTGAGAACGCTTGTGACCCTGCAGAGGTTCCCGGGAACCGCCCGGCTAGCCCGCCTGTTCTGTCTATCGCGACCGCAGCCGAGCGATCGGCCGGTTGCGCACGGGCGATCTGGGTATGACCGCGGTGGCCGCCCAACTGGGATTGGCGCATGCCCAGACCCCGTAGTGCAATCACTCATTACCTCTAGAGGAGGAAAGGGCATGTTGAAACGGATCCTCACTGGACTTGGCGTTGCCGCCTGTTTGGCGATCGCACTCCCGGCGGTGGCCCAGGCACAGGAGATGAAGATGGGCCATGCGCCGGAGGGTAAGGAAGCCACGGTGTCCGGCACGGTGATCGACGTCTCCTGCAAGTTTCGTCACGGTCTTTCCGGCGCCGAGCATCGTATGTGCGCCCAGGTCTGTGCAGACAAGGGTGTACCGCTCGCTATTCTCACGGACGATGGGAAGCTAGTTGTTCCCGTGAGCGCGGGCATGCCGGGTGGCAATGAGAGCATGCGGCTCAAGGAGTTCGCCGAGCAGCAGGTGACGGTGACGGGAACGGTTTTCAAAGCCGGTGGCGCTATGGCCATCGAGATCGCCAGCATCAAGAAGTCGTGATCGCCTTCCGCTTGCGCACGGGCCGGGGGATGCTCCGGCTCGTGTTGCTTCTCGTTGGCGTGCTCGGGGTGGGCGCCCTCATCGTGACGCAAACTGGCGCCGAGGACGCCGGCCGAGGGCCGATCGCGGTCGCCAACCCCAGTGCTGCAAGTCCCCTGGAATCGGTTGTGGGCACGGTGCGGCATATCCGTCAGGCAGAAGGCCGCGAACTCGTACTGCCCGATACACTTTGGCCGGAGCGGGCCGCGCAAATGCTGTGGTTCGAAGGTCGCGCGGTGTCGCGGCTGCCCGATGGGGGAGTGGTGACGATGGACGGCAGCGGTGGTGTGATCCGGTTCGACGAGCGACTTGGCCCCCACCGACTGCGGCTGGCACTCGAGGGCCGCGTGCCGCTCAGTGTGGCTGCAGCGGCCGATGGCAGCTTGTGGCTGGTCGACGCCGTCGGAGAAGTCTCGCACGTTGGTGTGGATGGAGATGTCACCCTTGCCGGACACTCACCGTTTGACTACACGTCGATCACGTCGGATCCCGATGTTGGCGTCTGGCTTGCCCGTTCCACGCAGGCCTTTTCTTATCGTCTGGCGAGCCAACAGGATCCGTTGCTGGTACGGTTGGGCGGGCCCGGTGCCGACGTTGACAGCCTTGGGAGCATCCTCCTTCCCGAGCACGTCTTGCTCGCTGAGCTGGCCAACGCCGGCCACGTAGTCGCGGCAGAGGACGCAGTCTACTTCGCGCCCTTCATTCGCGATGAAGTGCTTGCCCTCTCGCGAGCGGGGGACACACTGTGGATTGCCAGCAGGGGACTTCCGCAAAGCACGCCCGATCCCCGCTTCGAAATTGGCGACGATGGTCCGCAGATCGATTACGCGCCGGTCAACCTCGGACTCGCCCTCGGCGTGGACGGTGGGTTGTATGTCCTGAGCGTGCCAGGGTTCACGACGGCGGAGAGTCGAGTCGATGTGTACGATCCGAAAACTGGAGCGCTCGTGCGGACAGCCCGTTTGGATACACCGCTCCCGACGCTGGCGGTCGACGCCGACGGCCGCGTGTATGAGCTCGACCCGCTCCTGCTGTTGACCGGCATTGCCCCGGAGGAACGAGAGCCCTTCGCACCGTTCGAGCTCGAAAGGATCGACGGTGGGCAAATGTCCCTCGAGGAGCTGCACGGGAAGGTGACACTCATCAACTTCTGGGCGAGCTGGTGTGCACCGTGCCGTGTGGAGATGCCAGCGCTGGATAGCGTGCGACGCTCCATTGCCAATCCCGCGTTCACCTTCATTACGATGAACGAGGACGTGAGGGTCGATGACGCTGCGGCGTTTCTGGAGGAGCACGGCTTCGATTTTCCGGTATTATTAGGGCGTGGGAAGCTCCGCCAGCAGTATCACTACCTCGGATTGCCGCTCACACTCCTGTTAGATCGGGAGGGTCGCATCGTGCGGCGCTGGATCGGATTCGCTGGCGAGGAGCAAGTTGCCGAGATCAGGGCGATCGTCGAAGCAGAGTTGGCCCGAGGCGGTGAGATGTCACATGTAGGTCACGAGAGCGGCGAGATGTCTGACGCACCCACGATGCACTAGCGTTGTGTGGCCGTCGCGCGCGCTCTCATCGCACGATCCTCGTTTCCGGCATGAACACCGCCCAGGCAAACCAGAAGTGGTTGCCGTGCGGGATGGCGTCGAGTTGTGTCCCCAATAGATCACCGTCGATGGCTCTGCCGAGCGCATCCCAGGTCGATCCCGTTTGGTGGTCCCGGAATCGGCCGTCTCCTACCGACTCGAAACTGAGCACACGAGATCCGACACGGCGATCGAACACCGCGCTGGAACCGACGTCCCGCCCGTCGGCGATCCGGCTCGCGTCGAGTGCGCTGGCAGTGCCGGGAGCCCACCATACAACCACGGGCACTCCTCCGAGTTGGTCGTTCGTAACTCGTGCGCGCGCGAGTGCGCTGAAGGGGTAGGCGGCCGTCTCCCCTCCGACGGTAACAGCCACTACCCGCTCCATAGCCGGTAGCCGCTCGTCGACCTCGGCCTGAAAGAAGAGCGACATCGGTCGTCCGGTAGGCGAGTCGTACCCTGCGTAGGGATTCCGCCCGTAGCTGCGGCGATGCCCGGTCTTGCGCGACAGCACCCTGCCTGCGGGGAATCGACGTTTGAAGGTTTCCCAGTTGACGAGCGGGGAGGCAATGAACGTGAGCTGACGGCCCGCGTACTCCCCCACAATTCCCTCTCCGGTCGCCTGCTGCCACCAGCTCTCGGTTTGACGGTCATACATGACGAGATCGGAATGGCGCAATCGGCCGGTCGTCCCGAAATCCAAGAGGTGGCCGTCTAGCCGCCGATCGAACGAGAGCGTTGTGTTACAGAGGGGGCAGAAGGTGACGGCTACGGGGACACCGTCGACGACGTCATTGACGATCTCATGCCAAATGAGGATCTGGAGTGGGTAGGCCTTGACCTCGGCGCCGATGCTGACCACAGCCACGGGCTCCCGGTCGTCCAGCCAACCATCGGCCTGCTGCACCGTCACGAAGTCCGGCCGGTCGATGGCCGGGATACCGTCCTTGGGCGGTCCGCCGGAGACGATCTCGTCCAGGGGTACCGTGTGTTTCGAGAAATCCGTACGCCATCGACCGTCGAACTGCGCGGCGGCGGGATTGGCCGTGCCAGCCACGAACGCAACGAAGGCGGGGAGGAGCAGACATCTCTCGATACGCATGGGCGAAGCTCCGGTCGAGACGAGCGGCATCTCCTAGAGAAACGGTGACGCCGCGTGTGGAGTTCCGAACCGGCGGATCCGAATGTGCTAGGGCGCCTGGTCGACGGGTTTCACCATGGAGATCAGCGTGAAGCCTGGCTTGGGGCTCGGAGGATTGAGTACTGTAAACGGCACGACCTCACCCGATTCCTTGATGGCGAACATCGGGACCGCGGTTTCGCCGTAGCGATGCTTGAAGGCGTCGAAATCGAACTCGGCGGTCAGTAAATTCCGCTTGATTACTGCTCCGGCCTGGAATCTCGTGCTCAGCACGCTGTGAGTGACACCGCGGCTGAAGAGGAAGCGACCACGAAGGTGCTGGGGGATGCCCCGTTGTCGCTGCTCGCGCTCCGTCGCGTGGGGCGGCAGTTGGTAAATGTGTGAGCGGTCAAACAGATCGCCGAAGTGCAGGCTGGAAAGCGCATTTACTTCGTCGTTGGGGGTGAGGGCGAGAAGACGGCCAACGCCGTCGAGCTCGAGCTCGATCTCATCCAGTGCACCCTCGGTCAAGACGTTGGTGTAGAACGCCCGAAGGCCCCGGCGACGGGCGGCAGTCACGTTGAGCCAGCTCGAGTCCGCGATGATGACCTTGATGTTGCGGTCTTTGAGCAGTGCTGCGACGTCCTGCACCCAGGGTGCCCCGCCGATCAGCAGCATCCCTTGGGGGTTCGGAGTGGCCACGCTGAGCCAGCGGGCGAGGAGTGGTGAGAAGATCCCGTACGCGGCGACCGTCCCCACGATCACGAGGAACATCAGCGGCACGAGCCGTTCGGCGCCCGCATAGCCGCTGTCCGCCAGCTCGAGTGCGAAGAGTGAGGCAACGGCGGCTGCCACGATACCCCGTGGGGCTATTCCTGCGAGAAACAGCCGTTCATTCCAATCGAGCTTCGTTCGGGCGGTCGCGACACCAACGGAGACCGGGCGGACCACGAAGATGAGTACCGCAAGAAAGGCGAGGCTTCCGGCGCTCCAGTAGTCAGGGTCGCGCAGCGGGAGGCGCGCGGCGAGCACGATGAACAACGCCGAGATGAGCAGCACCCGGAGGTTCTCCTTGAACTCCACGATGTGCCGTATGCTCACCCATTTCTGGCTGGCCAGCGCCGCTCCCATCACGGTCACGGCGAGCAGACCGGACTCCGCTTGGATCTGGTTTGAGAGCGCGAAGGCCAGGATCACCAATCCAACGGCCATCGGGTTCTGCAGGTAATCGGGAATCCAATAGCGCTTGAGCAGCATCACGATGGACCCGGCGGCGAGGAGGCCGAGCCCACCCCCCACGAAGGTTGCTTTGAGCATGCCCATGAGTGCGACCGTGAGCCCCGCCTCGAATCCACCGGCCACGATGGCCTCGAACACGAGCACGGCCAGGATGGCTCCGATGGGATCGTTGACGATGCCTTCCCACTTGACCGCCGATCCGACACGGGCATTGGGTCGAATGTGTCGCAGAAGTGGCACGATCACTGTGGGGCCGGTTACGACGAGGATGGCGCCGAACAGGACTGAAAGGGCGAGGTCGAGATCGAGGAGCACGTAGGCGAAGGTCGTGGTGAGCAGCCAGGTTACGACGACGCCAACCGTCATCAGGTTCCGTACGACGCGCCCGATGACCCGCAGCTCGGCGATGTCGAGCGAGAGCCCCCCCTCGAACAAGATGATTGCGACCGACAACGAGACGATCGGAAACAGCAAGTCTCCGAGCAGCGCATCTGGCTCGAGAAACCCGACGACCGGACCTGCCAAGAACCCGACGAGAAGCAGGAACAAGATCGAGGGAAGCTTGATGCGCCACGAGAGCCATTGAGCGGCAATCCCTAGGACAATGATGGATGCGAGTCCGACCAGAATGTGTTCCAAGGTCTACCTCAGTGATCACGCAGGCGCGAACGGCGACTCGTCGCCGACGGCGCGACACGATTGACTCAGCGAGCTGGCTTCGACGCTCAGGAATCCGATTCCAGAGAGTACGACGGCAGGATCACTCGGGGAGTGCCCAGCGGGACCCGAGGTAGCTGCCCCGGCCTTGAGGCCCGCGCGATGCTCCCGTCGGAGGTTGACGGCAATGGTCGCCATGTTTCAGAACGCGGGTCCGGCGCCCACGTCTCCTCCCGCGACCGCCACGATGCCATCACAGCGGGCACACACGATCCCCCGCTCATCTTTGAGCTCGGCTGCGGAGAACACGAGGGTCTTGCCGGTCCGCACCGGCCAGCCTAGGACCTCGAACCATTGGCCTTCGACCGGTCGCAGAAACTGAATGCTCAGTTGTGCGACCCCCGCTCGGCGGCCGGCGGTCTGGAGATAGCCCGACAGGCCGATGACGAGATCGAAGAGCCCGGCGATTACCGCCCCGTTGACCGCCTCGGTGCCCAACCCGCCGCGGTGTTCCGGCTGAATCGGATCGACCATGGTCCGAACCACGCCTGGGTTGGAGAGATCCAGCTGCGCACCCATGTGCCGCATACCCGGGTGCTCGTTCCACTCGGCCTGGAATGCCTCGAGCCGCTCCGCGTCCAGTTTTGGCAGTATGCGGGGTGTCGACATGTGCGCTCGTCCGGTGACTACGTGTTGGCCAGTGAACTGCCCCCGTCCACCACCATAATGGCGCCGGTGATCCATGAACCGGCGGGGCTACTCAGGTACACTACCAAGTTGCCGATGTCTTCGGGGGTTCCCCAACGGCCGAGGGGGATTCTTCTCCGCATCAACTCGTCGATCGCCTGCGTGTCTTGGCCGCCGACGGCGAATGCCTGCTGCGCACCTTCCGTCGGAACCGGGCCCGGTGCGATGGCGTTCACGGTGATGTTGGCCGGGGCCCACTCGAGCGCCAGCGTTCGCGTAAGAGCGTCCACGCCGGCCTTCGCGGCCGTCGCGTGCGCCATCTGCGGCCAGCCGCGATAATGCAACGTCATCGAGATCGATATGATGCGGCCGCCGCCCTGCTTCACCATGGTGGGGTAGACCGCCTGCGAGCAGAAGAACGTGCCGTATAGATCGGTCTCTACGACGGCACGCCAGCCATTCGGTGAGAGCTCTGCGGAGGGAGCGTAGAAGTTGCCGGCGGCATTATTGACCAGGACATCGAGTCGCCCCAGTTGGTCAGCGGCACGAGACACCATGGTGTCTACGGATTCCGGATCTCGCACATTTACCGTGAAGGAATGAACTGCCGTTCCGAAAGCGCGGAGCCGCTGGACCGCCGGCACAAGATGCTCGGGCTTTCGGCTTGCGATCACCACCGCGGCACCGGCGCGTGCGAGACACTCGGCGATGCCGAGACCGATACCGGTACCCCCTCCCGTCACGAGCGCCACACGGCCAGTCAGCATGTCGCTCGGAAAGACGGCTTCTGGTTCAGGACTCGTGCTCATGTCGCGCCTTGGCGCCGCAGTTGTAGGAAGGATGCGGGAATGCTCGTGAGTCTCAATGTGCCACCGAGGCTGGGGTTGCGAGGTTGGTCATGGCGGCCGAGTATGTTGTCTTGGGACTCCGGACGCAAGCGGGGTGCGGCCAACGACACCAGGACTCTCTTCGAGAGGAGCGCGGTATGCAGTTCATCAACGAGGCCACGTGGGACCGGGTACTGCGTGTCATCGCCGGCATCGTGTTGCTGTACCTTGGCTGGGCTGGGGTGGTAACTGGAACGCTGGGCACCGTATTCAAATTCGTGGGATTCCTCCCGCTCGTCACTGGGCTTGTAGGGTGGTGCCCTGCGTACGCCGTGTGCCGCACGCGCACGAATAAGACACCATCGGCGCCGTGACGGCGGAGGAGTTTCGCCAGCGGCTGCACACGTCCCGGCGCCAATCCTCGACCCGCTGGGCAGGGAGTTCTCCGGCCGCGTCGCCCTCCTCAGGGGGTTCCACAACCTGCTCGTCTCTTCCCGCCTCCGCTCCCCGCGATAGCTTATCTCGCATCCGGTGATGCGGTGGCCGCTCATGCGCGCCGTGGGGGAACGCGAGGAGAGCAGAAGCTATGGCGATCGAAACGATCAACCCGGTAACCGGCGAGACACTCGCGACCTATCGTGAGACCTCCCGCGCGGAGCTGAAACTGATCCTCGAAAGCTCGGACCAGGCGTTCGAGTCTTGGCGGGGGACCGACTTCCACCATCGAGGGGAGCGAATGAGTCGAGCGGCTGCGCTGCTCCGCGAGCGGCGGGAGGAGTATGCCGCACTGATGGCGACCGAGATGGGAAAGCCGGTGTTGCAGGGAAGCGCCGAGGTGGAGAAGTGCGCATGGGTGTGTGACTACTATGCTGAGCACGCGGAGCGCTTTTTGGCTGCGGAAGCGGTGGACAGTGATGCCTCGAGGAGTTACGTGGCGTATCAGCCGCTCGGCGTAATCTTGGCCGTCATGCCGTGGAACTTCCCATTCTGGCAGGTATTCAGGTTTGCCGCGCCCAGTCTGATGGCAGGCAATACGGCCGTGCTCAAGCACGCGTCGAACGTGATGGGCTGCGCGCTGGCGATCGAGTCGGTGTTTCAAGAATCGGGATTCCCTGAAGACGTGTTTCGAACGCTGGTAATCGAATCGAACCGGGTGCGTGAGGTGATTCACTCGCCGCTCGTCAGGGCCGTAACACTCACCGGCAGCGGTCCGGCAGGGCGGGCCGTGGGAGCGGCGGCGGGTGCGGAGCTCAAGAAGACGGTCCTGGAATTGGGTGGTAGCGACCCGTACATCGTGCTGGAGGACGCAGACCTGGACGTGGCCGTGCCCGCGTGTGTGGACTCTCGTCTCATCAACAGTGGCCAGAGCTGTATTGCCGCAAAGCGGTTCGTCGTTGTCGACCCGGTGCGTGACGAGTTCGAGGATCGATACGTCACCCACATGATGACCAAGAAGATGGGCGATCCGCTCGACGAAGCAGTCGACGTGGGTCCGCAGGCCCGGGCCGACCTGCGAGACGAGCTCCACCAACAGGTCATGCGATCGATTCGGCAGGGTGCGCGAGCGGTTCTGGGGGCCTCGATGCCGGAAGGCCCGGGAGCGTTCTACCCGCCGACGGTGCTCACCGACGTCCGCCCCGGCATGCCGGCGTACGAGGAGGAGCTCTTCGGTCCGGTCGCCGCAATCATCGCTGCTCGTGACGAGGCTGAAGCGATTCGGGTAGCGAACGATACGCCGTTCGGCCTGGGTGCCGCGGTCTTCACGCGAGATGTGGAGCGTGGAGAGCGCATCGCCGTCCAGGAGCTGGCGGCGGGATCGTGCTTCGTGAACGCCGTTGTGAAGTCCGACCCACGCCTGCCGTTTGGTGGCATCAAGGAGTCAGGCTATGGGCGGGAACTCGCAGTCTTCGGCATTCGCGAATTCGTGAACGTCAAGACCGTCTACGTAGGCTGAGGGTCCAAGGACAATCACGGATTCGTCGGACGGATGTCCAGCTCCGAGAGCAGCGCTCGCTCCGGCAGGGTCAGTGCCGCCAACACAGTGTCCGCGACGTCCTCAGCCTGCAGCTTGTGCTCCGGGTGCTCGATGGCGGTGCCTGCCTTTTCAAAGAACGGTGTGACGACCGATCCAGGGCAGATCGTGGTCACCCGAATTCCGTGTTTGCGGACCTCTCCGAAGAGCGACTTGGAGAACCCGAGGACCGCATGTTTCGCCGCCGCATACGCAGCAGCACCCGGCACGGGGTTTCGTCCGGCGAGACTGGAGACGTTGATGATGTGGCCGCGACCGCGTTCCTTCATATGGGGCAGGAAGGCGCGGGTCATGAGAAACACGCCTCGGACGTTCACCGCCATGGTCTCATCGAATGCCGCGACCGATGTCTCATCGACCGGGGCGAAGTGCGCGAGGCCTGCGTTGTTGACCAGCACGTCGACCGCCTCGAACGTCTCCAGCGCGAAGCCGCAGAACGCCGCAACGTCCGGCTCACTGGAGACGTCACATGGCCGGCCCGCGGCCGACACGCCATCTGCGGTGAGCTGCGCCACGAGATGCTCCACGCGCTCCGGCGTTCGGGCGCACACCGCGAGCTTTGCGCCCCGACTCGCCAGGCGCCGGGTGATGGCGTGACCGATGCCCTCGGTCGCACCCGTGACGACACACACGCGATCCCGCAAATCCATCGAAACCAAAAGTAATCCGGAACGCCTCGGCTTGAAGGAACGACGGGTGGAGGCGGGCGGTGCGCGGAGGAGTCGACGAGGCTCAAATCCAAGTGCGGCAGCGGGATAGCCCATCGCGATCGCCGATCCCGAGGTCTTCTGACATGCCAGCTGAGCCGGCACGGTTGGCCCGCCACTGGCTGCGGCAGCGGTCCATCCACTACGAGCCGCAGAGACACCCGAAGGTGGGTCGGAACGGGGTTGCGGGTGGGGTTCTCCCGCGACATGTTCCGGGTCCCGCAAGAGGGAGGTGTGACCGTGAAGGTCTATACAGGAGATAAGATCCGAAACGTGGCGGTCGTCGGCCACGGCGCGAGCGGCAAAACCAGTCTAGTAGATGCGCTTGCGTTCGTGGCCGGCAGCAGTTCGCGACATGGGTCGGTACAGCAGGGAACCGCTCTCACCGATTACACCCCCGACGAAATCGAGCGACAGTACTCCATCAACCTCGCTCTCGCATACGCCGAGTGGAACGGCGTCAAGATCAATCTGATCGACACCCCTGGCTACCTCGACTTCATTGGCGATACGATGGCCGGCGTTTCGGCGTCGGACACGACGCTCGTCGTGGTAAGCGCCACCGCCGGGGTCGAGGTGGGGACGGAGAAGGCTTGGGAGTACGCGTCGGAGCGTGGTGTGCCGCGGATGTTCTTCCTGTCCCTGTTGGACAAGGAGAACGCCAACTTCGAGAAGGTCTATCAGGATATCCGGGAGCATCTGACGCCGAAGGTGGTGCCCATTGAGATCCCGGTCGGGGAGGGCCCGAGCTTCCACGGGATCATCAATCTGTTTTCGAAGAAGTGCCACATGTACAAGAAGGGCACCAAGACCGGCGAGTACGACGAGGCCGAGATCCCCGACGAGTATCAAGAGCGGTTCGCGAGGTACTCACAGGAGCTGATCGAGACGATCGCGACTACCGACGACACCCTGCTCGAGCGGTATCTGGGGGGTGAGGAGATCAGCCGCGAAGAGGCGATCACGGCGATGAAGGTAGGCGTGGCTCGAGGTGAGATCTGCCCCCTGCTCTGCGGTTCGGCGCATCTCACCTATGGGACGCGAGCGCTACTCTCGAAACTGAGCGAGTTGGTGCCGGCACCCACGGAGCGTCCGGCGCCTGTTGCCGAAACTTGGGGCGACCCGACCCCGGTCGAACTCAAGGGGTCGGACGAAGCGCCCTTCGTCGCGCAGATCTTCAAGACCGTCTCCGAGCCGCACGTCGGTGACGTGACGTTCTTCCGCATCTACTCCGGCAGCGTGAGAAACGGCGCGGAGGTCTACAACGCACCGCGGTCGTCCGTGGAAAAACTCAACCACTTATCGACCGCCCAGGGGAAGGACCGCACCGAGGTCCCGATGCTGCATGTCGGCGACATCGGAGCCGTGGCAAAGCTGAAGGACACGCATACCAACGATACACTCTCCACCCAAGCGTGCCCGGTCGTCCTGCCGAAGATACCGTTCCCCGAGCCGCTCACGGTCCTCTCGGTCGAGGTCAAGCAGCGGGGCGAGGAGGACAAGCTCTCAACCGGGTTACAGAGGCTGCACGAGGAAGATCCCACGTTCCATCATGAGTACAATGCCGAACTGCGCCAAACACTCCTCGGGGGCCGCGGTGAGCGGCATCTCGAGATCGTGATCGGTCGGCTGGAACGGAAGTTCGGTGTCCATGCGGAGCTTGGGCGTCCTCGGGTTGCGTATCGCGAGACGTTCAAGGGGAAGGCAGAGGGCCAAGGACGACACAGGAAGCAGACCGGCGGTCGCGGGCAGTTTGGAGACTGCTGGATCCGTATCCAGAGCCTGCCTCGTGGGAGTGGATACGAGTTCGTGGATCGGATCAAGGGTGGGGTGATTCCGAGCAAGTACATCCCAGCCGTGGACAAGGGTATCCGGGAAGCGGCGGCGCGCGGCGTCACCGCCGGATATCCGGTCGTCGATTTCAAGGTGGAGTGCTATGACGGGTCGTACCACGACGTCGACAGCAGCGAGCAAGCGTTCAAGATGGCCGGCATTCTGGCGTTCCGAAATGTCGCGACGAAAGCCAAGCCGATCCTCTTGGAGCCGATTCTCGAGGTCGACATCTGGACCCCGGAAGACAACCTTGGTGAGGTGATGGGCGATCTTTCCGCCCATCGCGGTCAGATTTTGGGTAGTGAGCCCGACGGTCGACTAACCAAGGTGCGGGCGCAGGTGCCGGAGGCGGAGATGTATCGCTACTCGACGCAGCTCCACTCGATGACCCATGGGCGGGGGACCTTCCGGTGGGCCTTTTCGAGCTATCAGCAGGTGCCACCGGAAATCGCGGAGAAGCTTCGCGAGGAACGAGC
Organism: Gemmatimonadota bacterium; assembly: GCA_039588295.1. Lineage (GTDB taxonomy): Bacteria > Gemmatimonadota > Gemmatimonadetes > Gemmatimonadales > GWC2-71-9 > JAOTVV01. The sequence continues at coordinate 332,068 of JBDHAB010000001.1, forward strand.
GAAAGAGCTCGAAAAGGAGAACGCGCGGTAGCCGGATGCGGGGCCGGCCGGTCGTCGTCGGCCCTAGGTCCGCTTCTTCTTCGTCTTGCGCCCGCCGTTTCGCAAAGAGGGACGAGCGCTCTTCGCACTCACGGTTCGGCCTTGATCGAACAGCGGGAGCACCGCGTACTCGGGTTCGGCGATTCCCGCTGCCACCATCACCTCCTGCGGCGTCTGTGGGTAGACGAATCGGCCACCGCGGTAGTTGCGGAGCACGACCTCCGTGTCCGAGATGCTTTCGACGTACTCCGGCAGCAGGGGGATCTTGCCGCCACCGCCCGGTGCATCAATCACGAAGTGCGGTACTGCGAGGCCGCTCGTCCATCCGCGTAGCTCGCCCAGGATCTCCAGGCCCTTCTCTACGGTCGCCTTGAAGTGCTCAATCCCGGCGACATTGTCGCACATGAAGATGTAGTAGGGGCGAACCCGTGCAACGAGCAGCCCCTGCAAGAGTTCCTTCATCACTGTGGTGTCGTCGTTCACGCCCTTCAGAAGGACAGTCTGACAACCCAGCGGAATCCCGGCATCGGCGAGCATTCCGAGTCGCTTGACCGCTTCGGGGGTGAGTTCCGCTGGATGATTGAAGTGCGTATTGATGTAGAGCGGGTGATGTTTCTTCAGCACCTTGCACAGCTCTGGAGTGATCCGTTCCGGCAGGTGGCACGGAATGCGACTTCCAATCCGGATGATGTCCAGGTGTTTGATTTTCCGCAGTCGCCCGAGGATCAAATCGAGGCGACGATCGGAGAGCAAGAGGGGATCGCCGCCCGACAGGATCACATCACGGATTTCCCGGTGCTCCTCCAGGTATTGGAACCCACTCTCCAACTGAGCGATAGGGATCTTTTCGGGATCTCCGACCTTGCGCCGGCGTGTGCAGAAGCGGCAGTAGGCGGCGCAGACGGGGCTCACGAGGAAGAGCGCACGGTCGGGATACCGGTGCGTGATGTTGGGAACCGGGCTGTCACCTTCTTCGTTGAGGCTGTCAAGCACGCCGTCGACGACCTCTAGCTCTTGGAGGTCGGGAATGTACTGCCTCCAGATCGGGTCGTCGGGTTCCTGGATCAGGTCGACCATGGCCGGGGAAATACGGAATTCGAAGGTGTCTGCGGCCTCCTGCAGTCGATCGAGCTCCGGGAAGTGCTCGGCACCGAACTTGTCAACAAGCTGTTGCAGAGTTCGGATGCTGCGCTTGTGGAGGAGCTTCTGCCAATCAGCCATAGTGTGCCGTCTCGGTTGCGGGAGGACTGAGATGCTTGGTGTAGACGATCAGATCGTCACCCGGCGCGTAGTATCCGGAAATCCGCGCCGCCTGATCGTAGCTGAGTGACTCGTAGAACCGACGGGTTGGCGTGTAGTCGTCACGCGACGATGTCTGAACCACGATGAGTTGCCCGTTCCGCTCCTGCATGCTCTCTTCCGCAGCGGCCATGAGATGTCGGCCTACGCCCTGCCGGTGCGCGGAAGGATCGACGATAATCCAGTACAGGTCCCACGTGGCCGTCGTGCACGGCGTCGGGCCGTACAACGTGAATCCGATTAGTGTCTCATCGTCGAATGCGCAGAGCCCGTGGTAGTCGCCCCCTGGTTGGGCAACGGCTTCATCGAAGACCTCCAAGGCCACGGTCACCTCGTCAGATCGGAACACACCGGTCGCCTCGACCATCTCGGCAACACGGTCGTGGTCCGACGCACGCGGCGGGCCGAGCGTGACCAGGGTGTTCGACATACTCATGCGACCGAGGAGGGTTCGGGGGTCGCATCCCACTGCCCGGCGGGCGGCCTCGTACCGGGTGGCAGTGTTCTCGGATAGTCGACCGCCGCCTGCATGACCTGAAGCACCAGATGCTCGTAGGACCAGCCGAACGCCCCGGCCATGCGAGCGAGTCCCGCGTCGGTCGACAAGTCAGGGTTGGGGTTGACCTCGAGCACCCACGGCTGGCCGTCGGCATCGACCCTGACATCCACGCGGCCGTACCCCCGCCCTTCCACCGCGCGCCACGCGTGGGTGGCGACGTCGATCACGCGTGCGGCCAGATCACCATCCAGGGCGGCCGGGCACACCGGCTCGGTCCCGACGTACTCCGGACTCTCATCGTGCCACTTCGCGGCGAATGACACGATCGGCCAGGCGTCCTCCGGCATACGCGAGAAGTCGATCTCGGAGAGTGGCAGCGTGTACTCGCCCACGAACCCCACGGCGATTTCTCGGCCTGCGACGTATTGCTGGACCAGGACCGGCCCGTGGAGTTCCCGGACCTGCCCCACCCGCTGCCGGAGGGCGTCTTCAGTGGTCACGACCGAACCTTGGTCGATTCCAATACTGGCGTCCTCGGCTGCGGGCTTCACGATGGCGGGCAAGGCGACGGCCAACTTCGACCCATCTCGCGGCACGAGCCAGCGAGGGACCGGGAGTCCCGCCGCTTGAAGCACTGCGTTCAACAGCGGCTTTCGATGGCAGACCGTCATCGTCCACGCCGAACACCCCGTGTACGGGATTCCGGCAAGTTCGATTGCCGACGCGACCTTGTACTCCAACTGGCTGACACCCTCGATGCCTTCGCACAGGTTGAACACGAGATCGACGTCGCGCACGGCGTCGAACCAGGCCAAGTCCGAGCACACCGCAACCCGCGTGACATCGTGGCCCGCCTGCCGCAGGACCTCGTGCACTCCGCGCACGGATTCCAGCACCGCCTGAATGTCCTCGGGACTCCAGGTCTCAGCGCCGCCGTCGTACAACACCGCGACCTTCAGGGTGTCGCTCCCGCCGTCGGGCTCGGCATCAGCTCCCTCCGGGTGATGCGTCGCCACGCGATCCGCGTAGCGGTCTGGATCAGCTCGTCGTAGGTCATGCCGACGGCCGCCGCCGCCCGCGGGAAGCAGCTGTTGGCCATCGGATCCGGAATGATCCCCGGCAAGGGGTTGATTTCGAGGACGTGCGGCGTGCCGTTCCCGTCCAGCCGGAGATCGACCCGAGCCCAGTCACGGCAGCCGAGCGCGCCGTACGCCGCGAGCGCCGTGCGCCGAACCGCGGCGGCGGTCGCTTCGGTCACGTTCGCGGGACACTCCAGAATGTCGAGTTCGTTGTCGGGCACGTCCCACTTCCACTTGGCCTCATAGCCCATGATGGGCAATGCGCCGTCCGGGAGTTCGTCGAACCGATATCGGATAATCGGGAGCGCCGCGGCATCGTCACCGTTGCCGAGGACTGCCACCGTGAACTCCTCGCCCGGCAAGTAGGCTTCGGCGAGGACTGGCTGTCGATAGGTCGCCAGCAGCTGCCGTGCCCGATCGATCGCCTCGTCGGGCGTTCGGACGTAGTTGGCCTCCGCTATTCCTTTAGAGGAGCCTTCCCAAGCCGGCTTGAGGAACACCGGATACGGATGGCCGTTCCGCAGGGCATGCAGGTCAGCCGGCGTCTCGATCCAGAGAAACGGTGGTGTGGGGACGCCGCGCTGCCGGAACACTTCCTTGGCTCGGACCTTGTGCAGTGCGATCCCGAGCGTGAGCGGGTCGCTCCCGAGGTAGGGGACTCCGACAAACTCGGCAATGGCGGGAACGTGCCCTTCTCGATTTGGACCAGCCAGGCCTTCAGCCATGTTGAAGAGGAAGTCGACCTTCGCCTCGCGGAGGCGCGTGGGAAAGTCGTCGACCGCCTCGAGGAGGGTTACCTCGCCAAACAGCTGCAACGCATTGCGGACGGCGTTGACGGTGTCTCGGTCATCCCACTCGACGTATGCGTCAGTAAGCGGCTCGAAGGTGGTGCGACGTTCGCCGTCGTGGTCCACGACGACGTCGTCCGGCCGTTGATTGAAAGCGAGTCCGATGCGCATTCAACTCCAAGTACTTCATTGTGTTGCGCAACACGATAAGGAATGCTTGGAAGATTCGCAATAGTTTTTTGGCGACTTTTTTTCGAGGCGGCCGCGCCGCGCGGCTCGGGCGTGCCGCGTGAGTGCGTTTGAAAGGTCGAGCGGAAGGCGATGACGGAGTTCGGGGGAGCCTACTCGAGTCGTGCGCGCCTGAGGTAGAGGCGGAAGCTGTACGCAAACCCGTGGCGCTTGTCAGCCGAGTGCCATGCGTCCTCTTCCAGGTGCCACTCCTCTGTGTCGAACTCGGGAAAGAAGGTGTCTCCGTCCACGACGGCGTGTACGACCGTGAGGTATATCCGGTGGGCACGGTCGAGTGCCGCGCGGTAGATCTCTTCCCCACCGACCACGAACACCTCCCGATCCCCTTCAGCACGGCCGAGAGCTTCATCGAGGCTGTGGACGATTTCGATGCCGGGCCTGCGGTACGTCTGGTCACGCGTGAGCACGATGTTCAGCCGTTGGGGGAGCGGCCTCTCCAAGGTCTCGAAGGTGCGGCGACCCATGATCACGGCGTGGCCGATCGTGAGCGCCTTGAAGCGGCGCATATCTCTAGGCAGCCGCCACGGGAGCGCACCTTGGCGACCGATCACTCGGTTCTCCGCCATGGCGGCGATCAGCGAGATGATCAGACGGCCACCGGAGCTGCGATCCGTGGATGGGGGTCGTAGCCTTCGAGTGTGAAGTCCCGATAGGCGAAATCGAACAGAGACCCGATCTCGGGGTTGAGCTTCATTCGGGGGAGGTCGCGCGGCTCTCGGCCCAGCTGGAGGCGCGCCTGCGCGAGGTGGTTGGTGTACAAATGGGCGTCTCCCAAGGTGAGAACGAACTCACCTGAGTGGAGTCCGCAGACCTGTGCCACCATCAGCGTGAGGAGGGCATAGGACGCAATGTTGAACGGCACGCCGAGGAAGACATCAGCACTTCGTTGGTAGAGTTGACATGAGAGCCGGCCGTCCGCGACGTAGAACTGAAACAGCACGTGGCACGGCGGGAGGGCCATCGCCGGTAACTCGGCGACATTCCAGGCGCTGACCATGAGCCGCCTCGAATCAGGGTCCGTGCGTATCGACTCGATGACCCGTGCCAGCTGATCCACTCGCTTACCATTCGGCGTGGGCCACGACCGCCACTGCGCGCCGTAGATGGGTCCGAGGTCCCCGTTCTGGTCGGCCCACTCGTCCCAGATGGTCACACCGTGGTCACGCAGGTAGCGCACATTGGTGTCGCCGTGGATGAACCAGAGCAGCTCATGAATGATGGATTTGAGATGGACCTTCTTCGTGGTGACCAGCGGGAACCCGGCCGCCAAGTCGAACCGCATCTGATACCCGAAGATGCTGAGGGTACCCGTACCCGTGCGGTCCTGTTTCGGACGGCCATGCTCGAGAAGGTGCTCTAACAGATCGAGATACTGTCTCATTGCGAAGCGAGGAAGCCCGGTTGCGAAGGAGGGCCGTTGGCGGTCGAGATGCTCACCCAAGGGAATTAGTGCATGGGCTGGTGCCTGGCAACTCCCGTTCGCCGGTTGCGGGCCTCCCGTGGGTTCACATGCTGACCGGTGTCGGCGATTCGAGGGCCGGCTTGGACCACTGGCCTCCGGCCAGCCGCCGGAAGTACCACCGGACCAGCTGATTGCTCGGTGCCACGAGCCGTGTGGTGAGGAGCGTCCGTGCGACTTCCCCCCGAGTGATCTTGACCTTGTGTGTCGGGTCGAGCAGGCGGTCGTCTCGCTCGGCTAGCCGGAGGGTTCGTGCGGCGAAGTAGAGTGAGGTCAAGCAGAACAGCCGCACTCGGTACTGGGAATGTCCCAACGTCGTTGAGTATTCGAGCGCGTCCAGCAGGTAACCCTTGGCCTTCTCGATCAACAGGTGCATGACCTGCCGTGCAGACTCGTGGTGCCGAGCGTCGTGGAGGGTCTCGGGTGTCACGCCGGCCAGTTGACAGAGTTCCTGCGGCACGAAGCTCCACCCCCGGCTCCGATCGTCCGCGACGTCCTTGATGATGTTCGTGAGTTGAAGCCCCAACCCGAAGCTCGTCGCCAGCGATTTGAGCTTGACGTGCCGTGCCCGATTGCCGGCTCCGGCGTGCAAGTGGAACAACTCGGTCAACAGGTGTCCCACGGTGCCCGCCACGAAGTAGCAATAGCGATCGAGTTCCGCGACGGTCGCAAGTGCCTCGAGGTGCTCGCCGTCCGACGCCTTTGTGCGGAGAGCGAACTCGGCCATCCCCGCGCACATCTCTTGGACGTGTGGACGGACTGCGCCCTGCTGCGACTCCGAAAGGCGGCGGAACTCTCGCAGCACCGCGTCGGCGTCGCGTGCCAAGATCTCCTCATCGGTCGCCGCCTCCGCGAAGGCCGCACGGAGACGATCTGCTCGGAGATCACCCGGGCCGAGACAGCGGCTGAAGGCTTCCAGCAGGCGCGACTTCTCCAGGGGGTCGAGGCGGATGCTGTCCTCGATCGTATCAGCAACTCGACAAAGGAGGTACGCGACCAAGACAGCGTGGTCCAGCCGAGACGGCAGCAAACGGATGCAGATCGCAAAGGTGCGGGAGACCTTTGGCAGCATGTCGATGCAGAAGGCGCGGTCGTCCGCCTCCGAGCCGAGCTGGCCGGGTGGCTGCATCACGGCAGGCGCCCCGCAACCCTGCCCGAAACGGCAGAGCGGATCCGTTGGAGCAGCGTATCGCCGGGATGTCCTGGTGGGACCATCATCTCGTTTTCACGACGTGGCAACGACGGATCGAGTGCTCTGACGACGACCGCTTCTGACACCAACCGGGTTTCCCCACGTCCGAGAGGATCCGCGAAGAACCGCAATAGCACGACCCTCTGAATGTCGCCCGCACTGGGGCTCACGGTCTGGCGCGAGTCCACGTTATACCATTCCGTTTCGAGATACCCCTCGCTCGGGCTCACCAAGCGAATGCCCAATCCTTCTGCCGTCACCAAAGCTGCGAGTTCGCCGATGAGGTCCTGAGCCTCAGTGTCCACGGTGTCGACCGGCGCCTCGGGAAGCGGTGTGAGGTAGGGCCGAGCGTTGACGGCACCGCAGCCGATCGCAACCAGAGTCAGCGCTGCCGCAGCAAGGGTGAGATGTCCTCTCATGCTCACCGACGGACCTCACTCGTGCTCGTGCGCTGGGGTTCCTGGAGGGTCGACGTGGCTCGTACTCTCAGCGGGAGCGGTCGCCTCGTCGGCGCCGGTGGCATCTCCCTCTCCCGGAGCAGGGGTGTGACTCGCTGAGCGTTCGGCCAGGGCGCCTTCCAGCACCTGCGTGGGTATCCCGCCCCCATAGCCGTAGACAATGACTCCTCCCACGTGCGCGGTCCAGAGTAGCCCGAGGGCGCCAACGGTGGCGATCGCGAGAAACGCGGGACGCTCCCGCCGACCCATGCGCTCGCGCCGTCCCACGCGCCACGCCGCTAGGAGCACGAACAATACTGTGAACGAGATCGCCAAGGTTTCGTGACGCGTCATTACGAGGTGGACGCTGTCGCCGTGCTCGATCGTCTCTTCGGCGAGAAGTCCGGAGCCAACAGCGAGGATTGCACCGACCGCCCCAGTCGCGATAGTCAAGAACCCAGCTGCCTTCAGTGAGTCCCGCTTCGTGACCTCACCGGCCAGCTCGAATCCCAGTCCCAGCAAGAAGAGTATGGATGGGAAATCGTTCAGGGTAGCGTGCCACTGAGCGGCGGTGTCTGGAAGCATGGCTGATTGTCAGATCCGTTTCGGATTTGGGTGTTGAAGAAGCGGCCGTCGAGTCAGATACCCAGACTCTTCTTTATTTCATCGGCGATGCGTCCGAACGCGCTCGACCGTGGTCCGCGAGGGCCTTCGGGCGCCCGGACTTCGCCGTGCTCCAGCCGGTCGATTACCTGTTCGAGCGCCACCTGCACGCGCTCGACCTGCCCCATCCGGCGGCGAGCGACCATCGTACCCAGGACCGCTCCCAAGCCCACCGGAATGAGAGCGACGGGGAGCGCAACACTGAGCACGAGCCCAATCGCCGATGCGACGGCACCTACTCCGGCAAGCGTCGTCGCCGCGGCCAGGTGGGACTGCCGCGTATTGGACAGGTCGGCGAGCAAGCGAACGTGGGCCCGTCCCTCCTCGAGGCGGGTCACCTGTCCCACTACCTCCTTGGCGCGCGCCAGCCGATAAGGCCGACCCCCGACCTTGAACTCCCGTCTGATCGAGGAGAAGACATCCTGTCGGGCCTCCCACGATGTTCGATCGGGAAACCGGCGTTTCACGGTCAGCAACTCCCCATCGGTCATCCAGTGGTTCAATGCCGACTGCAAGCCGTCTGCCATCCCGGCGATGGTCCGTTGTGCCGCCACGCGTTTGGGTCCCGTCAGTTGGCGGACCAGCCCCCGCTCGATGGGGACAACCGCTCGGGTTCGCTCCTCCTGCAAGGCCTGCTGGAGATAGGTGGTGGGAATCCCGACTTCATGCCCCAGTTCCATGAGTTGGTGTTCCGTGAGACCGTCACCGATGTCCCGTTCGCCGGTTTGAAGTTCTGCCGCGCGTCGAACAATCCGCTCGAGTGCCGACCGGTCAATACGCGATCTGTCGGGAACGAGCTGATTCATCTGCCCCTCCCCCGTCCTTCCGGGCCACAGGGCCCGGCTAAAAGGCCTCGACGACCACGGCGGCACCTTGGCCGCCACCGATACACGCTGAGCCTATACCATACCGCTGCTTCGCCCGCCGCAGGGCGTGCAATAGATGAATAGTGATGCGTGCGCCGCTCGCTGCCAACGGGCGCCCAATGGCGATCGCCCCCGCGGACATTTGTGCGCTCCCGGTCGAGGCCGAGCTCCCGTTGGACCGGAACATGTTGTGTGGCGAAAGCCTCGTTGACCTCCACTTGGTCCATGTCCTCCGATGCAGGCTATGACCGGGCGATGCAATCAGCGATCCATGCACTGACTTCGACCGTCGACGCGGTCCCGCCAAGGTCGGGTGTCGTCCTGCGCACTGCGATGGCGGATTCGACCGCGTTGACGAGCCGGTCTGCCGCTGCCGGACACCCAAGCTGCTCGAGCATGAGTCCGCCGGTCAGGATCGCCGCCATGGGGTTGGCGATTCCCTTGCCCGCCATCGGCGGAGCGGAACCGTGGACCGGCTCGAACAGTCCGGTCTGCCCTGGGTGGAGATTGGCGCTGGCGGCGAGTCCCAGTCCGCCCACAAGCTCGGCGCCGAGGTCGGAGAGAATGTCGCCAAACAAGTTGTTCGTCACGATCACCTGAAACCGCTCGGGGGCTCGCACCAGCTCCATTGCGAGGGCATCTACATATCGGTGCTCGCGCTCGATCTCGGCATACTCCTCTCCGATCTCGGCAAAGAGGCGCTGCCAGAGGCGGTGAGCGGGTACGGCGTTTGCCTTGTCGCACAAGGTCACCCGGTGTCTGCCGTGCGCCCGCGCCCATTCGAAGGCCGCGCGGACGATGCGGCTCACCCGGGGGGCGGTGTTGATCTCTTCCGCGATCTGTACTTCAGCCGGTGAGCCGACGTTCGACGCACTGCCGCGCGCCAGATAGATACCTTCGGTGTTCTCACGAAAGATGACAAAGTCGATGTGCGGTTCGGCATCCGGGTCCGCACAACCCGGCCGTTGAGACGGTGGCTTCAACGGGCAGAGCTGTGGATGGAGCAGCCGGCAGGGCCGGAAGTTCACGTAGAGATCGAGCCCGACTCGCATCCCCAGCAGGATGTCTCGCGCATGCTCGTTTTCAGGAATGCGTGGGTCTCCGAGTGCACCGAGCAAGATTGCGTCGAATTCGTCGCGCAGCCGGTCCAGCGTCCCGCTGGGCAGCGTTTCGCCAGTTGCGAGGTAGTGGTCCGCACCGTAGGGCAAGCGGTCCCAGGTGAAAGTGATGTCGTGCGCTGCTCCGGCCGTCTCGATGACGGGCAGCGCGGCCTCAACTACCTCCGCCCCGATGCCGTCACCTCCAATGACCGCTACCCTGAAGTGATCGGCCACCGCTCTATCCGCGGGTGGGGTGACCGCAAGCGAGGCAATAGCTCCATTCCGTTTCGAGGGACTCACCGCACTGGCGACACTGCGTCGTGCCGAGGCGGTGCCCACACCACGGACAGAACTCCGCCTGGCGCCGCGCGGGAAGCTCGCTGGCGCATTGGGAACAGCGAGCCACGGGCTCGACGGGCTCGAAGACGAGCGTGTTCGCCGCGGGTTCTTCGGGAGGGTTCGGGGGTGGTGGCGAGGTCCGGCTCTCGCCTGCACTCATGGGAACCTGGACAACCGATTCGGCGACGGCGGGTGGAGCATAGGCCTCGTCCTGATTGAGAATGCCGCGCACCGCGTCACGGTTCAGCATGACTGTCGCAGCCGCGTACTCGCGGAAGGCTCCCGGTGTGGGGTTCGGCAATTGGATTTCTTCAGCCAAGACGGTCTGCACGTCGACGGGCTCGAGCGATGCGTAGTCGTGTTCGCCTGCAAGGAGGCGTAACACGGCCATCTCGTAGTCCTCGATCGAGTCGAAGGCGAGCTGTCGCTTGTGAGTCCGGTAGGGGATGATCCGCTGATAGAGCTCCGAGACCTGAAACGGCTTGGTCAGATGGTCTGGTGCAGCAGTCGCCAGGTGACTCACGAGATGACGAAACAAGCGGTCAACAGCGTCCATTGGTGCCAATCTCACTTCCAGGCGTCAGCCCATCGGTCGTACAGGACGGGGGTGACTCCGGCTGACGAGAGCAGTTCGACCCCGCTGGGATCACGGTACAGTCGCCGATAGAACATGTGAGTGACACCGGAGTTGATCATGAGTTTAGCGCACATCACGCACGGGCTGTCGGTGAGGAAGACCACCTTGTCGCGCACGCTCCCCGGCGCTTTCACGAGTGCATTGACCTCTGAGTGAATGCAGCCACAGCTTCCCGGAACCGTTGAATCACACTTGTTGGGAAGCCCTCTGGCGTTTCCGTTGTACCCGATCGCCAAGACGTTTTCCAGGCTCGCGTCCGTGACGACGGTGCCAACCTGGAGTCGTATGCACGTCGAGCGTTTCGCGAGTTCCTCGGCCATCCGCATGTACACTTCGTAGAGCGGAATTCTCTCGAGCTGGGGCTCCGCGCCATTCGGGAGCAGGTTGAGCGGGTGAGTGTTCGCCTGAATGCCGTCCTTGTAGGCGGTCATGCGGGTGTGCTCAGGGTTGCCTCGAGGTCGACGAAGTCGGCTTCGGGGTCGTATTGGACGAACTGCCCGCGAGCTTGCCGCTCTGCCAGCCATTCTTCGAAGCGAGACGGGATCGCTCCAGCAGAGTGGACTTGCTCGCCAGCCGCCCACATGGCGAGGTCGTTGGTGTACTCGTTCTTTGGGTGTCCCGCGTGGCCCCGGACCCACCGGAAGACCGGGTCATGTTGGGCCGTCGCTTGCACGAGCTTCTGCCACAGCTCGAGGTTTTCGATTTTCCCTCCCTTGCGACGCCACCCACGTGCCTGCCAATCGGGGATCCACTCGGTCATGCCTTTGACTAGATACTCCGAATCTGATACGTAGGCCGCGCGAAATCGATTGCCCTTGGAAGCGAGGAGGGCGAATGTGGCGATCGCACCCGCCAGCGCCATGCGGTTGTTCGTCGTGTCCGGAGCAGAAATGTACACGTCACGCCGCACGAGTCCGTCGGGCGTCCGGACCTCGATCAGCGATGCCGCGCCTCCCGGATTCGGCCCCTCCTGGCCGTTGCGAAGACAGCTCTCATCCGCGTGGACGAGCGTGAACCGGAACCGCGGTCTACGCGCGGGCACCGACGACCTCGATGGTTCCCGCCCGGCCGCTCACGACGTCGCCCACCAGAGCAGCCGCGGGTATCCCCTCCTCTCGGAGCGCTGCGAGGAGTCGATCCACGGACTCTGATGCCACGGCGACCAGGAGCCCACCCGATGTCTGTGCATCACAAAACGTCGTTCGGATGGAGACGTCGATGCTGGGCTGCCAATCGGTGTAGTCGGAAGCGTCGTCGAGGTTTCGGGTGGTGCCACCTGGAACAGCTCCTTGGCCGATCAACTCAGCGGTGCGCTCGAACACCGGCACCTCGGGTGCGTATAGCCGGGCGGCGACCCCACTTGCAGAGAGCATGGTGTGGAGGTGACCGAGCAGCCCGAATCCGGTGATGTCCGTGGCGGCGTGAACCGCCGTACCCAACCGGCCATTGGCCGCCATAGCGCCGGCGTTCAGGGTCGTCATGGAACGAATGGCCGCCGCCATCTCGCCCTCGGTGATCAGCTCACGCTTGAGGCCAGTGCTGAGGATGCCCGTGCCGATGGGCTTTGTCAGCACCAATCGGTCACCGGGCCGGGCCCCCGCGTTGGTCGTCAGGCGATCAGGATGGATCTCGCCGATCGCCACCATGCCGAACTTGGGCTCTCGATCCTCGATGGAATGCCCGCCGAGCACGAACGCGCCAGCTTCCCGGATCTTGTCGACCCCGCCTCGCACCGTTGTACCGAGCAGCTCCAGCAGCTCCGGGTCGCGAGGCCACGCCACGATGTTGAGCGCGAACAGCGGTGTTGCCCCCATCGCATACAGGTCACTCAGCGCGTTTGCCGCCGCGATCGCGCCGAAGGTGTAGGCGTCGTCCACAATCGGCGTAAAGAAATCCACGGTTGCTGCAAGTGCACGGTCCTCCGTCACACGATACACCGCCGCGTCGTCGCGACTGAGCGCGGCGACGAGGACCTGTGGATCGTCCACAGTCGGTAGGTGACGCAGGACCTGCGTCAGTTCGGCAGAGCCGAGTTTACAGGCTCAACCGGCGCCGTGAGACAGCGCGGTGAGCCGGATGCGCGGCCGCTGGTCGCGGGGGCCGTCCGACATTACCTCTCCTTCATCGAGAGTGAGGTCCAGAGAACTCGAGCCCGGACAGTACGGAGCTCGGATAGCTAAAGGTAGCACCGCACACTCCGGTTCAGGGCGCGTGAGCGAGCAGCAGGGTTCGGAGCGCGGTCAGTGCTTGCTCCTCGTTGGCCGGCGGGTTGACGGTACCACTGGCTCGCACATCTTGCGCCCACCGACCGACGATGCGCGCAGCTGCGGCTCGCACGGACGGAGCGGAAGGGGTAAGCAGCAGCTCCAGGGCATGAGGGTGGTGGCGCAAGGAGGCCAGCCTAACATCTGGCCCATTGATCGCCCCGAACGGTCATCGGACGACCGGATCCTGGCGGCCCCGGGGCGAGTCAATCGTCGGCCGTCAAGAGCCCTCGCGCCACAGCGAGCTCAGCGAGGAGAATCGCGCCACCGGCGGCACCGCGGATGGTGTTGTGAGACAGGACGACGAACTTGTAGTCGAACAGCGGGCACGGCCGCAGCCGGCCGATCGATGCCGCCATCCCGCCGTCGATGTCGCGGTGCAAACGGGGTTGAGGTGCCGATTCATCGGACAGATAGCGTACCGGCTGCGTCGGCGCAGTGGGGAGTCCGAGGGATTGTGGCTCGGAGACGAACTCGTTCCAGACCGAGATGAGCTCATTCGGCGCGGCACGCGTCTCCAGGGCGACGGAGACGCATTCTGTATGACCGTCGACCACAGGCACCCGATTGCAATGCGCACTCACCACGACGTCGGCGTCGCGAACGTGATCACCCGAAAGCTCGCCGAGGATCTTGCGGGTCTCGCGCTCCATCTTCTCTTCCTCGCCCCCAATGAACGGAACGACGTTGTCCATGATCTCCATACTCGCAACCCCCGGCAGGCCGGCCCCCGAGATGGCTTGCATGGTCACCACGTTCACCCGGCGTACGCCGAAGACGCGGTGCAGCGGACCGAGTGCCAACACGAGTCCGATGGTCGAGCAATTGGGGTTGGTGACGATGGCGCCGGGGCCAAAGGACTGCGATCGAACGAGATCGAGATGATCCGGATTGACTTCGGGTATGATGAGAGGCACGCTCCGGTCCATGCGATGATTTCGGGCGTTAGACACCACGAAGTGTCCGGCGCCCGCGAAGGCTCGTTCGACCGGCCCGGCTACCGAAGCATCCAGCGCAGAGAACACGAGCCGGCACCGGGATTCGGGCTCCGTCGGCTCGACTGTCATGTGCGCCACGGACGCGGGAATCGCGGTCGGCTGAACCCACGTTGCCGCCTCGCGGTACGGTCTTCCCGCCGACCGCTCGGACGCCATGAGGGCCGCAGTCTCGAACCACGGGTGCCCGTCGAGCAACGCGACCATTCGCTGGCCCACGCTTCCGGTTGCCCCGAGCACCGCCACGGGAATCCGCGCTCGGGGTTCTGATTGGGTCATAGGAGGTTCCTCCCCACCATTATCGCGCCCCGTTCTTGGTCGACCGGGCGTGGCGGATTCGAGCGGCGGGGAACGGGGCACGTTCGTTCCGGGTCACCGCCAAGGCCTGGAGCACGTCCGAGAAGACACCAGCCGCAGTCACCGTCGGGCCCGCCCCGGGGCCGCGGATGACCAGGGGGCCGTCTCGATAACGCTCGCTGTGGATGACGAAGACGTTGTCCGTTCCGCCGAGCGTGGCGCGAACGTCTTGCGGATCCAGGTCCAGGAACCCGACGGAGGCCCGTTCGCCATCCCAGGTCGCCACGTAACCCAACACGCGGCCGATGTGGGCGGCGTGGTGTTGTCTATCCCTGTATAGGGGGTCGAGCTCGGCTGTCCGATCCCAGAACTCCTCGATCGACGTCGTCGCCAACGAGGAGTCGAGCAGCATGGGCTCAACGACGACCTGCTCGGGCTCGAGGGACGCGCCGGCCACCCGGGCGAGAATGACAAGTTTCCTCATGACGTCGGCACCCGAGAGATCCTCGCGCGGGTCGGGCTCCGTGTAGCCTCGCTCATGGGCTTCACGGAGCGCGTCACTGAAACGCGTTCCCATGCGCAGCTGATCGAGGAGGAAGGCAATCGTGCCGGAGAAGACCCCGCTCACCGTCCGGATACGATCGCCCGTCTCACGCAGGCTCCGAATCGCTCCGAGGACCGGCAACCCCGCGCCCACCGTCGTCTCATAGAGCAGGGGCGCGCCCCGTCGGCGGCTGGCCAGCTCCAGGTCCTGAAAGCGACGGAACGACCCCGCCAACGGTTTCTTGTTCGCGGTAACCACTGGTACCCCGGCCTCGAGCAGGGGCTCGTAATGCTCGGCAACCGTCTCGCTGGCCGTACAGTCTACCAGGACGCGCCGGTCCGGGTGCGCGATCACGTGCGCGACGAACGCGGCCAGGTCCGACCGCTGACGCCGGAGCTGACCGGGCGGCCTGTCGGCCGGGGGGGGACCGGTGGTGTCATCGTCGCGCAGGGTCATTTCCCGCGTGTTGCACCGGCCTCCGATCGCCACTCCCCCGTTCCCTGCGTCCAGGCTGCGGCCGCACTCCTCGATTTGTTCCTGAAGGGCGGCCCCGACCCGACCCGTCCCCACGAGATACACCAGCGCCTCACTCCCCTTCGATCCGAAGAACGCATCGTGCACGGCATTCAATACCGTGGCCTCGTCGCGCCGATCGATCACGAACGAGATGTTGAGTTCAGACGAACCCTGGGCGATGGCGTGCACGTTGATCCCGCGGCTCCCCAGCACATCGAACACGCGCCCGGCTACCCCCGGCTGATCGCGCATCCCCTCACCCACGGCGGCAATGACCGAGTGGTCGGCTTCGACGACCAGGTCGTCGATCAATCCGACCTCCCGTTCGAGCGCGAACTCTTCATGAATGGCCGCGCGCGCCTTGGGCACGGCGCTGGGAATCACCGCAAAACAAATCGAGTGTTCACTCGAGCCTTGGCTGATCAGGATCACACTGATGTGTTGAGCGGCGAGCGCACCGAAGAGCCGGCCGGCGATGCCCGGGACGCCGACCATCCCGTCACCCTCGAGGCGCAGCAGCGCCACGTCATGAATCGACGAGATCCCACGCACCGGATTGGCGCCCGTCTCCAGTCGATCAACGATAGTTGTGCCCTCGAACTCGGGAGCCAGGGTGTTGCGAATCACCAGCGGTATGCCGCGAGCGCGGGCGGGATGGACCGTGAAAGGAAAGACGACCTTCGCACCGAAGTGTGACAGCTCCATCAACTCGTCGTAGCTCAACGTCTTCAACGAGAAGGCATCGGCGACGAGCCGTGGGTCGGCGCTCATGACGCCGGGGACGTCGGTCCAGATCTCGATGGAGTCCGCCCCCAGCGCGGCACCGAGCAGCGCTGCTGTGTAATCCGACCCGCCGCGCCCCAGGGTCGTGGTCTCGCCGTCGGCCGTTGCCGCGATGAACCCGGTGACGACCTGCAACGCGTCGTGGCCCGCAAAGTGATCGCAAATGCGGCGTTCAGTTTCTTTCGATTGCACGTGCGCACCCCCGAACGTCCCGTCGGTGACGATGACCTGACGGGCATCGAGGACGCGCGCCGCGACACCGTCGCGCCGCAACGCCGCGGCGACGACGAGCGCGGACAGCCGCTCGCCATGGCTGAGGATGACATCTCGCGTTCGGAGACTGCACTCTCGGATCAACGACACGCCGTGCAACAGATCGTTCAGCGCCACGAGGGTGGTTTCGGCGTGTTCTCGCAACGGGCCGCGCTCCGGCTCCGTGGCCAGTTGGTCGATGGCTTCGAGATGCCGTCGGGCGACAGACTCGTCGAGCACCTGGCGGCCCCGGGCGCTCTCGTCGGCCGCGTGTGACAAAGCGTCGGTTACTCCACCGAACGCTGACACTACCACCGCCGCCGGCCCCGCCTCGCACGCCGCGTGTACGATGTCCACCACCCGCGTGATTCGTTCCGGCGTTTCCAGCGACGATCCACCGAATTTGAGGATCTTCATCAACGTCGAGAACTGGACCGGTGGGTGCCGGGGCCCACAGGGAATGGTGGGCTGCCGGTTCTATCCACGATCCAGTCGCCCTCCAGAACGGCCTCGAATCGATCGCTGGGAGCACATGCCAGGAAGAGCAGACGGGCCGCTGTCATGAGCACTTGCAGCATGGCTATCGCGTCTCCAGGAGTTCGCTCGGCCGGTGCATCACGCCGCGGAGTACGACCTGATCGATCTCGCGGACGTGCTCGATGTTCTCGATCGGGTTGGCGTTGAGAATCACGAAATCCGCGGCACTCCCCTCGCGCAAGACTCCAACCGAATCGACCCCGATCAGTCGAGCGGCGTTGCGGGTCGCAGTGAGGATCGCGTCTTGCGGCGTGAGGCCCGCACGGACCAGCAGCGCCATCTCGTCGTGGAGGCTCGCGCCGGGTGGGAGCAGCTGGTTGGGGGCGTCGGTGCCCGCAGCGACGAGGCCGCCGAGTCGGTGGTACATACGGACAAAACGGTCCTGGTAGGGTCTGGCGCGCCGCAAGTCCCGGAAGTCTGTCACGGTCAGGCCGGCGCGCCGCACGAGATCGGGCACGTTCCACGCATCGAGTACGCTGTCCGGAACCCCGGCGAGGTCGAGCCGGTCGACGTATGAGGCGTCCGTGAGGCGGCTATACGCTTCATGGAGAGCAAGCGTGGGCACGATTGTCACACCGTGCTCGATCAGCGTACGGGCGGTGTGGTCGAGGTTGGCGGAATCCAACCGCGTCCACGTTCGCTCGGTGAGATTCCAGCCGGGAAAGAAGCGATCGTGGGCGTAGAGATACCGGCCCGGGTTGGCGGCGGTCGCCTCGACAATGCCGGTGAGGTGCTCGATTGCGTGGATCCCCATCCGCGCGGCTGTTACCGCGCTCACTCTGCCGAGGTGGCCGGTTACCGGCACATTGAGCGTCGTCGCCTCCTCCAGCAACGCCTGGAGCAGTCGTGCATCGATCTTCGTGTACACTTTCGCGTGGGTCACGTCGAGCAGCGTGAGACGATCGATGGCCTCTCTCGCCTCGGCAGGAGTGGTCACCTCTATGGCATTCGGATACGTGGCAGGACTGCCGTCGATCATGGCGCCTGCGACGTACATCCTCGGTCCGAGAATCGAGCCCAGGGTGGCTGCGTCGCGCAGGGTGATGATGCTGTCAAGGGTACCGCCCACGTCCCGGATGCTCGTCACCCCGTAGGCAAGGAATCGAGTCAGTGTCCAGCGTTCGGCATGTGTGTGGGAATCAATCAAGCCGGGGATGATCCACTTGCCGTCGAGCCGTACCTCGGTGGCGCCCCAAGGAATCGACACGTCGCGCATCGGCCCGATCGCCTCGATCCGTCCGCGGCGCACAACGATCGCGGCGTCCGCTAAGAGCGGCTCGCCGGTTCCGTCGAATACCGTGGCGCCAACGAAGGCGGTTGCCTTGCCACCGGGGCTGCAGGAGACGACCCAGGAGACTACCAGTGGAAGGAGGGCGAACGCGCAAACAGTACGGGTGAGGAGCGAGGGAAGACCGGGACCGCGCTCGCCAGAACAACCCCACTTCGCTGGTCCCGCTGCCCCATGCCTCTTGCTAGTCGGGGTCCCTCGATGTGTGGTCATGCATGATCTTCCAGTCACCCTCCACCTCCCGCAGTACCAGCGTGAATGGCCCACTAGCGGTGACGGAATCCCCTCGGAACAGCACGAAGCGGGCGGTTGCGAGAACGTGCTCGGGCCCCAGCCAACGTGCGGCAACCGATTGAAACTGGAGCGAATCGCGCGCGGCACCCCGCTCGAAAGCTGGGGCGTAGTTGCCGCGGATCCACGTGAAGCCCGAGCGGACCCGCCCCCCAGAAACAAATGTCGTTGTCGAATCCCGGGCGTAGTCGGACACGAACCTCTCGAGATCACCGGCGTTCCATGCGGCTGCCGACTCGGTGAGTAGGGCCGTTACGACAGCTGTCGGATCGGTCTCCTCGGGGTCCGACTCCCTCTGTGGTACAGGGGTGCACCCGATGATGAAGGCCAGGACTGCACAAGCGAATGCGCGCGCTCCTGACGGGAGCGCGCGCACTCCCCACGTCCGATGTGCTCGATGGACCGGCAAGGTCGCCCGTGTGGTTCCCTACCGCCGCTTCTTGGCTCGGCGTGCGGTCTTCTTCTTGCGACGCGTGGTCTTCTTCTTCGCGGGGCGTCGCGCCTTCTTCCTCACCGTCTTCTTCTTGGCTTTCTTCTTGACGGTCTTCTTCTTGGCCTTCTTCCTCGTCGTCTTCTTCTTAGCCTTCTTCCTGGTGGCCTTCTTCGTGGCTTTCTTCTTGACGGTCTTCTTCTTCGCGGGCTTCTTGCGCGCCTTCACTTGCTTCGGCTGCACCGCTGGCGTTGGCTGGGCCGCCGCCGCCGGTTCTTCTTCCGGGGGCGTGTCGGACTCCGGCCTCGACCAGATGAACTGTTCTTCCGGTTTTGATGGCGGCTTGACCGGAGGGGTGAGAGGCATCGGATCCCACATGCCGGGACCGCCCAGTCCGGAGTCGTTGTGGTCGAAGGACGTGGTCATTGGAGCCCTCCATCTGAGTGGTTCGTCGTGCCCCTTATAGTTTTTCTATGCGAACCGAGGATGGCAAGTCATGCGGGGGTCGACCGGGGTTCGCGATGCCGCATTTTGTGACCCATCCGGCTTGACACCGTTCCACCGTAACTCCTAGGTTCGCTCCATATCTTTCGTTAGATTATAGACTTACGCCAATCAGCGGGGTTGGTGGCGCTTATGCATCGACAGATCGCGGCAGTCAGCACCACCGTGGTGTTCCTGCTTGGGATAGCCGTCCAGTCGGCCGTCGCCCAGCGGGTGAGCGAGCTCGACGTCATTCCTGCGTCCGTGTCGCTTGCGTCTGGCGAGCGGAAGGAAGTCCTGGCGGTGGCGTACGGGAGCCGCGGGGACGTGCTGACCGAAGTGGCGTTCAACTGGTCCGAGTCCGATCCGGCTGTCGTGCGCGTCGATATCGACCCACGTGCGCCACCGGGAGTGGCATACTTGGTTGGCATCGGGCCAGGGCGAGCCACCGTGACCATCCGGGTGGGGAACCAGCGTAAGGCTGTGTCGGTGCAGGTCACCGGGGCCCCGGTAGCGGGGGCGGGTGGGACCGGCGTTGCGACCATTCTGCGGATCGAGCCGTCGGAGGTGTACCTGTTCCCGCTCGAAGATCTGCAGCTCCGACCGGTTCTGCTAAAGGACGACGGTTCACCCGCGGCCTTCTCCCCGGTTACCTGGCGATCGTTCCGTGCGGACGTGGCGGAGGTGGATCGGAACGGGAAGCTCGTCGGTCTCTCGGCGGGAATGGGTGTGATCGAGGCCACGAGTGCGGGTGGTCTGCAAGCACGCATTCAAATCCAGGTAGCCATCCAGGAGTGGGCGTTTGCACTCCCTGTGGTTTCGCTGTCCCCACTCGAATCCGACACCGTGCGAATCCTCGTTCCCAGCCAATTGGGCCGCCGGGTTGAGGCTCGGTGGTTCAGCTGGCGATCCACGAACCCGGACGTGGCCACGGTCTCGCCAATCGGGGTCGTGACAGCGATTTCCGCTGGGCGCGCTGAAATCATCGCGAACGGGTTCGGCCAGGAGAGTCGGCTGCCGGCCACGGTGCATCGCGAAGTCACCGAGCTCGGTGTGGTTCCCCGGGCCGACACCGTGGTAGTCCCGCTCGGTGGGGAGTTCACGTTTCGGGCGACGGCCTATGCCGCTGACGGCTCGGAGGTAACCGAGGCCCCCATCATCTGGAGCGTGGGTGATAGCACGCTGCTCGGCTTCGACCCCGAATCGGCAAAGGCGACGGGCGAGGCCATCGGCACGACGACCGTGACGGTGCAGGCACACGGTGGCCTGAAGAAGACGTGGAGGGTCGACGTCGTTGCGGCCGGACTCGCGCTGGACCGTCGCCGTCTTGGCATCAGCGTGGGCGAGTCGGCCACGTTGCACGCTTCGTTCGCGGACGCCTCGGGAACGCCGCTCGCTCCTGCGCGGGAGGTGGCGTGGTCATCCTCCAACGCCAGTGTGGTGCAGGTGGCTTCGGATGGGACCCTCACCCCGGTGCGCCGGGGGCGAGCCCAAGTCGTGGCCGGCACGCCATGGGGTGTCGCCGACACCGCCCTCGTGTTCGTGCAGGGTGAACTGCTCGTCACGTCGACCCGCTCGGGCTCGGCCGATCTGTTTGCCTTGGACCGCGACGACCCCGGCAGTTTCAGCCAGATCACCGATGCGCCGTCGGACGAGTTATCAGCGGCCTATTCCGCCGACGGCTCTCGTATCGTCTTTGCCACAAACCGCGACGGTAACTTCGAACTCTATGTGGTCGACGCGGATGGGGGGAATCCGCAGCGTCTGACCTCGACGGCCGTCAACGAATCCGAGCCCGTGTGGGCTCCGGATGGTTCCCAGATCGTGTACCAATCGGACTCGGGCGGAACTGTGCAGATCTGGCGGATGAATGCCGACGGGTCGGGCCAGCGACAGCTCACCGACGGTGCGGCCAACCTCGAGCCCGCGGTTTCTCCCAATGGCGCTACGATCGCGTTTACGTCGATTCGTGACGGCAACTACGAGGTCTACCTCATGGATCCCGACGGTGCGAATCAACGAAACGCGACCAATTCGGACGCCCCGTTGCACGAACGAGCGCCGGCGTGGCGTGGCGACAGTACTCTGGTATACGTTCGCGAGGAACGGGTTGGGCGCACGGCCACGTGGACGGTGGCGCAACAGCCGTTGTTGGGGCCGGTGGAGCCGCTGACGGGGCCGGACTTGGTCATCACGGACTTCGCTATCTCCTCGACCGGCGATGTGTTGGCCGTGTCGGTCGAGACACCCGGGTCGCGCGGTGGAACGTCCCGTGGACTCGTGCTGATACCCCTCACCGGTGGGGGCCCAGTCGAAGTCCCTCGGGAAAGCGAGCGTGACCAGCTCGTGCGTCCGGCGTTTCGCCCGTAGCGTAACGGTTCGCATTCGTCGCAAGACATCGAACGTCAACAACGCTCGCTCGTCATGAAAGCACTCGTCATGCGGCGGCACGGGGATCTCTCGGAGCTTGAGGTGACGGACGTCCCCCAGCCGGCGCTCACCCAACCCGATGGGATCTTGGTGCGTCTCAAAGCGGCGGCCCTGAACCACCTCGATCTCTGGACTCTGCGGGGACTGCCCGGTCTCTCTCCCTCCTATCCCCATATCTTGGGCGGTGACGGCGCGGGGATCGTGGAAGAAGTCGGCGGCACCGTAACGGCCGTCGAGCCGGGTGACCACGTCCTGATCAACCCGGGCGTGTCATGCTATCGCTGCGCATACTGTCTTGCTGGCGAGCACTCGCTCTGTGAAGGGTACCGGCTGCTTGGAGAGCACCTTCCGGGAACGTTGGCCGAGTACGTGGTGGTGCCGGAGCCGAACGTGCTGCCGGTTCCCACGCCGCCGCCTCCGCACGCCGAGCTGACCTGGCCCGAGGCGGCCGCGTTCTCGCTGGCGACGATCACCGCGTGGCGGATGTTGGTCACCCGTGCCCGACTGCGGCCCGGAGAGCGCGTGTTGATCTGGGGCGTGGGTGGCGGGGTCTCGAGCACGGCGCTGCGCATTGCCAAGCTACATGGCGCCTTCGTGATCGTTACGTCCTCGAGTGACGAAAAGCTCGCAGCGGCCCAACGACTCGGGGCCGACGTCACGCTGAATCACGTGACCCAGGATGTGGTGCGGGAGGTGCGTGTGCTGACGGGAAAGCTCGGCGTGGATGTCGTGGTCGAGAACGTCGGTGAAGCGACATGGGATCAGTCCCTGAAGCTCCTCCGCAGGGGTGGAAGGCTCGTCACGTGTGGCGCGACGACGGGCCCCAGCGTGAACGTCGACGTGCGACGTCTCTTCTGGTATCAGTGGACGATCATGGGATCGACCATGGGTAGTGCAGCGGAGTACCGGGAGATCGTGCGGCTCCTGGGACAGGGCCACTTGCGCCCGATTGTCGATTCGACATTCCCCTTGGACCGTGGAATTGAGGCGCTTCGGCGGCTACAACAAGGGGAGCAGTTGGGGAAGATCACGGTGGAGATTGGGTGAGAGCCGGGCGGCACGGAGAGGGCGGTCGCGGGTGGGATCAGGGTTGCAGGTCATCCCCGCGCTTCAAGAGGACTGTGTCCGCGCCTCGTCCGAATACGAGCTGCCCAATCGGTGCCGTGACCACGCCCACGTAGTGCCCCAAGTCATCGAACAGAGCAACTCCTAGCCGAGTCTTCACCGCGCGCGCGCCCGATGGCCGAGTCGAGCGCGACGCGCGTGGCGGCGCCACGGCGCGCGCGCCCGTGGTGGCCCACGGCGACGCTGCTGCTGGATGTGCCATCGCAAGTACTCCTCCCACCCACTCTACGCTTTCGCCGGTTCCGAGATTCACGTGGCTGCCTCCCGCCACCATCGTACTCATCCGGTTAGATGCGTTTGCGAGAGGGATGGTTGCACGCGGCCGGGGCGTGGGGCTCGTCCGCGGTGAGAATCCGGCCGCTCACGGCCGCGTTCAGCGCCGCGTTTGCCGTGAGCACGACCCGTGCTAATTCGTTGACTGTAAGGAAGTTACGAGTTCTCACAAGGATTGATTTCGGGTCTGCGACACGCTATTATTATCGGACCGCATCAGGGGTCGGTCACGGCCCCTTTTTTGTTTTCTCGGACCAGGATCGTCATGACCGCACCCAACCAGCGCGAGCGCATCGTCTCCCGCCTCATCGAAGATGAGATGAAGGAATCGTTCATCGATTATTCGATGAGCGTCATCGTGCAGCGTGCTCTCCCCGATGTCCGAGACGGGCTCAAACCGGTACACCGCCGCATCCTCTACGCGATGAACGAGCTTGGGCTCCAACCTGGCCGGCCCCACAAGAAGAGCGCCACGGTCGTCGGTGACGTGCTCGGCAAGTATCACCCGCATGGGGACATGGCGGTGTACGATTCGCTGGTGCGGATGGTGCAGAACTTCTCGCTGCGCTATCCCCTGGTCGACGGGCAAGGGAACTTCGGTTCGGTCGATGGTGACAGTGCAGCCGCGTATCGGTACACGGAGGCCCGACTCACGCCGCTCGCGGTGGCCATGCTCGAGGACATCGACAAGAACACGGTCCCGTTCGTGCCGAATTTCGATGATCGGCTCGAAGAGCCGACCGTCCTTCCTGCGAAGCTCCCCAGTCTCTTGGTCAACGGGTCGTCGGGTATTGCGGTCGGAATGGCAACAAACATTCCACCGCACAACCTGAGTGAGGTTGCCACTGCGCTCAAGCATCTCGTTGACCATCCTGATTGCGAGATTGCCGACCTGAGGCGGCACGTGCTCGGTCCTGATTTTCCCACGGGTGGGTACATCTACGGTCGCGACGGCATCAGGGAGTGCTACGAGACCGGGCGTGGTCGTATCGTGATGCGCGCGCGCGCCCAGGTGGAAGAGCGGGAATCCTCCGGCAAGGTGCAGATCGTAGTCACCGAGATCCCGTTCATGGTCAACAAGTCGCGCCTGATCGAGCAGATCGCCGATCTCGTGCGGCAGAAGAAGGTGACGGACATCGCCGATCTCCGCGATGAGTCCGATCGTGACGGGATGCGGATCGTGATCGTGCTCAAGCGGGACGCGAATCCGACGGTTGTTCTGAATCAGTTCTACAAGCACACACAGATGCAGACGACCTTCGGCGCGATCATGCTGGCCCTGGTCGACGGGCAGCCTCGGATCATGAATCTCAAGGAGCTGCTCCAGAACTTCGTCGACCATCGGCATGAAGTCATCACGGCTCGCACGGAGTTCGACCTGCAGCAGGCGCAGGCGCGGGAGCACATCCTGGAAGGCCTCAAGATCGCGGTCGACAACATCGATGAGGTTGTCCAGATCATTCGCAAGTCCAAGGACGTTCCCACGGCGGACGCCGCGCTGCGGCAGCAGTTTGGGCTCAGTGAGAAACAGAGCGAGGCGATACTCAATATGCGCCTCGCTCGCCTCACGGGGCTCGAGATCGACAAGCTCGAGGCGGAGCTCAAAGAGGTTCTGGCGCTCATCAAGCAGCTCAAGAGTATCCTCGCTTCCCGACCGAAGCGCATGGAGATACTCAAGGACGAGCTCGATCAACTCGTGAAGAAGTTCGGTGACGATCGACGCACGGAGATCGTGGCCGACGTCGGTGATTTCTCGGTCGAAGATCTGATTGCCGAGGAGGACATGGTCGTCACGATCTCACATTCCGGGTACATCAAGCGTATTCCCGTAACCACCTACCGCCGTCAACGGCGGGGTGGGCGGGGCCTAAACGGAATGGGCACCAAGGCGGACGACTGGGTCGAGCACCTGTTCATTGCATCGACCCATGATTATGTCCTGTTCTTCACCCACAACGGTCAGGTGTATTGGCTGAAGGTGTACGACATTCCACAGGGCGGCAGAGCGGCACGTGGTAGGCCGATCGTGAACCTGATTCAAGTCAAGCCCGATGAACGGATCGCGGCGTTTGTCAGCGTGCGGGAGTTCAGCGAGGACCAGTATCTGATGTTTGCGACGGCGCAAGGAGTGGTGAAGAAGACATCACTTGCCGCCTATGGAAACCCACGCGCGAGTGGTATCAACGCGATCAATATCGAGCCCGACGATGAGTTGATCGAAGTGCAGTTGACTGATGGTACCAGTGACGTTGTGCTCGCCACTCGTGCTGGTATGAGTATTCGGTTCTCTGAGAAAGACGCTCGGGAGCTGGGACGTGCAACGAGCGGCGTCCGCGGCATCCAGCTCGAGTCTGGTGACCGCGTCATCGGCATGGTGGTCATTCGTCGTGAAGCGACGCTGCTGGTCGTCAGCGAGCGCGGGCTCGGCAAGCGCTCGCCGCTTTCGGATTACCGGATTCAGAAGCGGGGCGGGAAGGGCATCATCACACTGAGACGCACCGACAAGACCGGCTCGGTCGTGGCGCTCAAGGAAGTGCTGCCCGAAGACGAGTTGATGCTCGTAACACGGCACGGGGTCATCATTCGCCTACCGGTCGAGGGCATCCGCGTCATCGGTCGCAACACCCAGGGCGTAAAGGTGATGAATCTCGACGCGGGCGATTTGGTGGTGGACGTCGCTCGAGTCGTGCGGGAGGACGAGGCGGAGACCGAAGTCGAGAATCTATCGGCCAGTGCACAGATGGTTGCAGAGGGCCGCGATCAGCGTGAAATGACACTGTAGTGGGCGCTACGAGCCGCCGCGTCACGCTTCAGGATATCCGCGAGGCAGCCGACGGGATTGCGGGAGTTGCGGTACGCACGCCGCTCCGCGAACTCGCAGCGTTGTCCGACGTCGCGGGGTTTCCCGTCTATCTCAAGCTCGAGAATCTCCAGCCCACCGGGGCATTCAAGCTCCGCGGTGCCTGGACGTTTGCGCGCCGCCTTCCACCGGAGACGCGCGGGCACGGTTTCATCACGTATTCCAGTGGCAACCACGGGCAGGCGGTCGCGTTCGTGGCGCAGCGCCTGGGAACGCGTGCGGTCGTGGTGATGCCTGAGACGGTGCCGGCTCTCAAGATCGACGGTGTGCGCAGGTGGGGGGGTGAAGTACGTTTCGCAGGGACCACATCAGAAGATCGCTTGGAGCGCGCGATGGAGATGGCAACGGCGGAAGGGCTCACGGTGATCCCGCCCTACGACCATCCGGATATCATCGCCGGGCAGGGTACGGTTGGACTGGAGATCATGGAGGACCTTCCGGAAGTCGCACACGTCGTGGTTCCGGTCGGAGGAGGCGGCCTGATTGCGGGCATTACCACGGCGCTCAAGACGCTGAGGGCCAAGACGAGAGTCACCGGTGTCGAGCCCGAGGGGGGCGCGGCGCTGCAAGCGGCGCTTCAGGCAGGCGTGCCCGTTCGGCTCGAGCGCACCGCGAGCATCGCTGACGGTTTGCTTCCGCTTTCGGTCGGCACGGTTACTTTCTCTCATCTAAAGGATCGTGTCGATGCTGTCACGGTGTCAGACCGGGCAATTGCGAACGCGACGGTGTGGCTCCATCAGGAGGGTGGCATCCTCGCCGAACCGTCTGGAGCTGCGACGACGGCCGCGCTGCGGGAAGGAACGATCGATCCCGAGGGGCCGATCGCCCTCGTGGTGAGTGGGGGCAATGTGGATCCAGACAGTTTGCAGACGCTGGCGAAAGGGTAGTAGTCGAGGCCGATGACGTCGAAACCTGCCAAGATCCTCGTCGTCGACGACGATCGGGTCCAACTCACGGAGTTTCAGGCGCTGCTGGAGGCGAACGGCTATGTCGTCGCCGCGCTGCAGGACGGCGACGAAGTGCTCCCCGCGCTCGACAAAGAGCGTCCCGATCTCCTGCTCCTCGATATACTCATGCCCAAGATCGACGGGCTGAACGTCTTGAAGCTGGTCAAGCGTCACGGGCAGTGGCGGGACATCCCGGTGCTCATGATTTCCTGTCTGTCGCCGGAAGAAGCGACCGTGGAGGCGCTCGAGTTGGGGGCATCGGACTTCATTGCGAAGCCGTTTCGACCCCAGGAGCTCGTTGCCCGCATCGAGGCGCAGTTGCGGGCCGGTCGCGCGTTGCGGGAGGCACGGCTCGAGGCGCGTCAGCGGGCGGGCGAAGCAGCGATTCAGGCGGAGATGCTGGACATACTGCACGAGGTCACCGCCGCCTTTGCGCCCGTGGAGATCTACCGCGTGCTGGCGCGGCGCGTCGCGAATGCGCTCAGCTTGGCCCGGTGCTCCGTCGTGCTCGCGAAGCACGGCGACCCGTTTGGCCGAGTGGTTGTTGCGGCCGAAGAGCCGTCGGTTCGAGATCTCGAGGTGCGCCTAGATCGCTATCCAGAGATCGTGCGGGCGCTGGAGACCAACCGCGCCGTCCTGGTTCACGACGTGCACAGCGACCCGTTGTATGCGGAGATCCGAAAGGAGTGGGACCGCACCGGCACCGCGGTTTCGACCCGCTCGGTCATTGCGATCCCGTTCAGCGTGCGTGGTGTGCAATCGGGAGTATTCTTCCTGCGGACCATCGAGAACGAAGCCGCGCTCACCGGGGAAGATGTCGTGTTCGCCGAGCGTGTGGTGCATACAGCGGTGAGCGTGGTTGAGAAGGCCTACGCGCTGGAGGCTGCTCGGTCCGCGAAAGAGCGCTATGAAATCCTCGCTTCCACGGATCCGCTCACGGGTTGTCTCAACCGGCGGGCGCTGAGCGATCGTCTCGAAGATGAGCTGGAGCGCGCGCAGCGCTATGCCTTGGCACTGAGCGTGCTGATGGTCGACATCGACGACTTCAAGCAGGTCAATGATGCCCATGGCCACCGGGCGGGCGATGAGGTGCTGCGGGATTTCGGAGATCTGCTCCGTCGCGAGGTCCGGGGGGTGGACGTCGTCGCGCGCTACGGCGGTGACGAGTTCGTGGTCATCCTTCCGGAGACCAGCCTCCCGGGAGCGGTATCCTCGGCCGAGCGCATTAGAAAGCGCATCGCCGAGCACGTGTTCACCGCGGGTGAGGCAACGCAGCCCATTACGGTGTCGATCGGCTTGGCCACGGCTGCGGTCGGTGAAGCGGCGGCTCCCCACGACCTGTTGGCCCGGGCCGATTCCGCTCTGTTCAGCGCCAAGGAAACGGGCCGCAACTCGGTACGATCATGAGCCGACGGTGTCCGCGGTGCAAAACGGTCTACGCGGGGGAAGCGAGATTCTGTCCAAAGGACGGGAGCCCTCTGGTAGACGTCGCAGGCTCTGGTGGACGACCGATTGCCATGCCCCAGGCCAAGACGCAAGTGCGCGGCGCCGTCCAACCGAAGGCAGGGCCAACCCAGAGCCGGGCCGGCTCCCTCACCAACGAAATCCTCGACAACCGCTACGAGATCCGCAGCAAGCTCGGTGAAGGTGGTATGGCCTTCGTCTACGAGGCGCGAGACCTCACCACCGATCGTTCCGTCGCGATCAAGGTCCTGAGTCCCAAGCTGAGTAGCGACAAGAGTTCGGTCGAGCGGCTGCGGCGCGAAGCCGGACTCGCGATGCGTCTGGACCACCGGAACGCGTGCAACATCCTGCGCCTTGGCGAAACGGAAGACGATCTGATCTACCTGGTCATGCCGTACCTGCGGGGGCAGCTGCTCTCCGATCGAGAGGTGGAACAGGGTCCCATGGATGTGCGAGCAGGTGTCGAGATTCTCGTCCAGTGCTGTGCCGGCCTCCACCACGCTCACCAACTGAACATCGTGCACCGCGATCTCAAGCCCGAGAACATCATGCTGGTGAAGGAAGAAGCAGGTTCCGAAACAGCAGTCGTGATGGATTTTGGGTTGGCCAAGGAGAAGCGCGCGACCCCGGGGGTTGCGAAGCTCACTGCCACCGGGATCATACTCGGCACCCCTGAATTCATGAGCCCGGAGCAGATCCGGGGACGGCAACTCGATCCGCGGAGTGATGTCTACGCACTGGGAATCGTGGGGTACGAGATGTTCACTGGAAAGCTCCCGTTTCAGGGCCGAACGCCTCAGGAGATGATGGTCTCGCGGTTGCGCGGGAAACCGACTCCCCTGCGGCAACACCGGTCGGAGTTTCCCAAGGCCTTGGAGTCCGTGATCATGAGATCGATGGCCACGGATCCGGATGATCGCTTCCCGACAGCGCTGGAGTTCGGTCGGGCGCTCATCGATGCCCACCAAGACGGGAGCACGGACGAGCTTTCAACAATGCTCCCCTAGGCGCTCAGCGGTACGTCCCGCCCCATGGGAGGGGCATGCTTCATGGAGTTTCGAAGCGGCGAAAATCGATGTCAGGATTGACCACGACATCGGAGATCACGAGCGCCTTGGTGCGCTTGCCGGACATGGTTATCCAGTCTCGTCGGACGACGTAGGGATACTGAAGCGATCCGGCACGCTGCGTCTCGCCCCAGAGCAGTCGATTCAGCGATGTGCTTCCTTCCTCAACATATGTCACTTCGTGTGGAAACGGGTGCCCAGGTGCGAAGTAGTAGGTGAAGACATCTTGATGCTCGCCGACTCCGACCCCGAACGAGACGCCGACGGCGTGGTAGCGATCGTCGGCGGCCCGAGACGGTTCCGCCTCCCCATCCCACGCCGCTCCCGGCCGTTCGCGTACGCCGAGGTACGTGAGGTACACGCCGGGGTCTCGGAGCTTGAACGGCAATCCCATCCAATAGAACACGTCTCGAGCGACGTAGAGCGCCTCCCGGGCGTCCTTGACAGTATCCGGTAGTAGCACGCCGGCCATCGCGGCCCATGCAGGACCACTGCCGTTGAATCCCTGCTGGATGAAATCGGCGCCTTCCCAGCGCTCGATTCGCGATGCTTCCCCGTGCGATCCGCGTTGGATCCAAACGTAGCGTGGGCGGGCTCGCTTCACCCGTCCGCTGACGGTGTCATGCAGGACCGTCGTCACTGTGAACGACGCTGAGCTGAACTGGTCGTACGTTTCCATGCCCCCGACGGCATCGATCCATGCTCCGACGAGCGAATCCGCGATCTGATCCCGGGCCGGGGTGTCTTGTTGTGCCGCTGCGCCCGTAGTGCCGGCGCTCGTCAGGAGGGTTGCCACCGCAAGGAACCGGATGCTCGGAGACATAGGACTCAACACCAGTGTGGATGAATGAGAGGAGATGCGACCGTCTTGCCCCTTCGGGTTCGGTCACGGATATTAGGCCCTGCCTCTTTGTGGAGCAACACGCCTCTCCATGAGACGGTTTCCGACCTATGACCCTCCGGAATACGCTGAGTGGCTTCCGGATCCTAAGCTCGTTGCGGCGTTCGGCGCGACGCTGGAGCGTGAGCCGGAGCGCAAGGCTATTCTCGAAGGGTTGGATCGTGACGCCCTGCTTCGCGTTTACGCCGCGATGGTGCGGACCCGTCTGCACGATGTGATGCTGAAACGGTGGGTGCATCAAGGCATCATATCGAAGGCATGGCTCGGAACGGGCGAGGAGGCGGCAACCATTGGGCCCGTTCACGCCGTCGATCGGTCGGTAGACGTCGTTGCCCCGATGATTCGCAACGCGGGGGCATGCTGCGAGATGGGGATGTCGGTCGCCGACATGCTGCGCGGGTATCTCGGCACGTACGATTCGCCGTCGAAGGGACGTGACGGTCACGTCGGGGGCCTGGCACACCGGGTGCTGCAGCCGATTTCCAACATCGGGAATATGCCTGCCGTCACGATTGGGATCGCACTGGCGCTCAAGATGCAGCGCAACCCCGGCGTAGCGTTGACCTGGGTCGGCGACGGTTCGGTCAAATCGGGTCCGACACACGAGGCATTCAACTTCGCCGCCGTGCAGCGGCTACCCGTCGTCTTCGTGATTCAAAACAACCAAATTGCACTAGGCACCTTGCTGCGCCTGTATCATCGGGCGGCCGACTTCAGCGAGATCCACAAGGCATATGGATGTGCCGGGTGGTCATTCGACGGCAACAATGTGCTGGATGCGTATGCGGCTACGAAGCTGGCGGTGGACCGCTGCCGGGCGGGAGACGGGCCGGTGATTCTCTCCGGGAACACGTTCAGGATGGGAGGGCACGCAACGCATGACGAGCACGATGCCCGTCGCCTCATTCCCTCGGAGGTGTACGCGTATTGGGGAAAGCGGGATCCAATCGGATTGTTTGAGGAGTATCTGATCCATCAGGGGGTGCCGGCGGCGGAGCTGCACCGCGTCGAGACAGATGTGACGGCGGAGATCGATGATGCGGCGGCGGAGGCGCTCGCGAGTCGAGAGAGCAATATGCCGCCCCCCGAATCAGCGCTTGACGATATCTACGCATGACAACAGGCCGTGGGCCCGGACAGGTCGTCCACGGTCAGAGGAGGTATCCGTGACCAATCGAACCCGCCTGGTGATTCTCGGTGTGGTCGCAGTCGTTGGTTCCGTCTCGCTACTGGGCAGATCCCAGAACTGGCTCGCGGCACAGCAGAGGGATTATCGGGCCCGGCTGGAAGCGGCGACGACGCATGGAGAGTGGGTGAAGTACGTTGGTGACGGGGGGGATACGGTGCGGGCATACCTCGCCTATCCGGAGCGTCCGGATGTCGCGCCGGCGATGATTGTGATCCATGAAATCTTCGGGCTCTCCGACTGGATTCGCACTGTCGTGGACGACTTCGCCGCACGGGGGTACGTGACCATCGCACCCGATCTCCTCACTCGTCGCGGCGGCACGACAGGAGCCGATGCGGCGCGGCGCATCATCGCGGATCTCCCGCGCGATTCACTCACGGTCGACCTCGATGCGACGCTCGCATACGTCGGGTCGCTGAAGGCAGTGGACCCGGAGGCTGTCGGTGTTATCGGCTTCTGCTGGGGTGGGCGCCGCGCCTTTGACTACGCGACCAACAACCAGACCATCCAGGCCGCAGTCGTGTGTTATGGGTCGGCTCCCAGTCCCGAGTCCATGGGTCGTATTGCTGCGCCGATTCTCGGCGTCTATGCGGAGAACGATGCGCGCATCAATCGGGAGATTCCCGCCGTCGAGCAGGCGATGGCCGAAGCGGCAAAGGACTATCGGTATCGCATCTACCCGGGGACCGGGCATGGCTTCCTTCGCCGTGGGACGCCCGCGGATGAAGTTGAGCGGGCGTGGGAAGACATCTATCGATTCCTGGATGCGCAGCTAGCCCGGTAAGCCGCAAGACCAACGTCTTGGTGGGGCGACGTTGTCGGTCGATGGAGGTGGATGCGCAGTATCCACCTCCATCGTGTCACCGGGCCCATCAGAAGTAATTACCCGTCCACACGATGTAGATGATGATGATCGCCACCGCAACGGGACAGAGAAATCGGATGAGGAACGCCCACGCCGGTTTGAGTCCGAAAATCACCCCCTCCGTCTCGATTTCCGCCGCCGCACCACTCACGCCCCATCGGTACCCGACAAACAGCGCAAGCGCCAGGGAGCCGATCGACAACGAGTAGTTCCCGAAGATGATGTTCATGAGTGAGAGAAAATCGACTCCCACACCAGGCAACCGAGTGAAGAACCCCACGGCGCCCGACGCAAGCGCGGACGGAATGCCGAGCACTAGTGTGGCGAGAGTCGTTACGAGTACGGCCTTGCCACGGGACCAGCGGCGCTCGTCGATCAAGTACGAGACTGGGACCTCGAGCAGCGAAATCGTGGAGGTGAGAGCGGCGATGGCAAGTAAGAGGAAGAAGGCGGCGCCAAACAGCTGTCCCGCCGGGAGGGTGGCAAACAGTGTGGGCAGCACTTGGAAAACGAGCCCGGGTCCACCCGCCGGGTCGAGTCCGGCATGGAACAGGGCGGGGAAGATGATGAGTCCTGCGAGCAGCGCGATGAGCGTGTCGGCCAGACACACGATTCCGGCGGAGGAGACCAGATTGTCCCTTTTCCGGATGTAACTCCCGAACGTGATCATCGCCCCCATACCCAAGCTGAGGGAGAAGAAGGCCTGGCCGAGCGCGGTCGGCACAGTCTGCGCGCTGATTCTCGAGAAATCGGGGCGCAGGTAGAAACTGAGGCCCTCGCCGGCGCCCGACAGCGTGACCGAACGGATGGCCAGTGCCACGAGTAGGAACAGTAGAGCAGGCATCAGGATCTTGGCCATCAATTCGATGCCCCTCGCGACTCCTCGCCACACGATCAAGGCGGTCAGCACGAGGAATAACAGAAGCAGTCCACTGCCGATACGCCAATCGCCCGCGAAACTACTGAAGAGGGCGGTCGACTCCTCCGCAGTCATCTGTTGCGAGAAGCTCCCGCTGACCGTTTGGAAGAAGTATCCGAGCGTCCATCCAGCGATCACACCGTAGAACGAGAGGATCGCCACGCCGGTGATCACGCCAAGCATCCCAATGAGTGGCCACCAGCTACCCCGCGCGATCGCTGTAAACGCGCCGACGGGATTCCTCGATGTGTGTCTCCCGAGTGAGAGCTCGCCGATCATGACCGGAGCTCCGATGAGGAACACGAAGCCGAGGTAGATCAACACGAAGGCAGCTCCGCCGTTCTGGCCTGCTATGTATGGGAATCGCCAGATATTGCCGAGACCTATTGCCGAGCCTGTGGCGGCGAGAATGAACCCGACACGTGAAGTCCACTGGCCGCGCGCGGGGGACGCTACCGGAGCGGGCATCGGCTATGTCTCCTACGAGGCGAGAAGTGTGGGAAGCTGGCCTGATCCATGGTTCTTGTCTAGATGCTATCGGGGAACGATTGACCTGAGGCGGCAGTTCCTGATGAGAGCGACGCTCGGATTCGGTCAACGGTACGCAGCATCGCCTCCCGCGCCCGCGCGGATCGCTTCCCACGCTGCTTCGAGGACCAGATCAGTGCGTTGGTCGCGCGCGCCCCATTCCTTCGAAATGATCCGTTGTACGCCAAGCAGTAGCAGCGTGAGCCAGACCTCGGACCATACTTCGACGGCGCCTGGCCTCAGTTCCCCTCGCGCCTTACCCGAGACGATTACGTCCTTCAAGCCCTGCTTCATGCCGGCGAACAGATCCCGGCTCTTCGGGTCCAGCAGCCCCTCGAGGTGCATGAAGAAGACGAGCTTCACTGCACCCGGGTCCCGGCCAGCTAGATCACACCAAGATCGCGCAACGAAGGCTAGATGGTCGCGGCAGCGCTCCGGTCGGTCGGTGGTCTTGATGGGAGTCGTGAGCGCACGCACCCCGGCACGATAGAGTTCGTTGAGAAGTTGGTGCTTGCTGGTGAAGTGCCGATAAATCGTTCCTTCGGCCACCCCGGCATGCTGCGCGATCATGGGGGTGGTAGTGGCGTGGTAGCCCTGCGTCGTGAAGAGTTCGATGGCGGCTCGTGCCACACGATCACGCGTGGCCCGGGGGTCCCGGCGCCGCTTCGGCGCGACTGGTCCAGGGTGGATCATGACCCTCTAGGGTAGCGCCGAGACGCGGCCCTGCCAAGCGGCGGCGGGGACGGCGTCGAGCCGTCGGTCACGTCGGTAGCTTCAAGCCCGACGGTTGGCGAGATTGTACCGGAAGCAGTGTCATAGGAGATCTCTGGGTGACGGAACCAGGCGGGCTGCATTTCGAGAGGTTATGGGAGGAGGCGACCCCATACGATCGTTTCGTGGCGGCGGCGCAAGACCTTCGTGGACTGTGGGATGGTGTGTATCGGACGGCTCGGATCCCGGCATGGGCGGTCGAGCGGGCGCGCGCAGGTGGACCTGCTCACTTGTTGATCATTACGGAAGACTGGTGTTGGGATGCCGCGAACACGCTACCCGTTATTGCGAAGCTCGCCGACGCCACGGGAGATATTGACCTGAAGGTGCTCGAGCGCGACGAATACCCCGAGGTAATGGATCAGTACCTGACAAACGGGGCGCGCTCGATACCAATCGTGATCGCGCTCGACACCACCTTCCGCGAACTCTGCCACTGGGGGCCGCGTCCAACCGAACTCCAAGCGTGGGCGATGGAGAACAAGTCACGCCTCCCGCAGAAGGAGTTCTACGCGGAAATGCGTCGCTGGCTCGTCAGGGACAAAGGTGAATCGACGCTGCGGGAGGTTGTGGAGCTGCTTCAAAGGAGATGAACCGAGGGGCAGGCCAGCGGATGGCCCTGCCCCTCGGGCACGGGGGAGGTCAGCATTGCTTCTGTAACACGCTCCGGAGCGTGGTCATCGCCCTCTCCACATCCTGGGCACTGAAGACCAGCGTAGGGCGAAACCGGATCGACCGAGGTCCACACGGAAGCGTGGCCAGGCCGGCATCCCAACAGCGCTGGCGCAATGCATCGCGGGACTCCCCGTCCGAGAGATCGAACGCCAGCAGCAGCCCACGTCCACGTGCGTTGCTGATCTGATCGAAATCTCCCTCCAGTCGCTGGAGTTCTGCCAGGAACAGCCGACCGACCGTTGCGGCGTTCTCGACCAGGTTGTCCTCCCGTATGATTTCTAGATAACGTGCACAGCGCACCATGTCGACCAGGTTCCCTCCCCACGTCGAGTTGATGCGCGACGAGACATGAAACACGTTCTGCTCGATCTCGTCGATACGCCTGGTGCTCATGATCCCGCAAACCTGTGTCTTCTTTCCGAACGCCACGATGTCCGGGGTGACACCGAGCTGCTGGAACGCCCACATGCTTCCGGTCACCCCCATACCCGTCTGCACCTCATCGAAGATGAGCATTGCGTCCCGTTCGTCCGCGATCCGACGGAGCTGCTGCAAGAACGCCGGACGGAAGTGGTGGTCGCCGCCCTCGCACTGGATCGGCTCGATGAGAATGGCGGCGATGCCGTGGGGGTCTTTCTCGAAGGCCTGATCGATCTCTGCGAGGGACTGAGCTTCTGCAGCTCCAACGGCCGCTTCGTCCACCGGAAATGCAAGCTTGGGATTGGAGACGCGCGGCCAGTCGAACTTGGGGAAGTCTGCGGTCTTGACAGGCTCAGTGTTGGTCACAGAGAGCGTGTAGCCGCTTCGCCCGTGGAACGCCTCACGGAAATGCAGGATCTTGTCAGCCCCGCCCGTGACGCCTCGTGCCCGGTTCTTGTGCGCCTTCCAGTCGAAGGCTGCCTTCATCGCGTTCTCGACCGCAAGAGCGCCGCCGGCGATGAAGAACAGGTAGCGAAACTCCTCCGGTACGGCGAGCGCCCGAAACGTCTGAACGAAGCCCGCGAATTCCCGGGTGTATATGTCGCTGTTCGCGGGGTTGCTGAGCGCCGCGGAGAACAGCGCGTCGCGGAACCGTTGGTCGTCCATCTTTGGATGGTTGTGTCCAATCGGTAGTGTGGCGAAGTACGAGTAGCAGTCGAGGTATTCCTTGCCCTCAAGCGCGTCGACGATGACCGACCCGTGCGACTTCCGCAGATCGATCACGATGTGGAACCCGTCGACCAAGATGTTGCCACGGAGCACGCCAAAGACCTGATCCGCGGACACGGTGATGTGCGTCATGAGACCCTCCTCCAACGGAATCGCCTGGGACACCAGTGGTGGTCCCGCGAAACACCAAGCGTCCGGCCTGGCCGGGGCCTTGCCGTCGGCCCTAAGTCGTCGAGGGGTCTGGGGGTGCGAAGATGCCCGGGCGGGCCTTCCGCGGAAGGAGTCGGATCAACGGCCGCTTTAGGTGCATGTCGTAATCTAACCGATGCCGACTGCCAGCCGAGCTGGCCGACGGAGGCGGAGATACTCGGAGCCGCAGGGAAAGGCGTCTGCCTCCCCGCTCAAAAAGGCCATCTCGTGTGGACGTTCCAGATCACACCATCCGGGCCCAGGCCGGCGGTAAACCCGAGGATGCCACTCCGAAAGAACTGGGCGAAGAAACCCAGGCCGCCGCCGACCTTGACGTCTTCGGCCGTGAGCTTGAACTCCCCTTGAGGGAACACGCGCCCGGCGTCCAGAAACGCAACGGCCGTGAACCGAAACAGAGTTGGCTGAGCCAGGAGGTCGTACCGCACATCGAGGTTCGCAAACAGCTTGTCTGCGTCCAGGAACCGTTCGTCCGGCAGAGCTCGGTGCGACTCTCCTCCTCCCACCCCGAGAAACGGCCGATCGCTGGCTTCGACGAGGTAGTACGACCCGAGCCGTGGGGCACCCCCCATCGACTGGCCGGCGATGCGTGCAGCGATGGTCAGATGGTGCCGCAGCGGGACGTACGCAGTTGCCGACACCGTCGCCCTGGTATAACTCAGCGCTCCGGCAATCGTGGAGTCGGCGAACCCGAGAATGGCCTCGAGCAGTACTCCTCGCGTGGGAGCCGGCTCATCATTGCGGGTATCGAAGACCAGCCCCACCCGGCCGGTGACGTCGCCGGTGTTGCGGCCGATGGTCGGATCCATGCCGGATGACGCGTCGGCCGCCAGTTGGCTCGCGCCGGAAAGGGTGTCGATGCGCCAACGCTCCGCGTGGATGCCGGCCAACACTCGGAGCCCCCCGACGATTCGACGTTGGATCTCACTCCGCGCAATGAGCCGCTGGTTGTCCGAGCGGTAGAAGTGTGGTTGGGCGTCGCTGACGTTGGCGTCGTCGAACGCCGAAGTAATGCCAATGCCGAAGTACCCCTGTCGCGCGTCCCGCCTGGCCTCCAGACTCACCACGAAGCGCCACCCATCAATGAGCTGCGGCATGCGTGCCTCGAGACGCAGCCGCTTGCTCCCCGAAGTGGAGATGTTGCCGTCGAGCGACAAGATGGCCCGGTATGGCGGCGGAGCATCCCAGTCGTCGTAGCCGAGTTGCTTGATTTGGGCGTAGTACAGACCCGTCCCGAGGCCTTCAGTCGGCGAGTAATACACCTTCGGAAACGCAAGGTCGACCCAGTCCGGCCCCAGCGTGGGCAGGTCGGGAATCTGGGCGGCACTCGGGCTCGCCAGTGTGATAGCCGCCGAGAGTACGACGACGGAACGCTTCACCGATTACGCTCGAACAGGTACGCAGCGTCGTAGTGGCTCGCCGTCTCGCCAACAAACGCCGCGTAGCGCGCGCCCTCTCGCAGCGATGCGGCGCCGAACTCCCCCTTCTTGTTCACCGCGTAGAAATTGAGTCCGAACGTCGGACGCCCTTGCTCGTCCAGCAAGCGGGCCTCCGTCGTGGCGATGACACGACGAAGGGTCTCCAGCGCCGCATCCGTCGGGCTCATGCCCCGACGCATGAACTCTACGGTGAGAAACGCACCGCAGGCCTTGATGCAGGCTTCGCCGCGCCCGGTCGAGCCGGCGGCCCCGACGTCGTTGTCCGTGTATTGTCCTGCACCGATGATCGGCGAATCGCCGACGCGACCCGGGATCTTCCATGAGAGGCCGCTCGTCGTAGTGACGGACGAGACATCGCCGGCGGTATTCACCGCGTTCATATTGATCGTGCCGTGCTCTTCGCGTGAGAGCATCTCGTCGTCGGGGACTTCGAGCCAGTTGTCCCTTGGTCCGCGGCGGGCACGCCAGCGGATCCATGCCTGGCGCGCTCGGTCGGTGAGGAGGTCTTCCTCTTCGAACCCGTAAGAAAGGGCGAACTCCTTTGCCCCAGGGCCCACGAGCAACACGTGGTCGGTGTACAGAAGCACGTATTTGGCGACGACGCTGGGTGTCTTGATCCCCTCGAGCGAGGCGACGGCACCAGCGCGACGGGTCGGGCCGTGCATACACGACGCGTCGAGTTGGACAACCCCGTCCTCGTTTGGCAGCCCACCGTATCCCACGGATGCGTCGTTCGGGTCGAGCTCCTGGATCTTCACGCCCTCGATTGCGGCATCGAGCGTGTCCATCCCGTTGGTCATCAGCTCTCCGGCGCGCTGTACGCCTCGAATGCCGTTGCCGGAGGCCACGACGACGCTTCTCGCGGCGGGGCGAACGTGAACCGCTGGTGCGCCAAGCTGGGCGCCCACCCCGGGGCCCACCATAGTGCCGGCGGCGAGACCGGAGGCGGCACCGAGGAACTCACGACGGGTGATTGTGTCGGACACGGGTGACCTCCTGTGAAGTTGTGAGGAAGCACCGCGAATAAACGATCGGAGACGAGCCGCTGTCAACTTGCCTCTGCGAATGGAGCGCCGTACGTTCCCGCTCTGGCGGACGTTTCGCGTCATTCGACGTGGTGATCGTATCCAGGTTAGTCTCGAGAAGGTAGCCCGAGCCGTGATTTCGGTAGTCTTGCCCGTGTACAACGAACGGGAAAACCTCGCCCCACTTCTGGAGGAAATGGCACCCAACTTGCGCACGATCGCTCACGAAATTATCGCCGTGGACGATGGCTCGACCGACGGGTCACTCGACGAGCTGCGTGCCCTGCAAAGGGTGTATCCCGCCCTCCATGTCATCGGGTTCCGAGCCAACGCCGGGCAGAGTGCGGCAGTGGCGGCAGGCTTCGATGCTGCCCGTGGGGACGTCGTGGTGACGCTCGACGCCGACGGGCAGAATAACCCGGCAGACATTCCGCGGCTGCTGCAGCTGCTCAGCGCACGGCCCAACTCGGCGGCCGTTGTGGGGTACCGTGTCCGCCGCGCCGATTCCCGCTGGAAGCGCATTCAGAGCTGGCTCGCGAATTCGATCCGGAACTGGATCACGCGAGATGCCGTACGTGATACGGGCTGCGCGCTCAAGGTGATCCGTCGGTCGGCTGCGGCCGGACTGCCGCGATTCGACGGTATGCACCGCTTCCTGCCGACCCTGCTCAGGGCGCAGGGGGGCGATGTGCTGGAGGTTCCCGTTGAGCATCGGGCGCGGGTGTTCGGCCGTAGCAAGTACGGGATGTGGGATCGCGCATGGAGGGGGTTGGTGGACGCGTTCGGGGTTCGGTGGTTTCGCCGACGCGCGCTGCGCTACGCTATCAAGGAGGACGGAGACGCACATGCCACGTCGTAAACGACTCGACCCTTCGATTTTCCACCTACCGGTCGAGAAGATGCAAGCTGGGTACTACACCGACAAATACTTCGTGCGCGCTCGCGAAGTACTTCTTGCTGACGATCACCACCCCCAGGTGCTGATGCAGGTGTTTTGCAAGACACATGCGTACCTGGGCGGCATCGACGAGGCGATCGCCATCCTCAAGCTGTGCTCACACTCCTGGGAGGACCTGACGGTCCGGGCCCTGTACGACGGTGACGAAATCAGCCCATGGGAAACCGTGTTGACAATTGAAGGCCCTTACGACGCGTTCGCGCATCTCGAGACGCTCTATGTGGGGGTGCTGGCCCGTCGGACGCGAGTCGGGACAAATACGAGACTCGTCGTGGAAGCCGCCCGGCCGAAAGATGTGATGTTCTTCCCAGCGCGGCACGACCACTGGGTCGTGCAGACCGGTGACGGGTATGCGGCTCATATCGCGGGTGCCATTGGCGTGTCAACTGACGCGCAGGCATCGTGGTGGGGCAGTGAGGGGATCGGGACGGTGCCGCATGCCATGATCGCGGCATACGGGGGCGACACCGTGCTCGCTGCTGAAAAGTTCGCGGCGTACATGCCCGAGACGGTGAAGCTCATCAGCCTCGTCGATTTCGAGAACGACAGTGTACGGACCGCGGTCGAGGTTGCTCGAGCGCTGGGACCACGACTGTACGGAGTCCGACTGGACACGGCTGACAGCCTGGTTGATCGATCGGTGATTCCTCAGATGGGCGCGTTCGACCCGCGGGGGGTGAATCCGCAGTTGGTTTGGAATGTGCGGAGCGCGCTCGATGCCGCGGGATTCAAGGACGTCAAGATCGTGGTATCCGGTGGGTTCACGGTCGGGAAGATTCGGGCGTTCGAGGAGCAGAACGTCCCGGTGGACACCTATGGCGTCGGTTCCTCCTTGTTTCGCGGCGGTGGCAACTACGACTTCACCGCTGATGTCGTGACCATGAACGGCAAACCGTGCGCCAAGGTCGGTCGCGCCCATCGCCCCAGTGCGCGGCTCGAGCCGGTGGATTAGCGTTTTCCAAGGTCGGAACATCCCGTGTGGTCGGAGACCGAACGGGAAACCTCCGCAGGCCGTAGGACGATCACGGCTCGCAAGCGTCTTATCCGCATCGTGCATCTCGAGGCGGGGCCGTTAACTTTCGGCCGAGTGGATGTCATTCAGTAGGGGACGGAGCAGTGCCTCAACTTCCAATTCCACCGCACTTCGATCCCCGGATCGTGGGCGAGATCTGGAAGGTCGATTACCAGCGCCGTGCGGAGGAAGCCTCGGCCTGGGCCGACCGGTACGACATCCCACCAGCTGCGGCCGACCAAACCCGCGTCGCCCTCCTGGTCGTGGACTGCCAAAACACGTTTTGCATTCCGGGTCACGAGCTGTTTGTCGCAGGACGGTCGGGTACCGGGGCCGTCGAGGACAACGTGCGGCTGTGCGAGTTCATCTATCGGAATCTCGATGTCATTACCGGGATTGCCCCGACGCTGGACACCCACACAGCCCTGCAGATCTTCCACCCGATCTTCTGGGTGGATGCTGCCGGTGGCCATCCGACAGGCGGGCAGACAGTCATCACACCCGACGACGTCGAGCGAGGGGTGTGGCAACCCAATCCCGCGGTGGCGGACAGCGTGACGAACGGCGATCGGGAACTCCTGGCGGCACATGCGCTTCATTACGTTCGGAAGCTGGCCAACGGGCGCTACCCGCTTATGATCTGGCCCTACCACGCGATGCTCGGCGGCATCGGGCACGCACTCGTTTCAGCAGTGGAAGAAGCGATCTTCTATCACAGCGTTGCGCGCCAGACGGCTGCCCGATTCGAGATCAAGGGGGACAACCCGCTGACGGAGAACTACTCGGCCCTCAGTCCGGAAGTCGTGGATGGCCCCAGTGGAGCGTCGATCGCGGAAGAGAATGTTGCGTTCAGCCAGCGCCTGCTTGAGTACGATGCGGTCATCATCACCGGACAGGCCAAGAGTCACTGCGTAGCATGGACGATTCATGACTTGCTCGCGGAGCTCGAAGCCAAGAATCCTCGACTCATCGACAACGTGTATCTG
The DNA here is from genome assembly GCA_039588295.1 of Gemmatimonadota bacterium. Classification (GTDB taxonomy): domain Bacteria; phylum Gemmatimonadota; class Gemmatimonadetes; order Gemmatimonadales; family GWC2-71-9; genus JAOTVV01. The sequence goes on from JBDHAB010000001.1 coordinate 374,184, forward strand.
TTGGAGGATTGCACTTCTCCCGTCGTGGTACCCGGTGTTGTCGATTTCACCGACGCCGCCGATGAGGCGTTTTGCCGGTTCGCCGACGCCGGCATGCATGTCGTACAGTCCACGGAACCGATCCACGAGTGGGCTGGCCTCCAGGCATGATCCCCGTGGCTGACGTCACCGCTCCCAATGAAGGCTGCCAACAGCCTCGCGCCTGCCGACGGTGACGGAGGCCCATTGAACAGGCACTTCGCTACCAATGGCATCCGGCTGGTCGTATGAATCCGGACGAGTTCGGTCAGTTCTTCCTGCCGGGCCCAACCGAGGTCCATCCGGACATCCTGGCGTCGATGACCCGCTCGATGATTCCCCATCGCGGGGCCGACATGGTCGACCTGTTCAAGGCGATTGAGCCGCCCCTACAGCGAATCTGGCGCACACGGCGACATGTGTTCATCGGGACTTGCTCGGCCACGGGGTTCATGGAGATGGCGGTGCGATCCGGTGTGCGCCGGAGGGCGCTGTCGCTCGTGGGGGGGGCCTTCGGTGAGCGCTTTGCCGGAATCGTGGCGGCGACCGGTCGCGACGTGGTACGCCTGGACGTTCCGCTCGGTCGCACCGTGGAGCCGGAAATGCTGTGGGACGCGCTGAAACGCTCCGACGTGGATGCGGTGACCCTCGTCCACTCCGAGACGTCGACCGGTGCCTTGGCTCCCATCGATAAGCTCGCGGCCGTCGTTCAGGAGTTCGACGATGTGCTGCTGCTGGTCGACGCAGTAACCTCACTCGGTGGATCGCCGGTCGAGATGGACGCGTGGGAGCTCGATTTCGCATTCACTGGATCACAAAAAGCTCTGGGCCTCCCTCCGGGACTTGCGTTGGCGGTCGCGTCTGACCGGATGATTCGACGAGCCAAGCAGGTCCCGGAGCGAGGCGCGTACCTCGACGTCTTGGCGTTTGAGAATGCGGCCAACGACTTTCAGCCGACGAACACGCCGGCGATCTCCTTGCTGTACGCCTTGCAGGTGCAGCTCGAGCGAATCGAAGCGAGTGGAGGCATCGAAGCGCGGTGGGAACGGCATGATCGTATGCGCGGCACGGTGGAAAAATGGATCGAGAGGCGGGGGGGCGAGCTTGGGTTCTCGTACCTCCCTGTTCAGGGCCGGCGGTCCTGGACGATTTCATGTCTCAATGTCCCAGAGGGCACCCGAGGACGGTCGGTCGCTCACGCGATGAAGGGCAAGGGATGGGTGATCGGTTCGGGGTATGGGCCGCTCAAGCAATCGACCGTTCGGATCGGTCACATGGGTGACCACACGCCCGAGCGGGTCGAGGAACTACTGGCCGTGATGGAGACGGTGCTGGGATGAGATACGTGGTGGCTGTCGCCGACCGCGTGGCGGATGCCGGTCTCGCACTGCTCCGGGCGGAGCCGAACCTGGAGGTCGTGGTGGTGGTGGGGCAGCCCGAGCGTCTCCGGGAAGAGCTGCGGCGTGCGCATGCCTTGATCGTTCGGTCCGATACCACCGTTACCCGGGAACACATCACGGCGGCACCGAACCTCATGGTGGTGGCGCGCGCGGGAGCCGGAGTCGACAACATCGACGTCGAAGCCGCAACGCGGCGAGGCATCGCGGTCCTCAACGCAGCTGGTGCGAATACGGTGAGTGCCGCCGAGCACGCCGTGGCGCTGCTGTTCGCCTTGGTGCGTCGAATCCCGGCCGCGGCCGTGAGCATGCGTGAGGGCCAATGGGACCGCAGGCAATTCGCTGGCAGTGAACTTAATGGGAAGCGGATGGGGATCGTGGGGCTTGGACGCGTGGGAGTGCGTGTTGCGACCATCGGTCGTGCGCTTGGCATGCAGGTCATCGCCCATGACCCGTATCTCCCGGAGGAGCGCGCCCGGGGTCTCGGCATCGAGTTGCTGTCGCTGGACGATCTCCTGGCCCAGGCGGACGTCATCTCACTCCACCTCCCGCTGACCGACGAGACCCGACACCTGCTCGACAGAAAGCGCCTGGCCCAGATGAAGCCGAGCGCGGTGGTCATCAACACGGCGCGAGGTGGTTTGATCGACAACAAGGCGTTGCTCGAAGCATTGGAGGCAAGACGCCTCGGCGGGGCGGCGCTCGACGTGTTCGATCCGGAGCCGCTGCCGGCCGAGTCGCCACTGCGGCAGGCTGACGGTCTGCTCCTGACCCCGCATCTCGCCGCGTCTACGCCCGAGGCCCAGGACCGAGTCGCCACGGAGATCTGTCGATCAGTGCGGGACGCCTTGTTGAGGGGAGCATTGCGAGGGGCGGTCAATCTTCCCGGGGTTTCGAGCGACGCGCTGTCGCGGGTCGCCAGCGTACTGGAGCTCGCTCGGCGGCTTGGACGCCTTGCAGCGGGAATTGCCGCAGGCCCGGTGAACGCGATCGAGGTGGTCTATGGAGGCAGCGACGAAGCTGCTCCGCGCCCCGCCATGCTCGCGGCCGTCGAGGGGGTTCTTACCGCGACTGGTGTGGCGCAGGTGAGCCTCGTCAATGCCGCGGAACGGGCGGCGCAGCGCGGGATCGAGATCAGTCGTCGGGCCGGTGGGCCGTTGTCCGGGTTCGAGACTACGGTGGGTGTCGTCTTGCAGAGCGGGGGCCGCTCGATAGCAGTTGAGGGCGCGCTCATCGGGGACCGTGTGGGCCGCATCGTCCGGATCGACAGGTACCACGTGGATGTGCCGGCTGAGGGCTTTGTGGTGGTCCTCCGCAACCGGGACGTCCCTGGGGTCATCGGACGTGTTGGGAGCGTTCTCGGAGAGGCTGAGATCAACATAGGGTCCTACCACCAGTCCCGGAGCCGTGATGAGTCGGGCACCACCGCCCTCGCCGCGATCGTCGTCGATCACGCCCCCGATGCCGCGGCGGTCGCGTCCCTGCGGAATCTCGCCGATGTGCTGGAGGTCCGCGTGGCTTCGCTCAACGGCGTCGCGGCCGGCTGAGAGACGCTTACATTACCATTGATATGCCTGGCACCTCAACGCAGAACGATCGTTACGATCCACAGGCCGTCGAAGCAAAGTGGCACCGCCTGTGGCACGAGCGCCGGACGAATGCGGCCGACGTTCACGGCGCCCGGCGTCCGTATTTCAACCTGATGATGTATCCCTATCCCTCGGCGGAGGGTCTCCACGTGGGCAACGTGTTCGCCTTCGTGGGAAGTGACGTCCACGGGAGGTTCCGGCGGCTGCAGGGGTGGGATGTGTTCGAGCCAATCGGCTTTGACGCGTTCGGCATCCACTCGGAGAACTACGCACTGAAGGTCAACACGCACCCGGCGGTTCTGATCCCGCAGAACATCGCCCGGTTCCGCGAGCAGCTCCGGCGTGTCGGATTGATGCTGGACTGGGATCACGAGGTATCCACCACCGACCCGCGGTACTATCGCTGGACCCAGTGGATCTTTCTCCAACTCTACGGGGCTGGCTTGGCCGTGAAGAAGAAGGCCCCGGTCAATTGGTGTCCCGAGTGCAAGACAGTCCTGGCGAACGAGCAGGTGATCGACGGACGGTGTGAACGCCATCCCGAAACGCTCGTGCATCAGCGACTTCTCGAGCAGTGGTTCTTCCGAATCACCGCGTACACGGAACGGCTCCTCGAGAACCTCAAGACGTTGGATTGGTCGGAATCCACCCGACTCATGCAAACGAATTGGATTGGGCAGTCGGAGGGTGCGGAGCTGGTGTTTGCAGCCGAGTCTGGCAGATCGATCAGCGTGTTCACAACCAGACCCGACACGGTGTTCGGCGCCACCTACATGGTGCTCGCGCCTGAGCATCCGCTTGTCGTGGAGCTCACGACCGACGCGCAGCTGAGGGAGGTCGAGGGGTATCGTCACCGTGCCGCGGCGATGGATATCGTGTCACGCCGAATCGGCGACAAGGAGAAGACCGGAGTGTTCACCGGCGCCTACTGCACGAATCCGGCGACAGGTGAATCGGTGCCGATCTGGATCGCCGACTACGTCCTCATGGAGTATGGCACGGGAGCCATCATGGCCGTGCCGGCGCATGACGCGCGCGACTACGAGTTCGCGCAGCGATTCGGGCTGGAGATCCGTCGAGTCGTGCAGCCGGAGGACGAGGCCCAGGCCCAGCTGCCGTACTCCGGCTGGGATGGCACCATGGTCAATTCCGGGCAGTTCGACGGCATGGGGTGCCGCGAAGCGGTTGGCGCGATCACGAAGTGGCTGGAGCAGCAGAACGCGGGCGAGCGGCAGGTGCAATACCGACTCCACGACTGGTGCATCTCGCGCCAGCGGTATTGGGGACCACCAATTCCGATTATCTACTGCGACGCGTGTGGGACCGTGCCGGTACCCGAGGAGGATCTTCCCGTGATTCTCCCGCCGCTCGAAGACTTCCGTCCTGACGAGAGTGGTATCTCACCGCTTGCACGGCATGAGGAGTGGCACCGGGTACCGTGTCCTCAGTGTGGCGCTGCGGCACGGCGTGAGACCGACGTGTCGGATACATTTCTCGATTCCTCGTGGTACTTCATCCGCTACCCGTCAACGGAATACGACGACCGCCCGTTCGATCGGGAGCTGACGCACAAGTGGCTGCCGGTGAAATCGTACATTGGGGGCAACGAACACGCGGTGTTGCACCTCATGTATTCTCGGTTCATTACGATGGCGCTGTACGATCTGGGTCATCTGGACTTCGAGGAACCGTTCGCACGGTTTCGGGCGCATGGGACGATTGTCAAGGACGGCGCGAAGATGTCGAAGTCGCGCGGCAACGTCGTGGTGCCCGATGAGCACATCGCCAAGTGGGGTGCAGACACATTCCGGATGTACCTCATGTTCTTGGGGCCGTATCAGGAAGGCGGCGATTTCCGAGACGAGGGGATCTCGGGCATTCGGCGGTTCCTCGACAAGGTGTGGGGGCTCGTCAAGTCCGTGCGGCTCGGGGATGCTGAGACCATGCCGCCGACCGCCGTGCGGAAGCTTCATCAGACCATCCGCGGCGTCAGCGTCGATATCGACGAGCTGCGATACAATACGGCGATCTCCAAGCTCATGGAGTACGTCAACGTGCTGCGTGCGGAGGGCGAGGCGGACCAGGCGGTAGCGGCACCGCTGCTTGAGCCGCTGGCAGTCATGCTCGCACCGCTGGCGCCGCACATGGCCGAGGAATGCTGGGAGCGTCTCGGGCACGACACGAGCGTGTTCCAAGCCACCTGGCCGTCCTTCGATGCCGCTCTCGCGAAAGAGGAGCAGGTCGAGCTCGTGATACAGGTGAACGGCAAGGTTCGCGGCCGGATGTGGGTATCGGCCGGGCTGACGGAGCAGGAGGCGGTAGAACGCGCGCTCGCCGAAGAAAGCATCCGGCGGTATGCCGACGGAAGTGCAATCAGAAAGACGGTTTACGTACCGAACCGGCTCGTGAATCTGGTGTTGTAGGGAGCCCGAGAGCGAGCGGGACCGGTACCGACCGGTAACGGATCGTTCTCCTTCGCTCGCGCTTCCCGGCACCCGTCGCTGCGACCCCTTTCCACCCGGATGCATCTATTCAATCGGGCATGGCAGAGATCACCCTGACAGCGGTAGACGAGCTCGCGATCCAGCGGGCAAAGACTGGCGATCTCGAGGCGCTCGAGCGGGTCTACCGCGCCTACGAGGGAACGGTCTACACCCTCGCTCGGCGGATCTGCCGTGCACCGGAGGAGGCCGAGGAGGTGCTCCAGGAGACGTTCCTGGAGGTCTGCCGCAGCCTCAAGCGGTTCCGCGGGACAGCGCCGGGAAGTCTCACGGCGTGGATCAAGCGCGTGGCGGCAAGCAAGGCGTTGATTCGTCTCAGGCACGAGAAGTACCGGGACACCGAGGAGTTGGAAGAGGATGGGAGTTGGGCTGGTCGGCGGGACGGCGATGTGGGGTTGCGGATGGATCTCGAGGCCGCGCTGCAGCAGTTGTCGGAGACGTCACGCGCGGTGGTGTGGCTGCACGATGTCGAGGGATACACGCACGAGGAGATTGCCGAGCTGATGGGCAAGACCGCGAGTTTCTCCAAGTCCCAGCTGTCGCGTGCGCACGCACGGCTGCGAAGGTTGCTCGGCGAGGAGGCGCAATGCTGAGACACTGCATGATTACGGAACTCTTGGAAGTGCGAGACGGTGAGGGTTCTGCCGCGGCGCGGACGCATTTGGAGAGCTGCGAAGCGTGTCGGGCGGAACTCGACGGTCTGCACCAGCGGGTGGCTGCTCTCAAGGCGCTGCGTGCGTTCGCGGCGCCGCACGATCGGTGGCCGGTGGTTCGAGAGGCGCTTGCAGCCTCGCGACGGCGAGCGCGTGTTCAGCGCTTCGGGTGGGGGGGCCTGGCGGCGGCTGCAGCGTTGGTGCTCTTCGTCGGTGGTCGCGCCATGGTGGGCGGAGGTGCCGACACACTCGCGGCAGAGGAAGTCGCGGCCCTCGTAGAGGAATCACAGCAGTTGGAGGGCGTCCTCCAGCGCCTTCCCGTGCAGGGGCGGGTGGTCAACGGTGTGACCGCCGCGACCATTGCAGATCTCGAGGATCGGATCGCAGTCGTCGATCTGGGCATCGAGCGCGCGCGCGCCGCCGCGGTATCCCGGGACGGGATGGCCGATCTGTGGCGCGAACGTGTGACCCTGATGGATCAATTGGTGCAAACCCATGTACAGCAGGCGACGTACGTTGGGTTTTGACACGTGCTCTCGTGTGTGGTTGAGCTTTCAAGGAGTGATGCAGTCATGAGAATTCGGAATTTTCTTACTCTGCTTCTCGCGCTGGCGGTTGCCGTACCGAGTGTCGCGGCGGCCCAGGAGAAGGAGCGCGAGCGCGAGATGCAAGAAGCGCAGCGCCGGGTCGAGCAGGCGCAGAAACAGTTAGAGCATGCTTTACAGGAGCTGCGAGCGGCTGACGGAGAGCAGGCAAACCGCTCCCTGCGCGAGGCGCTCGATGCGTTACGCGCGGCCCAACGCGAGCTGCGGAGTGACGATTACCGTGGGTTGCTGTCTCGTCTCTACGTGAGCCCTGAAGGCGATCGTCGAGTGAACATCCTCGTCTCCGGGCGACCGAAGATGGGTGTCATCCTGAGCGCGGACAGTGACGACTTACGAGGCGCCGTCGTCGAAGCGGTCACGCCAGGCGGGCCCGCCGAAGCAGCCGGCGTCAAGGTCGGCGACGTGATTCTCCGGGCGAACGGCCAGTCACTCCGTCAGGTCGACAAACAGGATGACACGCCCAATGAGAAGCTCGTCGACGTCATTGGAGAGCTCGAAGACGGCGATGTGCTCCGGGTCGAGTTTGAGCGTGATGGCGCGACACAGACGGCCGACGTCATCGTGCGAGAGCTTGAGGCTTCGAACTTCGCCTTCGCGTATGGCGGCGACTCCGGGAACGTCTTCATCCGGGCCATGCCAGAGATGAAGATCGATGTGCCGCGGTTCGAGCCGTCGGAGTACGCGTTCAACGCCCCTATGATCGCCAGGGCCTTCCTACCGTTCGGCTGGCTCGATATGGAGCTGGTGACGCTCGATGAGGAACTGGGTCAGTATTTTGGCACGACAGAAGGCGTGCTGGTCGTTCGCGCACCGAAAGAGGAGGACATCGGTCTCCAGAGTGGAGATGTGATCCTCGATATCGATGGCCGCAAGCCGACGAGCCCATCCCATGCTTTGCGGATCATGCGCTCCTACGAGGAAGGTGAGAGCATGAACGTCGAGGTGATGCGCAACCAGCGCCGGCAGACGGTAACGGTCACGATCCCGGAGCGGGATCGGGGCTTCTTCTGGCGCGACGAGAATCGGTAACTCGCGGTAGCGCGGCGGCAGAGGACGGGGCGGATCGTTGGGCGATCCGCCCCGTTTGCTCTTCATAGGGTCGTCGGGTCGCAGGGCCGTGCCCAGCTCACCTGCCTGGCCCGAACAACATGGCATTCGTGAGCAGTCGGGCCGGACCGCGCCAGAAGCCCCGGTACAATGGGTCGTCTGCAAACAGCACGACTTGCCCGCGACCCAGCGACTCGGCGGTGGCCCACACCGTTTCGTTCAGCAGACGCTCTGTGTTATCGGGCCAGGCGAAGCCTGCGAGCAGCAGAGAGTCGCCCACGAACACCACGGGGTTGTCACCACGCTTCGACGGCGCGAGCATCGTGCTGCCCCGGAGCATCACCGGCAACGTGTTGCTCCGAAAACCCATCGTCAGCCAGTGACTCGCGTCGAGAGTGGCACGGAAGATGGACCCGGGTACCGGGCCCGGTCGATCGGTGTCGGCTTCCGGTGACGCGAGCGGGGGTGTGAGTTCCGCACCACTCTGCAGACTGTCTGCAGCCGCCTTCTTCTCATCCTCGTCCTCGGGTTCAAGTGCCTCCACAGTGCTCAAGCCAACATCTTCGTGTCCCGGGAACAAGGCGGCGTTGTCGTAGGCGATCAACACCCCTCCGTCCCGAACCCATTGCTTGAGCCTGGCGATTCCGCCTGCACCCAATTCCCTGCGGATCGTGCTCGGGCTGCCGCTTGGGATGATGAACACGTTGTAATCGGATAACGTGTGCATCCGCCCAACGCTCGAGAGTGAGACCGGCACGAACGGGTGGTGCAGCTCGCGTTCTAGAAAGTACCAGAGTCCGCCGTAGCTCGTCGTGCTGATGCCTGCACCTGCGGTGACGGCCACGCGGGGGCGATACACGGGATCCACATTTCGGGAGCCGACACCCACGGCACCGGAATCGGGGAACGCGGATTGGACGGCGGTCACCTGGGCGCCGATCTCGTGCGCCAGGGTAGCGATCCGCTGGTGTACGGCCTCCGGATTCCGCTCCGTCCGAACGACGAAGGTGCCGCGAGGGTAGCTCTGGCCGTCGGCGCGCAGTGGCTCGCGACTCACGTTCAGGACGAAGCCTTCCCGGAGCAAGGCGAGCGCGAGCTCGACTGCAGCTTGTCGGTCGTTGGCGAAGAGATATGCCGAGTTCGCTCGACCGGATGCTCGTCCCGCCGGCGCCAAGGCTCGAATTGGATCACCGTCCGACGGAATCACGAGGCGCACACCTTCCACTGGCCGTGTGTCCTCGGTCCAGTATGCCTCGAGCCCCAGGGTGAGCGGTAACGACCAGGCCGTGACGTCGTAGAACTCGTACCGCTCGGTGGTGGCACCAGGTCCGCGACGCTGATTCCGTTCGAACTTCGCCACCTGGCGCTCGAAGAAATCACGGTCTAGCTCGGCGCGCGGCTCGAGCAACGCTCGGGCGATTCGCCCCTGTGGTTGCTCCAGGTCGATCACGAGCGCGCCGACCGGAAAGGTCCGGCGAGACGCATCTGCGGATGGTCCGGCGTGGTAGCCATAGGCGGTTGACGCTGAATGCGGGGCGGTGAGCCGTTGCACCTCGATGTCGTGTTGCAGGAGCAGCCATGCCAGTCGCGCGGCGTTCGTGGCGTCGTTGTCCGGCAGCACGACGATACGCTTCATCGGCCCCGACCGGCCCTCGTCCATCGCCGTGCGGAAGAAATCGTGGTAATCGCGTAGGAGTGCTTCCCGATGGGTTGCCGCGGTTTCGACGGTAGCCAGTGCCGCGACGTAGTGATGCGCGATCCCTTCGGCGAACGTGATGACTGTCCCGTCGTCGCGGCGACGCCTGAACGCCTTCCCGCCGTCCGTCTCGTAGGTCATTCCGGTCGCGCCATGGAGCGAGGGGCCGGCGTCGAAGTAGCCGACGTAGAACAGATCGAAGACGTCCCGGGTGAAGTACTGCCACCCGTAACGGTCGAATGCCGCCGCGTTCGCGCGACCGAATGCCTCGAGCCAGCGCGCTGTCTGCGGCGGCAGATTCGCGTTGACGGGCGTTGCGGGCGGCGGGAAGAAGAACTGTTCGGTCGTGCTGTGCAGATCGACGAATACTTGTGGGTGCCAGCGCATGAGCGCTCGGAGCATGGCACGTGTGGGCTTCTGCGTGAGGGCGAGGAAGTCCCGGTTCATGTCGAACCGGTAATGGCTGTAACGGCCCCAGATACCCCAGGGTTCGTTCCACTCGTACGCAAAGGGCTCGTCCGTTCCGACGGCGAGCGAGTTATACCAGACCGCAAAGCGCTCGTGGCCGTCGGGGTTGGCCGACGGATTGAGGATGACGAGGGTGTGCTGGAGCATCCCGAGCGTTTGCGGTTCCTCGGAGGCCAGCAGCTGGTGCGCCACCCACATGGCGGCCTCGAAGCCACCCGGCTCGTTTCCGTGGATCGAGAACGAGAGCATGACGGCGGCCGGCGTGCGGGCGGCGATGCTCGCAGCCTCCGCGGAAGTCGTGGCGCGGGGGTCGGCCAAGCGGGCGAGGTCTTCCCGAATCTCGTCGAGCCGCGCGATGTTCTCCGGTGCCGAGATCAGGAGCGCACGCATCACGCGGCCTTCCTCGGTCACGCCAATGTCCTCGGTTCGGACCCGATCCCCAGCGGCTGCGATCATCGCGTCGAGCACGCGCTGCTGCTCCTGGTACTGAGTGTGGCGCGCGCCGGCGCCGTATCCTAGGAGGCTGTGTGGCCGTGGGACGGCGGGTCGGTATGGCCCCCGGTCGTAGAAGTCGAACGGCTCCTGCGCCGGGGCTGAACCGGCCATCGCCGCGAACACGACGGCTGCGAGGGCGAGTGTGAAACGATGGATCATGGTTGCGCCTTGGGTCGGGAATGGGGGCAAACGTATGCGGCCGTCGTGGTTGACGCGAGACCGCGGTCCGTCTGGTCTTGGACTCAGCGTTTCGGGAGGTGGATGAGGCGGAACCGCGTCACCGCAGCGACGTCGAGCTCGTCCCGGTGTCGGTACACACCGAGTCGCCTCGCCGCTTGACAGCTAAGATATATCGTACGATATTACGGCCGTAACAACGCCACGATATATCTTGCCGTTGAAGGAGTGAGGTGATCGCATGAGAGGATCCACCTGGGGATTCGGATTCGGTCCAGGCGAGTGGTGGGGGTGGGGCGGTGGCAAAGGCGGCCGCCGCCGTCGTCGTGTGTGGTTCGAACCGGGCGACATGAAGTACGTGATTCTCAAGCTCCTCCGGGATAAGCCGATGCATGGCTACGAGGTGATGAAAGCTCTCGAAGAACGGACGCACGGATGTTACAAGCCATCTCCGGGGACGGTGTATCCCACATTGCAGTGGCTCGAAGATGAGGGACTCGTACTGAGTGAGGAGCGGGAGGGCAAACGCGTCTACTCGATTACCGATGACGGCCGCGCATTCCTGGTGGAGAATAAGTCAACCGTGGAAGACATCTTCGACCGCGTCGAGGAGACGATCGACAACCTACTGAGTGATCCGATGCCCGAGGTGACCCGTCTTGTCGGCAGGATAGTGACCCAAAGCTACCGCGCTGCGTGGAAGTTGCGGGACGATCAGGAAGAACGCCGTAAGGTACGGGACATCCTTGAGCACGCCGCGAAGGACCTGGAAGCTCTAGTAGGCTAGCGACGTTATCGTCGCCACGACATGCCCCAAACGGGTAACGGTGCCGTTCGCACCGCCACCCACCCGTCTTGCGAGCTGCGTCAGTCAGCCTCGCCGTCGCTCTCCGCTCGCTTGGATCTCCCGGCGCTGCGCAGCGCACGTCTCAGCAAGAACTCCATCTGGCCGTTCACGCTGCGCAGCTCGTCCTTTGCCCAGCGTTCGACGGCGGCATACGTCTCAGGATCGAGTCGGAGCAGGAACGCCTTTCGATCGACCACGACACGGCTACTGGTACAATGACCCCGTGTTCACGACCGGCTGCGTCCCGCGATCCGAGCACAAGACCACGAGCAGGTTGCTCACCATCGTCGCCCGTCGTTCCTCGTCGAGCTGAATGATGTTCTTCTGAGAGAGCTGCTCCAGGGCCATTTCAACCATGCCGACGGCGCCGTCCACAATTTTGCGCCTGGCGGCAATGATCGCGCTCGCCTGCTGGCGCTGCAGCATCGCGTGGGCAATCTCGGGCGCATACGCCAGGTGGCTCATGCGTGCTTCGAGGACCTCGACCCCGGCCTTTTCCAGACGCTCCTGGATCTCTGTCTGAAGCTGCTCAGCGATCTGCGCGGTGTGGCTCGTGAGCGCTTCCTCATGGGTCTCGTGGGCGTCGTACGGGTACCGTGTTGCGAGCCCACGGAGTGCGGCCTCGCTCTGCACGTGGACGTACTCCTCGAAGTCATCGACCTCGAACAACGCCTCGGCGGTGTCGACCACACGCCAGACCACGACGGTAGCGATCTCGATCGGGTTGCTGTTGCAGTCGTTGACCTTGAGCTTGCCCGTCTCGAAGTTGCGCACCCGAACCGACACCTTCCGCTTCGTGTAGAAGGGGTTCGCGTACCGCAGGCCGGGCGTCTTCACCGTGCCCACGTACTTCCCGAAGAGCTGTAGTATCCGGGCCTCGTTCGGGTTGACCACGAAGAAGCCGGCCATCAAGAACGACAGCACCGTGAACACGAAGCTGGCGGCAATGATCTGTCCCACCGACTCTGCGCGCACCGCAGTGAAGAACCAGTAGCCAACCACGAACATCCCGAAGATGAGTCCGGCGAGGGCGGTATAGCCCGACCCGACCTCACGCTGCTGTTCCTTAATCACCGCTGCCTCCTGCGAAGAAGACTATCAATATGATATCATATAGCTAGCGTTGTGTCAAGTAGCTTGGGTGAAACCGAGAGTCGGGGAGTTTGGTGAATCCATCCCGTCAGTCGCCGAGTACCCGGAGGTATGCCTTCCACGGTCCCACGGCGCCGCCGTATCGCTTCGCCATCACTCGCGTGATTTGTCCAAGGTGTCCGAAGTCGTGCACGACCCAGGTCGCCAGGAGTTCCCGCAGCGTGACGGATCCGAACTCGGGGTGTCGTCCTCGGCGATCGAGGTCTGCATCGGAGAGCTTCCATGCGCGAAGCGTCTCGACGCTTCGCGCGCGACGCTGGGCGAACTCGTCGAGCAGCTGGCGTGGAGATTTGTCTTCGGAATCTGCGAACTGCGCAAACCGATCGAACGGCTCGAACTGGCGGCTTTCGCCGCGCTCGAGGATGATCTGCGCGCGCGGGATCCAGTTGGTCTCTTCGCCATGAATCAGGTGCCCGACAACATCAAACGGGCTCCACGTGTCTGGTCCCTCCGTGTGGTGCCACCAACCTTCTGAGAGGCCGTCAAGCAGCACGCGCAGCACGTCAGGCGTGCGGGCGAGTATCCGAATAGTGTGGTCCAGTTCGAACGGCATGCGAGCCTCCGCGTCCTGAGTCTGGGGTGACGCTCCTAGGTGCCCGACTCTTCGAATCGCTTCAGTCGAAGACCCATCATCAGCAACACCACCCCCAAGACAACGAGCATCGGTCCGCGGCCGTTCCAACGCCATAGGTCATCCCAGTCCCGTTCCCGACGCTGGAGGTGATCGCGTGCCTGTGAGAGGCCGCGGCGCGTTCCCTGCATGTGTTGGGCGATCCCCTGGGGGGTCCGCGATGGCAGTATCGCTGGCGACGACTTGGAGGCTGTCGAGGCTCCGAGACAGCGACGCTACGGTCGCTCGCTGTGAGTCGAGTGCGCTCTTGACTGCCAGGGTGTATCCAAGCGATCCCAACATGAAGACGAGGCCGAGACCTCTGAGCCAGCGGGAGAGAGAGGTCAACCGGGATGCCCGTACCATACGTCTAGTCGCTCTTTCCGGTCTCGGCCGTGGCCGCTTGCTGGAGGAGTTCCCAGGCGCGCTCGACGTGCCGCCGCTCGGTATAGGGCCCGCCGATGGCCATCCGGAGCACGGTGTGATCGTGGAGCCGAGTGTGGGTGAGGAAGACGGCTCCGGATGCGTTGAGGCGGTTCATGATACGCTCGTTGACGGCGTCACCACCGATGTGGCGGAAACAGACGAGATTGAGTGGCACGGGTGCGACGATTTCGTACTGCGGGCTCGCATTCACCCAGGAGGCGAAGTCTCGGGCGAGCGCTACGTGCCGGCGGATGTGATCGCGCAACCCATCGACGCCGTAGTGGCGAATGACGAACCACAGCTTGAGCGCCCGAAACCTCCGGCCAAGCGGAATATGCCAGTCGCGATAATCGAACACTGCACCTGATTCCGTCGCTGTGGTTCGCAGGTACTCCGGGAGGACGCGGAGGGCTCGGATCAGTCCGGAGCGGTCGGCGACGTAGAACGCATCGCAATCGAAGTTAGTGAGCATCCACTTGTGCGGGTTGAAACAGTAGCTATCCGCCAGCTCCATGCCGTCGTGGACCCATCGATGTTCAGGGCATAGGGCCGCGCTTCCCGCGAGGGCGGCGTCGACGTGCAACCAGAGTTCATTGCCCTGACAGATCTCTCCAATCGCGCGGACCGGGTCGATGGCAGTGGACGATGTCGTACCGACGGTGGCGCACACGAGGAACGGAATGCGGCCGGCTTGGCGATCGTCGTCGATCGCGCGTTCCAGCATCTCCGGCCGCATCGCGAATGCCTCATCCACTTCGATGCGCCGGAGGTTCTCCCGGCCGATGCCTGCAATCGCGATACTCTTTTCGACTGACGAATGTGCTTGCGTCGAAGCGTACGCGGTGAAACGCCGATCCACACCCGTCTCGTTGGTTCGGTAACTGCTGGCGCGCTCCCGAGCCGCCACTACGGCGCACAACGTGGAGGACGATGCCGTGTCTTGAATGACTCCGCCGCCGCTCCCCGAAGAGTTGAATCGTTGCGGTAGTCCGAGGAGCTCCACCAACCAGTCGAGCACATGTGTCTCGAGTTCCGTGCAGGCGGGGCTGGTGGTCCATGACATGCCTTGCACGCCGAGTCCTGAAGACACCAGGTCGCCGAGCATGGCAGGTGGGGAGGCGTTGGCGGGAAAATAGGCGAAGAAGTTGGGTGACTGCCAGTGCGTAATGCCTGGTATGACAATCTCGTCCAGGTCTCGCAGAATTGCGTCGAATGGCTCGCCCTGCACCGGCGGCGTCGCGGGAAGTCGGGCGCGAATCTCTCCCGGTTCGGCTTGGGAGAGGACTGGGAACCGCTCGAGTTCCTCAAGGTATCGTGCGACCCAATCGACTGTCTGGTAGCCTGCCCGTCGGAACGCTGCGGCCGTCATGTGTCGGTGTGATGGCTCGGACATCTCACCGCTCCTGTTCCGTGGATTGGGACCCGTCGCAGAAGGTGACGAGGGCCGACATCACCTCACGCTGCTCGCTGCTTCCCGCGGGGCGGTTCAGGAGCACTCCGTTCACGACGAGGGCAGACGATCCGCCGCCGTCCAGATTGAGCGCTTGTACGGCACCCAGGTCCTGCAGGATGGTTGCGAGCTCCTCGAGATCGACACCGCGACTCTGCGGTTGTCGGCCATCGACCACCACGATGAGGAGTGCCCCGTCGCCGGTGATGCCTACGGCAGTTCGTGGATGGACCCTGGGAATCGAACTGCCGAAGAACACCTCCTCGTCGACGGTCACGCGAGGCCGTCCATCGACCACCAACATGGGACCAGCCGCGACGGCGTCCCGAACGTCCCATCGACGGGCTCGTTGTCGAGGTGGGAGGCTCGAGGGCACGCCCGGGCGGTGTGCTGGCGGCGTTCGCCAGGCGAGAACCGTGTCGTTATGCGTCGAGGCCCACGTGATTTCGATCTCATCATGCTCTGTGAAGCCGATCGCGGCCCGCGCAGTCTCGTATCGGAGCGAGTCTCGTGTCACCGTTCGCGTCGCCGCCGCTCGAAGCTGACCGGCCGTCAACAGCAAACCGGCATGGATGGCGGGCGTTCGGCTCATGTTGAAGTAGCCGGCATTGACAGCCACGCATGCATCATGGTCCGCGGCAAAGCTGGTCACGGTCTCGCGGTTGTCTGCAATGTCGTCGGACATCAGCACCCGAGTGACGATCGATGGATCACGTTCGTCGACGCGGACATACCAGGCTCGAAGTGGCAGCGCACTGTTTAAGCCGGCGTAGACCCGGACACCCGGTGGGAGGGCGTTGTTGACCGCCGTCATGGGTTCCCAGGAAATCGGGATCGGGCCCGGGTCCGATCCGGTGCACGAGCTTCCGGCCAGGAGGCTCAGGATGGACAGCACGGCGGTCCGGCGTGTCGCTGGAATGGGCAGGGTCTCCTACGTCGCGGGTTTACGCCCGACCACTTGCACGACAGCGCTCCTGCCGTGATGCAGCCGGCCTTCGACCACGTCCCGATCGACCTCCCGTGCCACGACGAGATCGAGTCCTACGAGCTCCTCGCGGAGCTCGGTCAGCGACACCAGTAGCTCTCGGATGGGCGGTCCACCCGTGCCGTAGTCGAGCTGGCGAGGTAAATAGGCTTCGAGAATCAACGCTCCGCCGGGCCGGAGGCCGGCTGCCGCAGCTTTGTGTAAACGCGTGCGGATGTCGGGGAGTAGATGGCAGAATATGGAAACAATGCCGTCCCGCGAGTCCGGCTCGATAACATAGTCCGACAGATCGGTGACTTCTGTGGTGATGGACAGGCCGGCCGCTGCCGCGAGACGGCTGGCTTTCTCGAGGCCAACCCTCGAAGCATCGACGGCATGCACCTGGTGCCCTTTCCGTGCAAGGTACACCGCGTTACGTCCCTCGCCCTCCCCGAGGCTCAGGACGCGACCCCCGGGAATGTGGTGAGCCACGGCTCGCAGGAACGCGTTCGGAGTGGTGCCGTATGCGTACCCCGGCTTGGAGTACCGAGCATCCCACACATCTGACGAGCTCGTCACGATCTGCTGAACACCATGGTGCACCTATTCCGCCCGGAAACCTTCGTCGGCGTGCGATCCGTCGCAGAACGGTTTGTTGTACGAGAACCCACAGCGGCACAGCGCCGCCTTGTTGTTGCGTGACTTGGGAACGCCGAGCCCGTCTACAATTCTGAAGTTTCCGCGAAGGAGCAGCGGCCCGTCGGGCTGGACGGTGATCGTGACCTCTCCCCCTGACTCGCCTTCGTCGTCCTTGGTCCCGCCCTGAAGGGTCCCGTCGTCGCGAAAGCCAGCGTCTGCGTGTCGGCCGTCACAGAGTGGCTTGTTGTGCGAGGCACCGCAGCGGCACAGTGCTACCCTGACGTCGCGGAGCAGCTCCTCGTCGCCAGGGCGCCGGATCGTGATGTTGCCGTTCACATAGAGTGGACCGTCCGGGCAGACCGTTACCGTGTTGTCGGTCGGCGACGCTTCCGCGGCACCGCCGTCCAGCCGCTGGGCGCTCAGCGCGCCGGTTGGGCACCTTGTGACAACGCGTGCTACCTCGTCCGGCGAGCCGCGACTGACATCAATCCACGGACGCCGATCGGGGTCGAAGACCTCCGGCAAGCCGTGCACGCATTCGGCAGCGTGAATGCAGCGTGCGGTATCGTAGGTGACGCGAAGTTGCTCGGTCTCGTATGTGCGCTTGCTGCTCTTCATGATCCGTGCTTCCCGCTCTGGTCTGCGATATGGTCGGCTGCTACGCCGATCCCGTACTCCCCAGGCCGCCAACGCGGTCGGTCGACTGACCAACCGCACCAGCAGTCCACGGCAACGCCACGAACCTGCTGAGCACGGCTTGGGCAACGCGCTCGTTGTGTTCCACGTGGACCGTGCGCGGTGAGTCATTCTTCACCATGACCAACCATTCGTCGGGGTAGTCCGGGTCGATAGTCCCAGGGGCGTTGGGAAGCACCAGGCCGCGTTGGAAGGCCATGGAGGAGCGAATCCGGACTTGTGCCTCATAGCCCTTGGGGACGCGAGCCTTGAATCCTGTTGGAATGAGAGCAACGTCCCCCGGTTCGAGCAGGAGCCGATCGTCGGTCACCGGTACCTCCGTTCGCTTTCCACTGACACCGCGTATCACGGTGACGTGGCGGCCCCGCAAGTATGCTCGAAGGTCGTATCCGGCAGAGCCGTCAGTCTCCCTTCTAGGTGGCAACACGTCTGCGTGCAACGGATCGAAGACGATGTTCGGGGTCGCGTCTGCCATCGGGCTCCCTGCGGGTGGGACCGAATTATAGTCAATCACACGTTGATCGCTCGATTACGGCGAGCGCGGGCGCCAACGATGGCGCTCAAGGTCCAGGCGGCCATCGCTGTCAAACTGTATGCCCTCGGCTTCGAGCAGAACCCGCTGCAGTTTGTCGTAGCCAGGCTGTGATCTGGGGCTCACTCGTCCCCGAGCGTTGACCACGCGGTGCCAGGGAACGGCCGCGTCGTCCTCAAGTGCGTTCAACGCATAACCGACCTGACGAGCGTGCCCGGATAACCCCGCGAGGGTTGCAACCTGTCCGTAGGTTGCGATGCGACCTCGTGGAATGCGGCGGACGACCGCGTAGATCCGTTCGTACGTCGAGCGTGTAGGCAATGCGGCGTTGGTACGATTCGATCGGCCGGGGTCGTCGAGCCGCGGTAACGGCCCTACCGCGTTTCGACAGGCAGCCGACTGCGACGCCAGCCCGCCATGTCCCCGTCGAGGTGCAGTACGTTGTAGCCCGCTTCCTTGAGCACGGACTCAGCGTACTCGGCACGAGGTCCCTCCTCGCAGTAGACGACAACGTGCCGGTCGCTGGGAATCTCGGTGAGACGTGCACCGACCTGCACATGGGGGATGTTGAGTGCGGCCGGCACGTGTCCGTTGCGGTATTCTCCCGGTGCGCGGACGTCGAGGACAAGTGGAGCGGAGTCGGAGGCGAGGAGCCGAGCGAGATCCGCAGGTGCGATGACCTGGTGGGTAGTCATGGCGTCGCTGCACGCCATGAGCGCGGCGACCGATGTCACGGTAGACAACAACAACATACGAACGCGGTATCTCTGCATGCTGCTACCTCTCAGAGCCACAGAATTCCGATGGCTCGGCCACCTGTGCCGGGCCGACTTCGTGGCACAAGCTAGTGGGGATCGATCTGTCTCGGCAACGGCCGCCACGGAACACGCGGGCGAGTCATTCGTCTCGCGGTCGGCGGAGTAGGCGGATCGACCAGATTCCGAACGCGGGGCCGAGCGTGAGGATCGCGAACGCCCACCGCCAACCGATCCCGTCGGCAATGGCAGGCACGAGCTGAATCGTGAGCATGGTGAGGAGGAATCCAAGGGAGGTTTGCAGTGTCAGCGCCGTTCCCACTGCGTGGGCGGGAACGACCTCGGTGATCATTGCGCTGAACTGTGCTGAATCGGCGATGACAGCGATCCCCCAGAGAACAGCGAGCGGCACGAGGAGCCAGAAGCTCGTGCCGAAGACCGCCCCAATTGCGAGAGCACACATGCCACTCACGGTCATGGCCCGGACCACCAGTCGGTCGTAACCGATACGGTCGGCAACCCAGCCGCCCCATACACATCCGAGCCCGCCCAGGGCGATGGCGACGAATGCCACGAGGTTCACGGTCTCGTCCGGCACTGCGGGCCCGCCGCGCATCGCGTGATGCGCCGCGCTGGCGGCCAGGAATGCCGGGATCCAAGTCCAGAACGCATAGAGCTCCCACATGTGGCCGAGATATCCTCCGGTGACGAGCCGCATCTCCCGCTGGCGCAGGACACTCCCAACGAGGTGCCACGAAAAAGGGCGCCGGGGAAAAGGGTACGGGCCGTCGCGGTAGGTGGTTAGCACGAGCAACGCCGCGAGTGTGGCGCCACCGGAGACGCTGAGGACGACGGGAGCAATCCCCCCCGGTACCCAGGCCCGCATCAAATACGGAGCTGCCTTCCCGACGGTGAGCGCGCCGACCAACGTGCCGATGGCAAGCCCACGGCCGTGACGGAACCACGTCGCGATCATCTTCATACCGGGAGGATAGACCGCCGCGAGGCAAAAACCGGTGGCGAACCGGAGCGCAAGTGCAGCACCGTAGCTTGGGGCCAAGGTGAGTGCGGCGTTCGCCATAGCCCCCAGTAATGCGGCGGACGCGAAGTAGGTTCGGGCGGGAACGACGTCGGCGAGATTCAAGAACGCGGCGGCCGCAGTACCGACGACGAACCCCAATTGCACGACTGTGGTGAGCCATCCCGTCTGCCCTCGGTCGAGTGACCAGAGCTGTTGAAACTCGTCGGCCACTGCGTTTGCGGAGAACCACAGGCTCATGCCGAGCAGCTCGGCCAGTGCGAGCACAACGAGGATGACGAACCGTCGATTCATTCGCGGGGGGTGGGGTGAGGAGGTCGAGGTCGGGTCCTGGCTGAAAGGGTAACGATCGTTCAGGTGCTCAGTGTCAGATCTCCCGCAGCCAGAAGGTCAGAACGGTGAATACGTGACCGGTCGCGGCAGCCAGCATTCCCAAGACGTAGAGTACGCGAGCTACGTCATAGCTCGTGACGTGCCAGCTCATGCCGATGAGGAACAGGCCGCCAAAGTACCAAGTCGCACAGCGCACGATAACGATGGCCACGCGCCGCCGCCACGCGCGGTCTGCTTCGTCCTGCCCGCGGATCCGACCGAGCTCTCTCTCGATGCGCTCGGGGCCCAGTACGAGGAGTCGACCCATTGGACGGGTCCTCCTGCCATGCTGTAGTGCTGACTCGTGCTGCCGTGCCGAGCGAGTTCAAGTTGCCGCTACCGACCTCACACGCGCAACCGGGCGTATCAGATGGAGTTGCCGGAACGCGGTATCCACTCCAGGACGGGCAGCGATCGCGGTACTCCATCCGTCGTGGCATCGACGACGCCGATGCGGCGGGCTCCCATTCTCACGTAGAAGCCCTCGGCATTCGGATCGGACTCGATACGGATCGGTGCTCGCCGGAGCCTGAGCACTACGCGGAGTGCGTGCTGAAAGAGGCGACGGCCGACGCCTCGTCTCACGTAGTCCGGTCGCACCCACAGGTGGTCGAGATCCCAAAATGGCTCGAGATCCTGGAAGGCGCAGAAGCCGACGAGCGCGTCCTGGTGTTGGGCCACAAACACTTCGTTCGTTTCGATATACGCTGGCGTGACGGTGAGCAGCCCACGCCACTGATCGAGCCATCGAGGCGGGTAGCCCCACAGAGCCTTGGCAGCCATCGCGATCTCGGTGAGGAGCGCGGCGTCGTGTGGCGTGGCACGACGGATCCGGAGGTCGATCACTGCGAGGGCCACGAAGCTTCGAGCGATCTACCTGACGCGGCGATACGGGAATTCCAACTCGTGCACGCTGCCGTCATTTCGATGACTGGCGACGAATACATGGAGCCTGTCTTCGTCGCTGCGTCGGAAGGTCATGCCATCGAAGTACGCCTCGTTCGCGGTCAGGCGTACGAGCCGGAATTCGACTGTCTCGTCCTGTGCCTCCCAACCGGTGAGATCGGGATTGAAGTGCTTCAGCCGGAGGATCAGGCTCCCAGCTTCCTCCACGATGGTCAGCAATTCGTAAAACCTCACTGATTCGCCGTTGAGCAGGCGATACATGCCCATCATGGTGCCGCCGAGTGGTGGGCTCCACACCTCCTCGGCAGTGCCACCGAGTGCCTCGCCTCTCCAGTGGCCTGCGATCCACGCTACATCGACAATGGCTGCGGCGGGCCTGGCGGTGGGGTCGTCGAGTGTCACGATGTTGGCGGTGAGCGCGGACTGACCGAGCGCGGACGGCGTCACACCGGAACAAGCTGCGAGAAGGAGCGCGGTGATCTGGAACGTTGATCGTGGGGTCACGAACCGTAGCATCTGAGATACCTCCGATTGTGCTGTGTTGATGGACTACCCCCGCGATGCTTCCGAGTGCCGCTGCACCTGTCTAGTCATGATGATCTGCTGGCCGCAGGTTCTCTGCTCCGGGGAGCCGACCGACCAGTCTCGCAGGATCGTGGATCAGTACGGGAAGGTGCTGCGGGCAGATCTGCAGGGTATTCCCCCGATATTCAAAGGTAAGCAGCGGAACGGAATCCGAGCCGCTTCCGCAGGCAAGGCATCTCTTAGTGGTCGCTTGATCGTTCATGTCGCTCTCCATAATCAGAATCGGCGCTCGTACCACCCGACATTCCAGAACTTTCCGAACTTCCAGCCGGCTTCGTCGAAGGTACCGACATGACGAAAGCCGAACCGTTCGTGGAATGCGATGGACTCCGGATTCGGCAAGGCGATCCCGGCATAGGCGCGGTGGACGCTCTCGGCCGCGAGGGTGTTGAACAACGCCGCGTACAGCCGAGTCCCGATGCCTCGACGGATGGAATGCGGATCGAGGTACACGGTCGTTTCAACCGACGTTGCGTATGCTGGTTTTGGACGGATCGGCGTGCTCGTCGCGTACCCGACGACTCCCGCACCGGTCTCAGCTACCAGCAGCCGCTGTCGTCCCGCGTGGCGAAATCCGGCAAACCAATCCTCCCGTTCGTCTGCGGTGAATGGCTCGAGATCGAACGTGACATGTGAGGTCCGCACGTAGTGGTTGTAGATGGTTACCAGATCGGGAAGATCACGATGCTCACCGATGCGCATGTTCACGGACTCGTTCGTCACGATGCGATTTGCGAATTGGTTGAGGCTTCGTCGGTCGCGCTCGCCTTACCAAACGACGAACACCCCGACCTCGCCGCCAAACTCGTCCCGTTCGACCCGCGCGCCCTGTGGGACCAACCAAGGACCGCCGTCGACACGAACGTTGAGGCGATGGACACCTGGCACAATGGAGGTTTGAAGCTCCCATCGGCCGCCGTCAAGGTCACGCATCGTAACGGGATGCCAATCTGTGAAGTCTGCCATGATCTCCACGGTACGCGCAGTGGCTGCATGCACGCGAATCGTCCGTTGGCTGTCCGAGTAGGAGATCAGTTCGATTCGCACCGTCGCTGGGGACAACGGTAGCCGGAATTCCTCAGGCGGTTGCCGTAGCAGTCGAGAGATTCGCGGCGGAGGGCGCTGTCCCACCGTAAACGCTCTGAACTGCAGGCCGGCGCTGAGATACCGCCCGGCGAGCACACCGCGGGCCGGATCGGACGGATAGCGGCCACCACTCACGAGCACCGCGACGCGTCTTCCGACAGCCGCTCGAGCACTGACTTCTCCATAGACCCCGCGTCCGCCCCCACGACTCCACGTCCGTACGCCTGTCGAGCCGTCGAATTCCACCGAGGCAAGGGTCCAGCGGGCGCGTCCTTCGATATCGAGGTATGCGGTGTCGCCCACCCAGGTACGTTGGACGTGTGCGCCGAGTGTGAAGATCCGCGGGGTGACCCACGCGCCCAGACCTACGCCGGAGACGGATCGGGTGGTTGGACCGAGAAATGTTGCGCCGGCGGTGCCGCCGACCCACATACCGTACCCTCTCCCGATGGCGTGCGCTCGGCCGCGCGCGAGGGCGTGGCCGGAGCGCGGGAAATCGGCATACGTGCCGATTCCAGCCGTCCCCGAAACTTCACCGCGAAGTCGGCCGATGCGCGGTGTGAGTGCGGCCCCGAACACGGACCCTTGAAGCACGGTGTTGCCGCTCTCGAATACGAGATACGTCCCCTGAACCGCCAGCATCGCGTTGGGAGCTTCGAAGCGGAGGGACGGGGTCGCGAAGGCGGCCCCTGACGCAAGGAACCCCTCAACGCTGACCGTCGAGACACCGACGTCGACCGTCCCGGTGGTCTGTGCGGCGAGCGCCGGCACGCAGGTGAGGTACAACACCGCTCTGGCCGCTTTGGCGGCGCGCCGGCGGCTTCGCGTCACAGGACGCGCGACACCTAAGGTTTCCGGGGCCTCTGCGCCCCCTGTTGCGTAGCTGAGAGATCGGCCTCTGCGGCGGTCCCGGGCAGTCGCAACGCCAGCGCCGCCTCAGGGGCAGCCCCGAGTGCGATGTCCCGCTCGACATCCCGGCGGAAGGCGAGGTACAAGTCGTCCTCGGCGTTCACTGCCAGTGCAAGGACCGCCTCGGTAGCCGTCTCGGCCGGCACACCCGCGGCGACCAGGTCGGCCAATACGGCCGCGGCGATCGTCAGTGACCGCGGCTGACGCAGCGTGCGGAGCCGGGACAGGTCAGTAGGTGCAGCTCCTGCATGAAGTGCGCTGGCGCCGGCGGTGACCTCGGCGCCGGTGGAGCGTGGCCCGAGGGCGTCGTGTGCTGTGCGGAGTTCATCCACCAGCCTGCGCACGGCGAGCAGGATGCGATCTCCGGGAGCGCGTTTGCTGGCTCCTTCGAGTGCACGGTCCACGAGTGGCTCCGTGGGCAATCCAGCGGCGCGCGCCGAGTCCAGCAGGAGATCGATCTGCACACGGACCGGATCGGACACTCTCCCTACCAGTCGTGGCTCTTGGCCGTGCGCCTGTAGCGCACCGAGCCCGAGCCATCCGGCAGCGAGGGCGATCGTGACACTCAGATGGCGCATTCGATACATCATGAACCTCCCACGGTCACGACCGATCCGGGGAGACCGAAGTCCGAGTCGGGTGCCGGAGGCGCAGAGGGGTCGGCCAACCAGGTCTCGCCGTCCACCAGGAACGCGTACCGATACCGGCCCGGTGCTAGAGGAACGGTAATCGACCAAACGCCGTTTCTGCGAACCGGCTGCATTGGGGTCGCAGAGAAATCCCAGTCGTTGAAGTCACCGACGAGGGAAACCGACCCGGCATTCTGTGCAACGATGACGAACTGAATGACCGCGGAATCGGACAAACTCCCCAGGGTAGCTCCTCCCACCGAACCAGGTGTCGGAGGGAACAGGAGTCGGCTGCCGACCACCAAGACAACGAGGCTCGCGGCCACAGCCAGTCCCCCCAGAGGAGTCACGGTGAGCGGGCGTCCCGTCCGCAGCCAGCGAATGACTCCGAGCACCCCGCGGCTCTTGGCTGGATACGCCTCTATCTCAGCCATGACCCGCGCATCCAGCGCCGGATCGATCCGTACTGGCTCTTTCAGGCTGGTTGTGACCCGTTCCACCAGATCGTCATGGAGTTCAGGCACGTTCGACCTCCACCAGGATTCGCCTCAGTTCCTCTCGAGCTCGCAGGACCCGCATCTTCAACGCCGACACACTCGCGCCTGTTAACTCGGCCATCTCTTCGTAGCTCAGTTCCTCGACATGCTTGAGCAGGAACGCCTCACGGTTCGGCGGAGCCAACTGGGCCAATGCACGCTCGATCTCCTCCCGCCACGCGAAGCGGTCCGCCGCATCACCGACTGAGGCCCGTGCGAGCGCCGTCTCGTCCCGTACCAGCACCCGATCCCGCCGCGCGCGTTGCGCCCCATGTGTGCGGCAACGGTTCACGAGAATCCCGAACATCCATGCCCCGTATCGTTCGGGATCCGTGCACCGGTTCAAGGATCGGTACCCCCGGACGAACGTGTCCTGCAAGGCTTCCTCGGCGTCCGCCAGGTTGCCGAGCATGCGGAGGGCGTAGCGACCCAGTCGGTCCCGATACCGGGCGACGAGCGTGGCGTACGCGCGGGTGTCGCCGGCCAGGACACGTCGTACGACCGCGCCATCGCTCGGCTCCTTCACATTGTGCATACCCATGCTCTTGATACACCGTCACATACAGCTATCGATCCCTGCGTGACCCCGGAAGCTCCTGCAAGGTATGGACGATGTCGAAGGCCGCGACGGTTCGAGCCGTATCGGGAAAGTCGGATGGAAGGGTCTATGAGACGCAAATTGCTCGCGATCTCCCTCGGAATCGCCGTGGCAGGGGTGGGCTGCTACCAGGATGAGTTGGGCCCAAGCCGCTTCGGCACCGCGACGCAGGTGTTGTTGACAGACGCGCCGTTCCCATTCGAGCTCGTCGATCGGGTGGAAGTGTACGTCGTAGAGGTGGCGGCGTCCACCGTCGCCGACACCGTACCCGGCCAGCAGGAGTGGGTGACCATCACGACGCCTCGGAGGCGCTTTGACCTGCTCGCCGTCCAGCAGGCCCAGACGGTGCTGGTCGGGGAGGGGGTTCTCCCCGCTGGCGACTATCGCGCTGTGCGTCTCACCGTCGACGGCGACTCGTCACGCCTCGTGATGCGAGACGGTCGCGATGCGACGGTCCACTGGCCGGTGGCCGGCGAATTCTCGACCTTCGCGCTCGTCGAGGCCCCGCTCGCCGTCACCGACTCCGGTACGCAGATCGTCATCGACTTCGACGTGGGAAGGAGCTTTGCCTATCCGCTCTTTAACCCTGCGTTCGATTTCCTCTTCGTCCCGCACATCCGGGCCGTCAACGCCGCTGCGACCGGATCACTGACAGGTGTGGTGCAAGGGGATATCGACGGCGACGGCTCGCCTGAGCCGGTTGAGAACGCGTCGGTCACGGTCTACCGTGGCGACCCGGCCCAACCATCGTTCTCATGGTGGGTTGCCGCAACGGGCCATTCCGATCAACGAGGAGCGTACACGGTTGGGTTTCTGCTCGGTGGTTCCTACATCGTTCAGGTTGACGCCCCCGGATCGGTGCACCTCGGTTCGGTCTCGAGTCCCGATGTCGCTATCACTCCGGGGATGGCGACCACCCACTCCGTGACGCTTCCGCAGTTCGATGCATCGTCAATCGTCATCGAGGGAACGCTCGGTGTGGCCGTCGGTGCGAGCACCGCGCTCCAAGCCATCGTACGTGACACGCAGGGGGTGGTGGTGGCCAACCCGCTTGTGCGATGGCAGAGCCTCAATCCGGCAGTCGCCACCGTGAACGATCTCGGCGAGTATGGCGTGGTCTCCGGTCTGACGCCCGGGATCGCGCCGATCGTCGCGACGAGTCTCGGCCTGAGCGATTCCGTGGATGTGATCGTTGGGACCGGAGCCGACACGACATCGGTTGCGTCAGTGACCGTGACGCCGGCCACACTCACGCTGGCGGTTGGGGACAGCGCCGTCGTGACGGCGATTGTGACGGATGCAGCTGGAAACGTGCTCGCGAGCCGAGCAATTACGTGGACGACAAGCGATTCCTCGGTCGTGCAGATCATGGACACGGCGGGTGCCCAAGGGTATCTGCGGGCGACGGGCGTCGGAAGTGCCAGCGTAAGTGCTACCAGCGAAGCCACAACCGGCTCGGCCGCCGTCACGGTAGGTACCTAGCTCCGCGTACAGGGTCGGGGTCGACGTCGGACCCCTAGCGTGCCACTGGAAGCTGGTGGGCGAGAAACCCGGCGCGCAAACCGGACACCATTACGACAACCGCCACTATCTGGACCAGATGGAACACTCCGTTGTGATCCAGCGGCCAGATGATCTCGAGCGAGATGGACCCACTCGCCTGAATCGCCGCGGCCAAGATGTTGAGCGCAATCGCCACGGCGATGACACCACTGCCGGGCAGCCGTCGTCGGACGGCCAGCACGGAGTACACGGTCAGTGCTGCGATCATCGCGGCGGCCTCGTACACGACGAACACCAAGAAACTGCCTACAAACAGCCGGGTGGCACCGAAGAACCCGATGGCAATTACGATCATGATCGGGACCATCCGCCGCGCGAAGTGCCGGCCTTTCCAGTCGTAGGCCGCTGCAACAACGAAGAGCGCCACCACTAGGCCGAGGCACAGGTAGAGGGGCTGCCACAGGGCGTCCCGTGCGCTTGGTGCCAGTTGGATTCCGTGCGCTACTGCCCCCAGGACGCTGGCGAACCCCAGCAGTCCGAATACCCACGACCAGATGGCGACGCGCCACGGATCTCGATCCGAGAAACGTCTGAGGTAGCCAACGCAGGCAATGGCGAGTAGCCCCAGCAGCACGTCGGTCGCTGCTGTCGTGAGCTCCGTCGGTACCGGGTTGAAGGACATGGTGGTGATCGCTCTATCGTTTGACGAATCGTTGAGTGTACTTCGTCCAATTCCCAAACCGCTCACTGCGGTCGAATCCCGTTGAGTCTGCAAGCTTGCACAGGGTCCGGTGCCGCACATAGGCAGGGTCGGGCATTCCCTCCGTCACCGCTAGGATCCCGCTAGGCCGCAGGGTCCGCCGACAGTCGCCAATCGTCTTGTGCACAGTCGAAACCTTTACTACGGGTTCGGCAACCGGCGGCCCTTCCAGTTCCACCACTTGAGCAACGATGGCTCGTGGTTCGCAGTGCTCGCGAAGTACACCGCCGTCCGGAAGACGTAGAGCACGCACGGATCCACCCGGGTTCCGCGGAGTGCGCACACCTGTTTGTACAGTGCCTCCGGGTCTTGGCCCTCGAGGTCCTCGACCCGCGCGAATCCCAGATCCCGAAGATCGCGTGCGATGCTCGGTCCGACACCGGGAATCGTCTGCAGGTCACTCTCGGTGCTCAGTGGGCCGCTCACGCGTCCGCCTTCGGCTTGCTGCTGAGCATGCCTGCACCGATGAGCACGCCTACCGCCCCCAACACCGGATTGAGGAGTGCGATCCAGGTCGGCTGTCGGGCGTTCTGCATAGCTTCGGTCATGCTGACCTCGACGGGACGCGGTTCGGGCGTTTCGTCGGATTGGGTCAACACCGGGATGGCCATGACCAGCCCCAGAATCACGACTACTGCAGCGAGTATCTGTGGACCGCTCGCCTTCTTGGCCAGCGCCGCGCAGGCCATCCCGCCAAGCACGGCACTCAAGATGGTCAGGACGATACTGAAGACGAGCCAAGTACCAGAGATTTCCCACGAACCGGGCTTGTAGGCCCCGTCCGTACCGAGAATCATCCACAAGATCGTGAACGTCACGAACACGAACGCCGCCATCACGAGGTACCCGATGACAACACTGCCGATCAATCGTCCCATGCCTGCTCTCCTGTCTTCGAACGTTGCGTGATAGAGCCGTGGATGGCCGGACTCAGTAGTGTCGGGATTCAGCTGGCGTACTCGTCGGCGCCAAGAACGTGCAGCGAGACGTAGGGCTCATCCCCAACGACCCAGCTATCGTGGCCTTGATGATCGCATGCACGGTGTTGCTCCGCTGTAGCGAGTCGAATTGGGTTCGGGAGTCTGGTGAACTCAGGCTTGAGCAGGTGTACCTCGAACCTCGAGCGTCTCGAACAATCGCCGTGAAGCCATCGCAATCTCCTCTACAGCGTGCTGGAATGCGGCTTCGTTGGCCCGCGAAGGGACTCGAAACCCGCTGATCTTGCGGACGAACTGCAGCGCTGCGTCGTGGAGTTCCTGGTCTGCCGGATGGCCGTCTGGTCGACGGAGCTTCTTGATGTTGCGACACATAGGAGGTTGGCTCGGGAATGATGGTGATTGGCTCGGGTCCTAGAACATGCGGCAATGGACCCGCTACCGCCACGTCTCGTCGATGATGGTGTCGGCTCGGATCAGGCGGAGTTCGCGCGGTCCTCCGCAGGCAGCTCTGGCTGTCCGCTATGCCAGGGTTGTGATTCCCGCGACAACCGGCGTGACGGAGTGCCTACGCAGCAGGAGACTCATTCCACTCCGTTCGCCACGGGTCGTTCCTGCCATCGGGCAAGATGCCCCCTCACATAGAGGCCAAACGCCACGAGGGTTGCTACGGCGACGGATGTCGTGAAGACCACGCGGCTCTTGGGAGCTGCTCCCGCGACTCCCGGCAGCACGGTGGCAATGACGGCCACAACCGCCCACAATGCGAACATGCGCATCGCCCACCGAGCCATGCGGAGGAGTCCGTAGCCTGTGACGGCAACGAGGACCGCGTGGGTCAGTCCGACACCGGCGAAGAGATACCAGGGCAAGCCGACACGGGCAAACATCGGCGACAGTCCCGCCATGGCAACGCCCCCCACCGCTGCCCCGAACAGGAGGAGTGCAATTGCCGTGATGCCGGGAGGGCGGGTCAACCCTACTTCACCCCCGTACCTGTCTCAAGTGGGAGGCTTGAGTTTCGCATGGTACTTGGCTCGGAACTTGGTGACTTTTGGATCGATGACAACTTGGCAGTACGGCTGCGCCTGGTTCCGCTGGTAATACTCGCGGTGATACGGCTCAGCGGGATAGAACGTCTCGAACGGTGAAATCTCGGTCACAATCGGGTCACCCCAAAGGCCGGCTGCGTCGAGTTCCCGAAGGACTTGCTCGGCCGTGGTCTGCTGCTCCGGCGTGTGGACGAAGATGGCTGAGCGGTACTGCGTTCCCACGTCTCCGCCCTGGCGATTGGGCGTCGTGGGGTCGTGGATCGAGAAGAAGATCTCGAGCAACTCCCGGTAGGTGATGACGGTGGGGTCGAACTGCAGCTGCACGACTTCCGCGTGACCCGTGGTGCCGGAGCAGACCAGCTCATAGGACGGGCTGGAGATCTCCCCCCCCGAATAGCCGGACTCTACTCGATCAACACCCTGAAGCTGCTCGAAGATGGCTTCGAGGCACCAGAAGCAACCGCCTGCGAGGGTCGCGGTTTCCATCGATTCAGCCGCCATGCTCCACCCCGTCATCTGTGGGTGTTGTGATCCGTTGTTCCGCTACGGGGGCGCCTTCGCTCAGCGGACTCGGACGAACGTTACTGTGTTGTCGGCGGTGACTTCGCAGCGGTATACCACAACGTCGACCCCGGTCCAGAGACCCGATGCGAGAACGTCCCCCGCATCCTGCTCCTGCCGGAGTCGAATCTCGTGCGCTGAGGCCCTCGGTAGCTTCCGCCGGTAATCTCCGCAGACGGCTTCGTCGGGCCCACCCGCGGCTGGGCCGTGAAACACCAGAACCGTATGCTCGATACCGTGTGCCGCGATGAGGAAGCGACACTCAGTCCGCAGTTGATGAGAACGGGAGAACTCGATCCCCGTCGGTGCCAGACCGCCGGGCCCTCCGGGAATGTACAGGCGATCGTAATGGTCGATTCCCAGTTCGCGGTGAAGGAAATCGTCCAGATCCTTCTGGAAGCGGCCATCTGAACAGGCGATCACCAGCGTGTGGGGACGCTCATGATTCCAGCGTCGGACCTCGCCGTTCTCGTGGTCATCAACGGGTGGCTCGACCTGCTCCTCAGGAGGCCTTCCATGCACCTGTGAGTCTTCAGTGTGGATGCGATCGTCTTCCGACACCGAATGCTGGTGCTCGTGAATCCCCGACTCGATCGGATGACGAGACATCAGTGCGGGGGACGCGAGGCCTACCGGTTCATCGCAAACGTGTCGCAATCGTTGGGGGTGCCTGACTGCAAGCCCCGCCTGAACCACGCGACACGCTGTTCCGATGAACCGTGCGTGAACGTCTCCGGATTGACGTACCCCGATGACTGCCGCTGAATTCGGTCGTCTCCCACAGCCGCGGCCGCGCCCAGTCCCTCTTCGACGTCGCCGCCGTCGAGCATATCCCGCTGGACGGTCGAGTGTGCCCAAATACCCGCATAACAGTCGGCCTGCAGCTCCATGCGCACCGACAGTTCGTTTCTGAGCTGTGGTTGCGCCCGTTGCGCGCGCCGCATTTCCGCTTCAGTACCGAGCAGGTTCTGTACATGGTGTCCGATCTCGTGTGCGAGCACGTACGCCTGCGCGAAGTCTCCCGGGGCACCGAACCGGCTTCGGAGCTCGTCGTAGAAAGCGAGATCGATATAGACCTTCTGGTCGCCGGGGCAGTAGAACGGTCCAGTAACCGCCTGCGCGAATCCACACGCGGAGCGTACGGCATCTCGGAAGAGGACCAACTTGGCGTCGCGATACCCTGCACCGCTTCGGCTGAAGACACTGGCCCAGGTGGTTTGGGCGTCGTCGAGTACGAACGAGACGAATTCAACGAGTGGCTCTTGGTTCTCGATGAACTGTGGTGAGGCGGCCGAAACTCCCGATGTCGTTCCGGTGGCGCCGAGCAGGCTCAAGAAATCCTGTTTGAAGACGAAGCTGAGAACCAGAAGGACGAGAATGCCACCGAGGCCGAGTCGCGTCCCACCTCGCCCGAGACCCAACCGAGTGGATCTCTGGCCTCGTCGGTCTTCTAGATTCGCGCTACGACCGCGACGCTTCCACCGCATCCACGTACTCCTTCGAATTCACCATCCTGAGCTTGCATTGAACGAGTCTCGCTCTGTGATGGGCCTGGTGTCCGCTACCTGGACTTGCGGGTCGCAAACTTGAGCCCTGACCACGTGGCGTCGATTGCGCTGATCTTGTAGTCGACGAGTCCCGAGTCGAGTCCCACCCTGCGAACGTCCGCTTGTGAGAGATTCGACGCGACGCCAGAGGCCTTCTTCGGCCACACGATCCACAGTCCTCCGTTCTTGACGGCGCTGGCCATAGAGGAGATGCGACGTTCGAGATCTTTGCGTGACTTCACGAACCAGATGGTGAGGTCCCGTGTTCCACGGGCCTGTTTGCGTATCACCACACCTTCTGGCAACCGACCGAGGGTCTGCTCGAATCGCTCGGGAGCATTCACCAGAGCCACGGTCGCGTTGCGCCTGATCCCCAGTTTCGTGACCAGTGGTGTGCCAGAGTAGCCGGCGAGGCTCGAGTCTGGTACAACCGGATCCTTCGGCGGGTTCGCGATGGCCCGCTTGAGTGCACTCCGGATGCTGGACCAGCTCGTATACTCTGCATCGGGCAGCATACGCTTCATGCGCTCGACCTTGTCTGGCTCACCGGCGACGAATACGAGCGGAACGTGTCGTGTCGCCGTGGAATGTCGAATTCCCAGGCCGACATCCCGGCCCTGTGCCGGGAGCCGTGTGAGGTCGATGACAGCCGCAGCGGGTGGACGTGCCCGTAGCGCGCGCAGCGAGTCCGGCCCGAACGGCTCGGCGGATACGACATAGCCCGCGGCTCGCAGCTTCCGAGCGCGCTGCTTCGCCTCGGTGGCGTTCCAATGAACCAGACGAATCCGGCCGGTAGGCATGGTTGGACCTCGTTATTTCCAGGCTCGCCGTGGTGGAAGCTACGCCGGGGTCCGCCCATCTCGCCAGCCGACGCCACCGGTCCAGAGATCGCCGCTACTTCCTCTCCGTCACCTGCTGGAGCGCGGCTTTCTTGAGAAGGCTGATCTGTCCTGCATGATATAGCATGTGCTGTACGTAGCCGTGCAAGTTGTTGTACGCCGAGCTGCTGCCGTTGATGAGGGGGGCATCGAGCTTGGCTCGCGGGAGGCGCTCCACACCACACTGCAGATCTGCCTCGCCGGCGTTCAAGATATCCAGGGTCTCTTGCCAGTTCGCCTCCGTCGGGTCCGGAGCGGGGGGCCAATCTTCATCCGGCGCCAGCTCAATCGCCGAGGAGTCGCCACGCATTCTCCGAAGCATGAGCTTCTGAGTTCCAGTGAGGTGCAGGACGATCTCCCAGATACTGTGGATCCCAGAAACGGGTCTCGCGGCCGCAATCGTGCTGCCGATTCCGTCCAGGAGCTCCAATAGTGCCGGCCCATGCCACGCTCCGCCTTCAAACGCCTGCTTCAGCTGCTCATGAATACGGTCGGTCTCCTTCATGGCCTACGCTCCCCGAGCAAAGCTGCGGGTGTTCCGAAGCAACGCTTGGATGGAAGATAGGTGGTTTTCCGGTGCGCAGACCGCTGGCGTGACAGTCTCACGCCAGCGGTCTTGACCGGTTCCAACTCAGACCGCGGTCACGACTTCAGGGAGCCGATTCATCGCGTCCGCGACTGCCGCCGCCGGGTACTCGTAGTCGACGAGCTTCCCCCGGAGATACGCCTCATATGCGGTAAGATCGAAGTGGCCGTGCCCGCACAAGTTGAAGAGAATCACCCGTTTCTCCCCCTGCGTCTTGGCTTCGAGTGCTTCGTCGATGGCCACCCGAATCGCATGGGAGGGCTCAGGGGCCGGGATGATTCCCTCACATCGCGCGAACTGGACGGCGGCGGCAAAGGTTGGGAGTTGAGGTACCGCGAGCGCCTCGAGGTGACCGGCATCGTAGAGTGCGCTCAGACTCGGCGCCATTCCGTGATAACGGAGTCCGCCAGCGTGGATCGGCGCCGGGATGAAATCGTGACCCAACGTATGCATCTTCACGATGGGCGCCATCTGCGCGGTGTCCCCGTAATCGAACGCATACGTCCCCTTGGTGAGCGTCGGGGCTGCTGTAGGCTCGACCGCCACGATGCGCGTGCGCTGGCCGTCGCGCAGGTTGTGCCGCAGGAATGGGTACGCGAGGCCGGCGAAGTTGGAGCCGCCACCCACGCAGCCAATCACCACATCCGGGTATTCACCCGCCAAGTCCATCTGCTTCAACGCCTCCTCACCGATCACCGTCTGGTGCATCAGCACGTGGTTGAGAACGGAACCGAGGCTGTACTTCTTGGCACCGTTTGACGTTACCGCCACTTCAACGGCTTCGGAAATTGCGATCCCGAGAGACCCGGGGCTTTCCGGATCGTCCGCGAGCACGGACCGGCCGAACTCGGTCCGATTGGTGGGACTGGCGAACACCTCGGCACCGTAGCTCTCCATCATCACACGGCGATAGGGCTTCTGCTGGTAGGAGACGTTGACCATGTAGACCTCGAGTGCGAGGTCGAACGCGTTGCAGGCCATGGCCAGAGCCGAACCCCACTGACCGGCTCCAGTCTCCGTTGTGAGGGCGTTGGTTCCGCCAGCCTTATTGTAGTACGCCTGCGCTACCGCTGTATTGGGTTTGTGGCTGCCTGTCGGAGACACTCCCTCGTACTTGTAGTAGATATGTGCGGGTGTATCCAACGCGCGTTCAAGCCGACGCGCCCGATGCAACGGCGTTGGTCGCCAGAGCTTGTAGACCTCCCGCACGTCTTCCGGAATCTCGATGTAGCGCTCAGCGCTGATCTCCTGTTGTATCAACTCCATAGGGAAAAGCGCCGAGAGGAAATCCGGGGTCACCGGCTCTTTTGAGCCGGGATGGAGGACGGGTGACGCCTCGACCGGCATGTCGGCGGCGATGTTGTACCACGTCCTTGGCAGATCGGACTCGGTGAGGAGCAAACGCGTTGTGTCAGACATGCCACCTCCTGGAACGTTGGTCTTTCGCTTTGAGTGCACCTCGCGCCAATACGAACGGCGACGGGCGCGTACCTCTGAGGAGAGGTACGCGCCCGTCGCCGAGGGGGGCTCGGGGTGCGGTGTCTTACTCGATCACACCCGGGCCTACGCGCACCACTCCTGAAGGCGGACGCCACCACCAGGCCCACCAGTGGCCAGTGCCGAGTGTCTGCGAGGATGCGGTGCGCAGCATGATCGTGAGGTTATCACCGGGGTTGGGAAGCGTCAAGGGAGCGGCGAGGCTTCCCATGCCTCAGCGCCCAGTTGCGCTCTTCGACTTGGCGATGTCGTAGCGCATGTATGGACGCGTGGGGGACGGACGCTTGCATTCAACGAATCCGGCCTGGCGGAACGCGGCGGCGAGGCCGGTCCAGGCGAACGCCGCCGGAACGGAGCCGGCCTTGGGGTCGATTGGGTACCCCTCCAGGATGGTGCCACCCCTGCGCGCCACATGCTCGATCGCTGCTCGAAGGAGCTTCACTGTCACCCCTTGCTGGCGGTACTCCTTCGCGATGAAGAAGCACGTCACCGACCAGACCGGCGCGTCGTCGAGTCGCTGAAACAGTCGGGAGCGCTCCAACCCAGGGTATGCATCTCTTGGAGCGACTGCGCACCAACCGATCGGCGCCCTTCCTGCGTATGCGAGGATCCCAGGAACTTGACGTGATGCCACAATTGCCTGCATGGCGCTCCTGGTGCCGCTACCCTTCTTTCGCTCAAACTCGGTGCGTGTCATGCGATGCCACATGCACCAGCATCCGCCACAGGCGCCGCGTGGACCGAAGAGTTGCTCGAAATCCTTCCACCGAGCCGGCGTGAGCGGTTGAAACCGGAGCGGCTCGGTGTGGGCATCACCTTGCTCCAACGAGGTGCGTCGCTGCAGCGCAGTCTTCTTCAACATTCCCATCGTGACCAAGGCTTCCGCTACGGGTCAGCGACCTCCGTTGCGGACCGGTCGCAACATCAGATCGTGGAAATCGAAGCTGAAGTCGGTTGCGGGAGACACCGCTCGCATTTTCGCGTGGTCGATGCGTCCGTCGGGAT
The DNA here is from genome assembly GCA_039588295.1 of Gemmatimonadota bacterium. Taxonomy (GTDB): domain Bacteria; phylum Gemmatimonadota; class Gemmatimonadetes; order Gemmatimonadales; family GWC2-71-9; genus JAOTVV01. Next base: position 409,885 of record JBDHAB010000001.1, read on the forward strand.
CTAATGCGAACGTGACGTACGCGTCTGCGCGGAGCTCACGATCGCGCCATCGGACAACGAACGTGTCGTACTGCCAATGCTCCAGATCGCCAACGAGCAATGGTGTATGCGAGAAGCGCAACGCCAACCTCCCGTCATCATGGGTGATCGTGATGTCCCCATACCAGCGGTCTCGATACGTGTTCGCATATTGCTCGAGCGGTAGGGCGGGGCGAGAGGCCACATTCCGTTGGTCGACGACGCTTCGCTCACGGCTGCGGATCATGGAGTCCCTTCGTGCCATGACCCGCCGATAAGCGGCGAGCCAATCGAATTTGCCGGCATCAAGGTAATGGTCGATAACCCGCCACGTGATGGCGTAGAACGCAGCGCCCGATTCCTGGTTGGTGAGCACGGCGACACCGAGCCTTTTCGCGGGAACCATGGCGACCCGTGAGACGTAGCCAGGAAGGCCTCCGGTGTGGGTTACGAGCTTGTTGCCCCGAAAGTCCGTGACGCGAAATCCCAGTGCGTAGCTCGAGAAGTTCGCCCGCAGCGGCGCCAGATCGACGGGAGGTGTGCCGAGCGGGATCGGGGTGACCGGCGCCCACAGGTGGCGAGTGGTGCGGGGCGAGAAGAGCCGCGTGCCGTTTGCGAGCCGCCCGGAATCCAGCTGCACGATCATCCACTTCGCCATGTCCTCGGCGTTGGAGTTGATTCCGCCGGCCGGATTGGTGTTGTCGCTGAGAAACGGAGCGATCGGTCGCACCTCGCCTTCGATCCGTGCATGCGTCGTCGCCACGTTGGCGCCGCTGCTGGCAGCCGAATGGAGGACGTTGCTGCCTGCCATACCGACTGGCGTGAGTATGTTGGAGACCACAAAGTCTTCCCACCTCTGGCCGGACACGGCTTCGATCACCTCACCGGCAATGAGGTAGAGCACGTTGTCGTAGGCGTAGGCGCTTCGAAAGCTGGTCGCCAGGGGTAAGTGGCGGATGCGACGCGCGATCTCCTTGCGGTCGTAGGTCGATGGCGGCCACCAGAGCAGGTCTCCGGCGCCAAGCCCGAGGCCGCTGCGATGCACGAGGAGATCACGGACGGTGAGTTCGCGGGTGACGTAAGGATTGGACAACTGAAACCATGGGAGGTACTGCACGACCGGTGCATCCCACTCGATCTTGCCCTCTTCGACGAGCATCCCAAGCGCCGTCGCGGTGAAGGCCTTGGTGTTCGAGGCGATTCCGAACAGGGTCTGCGCATCGACCGGATGTTGCTCACCGAGCGTCTTGACCCCGTACCCCCTTGCGAGCACGACCCGCCCGTCCTTGACGATGGCGAGCGACACGCCCGGCACCTCGAATGCCCGCATGACTCGTGTCACGTAGTCGTCGAGATCTGCGGGGGGTGTATCCGGTCGTTGCTGCGACTGCAGCGGAGACACCGCTACGACCAGCAAGACCGCAAGCTGTCTGAATCGCATGGCTACTCCTGGAGGCATCGATAGTCTCACGGTTGATCCGGCCTGAAGCGTTGAAGAATCTGCTGATAGATCGCCTGGTGTCTTGGGAAGTCGGGATCGTTCGAGTTGTGTTCGGCAAAGAAGACATGATACACCCGGTCGTCCACCACGAGCACATACTCCCGCTGCGTCTGGTCGTACATCCAGCGAACCAGCGTCCTGGCCCGATAGGTGCCGAGGGTCGTATCCGACGGCTGGTGCTCCCAGAGATCGCTCAGATTGAAATCGGTGAACCACTCGTCAAGTGACAGCCGATTGGGGTTCGGGAGTACTCGGACGGTGAACTCGCCAGGCCACAGCGGTCCCTCGGGTTCGCGGATCGTGACCTTGGCGACCTCGCCGGCAATCAAGATCTCACCGGCCCGATACGATCTCTGGTCGCGACGGGGCCTTGCCTGGATGAGATGCCAGCGGCGCGGGTAGCCGATCTGAAACTGGCCGATCGAGTCGCGCCACGTGGTCCACTGAATCTGCGTCGCATCCAGTACATCCGGCCGAGCTCTCGCAGCCTCGGTGCTCCGCGCTCCTCCGGCATAGGGGATCGTTCCGCGCCCCGGTGCTCCAAGGAAGAAGCCGTAGAGACACACGAGCGTGACCGGGTGAAGTAGCAGTGAGCGAACGCGTCCGGTGTGATCCATCCTCGGGAACCTCACCTAACCGATAGGTTACGAGCCAATAATACTCCAGTGACAGCACATCGAGACGCTCGACAATAGGCGCAAAGGTAGCCTCAAGTTCATCAACCGTTGAGAAATTCTTGAGTACGTGATGCTCGCTGTTGTCGGAGAGTATCCGTCGCTGATATGTGTTGCCATCGTGGTCTTGGTGTGTAATCGGTGTGGTGCTACCGTCAACATACTGATTGTCCATCATCACCACGAGTGCACCACGTCCCAGCTGGTCATGGAAACGCTGCAAGAACTGTTGCCTCTCCTGCGTGGGGACATGCGACCACCAGAACCCCGCGAATCCGGCCGTGAACGTTCCGTGACGGAAGGCGAGCTCGTAGGCATCTGCGAGCGCGAAGCGTACGCGACCTTTGGGATAGGTCTTCGAGCGAGCTGCCGCGATTACGGTGGCGCTCGCGTCGGTGGCCAAAATCGACCTGGCAACGGGGGCAACGAGCGCGGTCCAGTGACCAGTACCGCAGGCAATCTCGAGGATGTCGTGACCCGTCAATTCTGGTTGCAGCCGACGGGTGAGCGCAGCGAGGTTCTGCTGACGCTCGGGCTTGTGATAGATGCGCTCGTACTCTGCCACGCGCTGTGTGTAATACGCCAGCAAACGGGTGTCAGCCATGGCCGGTCTGGTCATTCATGATCAGAGTGGAAGGTAGTCACCCGGGCGGGCGCTGAATATGGTTGCGACGGCTAGCCTTACTCCTTGAGAACCATGTCGATGCATATCACTGTCGCCAGAATGGTCACGTGCTCGCTGCTGTTGCGAGTCTGCTTCATCACCATCGCCAGATTCGAGCGATCATTCTGACGTCCTCGAGGCGCAACGGCGATCTAGTCGATAGTCTCGATGGTAATCCCGTCGTGTATGATGCGGCTTCTGATGAAGTCCCCCCATGCAGTGGCCTGGGTGACGCGAGCGATCATGTGATGCATGATGATACCCCCGCCCTCCCGCACCAGGCTTTCTTCCACGTAGAACATGACAAGACTGTAGTAGTGTCGATCGTCGTCGCTTGGGATCGTATACGCGCCTGTGTCATAGTGAAAGGCGAGATTGCCGCTCTGGGAGTCTTGCGGAATGGCGAGCTCGGGGCGGAGACCCAAGTACCGTGGACGGTCGATGTCGGAGATGTCGATCGCGTGGCCATTGCGGAAGACGATGAGTTCGCCGCCGCAGTACATGCCGTTGACGTGGAACTCCTCGATCGTCACGGTGATCGGATCCGAGATTCCTTCCTGACCGCCGACCTTCACAATGAAGACCGTGTGTGTCTCGGCGGGAATGCTGAGGCCACGCCCTTCGTAGGCGACGTATCCGTGGCCGATGCAGTAGAAACCGTCGCTGTCGGCATGTGCCGGCGGCACCAGGCCCGCTGTGAGGCCCAGAGCGGCAACGAGGCCGCGCAGTGTGTGATTCATAGCCTACTCCACCCAAATCCGATGCCGGATGAGTTGACTCGGCTCGTTATGGGACCTCGATCTCCTCCGGTCTGCCCGCGCCGGTAACCATGAGCTTCCACGCCGTGACGATGGCGAGCCCGAACCACAGGAGGTCCCAGGGACTCAACTGCGCGCGGAACAGCTCCACAAATCCGACGGCACCGACGAGTAGATCCGCATACTCGATGGCAACACGCTCTCGTTCGGCGGCACTCATCTGGGCGGCGTGCTCGGACCCCGCCGCCAGCATCTCCTCCCACAGCGCATCCGGCAGCGTGTCGGTGAAGGAAAGCCCGTCGAGCTGCTGCTGGATCTCAGTCGGGAAGCCATCGGTCTCACGCATGTTCTGGAGGGCGATTTGTGACATCCACTCCTGGTCGGCCTGAATCTCCTCAACCAGGGCTGGTTTGGTGCCAACGGTGATGATCAGTGTCTTGCCCGCTGCCAAGCCGGCGGCTGCGAGCAGAGCCGCGAGGACACCCAAGGCTTGGCCGCGGGCTGGGGTGGCGCGAGACATCGCAAAGCCCACGAGCGCCCCAACGCCCCAGGCCACATAGCCGACCTCGAGGTGGGCGACCAGCACGATTACAGCCCAAATCGCCCCCCCCAGAAGCGCGGCAACCGCCCCGGCGATTAGCGCTGGAACGACTCCTTCCTCCGCAATCGCCGCCGTGGAAACCTGAGCGCCCTGGTCCTGAGGCTGCACGTCCGTCATGTGACCCCCTGGCTGAGACGTGGAGGACGGGTGGGTACCCTACGAGCCGGCAGCTACCCCTGACGGTGCCCGCGGCGCTCAAACTGCCAGATCAGCAGTGACGCCACGGTGGCGCCGGTCAGATTCGCGACCAGGTCCCAACCCGTGTTCAGATAACCCCCTACATTTGTCTCCGGGACCAGCAATGTCGCTGTGAACTCGATCACTTCATTCAGTGCGCCGAAGCCCATGCCTCCCGCCGCGGCCAGCACGAGCAATCCGAAGGTCGGGGCTGTCTGGGCCCCACGTCGGCGCAGCGCAGCCCGGAGACCCTGCCAGCAGACCCAGGTCGTCATGCCAAACCCGTACGCGTGAACGACATGGTCGTATTTGAGACGATCCGGAATCAGCCACAGCGTGTAGAGGACCCTGCTATCGGCACTCACCGGCCAGCCGGGTGGGACCGTGAGCAGGCCACCGGCCATATGCGCGAGTCCCCAAAGACTCAGCCCCCAAAGCACCGCTGAGGTCAGTCCAACCTGCCGGTGCACGCTCCACACAACGACGATCAGCACGAGCATGACAGCGATGTAGAAAAGGAACTCGGTGTTCCCCCGCACCACGGCCCCGACCGCGGCCAGGGAGAGGTATGACGCGGTGAAGGTTGCGACAGGCCACACACGCTGACCGCTCATCGTTGACGCTCACGGGGTCCGACGAAGGCCATGGCAAAGAGGCTGCCAAGGACGAGACATGACACCGTCAGAACACGGTTCGCGCGTTCGAGGCGCCTGAGGCGTACCTCGAGATCGGGGGCCTTGTGCGGCATTAGCTGACTCCGGCGGAGACGGAAGAGTTGGAGCGCGGCGGGACTCGATCGCCGTCATCCGTGCGTGCGGTGGTCAATATATGAAGAACACGCCACGCGAGCCGAGAAACGGACTCCACCACGCACCCCCGGTGCGGGGCGCCAGCGGTAGAACGGCGGGGGAGGATGCATGAACCTGGACCGCTCCGACCACGGAATCCTGGCTAGGCGAGCACGGCATCAAGCCTCGCCCAGTTTGCTGAAACCCATTTGTCGAACGGCTGCATTGCAGGGTAGAGTGCGCGGCACTCGTCGAGGTCTGCCCTACGATTTGGGATGTACAGGCGGTTGAACTCGAACATGTTGGCGAGATCCTCGGCGCCGGGGAACTCGAACGTCGCAAACGTCTCACGCGGGATGTAGTTGTAGACGATCTGCTTGCCCAGGGCATCGGACATCAACTTGGCGTACTCCGCTGGCGGACGATCGTCGCCAACGATGCCCACCACTCTGCCTCGGAACTTTGCGGGATCCTTGAAGATGGGAGTGACTACACCGCCGACGTCCTCCACGGCGACCGCAGCCAGCCGCGTGTCGCCCTGCGGAAATCCGAACGCGTAGGACCCGTCCTCCTGTTTCTGTGGTGGGAAGAACGAGAGGAAGTTCTCGTAGTAGAACGCGACGTGGACAAACGTGGCGCCGATGTCTTTCCCCCGGGCGTATCGCTCGAGCCGCGCCTTGATGTCGAAGTGCGGAACTTCCAGTTTCTGACCGCTCAAGTCATAGGCGTCGGGAAGCGTGCTCAACACGAGATGGGAAACGTTGGAATCAGCCACCGCGTCGATCAAGTGCTTGCCATGCTGCGCCTCGCGGTCGAAGTGCTCCCAGAAGTTGGTGACGCCAAATACCCCCTCACATCCTGCGAGGGCGGTGTCGAGACTCGAGCGATCGTCCAGGTCTCCTTGGATGACGTCGGCGCCGATCGCCGCCAGCGCCTGGGCCTTATCCGAATTGGGATTCCGCGTGAGGCAGCGAATTGTGAACCCGTTGCCCTCCAGCAAGTGACGAGCGACGCTGCCTCCCTGTGCGCCCGTCGCCCCGGTCACGAGAACGGTCTTGCGATCCGCCATGCTGCAGGTCTCCTCTACGATGTGGTTGCCGAGAACGCGTGATCAGTGCTTGCATCAATCCGGCTGAAGGGTCCCCGCGGAGCACCGGTTCGGTCGAACATGTGTGCTGAGAGCCCGGTTGCTCCGATTTCTCTAGTCGTCTTCCTTCCACACCTCGGCCTCAAAGGCATAGAGTTCTACGTCGCCTCCGCGCCATGCGTCGCGCGGCAGCCCTGCCTTCCAGCACACCGCGTCGAGATACTTCACGCGATCCCAGTTGTAGCTCTGCGCCACTTGGGGTAGGAGCAGGCCTGAGACGGGACCGCGAACGATCATGAGGCCGTGTCGTCCGACCTCTACGTCCTCCGGCCTGATGGGCTCGAGCGGAGTGAGAGCACTGATCTCGATGTGCAGGCGGGGGATCTCATCGACCGTCACCGGCGGAAAACGCGGATCCTCGGTGGCCGATGCGATGGCCATGTGCGCGACGGATTCGATCAGCGGCTGCCGCGCCACGCATTCCCCACGGCAACCGCGCAATTCTCCAGTGTCATGCCGCCTGAGTGTGACGAAGGTCGGGCGGTGTTCGAGCAGCGCAGGTGCTTTACTGCGGCAGTCGGGCAACGTTCGGTTACGGAGATAATCCACCAGCGCCTGTCGCGCGAGTCGCAACAGGGTGGACCTGTCCTGATCGGAGAGCCCGCTGGGTGAATCGTCGTGGGGGCCTGATGTGGTCACTGGATACCGGCCTTCATCCGAGACGGAGGGCACCGTCGGCGGAGTGGCAATCAGTGGCCCTACGCGGGTGCCGTGAGCCAAGCACTCCACCAGGTGCCCAGACTCGATCCAATTCCTCAGCGCACATCCTCACGGCCATTGAATGTCCGAGGGGTTCACCTGCAGCCATTCACATGCCTCGTCAGTGCTCCGAAACAGCATGAAGTCATGGGGCACGGGGTTCCGCGCTGAGGCTTCCAGCATTTTCAGCATGCCGAAGTCGTAATCGGCTGAGGCGACGATTGCCACCCGAGCCTCGCCGAACTTGTCGAGGTTGTCGCGCACCAATGCGAGTTGCGGCTGGACGTGTTCGGGAGCCACGGTCATCTGGGCACGCGATCTGTCCACTAGGATCCTCGCGTCCCGGATCATCCGGGTGTCGTTCACCGTGTCCCGAAGCGCCTGCGTTTCTTCCTCGGGGGAGATGGTGCCCTCGAAGACGATGACGATCAGGTTCTCTGCGTCGTGAAACGAAACTCGATGGCTCATTTCTCCACCACTCCGTGCCAACGGTGCGGAGCGGCCCTATCGTCCTCGAGGGCCGTCGTCGGTCACTGTTTCCCAATACACCAACTTGCGATCATTCGGCCGACCTCCGCCAGATCTGCTTGCTGGCGTGTCGATTTCATCCAAGCAGGAAGTCGAGCGCTCCACCGGGCTCGATGTCGAACGGATCCGAGTCGCTCATGAAGATGCGAGCTGGTTTGGCGCCCGACAGCGCAAGCGTCCCCGCCTCGACCAGCAAGATTCCGCCTTCTGGCAGGCCGACGGCGTAGATGCCCGGATTCTCCTCCACAAACTCGAGCAGTCGCTCGGCCCGTGTCTCGCCCGCGTGCTGTGGGATCTGTGCCTCCGTGTAGTGGGGGTTGATCTGGAACGGCACGAGCCCGAGTGCCTCGAAGCTTGGGGGCTCCACAATCGGCATGTCGTTGGTGGTGCGGATCGTGGGGCAGACAATATTCGATCCGGCGCTCCAGCCTATGTAGGGCGTGCCGGACCGTGCGCTTTCGCGGATGGGTTCCAAGAGATCGAACTCGTGCAGCGCGTGTAGCAGGTGGAATGTGTTGCCGCCCCCGACGGCGATGGCCTGTGCTCCGCGGACCGCCGCGTGAGCGTCTGCGGCCTCGTGCACTGACGAAACGGTGTACCCAAGCGTTCGGAAGCGGTCTCTCACCAGCGCCGTGTACTCATCGAAGCTGATGCGCACCGCAGCGAACGGCACGAAAAGGATCTCACCCACCTCGGGCGGGAGAAAATCCGTAATCGCGTGCTCCGCGTGCTCGAGGTACCCGTGGCCGTAGTTCTTCGAGTTGCTGAGCAGTAACAGCTTGCGATGCTGCATGGTGGCTCCCGTCGATGCTCAACCCAATGGTCCGCGACGTCCTGGCGAGCGTTGCGCCCGGCTTCGGCGCCCGAGCATCTAAGTGGTTCTAATTGAACACGTTACATGCTGATCGATTCAGGGTCGTCCCTCACGTAAGGCGCAAGGTCAATGTGGACCCTTGGGGTCCGGTGGCGGAGCGTCGGACTCCCCGTATAGTGGATGCTTCAGGAGACTGGTCCTCAGCAGTGGTGCTGGTGCACCGTCGAGGCCATCGGCACGTACCGAATTCCGTTTTCCACCCGTTCGGCGCCTTCAGGAGTGAAGCCGAGCCGTTCGTAGGCGGGCACCGCGGACGGTGCCGAGTGAACCGTGATGCGTTCGAGGTCCGGCGAGTGCGCTCGACAGACGGTGAGCGCTTGGCGGAGGAGCTGTCGGCCAATCCCGCGGCCGCTCCGTGTCGTGAACAGCATCGCCACGTGGTGGTAGCGGCGTACTTCTATCATGCCCACGAGCGTCCCCTGCTCCTCCGCCACGAGCACGAAGTGATCTCCTTCGGCACGACGAGCCAGCGCTTTCGGTGCCGCGTAGCGCCGGAATTCCCTGACACCGTTCTTCGAGAACTCAGGAGCGACGGCCCGGTCGAAGATATCCAAGGCCAGCTGGGAGACGAGATGTTCCTCTCCCGGAACCATGGCGCGATAGGAGACTGTCATCGTCGACGCCGCATCGATCTGGTCGCCGTAGCACCGCCAGGGGATCGAGTCTGCTGCACGCTCACTACGGAGCTGGAGGCAACACGAAGTCGATCGCCCAGCTGTCTAGGCTCGGCTGGCGTGGGCTCCGCCTCCGGTCACGTCCAAGCCACGTAGTGTCTCATCGACGGTTCTTCGCAACTGGTCGAACCCGGGTGTGGCGGCGTTGATGGTGCCATCCAGGATCCCGAAGAGGACGCTCTGGCAGACCTGCGAGGCACGTCGCAACCGCAACTTTTGAACGTTGCGGGAAGAATTGTCGGACTCCGTGTCGAAGATCGCGATGAGTACGGTACGCACGCCGTCCAGGGTGGATTTGAAATCCTCTAGCGTGGCATCGGGAAGCTCACCCGCCTTCAATTTCGAATCCATGGTATCGAGTGCCTGCCGAAGGGCATCGACGACTTCGCCCAGTTCCTTCATCGTCATGCCTTCCTACACACGTCGGACAGTTCGTGCAACGTTGCCTGGAAGACCTTGAAGCCCGGTGTGTTGGCGTTCATGGTCTCGGCGCGCACGTCGGCCAGGATCTCCTCGCAGGTGTCGATGGCACGCCGCACACGCATCCGTCCTAGAAGGGCCTCGTAACCACGAGGGTGCTTTTCCTTGAGGATGGTCCACAGTGTGGTGCGCACGTTGTCGACGGCGATACCGAGATCACGCATTCCTTCCTGCAGTCGATCCCCCGACGAGGATTGGGCAAGTACGAGGTCGAGTCCGCCTCTCAGCTGACTGATCCCTTTCTGGAGGGCTTCTCTATCCATGAGGCGTCGTGGCAAAGGGCCTGGTAGTTGAACAGCGTGCAGGCAAGATGTGGGTGCGAGCGGTCTGCTGTCCAGTGGCGGCGGGCGGCTCTGGTGCAGCCTGAGCCTCGCGGTGTGGGACGCTACGGCAGCGCTAGATCTGCTCCAAGTTCTCGATGGTTCGCTCGTTCCGGACGTTGCCGGTGTTCAGTGTGCTCGCGGGTTCGAACAGCAGAACGTGGACTTCATCTCGAGCTACCGGTCTGTGGTCCATTCCACGGGGTACAATAATGCACTCACCTTGCTCCAGCACGACGTTCCGATCGCGGAGCTGGATGGTTAGGCGACCGGAAAGCACGAGGAAGAACTCATCCTCGTGTTCGTGGTGATGCCACACGAACTCCCCTTTGAGCTTGGCAAGCTTGACTTGTTGGCCGTTGAGGTCACCAACGACGCGCGGATGCCAATGATCGGTAATGTGTCTCAGCTTATCCGAAAGACGAATCTTGTCCATGAGTGCACTCCGATGCTCGTGCATGGAAGCTAAGGTCTTCGTGAAAAGACTCGCGCCCTACGGCCACAGCTGACCATGACACGAGAAACAGGAAGGTTGTCCCGACGGTCCACCACGAAGATCGGCCCCGTGACACGTCGTACAATTCTGGGTCGGATTGTCGAGTCCGGGAGCGTGTGCAATTCCGTCCTGTACCACTGTGTGTCCTGCCGGCGCGTTGATCGGACCGGTGTTGTCGTCGTCACACCCCATGGTACCGACGACTGCCAAGAGAGCGATGACCCCAAGTAGTTTGCATGATTTCACAGAACTCGTCACGCTTCCTCCACGTCGATTCGACCGGTTCTCGGATCTGGTCCTTGTGTGAGCGCCCTTGGGCCAGTACGCCCGCCGCTCGCAAAATGTTCCGCTCGTCCGCTGGTAGATTGTCGCGATCAGCCCTGAGCAACCGGGCTTTCCAGCACCACCTTACCGAGGTTGTGCCGCGCGTGGAGGTAGCGGTGTGCGTCCACCGCTCCGTCGCGGGTGAGGGGAAACACGCGATCGATGACCGGGCGCAACTCTCCCGCCGCAATGCCGCGGTGGATCTCCTCGAGAGTGGTTCCAAGCATCAACTCCTTGGCGCCCAGGTGGAGGAGGTGCACTCCAAACACGCCGATGTTTGGCTCGATCAGGGAGAGCGGATGTATGCGTGGGGTCCGCAGCCAGGCCAAGGCTGCACGCAGCCAGTTGCGCCTTCGCCCCGGTATCGCCTCGCTGAGGCCATAGAACACCAGGCGCCCGAGCGGGGCCAGCAGCCGGCGGCAGGCCGCGGTAGCGGACCCGCCCACGGGGTCGAGGGCGATATCGATGCCCCGTTCGCCTACGAGTTGGCGCACGTCAGTCTCCCAGTCGCTGCGGGAGTCGAAGCAGGCGTCTGCGCCGAGCGCTTCGATGACATATGTTCGCTTACGCTGGTCCCCGGCAGTACCGACCACCCGGAGCCCGCGCCGCACGGCGAGTTGTACTGCCGCGGTACCCACCCCACCGCCGGCTCCCAGCACAAGGACGGTTTCCCCTGCACGCGCACTGCCCGCCTCGAATAGACAGATCCACGCCGTGAGGAAGACGACCGGAATCGCGGCAGCTTCTACGGGAGTGAGGGTGTGGGGGTAGGGAAAGAGTTGGTGCTCTCCGACCAGCACGTGGCGTGCGTAGCCACCGTGACGCAGCAGGGCGATCGCGCGCGCTCCTTTTCGCCACCCTTCCACTTCGGCGCCCACCTCCACGAGCTCGCCTGCCACCTCGAAGCCCGGGCTGTACGGGCGCGGCGGCACGGTCCCATAGAGACCGGCACGCATCACGAGATCAGCGAAGTTGACCCCGGCTGCGTCGACCCGCAGCAACACCTCCTTCGGACCGCTGTTGCGTAGGGGAATCTGCCGCTCGACCAAGGCCTCCGGTGGGCCGTGGCGCTCGATGCGGACTGCGGTGGTTGTCCGAGGCGTCACGGTGCCCCCTTTAGCACTCCGCGCTGGCAGCGAACATCTAATCCCTCGACGGTCGATGCGACATGTGGTACCGAATCCCCCCAGGCGCCTTGTGCCGACCTGTCACGCATGGTCGACTCGCTTCGTCGCTGCAAACGGGCGGAGGAGTCGGCGCAACATTCGGACGCGGATTGACCAGGCTCGAGGTGGCGGATGTGTACCGAGTGCGCGTTCTGCGTTGTCGAGCGAGTCCTCGATGAGCGCGTTGTGCAGCGGCTGAAATACGATTGGCCAGAGAAGCAACGCGGCTCCGCGTGCGGCGATCTGAAGGGTGTGTCGTAGCCTGGTACGGCCGGGGGCGGGTTCATCGACCGTGTACTCGTGGAACCCGTTGAATCCGCGGGGGAGCCTAAATCGAAACCGTACATGCCGACCGGGTTCGTAAGCGTCGACGACGTAGTGCACCGGGCCGTGACCTCCCGAGGCTCCAACCTGCAGAGCCCGATCGAGGCGCATTTGGGGCCAGCGATCGCCGGGCCAGAGACGATCGTCAGACGAGGCGAGCGCATCGAGTAGCACGCCGACCGTTTCGGGACCGGCAGCCAACGTCCGTTCGTGAACATTGAGCACGTGCACGGATCAGTCCTTCAGGTGGTCTTGGGCGGCCAGACGGGCTGCGCGCCATCGACGTCGGTGAAGCCGTACTCCTTGCGAGCACTGACGTATACCGTCGCGCCAGCTTCGCCGAGTGCGAGGGCAATGCCGCGCCCGGCGCCGCGACTGGCACCGGCAACGACTGCGACCTTCCCTGTGAGGCGATTCATCTATGAGCCGGTCGGGTACGCGCCTTCATCCCGTCGAAACTCGAGGAGCTCCACCGGTGCGCCGTCATCGACGATCATGGCCACGCGCACACCGGCGGCGGGGGAACTCGGCACGGCCAGGATCTCCTTGCCTTCGAGTTCCGCGTCCAGGTCGTCGACTTCGAATGCGACATGGGGAACGGTCTTCACGAGCTCGGACACTGTGCTCTCCGGCTCGAAGCGCATCCATTCGATCCCGTAGGGGCTGGTCTCAAAACCGGACACATACATCTTGAACTGCTCGAGATACCGCTCGCCGGGGCGAGGTGTCGCCGTTGGCACGCCTAGATGGTGATAGCGCCAGCCGCACTGAGCGATAGCTGCCGGGGCCTCATGATCGCGACGTCGCTCAGCTGGCCTCGCTGTATGATTTGCGGTGTGTCCGGGTGTCATCTCATGCTCTCTCATTCCGAGCGTTTGCAATCCAGACTCTCAGTTGATCGTGACCTGGAGCGTGTCGCTTTGCGCAATCACTGTGGCAAGTTGCTGTTGCCTATGAGGCGAGCGAGCTTCCAGCGACCGTTTGATTGTCGCCGATAGAGTGCGATCTGCTTCATGTCGATGCGGATCGGATTGCCGTCGCCTCTGGGTACGACGGAGCCTGTCACGGCCGTGCGCGCGAACGCCCAGTCACCGAATACCTCGATCTCGACCGGCGTGATCTCGATGTTCGAGCGGTAGCGCGAGAAACCGGAGACAGCGATGGACTCGAGACCGTCTCGAGTGGTGACGGCCGGTCCGTTGGCCGGCATGTACACGGCGTCGTCCGTGAAGAGCTCGACCCAGCCCATGATGTCGCCAGCATTGTTCGCATCGGCCGTGCGGTCGATCAGTGTCTGGATTGCAGCGACATCGGCATCGAGCGGCGGTGGGGCTTCCCCACACGCAAGGCCGCTCACGGCGACGAGGACGGCAAGGAATCGGATTCTCATCGGTGTCACCCGGTGATCAATGGGCCTGATGTCCACGAATTGGCTGTGGTTGTATGGGAATCACGGAACCAGGAGGAGGAGGGTATGCTCCACCTGAATCCGATTCCCTCAGGGTTCTCGTAGAGCCGAATCGAGCCGGGCGCGGCGAGCAGCCGCCGAGTCCGCCACGTCCAGCGCCTTCTTCACGCCGGCTGCGCCAGGGAGGTTCGACTCCGCCAGCACGCTGTCGCGGGCGCGCTCCGCTTGCGGATCTTGCGGGCGCTCGGCGGTGTCTTGAGAGCCGCAGCCTAGGGTCATTGAAAGCAGGAGTCCGGCGATCATGGCGCGCATGAGGGTTCCCCGCTGAAGAGACTATCACAGTGTGGTCGGTGATCGACCGGGGGTCAAGCGATGGAGGCCAGCTGCCTCAAGTCTTCAGCCGTGAGGCTGATCGCTTGGGCGAATCCGCCGACGTAGCGTCCCCTTTCAAGCTGCAATCGGTAGAGCCTGAAGTCACCGAGCGAGAAAGTCGGCTCGCTGGACGGGAATCGCCGAGTGAACAGCCGCTGCCCATCGCGATACGCGTCGGTTCCCCTGTCGATCGGCTGCACGACGCCGTGGAGGGTCAACCGTGGAATCTGCAGGGGATCGATGTCGGGCCCGTCGGGCTTGTGAATCAGCGCGCTGAAGTGCGCTCCCGGCTGAAGGCCACGGCTGTGACGGGCCAAATCCGAAGCGTGCACGAGCACGGCCCGATAGTCGGGAGTCATGGCGTACGGCAGAAGACCGACATGCGGCTCGCCGGACACGAGCAGCGACAGTGCGAGCACCCGTTGGGTCTCGAGCAGATCTCGCAACTCCTGAAGGTGATCCGGGTTCATGCGGGCACGAGTGGCTAGCGCAACAGATCCAAGGTCCGCTCGATGAGGGCGACGGCCTCAACGGAGTCTTCGGGGTCCACATAGTCGAGGGCAGAGGCGAGTTCGCGGAGTGCCTCCTCCCCTGCGGCATCGGTCCCCTCAATCGCGTCCGCAGCCAGAACCTGCTCCTGAAACGCTGTGATCGAGGGCGAACGTTGCCCCGGCACTTGGAGAGCTTCGTGCAGCAGGTTCAAGAGGTCGGACAAGTGCGGTACCATGGCGGCGTGCAATTCGTTCGGCACGGATTATGGCCTCGGGCACAGGCTCGTGCCGGGTCGGTCGTCGAGGCCCGCGGGCATTACCAGCGTGACCGTCTCACCGGCTCGGCGTAGACGCGCCGCCCCACCAGGCTGCCGCCGCGGCACGTACCTCCCCGTCGTAAAGCCGAGGACCACGGCCACGGAGAGGATCTCGCTTATGGAGATACGATAATCTGGTACCATGCGAAAGTAACCCACCCAGACGTTACGGACCTCTTCGCACCACGAACCTCGTCGTCGCCAGCTCGACGGCCACACGAGGGATTGCTACCGGCCGCGCCCGGTGGCCGGGTCGCGTCCATAGAACGCCGACAGCTCATCGTACAAATCGGGTGCGCTTCTGCGCAGTTGCGCCGGCTTCTCAAAGAACGCCTCAGTCGCCACGGCAAAGAACTCTGCACGGTTCGTTGCCCCATATTTATTGAGCACCGTTCGACGGAATTGCTTTCTCGCTCGTTTCAATCGCTCGTGGTGCTTGCCCACGACGGCCGCCCATGTCTGCAGCGAGGAAGTCGGCAGCGCTGCGGGTACGCCGTCCGCGATCCCATCCTGCTGGTCCAGCCGGTGGGCGAACTCGTGAAACACCACGTTCCGCCCGTCGTCTGCATTCGCGGCGCCCCTACGCGCCGCATCCCAGGATACGACGACGGTACCGCCGATCCAAGACTCTCCCAGTCTCGACTCACGCGGCGGCGCAATCTGTCCGGTGGACAGCGCGTGCTGGCGGAGGGCGTCATCCGGTGGTGTGTACGCTCGTGGGTAGACCAAGATCGTCTTGAGATCCGGATAGCATCCGCTTTCGAGGCTCAGCAGGAGGTAACAGGCTTGGGAGGCGATGTTGAGCTTCATCTCCTCAGTCAGCTCGAGCCCACCGCATCCCTCGAACCGCTTCTCGTGCAGGAACACCTGTACATAGCGCAGGAGCCGCGCACGCTCAGGATCCGAGAGGGCGTGGGAAAGGGGAAAGGTCCGGTGGAGGATTTCGAACCAGTGCGATGGTATCGGTTCGTCGCGGAACTCAACCGGTCGAGTCCAGCGGATACTGGCGAGCCATTGCCTTGCGAGATACATGAATGCGGCGACGGCTGCGAGGCCAAGTAGCCCGGCACCGACCAAGATGAAGAGCTCCATCGGACGACCCGTCACAAGCGCAAAGCCAACCAGGACGATACCGCCGAAGGCGGCGAGGAGCGGAAGTCGCCGTCTGGCGGTCAGATCAGGTATCGACATCCGTGGCTTGCGGAGTTGCGCACCGGCGATCTAGTCCGGGAGCGTGGTGCTCAAAAGATGCGGTATTTGACCGCCAGGTACACTAGCATCGCCACGCAAGCCAAGATGGCGGGTATAGCGAGGGACGTGATCAGCTTTGCCCGCGCCATCGCTTGCTTCTGAAGGGCGATGGCCTCGCTCCGCACCTTCTTGGTTTCTTCCGCCGCCTCGTGCAGGAACTGAAGCGTCTCGTCTTGTTTCGCCAGCAATTCTCGTTGCGCCTGACGCATTGCGTCGAGCGCCTCGTGCATCTGTTGGTCCACAGCTCATCCCTCTTGAAGGTCAATTGCCTGGCATTGCTCGATGTCTCACCGTCGCGAGCAAGGCGTCGAGAAATGGCCCGAGAACGGACGGACGTCCGCCGCCAAAGATATTCCAACTGTTGACCACACCGATCAGGCGGTATTCCGGGATAACGACCAGGAATTGTCCGCCAAAACCGAGACCGGCCCACACGTCCGCCGCGTCGCGATCGATCCGCCACCACTGATAGCCATATCCCCAGCCCGCGCGATTGACACCCTCAACCCGGCGCGCGGTTGAGGCCTCGACCCAACCCTCCGGGAGGATGCGACGGCCGTCCCAGATGCCGTCGTTCATGTACAGATACCCGATCTTGGCCAACTGCTCTGCCTCGAGGTAGAGGCCGCCTTCGGTGTCCGGCAGGCCCCTTGGCGTCTTCTTCCAGTGGTAGTCGTGAATGCCAAGCGGGCCAAACAGGTGTTGTTCCGCGTATTCGTCGACATAGCTCCCGGTGGCGTTCTTCACGATCGCAGACATCAGGTGGCTTCCGCCGCTATTGTAGACCCACTTCTCACCCGGGTTGGCGTCCATCGGCTGGTCGAGGGTGAATTGGACCCAGTCATCACTCGCCTCGAGCTGCAGCGTGGTGTTGGTTTCGTCGAACGGGCGGTCCGATTCGTGCCACTCGATCCCGGAGCGCATGGTCAGCAGATCGTCCAGCGTCACATTCCGTAACCACTCGTCGGCATTCGACAGATCATAGTTGTCGAGAAAGGCCACAATTGGGGTGTCGATCCCTTCGATCTCGCCTTGCCCGATCGCGATCCCAATCAATGCCGACGTCACGGATTTCGTCACGGACTGGAGCGAGTGAATGTCCCGGCCTTGGTAGTATGGGTGCCAGTCGGGATGATAGTAGTTGTACTGGTGTATGTCGCTTGCGTCGCGGCATGTACCTTGACCGCATCCCAGTGTCCCCTCATGTCCTTGGCTGATCGTGCGGTAGTCGTTTTCGTATTGCTCGCTGACTACGAGATATCCGTTGCGCACGACGACCATGCGATCGACGTAGCCGTACGTTCCAGCCTGGATGGTTCGGTGCAGCGCTTCGAGTGGTGCAGGGTGGAGGCCCTGAGCCTCGGGTGAGCTGAGGCTCCAGCCACTGGTGGGCCCGGCCGCCTGCTGAGCGGCGATTCGCGAGCCGTGTGCGCTCGCGAGAAGCATGATGGTAAGCCGCAGGCAAGCGCGGAGTAGGCGAGCGGCGGTCACAGCACACATCGGTTCCTCCCCGAAGATGGCCCAGCGCGGAGGTGCGCTAGTCGAGGCGCGCAATGGAGCGCTCGAAGTCGCGCACGAACATCCGGCTGCCTTTCGCGAATACCTCGTGTCCCTCTGATTCCAAGTGTCTCTTCTGACCGGTGACCCCTCCGGGGTACTTCGGGTTCAACTCACCACCCGCCTTCAAGGTACGCCAGTACGGTGTGATCGCTGTCCGGCCGTCGGCTTCATCTTCCCCTGCCGCACCTGCGGCAATCCGCGCCAGAATCCCGGTGGTAATCGGGCAGCCGATCGTCGCGTCATGTCGACGGGCGACGATCTCTCGGATGTGATTGATCGTGATGAGCTTACGCTTCGGCACCCTGCGCATGATCTCGTCGACTTCTCGGGGAGCCGGGATGACGATCGTTCCGGTTCCCCACTGCTTGCGCATTCCGTCTGAGATGGCTTCCACACGCGGTAGGTCCTTGCTGTCTGCCAACTTCTCCCGGAAGGCCTTGCGTCGTCCCACTGTCGCACTCCCCTCGGCGAACCGTTCGGCCTGCCGAACTAACGTGAGATCATCACGTGCGCGGTCGGCTTGCCGGGAAACATCAGCCACGGGACACCGTCACCCGGACGGCTGGGTAAACCGGTCTGCTCAGCCGTCGCGTAGGCCATGTAGATCACGGTCAGGTGGTTGAGCCCCTCCATGTTCTCGGGGCTCACGGTAGAGGGATCGGATCCAAACAGTTGATGCAGTGCGGCTGGGTGTCGCGGCATCTCCAGACGACCGGCCTCGATCTCTTCCCACCGCCGCTCGATCGACGGCTGTCCCGTGATCCCCTGGGCGTGTAGTTCGCGACCGCGCGCCATGTATGGCGCGAGGGACTTGTGATAGCAGGCAGCCTGGAACCGATCGTCTCCCGGGCGGTCTGCCAGGCAGATGAAGTCGCCGGTGCCGCGGCGGAGCGGCACGACGGTGCCATCCTCATAGCCGAGCACAGTGGCGCTTACTCGTTCGGCCTCGGGGAGCGGTAGCACCGCGAGCGCGATCTGGCGGTCGGCCGCCTGGGCGACGGCGGTGATCGGTGTGACCGCCGCAAGAAGGAGGAAGCCGATCGGCAGTGCGAACCGGTTGAGCCTCATCATTGGACCTCCCCTGGATCCGTGGTGTGAAGTTGGTGTCCCCGCCGGAGTGCTTGGTCACGCTTACGCGAGTGAGCTGCGTTCTCGTCAACGTGCTATGCCTTCTTGCGGGGTCTTTGCTTGGAGTGGACGTCCTTCGCTCGGGCAATCAGCTTCTCAACTTCCAACGATGCGATCGTATCGCCTATGAGCGGTAGCGGGAGGTCGTCCAGCTTGCGGAATCGCACGCACGACTTGCCAACGTCAAATCGCTTGCCAGTTGCCCTGTAGGCCGTCTCGAACTCTCGGCACGACTCTTCCGAGCTATAGATACCGGTGAGGTAGACTGCCATGTGGTTCTTCTGCGATGCCAGAGCGGCATACATGAGTGGCTGACCGTTATACGTGTCTGGATACGTCTTCAAGGGTACCTGATACGTGATCATCCCCCAGTTCATCACCTCTTCGTAGCCCGCAGGTAGATTCTCGAGAATGACCTGGCGAACCGTGGAGAGAGCCTGACGTCGTGTGTCGGGCAGTGCCGTGAGGTACTGCTCAACGGTGGTGGCCTCCGATCGCATAACGATCCTCCTCTTTCTTGATCAGTGGCGTCGATGTGGAGCCTGATAGCGTCATGCATCCTCTATTTGGGAGAGACGGGCCACGTACTCGCCATGTTGCTCGCTCAGTACCTCGCAGGTCCATCCCATTGACACGGCGTGCTGCCGCAAGGTCTGCGGATCCACGTGCAACCAGTCACAATACGGGCCCGTCTGACCCTGAAACTCGAACTGGATGCGGATCATTCCGACATACCGCCCTTGTTGACGATTTGTTTCATGGTAGGCCAGATGGATCGGATCGTCGGTCTGCCGAACGTCCACGGAATGGATGAGCACCTGTCCCTCGGTACTGGTGAGTTGATGGGCGTGGCCAAGGAACCGGTCCAGACCCGATAAGCCTTGAACCATTCCTATGCCATGACCCAGCATCAAGAGAGTATCGAACGGGCCGCCGTCAAACTGGAATACGTCGGCGCGCTGAACGTCCTGCACACCGCGCTCGGCCATGATATCGACCGCCTGTGGGCTGATGTCGATGGCCGTGACGTGCAGTCCCTGAGATTGCATGACCAGAGCGTGAAGTCCTGAGCCGGCGCCAATGTCGAGCACGTGCCCCTGACAGCGCTCGAGCGCTGCCACCTCGAGCGGCGAGAACTCGGTTGGCGGGCGGAAGAAATGGCTCACCGGTACAGGGTCCTCGAATCCGTCATCGCGTCGTATGGTGAGCCGGGTGTCCGTCTCACCGGTGAAGTACGCGAGAAGCGCGAGTCCGTGTGGCATCATGGCGTCTGGATGCATCGCAATCAGGTCTTGTCGTTGACGGTTCTCGTGTCCAGTGACGCTTGGCATCCTTGGGCGCTCGTTGCGTGGATCTGGTTCTAACAACCGCGCAACCAGCTGCTCTGGGGTATCCACCGAGTTCTCGACGAAACACTCAGGTCCGAAGATCGCCCCGGTGAACACGGTACGTAGCAGGTTCACTCGCTCCGTCCCGATTGTCCAGGCATCGCGGGGCGGCATCGCGTGCCGCCGCTACCTCCGGGACTCAAGAGAACTCTCGATTCTCCTGAAAGACCGCTGGTGGCGCCTCATGCGCTGTGGCTGAGACACCGATCGGGACGTCGCGGCAGCCACCGGTTGACTCGCTGCAGATACCGCGAGTACGTGGTCCCGAAGCGCTGTGACAACACTGGTTCCTCATAGAGTCGCACGAAGAGATGCGCAAGAAGCCATCCGCAGGCGGCAAGCAGCTCGATGGCGGGAGAGCGTAACCACAGTCCGACGCCACCCAGCAGTCCGAGTGCGCCGAGGTACATGGGGTTCCGGACCCAGCGATAGGGACCCACCACGACGAACGTCCGCGGCGCATCAAAGGGTGCCGGTGTGCCTCTACCCGCGGCAACGAAGAGGATGCCACACAGGAGTACCAGGGCGCCTCCCAGACCCGCCAACACGAGGCCCAACGGCTGGACCCACTGCGGAAGGCTCACGCCGAGCCGAGTGTCCAGGGGTCGGATCAGGACTGCGAGCCAGGCCCACAGTAGCATGAAACCGGTCATGTAAAGAAGAGCGCGAACGGCAAGCAATAGGCCAGTCATGATCCACTGATGGTCAAATCTTGTCCCAATTCCAGATCGCGTACTGTGTCGCCTGATTCAATTTGTGGCCGCACTCCTTGAGGGTCAGGAGGATGCTTCCTCGATGGTGACTCTCATGCGCGACGAAGTATGCGAGGCTGGTCGCGACCCCCTTCTTGAAGCCGCGGCGCTTGGCTTCCCCCGCGATCAGATCGGCGAGAAACGATTCCACCGCGGCCCCTGACGCGGAAAGGGCCTTTCTAAGCTGCGGCTCTGTGGGGTGCGTCTTGGCCTGGAACGTCTTGAGCTTCTGCGCGAGATCTCTTGCCCGTTGTTGCAGGTGCCACACACGCACATTGTGGATATGAGCGAACTGCCCAGCGACGTCGCGGCCGCCGTGCTTCGAGAGGGTGCACCGCATGCCCGCACTACTGATGCGGTCGATCAGAAACAGGTTGATGCGGTTGTTCGTGCGCCAGGCTTCGAGCACCTCCTCGAGCATACACCCTCCAGTTCCGGCGGAGGCCGGCTGGTGCCTCAGGCGTTCGCGTCGTGGCACGTTGCTATCCGTCGCGCCGTTCCGACACCAATCGCGAAATGGACTGGGCGCCGATCCCTGCGGATTGGCCGGTCACGACTCGCCGGTGATAGTCCACTTGTCCGAGGTGGAATGCTAGGTGAGCGGCCAGATGGGTCAGGAACAGGCCGGTCGCGAGCCGGGTGCCGCCGACAGCAAGTGGGTACTGCTGGCTGAGATTTCCATCGTCGAGGCGCTCGAACGTCTGTCGTACCACCCGGATGGTGGCCTCAATCCTAGCCTCTAGCTCGGAGCGCGGCACCGAGCGGTCGGCAAACTCGGCCTCGCGGTCGCGAACGTAGCCGGTACCGCCCAACTGTGCTCCGATGAAGTGCTGGAGGTTACCGGTGAGGTGAAGCGCGAGTGTGCCAGCCGAGTTCGCGATTCCCTGGGGGCACGCCCACAGCGCGTCCTCCTCGGGGTACGCACGAATCTCCTCGCGGAGCGCCGCCAGATCCCGAGCGATGACTAGTTGAAGGAACTCTGTTGTCATGTCGAACCCCGAAGTCTCCAAACATGGTGGTTTCGCTGCCCTGCCGGGCACCCACGCGCCGATGGCGGCAGGTAGAGCCCGTCAGTTCCCACTGGATCTCAAGAACTCTCGAATCAACGTTCGGAACCGACTGGGATCTTCGATGAATGGAAAATGACCGACGTTTGACAATACTTCGAGACGCGCGTTCGGGACCGCAGCTGCCGTCGCCCGGATTGCCGTCGGTGCGAAGACAGAGCAGTCGCCGTAGATCAGCAAGACGGAGACATCCAGCGCTTGCAGCGGGCCCGTGATATCCCATTCTCCCAGATCGGCCCGAAGGGCGGCAGCGGCAGCGTTCAGGTTTGCAAGACTGTCCGCGGTGAATCCGAAGTTCAGTGCCTCAGCCTGTGCCGGATCGGCAAAGTACGGCCGTAGAAACACCCGGAAGTAGGCTTCGACGAGTTCCGGTTGCCGTTGCCAATCGGGATTCGCGGTGAACGCATCGAGGCGTGCCGCGTCCGCGGGCGAACGGCGCGTCGCGATGGTGTCGCGGTAGGTCGCCCAACCTGCATAGGTGATCGGGTCGCCGTCGATCACGACCACTCGATCCGTCCGATCCGGATAGGCGATGGCATAATGCAGGGCCAACAACCCACCGAACGAGTGCCCCAGGAGAGTGACGCGGTCGATGCCGACGGCCGCTCTGACTGCGTCGAGGTCGGCCACGAACTGGGCCATCGTCAGCAACGCGGGCCGATCGGCGCCGGTCGATGCTCCACTGCCGCGCTGCTCGTAGAAGATGAGCTGCACGATGTCCGAGAGTTGCGCGGTGATCGCATCCTCGAGGTACTGGCGCCCGAACCCTGGCCCACCCGGAACCACGATCACCGGGGCTCCCGTGCCAACGGCCGTGTACCGCAGCCACGTCCCAGCTACTTCAACACCCCGCCCCAATGGCTCGGCTCGAGCATGTGGTTGCGTGGAGCCTGGCTTCATGATGGCTAACGATCGGTGTAGTGGTCCGCGTCCGCGTACGTGATCAACCAGTCCTTGCCCCGGCGCTGCCACACGAGCGTGAGTCACGGAAGGTGAACGAAACGACGGCGCCGTCTCGTCCCAGCACGATCACCTCCACAGCGGTAAACCCTGGTTCGAAATGCTGGAACGTCCCGAGCGTGCGCCGGATACTGGCGGCGACCGAGTCGTACTCTGAACGGACCCCGTCGTTGTACATGTAGAACTCCGGTGCCAGATGCGCAATCACACGCTCGGCATCCAGCGCCCGTTCGGCGGACTCGAACGCACGGGTGGCGGAATCGGCGCTCGCCGCAATGGCCGCGCGCTCCGCGTCAGTCAGAGACGCACCGCCGGCCTGACACGCACTGAAGAGTACGCAGCCGAAGAGGAAGGTCGGTCGACAGAATCGCATAGCGGGCCCTGCAAGGTTCTCGTCGAAAGCCATGGTCAACGCTCAAGCGTTAGCGAAATCTACGCGTCGTCAGCCGCTCGCTGGCGCATGCAGAGATCGTCACTGAAGCTGGTGACAGCGCCACTCCCCCAGGGAGGTGAGTTGCAGCGTGCGGAGGTCAAAAGCAAACAGGCTGTCCACTCCCACGTCAAACATGTCAGGGATCTCCGGACAGAGCGAGCGCGGTAGCTCGGCGCCGCTGAGGAGCCAGATGCGGACTGTGGTGCTATCGATCACGCCGGCCATCTCTCCAGCGCCTTCCAGTGTGAGCAACTTCTTCCGGGACGGCACGTCGTACAGGATCAGGTCCCGTAGTTGACCCGTCCCACTGTCGAGGAGGAGGAGGTCTTCCCACAGGCCGGAGTAGTACTCGGCCCACTCGTTGCGGAGGACGAAGTCGCCAGCTAGGCTATCCGTCGTGCAATCAGCGACGGCAACCGGCGCTCCTGGGGCCCGCTCGCGCACGATGGCAACGGGCTCCGGGTCGGGTGATTCCCATTCGACGACCACGTACCGATCGTAATGATGGCAACGCACGCGAGGGGCAACCTCCCTGCTTTCGGTGGCACGGAAGAACATGCGGTAGACGGAGTCCCCACCGGTCTGTCCCGCGGGCATGGTAGGGGCGGGCACCTCGAGGTCGGCGGAGTCGAGCGGCTCGGAGGACGCCGGCTGGTTCGTGTCCGGCACGGGCTCGGCTATAAGGGAATCGGAGGAGAGGGCCGAATGGCCGACGTCGACCGCAGGGTGATCTCGCTTGTCACCTGCGGTGCAGCCAAGGGTGTAAGCCGCGACGATGAGCGCAAGAGCGCCCCACCAGCGCTGACGTCGAAGCGCAGCGACCTTCTGCCGCTTCAACACGTGGCTCACGGTTCAGATTCCAAGCGGCGACTCCAACAACGATTCGAGCCGGAGATCGGCGTAGACTTTAGCGTTGTCGTCTCCCAGTTTGCGGATCATGGTGCCCATGACGCCGTGTAGCATTCACGGTCGAGCTGTGGATGTCGCTCCAGCTGTGCACCACCATCATCTCCTCTGTTCGCCATCGGCGCCATCCGGCACTCACCGTTGCATGCCGAGGTACATACCGCCGAAGTAGGGAATCAGCCAGGCCAACCACACGAGCAGACTGTATCGGTGGAAGCCTGCCCGCACCTCTTCGCTTCCCCTCCGCGTGACCCAGCTGGCCCAGATGGCGTGGGCCAGCATGAGCCAGAGGGCGATTTGTCCGGTGAGTGTGTGCAGCTCCCGCAGGTCGAACGGTCCTTCGGCCATGCGGTGCATGGCCCATGTGCCGGAAACGTCGAACACGAAGCCGGTCCAGAAGGCGGCCACATGCCACGGCTTCAGGTAGCGGGCGATCCGCTCGGACCAGACCCCCAGGGAGTAGAAGACGAGCGCGAGCGTGATCAGGGTAGAGGATACGATCAACGGGGTCGACACGGGTGCGCCCTAGATGGAAACTGCCTACGTCCCTTGTTCAAATTCATTTCTGCACCTCGCCGTGATCCTGCCGTGGCGACTACCCAACGGGACGTTCGAATATCACTTCGCAGAAGTTGGCGCTTGCCCACAAGCCACCGGCCCCGGGCGCGAATACCTGCACCAACCGCCAGCCTTCGGAGGCATGGTCCCGGACGACGCTTTGGTACTCTTTGCTCTTTGCACGGCCCTTGAGAGGGACAAATCTGTACTCATATCTGGTCTGCATGATGAGATCTCCCGATGGATTCGCCTAACGGTTCGCGCTTGATTCGGGGCACCGCCACCTACTACCGCTGATGAGCTAGGACCACGTCGATCGTAGAAACCGCGAATGCTCACCGTGATGCTGCCAGCGGCCTGCTGCAGCTCAGTTTCCACCAGTCAGCGACGGGAAGCCGATTGCCACCGTGAGCCGCAGGGCCTGTTCCTCGGAAAATCCCTCCTGCAGCAGCGCCTCGTAGTAGTTGCGGGCAAAGGACGCCAGGCGCTCGGCGGTCTCAGGGCGCTCGAGCACGTTCAGCATCGCCTCCATCATGTTCTCCATCATCATGCCGAACGCCGGCCCCATGCTCTGCATCATCGTCGTGACCGAATCCGATGCAGCGCTCGCATCGAACGCGGAGGGTTCCTGAGCGCGACCGGAACGTGGCGCTTCGCAGGCGGCCGCGAGCAGGACGACTGCAAGAGCATAGAAGAGTCTGAAACGAAAGGTGCGAAGCATAATTCCCCTCTTGTGAAAGGTGCGCAGTGCGCCGCCTAGTGGCTCTGTCCCTCAATACCGTGACGATGCCGTCATCGAGGTCCAGTCGCAACGTAGTGAGCAAACCCGACCAGGACGAGCACACAAGCCGCCACGACGGGGAGCAGGATCTGCACGTCTCTCACCCCGCTACGGAACAGCCAGGCAGCCGGGGCGAGGGCAAAGAGCACGAACGCGAGCAGCGTTGGCACAACCCAACGGTGGCCGAAATTCCACGTCCATCCTACGACAAAGCGGTTCCGAACGATGACGCGTGGATCGGCACGACAGGCATAGATGACGCCCAGCGTCCAATGTCGGTCGTCACTTCGCAGCGCTTCGGCTTCTTCGCGGGTCATGGCATGTCTCTCGCCAGTTCATTGATGTCGTGACTCTCGATGATGCGTTTCGAGTATCCGCTCGCGGCCACCCGTATCATGGCGCGACCAACGTTCTCCGTGGTCGTCACGTATTTCGGAGCCAGCCGCCTCAGCAGCGGGTACAGAGGACCAACCAATGTGTAGATGGCTTGGTAGAGCTTCGTCTTCGAGCGGACACCCTTGAGCGGCTGGATGAAGCCCGGCCGAAACATAAACGCGGCTTTGAACGGCAGGCGGAGCAGGTGGTTCTCGGTCTTGCCCTTCACGCGAGCCCACATGAAGCGCCCGCGTTCCGTGCTGTCCGTACCCGCTCCCGAGACATAACAGAAGGTCAGAGTGGGATTCAGCGCCACGATCGCTTTTGCCGTGGCCACGGTCAGCTCATACGTCAAGCGGTGATACTGTTTCTCATTCAGTCGCGCCGCAGACACTCCGAGGCAGAAGAGGCAGGCATCGTAACCCGCCAGATCGGCCTTGATGTCAGCGTAGTCGAAGAAGTCGGCACGGATGATTTCGTGGACCTTCGGATGCGTCATCCCGCAGGTGCTACGCCCCACGACCAACACTGAAAGCACCCGAGCATCGGCCAGGCACTCCTTCAGGACCCCCGACCCAACCATCCCTGTGGCGCCGAAGAGGATGACCTTCATCGTGTGTCTGCGTCCAGGCTAGGACTCATGTCGGCTCGGCTCGCAGCGTTCCACCGCGCACGGTTGCACCCATGATGATGGCCGCGCCGCCCAAAGGTGCTTCGATAGCGCACGAGCACAATGGTCGCGGTCACGAATCTACGGCCTCGATACATGCTCTCGTGGACCTCATCGTCGAGTTGGGCTCCCGGGCTGCTCAGTCGACAGAATCGCCTCCATGGCCGCATCCCGCCCGGCGAAGTAGTCCTCGGAGGAAGGTGGCGCCCAAAGGTCTGGCTCAATCGAGCGGCGTCCATCACCCGGTGCGTCACCGTGGTACACCGACGACACCGTGAGCGTGAGGTCACTGTTGGGCAGGCGAAGCCTGACGGCGTCGCCGAAGTGGTTGGGGCTCCCCCCGGTCGGCTCCCCGACGAATACCACGCCCGTCGTGGCGTCCAGCCGCGTGACGAGCTTCTGCGCGGCGGAGTAGGTTCCGCGCCCGATGATCACGTAGAACCGTCCCCTGGTGACCGACGGCGACGACTTCACCCATTCGACGACGGGGGCGTTCAGGTAATCATTGCCGCCGCCATTGCCGCGGACGTCCAGCACGATACGCTGGATCGGGAGATCCCTCGCGAACTGCGAAACGCGGTCGAAGTACTGTGCAATCGTTTCGTCGGAGGCATCCCGCACGCGATTGTACTGCACATAGAGCGTCTGAGATTCCTCCAAGTACTGATGCCAGTAGTTGTCGGCCACCCGCCGACGGTAGAGCGGCTCGGTGTCACCTTCCGCCGCGTCGATCCAGTTCAGGGTGGCGTCAAACGGCAGCGGCGTGAGATCGACGGTGAGTTCTCGGCCCTGGCGGTCCGCCAACACGAAGCGCGCCTGATCTCGGTCCGGGGTGATCTCGAGCGCGTGTAGGATCTCGGGAAGCACCATGGCGTCCGGCACCCGATTCTTCAGTGTCATCGCATTGTCATGGGCCGTGATGGTAGCGACCGCAGTGTACGCCTCCTCGGCGGTCCTGTCGCCGAGCTTCAGGAGGCGAGCGCCGACGGCGCCTCTCAGCGCAGAGGGCGCGCTGCGCACGAAGATCCCGTCGTCAAAGACGTGGAGACGAAGTGGATACTGACCGGTCAAGAACTGGAGGCCACCCCGAATGCCGGTATGACCATCCTGGATCATCGCAACGATCCGAGCCATTTCCACGATGATCTCATGGCTGTCCAGCGTGGGAATCCTTGCGTACAGGGCATCGACCATGCTTTGCAGGGACTCTTCCGTAACGGCGTGGAACGGGTTCGGGTGATGCGTCCGGATCGATTGCCAAAGGAACGCCAGATCCTCGCGCCATTGCGACGTGGGGAGAGTCTGAGCTTGTGAAGTGGCGAAGCCCCCGGCGAGCAGCAATGTCAAGAAGACTGGAAGAAATGAACGTTTCACAAGATCAACTCACTCAGTTGACACGTTTCCGTGGCAAGTCAGCGGCACATTCGGGCTGCAGCCGATCTATGGTTGGCGTGTGTGCTACCGTGACCAGGGCGGTACGATGTCGTTCATCCGTGCGTAGGCAACCGACTGCCCGACATGCTCGTTCATATGTGCCAGCAGCTGAAATAGCACCGCCCACCCGGGAACGCTCCGGCCGTAAAGCGTCGTCAAGCGTGTGAGGTCCGCCTCGCCCATATCATTGACTGACGCTCGGACGTGCTCGATCGATTGCGCCAACAGCTGGGTTACTGTTGCCTTGTCCGTGATCGACTCGAAGTTCTGCCAATCGACACCTGGAGCGGCGTCAATGCCAAGTGACTGCTCGAGGTACAGATAGTTGTAGCGCGCGATGTGCGCGTAAACGCGCCCGATCGACATGACGCCCTCGCCGGGACTCCACGTGTAGAGATCTGCGGGAATCTCCCTCGAGAGCATCATGAGTTTTCGACTCGACCGGTCGAAGTGATTCGCAAACTCATCGCGATAGTCCGTCGGTGCGCTCTGAGCGAGAGAAGTTGTCGCGCCGACGAGCAATGCGAACGCCAGAAGCAGGATGGTACGCGTCATTTCAGTCGACCTCAAAGTGATGGTGGGGTCATCGAGTCGGCCGCTCCCAGCTCGGGGAGGCGCCGCGCACGGTCGATCGCGGCAGCCATTGCGCTCGCCTGCTCCCGGTCTCGACGGCGGATCTTAAGCCTGAGTACTCCGAGTCGAGCGCTTGGGATCCCCTCGAAGACCTCGAGGCTTCGCCCCTGGAGCTCCAGGCGCGGCGTCCACCATGCGCGGAACCGCACGCTTGCGATAGCATTCGCCGGGACCTCGAGCCTCCCGATGGGCGAGCGGTCGACCTCATCAGTCACGCCACTGAACGTCACCCACTGCGAATTCCGTGTCGCGGCCCACTGCAAGGAG
This sequence comes from Gemmatimonadota bacterium, assembly GCA_039588295.1. Taxonomy (GTDB): domain Bacteria; phylum Gemmatimonadota; class Gemmatimonadetes; order Gemmatimonadales; family GWC2-71-9; genus JAOTVV01. The sequence goes on from JBDHAB010000001.1 coordinate 438,849, forward strand.
ATGGTGTCCCCGTCGAGATGAAGCAGGCCTTCCACCCGATAGGAGATGGAGCGCACGCCCTGAGAATCGAGGGCGTCGATGCCCGGAACCCGCAGCCGAAACGGGAGCGGATCGGTCAACGACATGACCCCTCCTGGCAGCTCGATGCGTCTGATGCAGCTAGGCGCGCGGGTTGCATGCGACTCGAGCACCCTCGTAGCTCACAAGCGCGCTCGCTCCAAACCTCGTAAAGACGTGGCCTCTTCCGGTGAATCGCTCGTCTCGGACGTTGCCGAAGAGCCAGATCCACCACGATGCGTCTCCCCACTCAACCCGAACGGAACCAGCCCTCAGCGGTTCCCACCGCCCGCGCATCCGTGACCCAGGGATAATGACAACGCCGCGGGCCGTGATCCCAAGCTCGATGTGAGACGGCGCAATGCTCGTGTCAGGATTGGCCATTGGCTCACCGGCTATACGCTGCAGGGACCAACAAACGCTCGGGAGGTCATCGGGGGGCGGCCGCCGACCCAGCACACCGCAGCCGCTTGCGAGGACCGTGACCAGGAACGCAACGGCGGCCGGTGAATGGGGGCCGCCTCGAGAGCCGGACAACGCGCCCCTGCCGCTATGCAATAGTCATCTCGGGTAAAGGCAGTTCCTTCAAGTACAGCGACTCGAGGGCAGCGCCGGTCTCGATGTTGTCGAAGTAGCAGAACTCGCCATGCTCGCCAAGGTTGCCGCTTTGAATCATCTCCTGCCCTTGTCTGGAGAGTTCATCTTTGGTCGACCGCTCCTTCTCGAGTACATCCAACTTCTCTTCTAGTTTGTGTCCACGTCAGTTCGTGCAATTTGGGGGACGTGGCGGCTGTTCGGCCAAGTTGGCGGCGAAGGACGCGGGCAGATTGGCCGCATGGAAACCGTCCCGTACCGATCCTTTGAACGCCGTTCCACCGTAGCCGGTCGGATGCATGTGTGCCCGCACCAAGATGACTGTGTCGGCCAGCACCGACACCGGCCCGCCGCCCCGTGTGAATGGTTGCTCCGCGACGTGGCTGTGCGACAGCGTTCGCCGGTAGATCAACCGACCATCCTGGCTCAGCACTTCCCACCAATCGGCGTATAGCCGGCAACCCCTGTCAGGACTTCGGACTCCCACGTCGAATCTATAGGCCCCTGGCTCTCCAGTGGTGCGCACCGACACGACATCGGCGGCGGGCCCAGGCGATTCGAGTTGAGAGGTCTTCGGTGCCGTCGTCCGACACGCGACCGCCAGGAGGAGGAGCGGCCACACACCAAGGCAGGCCTTGGGGACTCCAGTACCGAACCTCATCGCTCTATTGATAGGTGACGTCCAGCGCCTGTGCTGCGCGCGTGCTCGATCATCATGTGGGAACATGTCATTTGAACCACGGTGTCGTCCAGCCAGCATACATCACTCTTCAATCGGGATCGCCGCCCTAGCCGGGGCTTTACCGGGGGCGCTGGCGGCGGCGAAGTGAAGGAACGGTGTTCAGTTGAGACTCTTCGAGCAAGCGTCATTACGCTGCAGCATTCTGCAACCCACGTTTGCGTGATGGAACCTCGTGTGACGATGAGCGCCCAACCTGCATGCGATCACCGTTTGGGCAGGAACCAGTGGATGTAACCACAGTCGGCGCAGACGAAGCAATCCGCATTTGGCGAGGCCCACTCGAGGTCGAAGAAGGTGGCGACTTGAGTGTGGAGCTGTGCCCGCCGGTGCCAGAACCGATCGTGGTGACAGATTTCACACCGGAGGTCGTGTCCTTCGACTTGGGCGGGTTCAGGTTCGCGCTTGCCAAATAGTCCCATTGGACCTCCTTGCCTTCAGACCACGCTGAACGGTCCGTGCCGCTGCCAGGGGGCCGGCTTCAGGCGCCCATTAGACATCACCATCCTGCCAACGGCGACCGCCAAGTACCCAAAGTGGTATCGTGAGGGGTAGCAGGAGAGACGCGGACCACCAACCCGTGATTCCCATTTGTCGCGCGTCACCGAGCGCCCAGACCCCCCACGCCACTGCGGTGAAGAAGAGGATGTAGATCGGCGTCATGAGGCGTCGATAGCTGACGGCTGGGTATCGCCACGGAGCGAAGAGTAGAATCGAAGTCACGGCCGCTCCGAGGATGGCGAGCCCCAGCGCCGCACGCTCGGGCTCGCCCTGAGCTAAGACGATTACCGAAAGAATCAACACCCACACGAATCCTCCGGACCACCCTAGCACCCAGCCGAGCTTCTCGCCGGACCGTGTTGTCATGACCCCCACCGGGACAGAAGTGATGTCCAACGTGCCGGCGTGTGAGCCGCGGGCGACGTGCCCGCCAGTCGCACCTCTGAGTTGGATCTGCTCGTATTTAGCCAGGCGCTCGCATCCGCGCCACCTACCGCCCCCGCTCAGCTCCTAACGCGTGCTAGGCAGTGGGCTCGGCGATGCACTCCGAGCGGACACATCAACAGGTCGAGTGGATAAGCGCCCCGGCCGGATGTGCCTCCGACAGCTCGTTGTAGAGGCGTACGGCCTCCTCGGTCTTGACCACATGTGCGATGACGTTGTTCGACTCGAGCATTCGCAGGGTCTCGGGACACACTTGCAGGCGGCCGAGCATACCCGTTGACAGCACCACCACTACCGCGCCGCGCACGAGTAGCTCTTCGACATCAGCAGGTTGCGTCCCGGGTTGATGATTGGTGCCAGTTTCCCGCCAGTCCCATTCCCGAGCACCGCCGGGAAAGAGCTTGGCGTCCTTGAATGCACCATGGGACTCCACACGCACGTGACCCCAAGAGAGGTGCGCAATGCGCGGGGATACGGGCTGTTCCTTCAGGAGGGCCGTCTCCAATCCGATGATTGTCACTCGCCGCTGTCCAACGACCTGGCGCTGAGCTACAGCGCCACGGAACCTGCGCCTTTGAGCGTTCCCGCTAGGCCGCTTCAATGCGGTTGAAGATCTCCACCATCCGCTCAGGATTGACATAGAGCTGCCATACAGCGACACGCCCATCTTCGACCACGACACGCCACGCCGCCTGCGCTACCCAGTGATTCTCTGATTTGAGCACTCCGTCCTGATCGAATGTACCCTCGGCGACGCCAAACAGTGCGACTGTGTCACCCTGCGAAAACGCGTCTTTCACGTGAATCTGAAAGTCAGGAACCATCGAGAAGTACTTCTCCCATCCCCGACGCATCTCCTCGCGTCCGGAATGTTCACTGCCATCAGAGTCCACGAACGCGTGGTTCTCTGTCATCAGAGTTGAAAGCAGATCCGGATTGCCGGAATTGATGGCATCGACGAATGAATATGCAACCTGAGTGGGAGTCATTCTGTGACACTCCTCTACGCCACCTAACGGTCAGGCCAGGGTGGTGAACCATATTGCTGGCTCGCCAGCCACGCCGGCTGCTGACATCACTTCACCCAAGCGGTCGGACGCTACAAAGGCTCGGGTAGCCTGCAGTGTCTCAAAGTCATGCCACGCGGTCACGTCGTTGGGGTCGTCCGCCGACATGAAGACCGCGTCACCAATCACGCCCATGCCCTTCCGCTCATCGTCGAAATCGTCATAGGCCTGTTTCCACTTGGCGAAGTCGGCTACTGGATGGCGCACAAACATGCGAATCATGGTGACCTCGTGAGTGGGTGTTGTGAGTTGGGACTGCCGCTAACGTGCAGCGCGGCCGCACACAGGAGATACACTGCTCGGCAGCGCTAGGGCAACTGCCGGTCTCCCCTGCAAATGGCGGTCACCTTTACACGCTCATCGCCTTCGGTCGTGCATGCCGTGACTGATAGATGCCGAGCTTGCCGCCGCCCGGCAGGGTCAGGCGCGTGATCAAGCCCCAACTCTCGGTCTGCACGGGGCTGCTCGTGATGCCGTATTTCTTCATTTCCGCGGTGAACGCCTCGACATCGTCGCACATCAGATAGAACTCGTGCACGTCGTTCTGTTCGGATGGATGTACTGCAACCTCCGCCGGTGGCAATCCGAAGATCAGCCAGCCGCCGCCCACATCGACATTCGTCAGCTTGAGTACGTCCCGCAGAAAGGCGCGGTCGGCATCCGGATTCGTGCTGTAGATGATTGAATGCGCACCGATGATCATGGTAGCTGTTCCTCCACTATCGGCACCATGTTGCTGACAGATCCGGTGGTGTCTCGCTCCAACCTTGGGGTGTCATGCGAGGTCATAGTCGAGTGTAAGCGTGTGCCGGCCGCAACGGGCTGGCGCGGGGGCAGGGACGATTGCATCGCGTAGCGAAGCATGTCACTGTCCAGCGAAGGTTTCCATCTCAACCAGAAGCTCGGGAAACACGAGAGGGTTGACGCCGAGCAAAGACTGGGGAGGACGGGTCCGCGCCTCTCCATTTCACAAGGACGCTCATGATCGCCGGTTCAGGATTTCTTTGCGCAGGATGTTCCTGAACCGCCCCTTGCTCACGTAATGATCGGACAGCAGCTTGCCGTTCCACACCAGGTTAAAGACACCGTAATAGGAAGGAGCATGTTGCGCTTCTTCCGGACTGTCGAGCACCGTGACATTCAGTTCGAGTCCGTGTTCGGCCGCCATCTCTGAGAGGTCGCTCACCGACTTCGGCAGCATGGGACATTGAGCGCCGTAAACGATGTGCAGGCCCTTGTACCGTGCCAGGTTGGCGGTGATGTCGCGGAAGCGCGGTGCGGGGCCTTCTTCCAGCCGGTGAATGACAAGCTCGAACCGATCGGCCTGTGCTATCGGCTCGAATCCGTTGTTGAGAAACACTTGCCTGCCTGCCATCCACGGGCCCTCGCTCACCATCGCTGCGACCCCTCTGACGCCCACCTGTCGGGCTTCCTCTACGCAGGCTTGGATCAAGCGGCTCCCGAGCCCGCCCACCTTTTGCCCTGCGGAATAGACCCACAGGCAATGCACAAACAGCCAGCCTTTGGCGTCCACCGGCCGCCAGGCGTATTCGCCCGGCACGTATTCGAGGAACGCCAACGGCTTGCCCTTGCCGTCACGGAACAGCAGAAAGCGCAGGCCCTCGGCGAACCGCTCTTGTAGCCATTCGACTTTGGGATCATGGCCAAGATGCTTCGGATTCGTGATGCAGCCGATGCCGCACGGCGCCAGGTTTCCAGGACCGACCTTTTCCAGGGTAGCCTCAGGCATTCGTTGCTGCTTCATGCTACGTCCCGTCCTGAACCCAGGTCCAGCTCAGGAACAGCCACTTGCCTCCCTCCTTCACCAGCGTCGCCGTCCACCTCCCAGCAACAGACTGATCCACGCCCGCTCCAAACTTCATTGCTTCCCGGTAACGGAGGTGGACGATCGCCACGTCATGACGCAGCTGCACCGCAAGTGGCTCAACGTCGAACTCCGTGATCGTACCATTCGCGTAGAAACCCTCAATCATTGTTCTGATTTGTCGGCGACCCAGGGGTACATCCTGCTTGTAGTCCCAGCCTTGAAACTCCTCATGGAAGTAGCTCATGATCTCTTCCACATCCCCTGCAATCGATACCCGGGTGTACTCATCGAGCGCCGCAAGCACCTCTTGTTGGGCCGGCGACCATTCCTGGGCAATCAGCGACGCCGGCCTCACGACTGGAACAACGATGCTGGCCAGCACCGCACAGCCGGTGACGAGTTGTTTCATGGTACTCATGCCTCCGTCATAGACCCCCGGTGATACCGGATTCGGACCAACGGGTTGCCGCGGTTGAACGGTTCTCGGTTTTGCTGTGGGCGTCACGCCCACGGTACACGATCATCATTTCCTCGCATCAGTCTCTTGCCTTGACGCGGCAGCCGACACGCGGGCCTCCCCGAGTCGTGCGCGGCAGCGAGCTGATGAGGTGCGTGTTAGGCAGCGGCGGTCAGGACGCCTGTTTGCCTTTGTAGACAGTGACAAGCCCCTTGATGATGAAGAAGGTCCCGAGGCCGTCAAAGAAGAGGTTGAAAAGGCTGAAATCGCCCAAGAAGACGGATCCGCCAAAGAAGAGACCGATGGCGATCAGAACCACACCCGTGATGATATCCCGCACTTGGAGCCCTCCCTGAGGTAGACGGTTCGTGCTATGGTTTCCGCGCTACGTCACGCTGCCGGCTGACGTCGGTAGCCGAACGTGCACAGTTTCCCGATGGCGCACAACCCACCGGCTTTCAGTCAGACGAACGGGCCCGTGCTCGCCAGGTCCTCACACGTGTTTGGCTGCCCGTTTCGACGGCGGCGAACGAGCTCGTTGGCGATAGGCCGCTGGAATAGGAGACGCACCACCCGCAAGCCGCGTGCTCGCTTGACGGTGGCTTGACGCACTTTCGAGACCTTGTCCGCAGGCGCCGACAAGGTGTTCCGACGTGCGATTCCCGAGGCTGTTCGCTGCTCATGCGCTGACCAATACCTCAGGTCCCTTCGCGTTCGCGTGGGTCCGCAGGGCCATTCTGGCCGGGTGGTTGGCGGCGATGGTCGTGGCCGTCGGCGTCGGCGTCTTCGGATTTCGCATCGACAACTCCGTTGGGGTGTGGTTCGCGGCGGATGATCCCGCGCTCGCGGACTATCGCCGCTTTCTGACGGATTTCGGGAACCGCGAGTGGATACTCGTGGCCCTGGAGCGCCACCCTGCCAATCGTCACGCTCGGGTCGCCGGTCGGGATGCGCTGGTCGCGACGCTGGGGCAGATGGATCATGTGCACCGGGTCCTCTCGTCCTCGGACTTCCCGGAGGAAAGTGATCTCGTCCGGAAGTTCCTGAAGCCGAACACGGAGAGTCCCTACGAGGCGCTGCTGCTCCAAGTCACCAACGACATCGAGACGCAGGACGGATATCGCGAGGCGCTCGTCACCGAGATCCGGCGGGTCGCGCAGGCGTTTCCGACCATCGACAACGTACATGTTGCGGGTACGGCGGTGATCAACGGAGAGCTGAACCGTGCCGCCCGTCGGGACATGTTCCTCTTTTTCCCGGTCGTCGCCCTGTTCGTTGCCCTCTTGGGAGGCGTGATCTTCCGCAACGCGCGCGACACAGCCGTTCTGCTCAGCGTGTCGCTCGGGACGGTCGTCGGCACTGAAAGTCTTCTCATCGGCATTGGGTACCCGCTGAATATGATCACCATCATGCTGCCGACGGTGCTCATCGCCCTCTCGGTGGCCGATGCGGTTCATCTGATCCATGCCTTTCACACCTTCCGCGCGAGCGTGGGAGACGCTGCGTCTGCCACCACCCGGGCGGTGAAGTCCATCGCCTGGCCCTGCGCCGGCACCAGTCTGACGACCATCGCGGGTTTCCTCGCCTTCTCCGGAAGCGACGTTCTCCCGGTCTTCCAGCTGGCGGTCTTTGGTGCGGTCGGCATCGCGATGGCCTGGGTGCTGACAATGACCGTCGCACCTGTCCTCCTCACGGTGCTGTGGCGGGAAACCCGGCGCCCGGAGCTCCCGGCTGCGGCGCTGGGGGAGCGACTCCTCGGACAGTGGTGGCGGTTTGCCGACCGGCACCCCCGCTGGATCGTTGCCGCGTTCTCGGTGGCAGCTGTCTTGTTGGTCGGCTTGGTGTCGTTGCGGGCCGATACGGACTACGTGAAGTTCTTCCGATCCGGGACCAGGGTTCCACAGGACTACCAGGTGCTCCAGCGGGAGGGATTTCCCCAGAACCCACTCAACCTCGTACTCCGGTTGCCGGCGGGCGAATCCCCCCTCTCGCCGGAGTACTTGAGTCCCCTGCGGTCGTTTGCCAGCAGCTTGGAGACGCTTCCCGGTGTGCAATCGGTGCTGTCTCCGTTCGTCATGGCGAACGCGCCGGCTGCCATGGGCGACCAAGCGGCGAGCCACGGCGGCATGCTCTCCCGCCAGTCGGACCAGCTGCAGTTCGTCGTGATGATGGATCACACGAGCAGCCAAGAACTCTTCAAGCTGCTCCCGGAGATTCGGGCGTTGGCCCGGCGAGTCCTTCCGTCCGAAATGCGCCTGATCCCCACCGGGACCTCTCTCCTCTGGGCCCGCATGGACGACGGTGTCATCCGCACACAGAGGCAATCGTTGCTCATCGTGTCCGTGGTGTGCTTCGGCATTCTCGCCGTGCTGTTCCGCTCTCTCTGGTTGGCCGCGCTCGGTCTGGTGTTCAGCCTTTATCCGGTGGCCATGGTCCTGGGTCTGATGGGCCTGTGGCGTATCCCGGTGAACATCGCGACGGTGCTCATCGCCGGGATCGCTGTAGGGCTCGCCGTGGACGACACGATCCACGTCGTCCACACGTTCCAGGAGCTGCGCCGGCGGGGCATGGACCGCAGCAAAGCCTGTGAGGAGACCCTGGTCGCGGTGGGTCTGCGGATGGTGATGACGTCGTGCATTCTGGTGGGGTCGTTCGCCATCATGGGGCTCTCCGACTTCATGCCCACCTCGCAGTTCGGGCTTCTCAGCTCGCTCACCATCGTGCTGGCCCTCGCGGCGGACGCGACGCTTCTCCCCGTCGTTCTGGCGTGGCGCCGTCGAGAACCCGCTGGACAGCGCCGCACCGATCGCGCACTGGCGGAGACCGTCGATGCCGACCCCGGGCTCTCGAGCCCAACTGCATGGGGAGGCTGACATGACGGACCCCTGGACCGGATCCACTTCCTATGCGGCCTACTGCCGCCCGAAGCTCTCGGGCCTCCTCGAGAGCCTGGGCCTCAATGTGGTGTTCACCAAGGCCCGGGGAGCCTACTTGTACGTGAGGGATGATGACGGGAACGAGGTGAGGGTGCTGGACCTCGTCGGTGGGTTCGGAGCCGGACTGCTGGGGCATAACAACCCCGAACTGAAAGAGCTTCTCAAGTCCGAGCTGGATGCGGACGTTCCGTTTCTCGTCCAGAGCTCCGAGCGTCGGGAAGCGGGCCGACTGGCCGAAAAGCTCAACCGGGTGCTGCCGACCCGAACGCGATACCTGTGTCACCTGACCAATAGCGGCGCTGAGGCCGTCGAGGCGGCTTTGAAGCACGCGTACAAGGTGCGGTTCGATGCTCTCCGACGTCAGTTCGATCGCATCTCGCGGGACATCGAGCGGTTCTTCCACGCAACGGAGAGGGACCACCCGGACATCGAGATTCCGGGACACGACCGGGACCTCGGCAAGTTCCGTGACGATCTGGACGAACACAACCTTGCCCAATTCGAGCGCTTTCGGCAGAGGCCCGTGGTGCTGGCGTTCAAGGGCTCGTTCCACGGTAAGACCGCTACGGCGCTCAAAGTCACATTCAACAAGACCTATCGGGAGGGGTTCGAAGGGCTGTCGGCCGTTCGTCCGGAGTTCATCGACTTTGCGGATGTCGGACGTCTCGACGAGATCCAGCGGGGCCACCAGATCGAATTCGTGGTGCCCAGGGTCGAGGACGGGCGGATCGTCGTGGAGAAGGTGTCCTCCACCAGGATCGTCGCGCTGTGCGTCGAGATCATCCAGGGCGAAGGCGGCATTCGGCCCATTCCGGACGCGGTCCTGCAGGATCTCGCCGTCCAGCGTGATCGCCTGACCATCCCGTACCTCATCGACGAAATCCAGACGGGTTGCGGACGCACGGGCTCGTTTGTCGCCTACGGCGCCGGTCCTCTGCGGGAGATCGATCCCGAGTACGTGACCCTGAGCAAGGCGCTGGGCGGAGGGTTGGTGAAGATCGGAGCGGCCCTCATCCGGGAGGACATCTACGACCAGGATTTCGGGATCCTCCACACCTCGACGTTTGCCGAAGACGAAGTGGGGTGCATGGTCGCCAATCGGGTCGTGGACATCCTCACCCGTGACGACAACCGATTCATGAACGAGGTGGCCGAGAAGGGAGAATACCTCCTCGCCGGTTTGCGAACGCTCCAAGAGAGGTATCCCGACGTCGTCCGCGAGGTCCGGGGCCGGGGTCTCATGATCGGTGTGGAGTTCACCGACTTGGAGGACAAAGGTCCGCTGTTTCGGTTTGGCGTGCGCCAGGGATTCCTCTCCCTGCTCGTTGCCAGCTACCTGCTGCACCATCACCGGATTCGCCTGCTAGCTCCGGTGACGACGCTCATGAAGGGGAATCCTGGCAAGAAGCGGCTGTCCGTCCTGCGGATCCAGCCGGCCGCGGACATTGCTCGGGAGGACATGGACCACGTCCTGAGCGCGTTAGACGAGGTCTTCCAGGTCATCTCCCGAAACAACGATGGTGTCCTGGTCGGCCACTTGGTTGGAGTGCCCGTGTCGGTCGCGGAACGAAAAGTCCCGCTTTGGGTGGACGTTGCGCATCCGCTGATTGATCGACGGGTGGATTTCGACGCCCGTGTAGGATTCGTCGTTCACCCCGCGCATCTCGAGCAGGTGCTCCGCTACTACTTCCCGAGCCTCGAGGGGCGGGTCGAGCACGAGCGACTGGCGATCTGGTGGTCACAGTTGGCCAGATTCCTCGAGCCGGACGTGATCCACACCGATTACATCAGCTCCGACGGCTTCGTGGTCGAAGTCAACTTCGTCTCGGTTCCGTACCTGCCACGCCATCTCGTCGAGGTCTACACCAAGGGCAGACGCATGCCCGATCCCAAGCGCCTTGACCTGCTGCGACTACAGGAGATTCAAGACAAGATCCAGGATGCCGTGACCACGGCCAAGGAACTGGGGGACGATCACATTCCGACCGCGATGGTTGGTCTGGGTGCCTACACGTCGATCGTCACCGATCGTGGAACCACCGTCAACGACTACGAGGTACCCGTCACGACGGGTAATGCCTACACGGCCGGCCTGATGGTGCAGGGCATTCTGAAAGCGGCGGAACTCCAGCACATCGCGTTGGCGGACGCGAAAACGGCGGTGGTGGGAGCCGCCGGGAACATCGGGTCGGTGTTGGCGGCCATCCTCTCCAGCCATGTGGGGAGCTTGAAGCTCATCGGCCGAGAATCCGGCGACGGTGTCCGGCGGCTGCGAAGGACCCGCCTGCAGTGTCTTCTCTACCTGGCCCGCAAGGCGCGCGAGCAGTTCCGCGAAACGGGTTCGCTGCACGATGTCAGGGTTGGGGGACTCGGCGACCGCATTCTCCGAGACATCGTGCTTCCGGGACTGCGCTCTTCCGAAAGCGCCCCGGTTTGGGAGCGCACGGAAGATTGGCTGCGAGGAAAGGATGAGGATGTACGCGAGCTGGGAAGCCTGCTGGAGAACGCCCTCGATCGACAGGGTGGCATGGAGAACAATGCGTACATCTCGATCCACGTGTCGGTGCAGGCGGTCCGGGATTGTGACGTGGTCACCATTGCGACGAACTCGCCGGAAGGTCGTCTCATTACGCCCGAGCTCGTGAAGAAGGGTGCGGTGGTCTCGTGTGCGTCGGTGCCGTCGAACCTCAGCGTGGCCTTTAAGGATCATCTGGAGGAGTATCTCGTCTTTGACGGAGGCTACGCCCGTCTGCCCGAAGATCACGAAATCCATTGCATCGGGCTGCCCGAGAATGGGATGACCCCCGGCTGTCTCAGTGAAACCATCCTGCTCGGGTTCGAGGGACTGAACGGTTCCTTCGCCAGGGGAGCCATCGAGCCGGCGCAGGTGGATCAGGCCCTGGGAATGGCCGAGCAGTATGGCTTTGCGCTGGGTGATTTCAAGCTGAACGGAACAGCCTTCCTCGAGGGCGCTCTTTCGGGGAACGGGAATGGAACGAAAGGACAGAAACCATGACGAGCCAAGTGCGGTCTACGCTCGCGGCGTCGCCGGACGAACGACACATCGGTTCGGTGGCGGACATCGTGCGCGCCAGGCTTCCGTCCTACGGGAGGCAACCCGCCATCCGCTACGACGATGGAAGCAGCTACAAGACCCTGAGTTTCATGGACGTTCTGAACAACATCAGGCGGGCAGTCCAAGTCTTCGCTGCGACCGAACCCCGGCAGCACATCGTCTGCACGTTCGTCAAGAACCGGCCGGAGTGGGACATGCTGGCGCTGGCCAGCATCCATACTGGGAATATCCTGTTTCCCCTCGACACGAAGATGCACGACGCCGAGCTGGCGCACCTCCTGCAGCAGAGTCCTCCGGATATGGTGCTGGTGAGCCCCGCTTCCCGCCTACGCATGAAGGGGGTCCTCAAGCAGCTCGGCCTCCGTCCGCGGATCCTGATCGCCGACCTCTATCGTGTGTTCGAGGACAGCGACGCTCCCAGCATGGGGTACCTGGAGGATCACGAGCAGCGAATGTCCTCCTTACCGTTTCCCGTGGACGCCACGTTTCCGGAACCCAGCGAGCGGCTGCGCCAGCCCGATCTGGTGCTCGGCCACTACGCGACATCCGGCACTACGAGTCTACCGAAGCTGGTCCGCATCACTCACGCAAACATCGTGGCGCAAGTGAACGAGGGCATGGACGTCATGAACCTACGGAAGACCGAAGACCTTCTCAATATCGGCCCCTACACCCACATCGCCACGCTGCTCGAGTTTCTCGTGACCAAGGCCAGGGGTTTCTGTGTGACGTACTTCACACGCGAACCGGATGAAGACAAGGTCTTGGAGAACGAGATCAAGAAGTTGAAGAAGCTCGGGGTCCGCATCAAGGCGCTGATGGCCGTTCCGAAGTTCTGGATCTACATCATGAAGGAAGTGCTGGAGGAGATGAAGGACAAAGCGATCTGGAAGGATCTCTATGAACATCTGACGAGCATCGAGCGGCACGCCAAGCTCCACGATATCGGGACGTTGGACAAGGCGAAGCTCACCGCGATCCGGATCTTCCTTCGCAACAAGATGGGGGGACACTTCAGCTACGGCATCTCATCCTCCACCCGAATCGATCCTGGCGTGATCGAGATCTTTGCGAAACTCGGCGTGACGGTGATCGACGTCTACGGCGCGACCGAAGCCTCGGGCTTCATCGCCAGGAACCGCCTCAACGAGAGCCGGCGGGGCTCCTGTGGCCGATTGATCGCGGCGTTGGAATTCAAGGTCGACAATCCGAGGATCATTCCGGGACGCGAGCACCCGGTGGGTGAACTCCTTGTGAAGGGCGCGACCATTTGCCCGGGGTACGTGGGCCAGGAAGATGGATCGCACATTGACGCAGACGGGTTCTATCACACCGGCGATCTCGCCTGGGTGGACGAGGACGGATGGGTGTTCCTGGTGGGACGGGAGAAGGAGTTGATGGAGTGGACCGACGGGAGCCTGATAGACCGAATGCACCTGTCGAATCTCCTGGTTCGTTCTATCTGGGTCAAAGATGCTCTCGTAACGAGGCTGAACGATGAGGACCACCTCAGCATGTTTGTCTTGCCCGATTGGCCTCGCATCGAGAAGGACGCGGGATTTCGCCAGTCCTTGGAGACCGGCGTTCGGCGCGAAGAGGCCCTCAAGGCCCGACTGCTGGAGGCTGCGGCGTACGCGCAATCGCTGGCAGATATGACCGCGCGTCTCTCGACGGAGAAGATCTACCTGTTGGCGAGGAAACTGGAGCGCACGCCGACGCACAAGATCAAGTTCATCAGGGAGTTGGAACGGCTCGATCTCGAGTCGTACGTCTGAGGTGGAAGGCTCCGTCAGCCTCGATACTGGCGAGTCAACCATGCGGGCTCGACAGGCCCGGGGCGGACTAGACGCCGCCTGCCCGGGAGTGGCGCCCGAGAACCACCGAGTGGACCGCCACCCCACCTACCATCCCAGGGTCCCCTAGACGGTCCACTTACACAGAGCGTATTTTTAGAGCGGGGAGGGGTGGAGGAGTTGCTGGTCGCTCTTCGCCGAGATGGGGGGTCTGTGTCTCGGCACGGTGCCCGCGCGGGCACCGGATGCGCTCCGACACGCCAATCGGTTGCATCGTCTTCTTCAGCATGGAGTGACCCAATGGAACAGCCTCGTAGTGATCGTTCGAGAGCCGAGGAATGGCGGCATAAGCTTCTCCTTTGCGTATCGGGCCTGCTGCTCTTCGAGACGCTCACGGGCCTATCCGTGTTCTTGCTTCCGTTTTCAGTCTCGAACCAAGTCATGGTCCTGCTCCATACCGTGGTCGGGCTCGTGTGCCTTGTGCCATTTGCCTGGTATCAGACTCGCCATTGGCTCATCTATCGGCCGCTACGCATGTCGCACGTGAAGCTCACCGGCTATTTCGCTATGGTGGCGACTGTCATCGCCATCGTATCCGGCCTGGTGCTGACCGTTCAGGCCTTGTGGGCAACGCGTATCAGCTACGCGTGGGACTTGATCCACATCGTTGCCACGTTTGCGCTGATCGCGTCCGTCGTTCCCCACCTCTTGGTCCTCGTCAATCGTGAAGTGCGAGCGGCCCGTGTCGGCAACGGCGATTCGGCACTCGGCGCCACAAAGAGCTTTGGCCTGGGCTCGTTCCTGGTCGCGGCGATACCGTTCGTGGCCGTTGCGCTGGTAGCGTACTGGTATGAGCCGCCGACGATGGCGAACGACTTCCCAGCTGACTACAGCTATCTGTATGGCCCAGACCGGCCGTTCGCGCCCAGCCTCGCGCGTACGAACACAGGCACGGCGTTTGACGCACGATCCATGAGCGGTTCGGAATCTTGTGGAACGGCACGGTGTCACGAGCAGATCGTGAAAGAGTGGCAGGTCAGTGCCCACCGTTACTCTGCGATGGACGCGGCTTTCCAGTCGGTGCAGGAGGTGATGGCCCAACAGAATGGCGCCGAGTCGACGCGCTACTGCGGCGGCTGTCACGATCCCGTCTCGCTGTTTTCGGGGGCCAAGAACGTCTTCACCGAAGAGCTGACGAACCTCGCCGGATATCAGGAAGGTGTTTCCTGCATCGTTTGCCATGCAATTGAGGAAACCGACGTCAAGGGGAACGCGAACTACGTCATCACGCAACCGAACCGCTACATGTTCGAGCTTGATGAGGGAAAGACGGCCCGGTTCTTCAGAGACTTTCTCCTCCGGGCCTATCCTCGCAATCACGTGGAGACCCTCCAGCACCGGTTGTTCAAGAGCCCAGAGTTCTGCGCGGCGTGCCACAAGCAGTTCATCGACGAGGAGATCAACCAGGTCGGATGGGTGCAGCTCCAGAACCAGTTTGACAATTGGAAGAACAGCAGATGGAACGAGCCGGGGGACCCGCGCGAGACGATCGAGTGCCGCGAATGCCATATGCCGTTGACGGAATCCCACGATCCCTCCAGTGGAGACGAGCTCGATTACAATCGCTCGGCGCGTGACGGCAAGCACCGCAGCCATCGGTTTCTGGCGGCCAATCAGTTCATGCCACTGGCTCTGAAGCTCGAAGGGGCGCAGGAGCACGTGGATCTGACGGAGCAGTGGCTGCGGGGTGAGACCGAGATCCCCGAGATTGCCGACAAGTGGCGCTCGGGCCCCGCCGTTCCGCTGGAGCTTGTGGTCCCGGATTCGGTGAACCCTGGGGAGGACGTGAAGGTTCAAGCAGTTGTCACCAACAACAAGGTCGGCCACGACTTCCCCACTGGGCCGCTCGATATCATCCAGGCGTGGGTGGAGATCATCGTGAAAGACCAGGCTGGCAACATCGTCTTTCAGTCGGGGAGCAGAGACGAGAGGCATTTCATTGAACCCGGGTCCTTCATCTTCAAGGCAGAACCCGTCGATCAGTCCGGCAACCTGATCGACCGCCATAATCTCTGGGAAATGGTCGGGGTGCGATATCGCCGCTCCATGTTTCCCGGGGCGTCCGACAGAGCGGAATTCGGCTTCTCGTGTCCTGCGACGACGGTCCCTGCGCAAGGCCGTGAGGGCGGCGGGCCGCCATCCCTCGACACAGACGCGGAATTCGAGGCGCCCGGCCAGCAAGCGACGACGTTGCACGTATCGGCGAAGTTGCTCTACAGGAAGGCAGACCAATTTCTCCTGAACTTCCTGTTCGGTGAGGACGCCAACCTGACCGCGCCGATCACGGTCATGTCGGAGGACGAGAAGACAATCGTCGTGAGGCCGCGGGAATCGTTATAGACGATGGCGTCCGCGATACCACGACGTCGAAGGCTGCTTCTCCGGACGGCAGGCCTCGGCGCACTCTTCGTCGCTGGGGCAGTCGTCGCTGTGTGGCTCGCCGTGAGGCCGGAACCCACTTACCGGCCGGGTGAGGGCGTTGCAGGGCTGAAAGCCGACCTTGCGCGCCCGGTCCCGGCTGATCACCCGCGGATCACTTTCGCGAACGTGACCCAAGAAGCGGGGATCGATTTCCCGCACTTCGCTGGACAACGTTCATCGCAGCTGCCGGAAGACATGGGATCCGGTGCGGCTTGGGGTGACTTCGACAATGATGGCTGGTTGGACCTCTACGTCGTCAACGAGGTCGGACCGCTGACGTCCGTGGAGGGGGAGGAGGTGGCGCAGTCTCCGGCACATGCGGCGTTGTATCGCAACGCCGGCGACGGCACGTTTCGCGAGGTCAGTGCGGAGGCCGGCGTTCAGTTCCGCGGTTGGGGGATGGGGGTGGCTTGGGGAGACTACGACAACGACGGCTGGCTCGATCTCTTCGTGTCGGCGTACGGCGAAAGCGTGCTGTATCAGAACAATGGAGATGGCACGTTCGCCGACAGGACCCAGGAGGCGGGCCTCGGTGGGCGTCCTGGCTTCTGGGCGGGAGTGTGTTGGGGAGACTACGATCGAGATGGCTTTCTCGACCTCTACGTGACGGGATACGTCAAGTATCGATACCTAGCGGACCAACAACGATCGCTGCAATACGATGTCGAGCAACCCGCCGGCATCAACCCATCGTCGTTCGCGCCAGAACGGAATCTCCTGTATCGCAACAACGGGGACGGGACCTTCAGTGAGGTGGCGGCCCAGGCCGGTGTGTCGGGTGAAATCGGGCGAAGTTTGGGCGCCGTGTGGGCCGACTTCGACGATGACGGCTGGCCCGATCTCTATGTTGCGAACGACGTTTCCGACAACGTGCTGTACTGGAACCAGCGAGATGGGACCTTCAGGGATATCAGCCTCGCCGCTCGGGTCGCGGACTACCGCGGCGCCATGGGAATCGCGGTTGGCGACTGGGATCGGGATGCGGACGTGGACATGTTCGTCACGCACTGGATAGCGCAGGAAAACGCGCTGTACAGCAACCTCCGGTCGGAGTTGCGTGCCCTCGGTTCCGACACGCTCCAGCCTCTGCAATTCATAGACGTGGCAGACCGATATGGACTGGGGCAAGTTGCACTGGACTTTATCGGATGGGGAACGTCCTTCATCGATTACGACAACGACGGCCAGCTGGATCTCTTCGTCGTCAACGGAAGCACGTTACAGCAGGATGACGATCCACGACTCCTCGTACCGATGACCGACCAAGTGTTCT
This sequence comes from Gemmatimonadota bacterium, assembly GCA_039588295.1. Classification (GTDB taxonomy): domain Bacteria; phylum Gemmatimonadota; class Gemmatimonadetes; order Gemmatimonadales; family GWC2-71-9; genus JAOTVV01. The sequence goes on from JBDHAB010000001.1 coordinate 456,095, forward strand.
GGAATCGCGGGGCAGACGACGGATTCTACGATGTGTCTTCGGTGAGCGGTGAGTACTTCGGGCACGCCTATGTGGGTCGGGGCGCAGCGTTCGGAGATTACGACAATGACGGTGACGTCGACGTCTTTGTGGTGAATAACGTCGGGCCAGGTATCTTGTTGCGCAACGAAGGTGGCAATCGGAATCAGTGGCTGCTGGTGCAGCTTGCCGGAACGCAGAGTAACCGGTCGGCCGTTGGTGCGAGACTGCGCCTCGTTGCTGGCGAGACCGTCCAGATCCGTGAGGTGGGTGCACAGAGCCCGTACCTTTCGCAGAACAGTCTCGTTCAGCATTTCGGTCTCGGCGCACTGCAGGCGGCGGACACGCTGGAGATCAGATGGCCCAGCGGATTGCACCAGATCGTGCTACGGCCGCTATCCAATCAGATCCTGCGTGTCTCGGAGGGGGCGGCGGTTCCGAACGCCGCCGAGCAACCGCGGTGAAGCGCGTCGCGGGCTTCCTCCTTGCGGTGGGTGTTCTCTTTGTGGCAGTCACCGTCTTGAAGAGTAGGTCGTCCGGGACGCCCGGCAGTGTCGATTCCGCTGGCATGTCAGTCGAGGATCGGGACCGGATCCGGCGTTTTTGGGAGACCTACCGCCTGGCCACCGAACACCGCATCGCGGGACGGTCGCGGGAAGCAGCGGACGCGTACACCCGTGCGCTGGCACTCAATCCCGAGCATCAAGATGCGCTTTACTACCTGGGAAACATGGACTTCGACCTGGGGAACCTCGCCGCCGCCGAGCACGCCTGGCAGCGGTTGGTGGAGATCGATCCCACCAGCGCTCGCGCACATTCGCAGTTGGGCACTCTGTATTTCTGTGTCGGCGAGCAGGAGATGCTCCAGCCCGAGAGAGCCACGGCCGAGTTTCAACGAGCGTTGACGATCAACCGCGAGGAGACGGGCCCACTCCTTCGTCTCGGCGAGATTGCCCTGGTTCTGGGAGATCTGGAGAATGCGCTTTCCTACTTCGATGCGGTTGTCGGTTCGGACTACTCCAGCGTCGAGGCGCACTTCTACAAGGGCTACATCGCATGGAAGGCGGGCGCGTTGGACCGAGCATCGGAGCTACTGGCAGCAGCGACCCGCCACGCACAGCCGGCAGAGCCCGCGGAAGGCGTGCCAGGCGAAGGCGATACTCGAGCTGGTGCCGCTCCTATGGTGACCGCCCCCGTCAGGTGCGGGGCGATGCGGGCTCGTGTGGACGACCTCACAGCGTTGGATGAAGATGTCGCTCGCCGCGTGGGACCGATCTATCGGGAGTTCGACGAGCTGCTGAAGGACGTGCGGCGGAGGCTCCCCCACTAAGCGGCGTCGTGGACCGCGCCCGCCCGGACGAAGACTGGCGACGAAGATCGGTTGGCGAAGGGGCGGGTGGATCGCCATCCGCGGTTACCGAATCGGGACGCAAATGGCAACGGCCAGCTCAGCCCGAAGCCGGTGATCATCGGTGGAAAACGCCGGGAACCCCCGTATTTTGGGCAGCATCTGTGGAGTGCGATGCTCGGCGTGATTCATGCAGGAGAGGTTTTGGGGCGATTCATCTCGATGTAGTGTTCGAGGGAGGCAGCGTGGCCCTACCGAACCGACCCACACATGAGGCGCGAATCCTCGTCGTGGACGACGAGGAGCCAAACATCCAGCTCCTCGAGCAGATCCTCGGCTCGGTAGGCTACACGTCCGTCAGGAGCACGAATGACTCGCGGCAGGTGCTCGATCTGTACCGAGAGTTCGAGCCGGATCTGATCTTACTGGACATCAAGATGCCGCACCTCGATGGGCACCAGGTGCTGGAGCAGTTGGGACAGGTGGTACCTGACGGGGAGTATCTCCCGGTGCTCGTGCTGACGTCAGACGGAAGCACGCCGACGAAGCGCCACGCGTTATCGGGCGGCGCCAAGGATTTCCTGACCAAGCCGTTCAGCCCGATGGAGGTCCGGCTACGCGTGCAGAATCTCCTGGAAACGCGGTTCCTCCACTGCGCGCTGCGTGACCACAACCGACTCCTCGAACAGCGCGTGGAGCGGCGCACGGCTCAGCTCATCCGGCGCACGGACGAGCTCGAAGAGGCCCGCGTCGAGATCCTCGAACGGCTCGCGCGCGCTGCAGAGTTCCGGGATGACGCGACGGGGTTGCACACGCGCCGTGTCGCGCGGACCGCGTCTCTGTTGGCGGAGCGCCTGGAGCTGCCCGACGACGAGGTCGACTTGATCCGGCGGGCGGCGTCGCTGCACGACATCGGCAAGATCGGCGTGCCCGACTCGGTGTTGCTCAAACCGGGTCCACTCGATCCCTCCGAAATCGAGGTCATGCGAACCCACGCCGCGATCGGGGCGGACATTCTGTCGGGGAGCCGTGTGCCGCTCCTGGGCGTCGGACGGGAGATCGCACTGACCCATCACGAATGGTGGGACGGCAACGGCTATCCGTCCGGCCTCCAGGGGCGGGCGATTCCAGTCTCCGGTCGGCTTGTGGCGGCAGCCGATGTCTTCGATGCGCTGACGCACGCTCGGCCGTACAAGGAAGCTTGGTCCCAGGAAGACGCCGCCGATGAAATCCGAAGCGAGGCCGGCACCCACTTCGATCCGGACGTTGTCGCAGCGTTCACCGATCTCTTCCGCGAGGGATTGCTCGATGAACGTCGTCTCGAAGAGGACGAACTGCTGGGAGTGATCCCATGAGTCGTGGCGCAGCGGTGATGGCGGCTGGTGCGCTTGTCGCAGGCTGCGCGGGTGGGAGCCTCCGGAGCGGGCCGAGCAATGCCGACCACATGACGGCGGCACTGAGCGCGCTCGAGCAGGACAAGCTGCTCCCCGCCTTCGACCATCTGCTCGCCATCGTCTACTCGCATCCCGGAGGCAGGCTTGAACGCCATGCGCGGCTCCTTGCCGCCGCGCTCTCGCTCGATCCGCGGAACCCCGCGCGCGATCCCAAGTTCGGCGCCGAACTGCTAACGGGTTTTCGAAAGAGCGGACGAGATGCATGGGAGACATCACTCGCGCATGCGCTCTTCGTCCTGGCGCTCGATCTCGGAGCGGTGCCGGACTCGGCGCTCATGGACAATGCTCCGGCTGCTCCGCTTCCAGCGCTCACGGCGCAACCGATGGCCGTGAGGCTGCGCGAGCTCGAAGCAGCCGTGGCGCAGCTCCAGGAAGAACTCAAGCGCATTCGCGAGACGCTCAAGCCTTGAGGGGGACTACCGAGTGACCATTCGGGCCAGACTGCTCCTCGCCTTTGCCGCGGTCGCCCTGCTCTTGGGGATGCCCTTGGCGTACGGCGTTGGGCGCCTCGGTGAGGTACGCGAGATCGCGGTGGATCTGCAGACTACCCAGGCGGAGGCCTTCGACGCGCTGAGCGAGCTGCGCGCGGGACTGGTCGAGTTCGACCGCCACGTCCGGAGCTATGTGATCGCACCCGATCCTGCATTTCGCGCGGGGATGCAAGGGGCGCTGGACCAGGCCCGCGAGGGTGCCGGTCGACTCGCACGACTGGGCATCGATGGTGACCACACGCCACCGACCGAGTCGCTGGATTCCCTCGCGGCGACGACCGTCGCGTTGGAGGCGCTGGTCGAGGCCCGCCGGGCGCAGGAGGCCACGGACTTCTTGCGAACTGTGGTGCAACCCGTGGTCGTCGAGGCACGCTCTACCGTCGACCCGATCGGTGTGGCGATCAATCGATCCAGCACGAGCACCGCCACCCAAGCGCGCGAGATCAGCGCTCGAGCGATTCGAACGGCGCTCATCGGGGCCCTGATCGCCCTCGTGCTGGGTGCCGCCGTCGCAATCTGGACCACGTTGGTACTCACCCGTCCCGTGTGGCGCCTGCGGAGCAGCATGGCTTCCGTGGCGAAGGGTGTGTTCCTGGCACCATGGGACTTGCCATACGAGCGGTATGACGAAGTCGGCGATCTCAGCCGTTCGTTCCGATCAATGACCAATCAGCTGGCAGAGCTGGAACGAATCCGAGGGGAATTCTTGAACGTCGTGAGTCACGATATCAAGGCACCGCTCAACGTCATCAATGGGTGCGCGGAGCTCGTGCAAGAGGCGGCGGGTTCGCAACTGGACGAGGAGCAGCGCACCCATTTGGACACGATCCACGAGCATGTGCGGCTGCTGACCGAGCGAGTGGACCGGATGCTGAACCTCGGTCGGCTGGAGGCGCAGGCGTATCCCATTGCTGCCGAGCGTGTGCCTGTCGTACCGACGTTTGGCTGGGTGCGGAGTGCTTTCGAGCCGCAGGCCCGCCACCACGGGATCGAGTTTGCCGTGACCGTCGATCCCAGCGCACCGGCCTTCGTGGAGCTGGATCCCGAGTGCCTTCACAATGAGATCCTCGGGAATCTCCTGTCCAACGCGTTCAAGTTCACGCCGCGTGGCGGCACGGTCGCGATCCGCGTCTGGGGCGACCGCACGCAGCCAGCCGCCTTGCACTTCGCGGTGATCGACTCGGGAGTCGGTATCCCGGAGGACGAGCTGCCTTTTGTGTTTAGCAAGTACTATCAGGCCGGCACGCGGAAGTCCGGCGGCGGCGTGGGTCTCGGGCTCGCGATCGTTCGCCAGCTCGTGGCAGCGCATGGTGGATCCGTGGAGGTCGAGAGCCGTCGCGGCGGCGGGACAATCTTCCACGTGATGTTGCCCGGGACGGTCCCGGAGCACCCTGGGAAGGGCAGCTGGCCGGCGCGGGCTCGACAGCGGCACCCAGCTCCGACGGACGCGCGCGGGCTCGAGGCTGAGCTCGCCGGCCAGCAGCAGGTGACTCCCGTGCGGCGTTGGCTGCGGCGTACGCGCCGCTCATTCGCTTCGGTTTTCGGGCCGCGCCGGTTGGAGCAGGATGGCGATGGGCAACGTGGCGGGCGTGACGACGAAGGCTCGCACGTGTCGTAGAGGTAGTGGTCGCCGAATCGCGACACACCATACCCTGAGCCTTCGACCGCAAAATCCATCACACACCGCAGCTCTCGTTTGGCACAATCCGTCAAGCTCAATTGACATCTGGTCGCCCCCGCAGGCAGCATTAGGAACCCTCTCGCTGGACAGGAACTTCGATTAAGGGTCGTTCGCCGGTCTCTTGAGGCCAGTCCCAATCCCTGTCCGCGGGAGGAGCCAATACCTGTCAGCATCGGCCTCGTGACTACTCCGCGTTTGAGACACGTGACAACCCGAATGTCTATGGGGGGACGAAGACAAATGATAAGAACACTCGTGTGCTCACTTCTTCTCGTTGGCTGCGGTGGTGGCATGAGGACCCTGGCTGCACCGCAAGTCGCCGTAGACTGGCCCAGCATTACCAGCAGGGTCCCCGTTGACTCGGCGCTGGAGGTACGCATTGCGTCTCTCGTGTCGCGCATGACGCTGGAACAGAAGGTCGGGCAGATGGTCCAGGCCGAAATACAGAGCGTCACGCCAGCAGATATTCGACAATATCATCTCGGTTCGGTGCTGAACGGAGGCGGGTCACACCCGGACGGCTCCAGGGCCGCAAGCGCTGCTGACTGGCTCGCGTTTGCTGATGCGTTCTATGATGCGTCGATGGACACCACCGACGGCGGAGTCGCGATTCCGGTCATCTGGGGAACAGATGCGGTGCACGGCAACAGCAATGTGCGCGGCGCCACGCTGTTTCCCCATAACGTCGGTCTTGGCGCAACTCGCGACCCGGATTTGATCGAGCGAATCGGCGAAGTCACGGCCCTGGAGATCGCTGCAACGGGAATCGACTGGGACTTCGCCCCGACCGTCGCCGTCGTCAGAGACGATCGCTGGGGCCGCACCTACGAGGGCTATTCGGAGGACCCGGAGATCGTTCGGCAGTACGCCGGTAGAATGGTCACGGGCCTTCAGGGGAGGGCGTCGTCGCCCGAGTTCCTCAGCACCTCACGAGTCTTGGCAAGCGCAAAGCACTTTCTCGGTGACGGCGGAACCGACGGGGGCGTCGATCAGGGAGACAACCTAGCCAGTGAGCAGCAGCTCCTCGACATTCACGCTCAGGGATATCTGTCAGCACTTGAGGCCGGCGTTCAAACCGTCATGGCGACCTTCAACAGTTGGCGAGGCCAGAAGGTGCACGGCAGCCGGTACCTGCTTACCGAGATTCTAAAGCAGCGTCTCGGCTTCGACGGATTTGTCATTGGCGACTGGAACGCGCACGGCCAGCTTCCAGGATGCACCAACGAGTCGTGCCCGGAGGCCATCAATGCCGGCGTCGATATGATCATGGTGCCGCAGGACTGGAAGGCCTTTTTCGAGAGCACCCTGCGACAGGTCCGCACAGGAGAGATCGACGAATCGCGCATCGATGACGCGGTGCTTCGCATCCTGCGCGTGAAAGCTCGGGCCGGGCTGTTCACGAAGGGACGCCCGTCTGCTCGGCGGTTCGCCGGGGACCAGTCGCTGGTTGGAGCCCCGGACCATCGACGCGTCGCACGTCAGGCCGTGCGCCGATCCCTGGTGCTGCTCAAGAACACCGGCGGTCTTCTACCCCTGCGCCGAGACCAGCGTGTGCTCGTTGCCGGCGACGGCGCGGACAACATTCCAAAGCAATCCGGAGGATGGACCGTCACATGGCAAGGAACCGAGACCACCAACGAGGACCTTCCTGGAGCCACGTCGATCTTTGCCGGCGTCGACGCAGCGGTAAGCGCAGGCGGTGGTCGCGCGATGCTCAGCGTGGACGGCTCGTTCGCGGAACGCCCCGATGTCGCCATAGTGGTATTCGGTGAGGATCCCTACGCCGAGTTCGAGGGCGATCTCGAGTCCCTGAGCTTTTCGGCTCGGTACGGCGAGCCGCTACAACTGCTGCGTCGATTGAAGGCGCAGAACATCCCTGTGGTGTCTGTCTTTCTGAGCGGACGTCCCCTGTGGGTCAATCCTGAGCTCAATGCGTCCACTGCGTTTGTCGCTGCATGGCTGCCGGGTAGCGAGGGTGGTGGCGTGGCCGACGCCCTGTTCCGCGATAACGAAGGTGAAGTGAACTTCGATTTCACCGGCAAGCTGTCGTACAGCTGGCCGATCGATCCTTCGCAGGCGACGCTCAATCGTCATGATCCGGAGTACGAGCCGCTGTTTCCCTACGGGTTTGGCCTGACGTACGGCGTCGTGGACACCTTGGGCGACGACCTGCCCGAGGGGACGTAGCGGAAGTAGAAGCCTCGTCGTCAACCCGCGACCCCTGATGCCATGCCAAGGCTATCGCGACGGATGACCGGGATTGGGAATACTTGTGTCAGGACCCGAGATATCGCCGGGTGGCCGCTTCTTCCCTTCTCGCCAGCAGAGCAACTTCCCACGAGGGGTTCGCTGTCATGAAATCAGCGGCCCGTGCAGGATTGTCAGCCGTGATGTGGCTCATGCTGCTGATTCACTTCGGGTGCGGAACCCGGGCAGCGGTGGACGCACTGCACGATCGGCTCAAAGTCACCCACACCGGCAAGCATGATGAGGTGGAAGTCGGCAGCAAGTATGTCGGTTTGGAGTTGATGAACGGATCACCCCTGCTCAATCGGATCAGCTTCTACTATCCCGTCGCAAACAGTGTGGATCTGACCCGCGACTATTGGAAACGCGGCGAATACCCATGCCTCTTTTTGGGACTCAAGTCAGGTGACGCGCCGAAGGAGTGGATCGGCCTCGAACCGTGGCAGTACGAGCTGACGCCGTATGCGGTAGCGTATACCCGGCAGGATGACACGAAGGCCGTCACCGTCAGCTACGATTTCATGGAGACATTTCCGGCCTTCAGACTGAGGATTGTCGTCAGGAATCTGGGCGACCAACCGCTGCCGATCGAATTGTACACCCACCTGGAAGCGACCCAGCGACCCAGCGCACGAGCCATACCTATGCCATCAAAGACAGCGCCTGGACCGAACAGCTCGAAACCGGGGAGACTGTCTATGTGAATTATGAAGCCGCAGAGACGGGACCGAACCAGCTGTTCGTCACCAACGTGGGAGATATGCCATCCAGTTTCAGCACGCGGTCACGAACGCTGGGAACAGCAGGCTCCGTGCCTGAATGGTGGACAACGCACGACTCCAGATTGCCGGGAGAGATCATACCGCGGGGCGAGCCCGACAAGCCCGTTGTGGCCTTCCAATACCACAAAGTGATCGAGCCGGACGAAGCACTGGAGGTGGAACAACTGATCGGATCGACACTGCCCGGCGAGGCAAAGTCTATGGCAGTTGCGCTTCGGGCATCCTACCGCACCGAGATATCCAACTATCGCGAGTCCATACTGGGAGCTGCCTATGCGAAGGGCAACCTTCGTACTTCAGACCGGGCACTCGATCACAGCGTCAGCTGGGCACAGGCAATTCTGGCGGCAAACATCCATTACATCGATGGTTCCTTTGTTCCCATGCCGGCGCCTGCCGAGTACAACTTCTATTTCACGCATGATGTCCTGTTAACGGATCTGGCTGCGGTCAATTTCGACTTGCCCAGGGTCAAACAAGATCTGGAGTACATCATCACCCGCGCCTCCGATGAGGATGTCATTCCCCACGCCTACTACTGGAAGGATGACCGTTATCAGACCGAATGGGCTAGTTCGGATAGCTGGAATCATTTCTGGTTTGTGATTGTCGCCAGCAGCTACTTGCGCCACTCCGGTGACACTGCAACCGTGAGAAAGTTGTACCCATACATTGAAAAAAGCCTTTCGATGGTGATGTCCAACAAACATGCCGATGGTCTGTTGTGGGCGGAGCGCCCCGACTGGTGGGATATCGGGCACGTCTATGGCCCACGTGCCTACATGACCATTTTGGCCTTTCGTGCCCTGCGGGACTTCGCCTTCACATCGCTGGTGCTGGAGCAGAAGACGGCAACAGACCTGAAGCAATACGAAGATGTTGCGGCAGAGCTGCAGGCCGGGCTGTCAGAGCGGCTGTGGGATGAAGAGCTGGGATACCTCATGAACGTGAATCCCGGCCACGAGATCGACCGACACCTCTACAGCGGGTCATTATTGGCTGCCCACTATGGCCTGCTGGACAGCGCGAAGACCGCCCGCCTCACCGAGACTGCCGGCCGGCACATGGTTGATGAGCAAATCGGGCTGTACAATGCGTATCCCATGGATTTCCATGAACGCATCGAGGAATACCGGTTCTCGGGAGGGGAAGCGGGCGACAAGTACTACTACTTCAATGGAGGGGTGTGGCCGCACGGCAATGCCTGGTACGCTCTGGCCCTCATGGCCGTGGGGAAGGAATCAGAGGCACTCGAATTCATCAAGCATGTCATGACGCTCGAAGGCGTGATGAAGAGCCCGAACGGCCAGCCGGCCATGTATGAATTCCGCAATGCCAACGCAGAGGACCGCGAGGCGTATGGGCAGCTGGACAAGCCCCAGTTCACATGGGCGGCTGCCTGGTACCAGTATGCGCTATACAGGCTGTTTGGCGTCCGGGAAAATGAGTGGAATATCGCCATCGAGCCGTTCGTACCCGAGAACACCCGGCAAATCGAGTATGGACTGACGGTAGGCGGAAACCGTGTGCAGGTTCTGGTGCGCGGCAACGGTTCCGCTATCAAGCAACTGCTGATCGATGGAAGGCCACGGTTTTCGGCCGTGCTTCCCCGATCAGCGATGGCCGTTTCAACGATCGAAGTAGAACTCGGGGAGGTTGAGGCACCCTACCTCACCTCAACACAGGCGATACTGGTGGAAAGCGAGTACAGCCGGCGGAACAACAGCCTGCTGGTGATACTGGAAGCATTCGCCGGGCACTCGAGCGAGACGCAGATCGTGTCTCCTCTCAGGCCCGTTTCAGTTGTGCACAATCGGGCTCCATTAGCCACCGGATGGTCGGTAGGCAGCGTGGGAGAGGCGTACAGGACCCGAATCCAGCTCACGCACTCCTCACAGTTGGATACCCTACTGGTTCAATTCTAGCGTTCAGGCGTATTCGCGCAGAGGACGAACCGGCTTGGACGATACCCAGGACTGGTCGAGCACCCTAGCCTCCGCCCGGCCACCCTCGACCCTCGTCTCCCAACGGACGCTCCAGACTCCACAATGTGAGCTGCTCGACGTCGAGCTCATCCAACGTCAACCCAATCACGTAGTCCGGCCCGATGTCCAACGGACGCGTTCGCGGAGGCATCGTGAGCCGCCCGACCGCTCTCCCATCGGCATTCACGATCGTGTAGGTACGGCTGAGCTGACCGGGCAGGAGGTACTCACCGATCCACAGGTGCTCCAACGCGTCAACCACGAAGTGGTTGTACGGTGGAACCCACTCCGGAATCGGAACCTCGGCCATCTGCGCGCGGATGTCTCGCGCAGCCGCATCGTCGCGCGCGTTCGCGATGCGCTCATCCAAGTGCGCTTCACGGAGTTCCGCCGTCACTGAGAGTCGGGCTCGGGCAAAACGCACGATGCGCATCAGCACGGCATCCAGCGTGTAGGCGCGGATCTCCCACGCGTCTCCCGTACCGAGCCAAATCCGGTCGGCCGCGGCCGCCGCCGCCGTGACCCGTCCAAAGGGGAGCGTCGACGCTTGGAACATGCCGCCACTGCTGCGGGCGAACATCTCGGCCGCAGGCACGTCGCCGAGGTCGGCACGCACGCTCCCGTCGGGCATCAGGACCACGTACCGCGAGTTTGGTCGCACCGCTCCCGTCGGGAATCCTGCCTCGCTCGAGAAGAACATCCCACCGCCCATCGCGAGACCACCATCCGCGGTGATGCCAATGGCCACGGGGTATCCCCCGCCCTCCTCGCCGATCCGGTAGGACCGCGCGTAACCGGCATCGACGTGGAGTATCGACACCCTCCGCAACTGGCTGTCGTACACGACGACGCTGTCGGACCCCAACAGACCGGCCAAACGCGGGGACTCGAACTCCCCGGGGCCTTCGCCTTTGCCACCAAGCGTATGCTCCAGTTGTCCCCCCGCGTCGTAGATCCGAAGCTCGCCATCCCCACCATCCACGACCGCGATCCGTCCATCGGGAAGACGCCGCGCCCCGCCGACACGAAAGAGCTGCTGTGAGTCCGGCACATCGAGACCACCAATCGTGAGCGTCGGCGCGCCGCTCAGTACCCACCCGGCGCGGATACCGAGCGTGTCGATCCGATTCTCCACGATCCCGATCCCCGCGCTGTCGCGCGTGGTTACGGTCACCGGGGGTTGGTCGGGCGTGTCGGTGCAGGCGACCAGGATCATGGCCACCGCCACTGCAACGTCCGTCGTGTGAGACATCTTGCTCATCTTGCCTCCAACGTCTGATCGCTCATCCACGACGTCTACAGACGTTAGGCGTTGGGCGTTAGGTGTTAGACCCCTAACCGCCGACGATCACCCACGCGGACCGGTCGCGGATCGGCCAGAAGCGACCCGGCCCCCACAGCCGAACCCCATTCAGGTGCGCACGCCGTGTCGCAGCTTCCGACCACCGGCGAGGTTCGATCTACCCGGATCTTCGTGGGGTCGCGGGCCCCGCTTCCCGCCGCTACCGCCGCGCGGTCAGCTCCGTCTCCTGCGTGCCGCCGCCCATCATGGCCGGGAGCTTGGTCGTGCCGCGCACGACCAGGTGCGGCGCGTCACGCGTCACGTTGAGCGTCGCCGTACCGGACTCGTCCCCGTCGAGCGGCGACAGCGCCACGATCCAGGTCTCGAACGTGCCGGCGCCTGTGGTGACGGTCTCGCTTCCCGTCACGGTGATGCCGATCGGCCGGATCTTCTGCGTGAGCAGTGCCAGCATCTGCATGCTGCCCACGTAGTCCTCGGCCAGGGGGAGCCCCGCGAGGAGCACGTCGCGGCTGGCGCCCTCGCCAAACACCACGCCCTCGAGTGCTAAATCCACTGGTATCGACTGTGGGCCGATCTCGAGCGTGCCGGTCACCGTCGTATCCGTGAACCGGAGCATGACCGTTGCCCCGCCGGTGGCGTCGCGCCGCACGGGCACGAGCGTCGCCGGGTCCACGTCGAGCGTGTCCGCCGCCGAGAGGCCCGGGACCTGCACGGCATCCACGATCCGCCACACGGCCTTGTCGTCGAACGTGGCCGCGGTGACGGTGCGGGTCGAGCTGAACTGCTGCTCCCGACCCATCGTCTTGACCGTTGTCGCGTAGGTGAGCGTCATCGGCGCCAGCGCAGCGCCGTTACCCGCCGCGATCATCGCCCCCACCATGGCCGCGCCACCCGGTGGCGCCGTGGTGACGGTGACGGTCTTCGGGTCCACGGTCAGGGAGGCGAGCTTTCGGGCGATGTCCTCCGGCATGGACTCCTGGTAGCGCCCGCCCAGATGCGTGGCAAAGAACTTCTCCATCGCCACCGCGATGGCGAGCCGATTCTCGCGGCCCGCGAACCCGTGGCCTTCGTCCGGCGCCAACAGGTACTCGACCGGCATGCCGCGGTCTCGTAGCGAGACCACGATCTGCTCGGACTCGGCCTTGTTGACGCGCGGATCGTTGGCCCCCTGGATCACGAGCAGCGGAACCCGGATCTGATCGGCCGAGTGGATGGGCGACATCTTCTGGAGCAGCTCCAGGTCTTCCGGATCGTCGGGATTGCCAAGCCGCACGTTGAAGATCTTCTTGATGGGCGCCCAGTACGGTGGGATGGACGCCAGCAGTGTCAGTAGGTTCGACGGGCCGACGTACGAGACGCCCGCCGCGTAGAGATCCGGTGTGAACGCCAGTCCGGCGAGCGTCGCGTAGCCGCCGTACGAGCCGCCGAAGATCCCCACGCGGGTGGGATCGGCGATTCCTTGCTGCACGAGATACGCGACCCCATCGCTGATGTCGTGCTGCATGGCCCCGATCCCCCACTCCTTGTTCCCGGCGTTGAGGAACGTCTTCCCGTATCCGGTGGAGCCGCGGAAGTTGGGCTGGAGCACGGCGTAGCCGCGGTTGGCGAGGAACTGGGCGTACGGGTCGTAGCCCCACGAGTCGCGCGCCCACGGGCCGCCATGCGGCAGGATCACGGTCGGCAGGTTCTTGGCCTCGAGCCCGCGCGGCAGCGTGAGGTACGCGGGGATCGTGAGTCCATCCCGTGCCGGGTAGCGCACGGGCGTGGCAAAGGCCAGGTGCTCGCTCGGCAGGTCGGGTCGGGACCGGTAGAGCAGCGTCGCGGTCCCCGACTGCCGGTCGTAGAGGTACGCGGCACCCGGATCCACGTCGCGCGAGACCGAGATGACCCAGTATCGCTCGTCCGACGTCTGCGATCCGACGCCGAGCTCGCCGTCCGGCAGCGCCGCGCGGATCCGTTCCAGATCCTTGGCGAATTGCTCCGTCTTGGGATAGATCCGCACGCGGTCGCCGACGTACACAGTGGCGAGCAGATCACCCGTGACGTCCGAGAACGCGGCCCCGCCGAAGTCCACCTGGTCCTCGGGGTCCGCCTCGACGACCTCGAGGTCCATGGTCTGGGGATCGAGCAGGGCGAGCCGCGTGAGATCCACGTCGGCGCTCTTGTTGGTGGTCATGTACACGCGGCGGCCGTCCTTATGCACGCGGACCGGCCCGCAGCTCTCCTTGTTGCTGCACTCGTATACCGTGGTGAGCGCGCTCCCGTCCACCCGCAGGATCTCGGTGCCGCCGTCGTCCTTGATGCGCACGCCGAGCCGCAGGTTGCCGGCCCGATCGGCGAGGAAGCCGGCCACGCGGTCCTGGTTCTCGAGCACGAGCGTGCGCTCGCCGGTCGTGAGGTCGATCGTGTGCACGTCGTGCCACTGTGGATCGCGGTCGTTCAGGCTCACGACGATCGTGTTCGGCGTCTCGCGTGGGACCGCGTTGATCCGGGCCTGAATGGCGCCGTACGGCGTGAGGTCACGTGCGGGCGGCACGCCCGTCGTGGCCTCCGGCGGCGCGGCGGGATCCACCGCGTAGATGTGGTAGTTCTCGTTGCCGCCTTTGTCCTGGACGTACAGAAGGTATTTGCTGTCCTGCGACCAGAAGTACCCCGTGACCGGCCGTGTCGTGTCGGCCGTCACCGGCTTCGCCGCGTCGAATGGCTCCGGAGTGCGCTTGACCCAGATGTTCATGATTCCGCCGTACGGCTTGCGGAACGAGATGAACCGGCCATCCGGCGAGATCTGGGCGCCCGAAATCTCGGGATCGCCGAAGAACAACTCGCGGTCAATCAGGGGCGGCTGCTGCGCGGCGGCACCTATCGGAACGGCAAGCAGCACCACCAGGGGAATCACAAAGAGGATGCGTCGCATGATACTCACGCCTCCAGTGGCGAGAGGGAATACAGGGAACCTAGCCAACTGGGGCGGTTCGGCGGTACCGGCGGGAGAGGACGGGAACGACGGGAGTGACGAGAACAACGGTATGGCGGGTGAACTCTCACACGTGCTCACGCCAGTCTCGACGCGATCGACGTCACCAGTAAGGTCACTAATGACATTCCCGCTCAATACCAACGCACCTGCTTGCACGTCGAATGTGACTGTCAAGGCAGCGAATTTGAAGACGGCGGGTTCACATCAACCATGCGATCCTGACGCCGCGCGAGGGATCCGCGCCGGCGCTCGCGACCGAGCGACCCCTACTCTCCAGCCGGACGGAACCGAATCGCGTAGCCGCCGCCTCGGCCCATCGACAACGTGAGGATCGAGGTACTTGTCACCACCTCGTCACGCAGATCGATGGCGTACGGATTCGTTTCCCAGTCGGCCCCTGCCCCGTCCCCGTAGATCTCCGCGACGAACGATTCTCCGCTCGGCAAGAAGTCGAGCGTCACGTCCACCGATCGGGCCTGTTCGTCCGTGACGGCGCCGAGATACCAATCGGCGCTGTGGCGATCCTTGCGGACAAAGACCGCGTAGTCACCGATCGCGGCGTCCGGCACGTATGTGTACTCCCAGTCCACCGGCACGTCGCGGATGAACTGAAACGCCGATCGTGTACCGGATGACTCGCGCTCGTGTGCTTCGTAGTTCTCGACCAGATCGGCGGCCATGTGGAGTGGGCTGTAGAGCACGACGTAGAGGGCGAGCTGACGCGCCAACGTCGACGGCATCCGATGATTCGGGCGGTACTCCGGGTACCGCACGGCGAAGACGCCGGGCGTGTAATCGAACGGTCCACTCAGCATGCGCGTGAAGGCCAGCACCGGCACATGTTCGAGCGGATTCGGCACGCCGGCGCCCGAGTTGTACTCCTGCCCGCGAGCGCCTTCCCGCGTCATCATGTTCGGAAACGTGCACCGGATGCCCGTGTCCTTGATTGGTTCGTGCACATCGATCATGATGCCGTAGCGCGCCGCCGTCTCGATGACTTTGCGGTAGTGCCGCACCATGTACTGACCGTGGTGCCACTCGAGCTCGCCATTGCCGCGATTGATGTTCTGCCCAAACCCGACGTAGCCGGTCTTGACCGCCTTGATGCCGAGCCGCTGGTACAGCGCAAACGCATCCTCCATCTGTGCTTCGTAGTTCAGCACGTCGGCGCTCGTCTCGTGATGGCCGATGAGCGAGACCCCGCGCTCCAGCGCGTACCGCTGCACCTCTTCGAGATCGAAGTCGGGATACGGCTCGGTAAACCGGAATAGCGACCCGTTCTCGAGCCAGTTGCCGTCCCAGCCGATGTTCCACCCTTCGACGAGCACGCCAGCAAATCCGTTGCTCGCTGCAAAATCAATGTATCGCTTTGCATTGGCCGTCGTCGCGCCATGCTTGGCGCCGGATTCCCATGTGTTCTTGCCGATGTGCATCCCCCACCAGATACCGACGTACTTGCCTGGTTCGACCCATGACACGTCGCCGAGCCGATTGGGCTCCGCAAGGTTCAAGATGAGCGTCGACTCCGCGAGGTCGGCGGGCGTGTCCGCGATCTGGATCGTGCGCCACGGCGAGGCGTGGGGCGCGGTCGCACGCACCTTGACGCCATCGGACCATGGCACGAGGTCGACCTCGAGGGTGACCCCACCGCCTGTCGATGCGCCGACGCCCATCAGTGTCATCGACGCGTAGTCGGTGAGATCAGACTCGTGAATACTCAGATACGGCCGCGCCGTTCCAGCGGCGTCCTGAGTCGACGTGGATGGCTCGAGCGTCAGTGGGGTGTGCACCGTGTCCAGGCTGCCGCCAGGCGACCTCGTGTACAGATACTCGTAGCGGTTCTCCCGATACGCCGGGATCCACCATGCATCGTACGGGCTCGTGAGTGCGAACTCGGTGAGCTCATCGGTGATTGCGAAATCGCCGAGCTCCGGCTGCTCTGGCCACGCATACCGGAAGCCCACGCCATCGTCGAACACCCGAAAGATGATCTGCATGCGGCGCTGGGGTGGCTCGCTGCGCCGTAACTCGACCTGCAACTCGTTGTGATGGTCGCGCACTTCAGCAACTTCCCCCCAAGGCTGGACCCAGCTGTCATCCACCGCACCGGTGCGGCGCCTCACAAGCACCAGGTTGGTGTCGAACGACGCGCCGTCGGCAAGAACGACACCCAGCAGAGCCCGGTCGATGAGCGGCATGCCGTCCCGCACAACGCGATAAGCTGGAACACCGTCGGCGAGTTCGAACGTCATGGTCGTGCGACCGTCCGGGGCAGTCACCGAGATCACCGCGTCGCGCTGCGGACTCGTGCACGCCATGGTAAGAAGCCCCAGCACCGAAAGGCCTATGAACAGCTGGAAACGCGTCACGCGCATGCTATCCCCTCGTCTGGTGTTACGAGTCGTCGACGGCGGAACGTTAACGCGCGACGCAATCTCGGGAAAGGTGATACTCGCCACCGACGCTTGAGGGGCGACAGAGGTCGCTAGAAGGGCGCCACCGCCGGTGCCGGCTGATGCGTTTCCCACCACCGCACCTGCTTCTCCCGATCCCATACTGCCAGTGTCCCGCAAGCCGCGAGGGCCCTTGAGAGTTCGTCGGCGGTCTGCGCACGGTGCGCGGGGTCCTTCTCCAGACACTGCATGATGATCTGTTCCAACGCGGCCGGTATCTCCATCTCTGTCCGTTGCGACGGTGGAACCGGTTTTTCGTTCAAGTGCATCACCATGGTGCGCATGGCGGTCGGTCCCCGGAAGACCAATTGTCCGGTGAGCAACCAATAGGCGACACAGCCGAGGGAGTAGATGTCGGTCCGGCCGTCGATCGGTTCGTCACCGGTCACCTGCTCGGGGGAGATGTACCCCGGGGTCCCTCCCACCACATCGGGCGCCGTCAGCTTGACGTCGTCCTCCCGCTCGCCCCTGTGCTTCACCAGCCCGAAATCGAGCACTTTCACGAAGTCCAGGTCACGTCCGTACCGGCACACGTAGATATTTGCCGGCTTGATGTCCCGGTGGATCAGTCCGTGCTCGTGTGCCTCCGCGAGCGAGTGACAGACCTGGCGTATCAGGTGCACAGCGCGCTCGGCAGGTACCGGCCCGAACTTCTGAACCAGCGTCTCGAGATCGAACCCGTCGAGCAATTCCATCACGTAGTAAAACGTTCCTTCGGCCGAAACCCCGAAGTCGTACAGTTCGATCGTGTTCGGTGAACGCATCGACGCGGTGGCTTGTGCCTCTTGGGTGAAGCGTTTGAGCGCGATGTCGTGATGCTCACCTCCGCCTTCCAAAACTTCGGGTCGAACCAACTTGATGGCAGCCGGGCGAGCCAGCATCCGGTGCTCCGCGCGCCACACTTCACCCATCCCTCCCTGTCCCAACCGCTCGACGAGCCGGTAGCTCCCCATCTCTCGTGCCTTCGCCACATCGGTCCCGAGCCGGTAGATGGCGCGCGCACCAACGTGTGTCATGAGGATGATCAGCAGGTACGGGAAGATCAATCCGACAATGAATTCCCCAGGCGTCAGTACGATCGTCGTGCCACCGTACTTCATGCTCAACGCTATCGTGATCGGCACGGCACTCACCGATGCGACCGTGGCTATCAGGGCCTTGTGGGGCTTTGCCGGGATGACGATGCTGAACAACATGACCCACGCGGCTACCCACGACAGACCATGCCGGGATGACGATGCTGAACAACATGACCCACGCGGCTACCCACGACAGACCAAAGATCTCGAGATGACCCATGTGGTATTCGAGCCCTTCGTACACTCCCCAGTACTGCGCCATCGCGATCCCGAAGCTCCCCACGACCTCGAACGTCAGCCCCACGGTCATGAGCATTCGCGTCGTGAGTTGGGGTCGCGTTGTGACCCAAGCGACAACGAGGGCCACCACAATCGAGATGGCGGAGGGTCCCCAGTCGGAAGAAGACGAACGCGTACACGAGCGCCAATGCCCGGAGTCGCTTGGCCGATCTGAGTACCAGGTCGTCCGGTAGCGTTGACGACCCACTCAGGTCCTGGCCGCTCGCGGTAGAGGCGCGGCGGATGACCGCCGTATTCGTATACGATTCGTGGTGCATGGCTCTTCCCGGTCTGCACCAGAGTACCGTTGCGCGGCATTCCCGACAACCGTTTGTCTATTCGAACCGGGACACGACGCGTATGTTGGTGGGAGTCCCCCAACGGAGCGCACTCGGATGCTCACAATGAGATCAGTGGTCTCGCTCATGGCCCTCATTGCAGTTGCATCCGTGTCTGCAGCGGCACAGTCGCTGGAGAAGCGTCACCAGATCGGATTGCGCTTCGGTGTGTGGAATCAACTGACGGAAGTCAGGACCGAAGTCGGCTCGGGTGGGGTGTCAACCACGGTCGGAGGCACAGGGGTTCTGGGGGGAGTGGCCTACGGCCATTGGCTCAAAGAGCACCTTGCCTTACAGATCAGCGTCAGTGGCATGGCGGCACGCCTACATACCGAGGTTGGCGGCTCAGGCGTGTCCACTGAAATCGCTGTGGTCGCTCCGCTCCTCTTCGGGATGAAGTACTACTTCCCCAGGTCCACGTATGGTTCCTCCATCAGGCCCTTCGCGGCGGCCGGCATTGGAGCAATGATCGGCAATCAGCTGGAGACGCAAAGCGGCACGGTCGTCACGGTGGTGGCCAGGACCGAAACTGCCGTCGGTGGGGAATTGGGTGGAGGAGTGGATTTCTTGCTGAGTCGCCATTTCCTGGCGTCCCTGGCTCTCGGGTTCAATCTCATGACGGATTTCTCGGAGCCGATTGGTGGCAGCAAGAACTACAGCGGTCCACAAGTCACGCTTGGCGTGAGTTTCGTGTTCGGCGGATAGTCCGAAACACAGGGCAGATCCGACGACGCGTCGCTGTCGCGCAGCGCACAAGCACATTCAGGACGAAGAGCGGCTCAGCGTCGGTCTTGGGTACGAAAGCGGCGAGCCTGGACTTCCCGGATCATCACGACGCTGCCAGGGTAGAGATCTCAAATAGCCGAGCTGCAGTTCCGTCCCTGTAGACCACTCTTCGACGAGGAGGCCACGATGATTCCTCCAGTCAATGAGCCGCGGGAAACCAGAATGGAAATCAGTCGCCGAGACTTCGTGCGCGCTTCGGCGTTGGCGGCCGGCGGCGCAGTCGCGGGGGCATGTCTGGGGTCGACGACGGGTCCGTCGGCGACGACCGCACAAGTGGCCGCCGTTCGCGGCACCAACTTGGGCACCATGACCCGCGACGTGTTGGACGCTCTGGGTGGTATACAGACGGTGGTTCACGAAGGCGAGACCGTGTTCATCAAGCCCAACATGGTCTCACTCCCTGCGGCGGGGTGGAGCAACGTCTTCGCCGCAGGCGAATGCACCAAACCGGAGATCCTCATCGCCGTGGCTGAAGCGTGTCTCGAGGCGGGGGCCGCCGAGGTGACCATCGGCGATGGGTCCCACCAACCGTCGCTGAACTGGGAGCATGCGACGACCCTCGACGGGTCCAAGAACCTGGCGGGCGAAGCGGCGCGTCTCAGTTCGGCGTACGGCCGCCCGGTAAGGGTCGCGTCGCTGGAGGTGGATTCACCTGCGTGGGTGGAGGTTCCCTCCGGTACGTATCTCGGCACGATTGCGGTTTCGAGCCTGGTCGCCCGCGCAGACCGTGTGATCTCCGTCCCCGTGGCCAAGACGCATTCCTGGGCGCAGCTCACGTTGTCACTCAAGAACTTCATCGGCGTCACCCCGCTCGAGCGCTACGGCGACATTCCGAACGGGATCATGGATCGCGGGGTCGTACTCGACCATAGCAGCCCGCGTGCGATCGCGGCCATCTATCTCGACATCGTGCAAGGTGTCCAGCCGGATCTCGCGATCGTCGATTTCTCGATCGGCGTCGAAGGTGATGGCCCGAACCTGCATCACGGGGGACGGACCGTGGACATGCGGGACCGGCTCGGATCCTGGTTGCTTCTCGCCAGCACCGACCTGGTCGCCACCGATGCGACCGCTGCCCGGATCATGAGCCACGATCCGGCCCGGATGGCCCAACTCGCTATGGGATATGAGATGGGGATGGGTGAGATCCACGAGGACCGTATCGGGTTGCTTGGTGAAAGGCTTGATGACCTGCGTGTTTCGTGGTCCGCTGCGGACTTGAGAAATCAGTCAGTGTCGAGCCGCGGCGGCTGTCCAGCGTACTCGTGCATTCCGCGTCCGAGCTGATAGTCACTGCGCAGAGTTGTTCCAATTCCGGTCTCGTGAGAATCGTCCAGAGGAGGGCTGCGCGCTCGCTTCGCTGACCGCTCCACGCGAAGAAGCTCATTCTGTGCGTTAGGACGCTCGTTCTCGGCGTCCAGCAGCTGATTCTCGGCGAGCATGAAGCTCATTTTCGTCGTGCAGAAGCGTATTCCTGGCGTGCAGAATGTCGGCCGGAGTTCCCGTAACCATTGTCACGACAAACAGTTAGATCCGCGCACCTCGGCTCCACGGGCCTGCCTGAAGCGACACTGCCCCAGGACGGACACGTGGGAGATCGGGAAAGACAGCCGGCGCAGCGTTGGTGCAGCCTCACTCGCCTCGGAGTAGGCTTCCCCTGCCACGGAGTAAGCTTCCCCTGCCACGGAGTAAGCTTCCCCTGCCACGGAGTAAGCCTCCCCCGCCACGGAGTAAGCTTCCCCTGGCTCGGAGTAGGCTTCCCCCGCCACGGAGTAAGCCTCCCCTGGCTCGGAGTAGGCTTCCCCTGCCACGGAGTAAGCTTCCCCTGCCTCGGAGTAAGCTTCCCCTGGCACCGAGTAAGCTTCCCCTGCCATGGAGTAAGCATTCCCAGGGAGCGCGGCCCTGCAGGACCCGGATCCAGTTCGCGCACTCCTCCGAGCTTGATACATTAGTGGTTCAATTCCCCTAAACCTGATGGGTGGATCCCCCAATCCCGGTCCCCGACCGGCACAATGATGGAGACTGCTCTCTTGTCCAATCGCGACCGACACGAATGGTGGCAGACCGCAGTCGTGTATCAGGTCTACGTCCGAAGCTTCAAGGACACCACCGGCAACGGCGTCGGAGATCTGCAGGGCATCATTGACAAGATGGACTACTTCAGCGACACGCTCGGTGTCGACGCGATTTGGATCAGTCCGTTCTATCCTTCGCCGATGGCTGACTTCGGGTACGATGTGTCGGACTATTGCGACGTGCATCCACTGTTCGGCGATCTTGCGACGTTCGATCGGCTCGTGACACGCGCGCACGACCTCGGTCTCAGAGTGATCATCGACTTCGTGCCCAACCACTCATCCGATCAGCATTCCTGGTTCATCGAGTCACGAAGCTCTCGCGCCAACCAGCGCCGCGACTGGTACGTGTGGCGCGATCCCAAGCCCGACGGCTCGCCACCCAACAACTGGCTCAGCGTGTTTGGTGGCTCAGCCTGGGAGCTGGACGAGCGGACGGGTCAGTACTACCTGCATTCGTTCCTGAAAGAGCAGCCCGATCTGAATTGGCAAAACCCCACGCTCAAGGCGGCCATGTTGGACAACATGCGCTTCTGGCTCGATCGCGGCGTGGACGGATTCCGCCTCGATGCGGTGCTGTTCATGATGAAGGACCCCCACGAGCGGGACAATCCGCTGAACCGCGACGGCTCGCTCCACATGCACAAGTCGTTGGGGGCGTACGAGTCCCAAGTGCACGTGCATGACCAAGGACACGCAGACGTGCACCAGGTGTTTCGCCACATGCGCGCACTGCTGGACGAGTTTGAGCCGGCGCGGATGGCGCTGGCGGAGATGCACGTGTTCGACTGGGAACGATTGGCGTCGTACTACGGCGAGGATCTCGACGGCGTGCACATGCCGGCCAACTTCGGGCTGCTGAAGGTGCCGTGGACCACGTCCGGCGTGCGAGAGGCCGTGGACGGCATCGAGGCTGCGTTGCCCCGGGGCGCGTGGCCCAACTACGTGCTCGGGAGTCACGACGACCAACGGCTGGCCACCAGACTCGGAGAGCACGGAAGCCGCCAGGCGGCAGTTCTGCTCCTCACGCTGCGCGGATCGCCGACCCTGTACTACGGCGATGAGCTCGGCATGCGTGAAGCCGAGGTTCCGGCACACCAGCAGCAGGATCCTTGGGGCATATCTGAGCCCGGCCTGAGCCGCGATGGCTGCCGCACGCCGATGCGGTGGTCACCCGACGCAACCGCCGGGTTCACCTCAGCCAGTGACCCTTGGCTGCCCATTGGGAGCGACCATGCGGTCCGGAATGTCGAGTCTCAGCTTCAGGACCCTGACTCGCATCTCAACCTGTATCGCCGGTTGCTGTCGCTCAGACGGAACTCGGCAGCTCTTCGAGGCGGAGCGTACCGGCCACTGGATCCGGTTCCACCCGAGTGCTTCGCGTTCGAACGCGTCGAGGGGTCGGAGCGCGTCCTTGTTGCGATTAACTACTCGACCGAGCCGGTCTCCGTAGACACAGCGGGATTCACCGGCCGGATCGCCGTGTCCACAGAGCGCGTGAACGAAGGCAGCGAGGTCACGGGGGCGCTCCAGCTGCTGCCACACGAGGCCGTCGTGGTAGTCGAGGAATAGACCATGGCCACTCTGGACGTACTGATCGTTCTGGCGTTTGTCGCCTACGCGGTGTGGCAGGGGTTCTCGGCCAGGCGTGTCGCCTCGCAGAGTCTGGAGGAGTACTTCCTCGCCGGGCGCAGCCTTTCCGGATGGAAGGCGGGCCTCAGCATGGCGGCGACCCAGTTTGCCGCCGACACACCGCTGTTCGTCACCGGGCTGGTAGCGACAGCCGGGATCTTCTATCTCTGGCGACCGTTCTGGATTTTCGCGCTCGCCTTTTTGTTGCTGGGATTCGTGCTGTCGACCAGCTGGCGCCGAGCGGGCGTGCTCACCGACGCGGAACTCACGGAAATCCGCTACGGCAGTGGGCCGGCCGCAACGCTCCGAGGTCTCAAAGCCGTCTATTTCGGGGTCGTCATCAACTGCGCCATCCTGGCCATGGTCTTGATCGCCGCGACGCGCATCGCCGAGCCGTTCCTGCTATGGGATCAATGGTTGCCGGCGGCAATCTTCGATCGGGTCGTCGATCTGGTCCGCGCCATCGGCGTTCCACTGGTACCGATGAGCGAAACCGCTGACGGCACGTTCATTCTCGATACGATCAGCTGGGCGTCGGTGCCGTACGACGGCGCCGACGAGATGGTGTGGATCCTCTCCGCTCGCAATCTCATCTCCATTCTCGCCATCGTCGCGGTGACGACCCTCTACTCCACCACCGGTGGCCTTCGCTCCGTGGTCGCGACCGACATCGTGCAGCTCGGTATCATGTTGTTGGGAACGGTCGTCTTTGCCGGCTACGTCCTTTCCGAAGTCGGTGGCCTTGGCGTCCTCACCGAACGGATTCGAGCGTCTTTTCCACAAGACGGGTCCGCTGGGATTACGGGTAACCAGATCCTCGCTTTCACACCGTCTCAGGCGAAGGGCATTTCGCTCGCCGTCATGGCTACCATGCTCGTCCAGTGGCTGGTGCACATGTACGCTGACGGAACCGGCTACTTGGCCCAACGTACGATGGCGTGTCGCACCGATGCGGACGCGAAGCGCGCGTCCATCATCTTCACGTTCGTCCAAGTGTTGGGTCGCAGCCTCATCTGGCTCCCGATCGCCCTCGGCGTACTGATCCTGTTCCCGCCCGCCCAAGGACTCGCCGGTGACCTGCTCGCAGCCGATCGCGAAGCCACGTTTGTACGCGGCATGAGCGATCTCCTGCCTGCGGGTATCCTCGGGCTGCTTCTGACGGGCATGCTCGCTGCGTTGGCCTCCACCGTCGACACGCATCTCAACTGGGGGTCGTCCTACCTCACCAACGACATCTTCAAGCGCTTCGTGTTTCCACGTCTGCTCAAGAGGGAGCCCCGACCCCGCACACTGGTGTGGGTAGCACGTGGCTCCAACCTGTTTATCCTCCTGGTGGCCATGGGAGTCATGACCCAGTTGACTTCGATCCACACCGCGTGGCAGGTGAGCACCCTGCTCGGTGCGGGCATTGGGATCGTATTGGTCTTGCGGTGGCTGTGGTGGCGCATGACCGCGTGGGGCGAGATCGCGGCGATCGCGGCGTCCCTCGTGCTTGCACCGATTCTGATCTTCACCGTCCCCATAGAACACCAAGGGACGCGATTGTTTGCCATGGCCATCGTAGGAACACTGGCTGGCATCGTGGCGTCGTACATCTCAGGACCTGAATCCACTGAGCGGCTGACGGACTTCTATCGGCGCGCCAATCCACCGGGCTTCTGGGGACCGATTGCCGTCGCCACCGGTGTGGCGCCCAATTACGCATCTCGCAAGCTCGGTCGGTCGGTCGCCGCCATGCTGCTGTGCGCGACCACCATCTTCTGCTTGCTCACCGGACTCGGCTCCTGGATGGTGGACAGCCCAGCGCCAACGTGGTTTCCGTGGCGTGGTGTGTGGATCGGACTGCTCCTGATCGTCGGGCTTGCCGTCATCCCGTGGTGGTGGAGGCTGGGCGAACTCGGTACGACGAGCGACAACAGTACTGTCTGACCTCCGGTGGGGTCAGACAATCACAAGCCGATCCCTGCGAGTTCCTCGGACGAAAGCACCGGCATGGCGCCCTGCTTCGTCGCCACCAGCGCCGCATAGCGATTTGCCACATGCAGGGTCTCGTCCGGCGCGGCGTGGCGAACGAGCTGATGGGTCATCGCGGCGGTGAATGCATCGCCCGCGCCCACCGCATCACCTGCGGACGTATCGACCTCAATGCCGGGCACGGAGACGTTTTCGTCCGATGTGGTGATCGAGGCACCATGTTCGCCGCGTGTCACGCACACGGCCTGCACCCCGACGCTTTCGACAAGCCACTGGACGAGAGACGGTCTGTCCAGCAGAGTCGATACCTCAGCTACCTCCCACTCGCTCATCTTGACCACGTCAGCTGCAAGAAAGGTGGCAAGGATGACCTCCGGGTCGATGAATAGAGGACGGAGGTTCACGTCGAACACGACCAGGGCGTGATCGGGAGCGTCTGACACAAGCTTTCGAATGGCCGCACGGCTCGTCTTGCAGCGCTGTGCCAGCGAGCCGACACAGATGGCATCTGCCTCCACGGCAAGCACCCGCGCCGCCTCGTCCGCAGCGATGCAATCCCACGCGACGTCTTTGGTGATCTCGTACCAAGGACTGCTGTGTGAGAACTTTACCACCACAGTGCCAGTGGGCTGCGCGATGTCACGCTGCACGAAACCGGTGTCGACACCTCGCTGCCGAAGGTACGCGACGAGCTCATCGCCGTCAGCGTCGTTGCCGACACGCGTGATGATGACACCTCGATCGCCGAGCTGGGCCGCATGGAACGCGACGTTGCACGGTGCACCGCCCGGTCGCCGTTGATCCGGAAATACGTCCCACAGCGCCTCCCCAATCGCGACGATCGTCTTGGTCATTGCTGGCTACGTGTGTCCGCCGTCACTCCACCTTTACCACCATGCGATCACGAAGAGGGTGATCAGCATCAACATGGCCACGGATTGGTATCTGTAGTTCTTGTACCATGGGAGCTGCGCGAGTGCCGGACCCTCTTCCGCCAGCAGGCTGGGCGACCAGGTCAACGTGCGAACGACCTCCTCAGAAGGCTTTGCGGTAGCGAGGCTCACGACCGCGAGAGCGGCGAGTGCGATCACGAGCAGGATCGGCGCGAGATAGAGAAAGTGTATGACCGGCGTGCCCGCCGCGACCATCTGCACTTGTTCTGGCGTCAGGGCGTGTGTCTGGATGATGATCGAGCCCGACAGCGCGAGGCCGAAGAAGACCGCCGCCGCCACGTGTCCGACTACGAGTGCCGCCAACGCGCCATGCCCGTTCGCACGTTTCCAGAACACCCCGGCGAAGAAGCACGCGACAATCGGCGGTGCCAGGTAAGCCAGCATCTGCTGCAGGTAGGTCCAGATGTTCGGGAACTTGACGATCTGCGGCGCCCAGAGAATCGCCAGCGTCATGAACGCGAAGGTCACGATTCGGCCGGCAATGACGAGAGCGCGGTTCGAAGCCTTCGGCTTGAACTTCTTGATGAAGTCCATGGTGACCAACGTGGAGGCGGAATTGAGCGTCGAGTCGACGCTCGACATGATCGCCGCCACTAGTGCCGTGATGATGAGCCCGCGGACGCCTACCGGGAGCAGATCGAACATGAGCGTTGGAAAGATGAGATCCGGATTCTCCGCCAGCGCCGGATAGTCGGCAGCGGGGTACAGCAGCCGGCCAAATATGCCCGGCAACACCATGAGGAAGATGACGGGGAGCTTGAGCAGGCCCGCGAAGAGCGCACCCCAGCGGCCGTGATCGAGATCCTTTGCCCCGAGCGCCCGCTGCACCATGAACTGGTTGGTGGCCCAGAAATAGAACCCCAGGAGAAAGACACCGGTGACCAGTCCTGGCCACGGCATGACTGGGTCCGATGCCGGGCGAACGATCGACAGGTCGCTTGCCGGAACACTGGCCACGACGGCCGACCAGGAGCCTCCGATGGCATTGAACGACAGCGCGGCGACGAGTCCGGCGCCGATCAGCAGCAGCACGGCCTGCACCGTGTCGGTGTAGACAACCGCCTTGAGTCCTCCCGCGATCGTGTAGACACCGGCCACGATGCCAAGCACGACCACCGACAGCCACATCGGAACCTCAGGATAGATGATCTGGACGACCAGAGATCCCGCATACAGGGCGGCGGCCGTGTCGATCGTGATGTTCATCAGCACCAGCAGCGCCGAGAAGTAGTAGCGGGATCGTTGGTCGAAGCGTCGCTCCAGAAACTCCGGCATTGTGTACACGCGGGTCTTCAGATAGAACGGGAGGAAGAAGACCAGAAACACGATCAAGACGAGGGCCGCCATCCATTCGTAGTTGTAGACGGAGATGCCCGTGCTGAAAGCGGCGGACGACAATCCCACGAGCGTACTGGACGAGACGTTGGAAGCGAACAGCGAGAATCCGATGAGCCACCAAGTCAGCGTACGGCCGGCAAGGAAGTAGTCATCGGTGGTCTTGGTTCGTCTCGCGAAGTATAAGCCGAGGGTAACGATGAACACGACGTAAACCAGCACCATCACCAGGTCTGGAGCCGCAAGCTCAAATTGGGGCATGCTTACCTCTTGTACCGGGTCATCTACTCGTTGGCATGCGAATCATGTTCGTCGAGCCAGGCGAGCAACTCCGAGAGTCGGCCCGTGGCCAGCCCGATGCTCGTGTCGGCAGCCCCGTAGTAGAGGCGTATCTCGTCATGCACCAGGGTCCAGCCGCAAGGGAAGACGACATCTGCCACGTCGCCGAATCGCTCGTATGGCTCACGGGGAGAGAAGAGCCACTCGCGCGATCGCTTCAGCACGCGACGTGGGTTCTCGAGATCGAGCAGCGCGAGTCCCAAGCGATAGATGGATCCCGACGCCGTGGTCCGGACACCGTGATACAGAATGAGCCATCCGTGATCCGTCTCGAGCGGTGGCGGCGAGAGTCCGATCTTGTGCGCGTCCCACCACGCTCCCTCGCGGGCTCTGAGGAGAACCCGATGATCTCCCCAGTGCCTCAGGTCCGGCGAGAACGATATCCACATATGGGCGCCCAAGTTCCCACCTCCCGGGACGGGACGATGAATCAGCGCCCAGCGCCCAGCGAATTTGACGGGGAAAAGCGCGGCGTCCTTGTTTTCGGGTGGCATCACCGCACCGAGTCGCTCGAACGTCGCAAAATCCTCGGTGGTGGCCAGCGAGACGAGGGGGCCATCCCTGGAGTAGGCCGTGTACGCCACGATCCACTGCTGTTCCTCCTCGATAAACGTGACCCGTGGATCTTCAATTCCCCAGATCTCCTCGGGGTGTGTATCAGGCTTCCCGACGAGAGTCGGAGCTGCGTCGATCCGCCATCCAGCTACACCGTCCGAGCTGCGTGCTACCGTGAGGTGAGACAGCCCGCGCCCGTCTTCCACCCGCATCAGCAGGGTTGTCTCGCCGTCGCATATTGTCGCGGCCGGGTTGAATACGCTGTTGGCAGCATACGGTAGGTCGGCGGCAGTGATAATGGGGTTAGCCGGATGGCGCGTGAGCAACTCTGTGGGTGGGGTCATCGTCGTTCCGGTATTTCTCGTTGCGATGAGGCGTCTCCGCAGCGGTCTTGCCCACGGAACCGTCCTTCGTTGTTCGAGTTGCGGTTTGGGTCTGGCTAGATTTAGCTCCTCGCTCCACCCCGCGGAAGTGGACAATCATGCGCACCCGTTCAGGAGGTCTGCGTCGTGACACTCGTGCAAGAAGTCCTCGAATGGCAGCTGTTCACGCTGAGTGGCACACCGATCACGGTTGGCACACTGCTGACGGCTGTCGTACTCGTCCTGGTCAGCTATGTCATATCCCGTGTCGTTCAGCACGTCATTTCCCGCGCCCTCGAAGGCCGGCAGGTCGCGGACCGGGGAACGCTGCATGTGGTACGGCGGCTGGTTCATTACCTCGTCATGCTGGTGGGCATCGGTGTGGCGCTGGATACGCTCGGGATCCAGCTAGCCACGTTGTTCGCCGCTGGCGCGATCTTCGCGGTGGGGATTGGATTTGCCATGCAGAACATCGCGCAGAACTTCGTCTCAGGTGTCATCCTCCTGATCGAACGAAGCATCAAGCCAGGGGACGTGCTCGAAGTGGAGAAGACCGTGGTTCGGGTCATGCAGATGGGCATCCGTAGTACGCTGGCCCGAACACGGGATGAGGAAGAACTGATCATTCCCAACTCGGTCTTGGTACAGTCGACCGTGAAGAATTACACACTGCGCGATTCACTGTATCGCCTGCGTGTCCCCGTTGGAGTCGTGTATGGGTCCGATATGGCGTCGGTGTTCAAGACGCTGAAAGCGGTTGCGGATCGACAGGACTGGCGACACCATGAGAAAGAGCCACTCGTGCTGCTGACCGCGTTCGGCGACTCGTCGGTTGATTTCGAAGTGTCTGTGTGGATCACCGACCCATGGTTTGCGCGACAAGCCATATCGAAGCTCCACGACGCCATTTGGTGGGCACTCAAGGAGGTCGGTGTGACGATCGCCTTTCCGCAGCTCGACGTACACCTCGATCCGCCGGTCGTGGAATCCATGCGGCGGTTGGGATCGCCGGCGCCTGCGACGAACTAGCTCCGTCGGGTGCCGCGGCGCGTTGGAATCAGGTCGCGAGATTCCGGTTCTGCAAGTCTCGGCCGATTACGTGGCTCATGGGATACTCGATGCCGTCGTCGACAGCTACTTTGCAGGGGGTGGATTGGCTCGGCAAGGCAGGCCGGCGATGGAGACGACGAGGACGACGTGGGCTGTCGAGCGACCGATTCGGAGCCAGTAATCGCGGGGACATGGAGCCTGGGTCATGATTCAACAAGACACGACCGTTGTGCCGGCCGATACCACGTCAAGTGGACTGCTGCGTGCTCTCGAAGCTCTGGGTCTCGAGAGCAATGAGGTAGTGGTCAAGGCGATCGAGGCGGCGGCGATTCTCATCCTTGCCTGGGCGGCCATTCGCCTGGCAAAGCTCTTGCTCGATCGGCTGCAGCGGCGTCTCGCTGATGAGGACGCAGCCACCGACACTGCGGATAACCAGCGTGCACGGACCCTGACGCAATTGCTGCGAAGCTTGATCACTGCTGTCGTTGGGATTGGGGCCGGGCTCACCGTGCTCGATCTGTTTTTCCCCATCGGCCCTCTGCTCGCCGGCATCGGTGTGCTTGGCCTTGCGGTCTCGTTCGGGGCACAGAGCCTGGTGAAGGACGTCATCGCGGGGTTCTTCATCCTGCTCGAGAATCAGTTTGCCATCGGCGACATCGTGGAGGTCAATGGCAAGAGCGGGGTGGTCGAGCGCATCACCATGCGCATCGTCGGCTTGCGGGATGTGGAAGGCACTCTCCATATCATTCCGAACGGCTCGATCACAGTCGTCAGCAACAAAACACGAGTGTGGGCGCGGGCGGTGCTCGATATTGGCATCGCCTATAAGGAGAGTGTGGACGACGTGATCCAGGTGGTACAGAGCGAGGCTGAGAAGTTCTGGCGGGACCCGGACTGGCAACCCAAACTCGTGAACCCGCCGGTAGTCTGGGGTGTTCAGGATTTAGCTGAGAGTTCCGTCAATGTTCGGCTGATCGCTGACACCAAGCCAGCACAACAATGGGGGGTTCGGCGCGAGCTACTCCGTCGCATCAAGAATCGATTCGATCAAGAGGGAATTGAGATTCCATTCCCGCAGCGGACGCTCCACTTGGCCCAGACCGATGCGCTGATGCAGCTACTTGCCCGAAATCGTTGAACGGAAGAGGTGGTCGCTGACACTCATCGACGCACCGCCGCCGGTCATGAACGCGAGGTAGAAGAAGCCGTCCTCTTTGGCAGGCTTGGTTGCGTGCGGTCGCGTGCTGTCCCCTGGGTCGAATCACGGGTTCCGGCTGTCCAGCAGCAGCGATGAGCCGTCGGCCGCGAATAGGTGCAACCGGCGCACCTCGACGGACAGACTAACGGCCACCCCCGGCTCCAGCGCCGGCCCGCTGGGGACCGCGGCGATCAGTCGTCGGCCTCCCACCTCGACATGCAGATGCGTCGTCGCGCCCAATACCTCGGCCAGGACGAGTTGCGCACGGATTGTGACCGGCCCCGGTGCGTCGGCCAGGGCCAGATCTTCGGGGCGAACGCCGAGCGTGACCGCCTCGCCGGACGCGACTGTTGGGTCAGGCCTCGGCTCAGCCGCCAGCGGAATTCTGAGGGCGTCGGAGACGAACACGAGCCCGTCACGCTCGCGCTCCAGTCGCCCATCCAGGAAGTTCATGGGCGGGGTGCCGATGAAACCGGCTACGAACCGGTTGGCCGGCGCCCGGTAGACGTCGATCGGGCGGCCCACTTGGCGGATGCGCCCGCCGTCGAG
>JBDHAB010000002.1:0-207662 GCA_039588295.1 Gemmatimonadota bacterium
GAGCAACGGTCATGGGCAACGAAATTGAGCTTGGAGAGGCGGGTCGGCAGTACGCGGCGGCGCACGCTGCACACTATGTCGCACGCGATCTGCCTTTGGCTCTCCAACTGTACCGGGCAGTCCTGGCATCGCACCCGAGCACGGAGGAAGCGGATTACTCCCGTACGCAGGTTCAGAACCTCGTCAACGCCGTTATTCCAAAACAGGAACTGTTGGAGGCCCAAATGGAACTCGCCGTTGCCCACTTTGCCAGCACTGCTCTATCCGATGGATAGATCCCGGCTCGTCCCCTTCCTGCCATGGCCCAGCTCCCCGCTGATGCTGGAACGTGGGTGTCGGTTCTTCCTGTCCCCCGGGCCCGTTCGATCACGCAAAACTGCTGATCGTGGACGAAGGCCTGGTCCCTGGTGGGCTCGGCCAACTGGGATCCGAGGAGCTTTCGCCTGAACTTCGAGTTCAATCTCGAGTGCTATGACCCCGACCTCGCTGGTAGCCTCGCCCGCCTGGCCGACGACAGGGTCACACGGGGCCGACCGCTCACGCTGGCGGTGTGATCGCAGCATCGTTTGCTCATCCCGCCCGCCGCCCATAACAGCCACGTCTTTGACCACATACCCTTTCCGTTCGCTACCCCACTTCCTCCGGATTCGGTGCCACAGCCCGCCGCGCTGCTCTCGCAGCTACCCACCAGGTCCGGTCAAGCCGGTTTCCCCGCGGAGGGTATCGGTCGGGCTCGTCCGAGCGCAGCTATCTGGGGCATGCCACCGTCAGACCCGACTTGAGGTCGTCGTGCGTTCCAACACCGGAACGAATGCGCAACAGCTCCACGCGAATCGCCTCGAGCGCGGCGATGGCCTCTTCGATCTGACGATTGACCGCGAGTCGCGTATCGTGCACGCCGATCGGCGCTTCATCGGTTGGCCGATCCGGCGTCGGCTGCGGGGATCCCGGCGGTGTGACGTTCACGTCCGGTTGGTCCACCCCGAGATCGGCGGCGGCGCGCCCGGCCCGGAGCACTCCGATTCTGGCCTCCAACTCGCTGATCACCGCCAGCGTTTCCTCGCGTTGCGCCAGGCCACCGAGGTCGGCCAGGGCAGATCTGACCGCTTGGCTGAGGAGCGCCTCGGGTCGCCGGATGCTCGGACGCTCCGCAACGGGGACCCTCCCAAGCCCGATGGCGGCGAGTCGGAAGAACCGGCGACCAAACGGGCCCAGCCACAGACCGTGTCGCGTCGACCGACCGACCCGGCTGCCCATTAGGCTGGAGACAGCCCATCCCACTGTTCCCAAAGCCAGGATGATTCCGCTCACACCGAGCGACTTGAGTCCCAGACGCCGCGCGTCCGGCATGGCATGCGACACGTGTACGATGCGGAACCAGACCTCGGGCTCGGCCCATCCCCGGCCGGATCTAATACTGTTACATTCGGGGAGCTCGGCAGGACCCAGGTACCCTCCTCCTTCCCGTTCTCGACGCCGGCTCGCTCACCCTTCGGCCGCGCCCGTCCTTCCCCTGCTTCAGGAGGTAATGATGATTTCGGTGATGTCGCTGTGGCTTCCCATCTTGCTTTCGGCCGTGTTCGTGTTTGTGGTGAGCTCCATCATTCACATGGTGTTCACCTACCACCGGAGCGACTTCGGCAAGGTGCCTGCCGAAGACGACGTCATGGACGCGCTCCGCAAGTTCAACATTCCCCCGGGGGACTACGTGATTCCCTGTGCGGGAAGCAGCGCGGAAATGAAGACACCCGAGTATACCGAGAAGACCATGAAGGGCCCGGTCGCCTTCATGACGGTGATACCGAGCGGTCCACCCGCCATGGGTGCGAGCCTAGCTCAGTGGTTCCTCTACTGCATCGTGGTCGGGATCTTCGCAGCCTACATCGCCAGTCGTGCACTTGATCCGGGTGCCCACTATCTGTCGGTATTCCGCTTCGCAGGCGCCACCGCGTTCGCCGGCTACGGCCTTGCGCTGTTGCAGAACTCCATTTGGTACAAGCGCTCTTGGAGTGCGACCCTCAAGTCGGTGTTTGACGGCTTGGTCTACGCGCTCCTGACGGCCGGCACATTCGGATGGATGTGGCCGTCCTAGCGGTCGGCCGTACGAACGCGGCCGGGTCTGAAGCAGTCGCGAGGTAACGGTGTCATGGGTCGGCTGATGGCGGCCGTGTACGACCGATTCACTCGGGGCAGTGAAGAGGCGTGTCTCCGACAGTGGCGAGCAGACCTGCTACGCGACCTGACCGGGCACGTCCTCGAGGTGGGCGCCGGAACGGGCCTCAACATTCCCTTCTACCCGCAGTCGGTTTCTCGCCTGGTGCTCACTGATCCCGATCCTCACATGCGGCGCAAGCTCTCCAAGCGGGCCGCGACGCAGAACTTGGCTCGCGCAGAGGTGCTCGAAGCGTCCCTCGAGGACCTCCCGCTACCCGCCAACACGTTCGACGCTGTCGTTGCGACGCTGGTCCTGTGTTCGGTTGCACGGCCGGACCGCGCGCTGGCCGAGGTTTACCGCGTTCTCAAACCCCGTGGGCGGTTTGTGTTCCTCGAACACGTGGCCGCCCAGGACCGTCCACGACGCCTTAGGTGGCAGCACCGGGTCGAGCCAGTCTGGAAGCGGTTGTCCGGGAACTGCCACCTGACGCGGCGAACCGGCGATACCATCACGGCGAGCGGCTTCACGGTCCGTGACCTCAAGCGAGAGAGCATGCGGAAGGCGTGGGCGCTCGTGAGACCGACGATCAGGGGTGTTGCCGTCAAGGCGTAGGCGGGACTTGCAACTCGCGTGGGTGGAGTGGCGAACTCCGGCACTGGCGGCGCACGATCACGCGGAGCGAAAGCGTGTAAACGCATAAACAGCAAATGGTTACGAAACGGACCTCCCCGGTCCGTTCCTTGCTTGAACATTGTCCTACTCGCAAATTACGTGTCGGCGCCCCGCGGCGAATCGGACCGGCGGGCTGGCGAAACCCGTGCGCGGAGATCGCACCATGGCAGTCAGGATCAGCAAGATTTTCGGGAATGGTTCCCTGCCGGAGGAGATCCAGGGAGAGTTGCGGACCATCCTGCTGCAGATGCGGAACGAGCGAAACCACTTGGAGCAATTGGCAAAACGCACGGAGACCTCGTTCGAGCGAGCGCAGGATCTTTCTGAGCCAATCGCCAGAATAGAGCAGTCCCTGACCCAGCTCGAGGGGCGACTCGCGTCGGTGGAACGGCTCACCGCTGACCTGTCGAACCTTCGTAGCGAAGCAGATGCACTCGCGGCGAACCAGCGCGAGCGGGCGGCCGACATTGGCGAGGTTGAGTTGCTCGCCAATGGCATTCGCGCTGACTTGGACGAGATCCGACCCGAGCTCCAAGAGATGAAGGGGCTGGCGACCGGCGCACTCGCTCTCAAGGCCGACCTGGCCGAGCTACTCGAACTGGGCGGTCGCCTGACGTCCATGCGTGACGACGCCTCCACGCTCTCACGGGAGCAGCACGAGCTGCGAGAGGAAATGGCCGGCGTGCGCGAGCAGCAGGGAGAGGTGAACCGGCGTGGCGTGGACGCCCAAGCGCTCCTGGCTGAGCTCGAGTCGCGGTATCGAGAGCTCAGTGCCGGCTTCGCGGAAACCGACGAACGCGCCCGGAAACTGGAGACCGCCGCGGACTCCCTGACCGAACTGGCAGACGGCATCCCGAACGTGCGTCGCGATCTCGGCACGCTCAAGGCCCTCGGGGACTACGTCTCACAGAAGATCTCAGAGGTCGAACAGCAGCGCGAAGCGGTCGAGCACGCCGCGAGTCAGGGAGAACGGCTGGCAGAGCTGATACGACGAGTCGACCGCGACATCCAAGAGCAGCAGCAGAATGTCAAGTTCCTGGCCCAGTCTCGCGAGGACATCGAGAAGCTGAAGACACAACACGCTGAACTGCTGGCACAAACGGATGCAATGATGGCACAGCACGAGCAGATCGCCTCGGAAGATGCATCCCAGCGACAAGAATTGATGAACCTGCGGGACGGGATGAACAACGAGATCCGTGACGCGCTCAGCCGATTCGCATTCGAGCGGCAAGGAGTGGACGCAGCCAGCACCCAGATCGCCGATCTCCGGCGAGTGCTCGGCGAGGTCGAGCAACGCTTCCAGTCCTTTGGGGACACGCGCGATTCCGTGACCGAACTCAAGGCCGACATCGATCAGCTGGCCGAGCGCACCAAGACCGTTCGCAGCGAGCTTGCGGGCCTCGAGGCCGAGGCCGGGCGGGTGCGTGCCGTCCACTCGGACGTCGAGCGCGCCGAGCGGACCATGGAGGAGTTCACGCGGCGGCTGGCTGAGGTCCGCGAGCCGGCCATGAGTTCGGTGGAGGAGGCCGAAGGACGTCTCGCAGACGTGGAGGCGGGCATGCAGTCGCTCGAAGCCCGCTCAAAGGACTTAGACGGGTTCACGGAGCGCGTGCGCACGCTCGCCCTCGAAATGGAGCAGCGCGAGCGATCACTGGAGCAAACGCTCGCCCGACTGGACAGCGTCGCCGCCTTGCGAGAGGACGCAGGCACGACGGTTGAACATTTGAAGCGGCAGCTCTCCGAGCTGACCGCGTCGCTGGCCGGGGCAGATCAGCGCCTTGCGCAGGCGCGCGAACTCAGCAGCGAGCTCGCCGGCAGGAGCGTGGACTTCCAGCAAGTGCGCGAACACATGATCCGATTTGAGGAGCGACTGGCGAATTGGGACGCAACGGAGTCAGTGGTCGCGCAAGCGCTGGACGCCGCCTCGGAGCGCAAGGCCACGGTCGAGGCGCTCCGGACCGACATTCAACGCTTGTTCGACGTTGCTGGCCAAACCACGGAGAACGTCCGCGCCATCACCTCAGCCCGAGAGGAGATCCAGGGAAGTCGGGACATGCTCGACGGCATCGTGGCGCAGCTGCGGTCGGTACAGGAAGAGTCGGACCAACTCGAGCGACGCAAACGGCAATTGGACGGCGTCGAGGACCAGGTCGCCCGAGTCGAAGCCCTCATGATCGACATCCGCGCGAGCCTGGACACCTTGCACCGCCAGAAAGTGTTCCTGGACCAAGTCATGGAGACCGCGGGGTCGCTCCGCTTTCAAACGAGGCACGCGGAAGCACTTATCGAGTCACTCCGCGATGAGGCGGCCAGGACCAGACTTCCACCAAGTTCCGAGTAAGCCGTCCAGCGAGACAGCCCTGGACACGTGGCCAAGATATCTATATATTGCAATATTGGTATTACTTGGCTCCTATTACTCACCTCTCAGACGGGACGTCCGTGCCAGCTTACGATTACGTGTGCCGCGACTGCGGCGCAGCATTCGAGATCCGCGCTTCGATGGCTGCCTATTCGGAAGGGCTGTCCCCCACGTGTTCAGCCTGTGAATCGAGTAACGCCGAGCGGACGCTCGCGGCGGTGAGCCTGGTGACCGGGTCACGCGGCTCGGCAGGGTCGGCGGGCGCCGGGTGCGGTCCGACCGGCTTCAGCTGAGCGAGCTGACGCCGCCGCCCAGGTCTGGGCGGGACCTGCACGAGAGACTCTGCGCAACGGGCTGGCCTTCACGGCGGCCCGTTGCGGTGTACGGAACTCGGTGCCGCTCGCCAGCCGTCGCCATCCCTGACACTTTCCAGAGTGGACGCACGTTGTGTGCGCTAGTCCTTTACCGCGAAGGAGGTTCGTGCTCGCTCTGACCGTTGCCGGCCGAATGCTCCGAGAGCTGTGGCAAACGCGGCGGAGCCTCGTGTTCTGGGTGCTGTTCCCCAGCCTGATGCTGCTCCTGTTCGGATTGATCTATGCGGGCGACGGGTCGACGGCCGAGTCGTTCAACTACACGGCACCGGGCATACTGATCGGCGCGGCGTTCTTCTTTAGCTGCCTCGGCGGCCCTATCTCTGCCATCGTTGCCGAACGGGAACGCGGCACCTTGAAGCGACTGTTGCTTTCCCCGCTCTCAGGAACCTCCTATTTCCTTGGCGTCCTGCTCGCGTTTCTCGCCGTAGCGGCCGGCCAGACGGTGATTGTCTACGGCATCGCGTTCGCGTTTGGGGGATCATTCCACGGTTCAATCGTTCTCGGGATCGTCGTCATACTCGTGAGTGTGGCCTCGTACGTCGGGTTGGGATTCTTCTTCGGATCGCGGTTCGCCAAACGGACCGAGGAGGTGAACGGACCGGTCGCGGCAATCGGCGTACCGCTGCTCGTCTTGGGTGGAACGTTCTTCCCGTCTGCGACGCTCCCGAGCTACCTGTATCAGGCCGCGCACCTCAATCCGATCTTCCACATGAACGAGGCCATGGACGCGGTCTCGGCGGAGGGTCTGGGCTGGGCAGCGATCACGGACCATTTGATGTTCCTCACCGCGTTCGCGGCCCTCACCCTCGCGCTCGGCGTCCGCTCCTACCGGCAAATGTTGCAGCGGGAGCGCGTGCTCTAGGCCATGGCTTTCCTCGACGCCACCGATTTGACGCAGTCGTTCGGGTCGCGACAGGTCCTCGGCGGGTTGACGTTCGCCATTGAGCGTGGCGAGGTGTACGGGCTGGTGGGACCCAATGGCGCCGGCAAGACGACCACGATCAACATCGTGTGCAATCTCCTCGTGCCGGACCACGGACACGTCCGGCTTGGCGGCGACCCGGTCTCTAGCCGCACGCGTAGCAAGATGGGCATTGGCACTCAAGACATCGCGTTGTACCGAGACCTGACGTGCACGCAGAACCTCGAGTTCTTCGGCAAGCTGTACGGCTTGCGCGGCAGTCACCTTGGCCAGCGGGTGGCGGAATGCCTGACGGCAGTCGCGCTCGACGATCGCGACGCGACCGTGGCCTCGCATCTCAGTGGCGGGATGCAACGTCGGCTCCACGTGGCCGTGGCGCTGTTGCACCAGCCACAGCTACTCATTCTCGATGAGCCCACGGTCGGGCTCGATTTGGAGTCCCGCCGTCAAACATGGGAGCTGATCGGGTCCCTGGCGCGGCACGGCAGTGCAGTCCTGCTTACTACGCACCACCTCGAAGAAGCCGAGGTACTCTGTAACCGCATCGGGATTCTGCATGACGGTCGTCTCGGCGCCGAGGGCACGATGACACAACTCCGCCAGCTCGTCGCGGCCGCAGAGCTTGCGGACGTCGTAGCGGACGATCTCGAAGGCGTCCGCCGCTGCGCACGAGCCCTGGGATGGACACATCGCCAATCATCAGGATCGATCACGCTCTGGCTCCCCGAGCGGCTCTCGCTCGAAGAGGTAGCCGGGCGTCTGGCCGGCGTTGCCCTGCGATCCCTTTCGCTCAGGCCTGTGCGATTGGAGGATGTCTTCAGGGAGGTGACCAGACAGACCCCCCACCCCTTGTCCGGTACGGCAGCCCCCGAGTAACAGTCCGAACGATCCTCCTGTTCTGTTCAATCAATTTGCGCGTCAGGCGATTGACACCGACCAATGCAAGAGGACCCGGCGCACGGCACCGGGTCCTCGCGTCCTTCAGGCTCGATTCTGCTGCGGATTAGTTCCTCTCCAACCGACCCCGCTCACCAACTTTCACCTCAATGCGCCGTGGCTTTGCCGCCTCCGCCTTCGGCAGCGTCACCGTGAGCACCCCATCAGCGAACTCCGCGTTCACCTTCTCGGCCTCGATCGTTCGGGGGAGCGTGAACCGACGCTCGAACCGACCATAGCGCCGTTCGACCAAGTGGTACTCAGAGTTCTCGTTGCCCTCCTCAGTTTCCTGGCGCTTCTGACCGCTGATGCTGAGAACACCGTTTTCGACGCTCACGTCGACATCCTGGGGCTTCAGTCCGGGAAGCTCCGCGTGCAGAACGAGGCCGTCCTCGCTCTCCCTGACGTCGACCACCGGGCACCAACCAGCACTCACATTCGTGTCGGTCCGGCCAAGCAAGCGGTCGAACTCGTGCCGGAGATTGAACGTGTCATCCCAGAGGCTGGGAGCCTCTCTGCGCCAAATCGTCGGGTACATCATGCTGCTAATCCTCCTGGGCAATGCCCAAAATGACGTGAACCACTTCAACCTGTTTTCACTCGGCGTCGCCGGAGCCTACCGGCAACGGCAGCCCCCGATATCGCAATCCGAATGCCATCCAGAACAAGCCAAAGCGGCAGAACGAAGTGCTTCGAGCGGGGCTGGCCTGCCAAGGCTACAGCACCGGTCTGTCAAAATGGATTCTTCGACAGGAACTCAGAGGCGCCCGCGGCCCCCATTCACCTCCAAGACCGCGTTGCGGATGTCTTCCAGCGCCATTTCCATCCGGTCACGGTGGGTCCGGAACGAGAGCACACAAATACGAATCACGAATCGTCCCTGGAGACTGGTGCCGGTCAGGTAGACTCGCTTCCGACCGTTCACGGCGTCGAGCAATGACTGATTCAGCCCGTTCGTCTCCTCGAGTCCCAGCTCCGGCCACACCATGCGGAATGCCACGATCGAGAGCTCCGGCTCCGCGACGATCTCGAGACCTTCGATTTCTCGAAGCTGCTCGGTCGCCCAGCGTGCGAGGTCCAACTTTTCGTCGAGCGCCCGACGGAACGCGTCGACCCCCGTGAGCTTGAACGGCAGCCAGATCCGGAGCCCGCGGTATGCCCGCGAGAGCTCCGGTGACAGTTGGCAGAAGTCCACGAACTCCTGCTGCTCCTGCATGGCGGGGAGGTAGGCTCCGTGGAGCTCGTGCGCCCGGTGGAGCGCCTTTCCGTCACGCACCAGTAGCGAGCCGGTGCCGTAGGGGAGAAACAGCCCCTTATGCGGGTCGAGCGTGATCGAATCGGCCAATTCGATGCCACGCATCGCCGCCCGGCCACGCGCCGTCAGCATGAAGAAGCCGCCGTAGGCCGCGTCGACGTGCAGCCAAAGCCCATGGCGCGCGGCGACATCTGCGGCAGACTCGAGATCGTCCACCGCACCCGTGTTCACCGTCCCAGCGCTCGCGACGACCAGAAACGGAACATGGCCGCTCTCTCGATCTCGAACGACCTGACGCTCCAGTTCGTCGATTCGCATACGGTATGACCGATCGGAGCCGACGATCCGAATGTTGTCCGACCGAAAGCCTGCGAGGTGCGCCGCCTTGGTGACGGAGTGGTGGATCTGCTCCGAGACGTAGATCACCCCGCGGAGAAAATCGGGTGGCAGCCGTGTCTCGCGGGCAGTCACCACGGCGGAGAAGGTCGCGAGCGAGCCGCCGGTCGTCAGCAGCCCGTGCGCCTCACTTGGAAACCCGACCATGTCGCAGAGCCAGCGGAGGACGTTGGATTCCAGTTGTACGAGCCCTGGCGCCGCCAACCAGACGCCGGTATACCGGTTGACCGCGTCTGCGATCAGGTCCGCAACCGCGGAATGGAGAATCCCGCCCCCAGGGATATAGGCCAGGTATCCCGGCCCGGCCGTGTTGAAGCTCTTGGGAATGGCTCGCTCAAACAGCAGGTCGAAGGTCTCGTCCGCAGACGTCCCCTGCTCCGGAACGGGTTCGGCGAGTGCGCGGGCTAGCTCTGCCGCTCCGTCGACGTCGTTCGACGGTTGATCCGGGAGTGAGTCGATGTGTGCGACGATGCGATCCATTGCCGCGTCAACCAGTGCCCGAAAGGCCGCCCCGTTCAGCTCCAGAGTCCCGTACATGAGTCGCTCGTTAATCAGAAGGGGTTCGCGTGCGAAGGTAGCCCGACACTTCCAAGACCGGAATGCGCGTCGCGTGGTCTCAACCCGGTCACGGACCTATCTTCCCTAGCCCGCCAACACACACGGTATCTACCAAATGTCACGATTCTTCATTGTCGCTTTGCTGATCGCGCTCGGCGCGAGTCAAGCGGCGCACGCACAACTCGATCAGCCGGAGCGCCCGTTCGGCACGCTTCGCGAGCAGGCCGCGCTCCAGCAGCAGTGGCTCCAGGAACGCCTCGACAGCGTACTCCCACGACTGATGCGGGAGCACGACGTCGCGATGTGGGTGATTCCGATGCGAGAATACAACGAAGATCCGGTGTTCCCGGCCCTCGTCGCACCCACGACCTTCGCCGCCAGACGACGAACGGTCTACATCTTCTACGACCGGGGCGGTGACGACGGTGTCGAGCGGATTGCCATCGGCGGGTCGTCTCAGGGCGGTGCGTACGAGGTGGTCCGCGGAACGGAACAGGCTCCTGACGGTCGCCCACGTGAGTTCTGGGGCCGGGATCAGTGGAAGGTCGTGGCACAGACCATCGAGGATCGCAACCCGCGTAACATCGCGGTCAACGTTTCCTACACGCACAATTTCGCCGATGGGTTGAGCGCCGGCGAGTTGCACCAGCTCACGGAAGCGCTCGGTGCGGAGCTCACCCAGCGCATCAAGCACGCCGAGGGGCTCGCCCTGGATTTCCTCGCGCTCCGCGTCCCGGCCATGAACCCGACGTATCGACGCATGCAGGAGCTCGTCCACGAGCTCATCGGAACCGCCTTCTCGAGTGCGGTCATCACGCCCGGAGTGACCACGACTGACGACGTTGTCTGGTGGTTCCGGCAACGGATGAACGACCTTGGGCTCGGAACCTGGTTTCATCCGAGCGTCGATGTCCAACGGCTCGGCGTGGACATGGCCGACTCCACCAACCCCGTCATCCGGCGGGGTGACGTGCTCCACTGCGACGTGGGCGTCACCGCACTCAGGCTCAATACCGACACGCAGCACATGGGCTACGTGCTCCGCGACGGGGAGACGGACGCGCCGCCTGGGCTCCTCGTGGCCCTGGCGAATGCCAACCGTCTACAGGATATCGTGATGAGAGAAATGCGCCCCGGCAGGACCGGCAACGAGGTGCTGGCGTCCAGCTTGGCCGCGATGCGGGCGGGCGGCATCGAGGGCACGGTGTACACGCACCCCATTGGGGAGCACGGTCATGGAGCGGGACCGCTCATTGGCCTTTGGGATCGTCAGGACGGCGTGCCGGGGCGGGGCGACGTGCCCCTGCGAGCACCGACCTGGCATTCGGTGGAGCTCCAAGCCGCCACCGCTGTCCCAGAATGGGACGGGCAGACGGTACGGATCATGCTTGAGGAGGATGCGGAACTCAGCCACGACGGCTCAATGCGGTGGATCCTGCGCCGTCAGGGTCGGTTTCACCTCGTCAGATAGGGGAGCTCGGAGCGTATGGGCGTCGCGCGTTACCTTTTGAATGCTCGCGACGTCTCTGCAATACATCCCGACCGTCCCATCAAATCACTGGAGGAAATGGAATGTTCGGATTCCGTAGCAAGAATATCCTGGCCATCGGCGTTGTGGCTGCCCTGGCCGGCGCCTGCGCCGACACGACCGGGATCGGCGACACCGGCTCGGTCCGGGTCACACTGCAGCAAGCCGGAACGGTCCTGGCACCGGCGGCAAGTCCCGCATGGGTCAATCTGTCTGGCGCAGATATGGAAGGACTCGACCGGGCGCTGATTGCCTCGCTCGAGGTTACGGTGACCAGCATCGCCTTCCTGCCGGTGGACGAAGACGACCCCGACGATCCAAGCGGCATGGGAATGGGTGACGGCGACATGGACGGAACGTCCTGGATCTCGCTCCCGCTTGGCGAACCCGTACCGCTGGACCTCCTCGCCCTACCCAGCGAAATGGACTCGCCAATCGTGATCGCGGCCGGGGACGTCCCCGTCGGCGATTATCGGAAGGTCCGGCTTTTCGTCGAGAACGCGACGATCAGCTTCACCGAGGCAATCACCAAGGGCAACGCGACGTTCGACGCAGAGGTGGATCATCCCGTTGATATCCCCTCAGCCGCGAACAGCGGACTCAAGACGGACGCGATCTTCTCCGTGGTTGCGGACGACGTGGGCGCCGTCAGCGACGTTAACCTGCTGTTCGATCCCACCGCCACGTTCAAGAACGTCACGGTCACGGGCTCGGGACGGGTCATCCTCGCCCCGGTGATCAAGGCCCACATGAACTGAACCGCTGCTCAGAGCCGGGTTCCATCCCGCAACGCCCGCCGCGGCCCTTCACGCCGCGGCGGGCGTTGTCGTATCTTTCGGCCCGCTTTCAGCGCTCCGCACTGAGGTGGCCTCCCACGGAACCCGTTCGCCCGATGGGCAGCACCGGGCAATCACCCGTTTCTTCGCAATGAGGATCCATATGAAATCCAAAACCACGTACTATCTGACCCTGGCGGTGATCGCCCCGGTTGCGGCCGCGTGTGCCACGGGTGGCGCGCCACAGACCGCGGCCGCGCCGGCCGTGGCCCCGGCGGCGGAGACGATGCCGGCACCAGAGGCGGGCGTCGTCGAGGCCCGCGAGCCCGGTCGGTTCGACATGGGCAAGATGTGGACGTTCGAGAACGCACCCCTCGACTACTTCCAAGAGGCATACGGGTTCGAAGCGACCGAGCAGTGGCTCGAGCAGGTACGGCTCGCCACGCTCCGCATCCCCGGTTGCACGGCCTCGTTCGTTTCGCCAAACGGTCTCGTGGCGAGCAATCACCATTGCGCCCGCGGAGCGACGTCGGGTGTGACCCGCGAGGGCGAGAACCTCTTGGATGATGGCTTTTACGCTCCCACCCTGGAGGATGAGCGACCGGTCCCGAACATGTGGGCGGACCAGATGGTCGAGATGCATGACGTCACGGCGCTGATCGAGGCTGCCGTCGACCCGATGACGACGGAATCACGGCAAGTCGAGGCGCGAGACGCCCGCATGGAGTCCGTGGGAGACAGCGCGAGCAGCGCGACGGGCCTGCGGTGCAGCGTCACGTCGCTGTACCAAGGTGGCAAGCACTCGATGTACTGCTACAAGCGGTACACCAACATCAGGATGGTCTTCGTCCCCGAGCTCCAGATCGGCTACTTTGGCGGCGATCCGGACA
Source organism: Gemmatimonadota bacterium (assembly GCA_039588295.1). Lineage (GTDB taxonomy): Bacteria > Gemmatimonadota > Gemmatimonadetes > Gemmatimonadales > GWC2-71-9 > JAOTVV01. The sequence continues at coordinate 12,828 of JBDHAB010000002.1, forward strand.
ACTTCACCTACCCCCGGTACAACCTCGACATTTCGTTCTTCCGGGTCTACGACGACGACGGCAATCCGCTTCAGCCGCAGAGCTTCTTCCGCTGGAGCGATGACGTCATGCCTGAGGGCACACCGTTGTTCGTGATCGGCAACCCCGGGTCGACCGAGCGGCTCAGTACCGTCGCACAGCTCGAGAACAACCGAGACTATCGCGAGCCCTACGTGGTACGCCTGCTCAAGACCCGCACGGACATCCTCGCGCACTTCATGGAGCACCACCCCGAGACGCGCGACCAGTACATCAACCAGTGGTTTGGCTGGATGAACGGCTTGAAGCTCTACATGGGCAGGGAGAAGGCGCTGAACGATCCGGAGATCATGGGCCGCAAGATTGGCTTCGAGCGGCAATTCCGAGACGCGGTGGCAGCAAAACCCGAGCTACTCCGACAGTACGGGACGCTGTGGGACGAGATTGCCGACGTCCGTTCGCAGATGGCGGAGCATTTCCCGACGCTCATGGCGCTCAACACGAACGGATCGCTTCGTTCGCAGACCTTGGCGACGGCCGCCGCGATGATTCAGTACGCACAAGCGGTCCAGGGTGGCGCTCCTGACAGCGTCGTGCAGGGCATGCGGCGTGGCCTCGAGAATCGAGAGATCGACACGCGTCTCGATCATCACATGATCGAAGCGACGATTGAGGATGCGGCGCTTTGGCTCGGCAAGAATGATCCCTTCGTCGTGCGGGCCTTGGCGGGCAAGACGCCCGCGGAAGCTGGCCACGCCATCATCGACGAGTCACCGAGCTGCACCGACGCCGAGGCCCGGCGCGCGATGCTCGACAACCCGCAACAGATCCTCACCACCGGTGAGCCCGCGATCGCCTTGATGCGTGAGGCGTTGCCACGATTCCAGCAGGCTGCCGCACGGTTTGGCCAGCTCAGCAATCAGGAGGAAGTCCGCACGACGAAGCTCGCCCGCGCGTCATTCGATGTGTACGGTACCGAGCTGCCGCCGGATGCGACGTTCACGCTCCGCATCGCGGACGGTGTGGTCTCGAGCTACGAGTACAACGGTACCAAAGCGCCCGCTTGGACCACGTTCTACGGTCTCTACGATCGCTGGGCCAGCCACAAGGGACGAGACGAGTGGGAGCTTCCCGAGCGGTGGCAGAGCCCGCCGGCAGAGTTCGACAAGAGCACCCCGCTCAACATGGTCCACACCAACGACACGGTCGGCGGGAACTCTGGGAGCCCGGTGATCAATACGGACCGCGAAATTGTCGGGCTCCTGTTCGACGGCAACATCGAGAGCCTGTCGGGAGATTTCATCTACATCACCGAGAGCGGGGGGCGTTCGGTTTCGGTCCTCACGACGGCGATTCTCGAGGCCCTCAGGCACATGTACGACGCCGACCGCATTGCCCAGGAGTTGGTCGGTATGTAGGAGCCACAGGAGGCAGGGTTCCACGCGGCTCCCGCCCGGTAGGCGGGGGCCGCGTTTGTCTTCCGGTCAACCGCCGTTGCACGCGGTGGCCGGGGCCGCGAAACTACGGCACCCTGCGGAGCCTCCGGACCATGACGCTGATTGCCGAACTCCCGACCCCCGTCCTGCTCCTCGACCTGGACGTCCTCGAAGCGAACCTCGCACGCATGGCCCGGCGGGCAACGAGACTCGGCGTCACGCTGAGACCCCACATCAAGACACACAAATGCATCGAGATCGGCGAGCGGCAGCGAGCGCTCGGCGCACGCGGTATCACGGTTGCCACGCTTGAAGAGGCACGCTCGTTCGCCGATCACGGCTTCGACGACATCACGTGGGCCTTTCCACCTAGCTCGAGCCGACTCGAGGAGGCGCGGGCCTTGGCGGAACGGATCACGCTCCGCGTGGCGGTCGACTCGAAGGAGGCGGTGCGGGAGTTGGAGCGACACGGACTCCCGAAGCACGTCTGGGTCATGGTGGACTGCGGGTACCACCGAACCGGTGTGGACCCCGCCTCCGACCACGCGGTCGAGATCACACGCAGCGTGGCCGTTTCGTCGGCGCTCCACTTCGACGGGATTCTCACTCATGGTGGCCACACCTACACGGGACGGACCCAGACGGAGGTGAACGCTGCGGCGATCGAGGAGCGTGAGGTGACGGTGGCGTTTGCCGACCGACTCCGCGCGCTGGGCATCGAGGTACCCGCGGTCAGTGTCGGCTCAACGCCGGGCATGGCCGCGATCGACCACCTCAACGGCGTGGATGAAGCCCGACCCGGCAACTACGCGTTCCACGACCACACGCAGGTGCTGCTTGGCACGTGCGGGGTGCGAGACTGTGCCCTCACCGTTTTGGCGAGCGTGGTCTCGTCACAGCCGGGGGCCGAGCACTGTGTCACTGATGCAGGCGCCCTCGCCCTGTCGAAGGACACGGGACGCGGGCCCATCGCCGAACCCACCATGGGCGAGATCTTTGACGACTATGCCGCCGGAACCCTCTCACGAGCCGCACGACTCGTGTCGCTCAGCCAGGAACATGGTGTGGTCAGTGCGCCACTTGCAGTTGGCGAACGTGTGCGAATCCTCCCCAACCACTCATGCCTCACCGTCGCCTGCTTCGATCGGTATCACGTCGTCCGCGGCGAGGAGGTCGTGGACGCCTGGCGGATCTGGCGCGGGAGATGACGGTTTGCACGTGAACATCCGAGGAACTCCCGCAACTCTTCTCCCTTTTAACTCGTTTCCCGCATCCAGTGACGCCACTGACCCCAGCCGAGGTATCTTCGGTTGACAGCACACGCAGTTCTGAGTGGAGGACCCCATGCGGCAGCATATTGCACTGGTATTGGCGGGCTCGGTCGCCACGGTGTTGGTGGGCTGTGGAGAAGCGTTCGGCCCCATCGAACGTCTCCCCCGCGAGCTGAGCGTTGCGGAAGGCAAGCTCATCGAAGCGGACAACCGGTTCGCGTTCAAGCTGTTCAGAGAGATCAACAACCGGGAACCCGCGGGCAGCAACGTCTTCATCTCCCCGCTCAGCGTGGGCATGGCCTTGGGGATGACGTACAACGGTGCCGCCGGCACCACGCGTGATGCCATGCAGCAGGCCCTCGAGCTCGAGGGCATGACGCTCCAGGAGGTCAACGAAGCTTATCAGAGCCTCATCACCCTGCTCCGGGACCTCGACCCGTATGTCGAGTTCGTCCTCGCCAACTCCATCTGGTACCGCGAGGGCATCAGCATCGTCCCGGAGTTCCTCGACGTCAACCGGCAGTACTTCGATGCCGAGGTGTCGGCGTTGGATTTCTCCGACCCGTCCACGGTTGACGTGATCAACGCCTGGGTCGACGCGAAGACACAGGGCCGGATCGACGAGATCGTCACACCGCCGATTGACCCGTTAACGATCATGTTCCTGATCAACGCGATCTACTTCAAAGGGGACTGGACACACCAGTTCGACAAGGATCTGACCAGAGACGCACCGTTTAGACTCCCGGATGGTTCCGAAACGACCGTCAAGCTGATGTCCCACGAGGCGGAGATTCCGCTGCGGCACTTCGACTCCGGGGAACTCGTCATTGCGGATCTGGCATACGGGGGTCAGGCGTACAGCATGACCGTCGTCATGCCCACCGATCCCACGGGCATCGATGCGCTGGCGGAGAGCGTAACTGAGGAGCAGTGGAAGGCCTGGGTCTCGGCGCTCATCGCGGACTCGCTCCACATCGACCTACCGAAGTTTCGATTGGAGTACGAGATCGGCTTGAAAGACGTGCTGACGGCACTCGGGATGGGCATCGCCTTCTCACCATTCGACGCGGACTTCACCAATCTCTATTCGGGTCCCGAACGGGCGTACATCAGCAAGGTGAAGCACAAGACGTTCGTCGACGTGAACGAGGAGGGCACCGAGGCCGCAGCGGTGACGTCCGTGGAGATCGGCTTGACCAGCGTGCCCCTGAGGATTGTGATCGACCGCCCCTTCTTGTTCGCCATCCGGGAGAACTACTCGGGGACGATTCTGTTTCTCGGGAAGGTGGTGAACCCAGGCAGTTGATCCAGTAGCGAGGTCGAAACGGGGAAAGGGGAGACTCGTGGCCGCATAGCTACCCCTCCCCTCTCCCTCCCCTGTCCCTCGTCCCCTTATTGCTCCCGTCGAAAGACCACCTTCCCCGCCACGAGGGTTAGGTCCACCGTCGTATCCTCGATGTCCGCCGGATCAATCGTGAAGATGTCGTCGGCCAAGACCGCGAGATCGGCATACCGTCCGCGCTCCAGCGTCCCCAGCTCGTCCTCCAAAAAGGCCGCATAAGCATTGGCCGAGGTGTAGGCCGCCACAGCTTCTTCAACGGTGATCTTCTGCGCCGGTACCCAGCCGTCTGGATTCGCCCCGTCAATGGTGCGGCGGGTCACCGCAGCGTAGATCCCAAGCAGTGGGTCGATCGGCGCCACCGTCCAGTCGCTGCCAAACGCCAGTCGAGCCCCGGCGTCCGCCAGGTCGCGAAACGCATAGGTGGTCTTGATCCGCTCCGTGCCGATCCGCTTCGCCGCCCAGCGTCCGTCGTCGATCGCGTGGTACGGCTGCATGGACGGAATCACTCCGTCCTCAGCCGTGCGCCGAACCGCATCGGACGTAAGATGCTGGGCGTGCTCGATGCGAGCACGGCGATCGCGCGTTCCGTGGCGCTGCCGCGCCTCTGCAAACAGCTCGAGCAACCAGTCGTTGGCCCGATCTCCAATTGCGTGCACGATGAGTTGGAGCCCCGCCTCATCGGCTGCGAGAACGCTCGCCCGCAGCTCGGCGGTGTCGGTGACCATCAATCCCGCGGTGGTGGGATCGTCCTCATAGGGCTCGTAGAACCACGCCGTGGTGGAGCCAAGCGACCCGTCGACGAATCCTTTGACGCCGCCCCAGAACAAGTGGTGGTCGCCGCGACCCTCACGCTCGATGTAGTGCGCCAGCCGTTCCCAGGTCGCGATCGGCACCACGGAGTACACGCGAAGGGGTAGTGCACCCTGTGATCGTGCGCGACGGTACGTCTCGTGACCCGCCCACGTCCCCATATCTGTGATCATCGTGACCCCGCGCTCGACGGCGTGAGCCACGGCGGCGCGCAGCGCGCGGTCGAGTTCCGCCTCCGACGGATCGGGAATCACGCGGCTCATGACGGACATCGCCGCGTCTTTGAGGACGCCTGTGGGCCGGCCATCCAGGTCCCGCACAATGGTGCCGCCCGGTGGGTCCGGCGTGTCCGGCGTCACGCCGGCCAGCTCCAACGCCCTCGTGTTGGCCAGTCCCATGTGACCGTCGAGCCGGCTCACGAACACTGGGTGATCCGGGGTCAGCGAGTCGATCCAGTCTCGGTGGGGCAACTCTCCGCCCCACAGCTCATGGTCCCAAGTCCCGCCCGTGACCCACTCGTTAGGGTGGGCGGCCGCAAATGCGCCGATCCGCCGGGCAAACTCCTCCGGGGTCGCTGCGTCACGCAGCTGCACCGCAGCGAGCTCGAAGCCGCCGGCGATGAAGTGCGTGTGGGCGTCGATGAACCCCGGCACCACTCGTCGACCCCGCAGATCGATCCGGTCCGTCCTCGGGCCGACGAATCCGAGCACCTCCGCATCGGACCCAATGGCGAGGACGCGTTCCCCACGGACCGCGAGCGCGGTTGGCTCGGAGGGTCCGGGACCGCCTGTCCAGATCCGACCGCCCACGAGCACCAAATCCGCCACCTGTCCCGAGGCACTCATCGGCATCCCGACACACAACACCGCACATAGTCCCCCAACCCGTCGCCACCACATAGGCTCTCTCCAGGTAAGCCGTCGCCACTCATGCGTCCGCCGCTCATTGGACCCGATCTGAACTTCGCGCCGGTCTGACGGCGGGGCAAGCAAGTGGTGCCGCACCATCGCCGCAGCCTGAGGCCCGTCCGCCACGGCGAAATAAGAGATGTGAGCAAGCACTCACAAAACCCTGCAACAGAAGTGAGCGCTCACTTAATTATCGCCGGGTTGCGAGGGCGCATCACCACCAGTAGTACAAGCGTAACTAATACGACCACATCAGGTTAGGCGCTCATCCGCTACCGCGTTGGCTCCCCACAGGCTACATTGATACCGATGAGTTTACGACCGCTTTATGGTCACCGAGCATTGCTGGACCGGCTGGCTGGCGCTCTCGCCTCCAGCCGGTTCCCACAAGCGGCGCTGATGGCCGGTCCGCCCGGCGTCGGCAAACAGCGCTTGGCCCTATGGGTGGCCCAGGGATTGCTCTGTGGCGAGGGATCAGGCGCACCGTGTGGCTCCTGTGGCCCCTGCGGGCAGGTGGATCGGCTCGGGCATCCAGACCTGCATTGGTTTGTGCCGATTCCGAGACCGAAGGGATCGGACTCGGACAAACAGGTCGAGGAGGTGCACGAGAGCCTCGGCGAGGTGATGGAGGAGCGGCGGCGGGACGGGCTGTGGACCAGACCCGAGGGAATGGTCAGCCATTCGCTCGCCTCCGTCCGGCTGCTCCAGCGGATGGTGTGGATCACACCATTCTCGGGCGCTCGCAAGGTGTTCGTGCTCGGCAATGCGGAGCGGCTCGTGGTGCAGGAGGCCAGCCAGGAGGCAGCCAACGCGCTGCTCAAGGTCCTGGAGGAGCCTCCGGCGGATACGACGCTGATCCTGACCGCGGCGGATCCGCACGCCCTGCTGCCGACGATTCGGTCGCGGCTCGTGACGATCCGCGTGGGAAGAGTGGCTGACGAGGATGTGCGTACCTTCCTCAGCCGTGAGGTCGACCCGCCGCTCGAGGGCGCGGTGCTCGAACGCCGGACCCTCCTGGCGGAAGGGTCGATTGGCCAGGCACTGGCGGCCGAGGATGGCTCGAACGCGCCCGACCGGGCAGCAGCCGAGCTGCTGTCGGCCGTGAAGCGGAAGGATGGGACATGGCTCCCACTGGCCCTCGCGCAGCCACCGTGGGCGGCTCGTGGCGACTTCACGGGCATGCTGGACGCACTGGCGTTCAGGCTGCGCGCAGAGCTAGCCGAGGAGTCTCAGCGACGACCGGACGCCGCCCGGCCCTTCGTCGAGGCACTGCGACGTGTCGAGGAGACGCGGGCAGCGGCGCAGGGGAATGTGAATCCCCAGTTGGCCCTCGCGACGCTCGCGGGTGAGTTGGAGCGCGTGCTGTGAAGTTGTCGCACGTCGACGGGAGCGGCCGGGCCAGAATGGTTGACGTGGCGGGGAAGCCCGAGACGAAGCGGATGGCCAGGGCGGAGGGAAGGATCCGCCTGTCGGCCGCAGGGTATCGGCTGGTCGAGCGGAACTCGGGACCGAAGGGGGACGTTGTATCAACTGCGGAGCTGGCCGGGGTCATGGCGGCAAAGCACGTCGCCGCGTTGATTCCCCTGTGTCACCCGGTGCCGCTCGACCATGTCGGCGTCCATGCCCGTCTCGATCCGGAACTCCCCGGAGTGGCGGTCGAGGCGACGGCGACGGCGGTGGGACGCACGGGCGTTGAGATGGAGGCACTGACAGCTGTAACCGTGGCGCTCCTCACGGTGTACGACATGGTCAAGGCAACCGGCCACGCCATGGAGATCGGTGAGATCCGGTTGCTGGAAAAAACCGGCGGCACGACCGGTGATTGGAATCGACATAACGATGAGGATACAACATGATGGACATACAGAGCGTCGCCCAAGGGATCGCTGAGCGGTTGGCCGGCGCGTGGAAGCGCCTGTCGGGGACGCAGCAGCTCACCCTGCGTGGTCTGGGCATCGTCGCCGCGGTAGTGGCCGCGGGCGCCCTCGTGGGCGCTCGCGCACCGCACGCGGCGACAGCCGACGGTGGGCCGTCGTACACGGGCACGGCCGTCCGCTCCGAGTTTCGGCTCCTGGGTGAACGGCTGGACACCCCCGGTGAGCTGGAGCTGGCGCGACTGGAGCTCGAGCGCCTCGAGGCCATTCTCCGGTATTCGACGCGCTATCAGATCCCGGCGGATCTCTCGGAGCTGATCTTCGACATCGCGCTGCGCGAGGGGATCGACCCGGAACTTGCTTTCCGGTTGGTCGATCTCGAGAGCGAGTTCCACGTTCGAGCCCGCAGCGGAGCCGCTGCCGTGGGATTAGCGCAGGTTCAGCTTGCGACGGCTCGGTTCTATGAGCCCGAGGCTACGTTTGAGGACTTGTACGATCCGGCAACCAATCTGCGGATCGGACTGCGGTTCCTGCGCGATCTGATCGACGCCTATGGGGATGTCGAGCTCGCGCTGCTCGCCTACAATTGGGGCCCTTCTCGCTTACGGGAGCTGTTGGCCGAAGGCCGCGATCCCCGGAACGGGTACGCGTCGTCCATTATGGAGGGCTATCGCGGAACCTGGTAGCGCGAGAGGCTCAGTCGTCCCTGCGGCTTGGCGGCGTGAGCGCCAACCGCTTCCCGACCCGGAGGACACCCTCCGGGTCGATTCCGTTCCACCTGGCCACGTCTCCAACGCCCACGCCGTACCGCCGGGCAATCGTCCACAACGACTCGCCGCGGCGCACGGTGTGATACCGAACCCCGCTCACGACGGGACGTGGTCTTGGCGCGCGACCCGTGGCGGCGCGCGATCGGGCCGCGGCGCTCACGGGAACCACGAGGCGCCGTCCAATCCTCACTCTCCGCGGATGCACGTTACCGTTTGCCGCCCGCAGAACCTTGACGCTCACACCATAGCGCTCGCCGATTTCCGAGAGGGTCTCGCCCGCCCGCACGACGTGCTCCACCCAATTGACCCGCTCGCTGGCAGGGAGCGTGGCCAGGCGCTGCACCACGACACTCCCCGTCCCACGAGGCACGCGTACCACTGACGTGAGGTCGGGAGACGTTACGCCGCGCACGAATTGCGGGTTGAGCTCCAGCAAGGCGCGGCTGGAGGTGTCGGCGAGCTCGGCCAACACGTCCAGCCCCGTGGCATCATCAACGGTGATCTCATCAAAGGCGAGGGGGGGCACCGTCGGTATGCTATCGAACCCGAACCCAGCCGGATTCTTCGCGATCAGCACCGCGGCAATCAGCTTCGGCACGTAGTCCCGGGTTTCGCGCCGCAGATAACGGCCGGCGGACAAGTCAAAGAATGTCTCGTCGGTCAGTGAATCCGGAGTGGAGGTGAGTCGACGAAGCCCGCGGCTGACCCTCCCCGCTCCGCCGTTGTACGCAGCCGCGGCCAGATACCACGAGCCGAACTGGGCGTAGAGATCTGCCAGATGGCGACCGGCCGCCTCGGTCGCTTTGAAAGGATCCCGGCGCTCATCCAACCAGGTATTCACTGCCAGCCCGTACCCTTTGGCCGTGGAGGCGATGAACTGCCACATGCCGACGGCATTGGCCCGCGATACAGCCGTGTTGGACAACCCGCTCTCGATGAGGGTCAGGTAGACGAGGTCTTCGGGAATGCTCAGCTTGCGGAAGCGAGCGCGGATCATTCCCTCATACCGCGGCAAACGCCCGAGCCAGATAGCGAATCGATTCCTGGCGGGCCCCTGGAAGAAGTCCAGGTAGTACCGAACGCGGTCTCGATCTGCGAACGAGGCCACGTCGATATCGGAGACCGGCCCCTCCACGGACGAGGGTCCGCCGCGCGGACCGGCATCGGTACCGCCCCTTGGGAGCCTTGGCGCCGACAGTACGCCCTGCACGTGATCGGCGCCTTTGGCCAAGCTCTTGAATTCGAGTTCGTGGAGCGCCTCAAGCGCGTCCTGGTCCGCGAGTGAATCTTCTGCGGTGGCGGCCGGGGCGGGTATCGCGATCGGAAGCGCAGCCGGCTCGTCAGACGGAGGCTCGAGTGGCGCGGTCTCCGTGGAGCCACCCCCGGAGAGGGTGGCACAGCCCGTGGCGCCCATCAGCGCCAGAATACCAGCAGCGCGTTGGATGTTCACGAGGGTGTCAGCGCATGAAGACCATGTTGCCCATCAGCCGGTTCGTCGCGTTTAGCACTGCCAGCGCAGCGCTCCGCTGAAGCTCCGTTTCAGACAGGCACGATCCAACCAGTCGCGTGGCCGGCACGCCGTTGTGGCAGGACAAGGACACAATCACGACCGTGGCATCGAACGCCCGTACCGCCTTTACTCCTAGCAATTCGAATGCCAGCTTTTCGGCCACCGCCCCCTGCAATGCCTCGGTGGCTGCCTGGGCGGCACAACGCAGCTCGCCTGCTGGCGACCCGAGTCCCTCAGCAGCTCCTACGAACTGCTCCCCCGCGGTCCGCTCCAACACGACCCGGGAGCGGCACCGACCGTTAGGCAGCTTCTCGAACTCGAAGGTCAGGAACTTGAGGCGTTCGCGCGCCCGAGGTGCAGTCATTTCGATACCTCCCAGCGACGCCTACTCGGCTTCCCCGAACCGGACTTCCAGCTGCCGATGATCAACTTCTTCGACGGCGCGGAGGAAGTCCACGTCGAGCCGTGGCTTCCCGGCCTCGTCGATCAGCACCGACACCAAGAGCGTATGACCGTCGTCCAGCGCAATGCGTAGCACCCGGCAATCCGCTCGGATTTCGACATCCTGCACGGCGTGGCCACGGAGCTGGCCGACCGCATCGGCCATGCGACGGAGCTCCTGGACTGATGCGAGAGACATGGGGGACGCCGAGGGCTCCTTACGCGAGATGCTGGACGAGCACTTCCCTCAGCGTGTCATTGGTCAGGCGATCTGCGGCCTGGAACAGTGAGGATTTCGAGGCAGACTCCAGGGGGAATGACGCCCAGAACGTCCGCGGCTCTCGATCGGTCCTGGCCGCGCGGAAGGATAGGGTCAACTGCCACATCCTGGCGTCGGGCCGCATTTCTGCAGCCGGCTGAACGTGCCACACCTCTTCCCCTGACTCGATTATTCTCCAAGCCATCGACCGGTACCCTCTGAGACGCTGCTTGTGCTCTGCGGTAAGCCCGCGCAATATGCCGACCGCTGGACGAACCGGTCAAGGGCGCCCGAGCCCCAGTGCTCGTAGATCCTCGGCCGTGTCCAGGTCCCGCAGGGCACCGAGCTGTCTCACTCGAAGATCGTTGCTGCGGCACCGAGCCACCGTGACTTGCAGCACACGGTCCGAGCTCCACGGAATGTCGGTAAACAGCCCGGATTCGAAGCGATTGAGGCCGAGGAGGTAGTACCCGCCGTCGACGGCCGGACCGAGCACCACGTCGACCTCTGCCAGCGCGGCCACCGCCTCACGAATCGTCGCCGTCGAAACACCGGGGGCGTCCGCTCCAATGGCGAGCACCGGCCCAGCACCACGTGAGAAATGGGAAGCAAACGCGTGTGAAAGACGCTCACCGAGGTCGCGACCGTGCTGCGCACGGAATTCGTGATCGCCCAGCCACTCGCGCATCTCGGTCCCCGCCTCAGGCGGATAGTACCACACGGTGACGGGGTAATCGGTCGCCACCCCGCACACCACCCGCCCACCGACTGCCCGATAGACTTCGAGCGCGTCGGCCTCACCGATGTCCCGCGCGAGCCGCGTCTTCACCTCACCGAGACGCGGCGCTTTCGCAAACACCAAGACGGCGGTCATCGTACGTCGCTCCGATACCAACGGGCGAGCCGTTCGGGACGGACGCCGAGGAGGAAGGCAGTGACCAGGAGACTGTTGCGTAGCCACGTGCAGAATGGCCCTTCGTGCACCCAGCGGCGCGGCGACACTCGGAGCGGCGCGCCGAGCCGCACCAGGCGACCTCGGCGTCTGAGTGCCCGTATCATCGCCACGTCCTCCATGAGCGGGATTTCCCGGTATCCCCCGACGGCTTCGAACACCGAGCGGCGCACCAGCAGGCCCTGGTCGCCGTACGGGAGTCCTCCCACTCGGTCACGGACTCGCGCGCCGACCTCCATGAAGCGCGGCCAGACACCCGCGGCGTCGATGGCGAGACGCCAGACCGCCGCTGGCACCGACTCGCCGACGGCGCGCTCGAGCGTCTCGCGGGCATCTCCCAACATGCGAACGTCGGCGTGGAGGAAACACAGCCAATCCCCGGCGACCGCCGCTGCGCCGGCATTCATCTGCGAGGCCCGGCCACGACCGGCCGTGATCACGCGTGCCCCCGCAGCACGGGCGACCTCCGGCGTGTGGTCGGTCGAGCCACCGTCGACGACCACCAGCTCGACGGAGAGCGACAGCTTCTGGACATCACCTAACAGTGCGGGGAGGTGGGTCGCCTCGTTGAGGGTCGGGATGACAATGCCGACCGTGGCGCGCGCTTGACGATCGGGATCCACCAATGCCGTGTCGGATCCTATCCGGGCTGCGGTCCGAATATCGCCGTGTCGTTCAGCGTCCAATCGTAGTCAAGGTAATCCACCCGCACCTCCTCTTCCGCGCGCACGACCGCGGCGTCATCCGAGGGCAGAAAGCGGAGCAGGAACTCCACGACGCCTGGCGTCCCACCGAAATCGTCTTTGTACCAATCCAGCACCTTGTTGAGGTACACAACGGGATCCGGCTTCCGTTCCAACCGGTAGTGCTGGGCACTGGCGACAAACCGCTGCACCGCGGCGTCCAGCTGCTCGTCGAGCTCCTCGGCACTATATGCCGTGGTCGCCAGGACCGGACACGACCGTGAGGCGCAGTTCACGGCGAAGTGGATCCGCGGCTCACCCATCGGCCGGATGATCTCGTGCTCTATCTCGTCGAGTGCCCGGGCTTTACCGGCCACGTCGCAGAACTCGCGAGTCCACGTATCCGAGATTTGGCGTATGGAGTTCGCCGGCACGCCTTGCAGGGACCTCACCAAGGACGCGGGAAACCCGGCCTTCTTGATCGGGTAATGATCGATCACGAGCCGCAACGCGCACGCGTTGTACGCGTTGATCCAGAATGCCAACTGCGCCTTCCTGGGCGCCCCGGCCAAACGCACCGTGTCGACCGCCTCGAGTGTCTCGAGATAACCGTCGAGGGCCGCCCGGTCTTCTTTGAGCCCGGCGTAGTCGACGAGCCCGTCCCGCACATGTGCCTGAAGCACGGCGGTAAACGTCGCGTGCTCGGGGGGACCCTGCGCGCGAACGGCCGCGACTGTGATCGTCGTGAGCGCAGCCAGTATGTAGACCAGTCGTCGAGTCATAGCACCTCTTTGGATGTCCCCGACGGCAATTTGAACCCGAGCCGACGGGCGATCAGCGGGATCAGAGTCAGTACGAGAAACAGGCCCGCCGCAATGAACAGCCGATTGCGGGCTTCGGCACTGGCCGTCGTCGAGCCCTGCACCAAGGCATCCGCGAAGAACACATACACCAGCGTTCCCGGCAGGATTCCCACGACCGTGGCCAAGGCGTAGTCACGCCAGCGCATGGCCGTGAGCCCCGCGCCGAAGTTGAGCGCGTTGAACGGCACCAGCGGAATGAGTCGCAGAATCAAGAGCCCGACAAATCCGTGCTGTGCCGTGGCTCTGTCCAATCCTGCCAGCCGACCCCCCAGGAGACGCTCGATGCCGTCGCGACCCAAACCACGGGCCAAACGAAACGCGGCACTCGCTCCCACGTTGGCGCCGATGGTCACGAGCAACGCGCCCCAACCGAACCCGAACACAGCGCCGCCCACGATGGTGAGCACCGAGCCCGGCAGGGCGAGCGCAGTCGCGAGCGCGTACACGAACACATAGACCATCGGAGCCCATACGCTGCCGCGGGTCGTCTCCAACGTGCCGAGCAGCCCGTCACGCGACAGGTATTGTGCGAGCGGCGTGGCCCGGACCACGAGCGCTGCTCCTCCCACGATGGCAACCAAGAGCGCGAACTTGAGGAACGGGCGCCAGCGGGTCAGGTCAGCCACCGCACCACCCGACGCAACCACACACCCGATCGGCCCGACAGCTTCTCCCGGTAATAGCTGTCCGCCGCTCGCTTGATGCCCTCCGACATCGTCGGATACGGGTACACGAGCTGCGACAGCCTGGGCAACGTGATGCCGCGCTTGATGGCGAGCACGAGTGGCACCAGTAAATCTCCCGCGCCGGAACCGACGACCGTGGCTCCCACGATCTTCCCGTTGGGCTTGGTGACGATCTTGACGAAGCCGTCGTCGTGGCCGTCGACGATGGCGCGATCGAGGTCGTTGAACTCGTAGCGGTACACCTCCACTCTGTTCCAACGCGCGCGCGCTTCTTCTTCGGTGAATCCGACGCGGCCCACTTCGGGATCCGTGTACGTCACCATGGGCACGGCCGCGTAATCCACCTTGGATGTGAACGGGAACACGGCGTTGCGGAGCACGAGCTTCGCGTGATACTCGGCTACGTGGGTGAACTGTGGTCCGCCCGCCACGTCACCGGCGGCCCAGACCCCTCGCACCGTCGAGCGGAGCGCTCTGTCGACCGCGATCGCGCCGCGGTCGAGTTCCACCCCGATGGCCTCGAGTCCCGCGTCACGCGTATTCGGGCGTCGCCCGGCCGCCACGAAGATGCGATCCGTCGGAATCCGCACTTCCTCGCCGGAGTCCCGTCGCGCGCACACCACTAGCCGGCCGCCATGCTCCCGCTCAACGCGCTCCACCCTGGCACCGACGTGCATCACCACGCCTTCCCGTTCGAGTATGTCGGCCAGCACCGTCGCGGCCGACGGCTCTTCCCGCGGCAGCAGCTGCGGGAGCATCTCGACGACCGTGACCTCCGCGCCCAGTCGCCGATACACCTGTGCGAACTCGAGGCCAATGGGTCCGCCACCCAGCATGGTGATGTGTGCCGGCAGCGTGTTCTGGTCGAAGGCCGTGGCGTGTGTGAGGTAGTCCGTGTCCGCGAGACCGGGAATCGGCGGGATACTGGCACTGGCACCGGTCGCGACCACAATGCGCTTGGCCTCGATCGTCCGGCCGTCCACCGCAACGGAACGGGGGGACCGGAGTTCCGCCTGCCCGAAGATCACCTCGACCCCCATGGCTTTGAATCGCTCGGGGTCGTCGTGATGCGCGACGCGAGCCCTACTGGCACGCATCCGTTCCATGACATCCTGGAACACGTGGCCGGGTGACGCCCCAACCAGTCCCCAGTGCTCCGCGTTCCGCATGCGATGCGCGACCTTGGCGGACGCGATGAGCGCCTTACTCGGCACGCATCCCGTCCACAGGCAGTCCCCGCCCAAGGCCTCGCGCTCCACGATTGCCGTCTTGAGCCCCAAGGCGGCTCCGCCCGCGGCGGTCACGAGGCCGGCGGTTCCGCCTCCGATGGCGATCAGATCGAACTGCTTCATAGCCCGCTGCGGACAACGCGCGAAGGGAACTCGCGGTTCCCGGATCCACGCGGTGGCCACCTCATGTCAGGCCTCTTGGTCCGCCAGTCGCAAGAGCGCGCGACGGAGCCTGGCGTGCGCGTCGAGGAGCCGGACATAGTCCGATTCGCGCCGCCCGCCCTTGGCCCGGATCACCTCGCGGACGGCTTTCTTCTGCGCCGTGTTCCACCCTCGGATACCGGGGAGCGCCAACACGAGCGGCGCCCATCGCTGCCACGCCAGCCGCTCGCCGGCAGGCAACCGGTCGAGTGACCGCAGACTGAGTAGGCGCGCAGCTTCTTGCGCACACACGACGATGCCCCGCTCCCGATCCGCACCGAACCGCTGCGCGAGATAGCGGCTGACACCGAGACCGATGTTGCCCAAACCGATGCGACCCAGTACGTCGCGGCGGCTCCGCCCGAGCTGGAGGAACATGTACTCAGCCGCCAGCTGATTCAGGCGTCGACTTCCGGTCCGGTAGCGCGGGTTTGCCTTGAGCTTGCGCAACTCCTCCCGTACGAGAGCCCGGACCGGCGGATCGTGCGGACGGAACCCCAGTTTGTAGTAGAACCACCACGCCCCCGACTCCCGTCCCTCCGCGTTGTCGTGCCCGAGTTGGTATGGGTCGATCGCGAAGCTCTCGGCACCGAACAGCTGGTGGACCATCGCAAGCACGCGCGCGTACACATGGGCCGCCCCCGCGCCGCGATAGGTCTCGAACACGTTGTACGCGACCTCCGAGGAGTTGAACAGCGCGCTGCACAGGACATACCCGATCGGCACCCCATTCATCAGGGTGAGAAAGCCGTAGACTGCCTCCAGCATGAGCCGACGCTGCGGCACCGCGCCCATGCAGGCGAACTGCAGCCCGTCGCCGTAGTCGATTAGCCGGACGTCGCGTTCGTCGGCGTGAAGGAAGACGAGGAGGTCGCGGTGCCGGGTCACCATGCAGGCGTTGGCGAGTTCGATGAGCCGACGGGCCTCTCGGCGTTCGACCGAGCGCACCCGGAACGTCGCTGCACGGATCGCCTGGCGCAGGTTGGGTCGGGAGCGCTGTGGCGGCCGCCGCTGGAAGACAATGGGTGCTCCATCCCATTTCTCCCGGCCCCTGGCTGGGGTCGAGGCGCCGGGCGTGAGCACGACGGGAACATCGAGATCCTCGTAGAGGTGTTCCCTCAGCGGCGTCTCCACGCCCAGAGCCTGGAAGCGACGGATCAAGAACGCGGCGTCTGTCTCTGCCGGGCCCTTGAGTGCGGCGAGCCACTCGCGGGCACTGAAACCGAACTCGTCGAGCGCCGGCGTCTCGCTGTACGAGACCAGGAGGTGGAAGAGGCTCTCCAGTCTCGAGCGACGGTCGAACTCCGACCAGTCGATGACGAGGTGCTCTGGGTAGCGTCGCGCCAACCAGATCGCGGTCAGCCAGAAGAACCGGAAGTGGATAGCCGTTCCGGCAATTCCCGTATCGCTGAGCTCGGCTCGAAACCGCTGCAGATCTCCGCGCTGGTCAAACTGCTGAAGCAGACGCTCCGCGGTGCCGAGGATCGCTTCGTTCTCGGGATACGCACGCGAGAAATTGAGGAACTCGTGCAGGGCGTGGAGCTGCTTCGCCCTCGGAAGTCGCCGCCGCTCGAGTTGGCGCAGCAGCTCGATCTTGCGCGCCGCGGAGGTCCTCGAGAAGTCGTATTTGAGGCGTTCCAGCTCTCGCAAGATCGCAGGTGCGTTGGCTCGCACTGCCTAGCCCCCCAGTGGATGTCGGTTCTGCCGTCAGTCCTGAGAAGACGGCGCCGAGCCACGGGTGTCAAGCGTGAGTCCCGTCGTACCCCTCACCCGCGCCGCAACCCGATGACCATCTCGCAAGATCGTCTCCAAACACGGAGCCCCACCAAACTCGACGGGGCTCCTCGCTGCTCACAACACTCGATGACCGGGCTGGGGCTCGACCCAGGACCTACGGAGTAAAGGTCAGACCGCATATAGTGTCAATGTGAGCTGCTGAGAACCGCTCAGCACTGAGGAGCGGCCGAGATTCTGACTGGCATCTCGGCGGCTTGATCCCTACCTTTGACGCCTCCAACCAGAGGTCCGGCCGCCTTGTCCAATCAGCTTGACCGCCTGTCAGCCTCATGACTTCCGTGCAACATCCGTTCGATCCGCAGTTCTTCGCGCTCCAGGAGGCGCTCGCCGGGAAGTATTCCCTGGAGGCTGAGCTTGGCCGGGGCGGCATGGGGGTCGTATACCTCGCCCAGGAGGTGCAGCTGGACCGACCGGTGGCGCTGAAGGTGCTACCGGAAGAATTCTCGAACAAACCCGAACTTCGCGAGCGTTTCCTCCGCGAGGCCCGCACTGCCGCCAGGCTGTCTCACCCGAACATCATTCCCATCTTTGCCGTCGACGAGGTCGGAGAGTTCGTCTATTTCGCGATGGCGTACGTCGCTGGAGAAACCCTCGGCCAGAGAGTGCACAATCGCGGCCCGTTACCGCCGTCTGAAGGTGCCCGTGTTCTCAAGGAAGTCGGGTGGGCGTTGGAGTACGCGCATTCTCAGGGCGTTGTACATCGCGATGTGAAGCCCGACAACATTCTGCTGGAGGAGGGGACGGGGCGCGCGCTGGTAGCTGATTTCGGGATCGCCGGTTTACTGGAGGGAGCGGCAGCGACCGGCGTCGGCGAGATCATCGGCACGGCTGAGTTCATGAGCCCCGAACAAGCCCGGGGCGAAGGCGTGGATGCACGAAGTGACACCTACTCGATGGGCGTGGTGGGATTCTACGCGCTCTCTGGGAAACTTCCCTTCCACGATGAACGCGTTGTCGAGGTGCTGAGACAGCATCGGGAAGATCCGGCACCGCCGTTGAAGACCGTCGCTCCCCACGTGCCGAGTCGCTTGGCGCGGTGCGTCGACCGATGCCTTGCGAAGGAACCAGGCGCGCGATTCGAGACGGCCGCGGCCTTCTCCGATGCGGTGGACGCGGCGATGCGTGAGCGGCGCGACGTGCCGGTACCGGTGCGGAACTTCATCAATGATCCGATCGACCTGCCCGGTGACGGCGTTGCCTACTTCGTGTTTTCGATCGCGATGGCCACGCCAGCAGTGTTTCTTGCCCTGGAAGAAGGAGCCTTGAACTTCCTCGCAGCCTTCGTCGCAGGGTACGGCGCGTTTATCCTCGCACCACCGCTTGCGCTTTCGATACATCGCATCCGTCGGCTATTGGCTTCCGGTCATACTCTAGCAGATCTCAAGGCCGCTGTGCGGATCGAAGTGGAACGCCGGCGTGAGGAACTGGCATACAGCCACGGCGCGGAGGCCTCCTCTGCGGAGAAGACGGCTTTCCGAGTGGCGACGGTCGCTGGAGGCGGCCTGTTGGCGAGTTTTGCGGCCTTCTTTGGATTGCTTCCCAATGTGGACGCGTGGATGTTCGTCTATCCGGGTTCCGTGTTGGCCGGGACGATCTCGCTGGCTGTCGGCACTACGCTCAGGGCGCGACGGATCGACCAGAAGGCTGAGCGTCGCTTCAAGTTCTGGAAAGGCACACTGGCCAAGTGGCTCTTCAAGGTGGCCGGCATCGGACTCAAGCAGAAGGCGCTGCCGATGCGGCCGACGCATCGCCCCACCGAACTGCAAATCGGTTTTGCCATCGACGCCTTGTACGAGCAACTCCCGAAGGAGATCCGCTCCGGATTGGGTGACGTGTCATCGGTCGTGCGGCAACTGGAAGCCGACGCGCAGACTCTCCGACAGACACTCGAGATGTTGAACGACGCGCACGCGGCAGCACGAGCGGCCGGGAGCGAGATTCCCACCGATTTGAAAGACGCACGGGAAACTACAGAGAAACATTTGGCGGAGGCGGTCGCCTCGCTGGAAACCGTTCGTCTCGGATTGTTGCGCTTGACGGCCGGTACGGGAACCGTGGAGAGTCTTACGACCGATCTCGCGGCGGCCGCTGACGTGGGAGATGCAATCGACCACCTGATGGCAGGTATGACGGACGTGGAGCTGCTACTGCGGCCGACGTGAGCGCTGCACAGCCCCAGGGCCAGTCAGTTGCCGTACTCCTCTAGCAACCGCTGAAACCGCGGGTGGCCGCGCAGCAGATTCCACGTGGGGTCGACTCTGAGCATTGCAACGGACGTGGGTGAGGGAACAGCCAGCAGGATCTCCAGTTGGTCAATAGCGGCGTCGTACTCGCCCACCGTGGTGTAGATACGCGCCAGGTCTTCAGCCCTGTAGGCGCCCATATAGGCTTCCTTGCTCATGGGAAGTAGCTCAACAGCTGACTCACCTTCGCGGATCGCATCCTCCCTGCGACCGAGACCAGCATAGGCGATGCCCAGAGCACTCCGGTACCGAGAATCATCGGGGCGCTGCTCCACCCTGGCCTCGAGAACGGAGCGCGCCGAGTCATAGTAGGCTTGTTCGAGCTGCCGGCTCCCCATGAGACCGTAAATCTCGGCATGAAGCTGGGCCTTCGGCACAAAGCGGTCTTGAAAGTCGACCACGAATTCGGACGAGATCGAGGCAAGCCTGTCGAGCGCTTCCTCATAGTCCCCATCCCATATCTTGAGCAGAATCCACGAATACACGATGCCGACGTCCTCTCCAATGCCGGCCCGTTCAGCCTCCTCCAGCACTAGTGCTGCCCTTTCCGCGCTGCCTTCCAAGCGGAGGTGCAGAAACGCTGCCTTGTTTCCATAGGGGGCGGCCCAATCAGGCGTCAGGGAAATGGCGCGGTCATAGAAGCGTCCTGCCTCCGTAGGGTTGCGCAAGAGGAAGTAGGTTTCCGCAACCTCGTTGACCCTAACCGCAGAACGCGGGTCAAGCTCTGTAGCCTTCTTGAAGTTGGCCGCTGCCTCTTCGAACTTCCCCTGCCGCCGCTGCACGGCAGCGATGCCGAAGAAGAGCTCGCTGTTGTTGGGCTGGCCTTTCCGCGCAATCGCAAACTCGGCAAGGGCAGATTCATAGTCGAGCTGACCCTGGTAATAGTAGAACGCCAGAGCCCAATGTGCTTCCGGTAGGTCGGGAGCGAGCCGCAAGGCCTGGTCCACCGCTTCCTTTGCAGCTGTCACACGCTGTTCGGTCCGGTCGTAGACCAACCACCACATCCTCATATGGGCCCGGCAGAGCCGAGCATATGCCAACGCGAAATCCGGGTCCAATCGGACCGCATTCTCGTACATTAGGACGGAGGCCCGAGTCGTCTGCTCATCGGCGTTACGATGGAAGTAATCATGGCCCCGCAGGTAGTAGTCATACGCCTCCAGGTTGTCCGTCGGCCTTGCAGCCAGGCGTTGACGCTCAGGCTCGAGCAGGGTCACATCCAATGCCCCAGCCACCCGCTCAGCGATTTCCGCTTGGACGCGGAAGATATCGCCCGCCGCGAGTTCCACAGTACCTGGCTCCGACCACAAGGGCGCATCGTCTGAGACACGGATGAGCTGCGGGATGATACGGACTTGATCGACACCATCGGGCACACGATCCACTCGCACCGTACCCTCGAGCACATAGTCCACGCTCAGCTCAGCCCCGATCTCAGGGAGCGTCATCTCGTGGTCCTTATACTGCATCGCACTCGTGCGGGAGATGACAAAGAGCCCACTAAGGTTGGACAGCCGACTTATGATCTCGTCCGTCAATCCGTCGGCAAACTGTTCGTCGTCCGGTGAGCCAAGGTTCTCGAACGGGAGCACGACGAGCCTTGGCGGACCCTCGGGCTCTGCGCTGAATGGCCACGCGACCAGCATCAAGATTGCCACCAGAGCGACAACCCCAATCGAGACGAGAACCGGCACGGTCAGTTTGCGTCTCGCCGGGGTGCGGTGTGTGGCAACACTCAGCCGTTCTACGCTCAGCACCTCACCGAACTGCGCCGCCGTGCCGAAGCGATCGGCTGGCACCTTGGCCAAGGCCTGTTCGACAGCAACCTCGACGCTCGTTGGCACACGCCCCCGCACCACCGAAATGCGCGGCGTCGCTTCACTCAGCTTCTTCGCGACAATCGCTTGCGCGCTCGGGCCGGTGTACGGCGGCTCACCCGCGAGCATTTCATACAACACACAGCCCAGTGAGTAGACATCACTCCTTCCGTCGAGCTTGTCCGCTCCGCTTGCTTGCTCGGGACTCATGTACGCGGGGGTACCGATGCTGATGCCCGTTTCGGTCAGATGCTCACCACCTGCCTCGGTAATGGCCCTGGCAATGCCGAAGTCGGCAACTACTGCTTCACCCGCCGAGAGCAATACGTTCTCCGGCTTGATGTCGCGATGGATCACATCGTGGCTGTGGGCATAGCTCAGGGCCGCTGCTACTTCACGAGTAATCTGCAAGGCGTCGTCGAGTGGCAGTTGCCCTTCCCGATTCATCCGGCCCCGCAACGTCTCGCCCTCGATGTAGGGCATGACGTAGTACAGGAAGCCGTCGGCTTCACCCGAATCGTGGAGCGGCAGGATGTGAGGGTGCGTGAGGTTTGCGGTCACTTCGACTTCGCGGAGGAACCGCTCGGCGCCGATGGCTGCGGCTAACTCAGGGCGCAGGACCTTGATCGCTACCTGGCGATGATGCTTCAGGTCCTCGGCGAGGTAGACCGTTGCCATCCCACCACGGCCCAACTCCCGCTCAAGAGTGTAGCGGTCGGCAAGGGCGATTTTGAAGCGGTTGAGATCGTCGGCCATGAGACAACTAAGATGTGACTTCCACTACAGCTGCGCGAGGTTCCCTTGAGCTTGGGGCCCTACTGGGCCCCACCGCCACACGGGCCGCCCTGAAGAGCGGCCCGTTGAGAGTAGGAACTCGTTGAGGGCACGTACTAATCCAAGTGACCGGGCTGGGGCTCGAACCCAGGACCTACGGATTAAAAGTCCGTTGCTCTGCCAACTGAGCTACCCGGTCACGCTTCGGGAAAGGTCGCTAGCCCGAGTGGGAAGGACAAGATGAGACGGGGCAAGTTACGCGCTGGCGCCACGGGTACACTCAGTTTCCGCGGGGTTTTCCCTCGAAAAATGCGACCGTAGTCACTCTCGAGTGGGCCTCCACCGACGTGTGCTTCCCTCGTAAAACACGGGTCTTCTCCAGGAGGCTCCTGATCTCATCGTGCGATTTCCCCTCGACGGACAGCCGTGTTTCCGAGGGGTGCCGGGTTGGGAGATTGCGATTTCCCCTCGGAAAAAGGCTTGTTTCCCTGGGAGAAAGTCTTACTTTGGGGGGCGTACAGGGGCTGGTCATCCTCCATTCACGACCTTCTCTGAGGTTCACATGGCGAAGAAGAGACGCAAGACGAAGAAGAAAGCCACGAGAAAGAAGAAGGCCACGAGGAAGAAGAAGGCCACCAGGAAGAAGAAGGCTACCAGGAGAAAGAAGGCCACGAGAAGGAAGAAGACCGCAAAGAGGAGAGTGAAGAAGAAAGCGGCGAAGAGGAGAAAGAAGGCTACGAGAAGGAAGAAGGCTACGAGAAGGAAGAAGGCAGAAGAAGGCTACGAGAAAGAAGAAGGCCACCAGAAAGAAGAAGCCCGCTAAGAAGAAGCGGGCGAAGCGGAAACCCAGCGCGGCTTTCATGAAGCCGGTGACGCCCGATGCCAAGCTCGCCGCTGTCGTCGGGTCGACTCCACTGCCGCGGACACAGCTCACCAAGAAGCTGTGGGCCTACATCAAGCGGCACCGGCTGCAGGACGCCAGGAACCGCCGCATGATCAACGCGGACGCGGCGCTGAAGGCGGTCTTCAACGGCAAGTCCCAGGTGAACATGTTCGAGATGACCAAGTTGGTGAACAGGCACCTGATGAAGAAGTAGCAACGGCCGCGACGCAGTCGGCTGTAGCCGTTGAGGCAGGTTGTAGTGGTAGTTGGTGTTTCCTAGCAGGCCCAGTATTCCAGCCCCGCTTTGGGGGGTCGGCGCGCCCGCCGGCCCCCAAGAGGCCCCCCCCAAACAAGACGCTTCGCCTGCCTCGTTTCGTATCACAGCGACTCGTTTTGGTGCGGTCTTACGCAGCGTGACCGGCATCACCCGCTGCATCAAGTCGCTGTCAGGATTGTCGTTAGCTCCGTGGGGTGCCGATGGACCGAACGGCACCCGCCTTGCGAATTGATGGCCCCGGAACGCTCGCCCGCTCTGGGCAGCAAGGACTGGAACCGAACGACAACGTGGAGGATGGATTCATGAAACGCATCGCACTGACCCTGACAGCCGCTCTCGCTCTTGCGGCGTGCTCCGACGGCGCGGGCCCGGGTGGGCAACCCGGCGTGTCGCTCTCATTCTCGACACGCGCCCCCGGCGCCCAACCGACCGCTGGCTTCTTCGCAAGCGTGATGGCGGACACACTGATGGACGGGCAGAACGAGCTCATCATTACGCAGGTCGAGATCGTGCTGCGCGAGATCGAGCTGAAGCGGCAGGAGGCATTTGCTTGTGACTCGAGCTCCAGCTCCGGCGTCGACAACGACGATTGTGAGGAGTTCGAGGTCGGTCCAACGCTCGTAGATCTTCCGCTGAACGGCACCACGGAGACCATGGTTACGATCGACATTCCGGTGGGAGCCTACGACGAACTCGAATTCGACTTCCACAAGGTCAGCAACGACGACCCTGAGGACGCCGCTTTCCGGGCGCAGCATCCCGATATGGTCGGCAAGAGCATCCGGGTCCGTGGTACGTTCAACGGCGACGACTTCACCTTTGAAACGGACCTGAACGTCGAGCAAGAGTTCGACCTCGTCCCGCCACTCGTAATCGACGATGCAACGGTCTCGACCAACGTGACCGTGCTGGTCAATCTGGCTCGGTGGTACCAGGACGGGTCGGGCACGCTCCTCAACCCTGCCAGTGGCAACAAGGGTGGCGTCAACGAGAGCATCATCACAGAGAACATCAAGCAGTCTATCGAGGCCTTCGAGGACGAAGACCGCGACGGTGACGATTCGGATGAGAGCTGAGCCTCAGCCACGCTCGATGGAAGACCGCTGCGCGTGCTACATTGCACGCGTAGCGGCTTCCACGAGTTGGAGATTCTGATGAAGCAGATAGGAGTTGTGCTGGCACTGGCCGGCAGCGTGGTCCTCTCGGCATGCAGCGATCCCACCAACCTCGAGCTCAAGGGCGGTGTGGCGGTGTCGTTTGCGACCCGAAGCCCTGCCCCGAGCGCACCGGCGCTCACTCCAGCCGTCGCACTCGATGACACCATCATCGGTGGCACCGACACCTTGATCGTTACCCGCGCTCAAGTCGTGCTACGCGAGATCGAGCTCAAGCGGCTCGAGACGGCGGACTGCGACGTGGAGCCCGAGCCGGCCGGCTGCGAGGAGGTCGAGGTGGGACCGGTGCTCGTTGACCTACCGCTCGTGCCAGGGGCCGAGCAACAGTTTTCAGTCGAGATTCCGACCGGAACCTATACCCGGATCGATTTCGAGGTGCACAAAGTCGGTAATGATCCCGAGGATCTCGCGTTTCTCGCCCAGCACCCTGAGTTTGCCGAGAAGAGCATCCGTGTGGAGGGAACGTTCAACAGCCAGGCATTCCTCTTCGAGAGTGACTTGGATGTCGAGCAAGAGATCGATCTGCAGCCGCCGATGCTGCTCGCCGAGAACACGAACACCAACGTGACGATCTTTGTGGAAATCGATACCTGGTTCCGCGATCAGGACGGGACGCTGGTCGATCCCGCGACCGCCAACAAGGGCGGTCCCAACGAGAGTGACGTCAAGAACAACATCCAAAACTCGCTGAAGGCGTTTGAGGACCCGGATGGCGACGGCTTGGACTGAATGTCACCGGGCGGGCTCACGCGATGAGTGACCGCCCCGCAATCGCGATCGTCCCGCTCTCGGAATCCTTCCGCCGAGCGTGGGATGACATCGCTGCCGAGGTGGGCGCCGATGCCGTCGAACTCCAAGAGGCGGCGGCTCCTCCGGCCAATACCGTCGTCGTGATCGTGGCTGCCGGCGGGGAGGAAGACCGTGCGCTCGACATGGTGTCCGGCATCCAGCGCCCTGCGGGGGTTCCCCTCTATCTGG
This sequence comes from Gemmatimonadota bacterium, assembly GCA_039588295.1. Lineage (GTDB taxonomy): Bacteria > Gemmatimonadota > Gemmatimonadetes > Gemmatimonadales > GWC2-71-9 > JAOTVV01. Next base: position 38,028 of record JBDHAB010000002.1, read on the forward strand.
TCGGCGCCAAGGCCTCTCATCGGTTTGCCGTCGAGGCCCTGCGCCGTGGCGCCACCGACTACTTCGCGTTCCCCCAAGACCTCGACATCCTGCGGCGGAGCGTCGGCTCACGAGTGGATGCCGCGAGGGAGCGGTTCCGTCCAGCCGACGGTGAGGCAACCCGTGACACCTTTGAAGCACTCCAGGGGCAGAGTGACGCGCTCAACAGCGTGCTCGAGGCGGCCCGCCGCGTGGTGCGCCATGCGAGTGTGACGGTGCTGATTCAGGGGGAGACCGGCACCGGCAAAGAACTCTTGGCTCGGGCGCTGCACGAAGGAAGCCCGCGGAGTCAGGGGCCCTTCGTGGCGGTCAACTGCGCCGCGATTCCGCGAGAGCTCATGGAGAGCGAGCTCTTCGGACACGAGCGCGGGGCGTTTACCGACGCGCACGCCGCCAAGCCGGGACTGTTCGAGGAGGCGCACCGAGGCACGCTCTTCCTCGACGAGATCGGGCACCTGCCGTTGTCGCTCCAGGGGAAGCTCCTTCGTGCGCTCGACGACCGTCGGATTCGTCGGGTTGGCAGCACCCAGAGCCGGGAGATCGACGTCCGGATCATTACGGCAACCCATGTCCAACTCGACGAAGCCGTGCGGGAAGGTGGATTCCGCGAGGATCTCTACTATCGCATCAACGTCGTGACGTTGACGCTGCCCCCACTCCGCGAGCGGGCTGCCGACATCGATCTCCTCGCAGGCCACTTCGCCGAGCGACTCGCCGCTCGGTACGGCCTGCCGGCACCACGCATCACTCCCGAGGTTAGCACCGCGCTGCGGGGTTATCGGTGGCCCGGCAACGTACGGGAGCTCCAACATTCGGTCGAGCGCGCGTTATTGCTTTCCGACCCCGGGACGCTCAACCCCGCGCACCTGACGCCACAGGCACCACCCGCCCGCGCCTCCTCTGGGGGAGCCATTCCGTTTCCGGCCACGGTCGACGAGATCCTCGCGGCTGCGGCGCGCGCCGCGATTACGCAGTACGGGGGTAACAAGACGGCTGCGGCACGGCAACTCGGGATCTCACGTGCCAGACTCCAACGCCTGCTCGAGCGCGGTGAGGCATGATGATGACCGGACCGCCGCATTCCGCCGACTTCGACGATCCCCTCGTGAACGCTCGACGAGCGGTCAACGTGAGTCGGTTCCAGGATGCCTGGACGGAACTGAATCGCCTCCCCGAGCCCGTGCGGACGTCACCCGAAGGTCTGCTGCTCGGTGCGATGGCGAGCTGGCGGCTCGGCGAGTTCGTGCGCAGCCGCACGGCCGCACTGCAGGCGCGCGATGGGTTTCGGGCGCGCGGCGACACCGACGGCGAGATGCGCGCCGAGAACGTCGCCGCAGCCGGCGCGTTCGCGCTGGGCAACATGGACGAGGCCGAACGCGGTTTCACCCGGGCGCTCTCCCTGGCCGATGAGCTGGGGGACGATCTCATGATGGCGCGCTGCGCGAACAACCTTGGCAACGTCGCCTACTACCGGTCCCGCTACGAGAGCGCACTGAGCTTCTATCGTCTGGCGACCGCCAATTTCGAGAAGCTCACGTTTTGGAAGGGATTCGCCGAGAGTTGGCTCAACTCGGCAATCGTGCTGCACGACGCTGGATCGTTCGAGGCCTCACGGGAAGCGGGTGCACGCGCCGTCGAGGCAGCCGAGCGTTCCCGCGATGAGCGGGTACTGGGACAGGCGCTGGCAGCGCGCTCGGAGGCCGAAGTCGCGCTTGGAGATCTCGCACTGGCACTGGCACAGGCCACACGGGCCCTGGCGCTCGCCCAGTTGCACGAGCATGTGGTTGGTGAGGCGGACGCACTCCGGATCCTGTCGGTGATCGCGCGACTCAGGGGCCAGGCCGATCATGGAGAGGCGTTTGGGCGACGGGCGCTCGAGATCGCCCAGCGGGTAGGTGATCCGTGGCGACGTGCTGAGATCCAACGCGACCTGGGAACGCTCTACGCGGCCGTTGGCCGCGCGCGGGATGCCGCCGCGGCGTTCAGCGACGCCGCGAGGGCGTTTGACGCCCTGGGTGCGGAGTCGCGCGCCGCCGCAATGCGCGAGCAGGCGGCGGCAGCGAACCAGAGCTAGAAGAGACTCGGCTGCGCCAGCGGCGCGAACGAGATCCGGTGGTGTGGGGTCGGCCCGGTCCGGGCCAAGGTGGTGAGATGGTGATGCGTCGCGTAGCCCTTGTTCTCCTCCCAGCCGAAGCTCGGGTACCGCGGCGCGAGTCTCGCCATGAGGCGATCCCGGGCACACTTCGCCAGCACCGACGCCGCCGACACCGACTGACACAGGCCGTCTCCCCCAACCACGGGCTCGTGCTCCCGGCCCAACTCCGGCAGCGCGTTCCCGTCGAGCAGCACATAGTCCGGCGCGACCCGTAGACGACGCATGGCACGGCGCATCGCGAGAGCCGTCGCGCGCCGGATGTTCATCCGGTCGATCTCCCGCACGGAGGCCCCGCCCAGCGCCCACGCAACAGCGGCTCGCCTGACTTCTTCGGCGAGCCGTTCTCGTTCGGCTGCAGTCATGAGTTTGGAATCGCGCAGGCCCTCGAGTGCGGCCTGCCCCGGTGGAAACACCACCGCGGCGGCAATCACCGGACCGGCGATAGGACCCCGCCCCACCTCGTCCAGCCCGGCAACGGTCCGGAAACCCTTCGCCCAGAGCGCCCGCTCGCGCTCAAGCGTCGGGTCCGCCACCTAATACTCTTTCCGCTCCGGAATGCGGGCGGCTCTGCCGGCGAGTTGCTTCAGGTAGTACAGCTTCGCGCGCCGCACCCGGCCCCGTCGCACCACATCGATGCGCGCGACGGTCGGTGAGTGAAGCGGGAATACGCGCTCGACCCCGACGCCACCGGAGACTTTCCGCACGGTGAACGTCTCGCTGATTCCACCGCCCCTGCGGGCGATACACACCCCCTCGAACACCTGCAGACGCTGCTTGTCGCCTTCACGCACGCGGACCGAGATCCGGAGCGTGTCGCCCGGCCGGAAATCGGGGAGGTCGTCCCGCAATCCCTCGCGCTGGATCGCGTCCATCGGATTCATCGTACACCTCTCACGTCTCGGTCTCGTCGGACCGCTGTTCAGCCTCGTGGCGGGCCCACAGGTCAGGCCGCCGCATTCGCGTCAGTTCCTCCGCCTGGGCCTGTCGCCAGGCTGCCACGGCGGCGTGATCACCGCTCACCAGCACGTCGGGCACCGCATGGCCGCGATATGTGCGCGGGCGCGTGTAGCTCGGAGGACTCAAGAGTCCCTCGTAGAACGAATCACCGGCCGCGGACTCATGGTCACCCAGCGCTCCCGGGAGCAGCCGGACGACTGCATCGATCACGCACAGCGCGGCAAACTCACCACCGGAGAACACCACATCTCCGAGCGTGATCTCCTCGGTGTCCCCCCACAACGCCACCCGGGCATCGAGGTCCTTGTAGTGCCCGCAGAGGAGCGTGAGCTCCCGGCCGACACTGTACCGCACCGCATCCTCGTGCGCGAACGGCCTCCCTCGCGCAGACAGCAACACGATCGGTGGCGACGGCGCCAAGTCATCGAGTGCCTCGTAGAACGGCTCGGGCTTGAGCACCATCCCCGCCCCACCACCGTACGGATAATCGTCGACAGTTTGGTGCCGGTCGTGGGTGTACGTCCGCAAGTCGACGACCCGATACGTCACCAGGCCCTTGTCTGCCGCCCGTCCCAAGATGCTCGTACGGATCGGGGCGTCAAACAGCTCCGGGAACAGCGTTACGACGTTGACCCGGAGCATCCTGCTACAGCTCCAACAATCCTTCGGGCGGATCGACCTCAATTGTCCGCGTCGCTCGATCGATCCGCCGGACCAGTGGTTTGCGGAACGGAACGAACACCTCCCGACCCGCAACGTCCACGACCAGCAACCGGTTTCCACCCGGTATCTCCATCAGTTCCGTCGCGACACCGATCTCGCGATCGCCAACCACGACGCGGGACCCCGGAATTTCGTGGATGTACAGCTCATCCTCGGACGGCGGCCGCAGTTCACTCTGCGGCACCCCAAACACCCGCTGGTGCCAACCCTCCAATGTCGGCCGATCCCCGACTCCTTCGAATTTCAGCAACCACTGGCGCTGATACGGCCGGCTTCGCTCCACCACGACCGGGGCACCGATGGGGCTGCCGGCTTCATCGATGGGCGTCAGCAAGCGACCGGCGGCCAAGACCGTATCGGGCTCATCGGTCAGCGGCCAAGCAACGACCTCGCCTTTGAGCCCGTGCGGCTTGCGGAGGCGTGCCACCGCCAGGTAGCCGCCCTCCATGGCGCGCTAGCTCTCGGCGGTTGCGCCGAAAACGCCGGCTTGCTTGAACAGCGAACGGACGGTGTCCGACGGGGTCGCCCCCTTCGCCAGCCACGCCCTCGCACGGTCCGCATCCACCGTGATCGTCACCGGGTTCGTTCGTGGGTTGTAATGTCCAATGGACTCCACGAACCGACCGCCTCGTGCCGTCGTGCGCTCCGCTACGACAATACGATACTCCGGTTGCTTCTTTCGGCCGATGCGACGCAAACGGATTCGAGTCGCCATACCCTCTACCTTGAGAACTCCTGTAACATGCCGGGCGGAACCGAGCGTCCCGCCCGCTTCATCATCTTCTGCATCTGCTCGTACTGCTTGAGCAGAGTGTTCACTTCTTGCACTGGCCGCCCGGCCCCGCGTGCAATTCGGGCGCGCCGCGACCCGTTCAACACCTTCGGCCGCCGCCGCTCTTGAGGCGTCATCGACAGGATGATCGCCTCGACGTGGGCGAGCTTCTTCGGGTCCGCGTTCGCCTGCTTGAGCAGCTTGGGATTCATGCCCGGCAGCAGCCCCAGCAACCCGTCCAGCGGGCCCATCCGGCGAACCTGGCGCATCGCGGTCAGGTAATCCTCGAGGTCCATGCCCTTCTTCGAGGTCGCCTTCCGTGCAATTCGCTCCGCTTCTTCGGTCTTGACCGCCCGCTGTGCGCGCTCAACGAGTCCCACCACATCGCCGCGCTCCAAGATCCGACCCGCCATCCGCACTGGGTCAAACAGATCGAGCGCGTCGAGCTGCTCACCGATGCCGACGAACTTGATCGGCGCACCGGTAACTCCGTAAATCGAAAGCGCCGCACCACCGCGAGCGTCACCGTCCAACTTCGTGAGGATCACGCCCGTGATTCCAACCGTATCGTGAAACCCCTTGGCGATCCGCACGGCGTCCTGGCCAGTCATCGCGTCGGCGACCAGCAGAATCTCGTGCGGTCGGACGGCATCCTTCAGCGCCGTCAGTTCCGCCATCATCTCGTCGTCGATCTGCAGCCGTCCGGATGTGTCGACCAGCACCGTGCGGGCACGCGCGGCCGATGCCGCCGCGATACCCTCCCGCACCAGCCCCACGACATCGGCGGCGGCAGGTCGCGACCGGTCCCCTGACGCCGGAACCGCCAATCCGTCGGTCTGCCGATCCGTCGATCCGAACACCCCCACCCCGACCCGGTCGGCCAGCTGCCGGAGCTGGTCCTCGGCCGCCGGCCGATACACGTCCGCCGCTACGAGAAACGGCGCCTTCTGCTCCCGCTTGAGGCGAACGGCCAGCTTCCCCGCGGTCGTCGTCTTGCCCGAGCCCTGCAGCCCCGCGAGCAACATGACCGTGGGCGGCACCGACGCGAACGCCAACGGCACCTGTTTCTCGCCCAGCATCCCGACGAGCTCGTCGTGGACGATCTTCACGAGCTGCTGCCCTGGGCTCACCGACTTGATCGTGTCGAGCCCCACCGCCTGCTGTCGGATGCGCTCCACGAACGATCGCGTGAGCTCATAGCTCACGTCCGCCTCGAGCAGCACCCGGCGGATCTCCCGGAGCCCGTCCTTGACGTCAGCTTCCGAGAGCACGCCGCGGCCCGTGAGCTTCTTCAGGGCCGCGCTGAGGTTCTCCGACAGACTGCCAAACATAAGAGCCTTACAATATAGTCAGCCGCTATGAGGGATGCTACGGGATTGGGTGCGTTCCCGCGGGACCACCCGCCGATGCATTGGGGCTCCCCGGCAAACCGGCGGAGGCGGCACCTGCCGCTCGCTACAGCGCGATCGCTGCCAGCAGGGTGTAGAGCACCGCGCCGAGTCCCGCGGCCGTCAAGGCCAGCGGAATCTGCGTATACACGTGGTCCATCAGATCGGACCCCGTGGCCAGCGACGACAGGATAGTCGTGTCCGAGATCGGCGAGCACTGATCGCCGAACACGCTGCCTCCCGTCACAGCGCCGAAACAGAGGAGCAGGAAGAGCGGGTCCTGACTCACCGAGTACGCCAGCGGCATGGCGACGGGAAACACCACCGCGTAGGTGCCCCACGAGGTCCCGGTCGAGAACGCGATCACCATACACAGCACCAGGAACAGCGCCGGCACGACGACGGGGGTGAGGAAGCCCGAGGTGAGCTCGATGATGTAGGGAGCCGTCCCCACCGAATCGGCGACGCTCTTGAGGGTCACCGCCAACGCGAGCACGATTGCGCCGATCGTCACACCCTTGCACCCATCGACGATCGCCTCGATCGCGATCCGCAACCGCATCCCCTTGATCAGCGCGATGGCCAAGCCCGCCAACACGGCCAGCAAAAACGCCTCCGCAATGAGCAGCGTCGGCTCTTCCCAGCCCAACACGAAGAACGTGTAGAGATAGGGGAGGATCGCCACGCCAAGGAGGGTGCCCATCGGCCCGAAGAAATCGATCAGGCCGCTCCGATACCCTTCCGCCACCCGGACCACCGTGAGTTCTTCGGAGGTCAAGGGCTGTGCCCCCGGCCGGTTGAGTTGCCCGGTGTCACGCGCCCGCAGGATCGCCCTGGACAATTTGCGTCCCACGACGAGTGGTACGTTTCCCCAGAGCCTTCCCGGCAGGAACGGCATCTTCTCGATCGAGAGCAACAGGGTGAACAACACCGCAAACCATGCGTAGAAGTTGAACGGCAGCGCTCTGAAGAAGTAGCCAATGCTCTCCGACATCGTCTCCAGAAACGGAACGGTGCCGACGACCAGTCCGCCCACGTAAATGGGCCAGACGTTGAACGGAATGAGGGTTGCGGCAGGTGAGGCCGTCGAGTCGACGATGTACGAGAGCTCCTCGTGCGAGACCCGGTGCTTGTCACACACGGGGCGCACCGTGGTGCCCGTCAGCACCGTGCTGATCGTGCCACCCTGATGGAACACGATGCCCATGAACCACGCGAACAACTTGGCGGTCCGCGGTCCCACCACGAGCTTGCTGCCTGCCCACTCCGCGAACGTCTGCGCGCCACCCGTGCGGGTCCAGAGCCCGATCATGCCACCCAATGCCCAGAGGTAGACGAGCAGGATCAACGCGTACGCCTCACTCCCGATCGACGGAATGAGGTACTCCTGGATGATGTTCAGCTTACCGCTGATGACACCGCCCAGCGCAATGCCAATGAACAGCGAGCTGATGACTTCACGGGTGAGGAATGCCAAGATGATCGCCACCGCGGGCGGCAGGACCGACCAGAACCCATAGTGGTCGCCGTGTTGGGGGAATCGCCCGCTGAGGAGGGCGACGGCCGCCACGACCGCCAACCCGCCGATGAGCAACATGACACCGCGCTTGTTCAACTTGGCCCTCCGAATCCGGTGAGTCGTCTCGCGGCCGCGAAGCCCGATCCCCAGCCGTCCGTGCGAACCCCGCGCAACCGTGCACCGCGCGCTCGGTCACTCCCAGGGCGTCGCCGATTCTAACGCAATCTCCCACGGCGGGCAAAGCGCTCTGCCTCCGTCAGTTTCCCACAAAACGGAAACCGAATGGCGGCGTTCCACGTACCGGTGACGGGAACCGCCGACGCCGGACCCATCCGCTTTTGCCGACGCCGCCTTAGATTCGTCGGCAGCATGCCAGCCCACGTTACCCGCCGTCTCGACGGAGCATCCGCCTTCGGGGACCTCACATGACCGCTGCCTGCGACCGTCACTCATGATCGCCGAGTTCTCGCTCCTGCGCGCAGCGGTGACCGTCCTGTTCGGAGCTCTCGCCGGGGGGCTCACGAATGCCGTGGCAATCTCCATGCTGTTCCACCCCTACGAGCCACGTGGACCGTGGCGCTTCAAGCTCCAGGGCGCGATCCCCAAGAACAGGCCCCGGCTCGCGAAGACGATCGGCCGGACGGTTGGACAGCGTTTGCTCACCACGGACGATCTCGCCCGCCAACTCAGTGCGCCCGGGATGCAGGAGGCGTTTGACGGAGCGGTCCGGCAGTTCGTGTCGGCCATGCTCGAGACGGAACGCGGCAGCCTGCGACAGGAACTGCCCCCTGGGGTCCTCACCGAACTCGAGCACGCCACCGACGGCATCGCATCGTCGGTGGCGGAGTCCGTGACCGATTACGTGGCCACGGACGCCTTCCGTGAGGCCGTGGAACGGTTCCTGACCCGTGCGCGAACCGAGTTCTCCGATCGGCCGATCGGTGACGTGTTAACTGCCGCGCGCCAGACGGCCATTCGCGAGCGCGTCGAGCAGTGGGTGTCCGACGCCGTGGAGAGCGAGGAGCTGGACCGCACCATCCGTAGCTGGCTCGACCGGCAGGCGAGTCGGTTCGCGACCGACCGCACCCCGCTCCTGGAGCGCCTGCCTCCCGACTTGGTCGCGGTCGTGGAGCGGGAGATGGCGGGCTATCTGCCGATGGCGCTCGACCGGCTCGCAGCGACGCTTGCCGATCCGCAGGCCCGGGGGCGGATCCAGCGAACCCTCCACGAGCTGTTCCAGCGGTTCATTCGCGAGTTGTTGATCCACCAACGTATCGTGGCACGGCTCGTCGTGACCGAGAAGATGGTCGCTCGGCTGCTGGACAACTTCGAGCGCGAGGGGGTCGACCATGTGTCGGCGCTGCTGGATGAGCCGGAAATGCGGACGCAGATCGCGCGAAGCATCAACGACGCAGTCGTAGGATTTCTCCGTCGCCCGCTCGCGGAGCACCTCGAACGCCTCGGACCGGAGCGCATCGCCGGCATCACCGAGACGGCGGCTCAACACATCACCTTGGCCCTCCGCGACCCGCTCACGCGCACCCATGCCATTGAGCGGCTCGACCGCGCGCTGCAATCGGCCGAGGACCGTACGTGGGGCGAACTGCTGCGGCATCTGCAGCCCGAACGCGCGGCAGGCTGGGTAGCCGAAACCGCGCGCACCCCGCGTCTGAAGGATTGGGTCGCCGACGGAACGGCCACTGCGCTGCGGGCCGCTTTGGACCGCCCCATTGGACGCCCGGCCGACTGGCTGCCGGAAGGCCAAGCGGATCGCCTCACGGCCGCGCTGTCGCCCACCCTATGGAAGTGGATTCAGCAGCAGGTGCCCGAGGTGGTGGCGCGGGTCGACGTTCAGTCGATAGTGGAGGAGAAGGTGCTCAGCTTCTCGCTTGAGCGGATCGAACAGATCGTGCGCGCCACGACACAACGTGAGCTCGACATCATTATCCGGCTGGGCTACGCCCTCGGTGCCATGGTCGGCGCCATGGCGTACTTCGTGTCTCTGGTGTTGCCGTAGTCTCCGAGGCTCGTCACCGCACGGCCCGAGGAGGGCTCTCCCACCCTCCCCACGACGCCGGAGCATCGATCAAGCGCACGCCGGGTCTCCCACCGACCGGCGTGCGCTCGACCATGAATCGTCGAACCCCGCGGGCATTCCTTTGCCATCCACGCTCCAGCAGGGTCGCAAACCGATCGGCAGCCTTCTCGTCGTCCCACGCGGTCCACCACACGAGCGCGTACTCGCTCCCCTGTGCGCGGTAGACGCCGTAACGGTCGCCACCCCACGAACGCGCTCCTGCACGAGCGGTGGCCTCGCTCCCCATCAGCACAGTCAGCAGTACCCGCGTCTCAAATTCTCCCAGCCCGTCGGAATAGACTAACCCGGCTTCGTCGATGATTCGGAAATCGACCGGTTCGTCCCGGCGCAGATATCGGTCCGGATGCAGGATGTGCTCGGTCGAGAGCGGCATTCTCGGCCCGAACGGGACCGTGTCACGAAACGAGCGCTTGAACCACCTGACGAAGTTCGCCCCCTCGAGATAGGGAAACACGATCGTCTCCTGCACGATGAGCGGTGCAGCGCTGAATACCGGCATCTGCGCATGCTGCCGTTTCAGCTGCTGGCGATAGGTATCCCAGAAGTTCGGAATGGCGTCGAAATCTCGCTTTGGCATCAGGACTTCGATCGAGGCCAGTGTCGCCTGCCCCTCCAAGACCGCCTGCGTGGCCATCCGCCGATCGTTGGCGCCGGGGATCGCCAGCAGCGAGTCGAGCGTCAGGTATTGCCCCTGCAGTGCGTGCACCAGCTCGTGCGCCAGGGTGAGTCGCACGAGCATCGGATCGACACCCTCCACGACGTACAGGGTCGCCGAGTCCGGATCGTAGTAGCCAACGACCTGTTCCGTGTACAGCGACAGCAGCAGCTGCCTGAGGTCCAGCGTATCAGGAAGAAGACCGAAAAGACGGTAGGCAGCCCCCATCCCCTCGAGTTTCTCTGGCGGTAACTCATCGTCCAATTTACGAGCCATGTACGCAGCGACCTGTTCGCGGGACCGCAATTCCACACGGGGCGGTTCCTTGAACGGCAGGCCCACTGCGCGTTCCACCTCGGGAGTGAGCTCTTCCGTGTACCGCCGGATCTTCTCGCCGATCTGGGCCTCCCCCCGCTCGCCGCACGCGACGAGCGCGAGTCCGAGGAGACAACCGATCAGCGAACGCACGAGTGACCCGCCGGCGCGGCGACACGCCGAGCCAGCGCACGGCACATGAAGGACTTGCATGGTAGAAACGTCATCCCTGGACTCCATCGATGCACTCCTCCGCGGGACGCCACCGAGTTTCCGCCCCTCTATGGCGGCGCAGAACAATAACCCCGAACCGTCCAGAAGGTTCGCGCCCGGCAACCGGACGCAAAACCGCCGGGCAGCAGCGCTGCCCGGCGGTTGACCTCCTCACCCCGGAGATACGCCTCAGCGGCCTCTGCGGAGCCGAATTCCCCCAGTTACCGTGCTCAGGCGCAGTGTGCGGCCGCCGTCTCCGATGGTGCCAGAGACCTGTTTGGGACCCCACTTACCCTGCACGGTGAGCGGAAAGTCGGAATCGAACCCACCGGTCACCATGCTCGCCTTGACTTCGGCGCTCACATCCGCCGGCATGACGATGGTTATGCCGCCGTTCACCGTGGCAATCTCCAGGTCGCCACGCCAATCGGCACTGCCCATCCGCACGTCGACAGACCCGTTGACGGTGCGCGCCTCAACAACGCCGGCGGTCTCCACTTCGACCCGGCCGTTCACGGTATAGGCATTGACCTTGGCGCCCAGCCCCGTGGCCTCGATCGCTCCGTTGATGGTGCTGGCCACCAGGTTCACACCTGCGGGCACTCGAACCGTGAAGTCGACCCGAGTGTCGTTCTCGTGCACGCTCATATGCCCGTGACCGCCGGGACGGCACTCATTGGGATCCTCGTCCGGATCGCTTGGGTACATGGCGCAGATCGTCACACCGCCGTCGTGCTCGACGACCTCGAACGTGACGTCTTCGGCAGCCCCTCTGCGGCCAGCTTTCTTGGTAGCAGTCACCGCAACCTCAGAACCGCCGGCGGTGGCGCGAATCGGTCCGTTGATCCCCCTGATCTCGATCGCCCGTCCGGCCGAGATGCTGCCGCTCCATTCGAACGTCTCCTGCTGCACTGCAGAGAGACTGATCGCCGTCGGGGGAACTGGATCAGTGGCCGAAGACACCATCATGCCGTGCCCCATCAAGGCGGCCACAATCAGTATTGGGAACACTCTCATTGGGAAATCTCCTCAACGTCGTGGTCAGTAAGCCGGACCCTACGGCCGGCGCAGTCGAATGGACCCACCAAAGGACTCCAGCTCGATCCGCGCCCCGCCGGTGCCAATCGTGAAGTGGAACTGCTTCCCACCAGCCTTCGTCTGACTCAGGGTCAGCGGGAAATCGCTCTCGAACCCGCCGCTGAACGTCGAAACGGATACCGTGGCGTTCACTCCCGCCGGCACCGCCACGCTCAGGTCACCATTGTGCGTATTGAACGAATAGCGTCCGTCATCACGGAGGGTCCCGTCATAGCTGACCCCGCCGTTCATGGTGTTGGCCTCCACCAGCCGTGACTCGATGCCACGCATCGTGATGGAGCCGTTGACGGTCGACACCGTGATCTCTCCTCGGGCATCGAACACCTCGACCCCCGCGTTCACCGCCTCGAGCTCGATGCGTCCTTCTGCCCCGCGGCACTCCACAGGGCCATGGACCGAGACGATCTTGACGAAGCCACGGCCACCGACCAGCCGGACCGGCCCCTGGACCGTCTCGACACTGACCTCACCCGACACACCCTCGAGATCCACCGCCATCCAGGCTCCTTCGATGTTCATGTCCAGCGACGCCGGAACGGTGAGGTCGAACTCCACGGATCCAGGCGCACCCCACTCCGTCCCCACGTCCAGACGCACGGTCCCGTCATCGCGCTCGATCTCGACATACTCGGAAGGGGAATGGTCTGCCACGATCCGCAGCTCGTTGCGCTCCCAGGTCCGCACGGTGACCTGCCCTCTGAGCATCTCGACGTTCAAACGTGTCGCCGACCCGAGCGGAATGATCGTATCGGTCTGGGGAACGAGCCCCGCGCTCAGCGCCACAGCAGCCACCAAAGTTCCTAACATGGTTCAGATCCTCATTCAGCAAGAATGTTCGTTACGAGTGAGCATCACATCGCCGCGCCAACAATCGTCGTGGCACGTCTCAAGAAATCCACCTTGCGCCGCATCGTCGCGGCGAGATGTGCGCTCACGTAGGTATTGGCCGGATCCTGGGCCAGCGCGGCCCGCGCGTCGGCAAGTGCCCGATCGATTACGGCCAGGTTCTCCTCCAACACACGCACCGTTTCCGGGTCGAGCTGGGCTCGCTGTGCCGCAAGCACCTGCTCGAGCGCCGTGACCGCCGCGTCGTAATCGGGGGTCACCACGGCTGCGGCGATCGCCGGAACATCAGTGCCCGGGCCGGCCGCAGCCCGCGGCCCGGTCGCCGCCGGCCCGGGGGCCAACAACAGCCAGACGGCGCCAGCCGACACCGCCACGAGTGCGAGACCGGCCGCAGCCAATTGCGGCACGGACAACGTGATCTTGCGTCCCGTGCGCGCTCGCCAGTCCCGCACATCCACCACCCCGGACTGCGGACGGATCCGCTCGGCGACACCGGGCCAGAGATCGCGGGTCGGCGAACGGTCGCGGAGCGCCTCTGCCCGAGCGACGACTCGGCGGAGATCCTCGAGCGCCTCGGCACACGCCGGACATTCCCGGAGATGGGACTCCAGCGCGCCCCGCTCGCCGGATTCGAGCTCCCCGTCCACGTACTCGGATAATCGATCACGCCACGAGTCGTTCATGGTCGTATTCCCTACCGGTCCAGGTGCTGTCGCAGCATCATGCGGGCGCGGTGGAGCTGCGCTTTGGAGGTGCCGGCCGTGACCCCCAGCATGTCGGCGATCTCCCGATGCTTGAACCCTTCGACGTCGTGCAACACGAACACTTCCCTCGCTCCTCCGGGTAGCCGGCTTATCGCCGCTTCGAAATCCAGGCTGAGGTCCGGCTCCACCCGCGGTCCCGATGCGATCTCAAGCACGCCATCCGCCGAGCGGAATCGGTCCCGGTCTCTTCCCGTTGCGGTCCGTCGAGCGAGCAACGCGTTGATGGCCAGGCGGTGGAGCCACGTGCCGAACGCGGCCTCGCCTCGGAACGAGCCCAACTTCTCCCATGCTCGTATGAACGCTTCCTGCGTCGCATCATCCGCTTCCTCGGGCCCAACCATGCGTCTCGCCAGGCTGTGGACCCGCGCCACGTGACGGTGGTACAGCCGCTCGAACGCCTCAGCGTCTCCACCTGCAGCCAGCCGCACATCGCCCGTGTCAGATCTCTCGGTCAGGTTGCCACCTCGGCCGGCCGTGTGGTCCGGAACTCATCTGGTTGGATAGCAGTGGAGGGGAAATGGTTGACACGACCCACTGCGCTCAGGGCGTGCCCCACACCTGCCGGAGGTACCAGGCCACGATCTCGTCACCCACCACGAACGTGACGGCCGCCGCAGCCGCGAGGAAGACGCCAAACGGGACCAAACGTTTCCGCCTTATCGAAAGGGGAACGAAGACGAGCGTCCCCAGCAGCGCACCACCGAAGATGGTGAGGAGCACGCCCTTCCATCCCACGAACGCACCCACCATCGCCATCATCTTGATATCGCCGCCGCCCATCGCCTCCTGGCCGAAGGCCTTCTCGCCCGCCCAGGCCACAAACACCAACAGCGCAAATCCAACGGCGGCGCCCACCGCTGCCCACCCCAGACCCGTCAGACCGCCTCGCAGCGACAGCAGCAGCCCGAGGGCGAGCCCCCCGATCGTGTACTCGTCGGGAATCAGGTAGTGCCGCGCATCGGTGACCCCGATGCCGAGGAGGATCGTGCCGAGGGTCACGGCCGCCAGCGCGTCCCAGCCGAGCCCGTAGTGCCACACCGCTGCCACCCATACCGCCGCAACCAGCGCCTCGACAATCGGGTATAGCACGGATATCGGCTGCGCGCAGTGCCGACAGCGTCCCCGGAGTCCCAGCCATGATACGATTGGGATGTTGTCGAACCACGCGATTGGGGTGCCGCACTTGGGACATTTCGACCGTGGCCGCGCAATCGACTCGCCGACCGGGAGCCGCGCGAGACACACGTTGAGGAAGCTCCCGAAGATGGCCCCAAAGAGCCCCGCCGCGACGAGCCAGAACGCATCAGGCATTCCGCCCTACCTCGTAGAGCAGGATGCCCGCCGCTACCGCCACGTTCAGCGACTCCGCACCCCGAGCCAGCGGAATGGCCACCCGGTGCGTGGCCAGCGATCGCACGAACGGGCGCACTCCGGCGCCCTCGTTGCCGACCACCACGGCGAGCTGCTCACCGTGCGAGAGCCGTGGGAGCGGCGTGCCCTCCGTCGTCGCCGCCCACACCGTCACGCCGTATTGTTTCACCCACGCGGTGAATTCACCGTCCTGCACCGCCGCCACCGGCAGACGGAACGTCGCGCCCGTCGCCGCTCTCAGGACCTTGGGATTCGTGAGTGCCGCCGTTCCCGGCAGGACGATGGCGCCGGGCGAGCCCAACGCGAAGGCGGTTCGGAGGAGGGTGCCGACATTGCCGGGGTCCTGGACGCCGTCCAGCACCAGCACGGGATGCCGTGCGCTGGGGCGGATCTCCTCCAGATGGTGGACCGGCGGATCCAGGACGGCGAGGATGCCCTGCGGGGTGTCCGTATCCGCCAACTGCACGAGTTCCCGCGGGGAAAGCTCCTCCACCGGAACCGCGCGCAATGCCAGCGACTCGAGTAACGCCGCGCCGCGCGGCTGCCCCGCCAACTCCGAATCGACCACCACACCTCGCACAGGCACGCCCGCGTCCAGCGCTTCCTCAACGAGACGCACGCCCTCCGCAACCGCAAGCCGGCTCCGCTTGCGCGCTTTGCGGCGTTGTAGATTGCGTATCTGCGTAACGAGATTGGGGGCCATGGTTCAAATGCTTCCCGGAAGCAATGTGGTCGAGCGGCGCGCGTTCGCCAAGCGATGGCCTAGCCGGCGGATCGGAGTAACCGCGTGAAGATCGCACTCACCATCGCTGGATCGGACTCGGGCGGTGGGGCCGGCATCCAGGCCGATCTCAAGACGTTTCACCAGTTCGGCGTGTTCGGTACGAGTGTCCTCGTCGCCATCACCGCGCAGAATACACGCGGCGTGACCGGTGTCCACCCGATCCCCATGGACATGGTCCGGCAGCAGCTCGAGGCCGTCGCCGACGACCTGTTCCCCGCGGCAGTGAAGACCGGTATGCTGGCAACGGCAGCGCTCGTGCATGCCGTGGCAGAGGGAATCCGGTCCTCCGGATTCCCCAACTACGTACTCGACCCGGTGATGGTGGCGACCTCCGGCGACCGCCTCCTCGCTGCCGATGCCGAACGGTCGGTCGCCGAGACCCTGGTCCCACTAGCGACCCTCGTGACGCCCAACCTCGACGAGGCGAGGATTCTGGTGCAGGAGAAGATCGAGACTGTTGCCGAGATGCACCTGGCCGGGCGAGCGCTGCTGCGCCGTGGAGCGCACGGGGTCTTGATCAAGGGCGGTCACCTGCCCGGTGACCAGGTCGTCGACGTGCTGGTCACCGCCGATACGACCAGAGAATTCCGTCGCCCGCGGATCGAGACGGCCTCCACGCACGGAACGGGCTGCACGCTCTCGTCGGCGATCACCGCCGGGCTCGCATTGGGCCGAAGCTTGGAGCGGGCCGTCACCGACGGCCTTGAGTTCGTGCATCGCGCCATCGCTGCCGCTCCGGGGCTGGGGTCCGGCCACGGCCCGCTCAACCACTTTGTGGCGGCTCCTGAACTGGAGGTCGACGCGTGACCGCCGATTCGCATCCGGAAGCTGAGCGTTCCCTCACTCGGCGACCGCCCCGGGGGCGTAGCATCTTCTGCAACCGCACGCTCAACCTGCGGTCGATTCGGGCCATCGGCTATGACATGGACTACACGCTGATCCAGTACCAAAGCGAAGAGTGGGAGCGGCGCGCGTACGAGCATCTCCGCCAGAAGCTCGACGCACGCAACTGGCCGGTCGCCGATCTCGAGTTCGATCCCCAGCTCGCCATCCGCGGACTCATCCTCGACCTCGAATACGGCAACCTCGTAAAGGCCAACCGCTTCGGATACGTCATGCGTGCCTGTCATGGCACGCGCATCATCGCGTTCGAGGATCAACGCGCCCTCTATGGTCGTGAGCTGATCGAACTGGGGGAGGAACGATACGTATTCCTCAACACGCTGTTCTCGCTGTCGGAAGCATGCATGTACTCCCAGCTCGTGGACCGACTGGACGCGGGGCAGGTGCCGGAAGTTCTGGGCTACGCCGATCTCTACCGGCGGGTGCGCCAATCCATCGACGAGGCACACATGGAAGGCGAGCTCAAATCGGAGATCATGGCCGACCCCGACCGGTTCGTGGAACGCGACCCTGAGCTCGCGCTCACGTTGCTCGACCAACGGCACGCCGGGAAGAAGATCCTGCTCATCACGAACTCGGAGTGGGGATATACCCAGGCGATGATGGCCTACGCGTTCGACCCGTTCCTGGCGAATGGGCAACATTGGCGCGACCTCTTTGATCTCGTGATCGTATCGGCGCGGAAGCCGGTGTTCTTTTCCGAGCAGAATCCGGTCTTCGAGGTGGTGAACGACGAGGGACTCCTGCGACCAGCCGCAATGGGGATTCAGGAACCCGGTGTATACCTGGGTGGCAACGCCGCGATGGTCGAGGACCACCTCGGTGTCTCGGGTGATGAGATTCTCTATGTCGGTGACCACATCTACACCGACGTCCACGTGTCGAAGAGCGTGCTTCGCTGGCGCACGGCACTGGTCGTGCGCGAACTCGAGGGTGACCTCACGGCAGAGGAGCAGTTTGCGAGCACGCAGGACCGGCTGAGCGCGCTCATGCAGCGCAAAGAGGATCTCGAGTTCGAGTACTCACAGACCCGGCTTGCGCTCCAGCGGCGGCGTGCCCGCTATGGTCCAAAGCCCGGTCGGCCGACTCGGACCCTCGAGCGCCGGCTCACCAGCATACGGGACGAGCTGCGGGCGTTCGATGAGGAGATCGCTCCGCTCGCGGCGGCAGCCGCGGGGCTCGGGAATCAGCGTTGGGGACCGTTGATGCGGGCGGGGAACGACAAGAGCCACCTGGCACGTCAGGTCGAACGCTCCGCGGACATCTACATGTCACGCGTGTCGAACTTCTTGTACGAATCCCCGTTTCAGTATCTCAGGGCGCCCCGCGGGCCACTGCCGCACGATGCGGTTGGCCCCGCACCCCCCAGTCGTAAGGGTGCCCCGGACTAGGCCTGGAGCAAGCGAGCGGGACGGAAGGCGACCAGCAGCGCGAGGCTCACACCGGCCACTCCGGCGAGGATGAGCCGGTCTCCCGAGATGAACCAGAGAACCGCGCCAAACAGGGTCGAGCCCTCAGCCAGCGCCCAAATGATGATGCCGCGGGCGCCGTGGTGCCTCCACCACGCATGCTCGTCGGTTGCCCCATCGTAGGGCTGGATGCGCATCCGAACGATCCGCGCAATGACGACGACCGCGGCCAACTCGGCAAACGCGACGAGGCGCACCGCCAGCAACGGAAGATCGGGCGGCTCCTGAGATACCACTTCCCGCACCAGCCCGAACCCAACCAGCGTCAGCACCGCGCCCACGACCAGAGCGCCATAGATGATGGACACGCTGCGGCGGTCCAGGGCTGCGGTCTGATTCGAGGTCTGCATCGCGCCTGGTCGGAGCGCCTAGGGGAGCGGCCCGCCGACCACACGCTTGACCGGTGTGCCCCGTGGGAAGGTGCTCGCGAGCTCGACCCCGTTGATCAATGCGACGGTCTCGATCGGCACCCGGGAGGGGTACCGCTGATTGAACTGCCCGAGCGTCAAGGTGCGGTCGAGGGTCACCACATCCAGGCGCAATGGTTGCACGCCGAGCGCCGACCGGTCGGTCAGCACACGGAAGCTCTCGAACGAGCGGTCGACGGTACTCTCGTAAGAACCCCAGGTCGACGCCACCCCGTAGCCGAGGAGCTGGTACACGGCACCGCCGTGCTCGACGAAGGTGGCCAGCCCTCGGAGGGTTCCCTCCTGCGTCGTGGCGCTGAATGAGGCAGAGGCCGCCGACAACCCGTTGATCGAACTGGACCGCACTGGGCCGCCCTGCACGCCTTCCTGCGCGAGAAACGCGCTCGCCGCGTCCACTGCCGAACGCTCACTGGCGAGTGTGAGCTGCATCAGGGCGTCCTTGTTGGGGCTCTGCGCCAGCACCGCCTGTTTCTGGTTCGCTGTGGCCCACCCGGCCGGGAAGTCGAGCCGGAATCGGAGATCGGGGTGGAAGAACTCCTGCTCACGGAAGAAGCCCTCCCGTGGATTGGGCCCGTAGACGAGGCCGTCCAGGCGGCGCAGGTATTGCGCCTGATTGACGGTCCCGTTCGTCTGCCGGATGGAATCGAGCTTCACCTCGATGCGTTGCTGGCGATCGACGGGATTGGGGTGGGTTGAGAGCCATCCAGGCAGCCCGTCACCGCCACTCGCGGCGCTCATCCGATCGAGCATCACGTACACATCCGGCATCTCGCTCGCGTCGTACCCGCCCCGCACCATGTAGCGCAACCCCAAATCGTCCGCCTCGCGCTCGTCGTCGCGGCTGAACTTGAGAAACAGCAACTGGAGCCCCACACCGGCCACCCCCAGCACGTTCTGTAGCTTCGGCGCCAGCACGGCCCCGGCCACCAGCCCAACCTGAGCGAGTTGCTGCGTGCTCATCTGCTGTGCCGAATGACGCGCGGTCACGTGACCGATTTCGTGACCCAGTACCGAGGCGAGCTCCGCCTCCGAGTTCATGTGCGCCATGATCCCACGGGTGATGTAGATGAACCCCCCGGGGACCGCGAAGGCGTTCACCGCGGGATCGTCCACCACCCGGAACGTCCACGGCAGGGTCGGTCGCTCCGTTT
Source organism: Gemmatimonadota bacterium (assembly GCA_039588295.1). Taxonomy (GTDB): domain Bacteria; phylum Gemmatimonadota; class Gemmatimonadetes; order Gemmatimonadales; family GWC2-71-9; genus JAOTVV01. Next base: position 57,676 of record JBDHAB010000002.1, read on the forward strand.
GGCTCGCCAGGCGCTGACCGAGACCCGCCACGTACCGCTGAAGGCCCGAGTCTGGGTACACGCCGAATGAGGCCACAATCGAGGGATCGGCCTCCAAACCCATCTGGATTTCCTGTTGTTCGCTGACGAACATCAGCTGCCGCCGCCCCGTGGCCGGATTAACCGCGCATCCAACGAGGATCAGCGCGACAGTTGCGAGAAGTACTCTCGTCCAACGGCGTGGGTTGGGTCGCATCATGGGATGGAATGACTCCTGGCCGGGTGCAAGAACGGCTGCGAATCTCGTAATGGGTTGAAAGATGAGTGAGAGGACCGGGGAGTGGTAGCGCCGCAGAGAAAGGGGCGATGAGTCGTCGACTCATCGCCCCTCACGCCTCAGGCCGGCAGCATGCCGACCACGACGATCAACGAGGTGGGCCGGTCACTGCTTCACGATCTCCATCAGAAACTCGGCAACACGGGGGTCCTTCGACTGGCCCAACCACATGATCGCCTGCTGCCGACGCTCAGGATCCGGGTCATTGCGGGCGATTTCCATGAGCTTGGTGACCGCCGCGGGGCCCTTCCGCATCGAGAGGATGTACATCAGCTGTCCACGCATCTCCGGGTCGTCGCTGCCGTCGTACATCGCGATCAGGTCAGCGACCGGAACATCCTCGCCCCGCGCGACCATGAACAATGCCTGCCTCCGGATGTCCGGTGGCTCATTCGGATCGAGCGCGCGCTGGAGCACCCAGTCGCGAATGTCCGAGCGCTTGCTCATCGCGAGCACATAGATGAGTCGTTCCCGCAGCATGACCGACTCCAGCGTCGGATACAGCTCCCGCAGGAAATCCAGATTCTCAAGCGAGGGATGCTGGCCCAACGTCATGATCGCCATCTCTCGCATTTCGTCGTCCGAGCCGGGACGGCTTACGATTTCTCGCAGGAGCGCGGCGGAACGCTCGTCGCGGCGCTGGGCCAGCGCTATGAGCGCATGTCTCGCCAGCTCGGTATCCTCGGAGTTCTGGATCACCTCCTGGAGCGCCTGGAACGACCGATCGCTCTTCGACTGCGCCAGCCAGATCAGCGCCATCCCTTTCACTTCGGCATCAGGATCGTTGCGCACGACCTCGAGCAAGGTCTCTTCCATCTCCGGCGTACGCCTCCGACCCAGCATCATGACGGCCTGACGTCGAAGATCCACCGACGTCTCGTCCCGCTTCAGGAGCACTTCTCGCAGTAACGGGAGTGCCTTCTCATTGTCCATCATCATGAGCGCGTTCAGCGCTGCCAGCCGGACTTCGTCTTCCTCACTCACTTGCGCGCGCGTACCTGCGACGATGCCGCCTTCCCGTGCGAGGCGCTTGGCGGCCTCAACATCACCACGCCGCGCGAGCTGCCCGCGGATGCGGGTCGCGAGCATCCTCGCTTCACGGAGGGTCCCCGCCGACGGATGCCGCTCTCGCTGCACCTCGAGTCGCTGCAACGCTTCCTTCAGGTGCTCGGTCGAGCTCAGGCGATACAGCGCGAACGCCTCCCAGTAATAGGAGTCGGCCGCGTACCCCGAACGCGGATAGCGATCTCGGAGACTGCGAAAGAGATCCACCGCCTTGCGGTAGGCCCGTCGGCTCAGCGCCTGGCGTCCGGCCTTATAGAGAGAATCGGCCGGATCCTGTTGCGGCCAGGCCACCGGCGGTGCTGGTTCTGGTGACACCGATCCGGTCCCCAGAGTCCGTGAAGAACTCCCAGCAGCCGCTTGCTGTGCTGCGAGTGGGCCGGTCGATAGCGCGACCACCACGCCCACACCTACCAGTCCGCGAGCCACGCACCGAAACGCTCTGTGATATCGCATTACAACGCTCCTTGTAGATCCGTTCCCGCGGACTCGACGGCCGTCGCCGAGTGAAGTCGGAACAGCACACTTCGTTGTTCGAGACTCTGGTCGATCAAGTCCAGCTCTTCTTTTGGCGCCGCTCCCGATACCTGCGCGATCTGCATCAGCACGAGCTCGATGTCTTCCAGGAGGGTGCGGCGTTGCCCGTCGCCGGCGATCGGGGAGTCGAGCAGAATTCGTGTCGTGGCAAGCAGGCCGTGGGCCGGCTCGGACACTTCGTCCATCGAACGTCCCGCCTGCGTGCTGGAGCGGAAGTCGGCCAAAAACAGCTCCACCTGACCGAGGTGCTGAGTCGTCGCCAACTCGAACGCCACGCCGGTCCCCTCGGAGACGGGCGCTGCACCCGACGCCACGGCCGGCTCGCCGTCGCTGCCCGTCACGCGTCCGATGCCGATTCCCAACACGAGTGCCGCGGCCACACCTGCGGCCCAGTAGATCCAGGCCGGTCGGAAGGCTCGCCGATCCGCACGTGTCTTCGTTCGAGCACCTCGGATCGCATGCCACATCTCCTCGCGTGGCACCTCGGGCGGACGATGATACTCGCGTGCCGCATCGTGCACGAACCGCTCGAACTTCTCGTCAGTCATGACGCCCACTCCCCTGCAAACTCCGCGAGCGAGTCCCGCAGTCGTGCCCGGGCCCGCGATAACTGCGCTTTCGACGTGCCGGATGGCATCCCCAGCGATGCTCCGATCTCGTCATGGGTGTATCCCTCAACGTCATGCATTAGGAACACGATCCTGTACTTGGCCGGAAGGGCATCAATCGCCCATTTGAGCCGGTCCTTCAGGTCCGGTTCGGCCCTCCGTCCCTGACTTCCCACCGTTGCCGCCTCCTCGAGCTCCACCTCACGACGCCGGAACCGTTTGATCTTGCGCAACCCGTTCAGCACGACCGTATTGGCGATCGAGAGGATCCAGGTGCCCAAGGCCGCCTCGCCACGGAACTGCTCAACCCGATCAAACGCTCGGATGAACGTGTCCTGCGTGAACTCGCGCGCGAGCTCATCTTCTCCCGTCATCCGATAGGCCAGCCGGTAGACCCGGTCTACGTGTCGGTCATAGAGCGCTCGCTCGGCTGTCGCCTCTCCTGCCCGAACGCGCTCGATCAGTTCGCGATCGTCCACCCAACCCCCGGGGCTCGTGCATCGTGGTCTGCCATAACTGACACTCCGTCGTCAAAAACGGTTGCGCTCGCGGGACAGGTGCGGCGACAGAAAACGAATTTGGAAGGCACATGGGGGGCAACCACCGCGTCCGACCCGTGCCGCGACTGTGTCCTAATTTCTTGTAAGAATTGAACTTACGTGCCCGTCATACGGGCCAGCACACCGCGAACCACCGTCTCGAGATTGGCCGCCAGCGCTCGCCCGGCTGCCAGCACTTCCTCGTGGGACAGCGGGGACTGCGACAGACCCGCCCCGGGATTGGTGATGCTGGAAATTCCGAGCACACGCAGGCCCCTGGCCCGCGCGGCGAGCACCTCGGGAACGGTCGACATGCCGACGGCATCCGCACCGAGGCGCTGCAGCATGCGGATCTCGGACGGTGTCTCGTAGTTGGGCCCCAACAATCCGGCGTACACTCCCTCCTCGAGGTGAATGCTGCGGGCCGTCGCCACCTGCCGGGTCACCTGCCGTAGCGCGCGGTCGTAGGGCTCCGACATGTCAGGGAAGCGCTGCTCTCCGTGCGCGACCGGACCCAGCAGCGGGGTCCGCCCCATGAGATTGAGGTGGTCAGCGATGAGCATGAGAAGCGGTGGACGAAAGGTCGGTCGCAGTCCACCAGCCGCGTTGGTGACGATCAGGACCTCGACGCCAAGCTGGGCGAACACTCGAACCGGCAGTGCCACGGTCTCGCTGGAGTGTCCCTCGTAGAGGTGGAATCGACCGCTTTGGAGGATGAGCGCGGCACCCTCCAACTCCCCCGCCACCAGCTCGCCCGCGTGGCCGTGCACCGACGGCAACGGAAATCCGGGAATCTCGTTGTAAGGGATGCGGACCGCCGCATCCACCGCGCTAGCCAACGCGCCCAACCCCGACCCCAACACGACCGCCACCCGCGGCTCGAGTCCCGCCAGCCGATCGGATACCGACGCAGCCGCTCGTGCGACCTCACTCCCCACGTTGCACTCTCTCTTATCCCTTCTCCCTTATCCCTTCATCCCTTCATCCCTCACACCAACATTCCGGCCAGACTCGCCGACATGAACGCCGCAAGGTTACCACCGATCATGGCGCGGAGACCCAGTCTGGAGAGGTCGCCACGGCGGACCGGGGCGATCCCACCGATGCCCCCGATCTGAATCGCAATCGACGAGAAATTCGCGAAGCCGAGCAAGGCATACGTTGCGATAATCGCTCCGCGAGGAGTCAAGCCGACTCCGCCCTCGAGTGTGCCGGCGAGTTGCAGATACGCCACGAATTCGTTGACGGCGGCTTTGACACCGATCAGCGACCCCACGGTGCCCGCATCCGCCCATGGCACGCCCATGAGCCACGCCAGCGGCGCGAGCACCCACCCGAAGATTCGCTCGAGCGAAAGTTCCGCGACGCCCGCCAACCCGCCGGCCGCGCCGATGCCGTAGTCGATCAAGTGGATCAGCGCGATGAAGGCGAGCAGCATCGCCCCGACGTTGAGCGCGAGCTGGAGCCCTTGGGCGGCGCCGCCGGCCGCGGCATCGATGACGTTGGCCTCCGTCTTCTCGATCTGGAGCTTGACCCCGCCCTTGGTCACCGGCTCGCCGAGTTCCGGAACGAGGATCTTGGAGATGAGCAGCGCGGCCGGAGCGTTCATCACACTCGCGGTGAGGAGGTGTCCCGCGATGTCCGGGAAGTACGGCGAGAGCATGCCCACGTAGGCGGCCATGACGCCACCCGCGATGGTCGCGAACCCGCCGACCATCACCGTGTTCAGCTCCGAGCCGGTCATGCGCTCGACGAACGGCTTGATGAGGAGCGGCGATTCCGTCTGCCCCACGAAGATGTTACCCGCGACGGAGAGTGTTTCGGCGCCAGACGTCCCCATAGTCCGCTGCATCACCCACGCGATCCCACGCACGATCCACTGCATGATGCCCAGGTAGTACAGCACCGACATGAGCGACGAGAAGAAGATGATGGTCGGAAGCACCAGGAACGCGAACGACGCTCCGGTATTCGCCCACAGCTCCACGGCCTCGAGCGGGGCGCTCTCCGGTGGCACCCGTGTCGCCATACCCACCGGCACGTTGTTGTAGACGAGGTTCCCGAAGATGAACGCGGCCCCGTCACGGGTGAAGCCGAGGAGCGTGATGAACACCCGGTTCGCACCCGTGAACAGCGCCTGCCCGACTCCGGTCTTCAACACCAGGAATCCGAAGGTCGCCTGGAGCGCGATCCCCATCCCAACCAACCGCCAGTTGACCTTCCTCCGGTTCGTCGAAATGAGCCACGCGATCAGGATCATCGTTCCCATGCCGACGATGCCCATCAGGCGTGCGAGGAACGGCGTATCGAGTCCCTCGCGAGCCTGCGCCAGTTGGTCGGCGGCGGTCTGCAAGACCCACAACGCGCTCATGCGGCCTCCTTCAACTCACGCTCGATCCGCGCGACGAGTGCAGCCTTCTCGTTCTCAGGCAGGAACGCGCTCCGGAACGCGTTGAGGATTACGCGTTCGAGCTCCGAGCGGCTGAGTCCGAGCTTACGGTGGGCCACCCAGTATTCCTCGCTCAGCGTCGTCCGATCCATCAGTCGGCTGTCCGTATTGAGTGTCACGATCCCACCCCGATCCAGATACCGCCGCGCGGGATGCTCGCCGACGTTCACCACGGTGTGGGTATGCACGTTGGACGTGAGACAGATCTCGAGCGGGATACCGGTCTCGATCACCTCTGCTTCGAGCTCGGGGTCCTCGAACAGCCTCGTCCCATGGCCGATCCGTTGCGCGCCGCAGATGTGCAATGCCTGGCGGATCGACTCCGGCCCATCGCCTTCTCCCGCGTGGCACGTACACGAGAGCCCGTGACCGCGCGCGTGCTCGAACGCCTTGGCGTGATCCACGGCGGGATGCCCACGCTCGGCCCCCGCCAGGTCGAACGCCACCACCCCGTCCTCCGCATAGTCGAGCGCCAACCGTGCCAGGTCGTGCGACACCGACGGCGGCAATGTCCGCAGCGCCGCGATGATTACCCGGACCATCGTCCCCGTTTCCGCCTCGGCGCGTCGAAATCCGGCGAGTGGCGCTTCCACCGCCTGGGCCAACGACAGCGCCGGCGTGTGCAGTGCCGGGCAGTAGCGGACCTCGACGTAGCGAATGTTGTCGGCGGCGGCGTCCACCACGAACTCGTACGCGATCCGTTCCATTGCCTGCGGGGTTTGCATCACCGAAATCGTGAACTTGTAGCGCTCGAGGTACTCCTCCAGGCTCTGTGCATTGCGCACGAACACCGCTTCCGCCAGACGCTCCGGCTCGTCGGCTGGAAGCTCGATTCCCTGCTCCCGGGCGATGTCGAGCATGGTCTGCGGGCGCAGGCAGCCGTCCATGTGCACATGGAGCTCCGCCTTGGGAAGACGACGGATCAGGGCGCGCGTGAGCGTCATAGGAGCGCTGCGGAATCGGCGGTCGCCAGCGGCGACGCCAGCACGAGGCGGTCGGAAGCGGCGTACGGGCGGTTCATGGAGTCCCGCAATCTGACGGGGTCTTCGGGGTTCCGCAATTGGCGAGGCCCGGTTCCGGCGTCCCACGCTCTCCCTGCTAGGTCCAGCGTGGGTCGGTTCGGGGTGACGACGATCGAGAGGGGCCACAAAGGAACATGAATCCTTTGATGCCCTCCTCATGCCATCGTCTGCGTCGTCGCTCAAGCGACGTGCTTGCCGCCGCTACTGGCCAGCCAACTGATGCGTCCATGCGCTCCCGGCGGAATCCGTCGTTGGGCGCTACCTGCTGCTAGAAGTGCAGATACGATTGCACTTTTAGTGAAATCTCCGTGTCGCCGGTCGCCGGTGTCCAAATGTCGACGTTGACCGCGAGCTTATTGCGACCTGTGAAATACACGACCACGCCGGGCGTGAAGAGCCATCCGTCGTCATCACTCAGGTCGGTGTCGGGATCACCCCAGCTCACCCGGCCCACCGGCTCGACGTACGAGGCAAACGGATTCTCCGCGACGGACACCTTGTACGTGACGATCCCCTGCGCCGTGAAGAAGTTGCTGGGCCCACTCGCCAACAAGTTTTGCCAGTTGTCCCCCGCAACAACACCCGCCTTTGCGTGCAGACCTTCGGAGTAGTTGCCGATCTCTACGTCGCCACCGAACGCGACGGCGTACTCGTCACCCTGCGCAGGATCGAAGTAGTCATGTACGCCCACGTTCGCCGCGACCTTCACATCGCTCGCGGCCGTAACCTGCACTCGGCCCGTGTAGGACTTCGTGCCGTTCTCGTCGGCCGTGTTCGCGCCGGTTCCGTTGGTCGCTGAGGCAGCATACGAGAACCGCCCCGATGGGTCCCGGCCGTCGACCTTGATCCCGATGTCGCGGTCGGCGAACTGCAGCTTCTCGGTGAACCGGCTGAACGAGCACACGCCGCCGGGCCCTGCACATGCGCTCACACCGCGGACGCCCCCGGCACGCTCGATCACGAGGATCTGAGTCGAGCTCGTGAGCTCGAAGACGTCGAACGGACGCTTGAACTGACCGATCGTGGCCCGAAAGGTCGGACTGAAGTTGAGCCGTACGTATGCATCCTTGAGCGAAATCTCTCCTTCGCCGAAGTCCGGCTGGATCTTGCCGCTCACGAAGTCGTTGACCTTGATCTCCGCCGTGAGACGGGCGCGGCGAACGAGGTATTCGGACGACGGTTCGCCGGCCACCGACGTGCTGTTGAACTGTGCATGGAGGCGGCCGGTCAAGGTGATCTCCATCGCTTTCGAGTGGATCTCCACCTGACCCGTCGCCGGACGGGCACTTGCCATTACCATCAACACGCTCCCCCCCACAAGGACAGAGCGGCACACCACGCTTCGCATTCGTCATCCCCCTAGGTGTTTTCGGTTGCCGTACGCCGTTGTCGCCTGAGCGAGGATCTTGGGACAGGTCATGACGGCTGAGTCGGCACCTTCGAGCTCGGCGGTGATCTGTAAACGTATCCGACGCTCGTGAAGCTACTAGGCCACGCGCTTCGGCTCGCTGGTCGAGACGGACGGACCGTTCGCGGTCGCGAGCACTACGCTGCTACTGCCAGCGATCGCCGCTGAAATCCCGGAATACGACCCGTGGGCGGCGCAGGATTCGCCGGTGCGCCTCCACCAGCTCCTCCTGCGCAAACACCTTGATGAGCGCCGCGCCGGCGACAAACCCACCGAGATGGGCCATGAACGCCACCCCGCCACCCGAGCCCCCACCGCCCACCATCGGCACACTCCCCAAGAGCTGCAGCAACCCCCAGTAGGCAAGCATGAAGTACGCGGGCACCGCCACCGTCGTGACGAAGAAGCCCAAGAACACCAGGAGATGCACCCGGACCTTGGGATAGAGAATCAGATAGGCCCCCATGACGCCGCTGATGGCCCCGGACGCCCCGACCATGGGCACGGCGGAGCTGGGGCTCACCATCACCTGTGCCGCGGCTGCCAGGACGCCACAGACGACGTAGAAGAGGAGGAAGCGACCCCGTCCCATCGAGTCTTCCACGTTGTTTCCGAAGATCCACAGGAACCACATGTTGCCGATGAGATGGAGCCAGCCTCCGTGGAGAAACATCGAGCTCAGGACCGTATGCCAGTTTCCCCCGGCGTCCAGCCGACAGCCCACCCCGGCACCGACAGGAATCGTCGTCCCCGAGGACACCCGACCCATGACCTCCCCGGGGATGAGGCCCAGCTCGCACACCGACCGCGCCAACGATGCGGGCGCGCCGGCACCTTGCACGGCCACCCACACCAAACTCGTCACGACGATCAGCACGATCGTGATGACCGGCGTGCGCAGGGTTGGATTGTCATCCTTATAGGGAAACATCGCAATCCGTCACAGACTCTGTAACCTCAAACCCCACAACGACATACAAGATGACACCGGCCGCCTATGCGTCTGCCGTTTTGGCGCATATCGCTGGTATGGGCCTTGCGCAAGCGACCATCGGCACGGCGTACGTATCTAAACTCCTACGACGAGGAAAGGTCCGATGGCTGAAAAGGTAATCGGGATCGACTTGGGCACCACAAATTCGGTGGTCGCGGTCATGGAGGGTGGTGACCCGGTCGTGATCCCCAACTCAGAAGGCGGTCGCACGACCCCGTCCGTCGTGGCGTTCACGAAGGACGGTGAGCGCCTCGTCGGGCAGGTCGCAAAGCGACAGGCCATCACCAACCCGAAGAACACGGTCTTTTCGATCAAGCGGTTCATGGGCCGGCGGATCGGCGAAGTCTCCAGCGAGATGAGAGAGGTCCCGTACAAGGTCGTCGCGGCCCAGAACGATCTCGCCGCTGTGGAGGTCCAGGACAAGCGCTACACGCCGCCTGAGATCTCCGCGATGATCCTGCAGAAGATGCGCCAGACCGCGGAGGACTACCTCGGGCATTCGGTCCAGAAGGCCGTCGTGACGGTCCCGGCGTACTTCAACGACTCTCAACGCCAGGCCACCAAGGACGCCGGTAAGATCGCGGGTCTCGACGTCTTGCGGATCATCAACGAGCCGACCGCCGCCGCACTGGCGTACGGCCTGGACAAGAAGCAGGAAGAGAAGATCGCGGTCTTCGACCTCGGTGGTGGAACGTACGACATCTCCGTTCTCGAGCTGGCCGAAGGCGTCTTCGAGGTGAAGGCCACCAATGGTGACACGCACCTTGGCGGGGACGACTTCGATCAGCGGGTGATCGAGTGGCTGGTCGAAGAGTTCAAGAAGGACCAAGGCATCGATCTCTCCAAAGACGCCATGGCGTTGCAGCGGCTCAAGGAGGCCGCGGAGAAAGCCAAGATGGAGCTGTCCAGCCGGGCGCAGACCGACATCAACCTGCCGTTCATCACGGCGGACCAGTCCGGTCCGAAGCATTTCAACCTGACACTGACCCGGGCCAAGTTCGAGCAGTTGGTGGACGATCTCTTCCAGCGGACCATCGCACCGATGCAGAAGGCGCTGGCGGATGCCAATCTGAAGCCCGGTGACATCGACGAGGTCATCCTGGTTGGTGGCTCGACCCGAATTCCCAAGGTGCAGGACATCGTCAAGGACTTCTTTGGCAAGGACCCGCACAAGGGTGTGAACCCCGACGAGGTTGTCGGTATCGGCGCGGCCATTCAGGGTGGTGTGTTGGCGGGGGAGGTGAAGGACGTCCTCCTGCTCGACGTCACCCCGTTGTCGTTGGGGATCGAGACGCTGGGCGGCGTCACGACCGTTCTCATTCAGCGGAACACGACGATCCCGACGAAGAAGTCCGAGATCTTCTCGACGGCCGAGGACAACCAGACCACGGTCGAGATCCACGTGCTCCAGGGCGAGCGGCAGATGGCGATCGACAACCGCACGATCGGCCGCTTCCAGTTGACGGGCATCCCACCCGCGCCGCGTGGCATTCCGCAGGTCGAGGTCACGTTCGACATCGACGCGAACGGCATCCTTCACGTGTCGGCCAAGGACAAGGCCACCGGGAAGGAGCAGAAGATCCGCATCGAAGCCTCGAGCGGACTGTCCGACTCCGAGATCGATCGGATGGTCGGAGACGCGGAGCAACATGCGTCCGACGACAAGGCACGCCGCGAGGAGATCGACAACCGCAACCGGCTCGACTCGATGGTCTACCAGATCGAGAAGGAGTCGAAGGACTGGGTCGATCGGCTCGATCAGTCCAACAAAGACCGGCTCGACAGCGCGATTGAGAAGGCAAAGCAGGCGCTGCGCTCCGGTGCCGCGGACGACATCAAGACGGCTCTCGAGGAACTGAATCAGGCGTACTCGGCCGCCGGTGCCTCGTTGTACCAGGCCGCACAGGCCCAGGAGCAGTCGGAGCCCACGGCCGAGGCGGCGGAAGGCGAAGCGGCATCCGCCGAGGGTCAGGAAGAGGTCGTTGAGGCCGACTACGAGATCGTCGACGACTCGAAATCGTAGCGGCGCGCATCAACGAGGCAGGCGAACGGGGGGCGTGGAAACACGTGCCCCCGTCCGGGGTTACAGGTAAGGCAGCGGTTCAGTTCTCTGTGCAACAGATCGAAGACGAGGTAAAGAAAGCGACATGTCCCGTACCCGAGAGTGGGTCAAGTTCGGAACGCTGGTCGGCGTCACGCTCGCGCTCGCCGTCGCGTTCATTGTTGTCATCGATGTGCCCGAACGGTCGCTGGCCCAGCAGCCGGCGGCCCAGGTGTTGCGAACTCGGCCTGCACCCGTGCAGCCCGCACAGCCGGTCGTGGACCTGGGTGGCGCCTTTGTAGCGGTCGCCGAAGCCGTCAGGCCAGCGGTCGTGTACATCAGAGCCGAGCGTCGCGTCGAGGAACGTTCGTCGCGGCAGCGCCAGGAGGTGCCTTCGCCGTTCGACCGGTTCTTCGACTTTCCGAATCGCGAAGACATTCAGCCGCAACCGCCGCGCGGGCAGGGCAGCGGTTTCATCATTTCGCCCGACGGCTACGTCATGACCAACAACCACGTCGTGGAGGGCTTCGACCGTTTGACGGTGCGGCTCTTCGATCGACGCGAGTTCACGGCCCGGGTGGTGGGCCGCGATCCGCTCACGGACATCGCCGTCATCAAGATCGACGCGGAAGATCTGCCTGCGATGGCGTTGGGTAACTCCGACGCGGTCCAGGTGGGTGAGTGGGTGCTCGCAATCGGCAGTCCGCTTGGCGAGGACTTCCCGTTCACCGTGACCGCCGGCATCGTGAGCGGGCGGGGTCGACGGCTGCAGCTCAACAGCTCCCCCTTGGCGATCTCGGACTTCATTCAGACCGACGCGGCCATCAACCCGGGCAACTCGGGCGGCCCGCTCGTCAACGCGAGCGGTCAGGTGATCGGCGTCAACTCGGCCATCGCGAGCCGCACCGGCGTGTACGCCGGATACAGCTTTGCGATTCCGATCAATCTCGCGCGGACCGTCGGTGAGCAGATCATCGAGGACGGGACGGTAACGCGTGCCGCGCTCGGTGTGGAGGTAAGAGACGCCGGGCCGGAGGACGCAGAGTACGTGGGACTGGATGAAGTGCGCGGCGTGGTGGTGAGCGGCATTCCAAACGACGACAGTCCGGCGAAGCGCGCCGGCATTGAGCCTGGTGACGTCATCATCGAAGTCGATGGAGAACGCGCGGACTACACCGCGCAATTACAGCAGATTGTGGGCTTCAAGCGGCCGGGCGATCAGGCCCGCGTCACGGTCATGCGGCGGGGTGCCGAGCGGCGCACGTTCACCGTGCGGCTCATGGCCGCCGGGAATGCCGAACAGCCACGTGTTGCACGAGCCGATCGCGACGACGCGCCCGAAGACGTCTCCTACGACGACAAACTCGGTCTCCGGCTGGAAGCGATGAGCGCACGTATGGTGCGTGACGCCCGCATCGATTCCGAGAGCCGCGGGCTCATCGTGACGGCCGTCGATCCGAACGGTCCGGCGCGGAACAGGATCTTCCCACCGGTCACCCAACGCGGCTGGCTCGATATCATCACGCATGTCAACGGGGAACGTGTGCAAACGGAGGCCGAATTCGACGAGGCCGTGCGAACGGTGCAGCCGAATGAGGTCGTCTCCCTGCGGGTGTACTCCCTGCGCGGAGAGACCGGACAGTCGAGAATCGTCCGACTCCGTGCAGGAGGCGAGCGCTAAGCGCGTCGCCTCACCATAGCGACCGGAGCGCGAGCTCCGGCGTGTACATAGATGGAACGGGTGTGCTGGCCGACCGGCCGACGCACCCGTTCCCTTATCCCTTATCCCTTATCCCTTATCCCTTATCCCTTATCCCAGTCTATCGCACAACGAGGTCCCACGCGATCTTTGGGGCGGGTACAGACGACACAACTCCGATGAGACAAGCCCGCAGCCTCCTGTATGTCCTCGTTGTGGTCACCTGGGTGCTCGCACCAACGAACGCGCACGCACAGCAACCGCTGGTGAGCAGCACGCTGTCACGTGGTACCATCGTCAGAATCCACCTCAGAGACGGAGAACTGCACCGCGGCCGCCTCGTAGCACCGTTCGCGCCGGACTCCACAGCGCTCCGCTACTGCCCGTACCCTGCCGCACCATGCACGCTGGGCGACCCGCGACGCACGACCGTGCCGGCTTTCAACATCATCGGTATCGATCGTCACGCGGGGAGTAATGGAAGCCGCGGAGCGCTGGTGGGGTTCCTCGCAGGATTGGGAACGAGCCTCGCCGTTCATCTGGCCGACGGAGAGCTTCCCAATTTCAGCGACCCGATAAGCACCGGACTCACGGTGTCGAGCTCAGGGATAGGAGCGCTGATCGGACTCATGATCGGAGGAGGTCAACACCGCTGGGTACCGCTCACCCCGAGGGCACCGTCAGACCCGTGAACTCGGTCGGCCACAGCGCGCTCGCCCCTCTCACTTCATCTCGTCCCTCATTGCCCTCCGTAGCAACGCGAGCGGGAGGCTTCCCTGCTCCAGCAGTGTCTCATGAAACCGTTTGTCGTCGAATCGCTCTCCGAGTTCGGCCTGCAGCTCCGCCTTGCGTCGTTCGATCTCGAGCCACCCGATGATGTAGCTGGGCGCCTGCGTCGGCCACGTGGTGTAACGGTTCACCTCTGCTTCCGCTGCCGACCGCGTGAGCCCCACTTCGTCGACAAAGAACCGCACCGCTTCCTCGTAGCTCATTCGACCGGTGTGCAGTGATGGATCGATGATCACCCGCGCGGTGCGCCAGAGCCGCATCTGCAGTTGCGCGAGCTTCTGGTCATCGGTCGTGAACAACCCGGCACGACGCATCCAGTGCTCGGCGTAGAGCGCCCACCCCTCTCCATAGTAGGTGCTCGAGAAACGGCGTCGCAGCAGGCGCGGATTGCGGCGTGCATACACGGTCTGCAAGTGGTGACCGGGATACCCCTCATGCAGCGCGATCACGCTGATCCACCCGTAGCTCTGAGCCCGCAGCTTGTCGTCCACCTCTTGCGGTGTCATTCCCGGTGTGACGTCGGTGGCGAAGAAGCGGCCGTACATCACGCTATCGCGCTCACGGATCCCGCCGTAGCCACCCCACGCGTACGTCTCCCGCAGCGCCGGTGGGGTCGGCACGTACAGCAATTCCTGACACGGTGGGATGCGGATCAGGTCGTGCTGGATCAGGAACCCGAGCACATGCAATGAGGCTCGGCGGTAGGCCGCGATGATCTCTCCCGGCTCGGGGTGGCGGCCCTGCATCTCGTCCACCAATTGCCGCCAGCTCTTGGCGGAGTCGATCGTCGCTGCCAGTGAATCGAGTGCACGCTTGGTCTGCTCGTGGATTCGGTATCCCTCGGCGATCATCGTCTCCGCGGTGTACGGGAGAAAGTGCACCTCGCGAAGCAGCCAATCGTAGTAGCTCGCACCGACGGCCCAGGAGGTCTCGCCGCCCGACGACACGGTGTCACGCAGGAATGCCGCATAGGCGGCGAGTGCCTCACGAGCAACAGCACCGGCCTCCAATAATCGCTCCCGCACTCCATCCGGCGCCCGTGCGGCGCGCTCGACGAATTCGCCGGCGAGGAACCCCACCGATCCATCGATGGTGGATTCGGCGAGCGCGATCCAGAGGGGGGGAGGATCCACCAGACGATCGCGTCCGAGCGCCAAAGCACGTGGAGCACGCTCCAGTGTCTCCACCGCCCATTCCCAGTCCTCCTCGCTCGGCTCCTCGTCTCCACCCACCCGCCAGTAGAGATCGCCAAGGGTCACGTACCGTCTCGGTACCCGCTCGGGGGTCCGTAAGACGCTGTCGGCCAACGTGCGCTTGGCACGTGACTCGACTAACAGCCAATCCACGCGCTGCGTATTCGTGAGCCCGACGGTGTCGATGAGCCGCAACTCGCGGAGCACATCGCGCGCCGCTTGCAACGCCCTCCGCTCGGCGTCGGGACGCAGCCGGGTGAGCGGGTCGTCTGATTCGTCGTCCGGGCGGAAATCTCCCTCCAGGTAACGCAACGTGAACCGTTCGAAACGGGCCGAATCGCCTGTCTCCGGCGCAAGAGCGGCCGGGCTTCCGGGTGCACATGCGGCAACCAGCAACACGACCGCGAGAGCTGGCGCCGTGGACCTCACGCGTGACCCAGCGTTCATCCGACCTTGTCCGCCATCATCAGTGCGAGTAACAAAGGGAGATACACCACGGTGACGAGAAACAACCGGCGCGCCTTCCGCGGCGAGTGGTCAAAGCTCACCGCCATGGTTGCCGCAATGAGCCAGAGGGACAAGCCGGCCGCACCCGCGAAGTAGACCACCCCGGTGGTGCCCAGCACCGTAGGTGCGAGACTCACGGGCAGGAGCGCCACCGCGTAGAGCAGCGCTTGCCGAAACGTCGCCTCGGCACCGGCGGTGACGCTGAGCATCCGCAGTCCGGCGCGGGCGTAGTCCTCGCGATAGAGCCACGCGAGGGCCAGGAAATGCGGCAGCTGCCACAGGAAGAGAATGAAGAAGAGCACCCAGGCCCGGAGGCTCACCGTACCTTGAGCTGCAGCCCATCCGCCCACGATCGGTAGCGCACCGGGAACGGCGCCCACCAGCGTGCACAGCGATGAACGGCGCTTGAGTGGCGTGTAGAGAAAGACGTACGAACCCAGGGTCGCCGCGGCGAGCACGGCAACGATGGGGTTGGTGAACACAGCGAGGTAGGCGACGCCGGCCAATCCCATGGTCCATGCGACGACCGTCGACTCGGCCGCACGGAGCCGTCCCGACGGCAACGGTCTGCTCCTCGTTCGCCGCATGCGCGCATCAATCTGCCGCTCGAGGATCTGGTTCAGCGCGTTGCTGCCACCGGCAACCAATGCCGAACCGAGGAGCGTGTGGAGGAGTCCGGGGAGGTCCACCATGCCCGGCGCCCCAAGGTAGAACCCGGCAGCAACCGTGAACAGGATGAGACCGACGATGTTGGGCTTCGTCAGCTCAAGATAGTCGGCAGCTCTGCCATGGCGAAGCACGCCGGTTGACACGGTCCCCTCGGTTCTCGCGGCAGGCATAGGGCGACGAATGATGTCTCGGGCAACACGTCCGCCGCAACCACCATGGAAACCCACCTACCCCCTGCGAGGACAGGAACCGAGCCCGTGAAAACAGAAGACCCCGAGCGACTAGCCGTCGTCCGGGGCCTCAACCACCGTCCATGGGGCGTCGCTAGGACCCTACTGCAAATACCCCGAAGAGAAACAGCAGTGCGACAGCTACCGCCATCGCGATCAGGAGCGGAACGGTGAAGATGGCAGTGAACAACCGGTGGTCCGTCTTGAGGTGCATGTAGAACATCACCACGAGCGCGAACTTCGTCCCCGAGAGGATCAGGAGAATCGGTGCGAGGAACGGCCGGAACGCCGGGACGTAGAAGACTCCGACCTCCACGAGCGTGATGACCGTCAGCACACCCGCCACGGTCAGATAGGTTCCGACCCCGGGATGCGCGCGCTCCGAGTGCGCGGGCTGTTCACTCATCAAGCCCCTCCATTGGTGCGCAGCAGATACACAACCGTGAAGATCACGATCCACACCACGTCCACAAAGTGCCAGTAGAGTCCAGCCAGTTCCACGTTCAGCGCTTTGTCGGGCCCCAGCTTGCCCTGGAACGACCGAACCAGGAGCGTGAGCAACCAGATCACGCCGACCGCGACGTGGCCTCCGTGGAATCCCGTCAACGTGAAGAACGTCGAGCCGAACAGATTGACTTGCAGTGTGAGTCCTTCGTGCACGAAGGACCAGAACTCGAACACCTGAAACCCGAGGAAGATCGCGCCGAGCAGCGCGGTGGTACCGAGCCATACTCGCGCCCACACCTTGTCGCCTCGCTGCACCGCCGCCAGCGCCAGCACCATGGCCAGGCTGGACATGAGCAGGTCGAAGGTGCTGACGGACGTGAGCGGGATGTTGAGAATCTCGGCCGGTGTCGGACCCGACACGCTCTTTCCCTGATAGACCAAGTAGGTCGAGATCAACGACCCGAAGAGCAGGCACTCCGACCCGATGAAGGTCCAGAACGCGATCTTTCGGCTGTCGAGTCCGGTACTCGTGTGATGAGCTGTGGCAGCGTGCGTCATGCTACATCTCGAAGGGCTCGAACGCCCAGGCATAGATGCTGACAACGAGGACGGCCGCGCCTCCGAGCGCCACCCACAGGTTGCCGAGGACGGCGCCGGTGGCGATCACGACGATTCCGATCGCCGCAACCGCAGGCCAGAACGACCCACCGGGAAGATGGATCGGTTCGAGTGGCGTCTTGGGAAGCGGGGTCATGCCGTCCGTGGACCACCGGGGGAGCCGGCTCCGTACCTCAGGAATCGCCGTGAAGTTGTACGCCGGCGGCGGCGAGGGGATCGACCATTCCAGTGTGGCACCGCCCCAGGGATCATCACCCGCCGGTGCGCCCTTGCTGAGCGTCCACACCACGTTCACGAGGAACAGCAGAACACCCACCCCCATGACGAACGCACCAACGGTCGCTACCAGGTTCATCGAGTCGAGCCCCAGCGCCGCATCGTAGGTGTAGATCCGTCGAGGCATGCCCAGGAGTCCGATGAAGTGCATCGGGAAGAATGCGAGGTTCGCTCCAATCAACGTCAGCCAGAAGTTCAGCTTCCCGATCGTCTCGTTGAGGAGCTTGCCCGTCACCTTGGGCCACCAGTAGTAAATACCGGCGAAGATGCCCATCATCGCCCCACCGAACAGCACGTAGTGGAAATGGGCCACGACGAAGTACGTATCGGTTTGCTGCAGATCGGCCGGTGGTGAGGAGTGCATGACGCCCGAGAGCCCACCGACGATAAACATCGCAATGAAGCCGACGGCGAACAGCATGGACGTGGTGAACCGGATCTTCCCGCCCCACATCGTCGCGATCCAGTTGAAGATCTTCACCCCGGTCGGGATGGCGATCAGCATGGTGGTCGCCGAAAACACGGAGTCGGCCACCGGTCCCAGTCCGACCTGGAACATGTGGTGCGCCCACACACCCCACCCAAGGACGCCGATCAACAGCCCCGAGTACACCACGATGGCGTACCCGAACAGCGGCTTCCGCGAAAACGTCGGGATCACGTCCGAGACCATCCCCATGGCAGGCAGGATCAGGATGTAGACCTCGGGATGACCGAAGAGCCAGAAGAGGTGCTGCCAAAGGAGCACGTCGCCGCCGGCGGCCACCGAATAGAAATTGGTGCCGAACTTCCGGTCGAACATCAGGAACACGAGCGCGACCGTGATCACCGGGAATGCCGTCACGATGATGAACTGTGTGACCAGGCTCATCCACGTGAACACCGGCATGCGCATCAGGCGCATCCCCGGAGCACGCAGGTTCACGATGGTGACGATGAAATTGATCCCGGCCGCAATCGACGCGACCCCCAGCACCTGCAGCCCCAGAACCCAGAAATCAACGTGCAGTCCCGGAGAGTACTGCGATGACGTGAGGTTCGCGTACCCGAACCAGCCTGCGTTCGGCGCGGAACCGACCAAGAAGCTCGCGTTGAGAAACAGTCCGCCGAGCAGGAACACCCAGTAACTGAACGCGTTCAGGCGGGGAAACGCGACATCCCGCGCGCCGATCTGCAGCGGAATCACGAAATTGAAGAACGCGGCCGACAGGGGCATGATGGCCAGAAAGACCATCGTGGTGCCGTGCATCGTGAACAGCTCGTTGTACGTCGCTGCGCTCACGAGGTCGTTCCCTGACGACGCCAGCTGCAGCCGGATGATCAGCGCCTCGAGGCCGCCCAGGAGGAAGAAGGCGAACGCACTGACCCCATACAGGATTCCGATCCGTTTGTGATCGGTGGTGGTCACCCAGCTCCAGATGCGGGACCCCAACGACGCTGAGTCGGCCGGGACGTGTGGCGCAACCGAAGTAGCCATAGGCGACGTCCCCCCTACCTCAGGCTCTGGAGATACGCGACCAGCGCCGCAACCTCATCTTCCGTCAAATCGACTTTCGGCATCAGACTACCGGGTTTCTCCGCCACCGGATCGCGCAACCACCGAGCCAAACCCTCGGGCGAGTTTGGCAAGATCCCCGAAGCGATCGTCGTCCGGCTGCCCACATGGGTGAGGTTGGGTCCCAAGACTCCTTGGGCCACGCCTTCCACCACGTGGCACCCGATGCACAGCTTGACCGGTTGCCGAAATGTCTCCACCCCTCGACGCGCGAGCTCCGAGAGGGAATCGACCGGCGCGGGCGGGTTGGTCTGTTGCTCCACCCAGGCGTCGAAGCCATCCGGGGCATCCACCATGACACGGAACCGCATGTTCGCGTGGGAAGTGCCGCAAAACTCAGCACACTGACCAAAGACCTCACCCACCGAATCCGCCTGGAACGCGATTCGGGTAGTGCGACCCGGCATTACGTCCCGCTTGCCACCCAGTTTGGGAGCCCAGAAGCTGTGGATGACGTCAACCGAAGTCATCGACAGCGCAACTGGACGTCCCTGCGGAACGTGCATCTCGTTCGCCGTCGTGATGCCGTATTCGGGATACCGGAACTCCCACCACCATTGGTGGCCGATCACCTCGACCTGCAGCGCTCCCTCCGCGGGGCTGCCGTCGGTGCGGAAGATCGTCTGGATGGTGGGAACGGCGATGAAGATGAGCACCACGGCCGGTGCCAGGGTCCACGCGATCTCCAGCAGCGTGTTGCCATGGACATGCTTCGGGTCTGTCGAGGCCCTGCGCTCGCGGTATCGGAGGATAACGTAGAGCAGAGCGGTTTCCACCACCACAAACACCCCGAGCGCCCACCAGAAGATGGTCCGATAGAGGCTGTCGATATCCTCACCGAAATCCGCCGTAGGATGCAGCGTGGACTGCGGATACTCACCGGAACAGGCCGAGATCAGTAGCGCGAGGGCGACCGCCGCAAGTGGCGCCACTGACCGCCCCTGGCCAGTCAAGTGCTTGATGGCTGGATCCTTTGCACAATGAGAATGTTGTGTGCCAATGCTACCTGCCATTGTCAATTGGCTCCGCCCGGCGGCGGAGCCGGCGAATTCTAGCGTTCTCCTCCCCTTTGGTCAACGTGCGGCGCGACCCCGTCCAACCGCAGCGACGGGTATCTTTCAGCATCGTGACGAACCCAGACCGAGTGGGCTTCCCGAGTGCCACGCTCGGACGAACAAGAAGAGGAGGAACAGAAGTCATGGTGCAAGATTCGATCGGCTACGGACTGCACGTCGAGGTACCACTCGGATACGAAACCGCGGTCGAGCGTGCTCGTGAGGAGCTTGGCAAGGAGGGATTCGGGGTGCTGACCGAGATCGACGTCAAGGCAACGCTGAAGAACAAGCTCGATGTCGAATTTCGGCCGTACGTCATTCTCGGCGCCTGCAACCCTCCAATCGCCCATCAGGCCCTTTCGCGGGAACGGAACATCGGCATGCTCCTACCGTGCAACGTGATCGTGTACGCGTCGGACGACCCGGGCAAGAGCGTGGTCGCGGCACTCGACCCGGTGAAGCAGTTGGGAATTGCCGGACGTTCGGACATGGAACCGATGGCGCTCGAGGTGCGCGAGCGCATGAGGCGCGTGCTCGAACGGGTGGCGGGATAGCCTAGAGCATCACACCGCTGCCGAGCGGTCGGTAGGCGGCGCGCCACCCTGGCCACCGCCGCCCACCGTCGTATGTTTCACTGTCCATTCGGACACGCTGCACGCGGCGCGTGCCTACCTCCTTCACCCCTTCCCGAACAACGTCATGCGACAGACCAATCCGATCGGCAGCGGCGACCGACCCGAGCAAGACCTCGATCGCCGGCGCTTCATGGCCTACTTCGCAGCAGCGGGACTCGGGGGGACCGCCCTTCCGGCCGCGCTGTGGGGGCTGGCGCAGGAAGCCGGCACGATCACCAAGGAGATGCTCGCCGACGCGGAGGCGGTCGCCGGGCTCGAGTTCACCGACGGCGAGCGCGATCTGATGCTGGCGGGGCTGAACGAGAACCTCGAGGCGTACGAGGAAATGCGCGCGGTGTCGATCCCGAACGACGTGCACCCGGCGCTCCTCTTCGACCCGGTGATACCATCGCACACGCCAGCCGTAGAGCGCCGCGCGCACCGCAGGACGCGACGGCCTTCAGTCACACGACCGGAGAATCTCGAGCGGGCTGCGTTCTGGTCGCTCACGGAATTGGGCGAGTTGCTCAGAAGCCGTCAGGTATCGTCCGTCGAGTTGACCACGATGTACCTGGAGCGCATGAAGCGCTATGCAGCGAAGCTGGAATGCGCCATTACGCTCACCGAAGATTTGGCGCTCCGGCAGGCACGACGGGCAGACGCCGAGATGGCTCGCGGCCGGTATCGGGGACCGCTCCACGGCGTACCGTGGGGTGCCAAGGACCTGTTGGCGGAGGAGGAGTACCGCACGACGTGGGGCGCCGCGCCGTTCGAGAATCAGGTGATTGCCTACGATGCCACGGTCGTTGATCGGCTGGAGGAAGCGGGAGCCGTGCTGATTGCCAAGCTCACGTTGGGCGCCCTGGCATGGGGCGACGTGTGGTACGGCGGCAAGACGCGCAATCCGTGGAATCCCGAACAAGGTTCCTCCGGATCCTCGGCCGGGTCCGCGTCGGCGACGGTGGCGGGGCTGGTGGGATTCGGCATCGGCAGTGAGACGCTCGGTTCCATCGTCTCGCCGTCGACTCGCTGCGGTGCCACGGGGCTCCGACCGACGTTCGGGCGAGTGAGTCGGTGGGGCGCCATGGCCCTTTCGTGGAGCATGGACAAGCTGGGTCCAATCTGCCGCAGCGCGGAGGACTGTGCGCTCGTGTTCGCCGCGATTCACGGCGCGGACGGCAAAGACCCGACGGCGCGGACTCTGCCGTTCGACTGGGACCCGCAAGTCCCTCTCGCATCTCTCCGGATCGGTTACTACCGCAGTGCCTTCGAACGGCCGCCGGAGGACTACCGGTTGCGGGACTACGACCGTGCGGCGTTGGGTGTCATTCGCTCGCTCGGAGTGGATCCGATTCCCGTCGAGCTGCCGGACCGGTTCCCGGTGGACGCGCTCAGGATCATCCTCAACGCGGAGGCGGCGGCGGCCTTTGACGAGCTGACACGCAGCAACCGCGACGATGCACTGGTGCGGCAGGTTGCGCGCGCATGGCCGAATGTGTTCCGCCGGTCCCGGCTCATTCCGGCAGTCGAGTACATCCAGGCCAACCGGATTCGGACGATGCTCATGGGCGCGATGCAAGCGGTGATGGAAGGCGTCGACGTGTTCGTGACGCCGTCCTATGGTGGCAGCGTGCTGCTGACCACCAATCTCACCGGCCACCCGGCGGTCACCGTGCCGAGTGGATTCCGTGACGACGGCACACCAGTCAGCATCTCGTTTATCGGGAAACTCTACGGAGAGGCCGACCTGCTCGCCGTGGCCAGAGCGTACCAGCAGGCGACGGGCTTTCATCTCGAACGACCGCCGGAGTTCGCCGCATGACCCTACGCCGATGTCTGGTAGGCATGGCGGTTGTAGTCGCATGCATCGTCCGCGCGACGCCGATCGCCGCGCAGGAGACACCCGCCGACACGGCCGATGTCCTGGTGGAACTCGCCAGAAGCTTGGAGACGGAGGGACGGACCGAGCTCGCCAGACAGTTGCTACGCCTCGTTCTCGACCGCTACCCAGACACGCCGGCTGCGCGAGAAGCCGCCCAGCAGCTAGGCCTGCTGCGCGACACGCGCGTCGCCGGGAGTGGGCGAGTGCAGTTCGTCGTTTGGAACACGCTCTTCGGAACCTGGCTCGGCCTTGCGATTCCCGCTGCGTTTGGGGCCGACAGCCCGGAACCCTTCGGGGCGGGCCTGCTCGTGGGTGGCCCGACGGGATATCTGGCCTCGCGCGCCTATGCGCGGAGCCGGTCGCTCACGGCGGGCCAAGCGGGTGCGTACACTCTAGCCACGGTTTGGGGAACATGGCAGGGACTTGGCTGGCAGCAGGCGCTGAACATCAGCGAACCGTCGGACGAGGGACCATGGGTCGCAATGGTCATCGGCGGGCTCACGGGAATCGGCACCGGACTCCTGCTCAGCCACCAGGACATCTCTCGCGGAGGCATCACACTCGCCGACCATGCAGCGCTTTGGGGAACGTGGTACGGGTTTGCGCTCGGCGTAATGCTCGATCGGGAGGACGACGCCCTGTGGGCGTTCACCCTCGTCGGCGGAGACGTCGGGCTAGCGGCTGCCGTTCCGACCGCGAGCATCTGGAGGCCAACCCCCGGTCAAGTGCGCCTCACGAGCCTCGCGGGGGTTGCGGGCGGGGTTGCTGGGTTGGGCCTCGATCTGTTGCTGAGCGTAGAAGATGACGCCACCGCAGTTGCCATTCCCACAATCGGCGCGACCATCGGGCTCGTCGCAGGCGCACTAGGGACAGCCGGCCGGAACGACAACCGCACCGACTTCGACGGGACGCTGGACGGAGCGCTGCTCAACGTCCGCGATGGCCTGCGTCTCGGCTTTCCCAGCCTCCTACCCGACGCGCAGCCAAGCCTGACGCGGGACGGCCGTGTCACGATGCGGCCGGCCGTGCACCTGCGACTAGTGGACGTGCGCTTCTAGGAGACTTTCCATGGCTGCCGGACGCGAGGGAGGCGATCACCTGGGGCACGACCAACGACCCGTTGAGCGACGCCAGTTCATTCAGGCCGGCGTCGGCATAACAGCAGTGCTGGCCGGACTACCCGTTCCACCGTGGAGCCGCCGCCAAGGCGCCATCGACACCGTGTTCCGAGATGCGCTGGTCTTCGACGGGCTCGGCAACCCACCGGTGTCCGCCGACGTGGCCGTCTCCGGAGATCGAATCGCGGATGTGGGGGCACACTTGCTCACAGGTCGAGCGGAGACCATCGACCTCGATGGACTCGCGCTCGCGCCGGGGTTCATCGACATCCACTCACATACCGATCTCGATCTCTTCGTGAGCCCGCTGGCCGAAAGCAAGATCCGGCAGGGTGTGACCACGGAAGTCGCCGGCCAGGACGGGAGCTCCATTGGGCCGTGGAGCGCCGAACAGGCGGCACGCGTGCGCGAGCGACATCGCGAATCGTCAGGCGTCGAACTGGACTTCAGCGATCTCTCCGGATTCGTGCGCCAGCTCGAGATCCAGGGAACCGCGGTGAACCTCGCGAGCATGGTTGGCCACGGCACGGTCCGAGAGTTCGTGATCGGCACCGAGAATCGGCCGGCGTCACCGGAGGAAATCGATCGGATGCGGGTCCTGGTTGCCGAGGCGCTTCGCGCCGGGGCATGCGGCCTTTCCAGCGGACTCGAATACGTCCCCGGCGCCTTCGCGACGCTGGATGAACTGGTAGCCGTTGCGAGACCGCTCTCGGCGGCAGGCCTTCCGTATGCGACCCACATGCGAAACGAAGACGACCAACTGTTCGCCGCGATCGAAGAGGCCGTGAACGTCGGGCGTCTCGCGGGCGTGCCGGTACAGATCTCACATCTCAAGGCGCAAGGTCAGCGGAACTGGTGGAAGGCAGAACCGGTGCTGCAAATGCTCGAGCGCGCGCGTGACGATCGTGTGGACGTGATGTACGACCGCTATCCCTACGTTGCGTACAGCACCGGACTCACGTCGCTGTTTCCGGTGTGGGCCCGCGATGGAGGAACGGCTGGGTTGCTCGGACGGTTGGCACAACCTTCGGTGGCGGACCGGATCGAGCGGG
Organism: Gemmatimonadota bacterium; assembly: GCA_039588295.1. Classification (GTDB taxonomy): domain Bacteria; phylum Gemmatimonadota; class Gemmatimonadetes; order Gemmatimonadales; family GWC2-71-9; genus JAOTVV01. The sequence continues at coordinate 82,356 of JBDHAB010000002.1, forward strand.
ACGTACGCGGGAAGATCACCAAGCTCGGGAATTGGGACGCCGTTCAGATCACCGCCACCTCCGAAGACTCACTGCGTTGGGCCGCCGGGCGGCGTTTGGGTACGCTGGCGGCGGAGCGCGAGGTGGAGCCCTATCGGCTGTTGCTCGAGCTCATCACTGGAGACCGAGGGCGGTCCGGGATGGTGGGCTTTGGCATGAGTGAGGAGAACACGACACGGTTCCTCACACACCCCCTGGGGATGATCTGTTCCGATGGCTCGGCACTCGCAACCCAGGGTCCGCTCGCACGAGGAACGCCTCACCCACGGAGCTTCGGTACCTTCCCGCGAGTGCTGGGCCACTACTGCCGAGACGAACGAGCCATGTCGCTCGAGCTGGCGGTCCGCAAGATGACCGCGCTCCCTGCTATGCGGCTCAAACTGAGTGGGCGCGGCGTGATCGCACCCGGAGCCTTCGCCGATCTCGTGGCATTCGACCCCGACCGTATTCGAGACCGCGCGACATTCGAGGACCCACATCAATACCCCACGGGGATCGTGCACGTGATGGTGAACGGAGCATGGGTGCTGCGGGGGGGCGAGCGCACGCCCGCGCTCCCGGGGCGGCCGCTTCGGCCCAGCGCCGCTAGGTAATGAGACGAGCTGCAGGACACCCGCACACGTGCAACCAGTGAAGCCGATGAGATCGGCCGCACGGTTCACCGCCACATGCCTGGCGCTGGGTATTGCCGCATGTGGGCCTGCGCGACCGGATCTCACGGTCATGAGCTTCAACATTCGCTACGGAACCGCGGCCGACGGTGACAATCGTTGGGAACGGCGCTCGCCCCTGGTGTTCGATGTGATCCGGGAGCAGGCGCCCGACGTGCTGGGAGTTCAGGAAGCCCTTCGATTCCAGCTGAATGAGATCCGCGACGCGTTTCCCCAGTACACCGAGCTCGGCGTCGGACGCGACGACGGCGAGACGCTCGGAGAGTACGTGGCGATTCTCTACCGCACCGCTCGGTTTTCCGTGGCCGACCACGGTACGTTCTGGTTTTCGGAGACCCCATCGATTCCCGGATCGACGAGCTGGGGCAATCGCATCACCCGCATCTGCACGTGGGCGCGGCTCGAGGATCGCGTCTCGGGGCTGACGATCTACGTCTACAACGTCCACCTGGACCACGAATCGCAGCCATCCCGCGAACGCAGCGTCGAGCTCCTGGCTCACGAGATCGCGGATCGCGAGCCGCGAGAGCCGGTCATCGTGATGGGGGACTTCAATGCCGGAGAGGACAACTCGGTGCAACGGTACCTGACAGGTACCCTGCCGCGCGCAACCGCCGACTCGGGCACCTCAGCCCCCGCGCCAGCGTTCGTGGACACGTTTCGTGCCTCCCATCCCACCGCGACGCATGTGGGCACCTTCCATGCCTTTCGAGGCGATAGCTCCGGTGCCAAGATCGACGCCATCTTCGTGTCACACGAGCTCACCGTGCTGGAAGGGGCGATTGTGCGAACGCAACGCGAGGGGCGTTACCCGTCCGACCATTTCCCCGTCACCGCGCGGCTGCGTGCCGAGCGCTAGAAGCAGCGTCCCCACCCTCGCGCAGGAGCGGCGTGCGGGATAACTTCGCGCCATGCACGAGCACCACTTCACGGTACCGAGAACCACACGGTATTTCACGCTGGGACAGGCAGACCACCGGCTCAGTGAAGTGTGGTTCGTCTGTCACGGCTACGGTCAGCTCGCCAGTGATTTCCTCCAGCTGTTTGCGGCGCTCGACAATGGTACGCGGCTCATCGTCGCTCCCGAGGGGCTATCGCGCTACTACACGAATCACGCGCGCGGCGAGATCGGCGCGAGTTGGATGACCCGCGAGGAGCGGCTCGCGGAGGTCTCGGACTACGTACGCTACCTCGATCGGCTCTATGAACACGTGTTTCAAACGGTGCCGCGCTCGTCGGTCTCAGTTCGCGTCCTGGGGTTCTCGCAGGGCGGGGCGACCGCGGCACGCTGGGTCTCCCTCGGCAGGGCGATTGTCGATCGGCTCATCGTGTGGGGTGAGGGATTGCCGCCCGACCTGGATCTCGAGATGGCGTGGGGCAAGTTTGAGGACTCACGCCTGACGCTGGTGGTTGGCACTGACGATCCGTACATCGACGAAACGCGTTTGGCCTCAGTCGAGGCCCGGCTCATGGAACACGAGATCCCGTACGAAACCGTGCGATATGATGGCGGCCATTACCTGGATGGCAACGTTTTGCGGTCGCTCGCGGCCACGTAGCGGCCGCGCGGGCATCCGGCTCACGCCGAAACCCCCGCCGCTGATCGAGCTTACCCTCTTGGTCTGCGCGTGCTGGGCCACCACGCTCGCAGCTCAGGTCACGCGGCAGGAAGAGACACCAGGCCAGCGCCGAGCCCGCGAGTCGATGGTTGCGCTGATCGAGCGTTACGGGGTGCGCGACGCCGCGACCTTGCGGGCCATGCGATCGGCCCCGCGTCACGAATTCGTACCTGCCGACCAGCGAAACCGCGCGTACGGAGACCATCCGCTGCCCATCGGTTACGGACAGACGATCTCACAACCGTACATCGTGGCCTACATGACTGAGATGCTACGCGTGGAACCGGGCGACACGGTGCTCGAGGTTGGTACGGGCTCGGGATACCAGGCCGCCGTGCTGGCGGAACTCGACGTGGAGGTCTACACCATCGAGATCTTCGCGGCGCTCGCCGCGAGCGCGCGGCGGCGCCTCGGGCGGCTCGGCTACGAGAACGTCACCGTACGGCACGGCGACGGGCACTTCGGCTGGGAAGAACACGCGCCGTTTGACGGTGTGATCGTGACGGCGGCCGCCGGGTACATTCCCCCCGCACTCACCGATCAGCTCAAAACCGGCGCGCGCATGCTGATACCCGTGGGGAGCGTCTATGGGGTGCAGAACCTCATTCTCGTTGAGAAGCGGGAAGACGGAGCCCTCACAACCCGCTCGCTCTTGCCGGTGCGTTTCGTTCCGATGCTCGAAGGCCTCCGCTGAAGCACGCGACGCTCTCTCGAGCCGCCGCGGTTACCCTCGTCTCCGCTGGCACGCTCACCTATGAACTCCTGCTCGTGCGCGTGTTCGCCATCGAGCAATTCCATCACTTCGCCTACATGGCAATCGGCGTCGCCATGCTGGGATTCGGGACCACCGGCACCGTTCTGGCGCTCCGCGGGCAGATGGAGCGGTCTCGAGCGGAGCTATGGTTCTACCGTGCGACGATGCTCACGGTCGTTGCCCTCCTGGCAGCACCCACCCTTATCCATCGAATACCGGTCGATGCCACCCAACTCCTCTGGGACCTCGGACAGTGGCCGCGCATGGCTCTCGTCTACGCCGTGCTGGCCCTACCGTTCGCGGCAGGTGCCCTCGCCATCCTCCTAGCGCTCCAACTCTCGGACAACCGACTCGGATTCATCTACGGTGCGAGCTTCTTCGGTTCCGGGATCGGCGCCACCCTCTCACTGGTCGTGCTCTCCGTCTGGAGTCCGGACAGGGCGTTGGCGGCGCCGGCGCTCATTGCGGTGCTGGGAGTCTTGCCGGCGCGCGGAGATCCGCGCCGCGGCCGATCGATGGGCATCCTCCTACTGATCGCCACCGTGGCCATGGTCGCTCGACCCCTGTGGCAACTCGACCTCGCCTCCCACAAGGCGCTCACCCAAATCGCGGCATACCCCGGCGCAGAACGCATCGCCGAACGAACGAGCCCCCTCGGATGGACCGTCGCAGTCGGCGCCCCCGCGTTCCGCCACGCACCCGGGTTGTCACTCGCATTTCGCGGGGAGTTCCCATCCCAGCTGGGGCTGTTCGTGGACGCACAGCTGGTGGGCGCCGTACCCACCGATGCTCTCGATACCGCAGAGCTCGACCTGCTCGATTGGCTCCCGACCGCAGCCCCGTACGCCGTGCGAACACCGGGTCATGTACTCGTGCTCGCCGCCGGAGGAGGCACGGAAGTGCGAAACGCCAGGCGGCACGGGGCCCGGCGAGTGACGGCCGTCGAGCCCGTGGCCGATGTCGTACACCTGGCGGCGGAACGCGCCATCGCCAAGACGTTCACGGAGGGGACAGACTGGGTCTTCGCCGACGGGCGGTCGTTTGCATCCCGGACTCGCGAAGCCTACGACGTGATCACGATCGGCCCCGCTGGCGGCCTCGGTGCGGCAGCCGCCGGCGTGCATGCGTTGACCGAGGATTTCCTCCATACGGTCGAAGCGTACACGCGATACCTGCAAATCCTATCGCCGGACGGAATACTCGCCGTGACACGCTGGAGTTCGACGCCCCCCCGGGAGAACGTCCGTGTCATCCTGACCGCCGCTGCCGCACTTCGGCGGGTGGCACCGACAACGGCCAGTCAGGCGATGATCGTGCTACGGAGCTGGGGCACCGCCACGACGTTGCTCAAGCCGTCGGGCTTCTCCGCCGCCGAGTTCGCCAGTCTCGAACGGTGGGCGACCGAACGGCAATTCGATATCGAGTGGGGGCCAGGAACCGACACACCAGGCACGCGGTTCCATCAGACCGCGGAGCCGGTGCTGTTTCGCGCGGCGCGAGCCGCGGCACACGGCCCGTCCGCCGCGACGCGATTCGCATCGGAGTATCCGCTCGACGTGCGACCGGCAACCGACGCCCGGCCGTTCCCCCACCATTTTCTCACGCTGTCGTCACTCGCGACCTTCCTGCGTACCGACCGTGGAAGCTGGCTGCCTTTCGCAGAGCTCGGCTTCGTCACGATCATCGCCACACTCCTCCAGAGCACCGCGCTCGCGATCGTCTGCCTGCTCATCCCAATCATGGCTCGCCCGACGATCGGGATGAGCAGGCAGACGATGTCCGTCGTCGGCTATTTCGGTGCAATCGGCTTGGGCTATCTGGCAATGGAGATCGCGGCCATCCAGGTGATGATCCTGCTCTTGGGCCATCCGGTCTACGCCGTCGTTGCCGTCCTGTCGACGATCCTCATCTGCTCGGGGGCGGGGAGCGCGTGGTCCGATCGCCTGAGCACCACCTATGGCTGGGTGCCGGGATTGGTGCTCGCCGGGACGCTCGCATTGATGGGTGGAGCAGTGCTCATCGTGGTGCACGCGGCCCAGGGCTGGCCGCTGGCAGCTCGAGCCGTCGTCGCGCTTGCCGTCGTTGCACCGACCGCGCTCGTGATGGGAACGCCCTTCCCGCTGGGGCTGAGAACCATGGCGAGAGGTGATCACGCACGGACGGCGCTGGCGTGGGCCAGCAACGGCTTCGCGTCCGTGATCGCTGCGCCCCTGGCGGCGCTGATAGCCCTCCAATCCGGCTCGCGCCTCGTGCTATTCGTCGCCGCGATAGCCTACGGAACTGCCGCCATCATCTACAGAGCGGTCCGGCATCCATCGGAGCGTGCCGGCGTCTAGAGCCGAACGGCGAGCCGCCGACCCGGTTTGCCTGGTTACCGGAACGCCACCGTTAGATCGTCGAAGAATGCGATCGCAGAGCTTCGGGTGTTGTCCGTGTCAACCATCAGCGCAGTACCGGTCACGGAGCCCGGTGCTTCGCCAAAGAAGGCACGGTAGTCTTCGAGAAAGTCCCGCTCTTCACGAATCCAGCTTCCCGCCCGACTGTTGCCGCTCTGGAGGACGATCATTGCAACCCGGTCCGAATAGGCGTTGGGAAACGTACTGCCCACGGGTTCGGCCGCCGCCCACACATAACACACCGCACGTGTCCTGCGGCTCCCGAATTCACCCTCGAAGATCACGAAGACCCGCGCAACAAAGTCATCACCGCCCTTGGTCCTCTCCGATCGGGCACCCGAAAGGGTGGCAGGCACCAGCCAGCGCCAGGAAATTCGTCCGACGTCGGGGGACGCAACGGAGAGACGCCGAACCATCGCCGATGCCGCCGATTGGCTTCTCGCGCTGAGGACGGCATTCCCCATGCTGTCGACGACGGCATACGTTCCCACGCGAGCCGCAAGGCGTCGTGTCGACCACCGGCCCTTCCAGTCGCCGTCGAACCCTTCGTTGAAGCCCAGCGAATCAGCGCTCTCCTGAGCCGCAGCGACACCGATCGACGCCGTCAGGGCCCAGGTGATCGCCGTGAGAGCCATGCCGCAGCGAATGCGGCGCGCGCGCCAACGCCTCAATAGCGAAGCAGGTTGGCTCCCCAGGTGAACCCCGATCCGAACGCGGCGAGGCACACGAGGCTGCCGCGGGAGATGGTTCCGTCCGCCACGACTTCACTCAATGCGATGGGAATGCTCGCGGCCGTGGTGTTCCCATACCTCGCGATGTTGCTGTACACCTTCTCACCCGGGAGTCCGAGGCGCTTGCGCACCGCCTGCGTGATGCGCTCGTTGGCCTGGTGGGGAATGACGAGATCCAACTGCTCCGCAGACAGTCCCTGCTCGTTGAGAGCGGCGTGAATCACTTCGGGGAATCGCGTGACGGCGTGCTTGAACACCTCGCGCCCATTCATGTACGGAAAGACCGAGCCCTCGTCGAGCATCTCCTTCGTCAACCACGGCCGACTCGCCGACCCCGGCCGCAGTATGCAGAGCTCTTCCGCGAACCGCCCATCCGCATGCAGATGGTGCCAGATGAGATGACTACCGTCTTTGCCATCGGTGACCTCGAGACACACCGCACCCGCACCGTCACCGAAGAGCACGGCCGTATCCCTACCCTCGGTGTCCATTCGCAGGCCGGCCGAATGCAGCTCGGCTCCTACGATGAGCACCCGGTCGAACATTCCCATTCGGATGTAGGCGTCGGCAGCGGAGAGGCCGTACACGAATCCCGTACACTGGTTGCGCACGTCCATCGCACCCACCTCTCGCACGCCGAGGGCACGTTGCAGCAGCACGCCATTGCCGGGGAAGTACAAGTCGGGAGAGAGTGTGGCAAACACGATGAACTGGATGTCCTCAGGCTTCCAGCCGGCTTGGTCCATTGCCGCGCGCGCCGCAAGCACGCCAAGGTCGCTGGAGCCGACCCCGTCCTCGGCGAATCGCCGCTCGGCGATTCCCGTCCGCTCGCGAATCCACTCGTCGGACGTGTCCATGCGCTGTTCCAGGTCCTGATTGGTGACGACCCGGTCCGGTACGTGATGACCCACACCCGCGATTCGAGAAAGCCGCATCGCTCCCATCCTTGTCCCAAGTCCTTTGATTCCTATCCCTCGGATCCGTCGGGGGCAACGGTCGCCCCAGTGGCGCCGGCCCCTACTGGCTGGTCGCAGCGCCCCCTGCAATATTACCTACTGGGAGGCGTTCGTACCGACGCGTATGGGGGTTCGCCATGCTGATGTCTGACGGTCTCGACGTCGACGTGTTCGGACTGACCGACGTTGGGAGGGTCCGCCGCGAGAACCAGGATCAGTTCCTGATTGCGGCGCTCCACAAGGTCGTCGAGATCCACGGTACCAGCATCCCGGACACCTATAGGCGACACTTCGACAGCGGAGCGCGGGCGCTCCTACTGCTCGTGGCGGACGGTGTCGGCGGCAGCCACGGCGGTGACGAAGCCAGCAGCGTCACCCTCGACGCCATCATGGACTACGTCACCAATTCAATGCGCTGCTTCTACAAGCTCGACGAACAAATCTCCCACGACCTGCTCCAGGAACTCGCGTCTTCGGTGGAGCGCAGTCATCGCGCGGTGCTCGCGAGGGCCGAGCAAGTACCGGAACGGTCGGGAATGGCGACCACCCTCACCATGGCACACGTGCTGTGGCCGCGGGCATATGTGGTCCAGATCGGCGACAGCAGATGTTACCGCGTGCGGGGCTCGGAGATTGAACAGGTCACCAAGGATCAGACGCTCGTGCAGAGCCTCGTCGACGAGGGTGCGCTCAAGCCGGAGGATGCCTCAGCGTCTCCGTACTCGAGCGTGCTCACGCAGGCCATCGGTGGATCTCAGGGCGTCGAGCCAGCGATTTCACGCGTCGACCTCGAACCCGGTGACACCCTGCTTCTCTGTACGGACGGGCTGACGAAACACATGTCCGATGAGGCGGTCGCGCGGCAGGTTACAGCCGCGGGCTCGGCGAAGCAGGCCTGCGAGCAGCTGGTCCATACCGCGCTCGAATCCGGAGGGAGCGACAACGTCACCGTGGTCGTGACGCGGTTCCAGTAGGCATCCACCGACGCGAGGCTACGGCTCCCGAGCTCCCGTCAGCTCACGGAGCCGCTCCAGGAGCTCCCCAACCTGCTGCATCTCTTCACCATAGCGTGCCCAATCGCCGGTGCGCTGTGCTGCCATCGCACGGTCGTAATGCTCCGCCGCCTCACGCACCAGATCGGCGGCGGTGACCGCAGCCGACTCCGCGAGCGGCGCGGCGGCGGCAGCCACTTGGAGCGGCTCCGGGGCCTCAGACTGGACCACGCCGCCGAACAGGCGCGACACGCCCTCCGCCAGCGTTTCCTCCATCACCACCTGGTTCTCGTAGGCCACGATCACGCGCTTGAGCTCCGGGATGCGCCCACCTTGGGCACGAAGGTAGAGCGCCTGCACAAAGATCAGCGACTCTCCGATAGGAATCACTAAGAGGTTGCCCCGAATCACTTCGGAGCCGCGCTGATCCCAGAGAGAAACCTGCCTCGAGATCTCGGTGTTCTGGTTGATGCGATTGACCACTTGTGTTGGCCCGAACACCAAGCGCTGACGGGGAAACCGGTACACCACGAGCTCGCCATAGCGATCGCCGTCGTTTCGCGCCACCATCCACGCCGAGAGGTTGTCCTTGCCCCGGGGCGTGAACGGTGTCATCAGAATGAACTCCTCCTGCTCTTCGCCGGGGAGTCGCATGACGATATGCCGCAGGAAGGGGTCCCGGCTCGCATCGGCACGGTTCGTCGAGGGGATCTGCCACTCGTCCTCACGGTGGTAGAAGACGTCCGGCTCGTCCATGTGATACGTGGCATGGAGAATCGTCTGCGCGCGGAACAGGTCCTCGGGGTACCGTATGTGGGCGCGCAAGTCACTTGGCATCGAGTCGAGCGGGAGGAATATCCCGGGGAAGATCCGGTCATACGTTTGAATGATCGGATCTTCGGCATCGGCGATATACGCGGTGACGCTGCCGTCGTAGGCATCGATCACCACCTTCACACTGTTCCGCAGGTAGTTTGCTCCGTTTCGGAGCGGCAGCGAGTAGGGATATCGATCGGTCGCCGTGTAGGCGTCCAATATCCACTTCAGGTGCCCGGCATCGGTGATGGTGATATACGGGTCGCGGTCCCACAGCAGGAACGGCAGGGCTTTTGCGGCGCGCTCACTGATACGACGATGAAACTGCACCCGGCTATCGTTCGTGATGTCCTGCGACATGAGAATCTTGAGTGCCCGGAAGTGCATGCTGAAGACCGCGCGGCGGAGGAGCGAAGAGGCCGCCACTCCTCCCGTGCCTTCATACGTCGTGAATACGTCCCCCTCACCCGCGGGATAGTCGAACTCCCGCTGTCCGGTGTTGACGAACACCCAGTCGTTCGAGAGCTCACCGTAGTAGATGCCCGGACGCGTGACCTGGAGCGACACATCGGACGCCGGCGGCAGATCCTTGATGAACAGCACCGGCAACCCTTCCTGCGTCACCTCGGTCACCGGACCGAGCGTGAGCCCCATACCGTGTGTGAACGTGAGTCGCTCGTTGATGAACCCCCCCCTCGGAAGCGACAGCGAATTCAACTCGCGAGGCGACAGAAGCACCTGCCGGTACTTGCCGTCCACCCAGTAGCGATCGTCGTCCACCGACACGAAGTCGTAGTACGTCCTGATCTCCTGAAGCTGCCCGAACGTCTGGAGCAAGGGATCGCGATCCCACAACCGAACGTTCTCGATGGTCGCCGCGTTCGCCTGGACATCCGCCAACGTGAGTCGTGACTGTCCGCTCAGCTCACGCGTCACGACCCCATCCAGCCCCCAGGCGCGCCGGGTGGCGGCAATATGGCGCTCGAGCTGGGGAGTCTCCTTCACGAGCTCGTTGGGAATGACCACGAGTCGTTGGACCGCGCTGGTGGTGAGAGCGGCGAGCACGCCAACCGCTACGTACGCCACCCCTGCGATGAGCGTGTTTCGCACGAGCCGGCGGGTCAATCCACCCCAGATGACCAGTCCGGCTCCGACGAAGGCCACGACACCCAAAATGCGGAGCGCGGGTACCCGCACGCTCAGGTCCGTGAAGCTTGCGCCGGCAAATGGACCGGTCGTCGCATAGAGCAGCGACGGGAGACTAACGAAGAACGCACGCGCTGCGAGCGCCAAGAGGAGCACCGCAATGAGCACCGCGAGGTGCAACTGCGCCGAGGGTTCGACGGTCACTTTGCGACGCACCAGGATTAGATCCCGACGGATCAGATAGAGCGGCGCGGCACTCAACAGTCCGAGGACGCATAGGCTCACGACGAAGCCGAGCACCAACGACAGCACCGGCAGGGTGAACACGTAATAGGCGATGTCTCTCCCGAACACCGGATCGGTCGTGCCAAACGGCGTTTGTTCGATGAACCGGAGGATCGGCAGCCAAGCCTGTGACGCCATTGCGCCGTACAGCAACGCGAGCAACAGCGCGACCGGCCAGACGAGCGGCCGCAACGCTCGCGCGACGTCGACACTCTGACCGCGATTCTTCAACGACAGCACTACCGAGCTCGGCACGACGCCACGCAGTGCAATCCGGAGGTTGACGAAGAAGAAGCCGAACACGATGAGGCCCACGCTCACGCCGAGCACGACCTTCGCGAAGAGCTGGGTCAGGAACACCTTTCGCAAATCGAGGGCGTCAAACCAGTACCAGTCGGCCGCCAGGCCCGCCAGCGCCGGCGCGCCGGCGAGCGCTACGACGAACACCGCAGCCACTCCACCCAGTATCAAGATCCTGCGCATTATCTCACCCCCAAACGACCAATCGTCGTTGCAGCACCATCCTCAACAAGCAAACCTTAGAAAGCAAACCCTGCCGTCGCGTAGACACCAACGCGTTCCTCGCTCTGCGCAATGGCGAGACTGATGGTGTTGGCCGGCCCGAGGAACGCCAGCCACACGCCGCCGCCAGCCGCCCAGTGCCACGTATCGGATGTCTCGCCCTCGAGGAACACACGACCCAGGTCACCGAGTCCAAAGAAACCCATCTCCCCCGGCAGTACCAGGAAGATCCGACTCAACCGGAAACGTAACTCCGCGTTCCCGAACACCGCCCCGTCACCGCCGAACCGGTTCTGGCGACCGAGGCGGACCGAACTGGCATCCCCGATATACGCCGCCTCTTGAAACGGAAAGCGGCCCCACACCTTCTTGCCGCCCACACGCAAGGCGAGCGTCGGCCGCAGGGGCGCCGCGGCGGCCGTGAGATAGGTGGAGAGTTCGGCATGGGCCTCACCAAACGTGTCCTCGACATCCCAGATGGAAGGATACACGCTCCCGAGCAGCTGAACATGCACACCACGGGTCGCCGCGGCGCGAGTGTCGCGCGTGTCGAACTCGATCCCCCCGCGCCACCCAATCTGCCCGAACCCGCCCTCACCATACACCGTCAAATCCGCGAGAATCCGGCCATCCTGTTCCTTGGTGCTCGCGAACTTCAAGGATGGACCAAGCGTGAGTTCCCCGTGGGCGCCGAGCGGCAACACCACCGCGGGCTCGAACCCGAACTGAGCCTGATTGACCCGGTAGTAGTCATCCTCCAGCGTGAGCTGCGTCTCGTTTCCGAGGCCGTGATATCGGAGAATATCGATCCCCGAAACCCACAGGTCGAACACCCCACGAACCCGCGAATTCCGCCGGTACACCTCTGCGGACAGCTGCGCGCGGCCCGTGGTCGGCCCAGTGGCGAATCCTCCCCGGAATAAGATCCGCGAGGCGTACGGCAGCTTCCGAAACCCGTAATGCGTCACATACGCACCGGCGCCGAGAAAGACGCCAACGTCCGGCCCGCCACCCACCCACATGAGCGACCACCACCGGTGGCCCCAGTCCCGCGGCGGGAGCTCGCTCGGGAACCGCTTCGGTGGAAGCACGAAGGGACGTCGATCGATGCCCACACGACCGCTGGCGCGATCATTGCCGACCGTGTAGAGCGTCACTCCACCGGTTAGCGCCGAGTCCAGCACTTCGGCGCTCCCACCACCCACGATCCGCAGCGGAATCCCTCCATGGCGGCCACGGACGACAAAGCGGTCATCTCCGCCATAGAGGAAGAACCGCAGCTCTTCCGTCTCAGTCCTGAGGAAACGGCGCCGCCAATATGGTCTCTCCGCAACGGAGGATCCCGTTCCCAGATAGATCCCGACCTCGGAACTACCATCCTCATGGCGTTCCACCACGACCGTCTCCGTCCGATCTGTCGCGTGCACATCTACTTCGCCGGCGAGCAGCCGGTAGTACCGCTGTGCTCCCTCGGAGAGGCGGTCACGCCGAAGCTTGAGCGTTCGCGCCATCCGCTCGCCGTCCACGGCAAAGTACGGGGCCGGCAGCGCGCGGGCGGCGGCGTCAATCACGGAGTCGGTCACTCGAGCCACGAACTCGGTTATGACCGAATCCCAGGTGGGCCACTCGAGCTCAACGAGGAGCTGGCGATCGACATCTCGACCATTCCATCCAAAACCCGTGATGTCGGGGAGCTTTTCACCGAAGTTGATGATCTGTGGAGCGTACTGCCGAGTGAGCGAGAGCAGCACACCGTCGTAGCGGCAGAACGCCTGGTCCCGATCCTCCGGGATCGGCACCCAATAAGTCACCGAATCCGACCCGAAGCGCGCCCAGGTCCATTGCCCCCGGTGCCGGTCCCAGTCACCCACGAGCAAGTCGAACAGCCGTGCACGGAGAAACGTGGTGAGGTTCACCCGGTCCTCGGGGCCTCGCCGCATGCGCTCGAACAGCTCAGAAGTCTCGATGATCTCGTCGGCGCCCGCAAACGGGTCGACGCCCCGCTCGATCGTCGCCCGCCGCTCGAAGAACCCGAGTATCCCGGCGAACTCCTCACGGAACTCGCCAAGAGCGGGGTCGTCGGGGAGCACCACCAGGCGTGGGTTCGTGTGGGGGATGCCCGCCGCATCCAGCAACCGGGCGATGACCGCTGGTGCGGCCGGATGCTGGGAGCTGGTCTGATCCTCAACGATGTCCTCGACGATCGTCTCCCTGAGCTCGTCCGGCAGGACGGCCGGCTTCTTGTCCACCGAGCGGAACCCGTACTCATACCCGTCCGCGCCACGGAACCGCAGCGACTTGGTCTGGAACCCGCCGCCTTTTGTCGTGGGCGTGAGACCGCCAGCTTCCGTCGCGAGATCCAGCACCGCCACCCGAAGCGGCAACGTCCACAGCTCGCGATAGTCACCGCCAAAGAAGAACCGGTGGAACCCACCCGCGCCATATTGTCGTCCCGCGACCACCTCGACGGAGTCTCCACCTACGAGCCGGCCGCTCACCTCCTGGGCGGGTACACGCGCTGCCAGGCCGAGGCCTACCGACGCAACGAACAGCAGCACGCAGCACACTCGGCGGATCACTAGGGCTTTCATGGACGATTCTCCTCTTGGCCGTGCTCCGTCACAAGCCACATCGAGAAGTCCTCACGCACATCACCCTCCGGCCCCACCGCCATCACGCCGAGTCGCACCCGTCCGTCAGTCAGAACATCGACGCGCATGAACCCGCTCTCCGCTTCCGCATATCGAGACTGTCGCAGGTAGACGACTCGCGTCGTATGTCCGTAGTACCCTCCCCCACTCACCAGAATGTGCCTCACCCGACTGTCGTCGATCACCTGCAGGTTGTGCTCGTGGCCCGACGCGTAGAACAGCGGGACTCGCTCGGCAAACGCCGCGCTCAGGGAATCGAGCATCGCAATGTACGCGTCGCCGGAGAGATCCTGTGCCGAAATACCGGAGGCGCGGGCCAATGGATACAGAGAACCCACGATCGGTAGCGGGACCCACAGCCATGACTTGAGAGCCCGCAGCGGAAACAGGTGGTCCAGGATGCCGAAATGCCCACCGTGGATTCCCCCGGAGGCCATGGGGTGGTGGGCGAGAATCCCGACGACCCTGTCTCCCGCTCGCCGGAGCAGCGTGCGCACCGAGTCTGTGACCTCACCCGGTGCGTCGGCCCGACAGTCCGACGTTGGGTCCGTGGGTTTCTCACCGGGGTGAAGCCACCACTGTGTGTCCAGCGCGATCAGCCGCAGCCATTCACCGACGTCGACCGCGACCGGCCCCGGACAGCCTCCGCTCGGCTGGAGGCTGATTCGTGCATTCCCCTGGGCGGCGAGGAACTCCTGCTGACGCCGGATGGTGTTCCACCCGTCGTCTCCTGATTCCGCCCAATCATGGTTGCCGGGAACGAAAATGCCACGCGCTCCGTCCACGACCACGTCGACCTGCGCGGCAAGCCGTCGCTCTGCCAGCTTCCGGTTGGGAGAACCGGTCGGAGGAAGCCCCGCTGGATACACATTGTCGCCCAAGAACACGACGACGCTCCGGTCTGGCTGCTCACCGACGGCCGCCGCCGCCGCCAGCAGCACCAGATCGCCGCTCAAGTTCGGCTTCCCGGCGTCGCCCACCAGAAACACCGTCACGTCAATCGAGTCGGAAGCCGGTGCCGGCGCAGGCGGCGTGACAAGCCTGGGTTGCGACTGGCACGACGCAACAACGAGAACACCGGTAGCGAGCGCTGCGATGCGTGCGATTGTCGCATGCGGCGCGTACCGGGTCACCGCAGATCCTCGTCGCAATCTCGTGTCAGTCATGCGGTGGTTCCCGCCTCGTGCGCAGCCCGACCCCGGAACCCGGCCTCGAAGTCTCGGCCCGCGGGATGCTGGAATACGCGGAGACCGAATTCCGGGGCAATGGCGAGAATGTGATCGAACACGTCTGACTGGATGCCCTCGTAATCCACCCACCCGATCACGTTGGAGAACGCGTAGACCTCGAGCGGCAGGCCGTCGGGTGTTGGATCGCGTTGACGTACCATGAGCGTCATGCCTTTGTGCGTCTCGGAACGTTGCCGCAGATAGTTCACGACATACGCCCGAAACGTCCCGATGTTCGTGAGACGGCGTGCATTGACGACCAACTCGGGTTCGGTCGGCTGCGGAGCCGCAGCCAACTCGGCTCTCTTGCCTCGGATGTACTCCCGAAGCAGTGCGAAGTTCTCGAACCGGTCGAGGTCGTCCGCACTCAGGAACCTGATGGTGTTCATGTCGATATGAATCGAGCGCTTGATCCTCCTCCCACCGGATTCCGACATGCCGCGCCAGTTCTTGAACGAACCTTCAATCAGCTTGTGCGTGGGAATCGTCGTGATCGTCTTGTCCCAGTTCTGCACCTTGATGGTGTGCAGAGCGATGTCGATCACATCGCCGTCGGCGCCGAACTCCGGAACCTCGATCCAATCGCCAACCCGCACCATGTTGTAGCTCGCCAACTGGAGACTGGCAACGAACGACAGGATCGTATCCCGGAAGATCAACAGAATCACGGCGGTCATCGCACCGACGCCACTCAGGAACAGCAGCGGTGACCGGTCGATGAGCGTCGAGATGATCACGATCGCGCCGATGATATACATCACCAGCTTCGCGATCTGGACGTATCCCTTGATGGGGCGGTTTTCGAATCGGGGTGTTGCGGCGTAGAGCGCGTTGACGGCGGAGAGGAACGCTCCGACACTGCTCAGCAGCACGAGGACGATCGTGGCCGCCGCCACCCGTGTAATCACACTGCTCACCGAAGTCGGCAGGTTCGGAAGCAGTAGCACGCCGTAGTACACCGTGAGCGCCGGCGCCAGGTGGGCGAGGCGCGTGAACACACGGTGCTCGAGCAGCACGTCGTCCCAGCGGAACGCCGTACCACGCACGAGGCGACTGATCACCGCGAGCAGCAGCTGCCTGGCGATCTTGTCAGCCAGATAAGCGGCGAGAGCGAGCAGGAGCAGACCCGCCACCTGCGCCGCCACCGTCGGCTCCCCGAGCCAGTCCAGCACTGAGGATCCCAAGGTTGTTTCGCTCTCCTGCAGAGCCGAGATCATCGTTTCCCTCCGTCACCGATGACAGCCACCACGCGACGAGATCCCGCCAACCTCGGGTGGGAACCGCCCGCAAGCGCTACGCCGAAATGGACTCGGAAGAACACATCCAGCGCTGCGGCCAACGCGTCTCCAAAGGCCTCATGACTACTCGCACTGTCGCGCACACCGTCGAAATTAGCCTCCAATTGCAGCGCGCTGACCGTTCCATCATCGCGAGAGCCGTGTCGTTTGGTGCTGTATCCCCCACTGTAGTATGGTGCTCCTCCCGGATGCCGGAACCGAGCACTCGGCACAGCCGGAAACCCACGGTCGGCCAAGAGGCTGCCGAGACTCGACGGCCCGCGAACGATCGCAGCCAGCCCGGAGTCGGAGTGCGCAACGAGCTCCCGCAGACTGCTCTTCTCCGCGAACGCCGAGAGACTCAATTCCGAATCCGGAAGCTCGAGGTCCGTCGAACTCAGAAGATACCCCAGCTCGAGACGCTGCAACGCATGGCCGTGACCGTGCACGTCGATGTACAGGCCGCGTCCGTACTGCTCCGCAACCGAGGCCGTTGCCTTATCGACAAACCCATGGTACTCACTCCAGGCCCACTCGGCGAACGGATGTCCCTGCGCAGCCTCAACGACCTCTCGGTTGGGATCCAGCTTGCGACGATGCAGATGAGAGATGATCAGGTGGATTTGCCGTCCCGTACGTAGGCGCACTGCCTTCGCCACGGCACGAGCGAGTTCACGCGTATTGCGATCCCGCCCCGTCGTACCGTACGAACGGTCGGGCAGTTCCAGAGGTTCCAGCCCTCCTCCGTGCGGCGCCGAGACCACGATGGGAACGTCACCCACAATGTACTCGATGTATCCGTGGCGACCGAGATAGCGCTCGCCAACCTCGAACTGATACCCGGGCGGGAGGTACACCTCGAGGCGTGCGGTATCCGACACGGGTCCGGCGCTGGCAATGATGTCGGTGACCCCCTGAGCCCGGGCAGTGGCGAGCCCGTGCGGATCGACGGAAGCGACCGTCGGGTCTCCGCTTTGCCAGCTGACGAATGCGCCGGGCAGCACGGCACCTGCGGCATCTTCGACTCGCGTTCGGAACCGTACCAGGGCACCGGCCTCAGTCGCGAGCACCAAGCCCGGTGTGATGACGACACGGGCGGGAACGGGCGGGGCCAACTCGCCACATGCGAGCAGGCCACCCTCGCCCAAGAGCACGGCGGCGACACCCAGCCACCGTCGAAGAAGCGCGCCGCCAGAGTGATCAGGTCGGCGTGGATTCGAGCTGCCGAACCTGCCGCAGC
Source organism: Gemmatimonadota bacterium (assembly GCA_039588295.1). Lineage (GTDB taxonomy): Bacteria > Gemmatimonadota > Gemmatimonadetes > Gemmatimonadales > GWC2-71-9 > JAOTVV01. Next base: position 99,680 of record JBDHAB010000002.1, read on the forward strand.
GCACCGACGAACTGCTCCGTCGCCTTCTCGAGATATTCATTGACCTCGTCGATGTAACCATCCGCCGAGGCGGACCACACGCGATTGAGATACCGCTCGCCCGTCGCGAAATAGTTCATCACATCGGCATAGGCCTGCAGCCCATGCACGTGCGCGATACTCTCTCTCGCCTCGACGAACGTGTTGAGGTCGTCCGGGAACAACGCATCAATCCGCAGCCGCGCTTCGTACGGATCGAGCGAGTCCTTGGTCCTGTTCATGCGCTCGAGGTTTCCCACCACCCGCTCGAGGCTGTCTCCGATGGCCTGCATGTTGGAAGTGAGCTTCCCTTCCGCTCTCGCCTCGCGCCGCATGCTGATGCGAACAACGGCGATGCCAAGCACCCCGACCACGAGCGCGGCAGCGAAACTCCCCCAGCGCACCAGCTCCTCATCCAACACGGTGGTCAGGGCACCTGCGAGGAATGCAAGCGAGATCAGCACATATCCGAGTCGTTTCATCTCGTCCCCCCTACCCGCCGATCCCGCCGGATATGACGTAGTACAATGCGAACCCCACGCCGACCAACGCTTCGCCCACAATCAGACCTGCTGCGACGGGTATTCCCACCTCGTCGCTCCAGCGGTGTCCCAGCTTCCAATCGCTCACCAACCGGAGCACGGTCCCGATGCTGTAGGTCAACACGATGTTGAAAGGGAGATAGAAACCGAGCCCGACGAGAATACCGAGGCCTCCGACACCACTCGCGCTGAGGAGCGCGCCGAGGCCCGCACCGGCGGCGTATTTCTGGACGGGGACGTCCCCTCCTAGAATGCCCTGGAGGGTGCTGGCCAGGGCTTGGCCCTGCGGAGCAGGGAGCCTGGCACTCCCCATGCCGTACGCCTCGTGCAGCACGAAGATCAGCGCCATGACGACGATCGGTCCGAGCCACGTGGCCAGAAACTGTCCGGTCTGCTGTTTCCGCGGCGCAGCCCCCACGAGGTACCCGGTCTTCAGGTCCAGCATCAAGTCCGTCGCCTGGGCCATGGCCACGCAGGCCGCGGCGCCGACCATCACCGAGGAGATAATCGCCGCGCTGTCTCCGATTCCGCTGGCGATCACGATGAGGATCGTGACGGCGATCAACGTCATGCCGCTGAGCGGGGACCAATTCGTGCGCCCGATGCACTCGGAGAGGATGACGCCCGCTACCCATATCCACAGTGTTCCGAGGATCGCCATCGCCGCCCCACGCAGCCACCCGACCTCGGCGGTCGAGTTCATGGCAACGACGAGCAGGAGGATTGCGGCGGCAGCGACGGCGACGTAGAGCAAGCGAATCGGCATCTCGTCGAGCGCCACGGCCGTCTTGAGGCGTGACGCGGCCTGCATGCTGCGGATGGCACTTACGATGAGCGGCAGCGCAAGCACAATTCCGGCGAGCGCGCCTCCGATCAGCATGCCGATGCCGACGGGCCGGAACAGCACCAACCGGAGATACGTGGGCATGCTCTGGTCGGTGGCGGCGAGGGTTTCGGCGGTCGGCAACAGCTCGAGCTGGGCAAGCACCGGTGCCAGGATCCAGTAACACACGTAGCCGCCCACGATGAAGAAGAACCCGCCCTTGCCGGCAATGAACGCCACGCCCACCGTGAGGAGGGAGAGGTACCACACACCGTTCATGTACTCCGGCATCCCGATCAGGTCACCCAGCGCCCAATTCTCGAATCCGGTCAGCTGGCTGATGAAGTGGGCGCCCGCGCTCACGGCTGCGCCCGAGAGCAGCAGCACGGCTTTGTGCACACCTGCGCCCGGCGACTTCAAGATGGTCGCGACCGCCACGCCACCGGGGTAGGTGAGTCGCTCGAAGTCGATCATCTGCTTGCGCAGCGGGATGATGAACGCGATACCGAGAATCCCGCCCGCGATACAGGCAAAGACCATCAAGATCACGTTGAACCCGGTTTCACCGAGAATGAACAGCGCCGGAATCGTGAACATCATGCCCGCGGACGCACCGTTCACTGCACTCGCGATGGTCTGATTGATGTTGTTCTCGACGATCGACGTGCGTCCCATCAAGCCGCGGAGGATGCCGAATCCGAGAATGGCCGCGAGCTCCGAACCCTCAATCGAGAATCCCAGAATCAGGGCCGCGTACCCGATACTGAGAGCAATGAGGATCCCCAGCCCATAGCCCACCACGATGGCGGGGAGGGTGAGCTCAGGATACGGTCCGCGGCGAATCGGCCCCCATTTGCTCACACCTACGTCAGCCACGTCCCATCCTTTCGTCAGAGAAGCCTGGCATTGCGACGACGACGCGAGGGGCCCCGCGGTCCCTCGCCACCGCTGCTGCTATGACCCACCCGAGCCGTCCCGCGCGCCCATCTCGTCCACCAACCACCTTGCGCGCTCGGCATCGGCGTCGTGCACAACACATACGGTGGGGTACGGTCGCGTCGTGACAGGCATGGGATCGGCCCGCACGACGGCGTCGATCCCCTCCTGCGCGAGCATCTCACATACAAACTGCGCGTCGACGGGATCCTTTGCGACGTAGACTTCCTTCACACCGCCTCCGATCGTCAAATTGGCCGGCTCGCACCGCTCGAAGCATAACCACCCGCACCCCGCTCCAATCGCTCGCCGCAGAACTTACAGTGCACCGCATCCGGGTCGTGACCGACCTCGCCGCAATCCGGACAACGGCGGGGCGGCGGGCGGCGTTCCCGGGCGCGGGACAATTCGATCGTCACGATGCCGGTGGGCACAGCGATAATCGAGTAACCCAACATCATGATCACGGCAGCGACGGTCTGGCCAAGGTTCGTTTGGGGCGAGATATCGCCGTATCCTACGGTCGTGAGCGTCACGATGGTCCAGTAGACGCTGCGCGGGATGCTGGTGAACCCGGATTGCTCCCCTTCGATGATGTACATCACGGACCCGAGGATCACGGCCAGCACCAACACCGCCAGGAGAAACACGGTGATCTTGCGTCGGCTCTCACGCATCGCCGTCATCAGTGTGTCGGCTTCACCCACGTACTTGACCAGTTTGAGCACCCGGTAGACCCGTAGCACACGGAGTATCCGGATGACCAGCAGATACTGGCTGCCTGGTATGAGGACGCTGACATAGGTCGGGAGAATCGCGAGCAGGTCCACGATCCCGAAGAAGCTCCGCGCGTATCGTCCGGCATTCCGAGCGCAGAGGAGCCGCAGAACATACTCCGCGGTGAACAGGACCGTGAAGCCCCACTCGGCGGCATAGAGCAGATCACCGGAGGTCGCATGGATGGACTCGACCGTATCGAGCATGACCGCAATGACGCTGGCAACGATGCTGACAATCAAGGCAACGTCGAACAGCTTCCCGCCACGGGTGTCGTGCTGGAAGATGATCCGATAGAGCTCGCGTCTCCACGCTGCCCGGTCACTCATGGCATCGGCTTGCATCTCACGACTCCGGTTGCCCACGTTGGCCCGACGCCAGCCCACTCGGGCCGGGCGGGGAACGTGACGAATCCTCGGTGTTCAGCGCGTTCCGATCTCCCGGCTGGCATCCCGCCAGGGCGAGGAGACCGAGACCAACGGCAGGAGTGCCTTTCATCCGAGCACCGGTGGGTCCACGGTCAGCGGGTAAGCTGTGGTCGGGTTGCGTGTGCTGCAAGATGAGGACGGCTCACACCGGCAGCCAGGTCTCGAGGTGCGGAACGGTCAGGTGCCGGGATGAGCACCTAGGCTGACGACAGGTTCAACAGTACTTTGGTACTTTCTGGGTACCCCGCGGCCGCAGCGGATCGGGGCTGGCCTGCTCTGGGACTATCGGCGAGCTCGCCACGAGCAGCGGTATCCGGAAGCGTACAGCGACCTTGAGTCAGGAGGTGAACCGATGCGGCCATTCTCCTTGGGCGTCACGACGCTCGTGCAAGGCGTCTACGCCCTGTTGTGGGTAGTCGTGCTCCTCGATGTCGCGTCGCCGACGTTCGACCTTCGTGGCTTCCCTGACTGGACGGGGGTACAGGCCGGGGTTGCAGCGGTCGTGCTGTTCACCGCCTCGGTGGCGCTCGGCGTCGTCATGCACACTGTCTCGAGGCGCCTCTTCCATCACCTCAAGGAGTCGTGGGCGCTCACGGTCCTGTCGAGTGCGGCGGTTCGGCGCCGGTTCGCCTCGTTGGAATCGGTCGAGACGGTCCCTGGAGGACTGAAGTACAAAGATATCCTCAACGACGAGACCGCAGATCGCGTACGTCAAGCCGGCGAATTTCTGCACGCGCTCGAGTACCAGCTCATGACACGAGCGCTTGACGTCTACCAAACGATACAGGTCTACCGCGATCAGTACCGGCTGGCGCGCGGCTTCATTCTACCGTCGGCCGCGTTCGCCATCGTGCTTCCTCTGTGGGATCCGGTGCGGGCGTTAGACGGCGCGGGGTTCATCGGACCATTCCCGATCATCCGAACGCAGCTGTTCCTGCTGAGCGTCCTTGCCGCCGCCGTCAGCTATGTGGCGTTCCGTGAGCGGTCGTACCGCTACGCCGCCGCCAAGGCGCTCGCGTTCGCGACGCTCGAGGGGCTGCGGGCTAAGAACAGGAAGCCGTAGCTACGGCCTTGGTGCCGGAGGCATCCCGCCGGGTCCTCTTCCGCGCTTGCGGGTTGGCGTGTTACGTTGTCCGCCCCGTTCTTCGGTGCGGTTCTCTCGGTGCATTGAACGATGCTGGCGCACAAGCACGACGGCTTTACGCTGATCGAGGTCCTGATCGTGATGGTGATCATCGGCCTCTTGGCGACGATCGTGATTCCCCGGTTCGGGGCGTCTAAGGAGAAGGCCCTCCTCACGTCGATGAAGGCCGATCTGCGCAACCTCGCGATGCAGCAAGAGAGCTACGTGATCGAGAATCACGCCTACACCACGAGTTTTCCCGCGACCCTGTTTCGCCTGACCGCCAGTGTGACCGGACCAACGATCGCACTCACGGGCAACGGCTGGACGGCATACGTCGGGCATACCGGAACCACCAAGACTTGCGCCATCTTCATGGGATCGACGCCCCTTGCGCCCGCCACCAAGGAGGGCGTCCCGGACTGCACTCCGTAACACCGCCGACGCACACGTAGCCTCACACAAGGGGCCCGATGTAAGACGCATCGGGCCCCTGTGGTTGTACGAAACTCGGTACTGACGCGCAGTACCGGCCCGCCCTATCACATCACTGTTCGTCGCTCCCGTAACAGGGTAACCCGCCGCGGCGCATCATTACCCCGCCACCCGCAGCCTGTGCGGCCGCGAATGCCGTATCCCGCGGCCACATGTTGTCGGTCACATCCCCGTCGGGGAACCGACAGCGCGGATCGAGGATGATCTTCTCGATCGGACGCGAACCGAAATCGAGCACAGCCTCGAACGTACGGCTGCCCGAAAACCACACACCCACCGGGTAGGTCACGATCGCAGTGACGTCATCGATCATCGTGCTGTTCGCCATCGGCGTGATGGCCGGGCCCCGCGGGGCAAACCGGACCTTCAACACGACAGGCGACGGCATCTGCCCGTCCTGGCGGACGGTCACCTTCGTGTGGGAGCCCGCAGTGGCAACCTGCTGAATCGATCCGTCCACCGATTCCGTCGTGAAGAGCCAGTAGTACCAGAACCACCCAAGATCCTGGCCGAGGGCGTTGGTCATGAAGAACGCATAGTCCCACGGGGACGGGTGCTTGAACTGCCATGCTTTCGCGTACTCGCTCATCGCGTTCCACACGACGGTATCACCGACGATCCCGCCCAACATCGAGAGCATGAGCGACGCCTTCTGGTAGGCCTGGAACCCATACATCGGCCCGCCGTAGTTGGCGTTCCACATCAGCGGTCCTTCGGTCTCCTCGCCGCTGATCCGGCCGTACATCTGCCCCCACCCGTCGAGGTTCGGTACTTCACCCTCCCGGTGCGCGCGGGAGAGGAGGTTCATGTAACTGTCGAACCCTTCGTCCATGAACCCGTACCACGTTTCGTTCACGCCGACCATCATCGGCCACCACTCGTGGCCGACCTCGTGGTCCGCGGCCCCTGTGGCTGACATGAGGAACATCGGGTATTCCATTCCGCGCTCAGGGCCGTCGGCGAGGGTGAGCTGTGGGAATGCGTACGGCATCCAGAGGGCCGAGTAGAACTCGAGGGCGTGCCGCGAGCGCGATCCGGCTTCGGCGTAGCTCTCAACACTGCCCGGCAGGTAGAGGATGTGTACCGGTACCGCTCCAACCTCCGGGATCGTGGCACGGGTCGCATCCCAGACATACTGGTCCGACGCTGCCCAGGCGAAGTCGTTCACATTCTCGGCCACGAAGCGCCACTGGAGCCGGTCACCCGCCGCTGTGGCCTTCCCCGGTCCACGTTCATCCGCACCAACGATCACGCGAACCGAGTCCGAGTCGAGCACGTGGGCCAACCGCTCGCGCGCGGTCGCCGTCAGAACCTGTTCAGGATTCTGCAGCACCCCCGTAGCGCCAACGAGCCATCCGGCCGGGACGTCGATCGTGACATCGAACCGCCCGAAGTTGTTGTAGAACTCCGAAGGGCCGAGGTACGGTTCCGTGTCCCAACCGCGAAGATCGTCGTACACGGCGACGCGGGGGTACCACTGCGCAACCTGGAACAGTGAGTCGCCCCAGCTGCCCATCCGGATGCCCCGCCCACTCGGAACGTGCGGGACCTTGAAGCTCCACTCCACCTCGAGGGTGGCGCTGCCCTGTGCGGCAATCGGCTCGGGCAGCGTGATGCTGGCCGTCGTCCCGTCGAGACCGTACGCGGCCAGCGTGGCCTCCGGTGGCTGTCCACCCCGGAACCGCCGCGGGGGCGGATTCAGATCGACGGTCTCGCCGTCGAGCGTCAGTTTCGCAATCGGCATGCCGTCGGTGATCTCGGGCGCAGGCCTGAGCCTTGGCACGTTGGCCGCAAAGATGTTCTGGTCGAGGCGCAGGCGCAGCGCCGTGAGCGGGTTATCGCTGGTGTTGTGGATCATCACGGTCTCGCGGCCGGTGACCCGCGACGTTGCGGGGTCCAGGTGCGCGTGGATCGTATAATCCACCTTCAGCTGCCAATAGCTCGGACCGGGGCGCCCGGTCGAGTCCCGGGTTCCCGCGGCGAACGCCTGGCGGATGCTGTTGGTGAGCGGAATGTCACGTCGGATGGCGCGCTCCGGCGGCGCAGCCGGTTTCCCGGTGGTTTGTGCCGCCGCAGGCGGGGGAACGATGGTCACGCCAGCGACGAGCGACAACGCAACGAAGAATCGGATGATCATGTGAGCTCCGAATTGGATATGGAGTGCCGTGCCGGCTTTGAGCCGCACCTAGAAATAACACCGTCGGTATGACTGAGGGAGTGCAAGCAGCCTGCGCATACGCGGAGACGAGGCGCAGCCCGGATGCACGTCCCCGAAGCAGCCCATGAAATGAACCTACGCTCGCACCCCACTGAGCCCCGTCCCCCGGGGGAAAGCCTATGGCGGCAACGGGTTGGACTGTACTTTACCCACAGACCGCGGCCGTGGCGGAATGGCAGACGCGCCAGCCTTAGGAGCTGGTGGGGTTTCCCCGTGTGGGTTCGAGTCCCTCCGGCCGCACTACCCCTCTGACTCGCGAACCTACTACGACCTGACGATGACCAGACGCCACCAGCTCGTCGGGGCGCTGCCCCTGTCGATCACGCTCACAATCGGTGGCTGCACCGCGGATCGCCCCAACTTCTTGTTCGTCATCATCGATGATCTCGGATGGAAGGACACCGGGGTGTACGGCAGTTGGTTCTATGAGACGCCGAACATCGACCGGCTGGCGGCGGAGGGCGTTCGGTTCAGCCAGTTCTATACGGCGAGCCCGGTCTGCTCGCCGACACGCGCGAGCATCATGACGGGGAAGTACCCGGCCCGGGTCAAGATCACGAACTGGATCGGTGGGGAGCAGGACGGCAGACTCCGCCAAGCCGAATACCGCCGGGCACTCCCCCTCGAAGAGACGACGATCGGAGACGTCTTCAAGGAAGCGGGTTATACGACGGGGTACATTGGCAAGTGGCACCTCGGCGGCGTCGCCCATCTTCCGCAGTCACAGGGATTTGACTACAACGTGGCCGTGAATCACGCCGGTCAGCCGGGCTCGTACTTCTATCCGTACCGCAGCGAGCGCATGCCCACGACGAACGTCCCCGACCTGGCGGATGGCACGGTCGGTGAATACCTCACCGACCGCCTGACCGACGAAGCACTGCGATTCGTCGAGACGCACCGCCGCGGTCCGTTCTTGCTCGTCCTGTCGCATTACGCCGTGCATACGCCGCTCCAATCCAAGGAGGACCTGCGAGACAAATACCGTGGGAAAGCAGAGCGGCTACCCCCGGCGTCCGGTCCCCCGTTTCAGCCGGAAGGCGATCGGGCACACACCAAACAGCACCAAGATCACGCCGTGTATGCCGGCATGGTGGAGAGCACCGACCAGAGCGTGGGGCGCCTGCTCGACAAGCTGGATGAGCTGGGGCTCGCCGAGCGAACCGTGATCGTGTTCGTCTCGGACAACGGCGGACTCAGCACGCTGATCAACCGAAACACGGGGATGCCGACCGCAAACGTGCCACTCCGAGCGGGCAAAGGGTGGCTCTACGAGGGCGGCATCCGGGCGCCGATGATCATCAAGTGGCCGGAGGTCACTCTCGGCAGTCGGCTGATCGATGAGCCGACCATCAGCAACGACATTCTCCCGACGCTGCTGGAGATCGCCGGCATCGACGACACGCTGGCCCCGCTGGACGGCACGAGTCTGGTTCCACTGCTGCGGGGGAGCGGCGCGATACCGCCACGGAGTCTCTTCTGGCACTTTCCGCATTACCACGGGTCGGGCAACACCCCGACCGCTGCCATTCGCGACGGTGACTACAAGCTCATTGAATGGCTCGAGGATGGTCGGGTGGAGCTCTACGACCTCGTCGGAGATCTCAGCGAAACCCGGGACCTCGCCGCCGAGCTCCCGGACCTGACGGCAACGTTGCGGTCCAAGCTGCGCGCCTGGCGGGACAGCCTGGACGCGGAGATGCCGACGCCGAACCCCAACTGGCCCGGGTCTGGAGGCAACTAGGCCGGCATCCACGCGAACCGGGTCGGCCCCTCACGGGACCGACCCGGCCGCTTGCGCTCGTTCGCGTGCCGGCTCAGGCCGTCACCATCTTGCGACGACGCAGCCTTTTCTGCGGCTCGAGACGCGCGAGTCGATGCAAGTTCTTCCCGAAGCGCACCACGAGCACGACGAACATGCCGAGCGCCGACAGCCCGACAACGACGTTGGCGGCGAAACTGACCCATCTCTCCAGCCAGCCAAAGGTCGTGGCGCCAAAGAACAGGAGCGTATTGGCGAGGATGAGGATGATCCGCGCTTCGGTCGTTCCGATCCGGGCGTACGCGATCTTGAAGACGCCGAACACGGACGACTCGAGATAGACATTGATCGAGAGCGTCAGGAAGACCACGATGAGAATGAGGGCCAGGTCGAGCCGCACAAAGGGCGACAAGCCGATGCCGATACCGATCACGGCGGCGTTGAAGGCATCGACCACGTGGTCGATGTAATACCCATACTTGGGGCGTTCCGCCTTGCGCACTCGGGCGACCGTTCCGTCCATACTGTCGCCAAACCAGTTCACCACCAGCATGGCACTGGCGAGCCAGAGCCATGCAGCGTTGAACCCTGAGAGCGCGTAGCCGACGCCAGTGCCCAGCGCCGCTGCGACACCGAGCGCAGTCAGATGATTGGAGCGAATCGAGAGCGGCAGTCGCGCGGCCATGGCGCGAAGCACCCGCCGCTCCGGCTCAGCCAGCAAGAAGGTCATCTCGCGTTTCGCCGTTTCCATGTCACTGCCTCCGCTGAGGGAGAGAGTTCAGTACGGTCACGCAGCCAGGCTCACCCCGCTCGGTTCGCGCGGAGGAATACCGAACGCTCGTATTCCCATCACTTCGTGCTGAGGGTGGGAGAAACCGCTGCCGCGAGCGGGCACGGTACGACGAGAGCCGTAGCTGCATGCCGTACTAGTGATACGCCGAGCCGGATCCCACGTTCCCCGGGGAACTGACCGAGAGGTCAGTCCGGGATTTGGGAAGGCGTGGTCCAGCGCGTCGTGCGGGGCCCGCAAGTGAAAGCAGGACGGTGGGATAGTGGGTCCAGCTCCGCGGCTGCCGACGAGCCGCGGACCGCAAAGAAACCTCTAGGGACCGCGCCCAGACCAGGTTACATTTCGAGCCCAACGAGCGGATCTCACGCGTGGGCCGGGGCGCCATTCTATGACTGTGGAAACATCCGATATCCAGATCACCACGCTCGGCGAGGAACCGGGGGCCAAGAGCCTCAAGGTCGAGATCGCCGCCGAGCGGGTGAAGGCTCTGGAGCAGAGCGCCACGTCCTACTACGCCAAGCGGGCCAGGCTCCCGGGGTTCCGGAAAGGCAAGGCGCCGCTCTCCGTGGTGCGCAAGCAATACCGTGACGCCATTCGAGAACGGGTGATTCGTGACTTGATCGGCGACGGCTGGAAAGTGGCCGTGGAGCGGGAAAGCCTCAAGCCGATTGCCGACCCCCGCGTTCGATCACTCTCCTACGAGGACGGCGAGCCCGTAACGTTCGAGGTCTCAGTCGAGGTCAAGCCCGAACTCGATCTCGCCCGATTGGGGAACTTCCGGGTCACTCGCAACGTGGCGCCGGTCACGGACGAGGCCGTGACAGCCCAGCTCGACGAGCTGAGACAGCAGAAGGCCACGTGGGTCCCAATCGAAGGGGAGCGCCCCGCTGCTACGCAGATGGCATCGGTGAGCATCGCCACCATCGAGGATGACACGCCGAGCGAGTCCCGCCAGTATCAGGTCGTGTTGGGGGCCGGCCAGGCGATTCCCGACCTGGAGGAGGCGATCATGACGCTCCTTCCCGGGGACACAACGGACGCGACGGTGCGCTATCCGGACGACTTCCCGGACGAGTCGAAACGCGGGCAGTCGCGCCACGTGCGCATCACCTTGCACGATGTGAAGCGACAGGAACTCCCCGAGCTCGACGACGCGCTGGCGCATGAGCTCGGAGATTTCGATTCCGTCGCAGATCTCCGGAAGGCCGTCCGTGATGATCTCGAGAACCACGCAACCCGGGAGGCGGACGCCGAGGTGCGGCAACGGCTCGTCGACGAGATCGTGACGGCCAACGGTGTCGAGGCACCGCGGCCGCTGGTCCAGCGCGTGCTGAGCGCGTACGCGGAGACCTACGGCGTACCCGACGATCAGCTCGAGCGCTTCACCTCTGAGTTTCGTCCCATTGCCGAACGCCAGGTGCTGCGCGATCTCATCATCGACCATGTGGCGGAACGCGGGCAGCTCGCAGCCACTGAGGATGACGTGGACCAGCGGGTGCAAGAGTTGGCGGTTCACCGGAAGATGGAGCCCGGGAAACTCTACGCGTCCCTCCAGAAAGCCAATCAACTTCGCGAGATCGAGCGGGGTATCACGGAAGAGAAGGTCTTCCAGTCTCTGCTCGAGCAATCCGACATCGTGAACGAGTAACCGAGAAACTGGAAACCAACGATGGCTACGATCTACCCGCCCTATGTAATCGAGCGCTCCAGCCGAGGGGAGCGCACCTACGACATCTTCTCACGTCTGTTGATGGACCGGATCGTGTTCCTCGGCACGGCGATCAACGATGATGTGGCAAACGTGGTGATCGCCCAGCTGCTGTTCCTCGACGCCGACAATCCGGACCGGGATATCTACGTGTACATCAACTCACCCGGTGGGATCATCTCGAGTGCGTTCGCCATCTACGACACGATGCAGCACATTCAGGCGCCGGTGAACACCATCTGCATGGGGATGGCGGCGTCCGCCGGGTCATTCCTTCTCGCCGCGGGACACGCGGGGAAGCGGTCGGCCCTGCCGCACGCGCGCATCATGATGCATCAGCCGTCCGGAGGCTATCAGGGCACGGCAGCGGACATCGAGATTCAGGCGAAGGAGATCTTGTACCTGCGCGACAAGCTGAACGAGCTGTACGCGAAACACACGGGGAAGCCGAAGTCCGAGGTCGAGTTGGACATTGACCGGGACCGGTTCATGTCGGCCGAGGAGGCGCTGGAGTATGGCATCGTGGACAAGGTGATCCAGCGGACCACGGAATTGGACGGCCGCACCTCGGCTTGACGGCCGCCCCGACCGAACCCATACTAGCTGTAAGATGGCTCAAGACAAGCACCTGCGTTGTTCGTTCTGCGGCAAGTCCAAGGACGCGGTTCGGAAGTTCATCTCCGGACCGTCGGTCTACATCTGCAACGAATGCATCGCGCTCTGCAACGAGATCCTCGCGGAGGACGAAGAGCGCGAAGTCGCTGAGGCCATCACCCAAGTCCCGACACCGGTCGAGATCAAGGAGGTGTTGGACGAGTACGTGATCGGCCAGGAGCGCGCGAAGCGGGTGTTGGCCGTCGCGGTCTACAGCCACTACAAGCGGATCAACTCGCAGGCGCTGCGCAACAACGACGTCGAACTGGAGAAATCCAACATTCTCCTGCTGGGGCCAACCGGCGTCGGGAAGACACTTCTGGCACAGACGCTGGCGCGCATCCTCGACGTGCCCTTCACCATCGCGGATGCCACGACGCTCACGGAGGCGGGCTACGTCGGCGAGGACGTGGAGAACATCCTGGTGCGGTTGCTGCAGGCGGGAGACTTCAACGTCACCGAGTGCGAGCACGGCATCGTCTACATCGACGAGCTCGACAAGGTCGCGCGGAAGAGCGAGAACCCGAGTATCACGCGTGACGTCTCGGGTGAGGGCGTGCAACAAGCGCTGCTGAAGATCCTGGAAGGCACGGTGGCATCCGTCCCGCCCCAAGGCGGACGGAAGCACCCGCAGCAGGAGTACATCCAGATCGACACGAAGAACGTCCTGTTCATTTGCGGCGGGGCGTTCGACGGGCTCGACAAGATCATCGAGGCCCGAACCGGCCGGCGGCAAATCGGGTTCAGCAAAGAGGAGGTCGAGGCCGGCAAAGCCGAGCAGCTGGAACGAAATCCGTTCTGCGAAGTCGAGCCCGACGACCTGCTGCGTTACGGGCTGATTCCGGAACTCGTCGGACGGCTTCCCGTGACCGTCGCGCTCGACGCGCTCGACGAGGATGCCCTGGTCCAGATCCTGCTCGAGCCGAAGAACGCGCTGTCAAAACAGTACAAGAAGCTCTTCGAGCTGGAGAACGTGGGCCTCACGTTCGAGCCTGACGCGCTTCGCGCCGTTTCGCAGCTCGCGTGTACCCGAGGGGCCGGGGCCCGCGGCCTGCGCGCGATCCTCGAGGATGTGATGACCGACATCATGTTTGAGCTCCCAGGCCGACATGACGTCCGCGAGGTCGTCATCACCAAGGAATGCATCACCGAAGGACGTCAGCCGCTGATCGTCACCGAGCGGGCCCGCGTCAAGAAAGAGGCCTGACCTACGCCAGCTTCGTCGGCAGCTTCCCGGCTGCCGACTTCCGTCTCGACCCGGCGCTCCCAGAGATCGCGTTTCTCGGTCGATCCAACGTCGGCAAGTCGGCGCTGATTAACGCCTTCACCGGTCGCCGGGCGCTCGCTCGCACGAGTCGCACGCCGGGGAAGACACGCACCTGCAACGTCTTCGCGATCGGCGATCGGTTCTACCTGGTGGATCTGCCCGGCTACGGGTACGCTCGGGCGGCCAAGACGGCACGGCGCGGTTTCCAGCAACTCCTGCGGGACTATCTTTCGGGACGCGAGGAACTGGCAGGTGTGGTATGGCTGCTCGATGTTCGCCGCGAGCCCACAGCGGACGATCGAGCGATGGCTCAGCTGCTGGCCGCACGGGACACCCCGATGCTCGTGGCCATCACCAAGGCTGACAAGCTCGCCAGGGCGCGCCGGACGGAACGAGCCCGTACCATTCTGCAGACCATCGGCATTCCGGGCGACCAAGTCGTGGTCACGAGCGCGCGGACCCGCGACGGCATCGGCGAGCTCCGAGATGCCGTCGAACGACTTGTCGACCGACTCCGCTAGCGTTTGGCAAGCGGCCGCAACGGGAGGAGGCTCATGAACGCCACCATTCACATGCCCTGCCCCTTCGCCGGCCTTACACGACGGGCAACAGTCGTGGCACTGCTCACGCTCACGGCCACCGCCTGCGCCCGAGCGCAGGAGGTTTCCGTGGACCCTGCCGCGCTCGAGGGTCTCCCTCCAGCGGGGTTCGGAACGCTCAAGCAGGAGGGGGTTTCCCTGCGTCTGCGCACGCCGACCCTCCAGATCCAGCTGGTGCCGCTCGACGAACGGGTCATCCGCCTGTTGGCCACCGACACGTACAACTCCATGCATGGTTTGGCCTCCTCCAAGAGCGAGGACATCGAGGAGGCCGCGCGACGGTACGGGATTCGCCAGCCGACCCTGTTCTTCGTCACGTTTTTTGGGCTCGAGCGCCAAGCGCGCTTCGACCCGCAGGTCCTCACCATCACGAGTCAGAACCGCTTGTTCCGTCCCGTTGGGATTCTGCCCCTGTCCCCACTGTGGAGCCGCCAGCAACTGAACCAGCGGGAGACCGCGACCGCCATATACTTGTACGAGGACGGCATCAGGGTCCTCGATCCCTTCACGCTGGAGTACGAAGGGGTCATAAACGCGGCGTGGGAGCAGATCCTGCGAACGTTGGAGGCCGAGCGCGCCTCCGTGCTCGCGCGGGCGGCCGCGGAACGTAAACCCTAAACAGCCGCGCCAGCCGTACCGAGGAACTTCCTCGACCTACGGGCACGTTTTCTACGAGTCGATTTGTTCGTGTCAGGGGGTCAACGGATGGCACTTCGTCCGCTGCACCAATTGGGTCTACCTGTGGTCTCGGAGCGGTTGTATACCCAATGGCTCGGCGGGCTCGACGAGTGCCTCGCAGATCCCGGATGTGACCGAAACCGGCTCTGCCGTGATATCCTCTTCGAGATCTACTACCCGGGTCTGGGTCACTACGATGATCTCGTCGCGGATCCCGACGTACCGGTCACCACGCGCGCGGCACTGCTGGCGCTCGACCCCCGCCACATCACTCTCGAACCCGAGTACTACCATGAGGTGGACGCGGAGGCGTACGCTCGGGTCAAACCCCTGCTCTGGCTGTGGCAGAGCTTCGATCGCTCACCGTTGGGCGGGGGGAACGTGGATCTTGGCGTGCGGTTCCGACGCACGCTCGCCAAGTACGCGTTCCGGCGTTGCGGGCTGAACTTCAAGTGCTTCCAGTTTGTGGAGTTCTCGTTTGGCTACAACATGGAGGTGGGCGACGACGTCGTGGTCCACCGCCACGTGCTCCTCGACGACCGCGGCGGTATCGTGCTGGGCAATCGGGTGTCGGTCGCGGATTACGCGAACATCTATTCCCACACCCACAGCATCACAGATCAGCTGGACGTCACCAACGCGACCACCGTGCTTGGAGATGACGTTCGCATCACCTACCACGCCACCGTGCTCGCGGGCGTCCATGTCGGAGAGCAGGCGATGGTTGGGGCTGGCGCGGTGCTGACCCGCGATGCCAAGCCCTGGCACCTCTACCTGGGCGTTCCCGCCAAGCCGCTCCGGGTCAAGCCCAATGCGCCACCGGGTGTGGGGGATCGAACGGGATGAGACTCTGCGCCCAGCGGACTCCTAGTGCGGCCGACGCGTCGCGCCACCCTTCACGCGCCCTAACACGGCGCTGAGCCGAGCCGACAACGCGCGGGCCCGGAACGGCTTCGAGAGAAAATCGTCCGCTCCCATCTCGAACACCCGTACCTCACTGTCCTCGTCACCATGCGCGGTCAACACGACGACCGGGATCTCCGCCGTCGCCGGCCGCGATCGCAGATGGGTGAGCACACCGTAGCCGTCGAGACCCGGCAGGTTGAGATCGAGCACAACGATATCGGGCGCATGCCGATCCACCTGGTCGAGCGCTTCCACCCCATCCGCCGCCTCGGTCACCACGTACCCGTCCCGCTCGAGGAGATCTCGCATGACGCGACGGAGTTGATCCTCGTCGTCGACCAGGAGCACTTTCGCTCCCGGGACGCGCCGCGCAGGCTCTTCCGGTTCGAGCGCCTCGAGCAATTCGAACTCAGCAACGATGGGTGCATCCGGGGGCCGCTCCGATGGCGCCTTGGGGGCGGGGGCTGGTGCATCGACCACCAAGGCCTTCTGCTCACCCGAAGACCCACGGCGCCGGCCCGCTGAAGTGCGCTTCCGAGTCTCCGGCTCGCCGTCACCGAGCTCGTCCTCCTGAGGCACATCGACGACCCGAAGCAGCTCGTCGATCGTCGACTCACCCCGCACCACATGGTAGAGCCCACTCTCCCACAACGTCCGCATTCCACCACGCCGCGCTGCGTCGGCAATCCGGTCGGCGGTCTGGTTTGCGCCGATCATGCGCTCCACCTCGGGCGTCACCCGCAGGATCTCCACAATCGAGAACCGGCCCCGATAGCCGGTCATCGCACACTCGGGGCAGCCCACGGCTCGATACAGTGGCGTATCGGGCGGGATCCACTCGTGGAGCTTCTTCGGAATCGCCTCGACCCACACCTCCTTACAGGTCGGACACAGACGACGCATGAGCCGCTGCGCCACGACGCCGCGCACCGCCGTCGCGATCTTGTACGATTCCATGCCGATGTCCACGAGACGCGTGACCGCGTTCGGGGCATCGTTGGTGTGCAGGGTCGAGAGCACCAAGTGGCCGGTGAGTGAGGCCTGTACCGCAATCTGGGCGGTTTCCTTGTCGCGAATCTCTCCGACGAGCACCACATCGGGGTCTTGTCGCAAGATGGACCGCAGGGCGGACGCGAAGGTCAACCCGGCCTTCTCATGGACCTGGACCTGTACGATACCCTGAAGCCGATATTCAACCGGATCTTCCACGGTGACGATGTTGACGCCTTCACTCTGCACGTGCCGAATCGCGGAATAGAGCGTCGTCGTCTTTCCGGAACCCGTCGGCCCAGTCACCAAGATGATGCCATCGCGATTCTCCAGCAGCTCCCGGATCTGGCCGGCCTCGCCCGCGTTGAGGCCCAGCGCCTCTAGCGCGAGAACGGTGGCGGACGTGTCGAGCACCCGGATCACGACCTTCTCGCCGAGTGACGCGGGCAACGTGGACACGCGGAGGTCGACTGGCACGCCGTTCACGGCGACTCGGGATCGACCATCCTGCGGTCGGAGGCGGTCCGCGATGTCCATTCCGGAGATGATCTTGATGCGGGAAATCAGAGGGAGCCCCGCGGCCCGGGGAATCTTCATGACCTGCCGCAGCACCCCGTCGATACGGTACCGGACCGCTACACCGCCCTCCTCCGGCTCGATGTGAATGTCGCTCGAGCGGGCCGTGATGCCTTCGGAGAGAATCAAGTCGACAAGCCGCACAACCGGGCGCTGCGATGCCTCTTCAGCGGAGATCGTGAGATCTTCCGCTTCCTTCTCCTCCTCGAGCTGCTGGATATCGGCAGCCGACTCCATGCCCTCCAGCAGCTGGTTGAGCACGTTGTCCGGCTTGTAGAGTTGATCGATCTTGTCTCGAATGGACCGTGGGCTGGCGAGCTGAATGCGGACCTCCCGACCGGTCGCGAACGAGAGTGTCTTCTCGCAATCGAGGTCGAACGGATTTGCGGTCGCGATCTCGAGCGTCGAGTCGGTCACGCCGATTGGCAGAATCTCGTATCGCCGCGCCACCTGCTCCGGCACCACCTCGCGCGCCGGCTGGGTGCTTTGCGACAAGTCGGCCAGCTTCAGCCGGAATCTCGTGGTCAGGCTGCTGAGGAGCGCTTCGTCAGACGCCAACTCTTGGTCGACCACAGCGTCCCAGAGCGAGTCGTGTTCGGTGTCGCTCTCCCGAAGCGCCTCGACCCTGTCGGGGCCAAGGAGCTCTTCGATCGTCGGCTTCAGCCACTCGTCCTTGAACAGCTTAACGGCGCCACCTCCGCCCGGCTCGGGCATCGTGCGTTGCTGGCCAGACTTTCAAGATAATCCCCCATGGACTCCACGCCACATCCGTGGCCTGCTGGCAGCTCCACCAACCGTGGGGCGCGCTAGTGCCCGGCCCAACCCGTTGCAGGAGCAAACGTTAGCGGTTGGAGTGCCCGGGACGCTACAAAATGTCCCAAAGATCCTGCGTGACGTCGATGACGATGGTCACATCACCGGTACGGAGACCCACACCCAACTCGGTGCGGAAGAACCGATGAAACCACTCGAGCCCGAGGCCGGCCACGGGACGGATCCCGTCACTTGGCACCCAGGGAACGCCATCGATTTGCCCACCACTCCAACCCACGCCGACGAATGGCGCAACGACAATGCGCCGCCCTGTCGACACAAACGGCCCGAGCGACACCTCGGGGAATGGCACCGGCACTTGCCACTCGAGGAAACCCAATGCGGCGTAGCGTCCACCCCAGGCCCGGAACGGTTCTCCAACCAGCGTCCCCCGCCCACCCATCACGAACGAACGGTGGGGCGGGAGCTCCGGTGATCCCCATCCCGCCCAGCCGCGAGCCACGAGCGCCGTCTGGCCCAATGCCAGGTGGGCCCGCCCGATCCCACGCAGTCGCATGTAGCGGAGGTCGTCTCCGACTCCTCCCTCAATGGTCAACGAGCCGCTGAAGCCGCCTCGGAGCGCAAGCTCCGCACTCCGGCGTTCGAGGGTGAGGCGCGCGATTCCGACCGTCCCGACCCCCATAGCCGGATTGAGTCGGAACGTGTCGCTCGCGGGCGACGCCCGCACCGCCATGCTCTCGGTGTGCTCGATTCCGATCTGGAGCCCGATCCCACCGCGAACACCAAAGTCCCGCTGCACCCCGAGCTGGAGCGAGTTCGAGAGCACGTAGTCCCCATAATCGTCGCCGAGCTCTTGGGCCAAGAGACTATTGAGCAGCGGTGAGATTGGAGGCTCATCGCTCACATCCACGGCATGCCGCTCGCCGGCCGCCTCGAGCGTCACGTTCCCGATCCGATGTGCGACGTTGAGTCGACCCTTGAGGCGCTGATCGCTCACGCCGTACGAAATCCACGCTTTGATCTCGGTCGCGCCGCCACCCGGCCGGAACACCGATCCAATGCCCGCAGCCAGACCCTCAACCCGGTTGAAATGCAGCAGGTCGGATAGCGCGCCGACTCCGAGCCGCGCGCTCGCGAGTCCGGACAGCGCCGCGGACCCCGCGGTCTCCGTGATACGACCCCGGACGTCCTCGAGGTCGAACGTCATCGCGGGACCTGCGACCTCCTCGATCGCGGCGTGCAGCGGGATGTCCCACGAGAACGTGTCCCGGACCGCTTGTGGCGTCGCCACGATCTCCGGCCCCCGGAACAGTCCGTCACCGAGCCCGACGTTGAACTGGTAGTCGTCGATCTCCCAGCGACCACGAATGATGCCGCGGGCGGGGAGGTCGAGCCATTTGGTGCGGCGGCGGATTTCCACCTCCTGCCTGCGTGGCAACCAATAGCGCTCGTTCCACAGCCCGTTCTCGAGCACGATCGTGATGTCTTCGAGCGTGTCGTCGAGGTAGGCGCTGCGAGTGAAGCTGAACCGGAAGATCACGACCTCCGCGGTCTCGACATCGAAGAACAGACTGCCGATCACACGCGGTACCGTGAAGTCCTTGGGTCGCACCAGCACTTCGTAGACCCGCACGGCGCGTTGTGGGAGCAGAATGGAGAGCGAATCGACGAGCGCGTAGTCGTACAGCTCCGGTCCCTCGGGTGCGAGAGGATGGAGGACATCCCGCACCTCGTCTCCCTCACCAAGCCGGATGCGGTCGCTGAAGTTGTTCTGGACGATCCCGAGGTGGTCGCGATGGTACTGAATATCGGTCGGCAGGTCGGCACGATCCCGCCAGCCGACGATCCGCTGCTTGCTCAGATTCGGAGCCTTCCAGTAGACTTCCAACACGAGCTCATCCGACTTGATGAGCCGCGGCGGCTCCCGGAGCCCCTCGGCAAGCTGCCCCAGAAAGAAGACGAACCCATGTGCCCGTACCCGAAAATCCTCGAGCGTGCTGTCCGCCTGCCGGACCGACCGACGCGCAATGCCCCGCGCGACGAGCGCCTCAGCGACTTCGTCGTTCCACGATTGGGCCACCGCGCCGACGGGACGCAGCGCAACCACCACGGCGATCAGGACGGATGCACGCAGCATGGATCCGGAATATCACGGAGGCTGGTGTGGGCGGCAACGGGCCTGGCGATCGCGAGCGTCATTGCGTGCGGTGACCTGGACCTGAACGGCGACGTTACGCTCAGCACGGACCAGCTACTCGTGCTCCCCTCCCAAGCCGGAGCCCCGGCAGTACCCTTAGCCAGCTTTAGCGTCCCGAACCCCGATATCGTCGTGCGTCGACTCGAGCACCTCGATCCGTTCAACACCCTCTACATGGAGATCCGCTTCCCGGAAGGCTCGCTCGCCAGCCTGAACGGCCAACCCCTCACAGCGACGGATACCGTCACGATCACGATCGAGCCACGCGCTGGAGGATACGGTATGACCGTCTCGCCCCGAGGCGTCGCGTTCGCATCCGGTGCCACACCCAGCGTTACCTTCGCCTTTGCTCGGTACGGCGATCTGAGCGTCGCCAACGGCTCGCAGTACGCCACCCCAGTGGCGTATGCCGCCGCGTTGGCACTCTGGTTCGAGGTCACGCCGGGGCGGTGGCGGCGAGTGAGCGGTTCGGGCCCCGTCCCCACGGACGCCGTGGCGAGCCCGCTGCCGGAACCGGGAACCTACGTCATTGCCGCACCGCGCTAGCCGTGACGCACTCCGCTTCATTCGCCAGGACCTCCGGCCGCCGATATATTCACGCTGTCGGGACTAGGACACCGTGAACGCGTTCAAGCTGCTGAGCACCGTCGGCGAACAGACGATCGACCTCGCTGGATCCCGCACTCTCGTCGTGGGCCGTGCTGTCACCAGCGATGTTCCCATTTACGACCCCACCGTCTCCCGGCGCCACGCCGAGCTGTCTGTCACGCCGTCCGGTGTGAACGTACAGGATCTCGGCTCCAGCAACGGGACATTCGTCAACGGCACGCGCACGAGCGGCAGCGTTGTCACGGACGGAGACGTCGTCACATTCGGCAAGGTGGCGTTTCGCGTGGTCTCGGTGACGCCTCCGCGGCCGCAGGAGGTGGTCTCGGAATCGGGTGGGTTCCCGGGGCCGCCACCTCCGGAAGCGACCATCGTCCGGCAGGTGTCGGTCGAGGAGCCCGGCGTGTTGGACGAAAAAGTTGCCGCCCGCCCGAGCGGCGCATCCCAATTGAAGGTCGAGGGCGAGTCCGTCGATGAGCGCCAGGCACAGAAGCTGTCGCTCCTGCTGGACATCTCCAAAGAACTCTCCAAACAGCAGGACGTAGACAAGCTCCTCGAGAAGGTCGTAGACATCACGTTCAAGGTCATGGCCGTGGACCGTGTTTCCATCCTCATGCTCGAGGGCGGCTCCGGCGAGCTCGTGCCGCGTCTCTCCAAGAACCGCCTGGGCGACGGCGGCGGCGCCCGTGTTCCACGATCAATCGCGCGGCGGGCCGTCGACGAGCGTCTCGCCATCCTGACGGACAACGCGGCAGCCGACGCTCGGTTCAAGGGCAAGTCGATCGTCATGCAAAGCGTGCGGAGCGCCATGTGCACGCCGCTCATGGGCAGCGACGGGAAGGTGCTCGGCATTCTCTACGTCGACAATCTCACGGCGACGAACTCGTTCAACGACGAGGATCTCGAATTCCTCATCGCATTCTCGGGCATTGCCGCCGTGGCCATTGAAAACAGCCAACTCACCGACCGGATCCGGCGTGAGGCGGTGGTGCTATCCAACTTCCAGCGCTACTTCGCTCCCGACCTGGCCGAAGAGATCGCGAAACAGGTTGAAGAGGTCCAGCTCGGGGGGACAAAGCGACCGGTGGTCGTGTTCTTCAGCGACATCCGGGGATTCACGCCGATGTCGGAGAAGATGAGCCCGGACGAGATCGCCTCGTTGCTCACCGAGTACTTCACCGAGATGGTGGAAATCGTCTTCGAGAACGGTGGAACGCTCGACAAGTTCATGGGTGATGCGATCATGGCGCTCTGGGGCGCACCGATCACGTACGAGGATGACGCCGACCGCGCGATGCGGGCTGCGATCGAGCAGCAGCGCACCGTCGCCGCGCTCAATGAGAAATGGGCGACGGAGGGACGGCAGCATCAGGTGCAGATCGGGATTGGCATCAACTTCGGGGAGGTGTTCGCGGGCAACATCGGCAGCGATCGCCGGCTCGAATACACGGTGATCGGTGACGCCGTCAACACTGCCGCCCGTCTCTGCTCGAAGGCTGGCGGAGGGGAGATCCTGGTCTCCGAACCGTTCTATCGGGAGCTCAAGAGCCCGCCGGAGGTCGAAGCGCTCGAGCCGCTGGACCTCAGGGGGAAGACTCAGGCCGTACCGGTGTACCGGTTGAAGCGATAGGGCATCCCGACGCGGTCCAACAGCTCGATTACCAGCCGCAACGGCAGCCCCATCACTCCGAAGAAATCCCCGTCCACCCGCTCGACCAGCACGGCCCCGTATCCCTGCACGCCGTAGCTCCCGGCCTTGTCCAGCGGCTCCTTCGTGTCGACGTATGCCTCGATCACATCGGGCGTGAGCGGGCGGAACCAGACCCGCGTCACGTCACAGCGGGTGTCCAATTCTCCGTCCGGCCGCGCCAGCGCCACTGCGGTAATGACCCGGTGTTCGCGCCCCGACAGCCGCGCCAGCATCAGCGCGGCCTCCCGCGCATCCACCGGCTTCCCGAGCACGTCACCATCGAGCGTGACCACAGTATCCGCCGCCAGCACGGGAACACCCGGCCGTTGTTGCGCCACCGCGCGCGCTTTCTCCTGGGCCAGCCTCACGGCCATCGCCTCCGGCACCTCCCCGGGCAACGGCCGTTCCACCAGATCGGAGGGAAGCACCTCGTGCGGAATACCCAGCATCTCCAGCAAGTGCCGCCGCCTGGGCGAGCTCGAGGCGAGAACAATCACCGTTCGAGCACGAGCGTTACCGGTCCATCGTTGACGAGTGCGACATCCATCATCGCTCCGAACGTTCCCGTCGCCACCGGGATGCCCCGATTGCGGAACGCCGCGGCAAACGCGTCGTAAAGCGGCTCCGCAATTTCGGGGGCCGCCGCGTGCACGAAAGAGGGCCGGCGTCCCTTCCGCGCGTCACCGTAGAGGGTGAACTGGGAGACCACGAGGACCGCACCCCCTACGTCACGCAGGTCCAGATTCATCTTCCCAGCATCGTCGGCAAACAGCCGCAGTCCCGCGATCTTCTCCGCCATCCACTCCAGCTGCAGTTCGCCGTCGCCGGGTGTGAACCCTACGAGCAGCACGTATCCATGCTCCACCGCACCAACACGGCGACCGCCGACGGACACGGATGCGCTCGAAACGCGCTGGACGACGACGCGCACAGATCTCAGCTCCAGCGAGGGCGACCGGCGGGTGAGATCATGGTCTCGCGCCGCGTGGCTGAGGGCCTGTCACTCGACGGTCACGGACTTCGCCAAATTCCGTGGTCGGTCGACGTCACAGCCACGCCGCACCGCCGCGTAATAGGCAAAGAGCTGTAGCGGCAGGACGCTCAACACCGGCGTAAGCGGAGCCATGGTCTCGGGGATGGGAATGTGATAGTCCGACAGCTCGGTGATGCGCTCGTCACCCTCGGTCACCACTGCAAGCACGTGACCACGACGTGCTTTTACCTCTTCCACATTGGAGAGGATCTTCTGATACACATTGCCCCGAGGCGCGATGCAGATCACGGGCATCATGTCGTCGATCAGGGCAATCGGACCGTGCTTCATCTCGGCCGCCGGATATCCCTCCGCATGGATGTATGAGATCTCCTTGAGCTTGAGCGCCCCTTCGAGCGCTACGGGGAAGTTGTACCCTCGTCCCAGATAGAGCGCGTTCTGCGCACGCATGAACGCCGCCGCAATCTGTTCGATCTCCGACGAGCGCGCCAAGACGTCGCTCACCTGGTCGGGCAACTGCTCCAGCGCTCGAATGAACGCCTGCCCCTGACGTTGGCTCAGCTCGCGCAGCCGGCCGAGCCGAAGGGTCAGCAAGGCAAGCGCCACGACTTGGCACGTAAACGCTTTGGTGCTCGCCACGCCGATCTCCGGACCCGCGTGAAGATAGATACCGCCGTCGACTTCCCGTGCGATCGTGCTGCCGACGGCATTCACGATACCCAACGTTCGCGCGCCGCGTGCCTTCGCCTCCCGAAGCGCGGCGAGCGTGTCAGCGGTCTCGCCGCTTTGCGAGATACCGATCACGAGCGTCCGTTCGGTGAGCACGGGGTCGCGGTAGCGGAACTCCGAGGCGTACTCGACCTCGACCGGGAGACGGACCAACTCCTCCAGCATATACTCGCCAATGAGCGCCGCATGCCACGAGGTGCCACATCCGGTGAGCACGATCCGGTCGACGTGCCGAAGCTGGCGGTCGGGAATGTTGAGGCCGTCGAGCTTCGCCGTTCCTTCGCGCTCGATCAATCGCCCGCGCAGCGCGTTCCGGATGCTCTCGGGCTGCTCCATGATCTCCTTGAGCATGAAGTGGGCATACCCGCCGCGCTCGATCGTCTCGAGATCCCAGTCGATCGTGCTCACCAGCTTCTCAATCTGCGAATTGTCACGGTCCAGGATCTCGTAGCTGTCGGCCCGGACCACCGCGATCTCGTCGTCGTCGAGGTAGACGACATCACGGGTGTGCTCCAAAACGGCCGCCACGTCCGACGCAATGAGGTGCTCGTCCGTTCCCAGACCCAGGACCAGCGGCGAGCCGCGACGGGCCGCAACGAGCATCTCCGGTTCCGAGACCGAGAGCACGGCAATGCCGTACGCGCCATCGATCTGTTGGACCGCGGCACCCACCGCGTCCGACAATGAGCCATCCAACACTTCCTCGATGAGGTGCGCCAGGATCTCGGTGTCGGTGTCCGACCGAAACGTGTGCCCCTGCTGTTCCAGCAATCCCCGGAGCACGCTGGCATTCTCGATCACCCCGTTGTGGACCACGGCGAGGGAGCCGGTGCAGTCGGTGTGGGGATGGGCATTGCGGTCATTCGGCGCACCGTGCGTGGCCCATCGGGTGTGCGCCAGCCCGATGGCACCGGGTGGGACGGTGTCGCCAAGTCGGTCCTGAAGATCGGCAATGCGTCCCGCAGCCTTCTGAACCAGGAGCTGCCCGTCGTGCACCGTGGCCAGCCCCGCCGAGTCATAGCCGCGGTATTCCAATCGCAGCAACCCGTCGAGCAGCAACGGCGCGGCGTCGCGGTGGCCAACGTAGCCTACGATACCACACACGGGATCATCACCTGGATTCGAAGTGCGTTCTGCTGGCTGCGATCAAGCCGTTCGCGGCATCCGCCGTCGGAGCTTCAGCGATCAGCCGCACCACCGGCTCGGTGCCCGAGGGCCGCACGTGAAGCCACCGGTCCTCCCACGCCAAGCGCAGCCCATCCTGGTTGTCGGTACGTGCCTCGGCGAATTCCCGCTCGAGCGCCGAGTAGATCGTGGCCATATCGTGACCGCGTGGCACCTTGGCCTTGACGATCGTGTAGCGTGGCGACGCGTCCACCAGTTCGCGCACCGTCGTCGACGCCGTCGCCAGCAGGTCGAGTGTCAAGGCCGCCGCAAGCGGCGCGTCACGACCGAGATGGAGCTCTGGCAGCATCACGCCGCCGTTGCCTTCCCCCCCGACCACCGCGTCCGCACGTTGCATCGCCCTCGCGACATTCGCCTCGCCGACCGGCGCCCGCGTGACGGTAATGCCGAACGGCCGGGCCGCGTCGTCAACCACGAGGGACGTGGACTGGTTCACCACCACCGGCCCCGCGCGTCGCTCCAGCACGGTCCGCACGGCAAAGGCGAGCGTGTAATCCTCGCCGATCGGCTGGCCTGTCTCATCGACGATCGCCAGGCGATCGCCGTCCGGGTCCACTGCCATGCCCAGGTCCGCGCCTGCATCGCGGACCGATGCTCCCAACGCCGCCAGGTGGGCCGGCACAGGCTCGGGCGCACGTGGGAAGTGTCCGTCGGGCTCGAGGTCAATCCCGACCACGCGACATCCGAATCGCTCCCCGAGGAGCTGGGACATGATTGGACCACCCGCCCCTCGAACACAATCCAGCACGACCGTGTATCTGCACGCTTGAATCCGCTCGATATCCACATACGGGAGCGCCAGCACGGCGTCGAGATGGCGCTCTACCGCCGCGGCGTCCCGTTGTACGGTACCGATCGTATCCCACCCGGCTCGACGGGATTCCCCTGAATCGGCCAGCGCATAGAGCTGCGACGCCGAGGCGGAATCCAGAAACAGGCCGTCGGCGCCCACGAACTTGAGCGCATTCCACTCGACCGGATTGTGGCTGGCGGTGACAATGATGCCACCGCCCGCCCGGTGGTACTCGACCGCCAGTTGCGCCGTCGGCGTCGGGATCAGATCGCAGTCGATCACGTTTGTCCCGGCGGAGAGGAGACCCGCCCGGGCGGCATCCGCGAACAGCGGTCCCGACGTTCGCGAGTCCCGCGCCAAGACCACGGCGTGGTGGCCGGCCTCACACACCAACTGTCCGAACGCCGCCGCGTATCGCGCGACGACCTCAGGCGTGAGATCGGTCCCAACCAGGCCGCGCACACCGGAAACGCTCCGCATCAGGGTGTCGGTCATCGGGGGAAAGCTAACCTCCGGTGTGTAGTCCGGGGATCTCGGTTGCCGAGCGCCCTTCAATCGGTATAGGTTCCGACTCCGTCATCACAGTCGACGTTCCATGACTCGCGTTTTCGAAGACGATCTCACCTCACACCTCGCCACGCGCGCCGTGCATGCGGGCCAGCGCCCCGACGAAGTCACCGGCGCGATCATGAGCCCGATCTACCAAACCTCAACGTACGTCCAGCCCGGATTGGGACGCCACAAGGGGTTCGAGTACGCGCGCACACGGAATCCGACGCGTGACGCACTCGAGCGGAACGTTGCCGCTCTCGAGGGCGCACCCCACGGATTTGCGTTTGCCTCTGGCATGGCCGCCATCGACGCGGTGCTGAAGCTGATGTCGACAGGTGACCATATCATCTGCGGTGCGAACGTCTACGGCGGGACGCATCGCATTATGACGCAGGTGTTCGCCCGACTCGGGCTCGAATTCACCTTCGTGGACAGCCGCGATCTGGACAGCGTGGCTGGGGCCGTGCGACCCGCCACCCGTATGATCTTCGTGGAAACGCCCACGAATCCGATGATGCACCTGACCGACCTGGCGGCCACAGCGGATCTGGCGCGTGCGCACGGTGCGATGTTGGTCGTGGACAACACGTTCGCGACCCCGTGCCTGCAGAAGCCGATCGAGCTGGGTGCCGAGGTTGTGATTCACTCGACGACGAAATACCTGAACGGTCACAGTGACATGGTCGGTGGTCTCGTTCTGACCACCCGAGACGACGTCGCCGAGCAGATCGGCTTCCTGCAGAACGCCGTCGGGGCGGTTCCGGGCCCGCTCGACTGCTGGCTTGCCCTGCGTGGCACCAAGACCCTGCACCTGCGCATGGAGCGGCACGATCACAACGGTCGTCGTATCGCCCAGTGGCTCTCCCAGCATCCGGACGTGCGCCGGGTGTACTATCCGGGCTTGCCGAGCCACGAGCAACACGATCTGGCCTGCCGGCAGATGCGTGGGTTCGGCGGGATGATTTCGCTGGAGTTGGGTTCGCTCGAGACGGCACGGAGCGTCGTCGAGCACACGCAGATATTCGCCCTCGCGGAGTCGCTCGGCGGGGTGGAGAGCCTGATCGGCCACCCGGCGATGATGACGCACGCCAGCGTTCCCAAGGCCATGCGGGAGGCGATGGGGCTCACGGATGGACTGATCCGTCTCTCGGTAGGGATCGAAGACGCAGACGATCTCCTCGAGGACCTGGACCGGGCATTGACGCACGCCCGCAAGGCATGACGCACGGTGAAACTGCGCCGGGTAGACTGCGTACGGTCAAACAACAGGCAATCGACGCCGGAGTTCACCGGCATTCTTGGAGGAAATCATGACTGACACCACTGGCGGCGTGCCGTCCTCACGGCCGCGGAAGATCCTCACTGACATCGCGGCGGTGAGCTGGGAGCATCCGGCGGATCGTGCTGCGCTCCAGGCGGTGCGGGCCGTTCCCGGCTTCAACGAGGCCGTGAAGAAGATCGTGGGCTTTTTCGGGGAACGCGGCATCCGGCTGATCTTTCAGGCCAATGCCGTGCGCGTGGGCCCGACCCAGTTTCCGAAGCTCCACTCGCTGATGACGGAAGTCACGACCACGATGAACTGGCCGGACCAACCCGAGCTGTTCGTCTCGCAGACCCCCATGGTGAATGCCGGGGCCGTCGGCGTCGAGCACCCGTTCATCGTCCTGAATTCCGGCGCCCTGAACTTGCTCGATGACGACGAGATGCGGGTACTGCTCGGTCACGAGCTGGGACACGTCATGAGCGGCCACGTGCTCTATCGCACAGTCACGATTCTCATCCTCACGCTTGGCTTCCGTAACCTCCCGTTCCTCGCAGGCATCGTACTGCTCCCTATCCAGCTGGCGTTGCTCGAGTGGTATCGGAAGAGCGAGCTGTCCTCGGATCGTGCCGGCCTCCTGGCAAGCCAAGACTCCACGGCGGCCATGCGAGTATTCCTCAAGCTCGCTGGCGGTGGTGCCATGAAGGACATGGACCTCAACGCTTTCATGGAGCAAGCGCGCGAATACGAGGCCATGGGAGGGCCGGTCGATGCGATCTACAAGATCCTCAACACCCTCGGCATGACGCATCCGTTTCACACCCTCCGCGCTGCCGAGCTCGAACGCTGGATCAGCGAGGGGAGCTACGACCGTATCCTCAAGGACGAGTACACGCACCGGGGGGAGGAGGAGGAGGAGCGGCCGCTGGGCTCCGACCTGGGTGAGGCGGCGCGACATTACGCGCACGAAGCCAAGCAAACCGTCTCCCAGATGACCGACGCCGCCAAGCGCGCGGCGAGCGCATTCACCGACGCGCTCAAGGGTAAAGACAACCAGTGAACGTCCTGGTCGTCGGGGGAGGCGGTCGCGAGCACGCTCTGTGTTGGGCGCTGGCGCGTTCGGCGACCGTCTCTTGCGCCCCCGGGAATCCCGGCACGGCGCAGCTCGGGACCAACGTGGACGCGAGCCCCGACGACCACGAAGCGATCCTCGAGGCGGTCCGGTCTCACCGGATCGATCTTACCGTGATCGGGCCGGAGGCGCCGCTCGCAGCGGGTCTGGTCGATTCCCTGAACGCGGCCGGTCATGCGGCGTTCGGTCCCACCGCGGCAGCAGCGCGGATCGAGTCGTCAAAGGCGTTTGCCAAGGAGGTGATGGTCGCGGCCGGCGTTCGCTGCGCGCACAGTCACATATTTACGGAAGAGGCAGCCGCCCTCGACTACGTGCGGACCCACGCTGAACCCCTCGTGGTCAAGGCGTCGGGCCTGGCGGCCGGGAAGGGAGCCATCGTGTGCGAGACGCGCGAGGCGGCGCGCGCAGCGGTGCAGGAGATGTTTGGCGGCCGGTTCGGCGCAGCGGGCGAGACCGTGATCGTCGAGGAGTTCCTCACCGGCGAGGAGCTCTCCGTACTCGCGCTCACCGACGGCCGTCGAGTCATGATCCTCCCCGCATCCCAAGACCACAAGCGGATCGGCGAGGGCGACACCGGCCCCAACACCGGTGGCATGGGGGCCTACACCCCCGTCTCCATCGCGGACGCACCGTTCCTCGAGCGAGTGCGCCAGGAGGTTTTGCTCCCGGTCCTGCGGCACCTCGCCGATGCCGGTACTCCCTACCGGGGCGTGCTCTACGCCGGGCTCATGGTGCGCCCCAGCGGCGAGATCACGGTGCTCGAATTCAACTGTCGGTTCGGGGATCCCGAGACCCAGGTGGTGCTCCCCGTCCTCGACGTGGATCTCGCCGACCACATGTGGCAGATCGCCAGCGGAGGGGCGTGGCGGCCAGAGCCGGCGATCTGCCCGTCACAGGGCGCGGCGGTGACGACTGTGGTCGCCGCTGCCGGCTACCCGGGCACCCCGCTCAAGCGGTCCGAGATCCGGCTCCCGGCCACGCTCCCAGGTGAGACACTGCTGTTCCACGCCGGGACGGCCACCGACTCCGAGGGCACGCTGCGAACGTGGGGCGGACGGGTCCTGTGCGCCACCGGACTCGGCCGGGACGTCCCAGAGGCCGCGGCGCGCAGCCGCCTCCTGGCCGAGCAGATCGTGTTCGAGGGACGCCAATATCGGCAGGACATTGCGTGGCGTGAGGTAGCGCGTGCCGGAGCTTCCTGAGGTCGAAACGATCGTTCGCGACCTCCGCCCCTCCCTGATCGACCGCACCCTCACCAATCCTCGACTCCACCACCCCGGCGTCCTGCGTCGCGTCAGCGCCGCGCGGCTCCTGCGTACCCTCCAGGGGAGCCGGATCGTGGAGGTGATGCGACGGGCCAAACATGTCGTGCTCGTCCTGGCGAACGACTACCGACTCATCATCCAGCCGCGGATGACGGGCTTGTTCATGGTATACGATCGCCGCCTGCGACCATCGGAGCGACGCTATGCCGTCCTCGAGGTCGGGATCGGCCGCGGGGAGCGCCTGGTATTCCGCGACGTGCGACGCTTGGGCACGATCTGGCTGTTGAACGAACGAGGGTGGGCTACCTATACTGCTGCCATCGGCCCGGAGCCGCTGGCGCCCGGTTTCAGCGCGCGTAGTCTCGCCAGCCGGCTAGGGAGCTCTCGACAAGCGATCAAGAAGGTGTTGATGGATCAGCGCCGCCTGGCCGGCGTCGGGAACATCTACGCGAACGAAGCGCTGTTCCGCGCCCGCATCGACCCGTCTCTACCCGCCAGCCGGTTGACCTCCGACCAGTGGCGATCGCTGCACCGGAACGTGCGTGCCGTGCTGCGCGAGGCGATCGCGGCACAAGGCACGACGGTCCGCGATTACCGCACCGGTACGGGTCAAAGCGGGTCGTTTCAGGAGATCCTCCGTGTCTACGGTCGGGGCGGTGAGCCGTGCGTCCGCTGCGGCACACCGCTGTGCACAACCCATGAGATCGATGGCCGGGCCACGACGTTTTGCTGGCACTGCCAGGGTGTAGTGCCATGAAGATCGCTGTGGTATTCGATACTCCACACGAGGGGTGGGAGGACGAGGACTTCAAGGCGGAGGTCGCCGCCGAGGTGGAGGAGGCGGAGTACGAAGTGGCGGAGGCACTGATGGCCAACGACCATGACGTGTTCATGGTGGGTGTAAACGATGACCTTCATCACTTGACCGCACAGCTTGCGGACTTCCGACCCGATCTCGTGTTCAACTGTGCCGAGGGATTCCTGGGGGACTCCCTCCTGGACTATGTCTTCGCGGCGCTCCTTGAATCGGAGGGCTACCCGTACGTGGGATCACCACCCATCGCCTTGCTCACAACCCGCAACAAGGCGATGAGCAAGAAGCTGCTGGCGTATCATGACATCCAGGTGCCCGGGTTCGCGACCTACCATCTCGCGGACCAGGTGCGTGAGGTGCCCCATCTCACGTTCCCTCTCATCGTCAAGCCGTTACAGGAGGATGCGTCGGAGGGGATTGCGATCGCATCGGTCGTACGGGACGTCGATGCCTTGGCTGAGCGGGTTCGGTTCGTGCACGAGAGCTTCGGCCAGCCGGCCATCGCCGAGGAGTTCGTCGAGGGCCGGGAGTTGTACGTCAGCATCATCGGGAATGGTTCCCATCTCGACATTCTGCCGATCGTCGAGATGGTATTCGACAAGGACCGCACCCGACCCGAAGAGCGGATCGCGACAAAATCTGCGAAATGGGACGTCCCGTACCGCGAACGGAAGGGCATCCGCAACGTCTTCGCCCGGCCCATCGCTCAGGCTTCGCTGGAGCAGATCGAGCACATCTGCCGAATGGCGTTTCGCTCACTCTGGCTGCGGGATTACGCTCGGCTCGACGTGCGACTCACGCCCGAAGGTGCCGTGTGGGTCATCGAGGCAAACGCCAATCCATTCATTAGCTTTGGGCACGACATGGCCAACGCGGCGGAGAAGGCCGGCATGGACTACTACGCCTTCATTCAACGCATCGTGGAGGTCGCACTGGGGCGACATGGGCACGACTCGTAGACGGCACCGACACCCGACCCCGCACCTCGAGCCGCGCTGCAAATGCGGTCGGGCTGTCGAGCGATTCTGGCCGTACTGCCCGTGGTGCGGGCGCTCATTGGTTTGGGAGGACGATCCACCGGTTACCGAGGCGGAGTGCTACTACTGCGGATGGGTCGTGTCGGATGTCCACTCACACTGCCCGTGGTGTGGTTCCGACATCTACGAGGAGCAGATCTCGGCTGAAGAGCCCCTCAAGGCACCGAAGGGATTCCGCTTCGACGCCTGGTGTGACTGGGGCTGCGGCGGCGGGGTGCAGTACCCGATGCCCCACTGTCCGTGGTGCGGGCGCGAGCAGACGTGGGACGACGGCGCGTATGAGGGCACGTGCCCGCACTGCGACCGCGGCGTGGACGACTGGATGGATGTATGTCCGTGGTGCGGCTTCGATGCGACCGGACGCGACATGATCGCGCGGGCGCTGACCCGGGTGAACCGCCTGCTGCTCGTCTCACGGATCAGGGACTGGGGCTATCGCGTCCTCTTGCGTCCCGGCGTCTCGGGAGTGGACCCCCGAGCCCCGCGGATCATTGAGCTGGACCGGAGCTACGTGTTCGGTGCCTGGCGGCGCGACGAGATTCCCTGGACCCTCCTGGTCGGTCTCGTGTGTCACGAGCTGGGCCACAGCTTTCTCTACCACCACTGGTCGTGGACCCGCACCGAGGCGTTCCGCCGGGTGTTTGGGGAGGTACACAAGGCCTACCGCGTACGGGATGACACCTGGGTCTCGTTCCATCGGAGGCGGGTGAGCCTGGGCAACTCCCAACACGTCACCGCCTATGCGGCAACGCATCCGCTGGAGGACTTCGCGGAGGTGTTTCGCTTCTATGTGACACGCCGCGGACGGATGAAAGAGTTGCTTGCGGAGTTGGGCCACCGCCGAAAGGACGTCGTGGTCTACGAAAAATTCCTCCTCCTGCACCGCTTGGTGCGATCGCTCAGAGGATGGCGGTAGCCAGGGTCCTCACTCTGCCACTCGGCGACGTGGAGCGCCTGAAGCGTCGCGTCGTCGCGCTCGCCGAGAACCGCCCCGCTGTCTATCGCATGGTGGACCCCACCGGGCGCGTCATTTACGTGGGGAAAGCCAATCGTCTTCGCGCACGCCTGCTGAGTTACTTTCGCGCACGATATCCGGAGAAGAAGGCCTCCAGAATCCTGCAGGCATCCGCAGACATCGTTTGGGACTACGTGCCGTCGGAGTTTGCCGCCCTGTTGAGCGAGCTTCGGCAGATCCGTCGGCATCGGCCGCTGTTCAACGTGCGGATGAATCGCACACGGCCGGCGGCGTTCATCAAGATCTCCGGCGGAGCGGCTCCCAAGGTGTATGTGGGTCGAACGCCCGGGACGGACGACGTGCGCCACTACGGACCATTCCTCGGCACCGCTCGTCTCCAGGAGGGCGTCAGGGTCCTCAACGACCTGTTGGGTCTCCGTGACTGTTCCTTGCGGATGCCGATTGTCTACCGAGAACAGCGAGATCTGTTCGACGCCGACGCACGGGCTGCCTGCATGCGTCACGACCTGGGAACCTGCACAGGCCCATGTGCGGGCCTGGTCACTGAGCACGATTACCGGAGCAGAGTGGGCGCCGCCGTCGCATTCATCGAGGGCCGTGCGGTCGCACCGCTGGATCGGGTGATCACGACGATGACCGGTGCAAGCGAGGCCGAAGACTTCGAGCACGCTGCCAGGTGGCGG
The DNA here is from genome assembly GCA_039588295.1 of Gemmatimonadota bacterium. Taxonomy (GTDB): domain Bacteria; phylum Gemmatimonadota; class Gemmatimonadetes; order Gemmatimonadales; family GWC2-71-9; genus JAOTVV01. Next base: position 133,658 of record JBDHAB010000002.1, read on the forward strand.
GACAAGTTCGACACGTTGACGTGGCTGCTCAGTGCGTGCACCCGCTTACACACTACGCTCGAGAGTCTGAGCTTCGTCTATGTCGATCCCGGGGTCTACGGTGACGACCGCGCCTACGTTATCCGACGTGCGGTTGTGTGCGCCGCTGCTCCCGCGCCCCACACCCCAATCGAGATCGAGGCGTTTCGGGCACTAGTTGCCGAACATGCCGGCACGCGTGCGGAACCCGGTCCGATTCCGCCGGAGACGATCGATGAGACGGTGTTGCTGCTCGGGTGGTTCAGAAAGAAGCCACACACGCTGAACCGGACGGTGCCGCTCGACGAATGGCTCGATCGGCACGACACTGAGCGCGGTACCGCAGCATGAGTATGCCGATCGCACTGCTCGAGGTGGCGGCCGGTCTCGTGATCCTGTACGCCGGGGGACATGTCCTGGTGCAGGGAGCGACAGTGCTGGCACTGCTCGCTCGCGTTTCGACCACCGTCGTCGCGCTCACGGTCGTGGCCATGGGCACCAGCTTGCCGGAGCTCGCAGTCAGTCTCGATGCCGCAGCCCGTGGATCGACCGACATCGCGTACGCGAACATCATCGGATCGAGCGTCTTCAACATCGGCGCGATCCTGGGAACCGCCGCGCTCATCGCGGTGATACCGGTCCGGCGACAGACGATTCGATTCGAGTACCCCGTCATGTTCTTCGTCGCCTGCCTCGTGCTCGTGCTGGCACGCGACGGGATTGTCGATCGACTAGAGGGAGGCTTCCTGGTGATCGGCCTGTCTCTGTTCATTGCCTCCATGGCGTACGTGGCACGCCGAGGCGTTCCGACTACCGAAACGGCCGCGCTGGAGCGCGACGTCAAGCGCACCGCGCACACGAAGGAAGGCGCGGGATGGGCGTGGGGACGAAACCTCGGCCTCGTTGGACTCGGTATCGTTGCCCTCGTAGGAGGGGCGCATCTCGCGGTGGCCGGTGGTGTGACCATCGCGCAGATGCTGGGGGTCGAAGAGCGCGTCATCGGGCTCACGGTGATCGCCATGGGAACCAGCCTCCCTGAGCTGGCCACCTGTGTCGCGGCGACCCGCCAAGGAGAGCCCGAGATCGCGCTGGGCAACGTCGTGGGGTCGAATATCTTCAATCTTCTCGCGATTCTGGGGATCACAGCCACCGTGTTCCCAGTGCCGGTGCATCCCCGCGCCGGAGCCGTCGACAACTGGGTGATGCTCACGTTCGCCGCCGTACTATTTCCCATGATGCTTCTCGGGCGGAGGGTCTCGCGGAGGGACGGAGTCTTGCTAGTGGCGGGGTTCCTGACCTACATGACGTACGTCGTGGTGACGCGGTAGATCGCCGACCCAACCACCGGATCCTACGCCAGCGGCACCATACGCGCGCGCGGCGGGATACCGGGCTCGAGCTCCATGATTCCCACCGTGGGCGGAACACCGAACCGTGCCACTCCCGCCGACCCCGGGTTCATCACCGTGACCGTCTTGTCCACCAGCTCGAGGTGCGCCTCGTGCGTGTGACCGTACACGATGATCTCGGCCTCGGGAAACGCGTCACGCAGCCGCGCCGGCGTCGGAGAGCCGAACTGATCGCCGTGGGTTACGACCACGATGAATCCGTCCAACTCGCAGGTCGCGACCTGCGGGTACTTCGCCCGAACATCAAATCCATCGGTGTTGCCGAACACCGCCGTGACCGGCGCAGCGGCCTCCAATTCGGTGAGGAGCTCGAGCCCCCCGATGTCTCCTGCGTGAAGGATGTGATCCACCTCGGCAAAGACATCGAACACCGCAGCAGGGAGTTTCCCGTGCGTGTCGGAGATGATCCCGAGCCTCAACGGCGAACCCCCGCCCGGCTCATCGCCCTCGTCGGCTCGGAGTAGGCGTCTTATGCGGGTGCCGTGGTGGCCCCGATGGCGGCGGAGTCCGGGGAGACGGAATCCGTCGCCTCGTTTCGCGCTCTTCTCCCTTCTCCGGTCTCCCCTTTTCCCTCCCTCCCGGCTTCCCTTTGCCGGACCGCCTCTTGTCGGTCATCGACGCGTCCCCCAATACAGTGACGCAACACCGCGCGTGAGCGCCTGGGCGCCCACGTCGCGGAACCCGTGACGGCGCAGCTGCGCGCACAGCTCGCGCGGGTTGGCAAATTCCGCGACCGATGCTGGCAGGTACGTGTAGCCGCTCGTATGTTTGGACACCACTCGGCCGATCCGTGGGAGGACGCGGAGGAAGTACAGGAGGTACAGCTGACGGATCGGCCACGCGGTCGGCAGGGAAAACTCGAGAATCACGAGCCGGCCCCCACGCTTCACCACGCGCGCTATCTCCGCCAGGCCCGCATCGGTGTCCGCCAAGTTCCGCAGACCAAACGCGATCATGCAGCCATCGAATGTTTCGGCACGAAACGGCAACACGAGCGCATCGGCACCCACCGCCGACGTACGCTCTGCCTTGCCGATCCCCAGTCGGAGCATGGGGACCACGAAATCCGCTCCAATGACACGCCCGGTGAACGAGGGTTGGCGAGCCAGCTCGGCAGCCAGATCCAACGTGCCCGCGCACACGTCCAGAAACGTCCCGCGGGGCGATGCCTGCCAGCCCAACTGCCGCACGGCAGCCCGGCGCCATCGGCGGTCCACGTTGAGACTAAGCACATGATTGAGGAGGTCATAGCGCGGGGCGATGGCAGTAAACATCTGGCGCACGTACGACCGCCTGGCGTCACCTGCCGGCAGCTTCACGTCCGGAGGGGTGGCATTCATGGCCGCCAAGATACTGGCACGCTTAAACTTGCCGCAAGGACGGTGCAGTCTGAAACAAACGGCGCTCAGGCGGGGTAGTGTCCCTCAGCGGCATGGCCAACCCACCCGAGATCTCCACCGCCACTGACCAACAGGTCGTGGCACAGGCGCGTGACGGCGCGGAGGCTGCCTACCGAGAGCTGCTGCGGCGGTACGAGCGGCCCGTGTACTCGCTGATCTACCGCATGGTGCGAGATCGCGAGTTGTCCGAGGATCTCACGCAGGAAACGTTCGTGAAAGTGCTGAACGCCCTCGACCGCTACCGGCCCGAGTTCAAGTTTTCGTCCTGGATCTTCAAGATCGCCAACAACGCAGCCATCGATCAGTTGCGGCGACGGGGCCTCGATACGCTCTCGCTCGAGGGTGGCCCCGATGCCACGACACCGGACCGTGTCGACGCCACATCACTCCAGGTTGGAGCGGGCGGCGAGTCTCCGCTCGAAGAGCTGGAAGCCAGAGAGCTCGGACACTCCATCGAGCGTGCGATCGGGCAGCTCAGACCCGAGTACCGCGCATGTATCATCATGAGACATGTCGAGGGTCGTGCCTACGATGAAATCTCCGATATTCTCGGGCTCCCGCTCGGGACCGTGAAGACCTACATCCATCGCGCGCGGGCCGAACTGCGTACCGCGCTGGGCCATCTGAAGGAGTGAAACCGATGGACACACGGTCCGTAGGGAATGACGGAATGAATGATCAGATTATGGACGGGCGTACGCCGGCTGAAGAGGATCCGGCACTTCACCGATACCTGGTGATGCTGCCCGCGGTGCAGCCAACTTCGGGTTTTGAAGACCGGGTCCTCTCGCGCGTTTGGCGGCCGTACCCCCAGTGGCACCGACGGGTGAGTGCCGCCGGCCTGACGCTGGTCGAGACCGGGGAGATCTGGTTTTGGGTCGGTGCGCTGGCATTGGGCAGCATCCTCCCCCTTGTGGCGGGGGTCACACTGACGGCGACGTTCTCGGCGGAGATCGGCTCCGGTATCGCGTGGCTGGTCGAGGAGGGAATCCCATCGGTGTGGGCGGCGGCGTCCGCAGATGTGATGCAACAGTTCGAGTCCCTGGCGACACGCGTGAGCGCCACGGGCCTCGATGGTCGCGCCCTCGGCGCAGTCGGCCTCGGGTGCGTCACAGTCCTCGCGGGATGCGCGGTCGGACTTCGTCGGACCATAACTCGGTCGCGGTGAGGCAAAGACGAGATGAGAGTGATCAAGCGGTTCGGCACGGTGGCTTCGATACTCGCGATGACGTTGATGGTCGCGAGCGCGGCAGTGCTGCAGGCGCAAGTGGTGGTGGGTCATTCGTCCGAACGGTCCGGCGACGACGTCGTCCTCCGATTCGACCTCGCGGACGGAGAGCAACTCAGCATCACGCTGCAGGACGGGAAGGTCTTGCTGAACGGTGTCGAGGTCGGCGCGTACGCGCGCGGCAGCGAGTTCGCGGAATCCTGGGGGACCCTCGCCGACGAGGCCAGCGCGCTCTCGACCAATCAGCTCCTGGAATCCGTCCAGCAACTGAAGCTCCTCGAGGCCAACGAGGCGCAGATCGCGGTCAGCCAAGCCCTTGCGGAACTGAAGGCGGCGCAAGCCGTCGTGACCGATGTGGCGATCGCCAGTGAGGCGAGGGGCACGGGAATCTCAATCGCGGTCGACGAACCGGTACGGCAGATCATTTCTCGGTTAGAGCGCATCCCAACCCCAGGTACGTTCGTCGTTCAGGAAGCCGAAGGCTCGAGCTCGTTCGTTTCCGGTGTGCTGGTTGGCGCCACGAACCTCCTCGCCATGTACATCGCGCTGGCGTTCATGGGTCTCGGATTCCTGTTCTTCGCACCTCACCAGTTGGAGACCGTCTCCGATACGGTGTGGCACTCGTTCGGGCGCTCGTTCCTTGCGGGTCTCTTCGCGCAACCGCTGCTGCTCCCGGTGTTCGGGATGATGGTGGTCGGTCTCGTACTCACGGTCGTCGGCGTGCTGGTGTTGCCGTTCGCGATCCTGGGCTTCGCCGCAGCGTTGTTGCTTGCGGCCGCCGGGGGGTTCATTGCGGTGGCGCGGGGCGTCGGCGAGATCTACCTGCGGCGGAAGATGGCACGTGGGGATGCGGTCAACACCTGGGGGTCCTTCCGCTATATCGTCTACGGCCTCCTCGGTGTGCTGGCTATCTGGCTCCCGGTGATCCTGCTCGGATGGATCCCCGTGGCGGGCAACCTCCTCATGGTGGCCGCCGGGCTCACAACCTGGATTCTGGCCACGGCCGGATTCGGGGCAACGATCATCTCGCGAGCCGGACTCCGCGGCACCTTCGTGCGACAGATGGACCTGGCGCTCACCGACGAGCAGTACTGGACGGCAGACCAGATGCCGGTGCCGCCACACCGACGCCAGGTCCCCCGATCGGGTCTATGAGGCGAGCGTTCCCTGCTGCCGCGACGCTGGCGGCCGCAATGCTCACAATCCCCGCTCTGGCAGTTGCCCAGTCGTGGCGCACAGCGACGACGTCACGACTGCCGCGTGGTGAACACCAGCTCCGGGTCGAGGTGGCATTCGCGGCGGGAACCTTCCGACTCCATCCGGGGGAGGCCGATCGACTGTACCATGCGGCGGTGCGGTATGACGAGGAGCATTTTGCGTCGACCACGACGTACGACGCAGAGCACGGCCGCCTGGTGATCGAGGTGAAGCCCGCGGGCGGCCTCAACGATCTCGACCTGGATCACGACGCTCCCCAGTTTCTCGAGGTCGCCCTCACCCCGGCGGTACCCCTCGCCCTCAAGCTTGGCTTTGGCGCGGCGGAGGCCGAGATCGAACTGGGCGGACTATCGTTGCGTCGGGCGGAGGTGGAAACCGGCGCGAGCAAGAGCACCGTGGCATTCAGTCAGCCCAACCGCACGGTGTGCGAGCGACTCGAGGTAGCCGTCGGCGCCGCGGAGCTCAGCATGGCGGGCTTGGGGAACGCCCGGTGCGAACACATCGAGGTCGCCGCTGGCGCCGGGAGCGTGACGCTGGATTTCGGCGGTTCGTGGAAACCGGGATTCGCCACGCGGGCGCAGGCGACGATGGGCTTCGGCGCGTTGACGTTGCGACTGCCGGAAGGGCTCGGTGTGGAAATCAACCTCAAGCGACTGTTCGCGAGCTTCCAGCCCGAAGGGTTCGTGAAGCGCGGATCACGCTACCTGTCGGCGAATTACGACGACGCGTCGTCGAAGCTGGTGCTGGAGATCGAGGCGGTCATTGGAGACATCAACGTCGAGTGGGTCCCCACCCGCTAGCCTCGGTCAGGATCGCCGCACCCGCACCTCCGCGCCAACTCCAACACCTGCCAATTGCGCCGCCGATCGGTTCCGGGCTGCAATCTCCAGCGTGCCACCCGACCCAGCAAAGGCCACCAACGCTCCCGGTTCGACATCACTGAAGGTCTGACCCGTCTGGGCTACGTGCTCACCGCCGATCACCACGGCCCCGGACCCGGACACCACGTTAGACGGGATGTTGGTGATCAGCGTGCCAAACCGGTCCACGTATACCACGACGCCGATCACGGTGTTGCCGTCTACGCAGATGCCCTGCGGCGTGAGCTGCACTGGATCGACGACCGCGCGGCCCAACTGCTCGAAGTCCTCACCACTTGCCAGCTGTGCTGCTGCGGGCGCGAACACGTCACGCCCGTGGAAGGTCGCGGACGCACCCGGCGGAATGGAGAGTTCCACTGCGTTCGCCCCTTCCAGCACCGGAGAGAGCAGTCCGTTGTCGGGCCCGACGAAATAGTGCCTCCCGCTTGCGACGGCCAGTGCACGGCGCGACGACCCCACACCCGGATCGACGACCGCCAGATGGACGGTGCCTTCGGGAAACCGGTGCCAGGCGCGCTCCAACACGTAGGCCGCCGCCGAAAGATCTCCCGGAGGAATGTCATGTGTGACGTCGATCAGCCTGGCCTGCGGGGCTGCGTTGACGAGCACTGCCTTCATCTCCGCGACATAGCTGTCGGAGTGCCCGAAATCGGTGAGCAGGGTGACTACGGGAGGCACGGGGAGCACGCTGACCTCTGGCACCAGATGCCCGTGTCAGGTTACCCGGTGATGATGGGCAACGACACGCTCTTGCCACCTGCCTTGTCCACCACGGCCTCGGCAATACCAGCCAACGCCACTCCGGCCGGCGAGTCCGGATGTTCGGCAACAACCAGCCGTCCGCGATCTGCTTCACCGGCAAGCTCGGCCTGGAGCGGGACCTGGCCGAGCAGCGGCACGCCGAGCTCGGTCGCGAGCAGCTGCCCTCCCTCACCGGGAAAGACGTCGCTCCGTTCCTCGCAGTGCGGGCACACGAAGTAGCTCATGTTTTCCACGACGCCGATGACCGGGACGCCGACGCGCTCAAACATCTTCCCTCCGCGCAACGCGTCCCCCCACGCCATCTCCTGCGGGGTCGTGACGATAATCCCGCCGCGCATGTGCACGGCCTGTGCCAATGAGAGCTGTGCGTCGCCCGTACCGGGCGGCAAGTCGACAATGAAGTAGTCGAGCCGACCCCAGTCGACGTCCTGCAGGAACTGATTGATGATCTTGGTGACGATCGGCCCCCGCCAGATCGCTGGCATGTCACGTTCCACGAGGAACCCGAGCGACATCAGCTTCACGCCGTTCCGTTCGAGAGGAACGATCCGGTTGCCACGGATCGGCGGGCGTTCGTTGACGCCGAAGAGTCTGGGGATGTTGGGTCCATAGATGTCGGCATCCATGATGCCGACCTGGTGGCCGGTCTTGGCCAACTGCGCCGCGAGGTTCGCGGCGACGGTCGACTTCCCGACCCCTCCTTTGCCGCTCGAGACTGCCAGGATCACCCCGAGCTCGGCAAGCTCCACCGGCTGAGGCGCCGGGGTCGCTGCCACGGCACTCTGCGGCCCAGGGGACGGAGCGGATCGCGGCGGCGCCGGTTCGACGACGTTGATCTTGACCTCGCGCACACCAGCGACCTCCCGCACCGCCCCACGTGCCTCGCGTACCAGACCCGCAGGGTCGTCACGAGACAGCGCAAAGGTGAACGCCACCTGTCCGTCATCATGGACGACCAGGTCCTGCACCATCCCGGCCGAGATCACGTCGTTGTCGACCCGGGGATTGCGCACGTTGGTCAGTGCCCCGGCAACTCGCGCTTGGAGTTCTCGCGTCATAGTGCCCGAATGTTAGACGGGGCCCTGAGCCGGAGCAACCGACCGCGCGACCGCGAGTACGCGAGCCCGTACCTCATCGAGTGTGCCTTCGAACGACGCCCCGGCAGCCCTGCGGTGCCCACCGCCACCGAACTGCTCGGCGAGCTGGGCTACATCCACCGCACCAACCGACCGAAACGAGACCTTGATCCGTCCGTTCGCGAGCTCGCGGAACAGAATCGCGAGCTCGACCCCACGGACGGACCGGGCGAACTCCACCACGCCTTCCAACTCGTCGGCGTCCACTCGATGACGCTCGAGCGCCCCGGTCGGAACCGTGACCCATGCAAGCCGAACCTCCGGCTCCACCACGAGGGTGTCCAGTACCTCCGAGAGCAGCCGGAGCTTGCCTTCCGACTCGTTGGCATAGAGCGAGCTGTAGATGTGCTCGGGATCCAACCCGTGCTCCAGCAGATCAGCAGCTATCCGCAGCGCACGCGGCGTCGTGTTGCTGTAGCGAAACCCACCGGTGTCCGTCATGATGGCCACGTAGAGACCGCGCGCTACGGTCTCGTCGAGCTCCCATCGGGCCACGCGCGCGAGGTCGTACACCAACTCGCCGGTGGCACACGCGGATGCATCCACCAACCGCGGCCCATCCGGCAGCGTGCCGTCGCTGGTGTGGTGGTCGATGCACGCAACCGGCACGCCCCGCTGACGCACGACACGACCGAGGTGCCCCAGCCGACTCAGGTCCGCGATGTCCAGCACGACGATCGCGTCGACCCGCTCCAGCTGTTTGACGGCGTCGCGCGACTTGTCCGCCGACGCCTCTCCGGCCAGCAGAAACCGGAACCGTGTCGGGAACGGGGTGGGGTTGGTGATGACTGTGTGGATTCCGCGTTGCGTCAGGAGCCGCCAGAGCGCAATCTCGCTTCCGGATCCGTCGCCGTCGGCGTTCACATGGGTGGTGAGCGCGACACGCATGCCTGGCCTGATCATGTCCAGGAGCTGTCTCGCCGCTCGGCGACGTGCCGCGGGCACACGCAGTCCACGAGAGGGTACCGAAGAGGAAGCGTCTGGCGCCATTGCTCAACAAAGTAAGGGAGGCAGGCCGGGAAACGAAGCACCCCGCTCAGGCTTGCTCGATCCGGTCCGACGGGCCCATCTTGTCACCTCTCCCGAATTCTACAGGAGCCCCATGGAAACGCTTGAACGCGTTGTCAACACGCTGAACGTCTGGGTGTGGCAGAAGGGCATTCCCGCCGGGGTCGACGTCGTTCCGTTCGTCGTGATCGCGCTCATGGGCACCGGGTTGTTCCTCACCCTCCGGCTCAAGTTCATCCAGCTCCGGCATCTGGGACACGGCTTCGCCGTCACATCCGGCAAGTACGATGACCCAAACGAACCGGGTGACGTGCCCCACTTCCAGGCGCTCACCACGGCGCTCTCGGCGACGGTGGGGATCGGGAACATTGCAGGCGTGGCGATCGCGATTCACTGGGGCGGCCCGGGGGCGCTGTTCTGGATGTGGATGACGGCACTGCTGGGCATGGCCACGAAATACTCCGAGGTGACCCTTGCGCAGCACTATCGTCACACGGAGGATCCGGATGCCGGACGGCTCCAGGGGACGGTGTCGGGCGGTCCCATGTACTACATCGAGCGTGGGCTCGGGCCGGGATGGAAACCGCTCGCGGTGTTCTTTGCATTGATGCTCGGCTTCACCGCGTTTCTCACCGGTAACGCGGTGCAGGCCAATACCGTAGCCGACACGATGCAGACCACGTTCAGCGTTCCGAAGTGGACGACCGGGCTCATCACCGCCAGTATCGTTGCGGCAGTCGTGCTCGGGGGCATCCGACGGATCGGGAGAGTCACCAGCATTCTCGCACCGGTCATGGCTGCCATTTACGCGGTGGGTGCCATCACCATCATCCTGCTCCACTTCGAGTGGTTCCTACCCAGTGTTGCGACGATCTTCCGCGAGGCGTTCAACCCCACCGCCGGGGTTGCCGGTGTCGGCATGGGAGCGCTCCTGCTCACGATGATGTGGGGGGTACGGCGGGGACTCTTCTCCAATGAAGCCGGTCAGGGATCGGCGCCCATCGCCCACGCTGCAGCCAAGACCGACGAGCCCGTGTCCGAGGGCGTCGTCGCGCTACTCGAGCCGTTCATCGACACCCTGGTCATCTGTACGATGACCGGACTCGTCATCATCATGACCGGTGTGTGGGACGATCGCCATCCGACCGAGATCACGTTGACCGGCGGCGATCTCTCCTACGTGTCGTATAACGACGACGGGTTCCGCGAGCCCGTAGATCCCGTACCCGAGGAGATCCGGTTCGTCGACGGTCGCCACGTCGAGACCAGTGCCGACGTCCCGCTGATTGCATGGCACGAGGTGGAGCTCGAGCGCCTCTACGTGGACGCAGACCAGACCGTTCCGTTCACGGGGGTCGTGCGACCTGCAAGTGGGCGGGTCGACGGTATCGCCGTTTCAGCAGACGGACAGAACTACCCCTCGCTGTACGCGGACGCCGTCGAGAGCGGTGCACCGCTCACGATGGTGGGCTTCCAGCGTGGGCTGCCGGGAGAATGGGGCAAATACATCGTCTTGTTGAGCGTGCTGCTCTTCGCCGTCTCCACGGCGATCTCGTGGAGCTATTACGGGGACCGGTGCGCCAACTACCTGTTCGGCCCGCTGGCGATTCTCCCCTACAAGGTGGTGTTCGTCGGCATGCACTTCTTCGGTGCCATGGTGTCGCTGAACGTGATCTGGCTGATGGGAGACGTGGCGCTCGGTATCGTGATCCTTCCCAACCTGCTCGCGCTCATCCTGTTGTCAGGGAAGGTGAAGGCGCTGACAGACAGCTACTTCCAGCGCAAGCCGTGGGTCGAGAACTATGAGCTCCGGCAGCGCCACAAGGCGGAAGAGGGGCGGCGACCGTCGGGGTAAGCCGGGTGTCGAGGTGATGGGTGCGAGTGACAGGGGTGGGTGATCGGGAATGGGCGTAAGCCATGCGCGCCCCCCTCGAAGTTGCCCGTTCGTCATAGCGAGTAGTTCGGAGCTTCCCTGGTAATCACCACATCGTGCGGGTGTGACTCACGGAGACCCGCCGCCGTGATCTGGATGGTCACGGTATCGGAGCGAAGCTGGTCGATCGTGGCACACCCACAGTACCCCATGCCGCTCCGGATCCCGCCCGCCACCTGGTAGATCACGTCCCCCACCGGCCCTCGGTACGGCACCCTCCCTTCAATGCCTTCCGGAACGAGCTTCCGTGCCGAGATCTCGCCCTCCTGGAAGTATCGATCGGCCGACCCATCCTGCATCGCACTCAACGAACCCATACCGCGGATCGTCTTGAACCGACGGCCCTCGAGCAGGAAGCTCTCGCCGGGACTCTCGTCGGTTCCTGCCAGCATCGATCCCAGCATGACGCTCGACGCGCCTGCTGCGAGCGCCTTGACCGCATCCCCCGAGTACTTGACGCCGCCATCCGCGATGAGCGGCACGCCACCCGCCCCTCGAAGGGCGTCGATGATCGCGGTGATCTGCGGTACGCCAACTCCCGTCACCACCCGGGTCGTGCAGATCGAGCCGGGTCCAATGCCCACCTTGACCGCATCCACGCCGCGGTCGACCAGTGCCCGTGCACCCTCTTCGGTGGCCACGTTGCCACCCACGAGCTGCGCTTCCGGATAGGCCTCCCGCACGACCGCAATCGCCTCGAGCACGCCTAGCGAGTGCCCATGCGCTGAATCGATGACAATCGCGTCCGCACCCGCATCGAGGAGAGCCCCGGCACGCGCTTTGGAATCACTGCCGACCCCGACGGCCGCGGCCACGCGCAGGCGGCCGTGCTCGTCCTTGTTCGCGTCCGGAAACTGTCGCCGCTTGATGATGTCCTTGACCGTGATGAGCCCCTGGAGAATGCCACGGTCATCCACCACCGGGAGCTTCTCGATGCGGTGCTCGCCCAAAATGCGTTCTGCCTCGTCGAGCGTCGTACCGACGGGCGCGGTTATCAGCCGGTCCTTCGTCATCGCCTCGTGCACGGGTCGATCGAGGTTGGGCTCGAATTGGAGGTCTCGATTCGTGATGATCCCAACCAGACGGCCGTGTTCATCCACGATCGGCACACCCGAGATCTTGAACCGACCCATGAGGCCCGCTGCCTCACGAATCGTGCGGTCAGGTCCGAGGGTGATTGGATTGCGGATCATCCCGCTCTCGGACCGCTTCACACGATCCACTTCTCCCGCCTGCCGGTCGATCTGCATGTTCTTGTGAATGACGCCGATGCCACCGAACCGCGCCATCGCGATGGCCATGTTGGCTTCCGTAACCGTGTCCATGGCCGCGGAGATCAGCGGCACATTCAGCGGGATACTCCGTGTGAATCGGCTGCTGACGCTCACACCGCGGGGGTGCACCGTCGCGTGACGCGGCACTAAGAGGACATCGTCGAAGGTCAAACCGAAGTCTGAGCGGAGATTCATCGCAGTGCCTTAGGCTATATGCACAAAGACCCGCCGCGCCTGAAAGGCGTAGCGGGTCTCGTTTGGGCCCGAACTACCGTTTCCATGAAAGAAGGTAGCCGGCGGCCCTTCCCTCGGTCAAGGCGACGGAGGCGTCTCCTCCTCTTCTTGTGTGGCGGCCGGTGACTCCGGCTCCGACTCGGTGTCGGCGGCGTCCTTCCCACCGGATCCGTTGCCCGCTTCCGGCTGCAGCTCTTCCGCAACTACCCGACTGGCGGCAGCCAGTCCGTCCATGAGCTTGCCCGCTGTCTCCATCACCTGTGCCGCCCCTTTGGTGGCGACATCGGTGATACTGACGCTGCCGAACTTGTCTTCGAGACTCTCGGTGAGCTTCTGTACCGGAGACGGCGCACGGCGGCTTCGATTGTGTTTGGACTCCAAGAACTCGAGATAGTCCAACAGCTGCCTACCCATTTCATCCGACAGCGCGTCCAGTCTTCCAGTGATCTTCGCGCGTAGGTTCTCGTTCATCGCTTCCGCCTCACGGCTGCCTGACGGCGGCCTCAACAAGTGTCAGCACCGGATTGCCAAGATAGTGGGAGCGTCCCGTACGGACCCGCCCGACGATCACCAATTCGCTCAGTGCCGGTAGGCGCGAGAGCTGCTCCACCTGCTCCTCGTTCAGAATCACGTAGACGAATCCTGACTCCGGCAGCGGCCCGCGCGCTAGCATGTATCGGCGTCCCTCCGGGATGTCGCGCCGGATCTCGTCGGCATCCTGAATCGCAATGTACTGTACGACCCACTGCACCAACTTGTTTCGAAACTCCTCCGACCGCGCTCGGATTTCGGCCCCGCTCACCCCCACGAGCACCTCCGGTGTGCCGGATTCCAGATCGCGCTCCCGCACCCATCCTTCCATCTGCACCCGCACCCACTCTCCCGACCGTGCCAGCACACGCACTGCGGCGCCGGCGCGAAGGGCACCCGTCGTGTCACCGTCCGGCGTCCGATAGAGCGTCGCGGCCGCCGCTGTCACGGCCCGATCGAGATAGGAACCCCCGGTCTCGGTCGGCGCTTCCTCTGCCTGGGGGGGCCGGCTCGGGGCGCCGGGTCGGGTACCGGGCGAAGCCCCCACCGGCTCGAGCGATCCTCGAAACATCCAGCCGCTTCGTTGCACATGCACCCAAGCCGGTCGACGGTCGAGCTCAAAGAGCAGCGCCCCGGAGGCCAGCTGAGCTACGATCCGACCATTGGGCTCAACCCGGAGGTTCTCCCCCGCACGAGCGGCGACGGTGAGATCGAAGCCGTCACGCTCCGTCGAATCGAGCGATCGCGCCCACATCCAACCTTCGAGCGTGACATGCACCCACCGGCCAAAGACCGAATCGGCCGCGACCTCCGACCCGGCATTGACCGTCGCCAGCCGAGTAGCCCGTCCGGTCGGCTCCCGGCGGAAGTTCTCGGTGGTGATCACGCGATACCGGTCCTGCGCGACGAGCGGGGTGGGCCCAGCGAACACAACAGCGACCGCAACCAGCACGCAGGCTGGTAGGGCCGCTGGGACGTGGCTACATTGCCTCATTCTCATTCTCGGTTCTCGAGAGGATTGTAGGAGCGCCTGCGTTTCATGTCAAACTCGCGGTGTCACACTCGAACCGTGGCTCGTGTGGCCGTCTGCCTCGTGCTGGCTGGATCTCTGCCACCCGCAGCCGACGCGCAGGTCGGACACAGGCCCGACGCGTCTCCGTATCGTGAGATCGCCGGGAAGTACTCGCTGACCCTGTTCGGAGGCCAGTCCTGGGGTTCCGGAGGCAAGGTCGAGGTCGGTCCCGGTGGCGGCCCCTTGGGGGGTGCGCGTTTCGACCTGCACCTCGCCGGCCCAGGGGCGATCCAACTCGGCCTCGCACTCGGGAGTTTCGACCGCGTGCTGCTCAACCCCAGTGATACCGTCCCGGAAAACCGGGTCCTCGGCACGACATCGCAGTCCGTGATTCTCGTCGACGGGGGGCTCAACTTCGTGTTCACCGGTGAGAAGACCTGGCACGGCCTGGCGCCGTACCTCGGGGCGTCGCTGGGGCTCGCGCTCGGCGGGGACGTTCCGGAGGACACGCTCAGCGGCTTCACCTTCTCGACCAAGTTCATTGTCGGTCCGCAACTCGGCGTGCGCTGGCATATCACCGATCGTGTGCTGGTCCGGTTCGAGGCTCGTGACGTGATCTGGCGGCTCTCATACCCGGGTGGGTTCTTCGAGCTTCCCGAGGGAACCTCCGAGGACGTGGAGCCACTGCTCGACCCACGATTCAACAAGCAGACACAGTGGACACATAACCCGATGTTGCTCGCAGCGTTGGGCTGGGTGTTCTAGCCGCAGCATTGGAGTTCTTCGCAGGCGGCCTTCGTCGAGGGATCGAGCTCATCCTTGGTGGCGACCCCGATGTGTTCAGCATCACTGCCCTCTCTCTCAGAGTTGCGACCATCTCCACTATTCTCGCGTGCGGGATCGGCGTTCCCGTCGGCTTCGTCGTGGGAACAACGCGCTTCTGGGGCCGACGCGCAGCGCTCACGGTGCTCAACACCATGCTGGCCTTCCCCACGGTGGTCGTCGGCGTACTCGTGTGGGGACTGCTGGCCCGACGGGGCCTCTTCGGCGGTGCCGAGTTGTTGTACACGTGGTGGGCCATCGTGATCGCCGAGGTCCTGCTTGCGGCGCCGATCGCGGCCGCATTGACCGCGGCGGCCGTGCAGGGCATCGACCCACGAGTACGTCGCACGGCCCTGACGCTCGGCGCGAGTCCGCTGCGCACGCACCTCGCTGTCGCGCGTGCCGCGCGATTCGCACTCCTCACGGCGGTGGTCGTGGCGTTCGGCCGCGTGCTCGCCGAGGTCGGGGCTGCGATGATCGTCGGCGGCAACATTCGACACTACACCCGCACGCTCACCACCGCGGTCGCACTGGCAACCTCACAGGGTGACTTCGGCCTGGCGATCGCTCTCGGCCTCGTGCTGCTCGCGCTCGCGCTCACGGTAAACGTGCTGCTACAGCTCTTCCAAGGACGCGGAGATGCTTAGGGCCGAGTCGCTGGTGCACGCGTACGGCGGCCGTACGGTCCTCTCGATCGAATCACTCTCGCTCGACGGAGGCAGCGCGACTGCCGTCGTCGGACCGAACGGCTCTGGCAAGAGCACGCTGCTGAGAATCCTGGCGCTCGTCGAGCGGCCCCGTGCTGGCACCATTGCGGTTGACGGACAGCCCATTCGATCGGCGGCTGATCGTCGACGGGCGCGACGGCGCGTGACCCTGGTCGAGCAGTCACCGTACCTCTTCCCCGGCACCGTGCGGGGCAACGTGCTGTACGCGCTGTCGCTACACGGGATCACCGGATCGCGGGCGGCAACACGGGCCGATGAGGCGCTCACGCGGCTGCATGTCGATGAGTTCGCCGGTCGGCACGCCCGTGCACTCTCCGAGGGCGAGCGGCAGCGTGTTGCCGTCGCTCGGGCCGTGGCGCTCGAGCCAACTGTTCTGCTGCTCGACGAGCCTGCCGGCGCGGCGGATCGCGCGGCGACCACACAGCTCTATCAGATTCTCGAGGAAGAACGGAACCGCGGGGCCGCCGTGTGTCTCGCTTCGCACAACCTCGAGGATGCGTATCGATGGTCGAATCGCATCCTTGCCCTGGCAGATGGACGCACCAGTCCCGTCACACCCGAGAATCTGTTTCGCACAGTTCTTCCGGACGGTGTTGGCTCCAAGGTCGCACGCGTCGGTCCGCTCGAGGTACATGTCGTCACCGAGCAGTCGGGTGCCGCGACCATTGCCATTCCGGCAGACGAACTCCTGGTAAGCCTCACCCCGTTGCACTCCAGCGCTCGGAACGAATTCCCCGGTCAAGTGGTTCGCATCAGCGAGCACGACCCCACGCGAGTGACGCTCACGGTGGATGTGGGTGTGGATCTCGCCGTCCGGATCACCCGACCTGCATTGAATGATCTCGGTATCGAGCTCGGTACCCGTGTCGTGCTCGCCATCAAGGCCCTGGCGGTGCGAGTCTTCTGAGCCCTAGGTAGATTGCGACACGATGCCCCTTGTCCGCTTGACACGCGTGGTTCCGTTCAGCGCCGCTCACCGATACTTCCGGCCGGAATGGTCAACGCAACAGAACGCCGAAGTCTTCGGGACGTGCTCGAGCGAGCACGGACACGGGCACAGCTATCAGTGCCGCGTGACCGTGATCGGGCCCATGGACCCGGAAACGGGAATGGTCATCAATCTCCGCGACCTCGACGAGATCCTGCAAGACGAAGTCAAACAGCGCTTCGATCACCGCTTCATCAACCACGACGTGCCCGAGTTCGCGTTCGGCGCGCAGATCCCGACCGGTGAGGCGCTTGCGGTGTATATCTGGGAGCAGGTGACCAGACGGCTGCCGGCCGGGGTCCGCCTCGAGTGCGTCCGGGTCCAGGAAGAACCACACCTGTACGCCGAATACCGTGGAGAGGAGAGCCATCGGTGAGAAGCGCCGTCACACGTCTTGCGTATGTTCTGCCGCTGGTGTGTCTCCTGGCCTCCGCAGCCGTGCCCCCAGCCGTTGCCCAAGTCCGTCCGGAACCGCGGCTTATGTTCTCGGTGTTCGGTGGTGTCGCGTATCACGGGAGCTTGTGGCGTATCGACAAGCAGCCGCTGCTGCTCCCGTTCGGCGTAGTCATGAGGGATACACTCACACTCAGTCGCCGGCTGACAGCTGCTCCGATGGTCGGTCTGAACGCTACCTACTACAGCTCGGCGAACCTCGGTTTCACCGCCGAGGCCGTGTATCTAGCCCTGCGCACAGACGACAACTGCGTCATGCAGTTCACCAACCTCGATTTGCAGAACCGTAACACGCAAGTGTGTAACGACATCACGCAACGGACCCGTACGTCCTCCAACGCCGGGTTCACGCTCGGAGTGGCATATCGCCTGGCGCCGCGCAGTCCCGTCACTCCGTACGGACGTCTCCAAGCGGGGGCCTCGATCCGAAGTTCGAACGTCATCAACATGGCTGGCCGCTTCAACGAGACGGATGCGAACGGCAATCTGCTCACGCAGGAGCGCACGGTGATCCTGGATGAGACGGAGACGAGACTGCACCCACTTCTTATTGCAGCGGTCGGTCTCACCTTCAGCGTCTCGCCCGGCTACCAGCTCCGGATGGAGGTGCGAGACCATGTGATCGTGTTGCGGCGTCCCACCGGTCCGGCCAACGATCTCGCACGGGCCGACGTGGAGAGCTTTCTGGGTCACGCACCCGCCCTCGTGTTCGGCATCGACATCGTCCTCGAGCAGAGGCGGGGCCGACGATACTAACCCGTGCGTAGCGCCATTCTCGCCGGCGGCAACGCCAGGCGGTTCGCGGGTCGTCTCAAAGGGCTTGAGCGAATCGGTGACGAACGATTGTTGGATCGTGTCGTGCGAGTCGCGAAGGCCGCGACTCATACGCCACCCCTCCTCATCGCAAACGACCCCGACGCCGCCGCCTGGCGTCCTGATCTGACAGTCGTGAACGATCGAGTTCCCGGCTGTGGTAGCCTAGGCGGCATCTACACGGCGCTCACAGCGGCACGCGGACCAGTGCTGGTGCTCGCGTGGGACATGCCGTTTCTCAGTGCCGAGCTCCTGACAGCTTTGGTGGCGGGCGCAGCTGACTTCGACGCCTATATCCCGGAAAGCAACGGGCCACGCGGTCTGGAGCCACTCTGTGCGGTGTACGCGGAAGCTTGCACCGACGCGGTTCGCGCATGCCTCGAGTCACAGCGGTTAGCGGCCAATGCGTTTCACGATGCCATACGACTGGGGATCTTGCCGCTTGCGTCGGTCAGAACCTTCGGTGACCCTGCGGTGCAGTTCCTGAACGTCAACCGACCAGAAGATCTCACACATGCACAACAGATCTGGCAGGAACGACAAGCTCTCGATGCCAAACGCTGAGTCACAGACAAGTACTGAGCCCCCGACCGCGCTCGCTCCCGCTGAGGCAGCGACCGCCATCCTCGGTGAGGTTGCCCGGCTCGGCAGCGAGCGTGTGCCACTGGTGAGTTCGCTGGGGCGGGTACTGTCTCACGACGTCAAGAGCCCGATCGACATACCGCAGTGGGACAACTCGGCGATGGACGGATACGCTGTGCGTCGCGCGGACATCACGATCACGGGTGACAAGAAGGTCGTGTTGAAAGTGGTGGACTCGATACCGGCAGGCGCGTTTCCCAGCGGACCCATCCACGCCGGAGAATGCATGCAGATCTTCACCGGCGCACCGGTCCCCAATGGCGCCGATACCGTCGTCCGACAGGAGGACACGACGCGTATCGACGAGCAGCGCGTGCGCATCAACGACCCGCGGGACGCCGGCCGCAACATCCGCAAACGCGGTGAAGACATTCAAAAGAGTGCGCTCGTGCTCGAGCGAGGGACGGAGATCGGGCCAGCGCAAATCGGCGTGCTTGCGTCCATCGCCGCCGCCGAGGCTCCCGTCACTCGAATCCCTTTTGTCGCTATCCTGTCCACCGGGGACGAGATTGCAGACCTGGACGAGCGCAAGGCGATCCTGAACGGCACCAAGATCGCATCATCCAACTCGTACACCATGGCCGCGATGGCGATAGTAGCCGGTGCGGAGCCGCTCAGCCTCGGCATTGCCAAAGACAACCCAGATGAGATCCGAGCGCTCCTCACCAGCGCGGGGACTGTCGACCTGCTGGTCACCTCGGGCGGAATGAGCGTCGGCGAGCACGATCACCTGCGGCAGATCCTCCGGGACGAAGCCACCCAGATGAAGTTCTGGCGCCTCAGGACCCGCCCAGGAGCACCGGTCGGGTTCGGTATCCTCAACGGCCGCCCGTGGATCGGTCTTCCCGGCAATCCGGTCAGCACCATGGTCACATTCGAGCTATTCGTCCGTCCGGCGATCCGGAAGCTCAGGGGACACCTGAAGCCGTTTCGGCGCACGCGGCTCGTGCGGCTGACGCAGACGATCAAGACCAACGCGCCACTCACACATTTCCTCCGCGTCGTCGTCTCGGAGGAGAAGGACGGACTCTCGGCCCGACTGACCGGGCCCCAGGGATCCGGCATCCTCAGCTCGATGGCCAAGGCCGACGCACTCATGATCGTGCCGGAAGATCGGCAGGTGGTGAAGGCCGGGGAGACGCTCCAGGCCATATTGCTCAACGAGACGGAGCATGTGGCAGAAGTGCCGTATTAGTGGGAAGAGATACGGAGGAAGGGAGAAGGGAAGCTACATCATTCCACTGCAACGTACCCGGTGATCACACCGACACCGAGGAGCACCACGACGGCGCCGATCGCCGTGAGCGCGTACACGTGCCACGTGGGCCCTGGCTCCAACACGGCGCGAGCGGGTTTCTCCGGATCGTAGTACACTCGAACCTTCGACCCAGCAGGGTATCGATCCACTCTCCGAACCGCCCCGGCGGAGGAACTCACCGACACCCCGTCACCGAAGAACACCCGGTTCGCAACAAGCGGCTTTCCTCCCACTTCATATCGGTAGGAAACCTCCGCCTGATACATCGTGCTTCCGTCGGAATCCTCGTCCCGCTGGAGATCCGACACGGCCACCTCACCATCCGTGGAAGGCCACGCTCGGCTCACCTGCGCAAACGTCAGTATGCGATAGCCATAGAGCAGAACGCCGAGACCGGTGGCCGCAACCACGGTGCCAAGCAGATTGACGAAGGTCATGGAGCTACGATACCCCCTCGATCACCGCGGCCACGTCCTCGCACATCCGCTGCGTCCGGTCGCTTCACCAAAGTCACTCGTGGGGAGCGTGTCCGCGGCGAGGACGAATCGTCGGTATTCCGCTGAGCCTGCCTGGCCATAGGCTTGCACAACGAACCGTTCCAGGTCACCACTCGTGAGGCCCCGACGCGGCTCGGCGAAGATCGGCCTGAGCACCGCTCGTAAGCCGCTCCCACGGCGTCGGCCCAACTGGTCCAGCCGACGTACGAAGAGTGCACCCTTGCTGTAAACGAGTCGCTGTGATCTGGAGTCGCGCGAGTACCCGCTGGACGCTTCGGCCAGACCGACGCTTCCGGATGACTCCAAGAATCGCATCTCCGCCTGGAGGTCGGCAAAACAAGCCCGCCGCAATGCCTCCGAGATCAGGCCCGTCTCATGCGCCGAGACAATACCGACGTATTGCGCGAACCCCTCCGTGAACCAACGCGCATCTGGGGAAACGAGGTCCGCTCGCATCCACCAGTGAAACAGCTCGTGCGCCAGCAAGATCGCGCTCGGTGCCAGCACCGCCGACGCTGCTCCGGCGGCGCCGCCCTGCATGAAGGTTCCCGGGATCACCACTACGCTTCGACGGCCCGGCGACTCGAACCCGGAGCCGACAAGCGCGACTTCGTAGCGGAGCAGGTCACGGATCTGCGCCGGAGTGACCTGCCCATCGGTCCCATACACACCCATCTGCACTTGACTGCCACCGATCAGAACCGTCTGCCACCGGAACGGACCTACGCCGAGGTAGTCCACTCGTGGACGCCGGGTCCACGGGACCCAGTAGCCCGATCTCCGCGGCTCCCATGGAGTGATCGCCGTCCAGCGCCCGGGCAGCTGGAACGTCACGTACGCGCCGACACCGTCCAGGCTCAGCACCGGCAGCAGTGACGTCGTCCGGAGCACCGCTACGTCTCTCGAAGCTCTGCTTCTCGCATCAGCCGGCGAATCACGCTCCATTCCCGACGGGAAGTACGTAGGATCGATCTGGTATTCGATACTGATTGTCGAGGGATCGCTCGGCAGGGCGATATCGAATGTGAGAGGAGTTCCGCCGCGTCGGTTGACCCGGAGCGCACGCGCCTGGCTGGTTACGCGCACGGCCTGAACCTGCCTCGAGGTTCCGGGAAGATCGACGAAGAACAGCGTCAGCGAACGGCGATCTGCCAAGGCACGCGCGGCGATGCGGCCTTGCACCGATATCTGCCGGGGCGACGACGTATCGTATCGGACGTGCCAGCTCAGTGACTCCGGCTGCTGCAACGCTCGGGCCTGCTCAGCAGCGGATACCGCAGCCACCAAAGAGGCGGCTGCGAAGAGCAGCGATGCAGTGTTGGGCAGCCGTGTCACTCCCTCACTCCTTTGCGAAATTGAGCGTGAATGCCCACCACGAGCCGAACGACTCGACGACGCGGAAACCCACCGCTTCGGCGAGCGCGCGGACTTGGCGCCGCGATTGATAATGCGGATCCGGTAACGCTTCCGTCACCGATAGCATACCGCCGGGCTTCAGTGCTTGATGAATCTCGCGCAGTGCCGCCCCGCGATCCACGATCTCGCCAAGGACGGTGACCAGGAACGTTCGGTCAAAGGTCTCGCACGGTACCCTCCCGTCCCCGGCCCCGCCGAGCACGGCTTCCACATTCGTCACGCTATGACGATCGAGCTTCTGCTGGAGCTTGGCCAGCATTCCCGGCTGGAGATCCAGGGCCACGACCCGGCCTGTCGGACCGACGTGCCGTGCGACGGGCACGGTCACGCGCCCGGGACCACATCCAACGTCGAGGACGTCCATCCCCGGTGTCACGTGTGCGCGCTCGATGAGCGTGGCACTTCCTGCCACGGCCTCGAAGTACGGGGTTTCTAGGAGAACGGACAGCCACACGGGACAGGCTGTGGAGTGGCGGCGTGACACAACGCGCAGTGCGACAACCAGCGAAACCAGCGCGACGAGGACAACCGCGATGACGCCGAGCGTGGCGTTCATCGACAGGGAACCGCGGACTCACCCAAGAGACTCTCCGTCGTCCTCCGGCCCCGACCCGGATCGCCTGAACAGGCAGTACAGAAAGTCCTGCACCGCCCCACTCGGGGTGTGATGTCCTTCCACCTGGCTCTCGACCAGCACGAATTCCGAACCGACCAGCTGGCACAGCATCTCGGAACCATAGCGCTGCACGTCCAGGCCACTGCACCGGGTTGGGCCAGTGGGCCCAAAGGTCGCGATGATCGCGTAGCCGTTGGACGTAAGGGATCGGAGCAACGTGTCGCGGTACGCTTGACGCGCTTCATCCTCCAGCAGGAAATGCAGCACGGCGCGGTCGTGCCAGATGTCCCACTGATGTGGCGATACGAACGTGGTAACGTCCGCCGAGAACCACTCGACTCGCTCTGCGCTCTGCCCGAGACGCTGCTGTACCTGGTGCAACGCGTGCTCAGCGATATCAAGGACCCCGATCTTCGTGTAGCCTGCCGCCAGCAGCGTGTCTACCAGCGTAGACGTACCTCCACCAACGTCGAGCACGCGCGCCGTAGCGTCGAGGCCTGTAGCCTCGATGAGCTCCAAGGAAAGGCTCGGACGCTCTTGGTACCAGCTCAACCGGTCCGACGCCTTCTTGGTGTACACCGTTTCCCAATGATCTTTGGGCTTCATCCGATGCCTCTCAACGGTACGTGGTCACGACTGCGGCATGCGTTGCTCCCGCCAGAGCCAAATCGCCAGGGCAGCGGGCACCAAGACCGCCACGACACTGGGCCACATCGGAACAACAACGTCGTCGCCGACCATGAGCGAGACGTTGAATACGAGACGGCAGAGATGGGCTAATGCGATCAGTAGCAGGAAGAGCCCACTCAGGAGCGCTGCTGGTTTCACTGATCTCTCCCCCGTCTCCTCAAAGATCGAGACAGTCGAAAGCGGGAACGCGCCGAGTCGCAGCTTGCGAAGCTCACTGGAACCGCTCGGCGTAGCCACTCGCCTCGAATATCCCCAAGAAGTCCCGCAACTCGACGATGTCCCGCAGCGCTGTGGCCTTGTCACTGGCCCGTTGATGGTAGGCCTCCACGATTCTGTATCCGATGAAGTAGCCCAGATCTGCGGGCCGGCCGTCTCCCGGTTGTGCATAGAGCCAATCACCGAAATCCGATCCCGACATCACCATCACGAATTCGTTCCATAACTCTGCCTCATGGGCTTGCCCGTACGTATGTGCGCGCGGGTTGATATGCCCACCTGAAACCTGTTCAGCCACGTAGTCGGCGGCGCCCTCTCGCATGGCCTGGTGGAGCAGCGTATTTCGCCATCGGCCCAACTGGAAACGGTGCGCCAATTCATGGGCGACGATGTGGGGAAGCCACTCGAATGGCTTCGTGTTGGCTCGAGCCCATTCGTTCAGCTCCTCGACCGGAGTAGCAGCGTCTCTGGCAAACAGTTCCGCGCCAATGACGAGCCCCGGCGTGACATTGATGCCGCCGGTGCGGAGCCAACCCACGATGAAGTAGACGTCGGGGAATGACCCACGAGGATAGAGTCGCTTGAACTCACGGAAGCTGTCCAGAATGCGATCGCGGAGTACGACCGACGTGTCGATAGCGAGCGTGTTTTCCCGCACGGCGGCATAATATTCGCGCGCATCGAGCACGGCTTCGGCAAACCGCTCCGCATCCTCGAATCGTGCCTCTTGGAACGCGGCGAGACCGGCCGTGCCACCATTCAGATAGTCCCGTTCGAAGATCTCCGCGGCATCCTCGAACGTGACATCACCGGGGAGCCGGTCGAAGGCCCGCCAGAACCGGGGGATGTCCTCGGTCACGAGCCTCACCGACTCGACGCTGCCATGACCCGACGGTGCCACCCGGCCCGGGCCGGCACACGCCGGCACCACGACCGTCAGGAGGAACAGCGCGCGGACTCGCCGATAGCGCATGGGTGAGTCCATCTACACTCCGCGTCGCTTTGGTTCCCTCTTTGCGCCATGCCGAGCAGCCGGCTAAGGGCTCACCTTGGGGGACAACACAAAGGTGCCCGACATGTCGGGTCGTAGCTCGCCTTCGACCATCCCGGTGAAGCTCCCCTCGTGACTCCCGTCTGTCCGCTCGAGTCCGATGAACTGAACGTTCACAAGTCCGCCGTTGGCGATGCGAGACATCTGGAACTTGAGGTCACCCTGCTCCGTGAGGAAGCATTCCGTCGTGAATCTCGAACCGTCGGGGAGACCGATCGTCAGCCACGTCGTACCGTCGTCTGTGTGCAGCAACACGTCAATCCGCGCGGGCTCGTCAGAACCGCTGACCGTCATTTCCAGAACGTGGGTCGGTTGTTCCTGCTGAAGCCCGGGGGGCGCCGACAAAGGACCGAAGAGAACAAGCGGTACCGCCAGCAACGGCAGAACCGGTACATATCTCATGGTTCAGTCTCCTGTGAGAGTCGCGCCGTCCCTCGCGCGGCGAGGACGGCACCCAATCCAACGGTGATCGTCGGTATGATGACGTACGTGAGCCCGATGTCCGCCAGGTAGTCGGTCAGGCTCATCTTCATGGGACCACCCAACAGCATCAGCGGCGCGTCGATCAGCACACAGATCACGAGCCAGAGCAGCCCGACCATAACGCCTTCCGTCACATAGTCGTGTGACACTCGTCGGAAGTAACTGACTCCCAGTGTCACCGCGGCCACGCTCACCGCGACGGGCATGATCGACTCGAAAAGGGGTCGTGAGGACTCACGGAGCGGAAACACGACAAACGCGACAGCAAACGGGATGAGCCAGATGAGGAAGCCAAGCAGAACCGCTCGGCGTACCGATGTCATGGTTCTCTCCTCAGATTCCGAGATGGTATTCCAGCGACTCGCAGGTCATCCGACGAGCGTCGGGAAACCGGCCGCGGCCTAGCGGACCTCGGCCGGCGGAGCCATCCCGAACCCGCGTCTGAACTCCCAACCGCTGTCACCCACGACGAACACCAACGTCGAGACCGTCTCAGCCGAATCGCCGGCTTCGAGCGGCAACGTCAGCGGACCGTGCAGCAGCGCAACCTCGGGATGCACCCACATGAGTCGCAATGCGGAGGCATCGGCGGATTCAAACGCCGGCGGCTGTTCGGCCAGGGACATGAGGGTGTCGCGGAGCGCAGATTGCTCTGTCTCGGTTGGCTGCCATTCAGTGCTTGGACGGCATGCCGCCGCAAGCGCAACGACAACGACGACGGTCAGCGGACGGAGCTTCACGGATACCTCCCTTCCAAGGAAGCCTACGACCTGGGGCTCGCGCGCTACCTGGCGCGACGCTCGGATAGATAATGATGCCACAGGATCCGCGCCGCCACCGAGCGCCACGGCTTCCAGGCGACGGCGATGCGCTGCAATCGGTCGTTTGGGGGATGAGTCCGCAACCGTTTCACTTGCTTCACCGCCCCCGCGAGTGCCAAATCGCCGTCCGGCCACACGTCCGGCCGCCGCAGGGCCATGAGCAGGTAGATGTCGGCCGTCCACGGTCCGATTCCCCGAACCTCGAGCAACGCTTGTCGTGCCGTGGCGTCGTCGGCACGAGCGATCGTCCGGAGGTTGAGCGCTCCGGACACGATAAGCCGAGCCAGGTTGAGACAATAGTCCGCCTTCTGACGCGTGATGCCCCAGCGCCGCAGCTCAGTCAACGAGAGGCGAGCCACCCGCTGGGCCGTCACGCGTCCCACGGCCCGCTGCAGTCGGGTGAAGGCGGCGTCGGCCGATGCCAACGAGACTTGCTGCTCGAAGACGATCCGCAGGAGCGTGGCGAAGCCGGGTCTCCGTGCCCACATGGGTGGTGGGCCAATCCGCCCCACGACGGCGGCCAAGTCGTCGTCAGCGCAAAGCTCGGTGACCGCCGAGCGCAGAGCGTCCTGCGTGAGAGTCTGCGTGGTGGGCTCCTGTAGGTCTCGGGGATCGCCTGACGCCTTGCAGCTAGGCTACGGGCACCGTGTCGCATCTGCAAGTGGAACTCAAAGGCAGTTACGGTGTGGCCGCGCCGATCCGCACGGCGAACCGTCCGCTGGACGGAGGGTACGCTCTCGGTCAGGCCCCCCCGGAGGGGGAACCACGCGAGCGGCGGTACTGCTCTGCCCGGTCCGCCTTCCCCCATGCCTCGTAGAGCGTGACCAGGCGTCCGAGCGCATCCCGCGTATACCGATCCTCGGGTCCGGGACCGGCATGCAGTGCCGTGTAGCTTTCGAGCAGCAGGCGTTCGGCTTCGGCAAACCGTCCCATCGCCGTGAGGCAGCTACCGAGCGTGGCTTTGGCGAACGCGGTCCACGCGTGATCGGGACCGAGCGTTTCAGTGTAGATCTGCAGTTTGCGACGCTCGAAGGGCTCAGCCGCGACAGGGTCGCCGATATTCATGTGGAAGCGGCCAAGGGCGCCATGTGCGGCTCCTACCCGCCAGTGCCCGTCAGGCCAGTGGTCCTCTGCAACTCGAATTCCCTCTTGGAGAACTGCCTGCGTCTCATCATGCTTCTCCTGCTTATCCAAGACGCTGGCCAGGTTGTTGAGCAGCATGATCACATTCGGAGCGACTCCCCACTGGCGCTCCAACGTTAGGGCCTCACTGTATAGCCGCTCTGCCCGTGCGAATTCCTCCTTTGTTCTGTAGAGGAACGCCAGATTGTTGAGCGCTGGACCGAGCAGCCGAGCACCCGAATCCCCGTGGCTCCGCAGCTGTGGGATGGCGGTTTGGTAATGATGCTCGGCCGAATCCAGCTCTCCTTTGGCGCGGAGGACAAACGCCAGATCCACAAGTGCCGAAACCGTCTGGAAATCCTCTTCGCCCAGCACTCCACGGCGCAGGTCCAACACCTCCCGCATCAGCGTTTCCGCAGAATCCGGATTGCCCAATTCGCGGAGCGCGAGCGCCAGTCTCTGAAGCGTGACACTCATCTTCATGGGATCGTCGTTCAGCCGTTGGCGCAGCTCGAGCGCCTCAGTGTAGAGCGATTCCGCTGCCTCGTACCCGCGCCTCAACAACAGCGCCAACGCGAGCTGTTCCAGGCCATCTGCCACCTCGAGGTGCTCGGCGCCGTGAGCCTGTCGCAAGAGGGCGAGCGCATCACGACGGAGCTCCACCTCCTCGTCATACAGGCCAAGGTTGTGGTACACTCGTCCCAGTACGTCCATCATTCTCGACCGTATCACCGGCTGTTCTGCCAGCATATCGTTCACCTGCTCTGTGCCGCGATCGAGCAGGGTCCGCACCCGAACGGTGTCACCAAACCCCTCAACCGGATCCGCCGTCTTGAAGAGATCGACCAGCAGGGTCGATACCTGCTCTGTCGTTTCTGCTTCCTGGGCGATCGCTCGGGACTGCGCGGCGGTGGTGACCGCAAACCGCGCCGCGAGCGCTGCCAGCGCCACGATCATGGCGGCGAACACGGCGCCGGCCGCAACGGCAATCTTGTTCCGCTGGACAAACCGCGATGTGCGGTAGCGTAGCGTGTCCTTCTGGGCGGTCACCGGTAGGCCGGCTCGATATCGACGGATGTCGTCGGCAAAGTGGGAGACAAGGGCGTAGCGCCGTCCGGGCTCCTTGCGGAGCGCCATCAGAATGATCCGGTCGAGATCGCCCGTGAGTTGCCGACCAAGCCGTTGCACGGTGGTGTCGCGATCCTCAGCCACGGAAGCCACCGACATCGACGTTCCTGCAGGATCGACTTCCACCTCGCGCCTGATCACGTCGCTGGGTGGCGGCGGTTCCTCACCGCAGATAGTGCGCTCCGCGTCGGAGGGCGAGCTGAAGGAAGCGGGATACGGGTGATGCCCGGTGAGCAGCCTGTAGAGCAAGATTCCCAGGGCGTACACGTCGCTCGCCGTGGTGATCGCCTCGCCCCGCACTTGCTCCGGACTCGCATAGGCCAGGGTCATTGGATGCACGCGCTGGCTAAACGTCGGGCCTCCTTCCAGACGTTCCCGGTCGAGCATTCTCGCAATTCCGAAGTCCAGCAGTTTGACGTCGCCCGAGGTCGTGACCAGGATGTTGCCAGGTTTCAGGTCGCGGTGCACAACGAGGTTCTGGTGGGCGTGCTGCACCGCCTCGCACACCCGGAGGAAGAGCTCCAACCGGCGGTCGACGCCCAGCCGGCGCCGATCACAGTACTCGTCGATCGGCGTGCCTTCGACGTGCTCCATCACGTAGTAGGGCGTACCATCCTCCGTCACGCCGCCATCCAGTAGTCGCGCGATCCCGGGATGCT
The DNA here is from genome assembly GCA_039588295.1 of Gemmatimonadota bacterium. Classification (GTDB taxonomy): domain Bacteria; phylum Gemmatimonadota; class Gemmatimonadetes; order Gemmatimonadales; family GWC2-71-9; genus JAOTVV01. Next base: position 162,105 of record JBDHAB010000002.1, read on the forward strand.
CGAGCCGTGCGAGGATCTGCCGCTCGAGAAGAAAGCGGTGTCGGGACTCTTCGGAGTCCATCCCCAGCGGGAGGAGCTTCAGCGCCGTCTGCATCTCGAACTGCCGGTCGTCCCGCTCGGCCAGGTAGACGACACCCATCCCACCCCGGCCGATCAGCCGGACGAGCCGGTAGTTGCCGATGTGCCTACCCTCGAAGTTCTCGTCTCCTGAATCGTCGGCGGTCGGCACACCGACGCGACCGGCGAGGCCAGCGAAGTAGTCACCCGCCGAATCCGCGGAGTCGAGCAGGGACGCGACCTCTCGCATGAGCTCTTCGTCGTCGCGACACACTCGCGCGACGTACCGCGCTCGCTCCTCTGACGGCTGCTCGAGTGCGGTGGCGAAGATCTTCTCAATCCGCTGCCAACGTTCCGGTGTCATAGCTCCTACATGAGCGTCATTTGGATTTCCCGGTGGAGCCAGGCACTCGCGAGTTTCCAGTCACGCTTCACGGTCGCGGGGGAAACGCGTAGCGTATCCGCCGTTTCGTCGATCGAAAGACCGGCATAGAATCTCGCCTCGACCACCCGGACCTGTCGTTCCGATACTTCTGCCAATCGATCGAGCGCCTCGTGCAAAGCGATGACTTCATCGGCAACTTCTTGGCTCACCGGATTGAAATCGTCCAGTGATAACGGGTCCACACCGCCCCCGCGCTTGGCAGCGCGCCGCTGCTCGGCATAGTTGACCAGGACATGGCGCATGGCCCTGGATGCCACAGCGAGGAAATGCGCCCGGTCGTTCCAGCGCGCCGTACGCTGATCCACGAGCTTGAGATACGCCTCGTGCACCAGCGCCGTGGTATCGAGCGTGGTGTTGCCGCTCCAACGTCGCCGCTGTACATGAGCAAGCCGCCGCAATTCGGCATACACCAACTCGAAGACCTCATGGAGCGCTTCGCGATTTCCCTGCTCCGCAGCGCGAAGCCGCGCCGTGATCTCCTCTGGTGGGCGCATACACGAGAAGGTGCAGGCGCTCCTCAATCAGGTCAACAGAATTCGGAGGAGAAACGGCTCAAGCAGTGAGCGGGGGAATCCAATCGGGAGCGGGAGAGTCGGGATCGAGCGGTTCGTCATCGTTGAAGGACACCGCATGTCTCGGCGAACGGACGCGGCTGCGACGCAGAGCATCCGTAACCGACCGGCGCACAAAGAGTTGGCGAATGGCCTGCGGTGGCGCAGTAGTTGCGGCGCTGTGATTTGTCCCATTAAGAGGGCCGTTCACATGTTCCGCGCATTGATGATCGCGCTACCCGGGTCGCTCCTCATCATGTCCTGCGCCACCGTCGGAGGTCTCCGCAACGAGCCCCTGGACCAAGGCATCGCCAGGCGGTTCGCCGTTCCCTTCGACTCCGTGATGGCCGTCGTTCCCGATGCCGTGCTCGCCGCAGGGCTGGGGCTCGAAGAATCGGAGTGCTACACTGATTCCGTGTGTGTGGTGATCGGCACCGAAGGCATATCGGTGGGTCCATCAGGCAGCATGGGAAGCATGGCGCGGGTGGTCGTGGAGGCCTCGGGAGAGGCTACCATCGTTCGGGTGCTCAGTCGCCGCCGGATCGCGAGCCAGGTGGCTGCGAAGGAGGACTATTCGCCCGAGATCCTCAGCCAGATTGCCGTGCGCTTAGGTGTGCCCGTGCCGTAGCGCCAACACTTCACGCGCCCTCGACGAGAACCATCTCTGTCGTCGCGGATGCGTGCCGGAGCACCTTCGCCGGACGATAGTCCTCGGAACTCCACCATTCCTTCGCGCGCTGGAGCGTTGGGAACTCCAGCACGACGACCCGGTTCGGCTCTCTGCTCCCTTCGAGCTTCTCGGCTGCGCCTCCCCGAACGACATACCGTCCGCCATAAGCCGTAACGGTTGGAGCAGCGAGCTTCTTATACTCCTCATACCGAATCGGGTCCTTGATCGTGACGTCGACTATGACATAGGCTGTCATCGGATACCATCCTGAAAACGTGGCCTAGCTCACGCGTCCTACTTCTCCCGAGCGCACGAGATGCTCGAGCGCGACTGCCGGACACAGATGATCGTCGATGTAGTCGAGCAAGACAGCCGCCACGCCGCGAACGGCCTTTTCCGTCGCTGCGTCCGTACATCGTCCGGTTTCATCGAACACCTGCTGGACGCTTGCCACCGAGACCGGACCGGGCAGGACGAGTGCACCGACGTGCGAGCAGACGCCGCGGAGCTGTTCCAGTGACTTGATGGCTCCGATGCGACCCGCCGCGACCCCGAGCAACGCAACGGGCTTGCGAGCCAACCGCGAGGGGAAACCCAGGTTTTCAAGCATAAGCTTGAGCGCACTCGCAAATGACCCGTGGTATTCAGGCGTGGCGATTACCACACCCGTCGCGGCGGCGACGATTTGCTGCAGTTTGACGGCGTCAGCGGTCTCCGGCTCGCCTGGAAAGCCCAGCGTCATATCGGCCGGGTCGATACACGTCACGGGAATGCCTCGCTTGGTCAACTCGTCGTTGACGAGACTCAACGCCTTCGCCGTGTAGTTGCCGGGTCGTGCCGTCCCAATGATGGTCGCGACGTTGAGTCGGGCGTCTTCGGTCACGTGCACTCCTCGGTAGTGAGAGGCAGATCGCGCGGGATCTCAGTCGGACACCGTAAACCGATGCCACGTTCCATCGCGATAGTAGTACAGCACACCCGCCTTCTCGTAGTAGGACACGATAAACGCATCGGTAGTCAACACCAGGACTTCGGTCTCCCACGGCGATTTGACCGTGCCAGGGCCGACCCTGGACAGTCCTTCACCGAGACCGAGGTACAGGTCACGGGCTTCGTCAGGTTCGGTCCGGAAGCGACGGACCTCGTTTGGGAGTGGCGACAGCACGTCGAGCTCGCTGACTTGCGATCCTCCAGAAGACGAGAGGATCACGAGTCGTCGTCCGGTTTCGTGATTGTCACCGTCGATGACGACGTCCCGAACCGTGTCACCGTTGAAATCACCGATCACCGCGAACGGTGCTTCGTGCGCCGAGAATTCGTAAAGATCGGACCCGCACCCCTGGCAAGGCGCTTCACGCCATAGCCACGGGGGGTAGTCGCTCAGCTGCCGCGGCTCGAAGGCCGCATCGAATCGCTGAAGAGCGGTGGCCATCTCGTCCGGCAGGACTATGACCGGCCGATCGTCCTGTAACACGAGCGACTGTCCACCGACTGGAGTCGTGGCCCCGATAGCGAGAAATGCGGCGAGGCTCAACGCGCGATTCACCCGGGGCCCTAGGAAGGAGCGCTCGCCGCCCAGGACTACTCGAAGCGCGCGGTCGTCAGTCGTTGCGGCCATTGGATGTCCTCCGAGCCCACGGGGTCAGTGCCTCAGTAGGAGTCAGCGTTCTCGAGTCACTCGGTGACCGGCCCTTCTTCGGTGAACAGAGGAAACTTGTCTCCGGCGTTCTGCATTGCGCCAATGCAGACGTACTGGACCGAGATTCGGTCACAAGCCTCGAGCCTGCTCGACTGGTGCGGCCCGACCCCCTCCCACCACCCGAACCACCCGCGCGATGACCCACGCAAGGCCCCACGCGAGGACTTCGTAGAGCGAGACCATCACCCCGACACCCGCCAGGCCGCTTAGGATATTGCCCCCCGGGCTCAGCGCGTCGGCCGTCAGCCCCTCCCTGTAGGCGTCGAATTCCTCGACGTACTCGTCGTAGGTGATGCTGTCGGCGCGCGCTACGTTCGCGCGATCCTCCACAATCATCGCGTACCCCAGCACTGCCCCCAGTGTGATTACCAGGATCGTCTTGGCAATGCCACGGTAGGAACGCGGTCCGGGAAATCGAAACGTGAGCGTGGCCTCGGGCATCAGGGTCTCCAGGGAAGAGGGCCGCGCGAGTGACTCGCGGGTTCGTTCGTTGCTCGTTCGGCGGCACCCCAATAGGACCGCCGCGAATCTCGGGCCGGTCGATCTACGCGATGGACCCCCGGCCAACACGACGTGGCTTCACCTTCGGCAGCCCCCTCGATCAGCGGTGCCGGTAGGGTCCAAGCGGGCGCAATGCCTACCTCCTTGTCGTCCGTTGTCAGTCGGCCTCCTGGAACCGTCCGTGGGCCCCAGCGACCTACATCCTGTAGATCCGAAACGTCTTGATGTATCCCTTCGAGGTCAACTCAATTTCTCGTCCGACGGTGCCCAGCTCGTAGAACAACACGGTCTCGTCATCGTCGTCATCCTGCCGCACGGGCTTTCCGAACACGCTGATGACATCGCTCACCCGCCTCAGCGATTCGCCTGAGAGATCGCTGCCCGCGAAGCGGATGACGCCTCGGTAGGGTTGGAACTCGGGGAAGAGCCAGTCGGGTATGGTGACGACGACGAAGTTGTCAATCGTCTCTCCACCGGGCGTGTCGGTCTCCACCACCAGGCCCAGCTCTCGAAACTCGAAGCAACTCGGCGAGCGCCAATCGGCATACGCCGGACCAAGAAACGAGAGCCCGCGAAGCGAGTCACCCAGGCCGACTCCGTTGATCGTGTTCGCGTCGAGGTCGAGCTCGAGGGCTACCGTACGCTCTCTCACCCACCCTTCGGTTGGATTCGGTGGTTTTCGGAATCGATCGAGGAGCCCCATGTTCTCGCAGCCGCTCAGCGCCCGGGAGCCGGCCAGCTCATGGCGTCTCGGCGTGGTCTGCCTCAGTACAATTGGGCATCACATCGTATCCAAGGTAGTAGTAGAAGTGCCAACGGCGTGGATCGGTGGGGGCTTCGCCCGACCAAACGGTGATGTGCAGACCCTCCGTACTCGTGCACATCCGAAGTCGCTCACGCGTTCCGTCGGCGTCGAGATCACCCAACAGGCCACCATTCTCAATGTAGAGCCGCTCTGCTCCACCGAAGACGGCGACCAACGGCCCGGGGCCTGTGCGCAGCTCTTCCGACGGAGTGACTCGATACCGGACCGTCGACTGCCCCGCATGAAGCTCTCCACACGACCCTGGTTCCGGACCGCGTACCGTGACATGACCGACTACGGGCGCCTCCGCACTTCCGACGAGCGGGACGGAGGCGGTCTCGAGTGTGGTTCCGGAGTCCAGGTCCGCCCTGGGGATGACGAGGCAGTGTACGCCATCCAGATCTCGGACGACCACACCTACGTCAGTTGCGAACGCGAATTGGGGCGGCTCAGGGGGAGCGCAAGCCAGGGTTAGGAGCACCAAGGCACTCGGGACTGACCGGATGGATGGGGATTGGCTCATGACGGCCTTTGGGTCACGACAGGACAGAAGAAGGGGTTCACGCTGCGTCAGCCTGTGCAAAGCACTTAACGGTTCGCAGCTCGCCGGCTGGCGTGTCTTTCAACCGTCGGTGCAGAAACGGCAAGAGTCAACTCGCCATCTTGATGGCCGCAAGCTTCACAACGATGCGCAGGTCCTTCTTGTTCCTGACCTCGACACGAACGCCTCTGCCCTCCACGTACTGTCTCGCGCTGTCTATGGCGTCGAGAAGTGCTTTCGGCAAGTCACTTTGGTGCGCGGCCCGGACGGCCTTCTCACCGAGTACGAAAGCGACGATGAAGTAGCGTCTGCAGGGGATCATGTAGAGAACGGTTCGCTGCTTCCGCTTCAGGCGCAGTGCCCACCCGGCTTTCTGTCCTGAGAAGCCCCAGTGTTCGGTCACAGGTTCGTACCGCGAAGAGACATGCGCTCTCAGTTCCTTCCAGAGACCACCGCTACGTCCGAGCGTTTCTGCCAACTCGCGGTCGCGCGGCGAGTGCGACTTGTCGTCAAACGCGCTCAGGGCCATCGACAAACATCCTACAGCGCACTTCCCAGGATCAGGGCCGCAGCGACGGCCGTCTTGATCACCGGGCAGATCTTGAAGTGCACGATAGCCGTGCGGCCGCCGGTCACTGCCGTCCAGCCCGCGAGCAGCACCAGCATGAGGGCAACGGCACGGTAGATGAGGATCGCGCCCGGTGCGGTGCGGCTGAGCAACAAGGTTGCCAGTAGACTCAGAACGCCGAGGAACATGAGCGTCATACCCTCGGCGACCCATTCCATCGTGAGGACACGCCGGTTATCCACACCCAGTGGCTCAAACCCGTTGACAACCGACCGTGTCGGCACGATGTGCGCGAGACCCCAGAGAAGAATGGTGACGGAGCCGGCGTAGAGAAGGATCGTGGCGGTCATGAGCGGCCCTCCGGCGACGCGTACGCAGAAGCGCTTCGGGTGTCGGCTTCGGCTAGCGCTTCTTCTTCGTCTTCCGCTTCACGGTCTTGCGCTTGGCAACCTTGCGCCGTTTGGCCTTCTTCTTCACCACGCGTTTCTTGACGGCCTTCTTGCGCTTCTTGGCTGCCTTCTTACGCTTTCTCTCCGCACCGGGCTGATGGTGCTCGCAGAAGTTGCTGTCCTGGATCGCATCCCAGGGGCACTTGCGCTTCATACACTTGACAGAGCTCATCAGGAGACCTGCGTAAGCATGGGGGTGACGATATTGAGCACCACCAACACCGAGACAATCACCATTGCGATGAGGAGCACGAACTGCGCCCACGACACAAGATCCGCCTTCGCCTTATTCACACCGTGGGCGTGCAGGTTGGCGTTCCGCCACATGGTGAGCTGATCACCCACGAACCGGGGCACGCGCTCGTCCAGCTCCTCCGTGTCCGTGACTTGCAGGAGGGCCCTGATCTGGCCATCGATCTGTTGACCAAGTGGCGGTCCCACAACCTCGCGAATTCGGAGCGCGAACACTGACAGGATGACGGCGGCAACCAGAAGTAGCACGCCGGTCACGAGCAGAAGTTTCTCGGACGTCCCGGGGGCAGACGTAACGAGATTGCGAACAAACGCAAACACGGCCGCCAAGAAGATCCCGGCGACCGCCACGGTGCCCTGCGCCTTGCTGTCGATATGGCGCCAGGTGTCGGACAGATCGCGGTATTCGTCACGATAGCTCTGCAGAGCGTCGGTGAGCAGCCGATCTCGGGACGAACCCCGGTCGTTCATCTCTTCCTCGCGGGCCCGAGGGTCAGAGGAGAAGCACCTTGCAGCACATAAGCTGCTCCTTGCAGTCCGTTATCCGCAAGAGTCGATGCGTTGTTCTACTGGATCCTCAGCTTCGCCCGGAAGTCACCAGATACGTCGACCCGACGAAAGACGTCCTGGGTCATCGAGACGTATGACAGGCGCACGGCGGAAAACGAGCCCTCGACGTACCCGTCCTCCATATTCGCGATCCGGAGTCGCAAACTCGACTCGACGTCCTGGTGCACGCCAACGTCGTCCGTCAGGCTGAGTTGCATGGCAACACCAAGCTCGGGATCGTTGACATCGCTGAGGTCCATGTCGCGTTCCACCAGATCGTACACGCTTGCCAGCTCCATTCTCCACTGAATGGCCCCACTCGGAACGGCGGTGACGATATTCACCTTGGCTGGATCCTGACCCAACGCCAAGAAGTACCGGTTTGCGTCGGGGAGTCGCATGGCCACAAACTCGACGTGCTCGAACTCGTAGCTTCGACCGTCGACGGCGAAGCGCACATACGTGTCGTTCCCCAGCTCCGCGCAGCCCAGCGCAATCGCTGTGAAGCACCAGACTGCAGATGTACGAAGGCGAACATCAGCCGCTGAGACCCCACCGACACATAATGTCTTCAAGCGCACAGGAACCTCCTCGCGATTGCTACGTGACCCTCGGTTCAGACGCATGGGATCCGCAGAGATTCCTTCCGGATGAGCAGGCGGCGGCCGGTCGCGAGGCGTACGAGCAGATCGAGCATCAGCGTGTTGGAGGCACCGAGACTTTGGGAAGCGCCGCGGCTGCGACGAGCGTCAGGCCGCCCACCGCGAGAAGGATCGCCGTGGGGGGGATGAACCCGAGGAACCACAGTTGGAGCCCGGCGGCTCCAAACGGACAAAATGCGGCGATGACGAGGATCAGTCGTCCCGGAGCGGTAGGCCGGAACGCCACAACGAGAACAATCAGGCCGACTACGGCCAAATTGAAGGCAAACACGAGCCACAGGGCGGGCACGACTTGCTGGAGATCGGCCTGCGACTGTGCCGCCAACCCAGTGACGGAGCCGTAGCCCGTGGTATGCAGCGCCGCTGTGGCCAGGAAGCTGGCGCCCGCGACCGCAGTGAGGAGTGTTCCGATCTGGCGACGGTTCATGGTATTCCCTCTTCGCGTCGCGGTCGACACGCGCGGGTGTGGTCCAACGGCAGCCCATACACTGCGGGGGTAACTGTTCTGCGCGCAAGGCGGGGTGTGGTTCCGCGATACGCGTGTGGGCGATGCGATGAACTCTCTGTGCGGACTACTCCTGCTGCGGAACGGGATCGTTCCAGATGTAGCGGGCGATCTTCCACGCGCCCTCAGGCTGCCGGCGCACGATCATGAGGTAGTTCCCAGCATTGGAGAGAGTTTGCATGACGCCGTCGCTCTCGAACGAAAACGTCAGGGATATGGTACCGCGAGCGTAAGCCAAGTCCCCGCTTCCCGAGATCTCCACGGGTTCCATGGTGAACGCCGTCACGCGGGCCGGTGGGACATCCGGCGGCCAGAACTGGCGCCGAATGGCATCGAGTCCCTCAACGACCGGAGCGCCGTGGTGCGGCATGAGCACCGCGTCGTCCGTGAAGGTCGCCAGGACGGAGGCGGAATCGTCCGCAAGCCACGCACCGGTGTACGCCTCGCTCAGCTCCCGAATGGCTGCGATATCCCCCGAAGACAGCGGAGCGTCTTCGGTTTCGTCTTCGGCGCATGCGACAACGGCGGCCAAGAGAGCGACGCCGGTCAGCGTTCGACTTGGAAGCAATCGCATCAGTGTCTCTCCCGTGCCATGTGACCGTCAGCGTTAGCGAACTCCATACGGTACTGCTACCCGGGCGGCAGCACAACGTCGTTCGCGTGATGCGCTGCCAATGCCCGCGCGTAGCTGCGGATCAGCTCGCCCTTTGGTGTCGATCGGTCGGCACCCCACACGGTGCCCGGGAAATCCAATGTGCGCTGAATCGCCCAGATGGCGGCGTGCTCACCGGGTGGGAACAGCTGTGCCGGGCTGCCGACGGCGACCCATCCGATCGGGACCGTAGTGTCCGACGGCACAGTGGTGTTGACGTGAACGACGGCGTTGATCCGGACCTCTGCTTCTGTCCCAATGCTGGCGCCGTTGAACACCGTGACGCCCGTCGCGAGGAACACGTCGTCTGCCACCGAGCAGCCGCTGAGGTAGGCATGGGGCCCGACCAACACCCGCGCTCCCAGGACCGCAGAGTGCTTCGGCGTTCCGCGCACCACGGCATGTTCCATGATCACGCAATCCGGGCCTACTACCACTGGACCGCCGTCAGCCGTGATCACAGCCCCGAACAGCACGCTGGAATTGGGCCCGACGGTAACATCCCCGCTGAGCGCCGCGTTGGGGGCGACATAGGCCGACTCGTCAACTCGGGGGCTGGCTCCGCGATGCTCGATGAGCACGGATCACTCCTTGAATCGAAGACCTATGGGTTGACTCCGGATCTCAGCGACCTCGTGCGATTGCGTTCACCTGTTTCGTGTGGTGCCCGTAATCTCCGATGAGATCGTCGATGGTGCTCCGAATGGTTATGACTTCGCCCTGGTGCCTCACACCGTAGTCACGATTCCACTCATCGGGGTCCAGCGACTGTAGAAAAAGCGTCAATTCCCGAGTAGAGGCCTCGAGCTCGACAAGCAACGCTTCCCGATTCCTGGACGGGTATTCTCGGACGAGAACCGCGTTCACCGTGCTGTAGTTCTCCCCGGGATCGACATCGTAGAACGGGAGTCTTCTCTGCCGTATCTGCCGGCTTCCCTCTATGACGTATCGGTTCCAGCCGATCAGATGCGCCACCATGTCCCTCGGTGACCAGCCGTTGAGCCTCGCAAGGAAGCATTCGTCACTCAGTGAGGTCATGCTCCGTGCAAGCGCCGCAACCGCCGCCTGGAGTCGGGCGGTCTGCCTTTCGATTGTCACGACACCTTCTCCCTGACGATCTAGTGACGTCGGCTCCAGCCACGGGAGTGCTTCACGTGCTTCGGCGCGTCGAACTTCGTGCGGCTCAACACCTCATCCAAGTCCTCGACCTCGAGGAACGGACCGTAGTTGAGGTAATCCGTGCCCGATGGGACGGTGAGGGTGCCGTCGGGGAAGATCATGACGTATAGACGGTCGAGCGTCTCGTGGGTGAGCCAGTTGATGGGAAATGCATGAAATGACGTCTCCACCAGCCGACGCAGCGTGTCGAAATCCGCGTCGGACACCACCAAGGTGTCCCACTCGACTTCGCTCATCGCCCGTGGGAACGCTTGGAACAGGTTGTAGAACAAACGGTTGGGGATATGCTCGGCACGCTCATCCAACAAACGCACAATCGCGGGCACATCTCGCAGGTTATGCAGCGTCACGGGAGTGGCGATCTTCACGTCGATCGCGGGGAAGTCGGCCAAGATGTCCAGGTCCTGCATGACGCGCGTGAAATGTCCTTCCTTCTTGGTACGGCGCGAGACGGGTTCCGATGCGCCGTCCAGCGGCAGAGAGATCAGGTCGATCGACGCGCCATATTCGACCAGGAACTCACGCGTCAGCTCGTCACCGGTCGTCGAGATCGCGACCTCCAGACCCACTTCTTTTGCCACTTCCACGAGTGATCCGATATCCTTGCGCAGCAGTGGGTCGCCTCCGGTGAACACCACGCGCCGTGCGCCGACTGCCGCAATCTTGCGCACAATCTCCACAGCAGTCGACGTATCTACGGGGTGCTCGAACCCCTGCGGCCCCCAGCAGTAGGTGCACTCCTGATTGCACTCCGCGGTAACGTGGAAATCGATGGTAACGACCGACACCAGATCTCCCTCAGGCCCGCTCTACTTCCACCGCCTCCATCAGGATCGACCGAATGGTCTCGAGCGGCAGGTCTTCGAGACGCGTGAACCGGATGCACTCCTTACCCATGTCCAACCCACGCAGGTCATCAGCGTATTTGGCAAACAACCCGGTGTGGATATACAGACACATGTACTTCTTGCGCGAGGCGAACGCGCACAACGGCCCGCCCTTGTACTCATACGTCGGCATCCTGTACCGCATTGATTCGACCGCGTCGGGCACGACGTCTTGAATCAGGGCACGCAACACCGCGAGGGCAGCGTGCGTCGCGGGCTCGAGGCCCTCCAGGTACGCGTCAACTTCGGAATGCAGGGTGATCATTCGTACGCTCCCGTCAATGGCGCGTTCGGTCCGGCCTCGCACAGGGCGCAGCGGCCAAGGCGCTCAGATGATCGACTCTGCTAAGTGTAAGCCCCTCGGAAACCGAGCCCATGGACTCGAAGAAACGCGCGTTGCGATTCCTTCATCGCCTCCCGTTCGCCGTACACGGCGACTTGACGCCCCCCCAGCTTCGGCACCCACACGATAAACGGTCCTTCGAACTCCCCCTCGTCGGGCTTTGCTGGCCGCCCTGCCTCTGGATCGACCACCACCCACTCGTCGTGGTTCACGAACCAGTCGTACGCCTTGTCGGGATACCGTGCGGCGACCTGCCAGAACTCCGGACGGCGGCGCCTGGCATAAAGCCAAACGAGAAAAGCAACACCGCCCGTGACGAATGCGATTGGAAACAGCAGCACGGTGCGAAACCCGCGTGATACCGGCGCCGGCGGGTCCGCCCAAGCTGGGTCAATCAACCGTTCTTGGCGCTCGGCGCAGCGCGCCAGCACCTGAACCTCCGCACCCAGGGCAGCGCCCAGCGCCGGCGCAGAGCCGAGTACCACTTCGAGCGTGTCACCAACGTGACACAGCCTGCTGATGGTCTCGTCAGGTTGCCAGCTCCAATAGAGCATCTCCACCCGCAGTCGACGCTCCGACAGCAACTCAACATCCGCCCAGATATGTGATGTGTCACGGTGAGCGAACGCCCACGCCGAGTCAGCGCGGACGCTCTTGGGGAGAACGCGGACCAAAGCGTCGAGATAGATGGTCTCGACATCGGTGCGAGTGAAGGGTATCTGCGCGGCTTCCGTCTGAAACTGAATGGCGACCGGAAGCGCTTCGGTCAGACTATCACACACCTCCGCGGTATCGACCCCGCGCGAAGGAGTGGCGCAGTGCGCAACGGCACGTCGTGGCTCCTGCGCCGCGAGGGTGGCGAGCCCGATGACGGCAAGGAGCGCGAGCAAGGCCACGAGCGTGGGAGTCAACACGCCGCGATCCGCCGCCAGAGACCTCAGAGCTTCGGTCAACGCGCGCGTTGATACGTTCCGACGAGCTGGGTGCTCGCGAGAATGTGACCGGTCATCGCTTGCTCGACGGCGGCCTTGGTGGGCTTCCGTGGATCCGGAAGCTCCACGTCCAGCGCGTACAACTTGTGGAAGTAGCGGTGACGGCCAATTGGCGGACACGGCCCACCGTAATCCGACCGATTCCAATCGTTGAGCCCCGGTTTGGCTCCAGGCGGCAAGTCCGCTCCCGACACCCGCGGCGGCAGGTGCGTCACCGACGGAGGCAAATTGTAGAGAACCCAGTGGACCCAGGTCATCTTCGGGGCCGCCGGATCCGGGGCATCGGGATCGTCCACGATGAGCACCAGGCTTTGCGTTCCCGGCGGCAACCCATCCCACTCCAGCGGCGGCGAGGCATCCTCTCCATCACAGGTATACCCGCTGGGAATCTCCTGCCCGTCGGCAAAAGCCGGGGACGTCAACGTGAGTTCCATCATCAGTGCCTCCGCTGAAGTCAGGGCGTCGGCCCCGGGGACGACTAGTGGAACTTAAAGCCGAGTCCGAACACCAGCAGCGTCTCCCGAACGGCAGTGCGCGTCGTCAGCTTGGACCCATCCGTGAACTGAAGGATCGGGCTTCCCACGTCGCCCTGGTTCCCGTAGTGCAGCCGGATCGCGGGAGCAAACGACATGTCGGCGCCGACCCGCAGGTCGTATCCCGTACCCGCGCTCAGCCCAATGCCGACGCCCGACTCGGCCGGTCCATCGACCGCGGGGCTCCGGAACGCAGAACGACCGAGCCCCGCTTCCACAAACCAGCCCGCCGAGCGAATGGGGTACACCTGAGCGGCCACGCCGAGGATAACCGCACCGTCGTTCGTGCCGGGTCGGCGCCACGCGTCGACCGCCATACTGAGTAGCAGCCGCGGCCTCAGTGTGTAGCCGGCGCGCAGGAACCCAAGGGTGGCGGCAGCGCCTCCCGCGTATTGACAGGATTCGGCTGTCGGCTCTGGCTGCCAGGGACCCCCGGTGCCGCCTGCGCAGGAGAACGCCAGCCGACCGTACCCCAGCCCGGCACTCAGCCAGAAGCCCTGTCGTGCATGCCGGACTGGAATGGCTGTGGAATCCTGCGCTGAGAGAGGTGCTGATGCCCCGGTCATGAGCACCAGGGCCAGCAATGCTGCCTGATGGAGCACGCCACTGATGGAGCGGACGTCTTCTCCGAAATGTCGCATCGGTGCGCCACCGTACGGTCCACCCCAAAGCTGCGCAAGACTTCCCAGTCGGGCAAGCCAATATGCTACTGATTCGCCGACTCGAGCGCAGTCTTGATTTCCTCGATATCCACGTCCACAACCCACACATCAAAACTGTCGGATCTCGTGCTCGTGAACGCGATCTTGGTCCCATCCGGGGACCATCGGGGCGTATCGTCATACGCCGGATGAACCGTGATCTGTATCGGCGTCCCGCCATCCGCCGGCATGATCCACAGATCGCAGTTACGACCCTCGCAGGCGACGAACGCCAACAACGTGCCGTCCGGCGAGAGGTCCATGTAGCGATAGGGCCGGGCTCTTTCAAACGTAAGCTGCAGAGGTTCCGCTCCGGTCAGCGACACCTTCCATATCGTCGCTGCCGGTGATTCCACAGCTCTCACCGTCACATAGATGCTGTTCCCGTCGTGCGACCAACAGCCGGGTATGGGATACGTATTCTCCTGGCTGAAGACGATCTCCGCGTCGCCCGTTCGAATGTCTAGCACCCACAGGTTCGATCCCTCCTTGAAAGCGATGCGGCTGCCATCCGGCGACCAATTGGGGTTCCCGCCTCGATAGACGGGAATGGACTTGGGAACGATACGAATCGGTTGACCGCCGTGAGACGATATGAGCTTGATGCTGTTGCCCGAGTCTGCATCGAACACGATGTAGTGTCCGTCGAGTGACCAGTTCGGATGCTCTCCAATGAAATGGGTGAACTGCCTGGGCTCACCTCCGTCGGCCGGAACTTTCCACAGACCAGTCATCTCGGCGCTGTCGCGGCTCACGAATGAGTACACGATGGTCTCTCCGTCGGGGGACCACGCGGGAAACCCCTCCTGCGCCGGATGAGAAGTGACTTGGTGCACCGGGTACTGCGCTTGAGTTTCGAGTACGGGAGCGCAGAGGGAAACAATGAAGAGCAGCGCTGCGACGAAGAGTTCATTGGTGTGCATGGGGACTCCTCCTGTAACACCATAACGTTACCGTTCCTTCGTCGGTGACGTCCAGCGAGCGCCCGAACGCGGAGCCAGTGGCAATCCTTGCCACGGTTCACATTCGGGTCCAAGTTCGTAGAAGAACGTCAATGCAGGAGAAGCGTGCGGCAGGGCCGATGGCTAGAGTAATCCACGGATGAGGCAATCCGAGTGAACCAGAACCACAGCGACGAGCCCCGTCAGGCCGACATGTATCCGGCTAGGCCACCGATGCGCTTGGGACTCGCCATTACAGAGCACTGCAATCTCCGCTGTCCACATTGCATCCGTGACGACGTGACGACGGTTCGCTCTCTCGAGACCGAGCTGATAGCCTCAATCGTGGATCAGGCGAAGGCGCTGTACGGCTCCGTGGTCGTCAGTCTCACCGGGGGAGAACCTCTACTTCATCCCGAGTTCGCAAGGATCGCTGATATCTTCGTGGAGCGCGCCGTTCCGTACCGATTCGTCAGCAACGGATGGCACGTGAACCGGATCGCGCGGATCGTGCGTCGCTGCGCGCCTCAAGCGGTGCGGCTGAGCCTCTCCGGTGCCACGCCAGAGACCCATGATGCCGAACGTGGCGACGGGAGCTTCCATCGGGTACTCCGGAGTCTCGCCGTGCTCACGAGCGAGCAGATTCCTTGCGACCTGTCGATGGTGATCGATCGGCGCAATCGACACGAACTCGAGGTGGCGGCCGACCTAGCGGAGTCATTGGGATGTCTCAGTATCAGCTTCATTCTGCCCCAACCGACGCCGGGGAGCGCCGAGCGGGACAGCGATCTGCCTCCAGATGCTTGGTTGCCGACCAAACGTGCGCTGGAGAACCTGGCACAAGAACCCGGACGGCAGTCACGAGTGAGGATCGACTACGGTTATCCATTCGACGGCCCCGAGACTCCGTGCGAGACGTTCGCTCTCCAAAGGATCTACGTGGACACGCGTGGGCGGGTTTGCACGTGCTGTCAGCTGTCGAACTACGGCTTTACGGAGACGGAAACGGTCGCGGACTTACACACCACATCTCTTGCCGAGGCGCATGACCTCTACGTTACGCGGCTCGAGGCATTGCGCCAAGCACAGCAGCCAGACTCCGCAGCACCACACCTGAGCGATCCGTTTCCGTGTATCCGGTGCGCTCGAGCGAGCGGAAAGCTCGGATGGCTGGCGGACTTCCCCCAGTCCGCATGGCACGGAGCGGCACGCCAGCCAACCAAGGTCACGCCAGCCGCATGAAGCGTTTGCCGCAAATCGCCGTCGGATGTCTTGCGGCCGTTCGGACCCCGTTCTGGATTCACGGGCCACGTCTGGAGACGCTCTTGACCGGGCCGGCAGATTCCCACCAACGGTCCGGGAGTCCCGGAGTCGCGATCAGGGTGTCTCGACTAGCCCTGCGGATGCTGGGCCGGCTCCCGCTGTTGCCCTGGCGGAACACGTGCCTCTATCGAAGCGTCGCCGAGTGCTTGGTGCTTCGGAGCTACGGAATCGGGTGCCGGTTACAGGTGGGGGTCAAGCGTGCCTCGTCGGCCCCGGACTCGATCGACGCGCATGCGTGGGTCCTGCGAGATGGTGAGGATCTCGGCAGCGCCTCACACACGCTCCTTCGACCCAGCCCGTGACGACCTCCGCTAGCACCGCTCACTGAGGAGTGGGTTCGCCTCAGTACTCTATGCTGGGGCACTCAACGCGGCGAGCGAGCACCGGAGCTGTTCCCGTAGAGGGCTTTCCTTCCACCCGCTCGTCGGTGAAGGACGTGATTTCGCCCCTCAGATCCTGGCCCTCGATATGAAGCGTCATACTCACACCGGCCAGTGCTCCGGGGTGACCGATGAACAGCGAATCTCCGGCCACGAACCGCCAGTAGTTGAACGGGTGATCCCAGGCCCGACCCTCAGTGATACTGTGCGCCACGAACACGGTGCCGTACTGTTGCACTAAGCTCGGCCAAACCGTCAGCTTCGCGGTGTCGAGCTTGACGGTGGGTGCACTACCCCAGGCGGCGCGTTGCCGCTCTGCCTCCGGTCCCGGTTCGCCGGACCAGAACTCCAACTCATAGCAGCCCGCGACCTGTTCCGGAAGCGGCAGGCGATCTCGTTGGGTGTTCGACGCAGAACAGCCTCCGACGGCCGTCCACAGTGCCGACAGCATGAGCGAGGCAGACCTTGCTGCGTGCATCCCGAGCCTCTGGCTATTCGAGCACGCCCGCGGCCCGGCGCGGCGCGCCCGTGCCGGTGGGTATCTCGACCGTCGCACTTGGATCCGCGGGGTCGAGCCAGCGAAGGGTGGGCGTGTTCCCGATCCATGCCGTGTACACGATTCGACCGTCCGGCAGCCACGCAGGCTCGCCGTCGGCGCCCGGACGATCGGTGAGCTGTGTCAGAGCCATGGTGTTCAAGTCCAGGAGGAACAGCTCGGTGTCTCCGGTGCTGTCCGATGCAAACACGACCGATTCGCCGTCCATACTCCATGCCGGCTCCACCGCTGCCGTGTTGCTGAGGACGAGGACTGTGGGCGTCCCTCCGGGGATCTGTAGGGTGAAGACGTCGGCCGTGCCGTTCGTGGTGGAGACGAACACCAGCCGGTCTCCCGAGGGACCCCAGCTCGGCGATGCCTCCACCGACCCGCCAGTTCCGAACCCTACCGTGACAGCCTGAGCGTTGCTCCCGTCTGCCTGCACGGTCCAGAGCTTGAACACTCCGGTTGGGTTCGCGGTGTAGGCGATCTGACCACCACCCGGCGTGAGGGCTGGCTGTATCTCACTGTCGGCGGTGTCCGTCAGCCGGACAGCCGGGCCACTACCATCCAACGGCACCGAGTAGAGCTCGGCGTTGCCGTCCCGGAAGCTGGTGAAGACGATGGTCCCTCCCGCGGCCGTCGGGTCCTCATCATCAGCCGCTGCGTCGGTGAGAGATTCGAGACCGTCTCCATCAAGGAACATGCTGTAGATATCACGGTTGCCGTTCAGCAAGAGATCGAATACCACTCGCGGCGGGAGAGCGATTTCCAACACACGTGTACCCATCACGATGCTACGAGCCTCGATCTGCGCTTCGGCTTGGAGCGTGACGGTTCCCGCACTCAAGAACGTGACTCGGCCTTCGGAGAGAAACTGCAGCAGGTTGGGTGGTTCTGCGGTCCACTCGATTAGGGAATCGGCGACCGGCTCGCCCTCGAACACGACGCGCACCTGCGCCGTCGAGCTCCGCTCGATGCGACCGTCGATCTCGATCTCCAGCACAGGAACAGGGCCCGTCGCGTCACAGCTCGTCAGTGCGGCTGTCAACGCGACAGGCCCGAGAACGCGCCATGGCGACACGAGTGGCCCTCGGCTTACCGCCGCCGGTCGGGACGAAGCAACGTGATTCGGCCCTCCTCATCCACCCCGTAGAGCGGCCCCTGCCACATATCATCGAGGAGCTGCAGCTGGGTGGCATCTGCCACAGGCGCTCCGAGGGCGGGCGGTGCGCAGAACGGGCAGGTCCATGTATCCCAGCCTGAGGCGGCAACCGTGTAGCCCATGTCAGCTAGCGCTTTCACGGTCACCTCGCTGAGTGGTATGGGAGTCATGGGAGCTTCAATGAAGCCCGTCATGAGCTCGTCATTCAGCACCGACTCACGCCAGTGCCCGCACCTTGTCCCAGGACCAAAATCATTCTCGACCGGCACCTTGTTTCCAACGTAGGTGCCACCACCGTTGCTGTTGAAGGCAGCAATCGCGAGCGGCCCGTTGAAGTAGGGGTCAGTCGTGAGCGGGGGCGGCGGGTCATCCGCAACCGGGAAGCAATCAGTCAGTAGGCCATTGTCGTCGGACAGCAGTCCCATGCTGATCCACCTAGACGTGCCCATGCCCAGCACGTGCCCCATCTCGTGCAGGACCACGTCTCCAAACTGATTGTTCGCCTCCATGTTGGCCACGTCTGCGGTGTCGAACGTCATGACTCCATAGATCGGGAGCCCGCCCGTTGTCCGGACAAAACAGGGACCCGCACTCCCGAGGATATTCCCGGGACCGTCGATACTGTCGAGCACAGCATTGATCGCCAAGTCATCGACGATCTCATCGATCGGCATCCCACACTCGTTGCCGCCCCACGTGAGCAAGACGGGAGATAGATCCCCAGTGATGAGGCTCTCCCAACGAGCCGCGGCACTATTGAAGGCGGCCTCTTGGCTCGCCGTCATGGGAGTCAGGAAGTGAAGCTCGATCTGAAAGCCCGCAACGAAGGGGTTCACGGTGATGCGCGAGGTCCCGTCGGCCTCTGGGCCGCCGGTCGACCCGATAATGTCGACCACCCCGTCCGACACAGCCGTGACCACGCCCGTGCTGGGATCAACGCTGGCGATTGACGGATCTGAACTCGTCCACGTGACTGTGCCGCCAATGTCCCGATCGACGACATCACGGACCGTCGCGCTCAACGGAATAGTCGCCCCACCGACAGTCGTGAACCCCGAACCCGGGGTCACATCGACATATCCGTTCTCACCCCACACATCAGCATCGACGAAGACGGTGAATCCGAACGTGGTTACGGAACTGGGCACGTCCCATATCCACGTCTTCGGTGAAGTGGTGCCGTTCGCCGGAACGTATTCGAGATACTCAAAATACGGCTGGTTTGATCCGGTGAAAGTCCCGGTCCCATCCGCGTTATTCACCGTAACCGTACCCGTTCCGCTCGTCACGTTGGGTCCGGTGTGGTGGAACACTCTGACTCCGGTCGTCGTGATCCCCCCGTCCGGACTGCCCAGCCCCTGAGTGATGAGGTTTGTGACTGTGACGTCGGCTTGGAAGAACTGCGACCCGTCGTAGCTCACACTGCTCGACGTGAGCGTAACATACTGATTCTGGCCACCGAGAATCACCCGTTGCGGACCCGGTTCGGTCTCACCAGCGACCACTGAACTCGGCCCGCACGAGATCTCACCCGCTGCCACGTGCGCGGTACAGGTTAACGACGCGACGACATTCCGGTTGCGGGCAGGTTCAGTGACTTCTTCCTTCGTCACTTCCTCCGGAGAGGTCACGGGTATGTCGTCCATGCACGCCACGACCAAGAACGGCAGCGCGAGGAAGACGATGAGGCGATTCACGGTCGCTAGGTTGCCGCGCATCTTTCGTCCCTCCAGATCAGGCGATCCAGGAGTGTCTTGGAGTCGCAACACCGACCCCTCGACGTCACTACGGACGCATCGGGAATCGCAGGTCGGCGCGTTTGCAGAACTCGATTCCAGTTGCCAAAAAACAGCCCGGTGGGCCGGATTCGACCGACCTAGAAGACGCTGCTGCCGCCGCCCGGGTTACCGGTACCGGGGATCGGACTCCCAGTCTGCAGTGTGAGATCGGTGAGCCTCGGCAACTCTCGAAGCTCCGGCACGACCCATGGCTTTCGACGTCGCCCGCTACCCTGTGTTGCGACCTGTGCCACATCGTCGTCATGCTGCATGACGAGCCTCCAGCAGGATACTGAGGCTTACATATGCACCACCGGTCTCTGCGCGTCAAGCGCGTGTCGGGGGCACGCCGCATCTCCTCGATCGCCGCTGCATGCACATGAAGGCCGCCGCCTCAGGCTCCCACCCACCACGACTTGACACGCGACCCCACTCCACCAATATTCCCCATATGAAAAGAATTTTTCGGATACACGCCCATGACTGATCCGGCCAGCCTGAGCCGTCGCGAGCGGGAGATCATGAACATCGTCTACCAGCTGGGCGAGGCCGGGGCCGCCGAAGTCGCCCGGCGGATGGCGGACGATCCGGGCTACGACTCGGTGCGGGTAACGCTCGGCATTTTGGAGAGAAAGGGCCACGTGAAACATCGGAAGGACGGCCGACGAAATGTCTATTATCCGACCGTCCCTCGCGAACGGGCGACGAAGAATGCCGTCAAAAACCTTCAGAAAACGTTCTTCCGCGGGTCTCCGTCCAAGGCGATCCTGACCATGCTGGACATGTCCTCCGCCCGACTCACTCAAGCCGAGCTGGACGAGATCGCCCAGTGGATCGAGAAGGAAAGGAAGTTCAAATGATATCGTACCTGGCCGCGTCGATCGCCGCCGACCTCCTGCTCAAGGCATCCGTCGTCCTGCTGGTCGCGTGGATCGCCACTCGTTCCCTCTGGTGGACCTCGGCCGCTATCCGGCACGCGATCTGGTGCCTGGCCTTCCTCGCCCTCATGGTTTTGCCGGCGCTCGAGCGGGTACTGCCGTCCTGGGGACTTGACTCGCTGGTGAGCCAACAGACCGTTGCTCCCAGTGAGACCGCGTCGCCCACCGTACCCGTCGTGGCCGAGGTGGCGGTATCCGCGCAGGTGCCCCCTGCGCCCGCGCCGCCACCGGCTGCGCGGCCTCCAATCGAGGCACTGCTGTTCGGTGGGCTTCTCCTTTGGATGGGAGGCGCCGCCCTGATCCTCGGGCGGCTCGCGTTGCATGCCCGTCGTGCCTCGCAGCTCACGGCTCGCGGTTCACCGGCGAGTTCCGAGCTCATGCGCAGTCTCTCGGCAGCTTCCCTCGCGTTGGGCGCCCGTCGACGGATACGCGCCGTCGTGAGTAACGAGATCCCGATCCCCGCGTCGTGGGGCATCGTGCGTCCCGTCATCCTGCTGCCCGCCGGCGCCGAGTCGTGGCCCCGGGAGCGACTCCACGCGGTGCTCACCCACGAGATCGCGCACATCGCGCGGCACGACTACGTCCTCCATCTTCTGGGCGAGTTGGCCCGCGCGTTGTACTGGGTGAACCCGCTCATATGGATCGCCGCACGACGGAGTGCGATGGAGCGTGAGCGCGCCTGCGACGACGTTGCCGTCCGATCGGGCGTCGAGCGGGATGCCTACGCATCGCGTCTCCTCGAGATCGCGCGTCTGCAACTCTCGCCACCGGCCGCTACCGGCGCGCTCGCCATGGCCGAACGCTCTGGCCTGGCCGAACGCGTACGCGGGATTCTCAATCGGACGACGAACCGCTCACCCGTGGGCGCCGCTCGGCTCGCGGTCATCGCAGTGGCCGCGGCACTCGTCGCCGTCCCGGTCGCCGCGTTCCAGATCACCCAAGACCGTCCACCTTCAATCGCACAGTTGCTCGAGGATCTGAAGAGCGACGACGTCACCGTTGCCCGTCGTGCGGCCTGGTGGCTCGGCGAGCGCGAGGACTGGAGCACCGTGGATGCGGTGATTGACGCCATTCGTCGAGGCCATCCGGACGTTCAGCTTGCTGCCGCCTGGGCCCTAGGCGAGATCAAGGATCCGCGCGCCATCAACAGCTTGGCCGAGTTGCTCGACAGCGGCGATCCGCTGCTTCGAGAGATGGCAACGCTGTCGCTCGGCGAAATCGAGAGTCCCGAGGCCGTGCCGACCCTGATAGCCGCGTACGAAGCCGACGCCACGCTCGGTACCGCCGTGATCTGGGCGCTGGGCGAGATCGATTCCGATGAGGCGGAGGCAGCGCAGTACCAGACCGCGAAGGAGCTGGGGCGACCGCTCGGCACGCACGAGCAAGTGTGGATCGGCCCGCTGGACGTGAAATGGGACGCCGAAGTGTCGCAAAGCGCATCGCAACTGATCCGCGCACTGCAATCGTCATCCACGGCAGCGACCCGTCGTCTCGCCGCACGCGATCTCGGGCTGCTCGGCGAGTTCAGCGCCGTCGACCCCTTGCTCGACGCCATGCGCGACCCCGATCCCATGGTGCGCTCGATGGCGGTGTGGGCGTTGGACGAGATCAACCCGTCGAGGAAGTAACCCGGCAGGCAATGATGACTAAGGGCGCGTGCTATGCTCGTAACTGAAAGAATTTTTTCGATAATGGCCACCTCAGTGTTCCGCCTGGGACTCGCGGTGCTGCTGGTCGTACCCGGGGCTCAGCGCCCCGCGCCACTTGTGGCACAGGCCATGGAACAAGACACCGTTCCCCCCGTTCCCAACGTCTCAATCACGAGGATCACGGAGCCCATCATTCTCGATGGGGTTTCCGACGAGCCCGTCTGGCGCACCATCGATCCCCTGCCCCTCACGATGCGCGAGCCGCTTCACCACGGGGAGTTGACCGAGCGCACCGAGATCCGCATTGCACACGACGAGTCATACCTCTACGTGTGCGGCCGCTTCTACGACTCGGATCCATCGGGTATTCGCGTCAACTCGATGTACCGCGACCAGTCGCGTGGCGACGATATCTTCGGACTCCTCGTCAATCCCTACGACGACAACGACATTGGCCTCGTGTTCTGGACCACGCCGGCGGGCGTGCGTATAGACGTCGAGGTACCGGCGGACGCTCAAGCCGGCTTCAACGGCAATTGGAACACGTATTGGGACGTCGCCACGCGACAGACCGACGAGGGGTGGTTTGCCGAGATGCGGATTCCCTTCACGAGCCTGGGGTTCCAGGCGAGTGCGGGGCAGGTCCCGATCGCGTTCACGACGTATCGCTACATCGCGCGCAAGAACGAGCGCCAGATCTTTCCCGATATCGCTCCGGAATACGACTTCTTCCGCGCCTCCCTGGCGTACAGCACCGTACTCGAGGGTATCCAGTCGCACCGACCGGTCTACATCACCCCCTACGTGCTGGGCGGCGCCGCGCAGAGGAACGAGCTGAACGCCGCCGCCACCGAGTTCCAGATGCAGACCGATGAGGAGGCCGAAGCGGGGCTCGATCTCAAGTACAACGTCACGGATAACCTCACGCTCGATCTCACAATCAATACTGACTTCGCCCAGGTCGAAGCGGACGATCAACAGATCAATCTCACCCGGTATCCGCTCTTCTTTCCCGAAAAACGGCAGTTCTTTCTGGAGCGATCCGGCACTTTCGCGTTCAACACCGGTGGCTCGACACGGTTGTTCCACTCACGGCGCATCGGTCTGGTAAGTGGCGAGCCGGTCCGCATCTTTGGCGGGGTCCGCCTGGTGGGCCGGGTGGGTCAGTGGGACGTCGGGGTGCTCAACATACAGACCGCCAAGACCGACGCCCTGGCATCCGAGAACTTCGGTGTGGCGCGTGTCCGCCGTCGCGTGATCAACGAGAATTCGAACGCGGGAGCGATACTCACCACGCGCATCACCACAGATGGCGGGTACAACGTGGGTTACGGACTGGACAGCCGAATCCATCTCTTCGGAGACGACTACCTGACGCTACAGTGGGTACAGACGCTGGACGACGGGATCATCGATGCCCAGGGCTTCCGGTTCGTGGAATCGGGACTCGCGCGATTCACGTACTACAGAGCCCGCAATCGCGGGTTCACCTACTGGTTTCAGGGTCGCTACCAAGGTGAGGATTACCTGCCGGGTATGGGATTCATCGGTCGGCAAAACTTCTCCGACTTCTTCTACTCGCTGGCATATTTCCACTATCCGGAAGGCGAGGGGCCGTTCCGACGAATCGATCCGTTTCAATTGTTCGGATCGGTCGCGCTCAGGAACAACGACGGGTCAGTCGAATCCGCCTTCATCGAGCACGATTTTGACTTGCAGTGGCGGTCGGGAGCGAGCCTGGGATTGGATCTCGAGCTGTACTACGACGACCTGCGGGACCCGCTCGACTTCCCAAGCGAGTCACGGGTGCCGATTGGGAGTTACTGGTATCCCCGGTTCGAGTTCGACTACAACATGCCGCCCGGTGATCTGCTGCGCGCGAGCGTCGGCGGGGGCATTCAGAAGTTCTACGACGGTTGGCGCTGGAATGTGTGGGCGGGACCCCTGTGGAACATCTCTCGCCACTTCGGTCTCAACGCCCAGTACGGATTCGACTACGTGCGTTTCCCCGATCGCGATCAAGGGTTCGACTCCCACCTGTTGCGGTTGCGCTCCAACTTCGCGCTGAACACCAAGCTCTCGGTGAACGCGTTCGTCCAACTCAGTAACACGCGTCACCTCATGGCGGCGAACGTGCGCCTCCGGTACAACTTCCGCGAGGGGAACGATCTCTGGATCGTCTACAGCGAGGGCTGGAACCTCGATCTGGATCGCGTGAGCCCGACTCTGCCCAGAACGGACAGTCGGACGGTATTAGTCAAGTACACGCATACGCTTGCACGGTAGGTCAGGCGCGTGCCCGTCGAGAGTTCTTGACCGTCTTCCAACGCGTGGAACACGCGAGGAAGCATGAGTGACGTTCTCTCTACGGCCACGTGTTCTCCATCCGTTGAAATGGAGTCACAAGCCGCTCCGCCGCGTAGGGGCTCAAGTTGTAAGAGAGCGCGTACTGGTCATGTCGCTGCTGGGAATCGAGATTCATGTCGACGGCCTGTTGGTAGCGGACCACGGCGTCCTCCCTCCGGCCCAGCAGATCGAGCATGTGCCCCTGCCAGATCAGCGCGACTGCCAGGCGAGACACCGTTTCCTCTTCGCGCGCCACCTCCTCAAGTCGTTGGAAGGCAAGCAGCGCTTCCTCATACTGTGCCGCGTCGTACAGTGCGAACCCGAGCTTGAGGAAACCCGACTGCTCCTCGATCCGCTGCAACCACTCCCGTCTATAAGCTCGAGCCACTTCCTGGTTACCGCGCCTGCCCCAGCCCGCCGCCTTGAGGTGGTAGAGTGGCGAACCCCTCCACGCGGTACGCCACCCTTCCAAGTGTTTCTGGTAGGCGGCCATTTGGGCGGCATCGACATCCGGTAGCTCCCGCAGGAACCCCGCGAGAGCCGAGAAGAACTCCTTGGTATCCTCGTTATAGATGGAGTGTCCGCCGTTCTCGAAGATCCGAACGCGGGCGTTCGGATGGTTGCCAATCAAGACGTCCTTCTTCTCGACACCCCATGTCAAATCCCACTCGCCTTCCATGATCAGCGTGGGGATGGGGTTCCGATCGAACGCCCCGGTGAGGTCGACCTTTTGTGCACTCTCGTTCATGATCGGGTTGAAATCGTCGTCGTGGACCCATTCATAGAACGCTGTCTGTGCCATCCGCTCGGGCGACGGCTTGAACAGGTGTTGGCGCTTCCAATCACCATTGATGTGGTTGTTGTAAACGAGCAGCCGGACGTATTTCGCCCGGTCCCATTCAACACGGGTCCGCAGCTCCCGCAGCTGGGTACGAATCTCTCTCATCCGGTCGATCTCACTTTGGAACATGAAATCGCGCTGCCGGCTCGAGCCCAGATCACTCCACATCCCTGGGCTCGCTCCGACCAGAACGAGACCTGCCACGTTCTGTGGATAGGTCGTGGTGTAGTACTGTGCGAGAAAGCCTCCGTAGGAGAATCCCAGCAGCACAAACTTCTCGATCCCCAGCGCTTGACGTAGGCCGTCGAGGTCCTCAACGGCCTGCTCGACCGAGTATCCGTCTCCGTCCGGCTCGTAGTCGGAGAGACCACACCCCCGCTGGTCATAGTAGATGACTCGGGCGAACTCCCTCGCTCTGCCGAACCAAGGGTGGAATCCGTGGTGCGTACCGCCAGGGCCACCATGCAGCAACACGAGCGGAATCCCGGATCCTTCCTCCTCCACGTAGAGCTCGGCGTCACCCAAGCGGACTCGGCGCACATGTAGGTTGAGGCGCTCTTCCCAGCGTGGCGTCGCCGGAATCTCGGTGTACAGTTTCTGATCGAGCCGCACGATGCTGTCGAACACGGACTCCCGCCCTTGAGCGTGACCCACCGATGTAAGTGCTATCGCCGAAGAAACGAGAAAGAAGGCAAGTGCGAGGCGTGGATATGTGCGCATGTTACGGTTCCTCCAAATCAAACACCCGACGCTAGGTACAGCATTCATCCTGGGCATGTGATGTTGCCGCGCTATGAACCGGTCATGGACCAGCACGATCGCGAACACCCGTGATGTCAACGATCGTGTCGGCGACCATGAGCGATCCCCTTGCCAGAAGCACCATCACAATAGGTGCAAGAACAAGCGCAATGACGAGACCCGACCAGCCAACAGTTCCACCCTGCAGCAACCGACGGAAGAGGTACAGCGAGAATGGGACGTTGATGAGCAGGCCACTGACTACACCCGGGCTGTATCTCCGAAATCGGATCGTGCTCGCTGCATGGGGGACGAGCGCATTCACGAAGATGGTGGCCTGCGTCAGCAGCATCGCAAACGTCGTGACAGAGTTTTCCGGTGAGGCGGCCACAAATGCGGCTACAACAATCGTGAGTAGTGTGAGAAGGATGACGGCAACCGTGAACCGGAGCGTGTTCACTTCCGGAACGGTCCCTGGCGGAAGCTGACGGGTCCACCGCTCCATCAGCGGTGCCTCTTCGGCGTTATGAATCGCGAAGAACACCGGTACGAGCCATACCAGCTGTTGGAGGCTCAAGTCGTCGAGGACAGGGACAGCCATATGGCTAGTTAGTCCTGGTACCCCGCAACTACACACTTGGGCTCATGACAGGGTGCCGACCGGCGTGCACACGTCTCCTTCGGCTCGGGAGGATCAGGCACGGATGTTGCCGCGTACCTACGGACCAGGAGATTCCCCGAGGCTGCTACGAATGAACTGACCCCAGCCCTCATTCGTCATCTGCTCAATAAACCGTAACCGCAGCTTGCCGCTTCGATACCCCGGCTCGTCCGGGAGGTCGATCTCATAATCGACGATATGCCCGTCCGCCCGGCTCACCCATATCGCGCCGCCGCGATCCTCGAGGCCCGGGCCATTCACCTCGTACTTGCGACACGGCACCTCGTACCGGACCTCCTCTCCCACGTAGCGCATCTCGACGAGGCCCTTGAACGCGAATCGGAACCCGCCCGGTGACCGAACGACATCAGCAATCCCAATGTTGAAGGGCGCATGGGGATCTACAAGGTGCCGCAACGACATGTTGAGACTGGCGAAATCGAAGTCGTAGCTGTGCCACGGCAGGTACTCGATTCGGACCGTATCGGTAGGTCCGAACCAGACCTCCACACTCTGCAGCGAATCGAGGTATCGGAGCTTGGCAACCGCCGACCGTTCGCCAGCGGACCCCAGCCGCCACGACTCGAACCGCCGTACCGAGAACGTTTCCCAGTCCAACTCGGCCGTCACCAATGTTCCGCTCCGACTCCATGGACTCCACTTGAAGGACTCGACATGACCGGTATCCGCAACGAACAGCGACACATTGCTGGCATGGGTGCCGTCGATATTCGATTTCTCGTAGTGGTAGACAAGACCGGTCTCGATCTTCTGCGCGTCGAATTGAAACCGATCGATGGACCCGCTTGATGATGACTGGGCCGGGAGCGGCTGGGTCGCCAACAAAAAGAACAGCAGCCGGCAGAACAACGGTCGTCCCGTTGTGATCGTCCGTTGCAGGCGAACCGCGCAGACGGACGCCGACGCCCCACGCACGTCACCCTCCTGGTAACGACACGTGCGTGTCAACCGGCGGCCGCGGATCCTCACGCCCTCTCTCCCTCCGGCTCAAAGGACTCGTGGCGAGTGCTGATCTTCCAGTACCCGCCATGCCGGACATAGACCGCGGTCCAGACACCCTTCAAATCCGTGCGCACTCCGGCCGTATCCGTCGACGACCAGCGAACGGTCGCCGTCAGGGCAGCCACATCGCCGCTAAGGACCTGGACGCGCATCTCGTCCCATACCGCGAGGTGCGTCTCTCGAAGCGCGGCATAGAACGCTCGCGCGTCTTCGGCGAATCGTTCGAACGACGGATACAACGACCCATTGCTGGCGACGATCGCATCCGGCTCGTAGTAGCTCAAGGCTTGGGTGGCGTTCTCCGACTCCAGATGCTGCCACGCCGCCTGTTTTACCGCCTCCGCAATGGCCGAGCGTTGCGCGCTATCGAGCGCGGGTGAGGTTGGGTCATCACGCTCCGTCATTGGGAACGCTCCGTGCGTCGCGGACGCCTTGGCAGTGGAAGGTAGCGCGGGATGCTCTTGCAGTACGCTTCATAGTCACCGCCGTGCTTGGCCCGCAGGTGTTCTTCTTCGGTGCGCACCATGATGTGGGCCATGGCGAGGAACAGCGCGACCCATCCGACCGCGTACCAGGAGGGCCACACGAGAGCGAGTCCGACGATCAGCGGCGCGCCACCCACGACTTGGGGATTGCGCGATACGCGATACGGCCCCAGCTGTTTCAGCACGTCGGTATCTCGCCCGTTTGAGCGGCTCCACCCAAGGTAGCCCATGGAGTACACCACGAGGAGGAGACCGGTGAAGAGAGAGACGAGTGCGAGGACCTGGACTCCGATACCCCACGGCGGGTCCGCAGGCCAAAGCCGGAACCAGTTTCGCGGGTTGTAGAGGTACGGGAAAGTGAAGAAGAGACCCCAGATCAAGAGCTGGAGCGCATAGGCGAATAGCGTGAGGCGCCCCTTCCTCAGGTAGTCACGTCGAACGACGAGCCGGAACACGAGAAACGCCGCGGCGAGCAGGAGTAACGCGGCAACGAGGACGGTCCTGAACATGCTGGTGAGTCTCCACCTGCCGATCCACACCTAAGGTGCTGGCGTTCTGCCGGCCCTGACAAGCGGAACGGGTTCGCTCGGGAATGGGCTTGGTGCGATGCACAATCCAAACGCCCGAAATGGCGATGGGTGCGGTGGCGAACAGCGGGGTGAGCGCGATGAAGGCGTCGGACATCACCGTTCTGCGACGTTCGGCGGCACGCGCAGGTCGTACGTTCGCACGGCGTGGGCCTCGACTTCCGCGCGCGAGAACCACGCAGGCTTGAAACGCTTGGCCGAGTACAGCTCGGCCTGGTCGAAGTAGTGCGGCGACGCTGGGTCACCGCTCTGGCCAAACACGAAGATCGAGCGCGCTCGGACGTTCGGCGTGAACTCAACGACCTTGACGAACGAATTGCCATGGCCGCCGTAGCGGCGCTTGCCACCCTCAGGCCGGCGCGCATGGAAGGTGAAGACGGACCCGAGCCATCCAGGTGCACCCGCAACCGGCAGGCTCGGCAGCGCGTCGTCGAACGGCACGTGGCCGGCGGCATCCGGTCGCTGAATCCGGTTGACCTCGCCCCACGGTACTTCCCAGGTGCCCCAGTCCATCTCGAGACGCTCCACCACCTGAGCCAACGCCTCGATCCATTGGTCGGTCTCCGGGACGCGGTCCGGGTTGACGGACTCAGCCCAGAGCACGAAGAGCGTGGTCGGCACCGAGGCCATGGCCGCTTTGCGATTCCAGCCGCGGAGTGACGCGATCGGGCCGGCGAGCGACGCTGCACGCGTCGGATCATCGTGCTCGACCTCTTCGAACGCCGCGAACAGGTCGTCCAGCCATTCATCGGCGGCGATCAACCGCGTGTCGAGCACAGCACGGGCGAAGTCCTCCAGCGTCACGTCGCGCAGTTCACGGAGCACGCGGCGTGAATTCTGGGCGCGCCGGTTGTCGGTCTCCCCTCCCACCATGTATGCGGGGAAGTCGTCCGCGCCAACGTCGATCCCGTCCGTAGCCATGAACGGCGTGGAGTTGGTGTTTTGTAAGTAGCCGCTGGCCGGGTTCAGAAACTGGGGGAGCTCGTCCAGCGGGTGGTAGCCCTGCCACTCGGTGCCCGGGTCGGTGCCGTCCACCGGCCGAGACCAGTCGTACGCCAAAGACCGGCGCGGGATCGCGTGATTGTAGATGTAGAGGATGTTGCCGTTTTGGTCGGCGTACATCGTGTTCATGTAGGGGACGTTCAAGAGCGCCGCCGAGGCGTGCCATTCCTCGAGCGAGTGCGCCCGCATCATCCCATACCATTGCTCGAACCAGCCACCTTCATCCAGCTTGGCCAGCCGGACGGCCACTGGCCGACCATCGATGAGACCGAGGATCGGCCCGTGATGGGACTTGGTGAACCGATACTCCCGCGGCTCCAGACCGCTCGTCGTGCGCACGCTGATCGTCTCGGTCCACGAGGTCAGCTCGCGCCAACCATCTCCGTAGCGATAGGCGACTCCGCCCGCATCGAACTCCTCGACGTAGAGATCTCCATGATCGCCGTAGTTGTCCGTGTATGCCCACCCGAGATACGCATTGTTGCCCATGTACGGCAGCATGAACCCGAACCTGGTGAGGCCCGAGAAGACGAGCCCCTCCTCGCTGTGAAGGTGGACTTCGGTGTACGTGGAGAGTCCGAAGAAGGACACGTGGGGGTTGATGAGCAGCATCGGGTACCCGCTCGCGGTACGCGAGCCGGCGACCGCCCATTCGTTGGACCCCAACGCACGCTCACCGTTCGGCGAACGGACCTCGCGAGACCAAGCCAAGGACGGGAGCCCACGCACCGAGCCCCGCGCTCCGGCTTCCTCCCCGTTCGTCCCCACGCGAGCGCGTGTCAGGACCTGCTGGCTGTGACCCCGCCGCAGCCCTGCATAACCCAGGTATTCGTTGTGATGGTACTTGAAGCGGATCAACGCCAACGTATGCCACGGCTCTACCCGTTCGAGAATGCGACGCTCCGCCTGCGGGTGGGTCTCCAAGAAATGGTTGAACCCCTCGGCGTACGCATCGTACAGGCGACGCATACGTTCGGGGGAGCGGTCGTATTCCTCAATCGAGCGACGTGAGATCTCGAGCCCGCGGGCCAGGTAGTCGTCGAGTAGTCCGTCTTCGCCGTAGAGCTCGGCGCCACGGCCGATTGCCCGAACGAAGTTGTCCTCGACCTGCCACCAGTTGTCTTCCGCTTGCGCGTAGGCGGCACCGAAGACGACACTGGCGTCGGTAGGGCCGTAGATATGCGGCACGCCCCACTCGTCGCGATGGATCGTCACCCGATCGGCGAGCGTAGGCGGTGTCAGGACCGCCGAGTGCGACTCGCCCGCAGGACCGACGGTCCAAACGGTCAGCAGCAACACGGGCAGCGCGAGTCGCCCGTTCATCGCTCTCCCCTACTCGGCAACCAGAACCACGTAATTCTCCCCGTGGGCCTTGGCACACTTGGGACACGTGGTGTACCAGAAGTACAGCTTCTTCAGTGAGCGGTTCCGTTCCGCAAGGAGGGCCTTCATGCTCTTGGCCCACCTCCCCGCATGACTGTAAGGGCCTTCGAAGACCTTGGTGAAGAAGTTGCCGGAGATACGTTCCATTCGGGCACCCGGAACATCCTTGGATACGGCGATATAGACGTCGGCGCCCCAGAGCGAGTTTTCGTCGCTCAGCAGCACATGATCGGGATCCAGTGCGTCCACAGCCTCGATCGCCTGCATGTTCCGTTTCATCACGCGACCAAAGTTGATGGGAATATGAAACACACTACGGACACGGTCCCGTACGAAGAGCTTGTCTTGCCACGTGACTTCCTTACTGTCCCACGGTGCAGGGTTGAACCGAGGGCAGCAATCGGTCTTAGTCTGTTGTTGCATGGTTGTGGCCTCCTTCAGAAGACGTGACCGGCCATCCTCTGGGAAGATGTCGTCCGGACCCTGCCTCCGTCCAGCCGCACGGTTGCCCTTCTACGGCTCTACTATATTATGCAGGCGATTACGCCCGGTTGCCGGGCGCCTGCTGCAGGATGCACTACGTGGTGCCCCGCCGCTGGCAGCATCACAGATTTGTCCGCCGGTGTTCCTTTTCCTTGAGGGTATTCTCGTGCACCAGGGCCATCTTGGAAGGCGTCTCGCCGTCACGACCTGTTTCACCCTCGGCGTCATTGCGCTCACGACGTGTGTACCGCCGGCACCGCCTCCCACCCCCGACCCGATTATCGAGGGCGAGCGCCTCTTCTTCGAGGAGACGTTCGATGGGAACGGGAGGACGTGCGGAACGTGTCATCGGGCGGAGGACAACTTCGGGCTTACGCCGGCATTCATCGCGACGCTGCCGCTGGACGATCCACTCTTCGTGGCCGAAACCAATCCCGATCTCGCCGAGAATTTCGAGAACCCGCGTCTCATGCGTGGCTTCGGACTCATTGTCGAGAATCAAGACGGGTTCGACGATCTGGCCAACAACTTCAACATGCGCGGGATCCCGCACACATTGGCCCTTCGGACGTCCGTGAACAGCGCGCAGGGGCCGCAGACCGGCTGGTCGGGCGACGGAGCGCCGGGGGATGGCTCATTACGCTCGTTTACGACCGGCGCGGTGATTCAGCATTTCACGCTCACACTCAACCGTGTACCCGGCGTCGACTTTCGCCTGCCCACGGACGACGAGCTCGACGCCATCGAGGCGTTCATGCTCTCTCTGGGACGGCAGGAGGAATTGGCGCTTCCGCTTCCGCTCAAGGGAGTAGTCGCAGCGCGCGGCCAGGAGATCTTTCTCGACAACGGCTCAGGAAAGTGCAACGCCTGTCACTTCAACGCGGGCGCCAACGGCAATCCCGCGATCTTTGGCGAGGGAGCCGGGAATCTCAACTTCAACACCGGGGTCGAGGATCTGCCCGACCAGCCGGCTGACCTCACCGGCGAGCTGGTGCCACCAGATGACGGACAGGGTACACCCGGCAACGGTGCCTTCAACACGCCACCGCTCGTGGAAGCCGCCGACACAGGACCGTTCTTCCACAACAACTCGGTGGAGACCATTGAAGGGTCAGTTGCCTTCTACAACGGCGATGCCTTCAACGACTCTCCCGCGGGGCAACTCGTCGCCGGTGCGACGGGCAGCGGGATCAATCTCGACGGAACCCAGGTGGTTGCCGTCGCAGCGTTTCTCCGCGTCATCAATGCGCTCGAGAACATTCGGGAGACGATCGCCCTGATGGAGCGCAGCATGCAGGCATCACCCGAGCGGGCTCGTGTCTTCCTCGGAAGGGCGCTCGAGGAGACGGGAGACCCTATCTTCGTGCTGCGAGCCGGCGGTCTCCATCCCGAGGCGGTCGGCCACCTGGAGGTATCACGAGATCTCATCCAGCAGGCGCTGGTCTTGTACTCAAGCAACCAGGTCGAGGGCGCCATTCGAGCGCAGGAACGCGCGCGGGACGAGTTGGTAGAATTGAGTTAGGAGCACGGCCGCACATGAGAATCAAGGGAGTCATTGCTATGCATAAGCGAATCATCGGTTTCATCGTGCCCATGGTGTTCTTGGCGTCCAGCGCGTCCAGCGCCTTCGCACAGGAACAGACCGAGCGGTACATCCCCCTCGGGTATTCACCCGGGATCTCCGGTAAGTACTCCTATCTCGGTGAGATCACCGCCGTTAACGCCGCAAATCGAACCATCACGGTACAAAGCGAGGCGGGGAGCCGGACGATCCGCATCGTGGAGCAAACAAGAATCTGGCTGGACCGATCGCAGCTGCGGCAGACCATCGTCCCGGGAACCTACGGGGATCTCGAGGTGGGTCTGACCGTCGAGATCAAGTATATGGATTACGAGCGGAAGGACACGGCGAACTGGGTGAAGGTGGCGGTGCGGTAGCCCGGGCTCTCGCCTTCGTGCAGCCGGCACGTCGAGGCATGTTGACCGGCACAAAGCTCATGATCGGAGCGCAGACAGGCGATCGGCGATGCGATGCCGTGCGCTCATGCTGGCGCCGAGCCATTCGGGTAGCCGTTTCCACTCGCCGCTCCTGAGCCGCAGACACGTCCTCCCGCCGTCGAGCTTGACCTCGGCGATCTCCGAGAAGGCAACACGTTCCTTCTTGAAAAGGCCAACCATGCGGACGGCGTCCGATTCTACCACGACGCGGGAGGCTCGGAGATCGATGATCGCGATGAGAGCAAGCACCGCCCCTGCTGCCAACAGGATGCCGTAGAGGGGGCTGGTGATAGTGGCGAATGCGATCGCAGCAAATCCAGCGAAGAGAAGCAACGCGAGGCCCGTAGCCACGAGCAGCCACCGTGGAGGTCTATAGTCGGGGCCAACCGGACCGGTAGCCATCATCTCGTACGGCGCCGCGCCCGCCGTCTACCGGCCAGTGCCCACCCGGAGCGCCTGATGGACCGGCGCTGTATCAGCCCCGGCCTTGGAGCGGATCACGCGATCGATATCAGTCATCGTTACTCAGGCAAAGCGTGCGTCCGGACCAGGGTTCGCGCAAGCGTGCGAGTGCGGGAGGCTTCATCATGCGCTGCTGCCTCGACAACCATCGGTCCAGTCATACATTTGACATGACCCAAGAAGACGAGTGGAAGATGGACGGATCCCACGTCAGATCACCCAGTCGTTCGGTCGTATCGGACGCCATCAAAGAGCGCGGCCTGTGGTATGCCACTGAGATCTATGCCCGGCTGCCACAGAAGCTACGGCAGCGAATCGCGCGATCGCAGATCCGACGGGGGAACCGGTTCAAGGAAGGCGAGGAGTTCTTGCTCCATGCCCTCAAGGTGGTGTCGCGCAGATGGAGATCGCTGCATCCCAATGCGCGCCGGCGCTTCGTGCAAAACGCGTTCGGATACTACGTGATTCACGGGCCCGAAAAGAACCGGATCGCCGACACGCTGTTCGACGGGGAGTACCCGAAAGCCATGGTCGTTAGTCCTACCATGCGGTGCAACCTCAAGTGCCAGGGCTGCTACAGCGCCAACTACGACCGGCGGGACGCAATCTCCACCGAGCGGTTCCACACGTTGCTCGACGAAGCCAAAGAGCTGGGCATCAACTTCATCGTCGTCAGCGGAGGCGAGCCATACTTGCGTAAGGACCTGCTCGAGGTCTTTGAAACGCATTCCTCGATGTTCTTCCTGACCTATACCAATGGAACCGTCATCGCCGATCGCGGCTTGGCTCCCAAGCTCGCCAAGCTTGGCAATGTGATGCCCTGTGTCAGCGTCGAAGGATTCGAGCAGGAGACCGAGGCAAGGCGGGGTGAAGGAGTGTTCGGGAAGATCGTCCGCGCCATGCGCGAGATGAAAGACGCGGGGGTCATTTTCGGCTTTTCCGCCACTCCCATGCGCCACAACAACGAGTTGTTGCTGACCGATGAGTTCGTCGAGTTCTACATGAATCTCGGGTGTCTCATCGGATGGTATTTCACGTACATGCCAATCGGGCGCTCGCCCAATGTCGATCTGATGCCGACACCGGCGCAGCGCCTACACCGGTACCACCGCATACGGGCCTTGAGAGCCAGGTACGACATCATGGTCGCTGATTTCTGGTGCGACGGCCTGCTAACCGGCGGATGTCTCTCTGGCGGGCGAAGCTACTTCCATGTGAACGCGTCGGGCGGAGTGGAGCCGTGTGTCTTCAATCAATTCTACGTGGACAGCATTCTCGAGAAGTCGCTCAAGGAGTGTCTCACCAGCGCCTATATGCGCGACGTGCGGCTCTCGTTGAACGATGTGGAGAACCCGCTGCGGCCCTGCCCCGTGTGCGACAATCCCTGGCTCCAGCGGCGTTGGGTTGCCGAGCACGGCGCCACGCCGGGCCAGCCGGGGGCGGACGACGTGCTGAAGGGTGAGGTGGCCGCGTTCCTCGATCAGTACGCCACCGACCTCAAAGACATCTTCGACCCGATATTCGAGCAGACACGCTCCGGTTGTCCGTGGCCACTCCACCCCGAGCGTGCACCGAACCCGGCAAACACCCCGCCCGGCGGACGGCCGGAGGTGAGCGCGCCAGAACCGGAGCGGACAATGCTCCCGACCCTCTGAAGGCGCCCGAAAGCGAGGTCGGCGTTCGTCAGGGGTGCCGTGGAGGCCGCATCACCGTTCCGAGGGCGCCGGACGAAACTCGAATGATGGTGGCGCCCACGTCTCCGGATCTCCCGTGATGCCGAGCCGATAGTCAACAACCTCGAGCCGCAGGGGGATTACCTCGATGAGGACGTAGTCGGCCTCCCGATCAGCATAGTACTGCTCCCACTCCTCTTTCCAGCGGCCAGCTGTTTCGCTTGGATCGTCAACGATCCGAGCCGTGCCCGAGAGCGAGACGTACCCCGCGGCCCCGGGCGCGAGGTAGTACAGTGCCACGCGTGGATCGTTGCGAATATCGTCGACTTTTCTCGTCAGGCGATGGGTGCCGAGCCACACGACCATGTCCTCTTCCGGAGCGAACGGGTCCATTGCCCTGACGCGCGGTTGTCCCGTTCGGTCGAGGGTTATCAGCGCACAGAAGCGCGCTGATTCCATGATCGCACGCGCGGCGGCAACGAGCGTATCGGACGGGAGCGGTTCCTGGTCGCCTTGCGCACGCAGTTCCTGCCCGGCAAGAGCGTAGCACGCAACGAGGAGCGCAATGCTCGCCGGGCGGCGAGTGAGACGCCGTGTATTCACGACTCCCCCTTTGTGGCAGCGGGACGGCCACCGTGCCGCCCGCGTGACGACGCCGCGGCCGGACCGCCGGCGCCGCGAATCAGTCGGGTCAATCGCTATCTAGCCTGCCGCTTGGAAGAACGCCACCCAGCCTGCGGGAAGGAGCGCCGTCCAGCAGCGTGGTCACTTCGTCTCAGGTTGGGGCGGCGTCCGGTGTGCTCGGGTTCTCGTCAGCCCGGGCGCTCGTGGAACGGACGAATCGAGCTGGGAACGGGGAGCCTCACATCACCGTCCTCGGTCCCCAGGTCGTACACCTCGAGACCGGTCACGGCCTCCTCAGTACCCCACACGATGACCCCCACCATGCCGCCGGTCCGAGTCGTGCCGATTGCATCGGCAATCGGCTTGGCGGGACGATCGAAATCGGGCTCGGCGAAGTCGACGCTGTCACACCCGCACGGGCACCGCTCAATGACACGCAAGCCTGCTAGGTCGTCGCCAAGCGACGAGAGGCTCGGTGAGGCGGGCGCCCGCTCGAGCGCGGTGCGAAGGACCGCGATTTCGTCCGGTGTGACCGCCCGGTTGACGTTCGTTCGCTCCGTCATGGACGTCTCGGGTCTCGAGCCCTTCCACGGTCTAGAAGATTACGCACCTTGAACGACACCGCCGACAGGTTGTCGCCGACGAACAACCGGTCGTCGTCCTCGTCGATCGCCGTGAGCGGACTTCCGACTGTCAGTATTATCTCTCAGGCGGTGACGAAGTTCCGGAGCCGACGACCGAACGCTCGTTCGCAGGTGGCGGCCACCGCACAGCCCCCTGTTTTGTTCGATCGAGCTGGTTACCCGATTGTAGGCGGAGCCAAACCGACCAGAAAGGGCGTCATTGGGGCACGAACGGTCGGTTTTGGGACATTCGGGGGGTGGTCGGGGCCGTGGGACGGCGGTAATCAGGCCGCAGGCACCCACCGCAGCACGGTGTGCCGGACCGTGCGCGACTCGCACGGTTGGAGGATGCCCCGTCGTGGCCGCTCAATGTGCACGCCGGACCTCGGTGTGTGGGTTCGCCATCAAGCGGTCAGCAGCCGAGCCTCGATAGCTTCAGGCGCGTATTGGTCCGCAGCCAAGGGCACCAAGCGTGTTGGTCAGTACTCTAGATTCGCCCCGAAATCAGGTGGCTTGCCGTCCCGAATCTCAGCGGCCCACTCATCAAGGCGGGCTGCGCCGCTGTACACCTTCCCGTCACGTCCTTTCACCTCCACCTGCCAAAAGGCCTTGCAGTCCTCGAGGTACTGCAGCACGGCCTCCCGAGCCCCTGCCTCCAACAACTCGGCGGCCAGGCGCATGTTGGGTCCGAAGCTGTTCAACTGCGGGGATCCAGGGCAGCGACCAGCGACGCGGAGGTGCTCCTCGGCTTCGGATTGTCGGCCCGAGCGCAGTGCACAGAGACCTCGGATGTGGTGCCCGTGATGGAAGGCGTTTCCGTAGTTCCAATCACCCCGGTAGCGCTCTGCTAACTCGAGCAACTCTGATGCGAGGAGGTCCGCATCCTTCACGTCGCCACCGTCAAGCGCTCGCTCCGCCGCGTCCCGGAGCCCCAAGAATCGCGCGTAGGGCCACCCCGTGACCGCACCAGTTGTGTACGCACCGATACCGAGCGCTCGCCTGGTGAAGCGCGCGATGTACATGCCGAAACTGTCGGGTCCGGACATGGTCCACCCTCGGGCAGAGGATTGCAGCTACCGGTCGGCACCCACGCTCAACAATAACGCGCGGCGCCTGCTAGCTGCTCCCTCTACATGATGTCGGCCGGAATCGCGAAACGATCGTCGTCCAACGTCACGTTGACCTCCACGGACTCCACCACGGCCGTTTCCACCTCGTCGGGCAGCCACGAGTACGTGAAGCTGCGCGCGTACATGATGCCACCTACGTCCTCATAGTCGGTGAACACACGTTGCGGGCGATACTCGGTCCCGTCTACCGTAACCGTGGCGATCACCTTGAGCGGCAAGTAGGTCTCCGCGTCGAGGAAATAGGTCATCGGAATGCCCAGCGGCAACGTCACACCGAGCTTGTGGGTGTCGATGCCGTCCACGACCTCACGCCCGAGGTACTCAGGCGGGTATTCGAAGAACGCCGGAAACACAAATGCGATGTCGAGCTCGAGATCCTTCAGGTAGCTCGCATCGATGAGCTCGGGACCTTGCGGGGTTCCGTCCTCGGCCGGCGGGCGCTCGAGAAACGCCCCGCGCTCCCCGTCGAATACGAGGACGTAGTTCCCCACGCCTTCGGTCCGCATCAGGTTCGGGCGACGGACTTCGCTCACCACGGGGTAGTCGTGGTCGGGATACACAGTCGTGATGCGCAATGTCCTCAGCTCGTCGATGCCTTCCGATCCCGCCATGGCTTCGGCCGCTCTCGCGACGATCCGCTCGGCCGTCGGCTGTTGACACGCCGCCATCGAGACCGTCAGGGCGGCCATGCCCACGAGCAGCCTGAGGTCGCGGGTCTTCTGAACTGACTGCATGATATTCTCCATATTCGGGAACGCTTTCCGGTCAGGCCTAAGCTGAAGTCCGGTCTTCCAACCTCGCAAGTGGGATTCGTCTGCTCGGCAATGATCGTGATTGAGTGTGTGGCTCTTCTTTGAATCAACGCGCCGGTCAGTGAGAGGCACCTGTCGGCAGGCCGCACCGCCCACACTACCACCGCAATACGAGATCGGCCTCGGGGCGGCAGTCGAGCTGCTGCTGCTGACGTTCAGCATCGAGCGTTACGCTCAGAAGCGGACTCGGACCATCGACGATGTCGATGGGGCCGAGCGCCATGAGGCTCTGGAGTTCTTTCGAGGGTGCTGGCGTATCCGGGTGCACGACCGTCACTGCGGTCACCGTGCGCGTTCCATTGGAGTGCGGCTCGGGCATCACCGTCGGGGCATGCTTCCACGGCAGAACGAAGAGCAGCGGCTCCTCCAGCCTGGTCGAGTTGAGTCCGATTGGGATGGCGGTCCCCTGGGGCACGTAGGGTGGCGCGTAGGGCCACGTGTCGAACGGGTACTCCGATGATTCCGTCTCGGACACCCGCACCCCCACGCCCAGCGGGTTGGCTAGGTGTGAACGATCGATGCGCTGGCGGAGTCCGGTCCGCGAAATGGCCGGTTGCTCGGCCGCTCGTGGGTCCTCGAGCCAGATTAGCTCCAGGTAAGCGTTTTCGAAGAACACGCCTACGCTGGCGGTACCCTGTCCGGTATGCGCACGCGACTCGCTGACAGAGAAGCCGTGCTCCGCGAGCATGGCGGCGACGGGGTCGGCGTGGCCCGCGACAGCCACGAAGACATGATCGAGCTCGAAGCGTGGGTCAGCCACCCTGTCTCACGTCTTCGCACTCGGATGGGATCGGCGAAGACCGACCAGCACTATCGCGGGTCCGGTCAGGAGCAGCGTGCCGACCTTATACCAATCGGGTTCCGAGCCGAGTCGCAGCAAGAGATTGGCAAGTGTAGCGAGCAAGACGACTCCGGCCAGGATGAAACATGCCAGGCGGCTATGGGTCCCGGAGATCGCGGCGGCCAGTACCCCCCCGACCAGGCCGATTACCCCGAGCGCGGTCAGCGCCAGCACGACCATGATCGGGCCTTCCTGTACCATGACCGGTCCAACGAGGAACATGCTCGCGAGCGCAAACACGAGGTATCCGGCGACAATCCCTACCGTAGTCCGAAAGATGCTCACGAGACGTTCCTCTTTAAGCTGTTCGTTCAGTGGCGATACGGCCTGCTACGTTGCCCGCTCCGTCAGTTGGAGCGAGGAGACGATCTGGTTCACCAGGTCGCGGTAGGTGTTCCGGTCGGTGATGGTGCAGTCCCACGTGATGAACAAATGGTGCGACCCCGCTACGAGCCACCACTTGCGCCAGCACCGATTGTCGCGCTCGTCGTCGCGGGTGTATCCCCGAAAGTCGCCGCAGCGAATTGCCGACGGCACTGCTCCACGTGCAGCGCCTTCGGCAGCCATCTGCTGCATGTCCTCTATTGGAATGTCGCGGTCGTCCTTCGTGTAGAAGCTGATCTGCAGGACACCGCTCCTGTCAGGAGGGAGCAGAGCGATGGATGGCGATACGCCGGTTACGGTCCACCCGGTCGGCACCTCGATGGACCAGGGTCCGGCCACAGAGCGCTCACTCAGGGAGAGAGCCCTTTCTCCTCACGGATGAACGCGATCAGGTCCTCAACGGTCCTGAAGCGCTTTGCATCTTCATCAGGAATGATGCAATCGAACTCGTCCTCCAACTTCGCGACGATTTCCGGGATGTCCAACTCCTCATCAAGCTCCAAGTCATCTCGGAGATTGATGTGTGGTTCCACTTGCTGCCCAGTTTCCTCTCCAATCGTTGCCGTCACGGTATACTCGACCTGTTTGTACCTGTGTGACTTGAGAAGGTCTAGCTCCTTTTGCGAGAGCGACTTCCCTGATGCGGACACACCCTCCTTCACCAACGCGTAGGTCTTGGTCGTGTCACTATAGGGGATGTAGCCACACCAGACCACCACACTCTCACCTCCGAGCATGGCAAACTCCACTTGCACGTATCCGGAAGTTCCCTTGTGGGTGAAGTACTTGCCCACATGATGTATTTCAAACCGCTCTGCCTTCAGCCACGCATCGAAATCCGAGAGCACCAAACTCGCAGCGTCCAGCGCCTGAACGACAGCCCACGCTTCTTTCTGTTCGTGGTCTTGGAGCCCTTCCAGCATGCCAGACCTCCGTCCATCCAACGGTCCAGCCAAAGCTGTGCGCACGCCTCCGCTTCCTGCAAGTGAGACTCCTCCGTTCGGACATGGCGCGTCTACCGACTCTCCGGTGCCCCAAGCACCGCCGGCAGCACGAACCGTCGCAGGATGTCCTCCGGCTGCCGCGTCCTGCCGGTGCGGTAGTTGCCGGACGTGATCACGGCCACGACATCCAGCGACGGGACGACGAAGATGTACTGGCCCCCCATGCCGCGCGCCTCGAGGGTTTCGATGGTGCGATCGCCGACCGGATACTGGTGATGCCACCAGAGGTAGCCGTACTGGTGGCCGTTGCGATCGAGCGGGGCGAGCCGTCCGTACTTGCCGGTCGATTCGCGCACCCACTCTTCGGAGATCACGCGGTTGCCTTGCCACACCCCGCCGTTCAGGAAGAGCTGACCGAACTTCGCCATGTCCCGAGGGCGGAGGTGCAAGCCACCGCCCATGTAGACGATGCCGGTGGGGTCCAAGAAGAACTTGTAGTGGTCGATGCCCAGCGGCTGGAATAGCGCGCGATGCGCAAACCACTCGACCGGCTCGGCGAGCGCCTGGTCCAGGATGCCGCCCAGGATGAGCGGGTTGGCGCCGCCGTACAGGGGCTGCGCACCCGGATCGGCGATCATCGGTGCGTCGAGTGCCAGTTTGATCCAGTCGGGGCGTCGTGTCTGCGACTGGTAGGCGCCCTCCGACGCGACGGAGTTGGGGTCCGAGTCGTTCGCGTCGAGTCCGGACGCCATCCGCAGGAGATCGCGCACGGTGATTCGTGCCTTGCGGCTGTCCCAGTTGGTGTATTGCCGGTACCGCGGGAAGAAGCTGAGCGCGGAGGCGTCGACACTCTCGATTCGCCGCTCGTCGATAGCCAGGCCGATGAGCGCGGACGTCACGGTTTTGGAGGCCGAGCGCATGTCGTGCCACGTGTCGCGATCGAAGCCGTAGAAGTATTCCTCCACGACCAGCTTCCCTCGCCGCGCCACCAAGACACTGTGCGTGAGCGCCATCTCTTCCTCGACGATGGCGCGGACCATGTCACGGATCGGCTCCACGCTCAGCCCTTCGCTGGACGGCATGGCCGTCGGCCAGCCGTCGGCCGTTGGTTCCGGCACGTGCTGGACGTATTGGGGTTCCGCTGGAGCACGAGCCGGCAGTACGGGAGCGTCCGGCAGCTCTGGCACGCGTTCCCGGGGCATGCGGCGGAACGTGAGTGGCACCGAGTCACCGACACCCGTCGCGGCGAGGTGCAGCGCACCCTCGGTAGTGTCCAGCCGTCCCTCGAACCTGAGCCCCAAGTTCTTCTCGCCGAGGCGGACGGTTCCGTCTCGGCATTCGAGGCCGTATCCCCAGAGCGCAGGGAGCCGCTGGTCGCGGAAGAAGAAGTAGCCGCCGATACCGCCGGTTCCGTCATCTTCGATGTACAAGTCGAGGGCCACGCTCTTTTCGGTCACGCCGAGCGGGGTCCAGTCTGTGGCCCACGTCGCAGGGCTCGAGCCAACTTCCCTCGGCAATGCAACCCAAAAGATGTGCGAGGCATACTGCACGAAGCCGCCGATCCGGGAGTCGTCGTCGGACAGCACGCCGTCGAACGCAATGGGTACGGTGCGCCCCTGAAACCGGAGCCGATCCCCGTCTCGCCACACAGGGCTTTCCTCCGTTCCCCGATGAGACCGGACGTGCGCCACGAAGTCGCCAGGGGACCGCTCGGTAACGGCGATCCCCACCGTGAATAGCCTCTCGATATCGAGCGTGCTGTG
This sequence comes from Gemmatimonadota bacterium, assembly GCA_039588295.1. GTDB lineage: Bacteria > Gemmatimonadota > Gemmatimonadetes > Gemmatimonadales > GWC2-71-9 > JAOTVV01. The sequence continues at coordinate 205,161 of JBDHAB010000002.1, forward strand.
CCACGCGCCCAGGAGTTGCTCGGGGCAGTCGTGGCTTCCGAGTGGCCCGTTGTCGTGCGGCGCATTCCGTGTCCAATCGGGCATCGGCGCAAGAAAGAGCGCGAGTGCCAGCGCCGTAGGACATGCGTGACGGGCGGAGAGGTTTCGGGGTCTCATGTGTTCGCCCTACGTAGGGTGGGCGGTGGGGGATTCAGGGGTTGGGGGCATCCGGTGCGGGGTTGCCTGTCCCCGCGCAGGGGGATACGGTGAGTAAGGTAGAGACGTCGTAGCGTCGTAGTGCCTTCAATCTTCTCTCATCGAGCCAAGCGCCCACGCGTCGGCCGTTCCCGGGCCACGAGTCGGTTCCCAGCCAGGGCTGCTGTGCTCATCCAGTTCGTCGTGGCCGTGGCACTTGCCACACCTGGTGCCGCACAGACCGTTCGCGGTGAGTTGGTCGAAGAGCAAACCCACACCTCGATGGCCGGCGCCTTTGCCCTGCTGCTCGACACGGCCGGGGTCGAGCAGGCTCGCGCCATGACCGATGCGCTCGGCCAGTTCACGCTGCGCGCGCCTCGGGAAGGGCGGTATCGGTTACGGGCCGTCGCGGTCGGCCGGGCGAGTTGGACATCGGACCTCGTCCATCTCGCGGCCGACAGCACGGTTGAGCTCCGCATCGAGATGTCGAGACTCGCGGTAGCGCTGCCCGTGTTGGTAGTCGAGGCCGATCGGGACTGTCGGGTGCGGCCGGAGGCCGGGTTTGCGGCGGCGCAGCTGTGGGTGGAAGCACGCAAGGCGCTCGAGGCAGTGGTCTGGACCGAGCAGCGGGGGATGCTGCGCCATCGGACTGCCAAGTACACGCGCCGACTGAACCCGCGGTCGCTTGACGTGCTCGAGCAAGAGATCTCCCGACGCGAAGGCGTGTATCAGGGGAGCCCGTTTATCCCCCAATCGCCGACGCACCTCGCGGAATGGGGGTACGTGCAGGAACTGCCGAGCGGCGAGTGGTCGTTTGATGCACCGGACGCCAACGTCCTCCTCTCCGACGACTTCGCGGACGTGCACTGCTTTGCCGTTGCCGAACCCGATCCCCGACGTCCCGACCTTGTCGGACTGGCGTTCGAACCGGTGCGCCATCGAGAGGTGGCCGACATAGACGGGGTCCTCTGGCTGGACGCCGAGAACGCCGAGCTCCGCCATCTCCAGTTTCGCTACACGGGCATGCCGGGCGTGTTACGGGAGGTAGACTCGCGACTGATTGGCGGGCGCGTGGACTTCCTGCGGCTCCCGGACGGTCCTTGGGTCGTGGCGCGGTGGTGGATCCGTATGCCACAGGTTGGGCTTCGCGCACCGAGGCCGGGACAGTACGGCCGTCAGCCCGTGCTCGTCGGTATCCGAGAACAGGGGGGCTGGGTGGAGGAGGTCCAGACGCTCCGCGGTCGAGCGTTGTGGCAGGCGCCGACGGCAATGCTGAGAGGCCGCATCACATGGCGCGACGCTCCACTCGAAGGTGCCAACCTCGTGCTCGTCGGGGCGGAGCGGGCGACTCGGTCGGACGGTGACGGCCGGTTCCAGTTGGACAGTCTCGTTCCCGGCCGCTATGTGCTCGTGCTCGATCACGAAGCCAGCCCTCCCTCAATTCAGATCCAGCCACCGGCACTCGTCACGGTGGGCGCGATCGACACGATCACGCTCGATCTCCGTCTCCATGGCCCGAAGGACATCCGGGCCCGCACGTGCCCTCAGTCGGACGCCGACCCGGTGACGGGGATGGTCGCCGGACTCGTGCGCGATGGCACGACCGGGCACTTGCTCCCTGACATGGTGGTGTCGATCACGTGGCAACGGGTGAGCGGCGCCGGCGAGGTGCTGCGGGTCGAGAACCTCGGAGTTACCGCGACGACCGACGAGCGCGGCTATTACGCGATCTGCGGCCTTCCCATCAATGTGCTCCTCCACGTCCAGGCGGAGAGTGAGACGTTCCAGGGGCCGGCGGCGGAAACGCGAATTGGCGCCGAGCTCGTGCGACGCCAGGACCTGGAACTGACCCCCGGGTGACGGTCCCGCTCCAAGCGGCCGTGACGCAGACGCTCTCTCCTGCGACACGTCCCCCGGGTGTCATACCGAACCCCAACTAGGGGAACGCGCTGCCGCGTGTCGGAGGAGCGGACATACGAAGGCTACTCATCTACTCGTCCCCGTGCGCCGAACGCGGAGCGTTGAAGCCGCTTTTCACGGAGGCAAGAATGCCGCCGAGTGTTGCGGCGATCACGGCCAAGAGAATCACCTCGATCATCGGATTACCTCCAGTCTCGTGGGGGCGTCAACCTCACGGTTCTGCGCTTCGGCTGTGGGCGAGTCGTCGATCGGAGGCTGCCCCAGGCGGATCGCGATGGCTCAACGTGCACAATCCTCACCAAGCGCATATCTCAACGACTTCCTTTAGAAGCGAGCGCACCCGTCAGCTCCCAACGCGTGTCAGAAGGCACGAATCACGTTCAATCGCATAGAGAGACAGGCGGTGCC
>JBDHAB010000003.1:0-137982 GCA_039588295.1 Gemmatimonadota bacterium
TGCCGTGGGCGTAGGAGGACGCCGCAAGAGCGAAGCAGCAACGCGGCGAGCAGCGCTCGCCGCGGAAGGGTCACTCACGTCTCCTTGACAGCGCACTTCTTAATGGTGTTAGGCTGCAGTCGGCCCGCGATCGGAGTCGTCTGAATGGGCAGTCGCACGTCGCGCCACCCGCGCAACTGCAAGCCTCGCTGCGAGGGCAAGCTGGTACGCGGCGAGCGCATAGAGGAAGCCTGGCATGTCAAAGACACTGAGCAGTGCAACGCCAAGAAGCACAAGAGCCCACATCGCAAGTCCCAAGCGACGGCCGGAGCGCAAGAGTAGATAGAAGGCTACCGACTCGAGGCCGAGGAACGCCCACGTTCCAATTGCGGCAAGCCAAGGGTACGGGACAGTGCCGGGGTAAGGCGCTAATCCAGGGTATTGGGCAGCGTATGCTGTGATTGGGCCGAACGCAAGCCAAAGCGCAAGCAGGCCGTAGCGGCCGACAAGGCTCATCGCAAGTTCCTTGAAAGACTGCTGCCTAACTAGTAATGGACTGACCAACGTATCTCATTATTGAGCGAGTTCTTCGCAGTGTAGTGAACACGCTGTGACCACCCGACTTGCTCCAAGCCAGACCGCCGCAGGCGATACCATGAGACGGGCCGGGGCTCGCGGGCGCGATAGACTGCGAGGCCCCCGCTTCCTAATCTGCCGATCGCATCCGGAGCCGTCGAGGCCCCCCCTCGTCCGCAGCCGCACGCGGTCGCGGGATGGGTTGGGGGAAGCCCGGCCTACAGCGAGTCGGCGGGGCTGAGTACGCCGAGCCCGGGTCGGTTGAGCACATGGGTGTACATCATCGTGGTTCGGACGTCCTTGTGGCCCAGCAACTCCTGAATCGTCCGGATGTCCGTCCCCTCCTCCAGAAGGTGCGTGGCAAAGGAGTGCCGCAGGGTGTGACAGCTGGCCCGTCGGGCGAACCCCAGGCTCCGGACGGCCTGACGGACCGACCGCTGCACTACTGTCGGATGCACATGCCACAGGGACCGGACATCGGTCCTGCGGTTGCCGTGCATGCGCGAAGCGGGGAAGACCCAGTGCCAGGGCCAGGACCGATCGATCCCGTGGTACTTGCGCGCCAACGCGTCCGGGACCGCAACACGCCACTTGACGTCGTCGAGGGCCCGCCGGTAGGCAGCCTCGACATGGCCCAGATGCGCCCGGAGTTCCCCGGTGGCCGTGCGGGGCAGCGTCGTCACCCGTCCGCGGCCACCCTTAGCGTCCCGCACGACGATCCGCTGGCAGTCAAATTCGAGATCCTTGACCCGCAGCCGCAATGCCTCGGTGAGCCGCAGTCCCCCACCGTAGAGCAGGATCGCCACCAGCCGCGGAACCCCGTCGAGCGCGTCCAGCAACGCGCGGACCGGCGCGCGGCTCAACACCTCCGGAAGCGGTGTGGACCGCTTGGCACGGACGAGCCCGTGCAGCCACCCGACGTCGCCACCCAACACCTCGCGATACAGGAAGGCGAGCGCCGCAAGCGCCTGGTTCTGGGTGGACGCGCTCACTCGGGCGCGCACCGCGAGATCCGTCAGAAACTGCGTGACCTCGGTCTCGCCCAACTCGGCGGGGTGCCGCAGGCCGTGAAACCGGACATACGCGCGGACCCAGCGAACGTATGCCTGCTCCGTCCGACGGCTGTAGTGCCGCACACGAATGGCATGCCGGACCGCGTCGAGTAACGCGGCTCGGCCTCGAGGAATCGTCGAGCCTCCCACACTCGACGATGGTCGCAACTCACCTCTTCTCCGCTAACCGCCCTCGCGCAGCCGGAGACGAATTGCTGCAGAATGTGATGTTCGTCGACAGCCTCCGACCACGGGAAGCGTCGGCGAAGAGCGCCCCGCTACGGGATGCGCGTACCTTCCTGGCGGCCGCGAAGCACCGAGTCGGGCTCGGTCGTCTCGTACCGCGCCACGAACGTGCCCACCATCATGCCGTCTTCCAGTCGCGCGACGGTGCGCGTCGAGACCATGATCCCACCGCGCAACGCGCTCTCGTAGGGTCCAAGCTCAACGACGATGCTGTCACCCTCGACGGCGACCACGCGCGCCTGGATGGGTTCTCGGTCAGGGAAGGTGACCGTCCACCCATCCATGTCCTCAGTGGCGACCATCTCGTACGAGACGAGGGTCGTGTCGCCGGTCGCGGTCATGGCTTGCATGGACCACGTTCCCGCGAAATCCGCGAGTGAGACACCGGCCTCCTCGGCTTCCATTGCGGCCTGGTCCTCCCCCGGGGCGCAAGCCGCGAGCAGGACCGCGCAACAGAGGACTGCAAAACGCTGCATCAGCCCCTCCGTGTGCAAGAGATCTGTGGGCACCGCGTGAACCGCGGTGCGCGGTAACCTACCGCCGCTCCCTCCGGCAGGCAATGAAGTCCGCGCAAGCCCTCGACGGGGCCCACCGCGCCGGCCCCTGGGATTGCGCGAACGCGCCAAGGCGGAGAGATTTAGCAAATCCGACAATATCGATCCCTATTAGGCCTGTTACTTTGCCCGTCGAACAAGGAGGCTGTTGTGAGACCCATTCTGGCTCCGCTCGCTGCCGCCGCGCTGATCAGCGCCACCGGCGTGAGTGCGCTACCGGCTCAGCAAGAACACGAGCATAAGGCCGAGCACGCACAGCAACAAATGCCGGACCCCGCCGCGATGATGGCGGCCTATGTGGAGGCGGCCAAGCCGGGTCCCGAGCACCAGATGCTCGCCTCGCTGACGGGGGAATACACCGCGACCGTCAAGTTCTGGCCGGCACCCGATGCTCCACCACAAGTCAGCACCCACGACTACTCGGCGCACATGATGTTCGATCGGTATCTCATGGAGGAATACGAAGGCGAGATGCTGGGCCAGATGTTCAACGGCATCGGGCTCGTCGCGTTCGACAACGTCGAGAAGCACTATGTCAGCGCCTGGATCGACAACATGGGTACGGGCATCATGACGATGACCGGCGACATGGATGAATCGGGCAGGGCCATCACGATGTGGGGCAAGTACATGGACCCATTGACCGGCGAGATGGCGAAGACGAAGAGCGTCGTTAGCCTCACGAGCGATACCGAGCGCACGTACGAGATGTACATGGTCGCGGGTGACGCGGAAATCAAGACGATGGAGATCACGCTGAAGAAGCAGGGCTACTAGGCTCGCCCCGCGCCCTACCGCGACGAAACGTCCCGGCGCCGTTTGGCGCCGGGACGTTTTCTCAGGTACGGGGTCACAAACCCGTGCCAGCTCAGTCGTCCTCGCGCAATTCCTGAGACAGCGTGAGGTGGGCACTCCCGATGCCGTGCACGGCGAGCACGTAGCTGTAACGCCCGCCCGGCAGCGGCTCCTCACCCACGAAGTCGATCACCTGAAGCCGGAGCGTATCGTCCTGGATGACGACCTCCGTTGTGGCAATCCGGTACGCCGTCGTCACGGGGACGTACGGCGTGGCGTTCCCGGGCCCGAGATCCTGAAACGTCTGGGGTCCCTCGGAGGTGTAGAGCGTGGCCGTCGACATGGTTACCGGCGAGGCGTTTTCGAGCCGCACCTCCACATCTTCCGTCCCTGACAGATCGTCGCATGCCGCAACGGTGCCCGCGAATGCCATCGCGAGGACGAAACGGGTCACGAGAACCCAGCAATCTCTCGGAGCGGTACGCGGCATCAGGACTTGCCCCGTAGGACGAACCGCGCCCGGTAGTCCCCCTCCGGGATCGGCGTCGTGTCATCGGGATACGGGTCGAGCCGCACCAGCACCAGCTCGAGTGCCCCGAGGTCGATGGTCTTGGGATCCAGCGTCGTGTGGAGCGTGTCGATGCGGGAGTCGCCAATCAGAGGCGAGTACTCGAGGACTACGGCGCCGTCGCCTGCCCAGACGCACACCACACTGGTGGGGCACCGCGAATCCTCCGGTACCTCGAGGAACCGCACCCAGAGATCGAGCTTGGTCAGGGTCTCCCGCTCGCCGACACGCAGCTCGAATTCGTCGTCCACTCCTGGCTCTGTAGTCAGGATGCAGGCGAAGAGCAGCGGGATGATACCGAGCAAGCGGGCGCGCATGAGGCACTCCGAACCGTGTGTCCACCGTACGATACCCGCTGCAACGCCGGTCCGTCACTCCGGCCGCTAGGGCTCCTCCAGCTCGATCTCCATTGGGACGTGGACCATTGTCTCGCCCCACTGAAACGTCAACACCGCTCGGGGACCATCCACGACCGGGAAATGGAACGTGAGCGTTTCCATGTGCTGTCCGGACTCGGGCAAGAGCTCAAGCCGCAAGGCGTCCTGACCCTCGGGATAGGGAGTGTGAAAGACGTCGGCCGCGCGGCTCAGGATGACGGTCCAGGCCTCGGGGAACGGGATCATCCACACGCTGTATTTGCCGGCGGGCAGGGGGTGGCCATCCACCTGCACACCGGTCGAGAACGCAATCGTCGTTGCCGAGTCGGCACCCGGGTTCCAGGTCTTACCCCACGGCACCAGGGCACCGAACAGCTCGCGCCCACGGGCCACCGGCCGGCTGTAGCGGATCACAATCTCCGTGTCTCCCAGCATTTGGGTGACGGTCCCGGACTGGCTCCACTTGATGGCCTGCGCCGTGGTGTCGCGCGCGCGACCGCCGAGCATGGTCGCCGCAACGAAAACGAGGAAGAGACGACGTACGTGCATGTCGAGGGTTCCCTCACAGAGGTCGGTCTGCACTGCAACGTCGTGCGGCGGGAAATCGTTCCCGCCGAATGCCAAGCCTGTTCGAGTGCGTGGTGTTCTGGAGAGGCACTCGGGAACCTGTCTCCGCCCACCGGTGTCTCAGGTCGCACCCCAATCCTTGAACCCAGGACGTATCATGCTCAGCACCCGACGGCTGCTCATTTGCATTATCGGCCTTGCGGTACTCCCCTCGACGCTCGTCGCCCAAGCCGACAGTGTGCCGACCATCGGCCAGGCCCGCGTCCTTCTCGGGCAGCAACAGTACGAGGCAGCCGCGGAGATCCTGCGAACCATCACGGCTCGGCAGCCCGAGAATCCGCGCGCCTGGGCCATGCTGGGCCTCGCGCTCCATGCCGAGGGAGACTACCAAGCGGCGCTCGCCGCACACCGCAAGGCGGCGGAGTTTCCGCAGACGGCGCCGAACGCGATGTACAACATCGGTGCGGCCTATGCGCGGCTGGGTGACAAGGACCAGGCATTCGAGTGGCTCGAGAAGGCGAGAGCCACGAATCAGGTGGACATGACGCAGCTCGGCGCCGATCCGGATGCGGAAAGCCTGCGCGGTGACCCGCGCTACGAGCGGCTGCTCCCAACGGCGGCAGAGTTCGACGATCCGTTCGTCGAACCGGTCGAGATCATCCACGAGTGGCGCGGTGAGGCCGCCAGCGACCAGTTCGGCTGGATCGCACGCAACATCGGTGACGTGAACGGCGACGGCGTCAACGATGTGACGACCTCGGCGCCGACGAGCAACGCCGGCGGTCAGAATGCGGGCCGAGTGTACACGTACTCGGGACGTGACGGAACGCTGCTCTGGACTGCGGACGGCCCGGTGGGTGGCCAGCTGGGCCTGGGCATCGAGGCCGCGGGCGATGTGAACGCCGACGGCATCCCCGACGTGATTGCCGGAGCGCCCGGGGCAGGGAAGGCCTTCGTCTTCTCGGGCAGGGATGGTGCCGTCCTGCTGACGCTCAGTTCCGATCAACCGAACACGAACTTCGGACGCAAGGTGTCCGATATCGGCGACCTGAACGGCGACGGACACGCGGACGTGCTGGTCGGTGAACCCGGTCGCGACGACGGCACCGGCCGCGCCTACGTGTTCACGGGCAAGGACGGCTCGATTCTCGCTGCCTGGGATGGCGAAGTGCCGGGCGACAACTACGGCTCGGCAGGGGCGGGACTCGTCAGTGATGGGCAGACGTTTGTCGTGGTCGGTGCGCCCAACGCGGGCGACCACAACCGCGGTCGGACATACGTCTATAAAGGATTAGCCGCACGACCCGCGTTCGTGATCGAATCCGACGAGCAGGGACAGAACCTCGGCGGCATGTTCGTCTCGGTGATCGGTGACGTGAACGCGGACGGCACACCCGATGTGTACGCGTCCGACTGGGCACACAACGCCAACGGTCCGTTCACGGGCCGGGTCTACATCCACAGCGGCAGGAACGGGGAGCGCCTGCGTACGTTCACGGGTGAGTCGGCTGGTGACGGCTTCGGCATCGGGCCCGCTGACGCCGGCGACGTGAACGGCGACGGATGTGACGACATTGTCGTCGGCGCCTGGCGCCACGCCAGCGCCGCACCGATGGGTGGGAAGATCTACGTCTACTCGGGCCAGGACGGCTCCCTGCTGTCCACGATTACTGGCAAGGTGATGGGGGAGACGCTGGGGTTCGACGCAACCGGCATGGATGACGTCAATGGCGACGGCGTGATCGACTATCTGGTGACGTCGGCCTGGAGCGGGGTCAACGGGACCCGGAGCGGAAGGATGTACATCGTATCGGGGCAGGCGCGACCGTAGTCATCAGACCCGTGCTGCGTACGAGCGTTTGTCCCAGGTTGCGTTGATTTCTGGACCGGCACCGTCCTCACCGTCCTGGCCGCCATGATCGCCCTCGTCCGCCTCGCCTGACTCTCATCCTCTACCCCTTCCCCCTTGTCCCTTGTCCCTTGTCCCTTATCCCTTATCTCTTATCCCTTCTTCTCTGTCATATACGGGACCTCGAAACCCCACTAACCAACAGACGCACCGGCCGGCCCATCGGAGCGCCATGCGACGGATCGATCTGGAGGCGCAACTCGAGCAGCACCATGAGGCGGCATTTGGCTGGGCGCTGAGCTGTTGCGACCGGGATCGGCCGATGGCGGAGGACGTCCTGCAGGCGACCTATCTGAAGGTGCTCGATGGGCGGGCGGTGTTTCGGGAGCGATCGAGCTTTAAGACCTGGCTGTTCGCGGTGATTCGCCGAACGGCCGCCGAGCAGCGGAGGCGCCGTGCGATTCTCCGGTTTGTGCCGCTGGCTCGGCTGGAGGGGCGGGTCGAAAGACGGTCCACGGCCCCCGATCCGGAAGCGGTGCTCGTGAGTACCGAGCGGACAGCGCAGCTCGTGGCGGCGCTCGACAAGTTGCCGTCTCGGCAGCGCGAGGTGCTGCACCTGGTGTTCTACCAGGAGTTGAGTGTGGCGGAGTCGGCGGAGGTGCTGGGCGTCTCCGTCGGGACGGCGCGAACGCACTACGAGCGTGGCAAGAGCCGATTGCGGACGTTGCTCGAGGAGCCTGAGAGGTCATGACGCACAGCCACAACAACGACGATCTACGTGCACGGTTTGCCGAGCTTCGGGATGAGATGTGGAGCGAGGCGTCGCCGTATGTCCGACCCGCGGTCCGACAGGCAGTGCCCAGTCGACGCCCCGTATGGATCGCAGTCGCCGCGGCGGTCGTGCTGCTCGTTGCCGGGGCGTTGTGGTTGACGAGTCGCGACCGCTCACCGGAAACCATCATCGCGCTCGATGCCACGAGTTGGACGGCACCGACGGACTTTCTCCTCGAGACACCATGGCGAGACCTGCTCCGTACGGTCCCAGTACTCGGGACCGATCTCGCGCCACGGGCCGGCCAGCCACTCGAATCGCCTACAAACGACTCAGATAGAGTCAGGAGGAACCAGTCATGAAGCGACACGTACTCATCGCGCTCGCCTGCGCATTCGTACTGCCGATCGTGGCGCATGCGCAGGCGCAGGAACGCGAGCACGCCGAACAGGAACGCATGCGTGCCGAACAGGAACGCAAGCACGCCGACCAGAACTTCGAGCGGTTCCTATTTCCGCCGGAGCTGGTGATGCAACACCAACGGCAGCTGGGGCTCACCGAGGTCCAACGTCAGGAGATCACGCAGGCGATCGCGCAGCTCCAGGCAGAGGTGGTTGAGCTTCAGTGGCAGCTACAGGACAGAACGGTGCTGCTGGGAGAGATCCTCAATCAGCCGAGAATCGACACGCAAGATGCGCTACAGCGCGTCGAGGAGCTGTTCGAAATCGAGCGACAGGTCAAGACCGCGCATCTCGTACTGCTCATCGACATCAAGAACACGTTGAGCGAGGAGCAACAGCGAAGGCTCATGGAGTTGCGTGCGCAGCGGTGGGATAGGTGAATAGGTGATAGGTGGTAGGTGGTAGTGTAAGGCACCGCCCGCGCTACCACCTACCACCTACCACCTAACACCTATTCTTCACCACCCCTCTCCCATCTCTATCTTCAACAACGGCACCAGTGTCCCCGCCTGTGCCTTCGCCCGGCGTGGAATCTTGAGCACTAGCTCAGCCTCATTTGCTCCCGGAATGCCCTGGAACGTGGTGAGGCTCGCCGCGCGCAGGATCACCTTGGGACGGAACATCCCCCACTTGAGTTCGATATCGCTCAGGTCACTGAGGTGGAAGGTGTGCTGCTTCACTTCGGAGCGGTCGATGCCCGCAAACGACGTCTGATACTCCACGGTGAACGTCCCGCCCTCGTAGCTGAGGATCCCCGTGATCTCGAGGGTGCCGTCTATCATGTCCGAGGTCGTTGGCTCGATCTCGATGGGTAGGGTATGTCGTTCAGCAGCCATGCGGGGAAGATAAACTCCCTTCCCCTTCTCCCTTCTCGCTTCTCCCTCACCCCTTATCCCCTACTACCTCTCCCTAGCACGTACCACCTCATACTTATAACCTATCCCCATGCCCGTTTCGCCTGCGCCCGAATTCCTGGCGCTCCAGCGCGTCGTCGCGGGGCGCTACTCGCTCGATCAGGAGTTGGGTCGTGGAGGGATGGGTGTGGTGTTTCTGGCGCGCGATGTCGCACTCGATCGATTGGTCGCCATCAAGTTGCTGCCACCGGACCTCGCGGGGCAGGCCGAGCTGCGCGAACGTTTTCTCAAAGAGGCCCGGACGGCGGCGGGGCTGTCCCATCCGAACATTGTCCCAATCCACGCGGTGGAGGAGCATGGCGATCTCGTGTTCTTCGTCATGGCGTATGTCGACGGGGACACCCTGGGTGAGCAGGTACGACGGAACGGTCCGCTGCCTGCCGCGGATATCATGCGGGTGACGCAGGAGATCGCGTGGGCGCTGGGACATGCGCACGGGCGGGGGGTCGTTCATCGTGATGTGAAACCCGACAATGTCTTACTCGAGCGAGAAGGCGGCCGCGCGATGGTCACCGATTTTGGCATCGCGCGTCCCGTTGAGACGGGCGACACGCCACATTCGGGTCAGATCCGTGGCACGCCGCAGTACATGAGTCCCGAGCAGGCGGCGGGCGGTGCGGTGGACGCCCGGAGTGATCTCTACTCGCTCGGTGTCACGGCCTTCCTCGCGGCCTCGGGGCGCCTGCCGTTCGAGGCAGGATCGGTCGCGGGGTACGTCTCGATGCACGCGAGCGAGTCAGCTCCGCCGGTGGCATCGCTGGCGCCGCGGTTACCGGCGCGCTTTGCCGCGGCAGTAGATCGTTGTCTTGCAAAGGATCCTGCAGACCGTCCTGCGGCTGCGGAGGAGCTGGCCTGGGAGATCAATGCGGCGCGTGGGGCGTTGGTCCACGTCCCGGCGCCCCTGGCGCGGTTCGCGCGTGAGGCGGGTCTGGTTGGGTCGGAAGCCGGCGGGTACCTCGCAGGGATCGCTGCGATGGTCGTCGCGTTCGAGGTCTTCAAGCTGTTCGAAGGAGATTTCTTGGGCCTCGTGACGGCCATCGAGATATTGATGGCTGCGCTCATCGCCGGTCTTTCAGCCACCCGCGTCGCTCAGCTTGTGGGAAGGACCCGCGAGCTCAGGCGTCAGGGGTACGACCACCGCGCTCTCAAGGCGGTCCTGGAGCTCGAGGAGCGTCGCCTCCGAGAGGAGGAGTCCGCCACCGCGGCTCCCAGCCGGTCGGGCACCTGGGCCACAGCAGGAGTCGGCGCGGCTGCGACCGCGGCTGGACTATTGGCGATGTCGGCCGCCCCGGATTTCCTGGTCGTGGTCGGGACGGCCCTGACGGTCGGCGCCCCACTCGTCACCGTGCGGCGCCTCTGGGACCGGTTGGGCGGTGGCAGGCTGTGGGCGAGGCTCTTGCGTGGGCGGTTCGGACGGGCACTGTTTCGACTCGGTGGGATCGGAGTCAAGGACGCGCCGGCCACGCTGCCGGCCGCGGGCGAGCGTACTGAAGTCGCACTCGGCCGGGTCGCCGCGGAGCTGTTTGCCGCGCTGCCGGAGGGGCAGCGCCAGGGGCTGGGCGATGTCCCCGGGCTGATCGATCGTCTCGAGGCCGATGCGCTCGCGCTACGCGGGCGGGTGGCGGATTCGGATGCCTCGGCCCGGCTTGCGACGACCGTGGCGGCGTTGGAGGCACTGCGACTGGATCTGTTGCGGCTCGACGCGGGCACGGGCTCCTTGGACGAGCTGACTCAAGACCTCGAGGCGGCGCGGCGCATCGGCGAGGAGATCGATGCGGAAGTGCAGGCCAGGAGGGAAGTGAGCCAGCTGTAGGCGCCAACCTGATTGCCAATCCAGGGCCATACCGCTTCGGGCTGGCTCCTATTAACATTCCGATCCTCTGGCCCCATGGCGCGCTCGGGGGAGTTGGTTTCCCAGGGCTGAGCCGCCGGGAGGGAGCGGCTTCCTTTGACCAAGAAGTTAGATCGGCACGGTGACACAGATCGATGAGCAGGAGTAACAGGACGGCGACCGGAATTGCCCGCGACATTGTGAACGAGACACCAGCGAAGGGCAAGGGTGACCTCTATTTCTGCCCTGACGGGAACGTCGCCCAGGTGGTGACTCGGAAGGACTTCTCAGCGGACCAGCGGGCTGCTCTGAAGAGGTTGCACAAGCTCGACAAGAAGTGGAATTGGGTGATCCTCCTTCACTTCGGGATGTGGATCGGCGCGGCGTGGTTGTCCATTAGCAACGAGTCCATTCCCCTCAATATCGTGGGATACCTGGTCGGGGGGCTCGCGCTCAGCGCCATGTCCGTTATGGGTCACGAGGCGTCGCACAATCTGTTCAGTCGCAAGCAGAAGATTGATCGATGGCTTGGCTTCCTCGTGGGAACGCCTGTCCTGTTTTCGGCAGCCGGATACCGGATCATGCATCCGCTGCATCACAAGTTCGTACGGGAAGCACGAGATCCGGACAATATTGAAAACGTCACCACGAATCCGTTCTGGCTGCGCTGGCTGTACGTCTTCGCTTTCTTCTTTGGGGTGTACCTGTACCTCGTGACGGTTCCCGTCAACGCCATGATCCGTGCAGGGAAGAAAGACAGAATGTTGGTCTTGGTGGAGTGGCTGGCGATGATCGGGATCGTCGCCCTCGGCTGGGTCTTCCTTCCGGCACGGTGGATGGTGGAGGGCTGGCTCCTCCCGCTGTTGGTCACCGGTCAGATCGCAAATATCAGGGGTATCGCCGAACACGGCATGACGACATCGGGGAATGAACTCACCGACACCAGAACGGTCACGACATTCCCGGTGCTCTCGTTCTTGATGTGCAACATCAACTACCACCTCGAACACCATCTGTATCCGGGAATCCCGTGGTACAATCTTCCGAAGGCACACACGATCTTGAAGAAACAGTATGAAGCAGCGGGGTCTTCGGTGTACCAGTCCTACGCCAAGTTCCTCTACGATGTTGGGACCGCCTTGGTCAAAGGGGTCGCGGCAGAGCGGCGGCTTATTCCTGCGCACATACGGGAACACGTCTGCATCTGATTCGGCACCAACCGGGGGGCAGAGACCCATCGCTCCCCGGCGTTCCCACCTCTATCTTCTTCCCATGCCCGCCTACATTACCGCCTGCCCCCGTAACTGCTACAGCACGTGCAGCATGGTGGTGCAGATCGAGCACGGGCGCATCCGGCAGATCGAGCCCCACCCGGACAACCGGGCGACGCCGGAAGGGGTGTGTCTCAAGGGCCTCAGCTACTACGAGCGGGTCTACTCGCGAGATCGGATCCTCCATCCGCTGAAGCGCAATCGTTCGGGAGCATTCGAACGAGTTTCATGGGATGCCGCGCTCGATCTGATCGTTGAGCACTTGGTGCGCATCAGACGGGACTTTGGCCCGCAGGCGGTGCTCTACTACGCCGCGAGCGGCACCAAGGGACTGCTCAACGCCGTCGGTTTGGATTTCTGGCGGCTCTACGGCGGCTGTACGAGCACCTATGGTGATCTCTGCTGGCCGGCGGGACTCGAGGCTACCCGGCTCACGCTCGGCGACAACAAGCACAGTGCGCCGTGGGATCTCGCGAATGCCAGACTCATCGTGATGTGGGGCAAGAACGCGGCGGAGACCAATATCCACCAAATGCGGTTCGTGCACAGCGCGATCGAGCGGGGTGGAAGGCTCGTCGTGATCGATCCACGTCGCACCGAAACGGCAGAGCGCGCTCACCTGTTGATCCAGCCACGTCCCGGCACGGATGGCGCGCTGGCGCTCGCTATTGCGCATGTGCTGGTCGAGAAGGATTGGATCGATCGGGAGTTCATCGAGCGTCACGTTCTTGGGTTCTCCGAATTCGCCGAGACCGTGCGGCGCTGGACGCCCGAACGTGCGGCTGGAGTGACTGACGTTCCTGCCGTTGCCATCGCGCAACTGGCGGAATGGATGGCCACAGCTCCACCGGTCACCATCTCGCCCGGTTTCGGCATGCAGCGGTACACGAACAGCGGGCAAACGATGCGTGCCTTGCTCTCGTTACTCGCCATCACCGGGAATATCGGGAAACCCGGCGCAGGATGGGTCTACGCCAACCTTCAGAGCCACATCTTCGATTCCGTGAAGGATCCGATCGCCTGCTACCCACCGGAGCATGCGGATGGGGTGGTCCGGGTATCGATCTCGACCGCGAGGTTGGGTCGGGACATGCTGGCACAACGGGACCCGCCGCTCAAAATGGCGTGGGTGGAACGGGGCAACCCGGTCACGCAGAACCCCGAGACGAATGCCGTGCTGGAGGCGTTTCGCTCGCTCGAATTCCGTGTGGTGGTCGATCAGTTCCTGACCGACACTGCACGCGAGGCCGATCTGATCCTCCCGGCCAAGACGATGTTCGAGCAGTCGGATGTGATCGGTGCGTATTGGCACCCGTACATTCAGCTCAAGCAGAAACTGATCGAACCGCCGGGTGAGGTGAAGCCGGAGTCGGAGGTTTACCACCTGCTGGCCGGCCGCTTGGGTATCCAGGCGGGTGAGCTACAGGACAAGATTCCTGAAGCGTCGGACGAGGCGGTAGAAGCATACCTTGGACGCCGCCTCGAACCGTTTGACGGGCTCACGCTCGAACGATTGCGCGCCGGGCCGGTGCTAGCACCTGGGCACCAGGAGATCGCGTTCGCCGACCTCGTGTTCCCCACGCCGTCGGGAAACATCGAATTGCTGTCAACCGAGGCACAGGATCGGTGGGATGCCGATCCGCTGCCGGTGTACTTCGAGTCAGCGGAATCCGTGGTGCAGGACGCTGGTGCAGGGAAATATCCTCTGTACTTCATGACACCGAACACCAAGAATCGTATCCACTCGCAGTTCAACAACCTCGACATGATCCGCCAATTGGGCGACACACCGTTTGTCGCGATCCATCCACTCGACGCGAACCCGCGGCACATTTGTGAGGGTGCCTTGGTGGAAGTCTACAACGGCCGCGGACACCTCCGTGTGGAGGCGCGCCTTGACCAGGGGATCAAGCCGGGCTGCGTCGCGGTGACGAACGGGTGGTGGATCACCGACGGTGGCACGGTGAACTACTGCTCGTTGGGGCGCGAAACGGACATGGGGTACGGGGCGGCGTTTCACGACAATTTGGTGGATGTGAGACTCGCGACGTGACCCGGTACGGGTTCGTCTTCGATCAGAACACGTGCACGGGTTGCCAGGCCTGCCGGCTCGCGTGCACGATCGAGAACGACCTGCCGTTCATGCAGAGCTGGCGCCAGGTGTCCACCTTCAACCCGCGCCACCGCCCCGGGCTTCCCTTGTTCCATCTCTCGCTCGCGTGCAATCACTGCGCGGACGCCGCCTGTATGAGCGCGTGCCCGGCGCTCGCGTATGAGCGGGATTCGGAGACTGGTACGGTGCTACTCGACGAGGCGAAGTGCATTGGTTGTCGGTACTGCGCCTGGGCGTGCCCGTTCGACGCGCCGCTGTTCGATCGGGCGCGCGGAATCGTCACCAAGTGCACGTTCTGTGTCGACCGATTGAAGCGCGGTGCGGAGCCGGCGTGCGCGGCCTACTGCCCGACTGGAGCACTCAGGGTGCGTCGACTGCCGGAGGAGGAGTTCGCCAACGACGGTCCCGGATTCCCGCAGACCGACCTTCGCCCCGCCATCAGGATCGTGCCGCTAGCCCAAGGCACGAACGCCCCGTCGATGGCCTCAGCTGCTCCGGTCAGCCATTCGCGATGGACCGAGCGGGCCCCGTCGAAGATCACGTTGCGATCGGAGTGGTCGCTCGTAGCGTTCAGCTTCCTCATCACCGTGCTCGTCGCTGCGGTCATCTCGGCGTCGGCAGGCGGACTTGGTGTCGGCGTTCCGGTGTTTGTCGGTACGGCGATTGTTGCCTTGGCGCTCGCGACCGCTCACCTGGGCCGGGCCGATCGAGCCTGGCGTGCAGTGCTCAACGTCAAGAACTCGTGGCTCAGTCGAGAAGTCGTGGCGGTGTCACTCTTCGTGGCGATCGGTACGGTCTACCTGCAATGGTTGCGTGGGAACGCCGTGATGGGTTTGCTCGCGTCCTTGGCTGGGTTTGCCGCATTGGTATCGATCGACCGGGTGTATCGGTACGGACTCCTGCCCAAGGGTGGCGTGCCGCACTCCGCCGGAGCGACGCTCACCGGACTGTTTCTGGCAGGTGTTCTTGCCGTGAACCCTGTGGTGGCCGGGGCCGTTGGAGTGACGAAGTTCGTGCTCTACATGCGTCGCAAGGCGGCAAGCGCCGAGCACGCATCACCGAGCCGCGTGCTCGTGAGTGGCCTCCGGCTGGGATTGGGTCTCGTCGCGCCCGCTTTACTGTGGGTGTTTCCCTCCGCTGGCGGTCACTGGGTGGTGATCGCCAGCGTGCTGCTCGGCGAGCTCATCGACCGGTGTGAGTTCTACGATGAGTTGGAGATTGTCACCCCGGCGCGGCAGATGCTGCAGGACTTGGAGCGGCAGGAGGTCGGGTAGACTACTCCTTCTGCCTTATCCCCTATCTTTTCTCTTCTTCCCTGTTCCCTTCCGGAGTTTCAGCTCCTCGAGCGTACCCCGGACGAATTCGCGCACCATCTCCTTGCGCCAAGCCAGCGTGAAATCGGTGTTGTCCATCGGCTTTGCTGGCTTGAACGCGGCGGCGGCCGCAGTGGCAATGGCGTCGTCTTCCAGCTCGCTACCGATGACCGCACTCGCGGCCTCCCGAACGGACTTCGGGTAACTCGCCACCGCACCAAGCACGATACGGGCATCTGCCACGAACGACCCGTCCCAGCGAATCCATGTGGCCACGCCGAGCACAGGGAAATCGAAGGAACCCCGGCGACGCAGTTTCCAGTAGGTAGCGTCCCAGTTATTCAACGCGGGGAGACGGACCTCGGTGAGGATCTCGTCCGGGTGCTTCTTGAGATAGTGAATGCCGTCGTCTTTGAAGAACTCGGTGGCTGGGATCTCGCGTTGCGTGTCGTGTCCCGCCAGCACGAACTCTGCGCCCATCGCGATCGTCAACGGCGCGGTGTCGCTCGAGTTCACCGCCCAGCATCGCGGACTGGACGGAGCCACCCAGCAGATCTCGCCGTCCTTCTTCATGCAGAAGTCGATCGCCTTCCGCCACTCGTACGTCTGGTTGTAATAGTTGCACCGCGTGTCGAGGCAGAGGTTGCCGCCGAACGTTCCCATGTTGCGCAGTAGCGGCGTGCTGACGAGTTCGGCTGCCCGTGCAAGTCCCGGGTAGCTCTTTTTGACCCGCTTATGGTTGTGCAGAGCGGTGAGGGTGACTCCGGCTCCGACGGAGAGTACGGCGCCACCAGCGCCTCCGGTGAAGCGTCGGAGGGCGCGAATCCCGTTGAGCGAGATCAGAACTTTCGGTTCCTGGTGCCGGCGCTTCATGTTGGGATAAAGATCGGTGCCTCCCGCCACGTACATTCCGTCCGACCCCGCGTCGCGTTTCATGATCAACGCTTGACGCAGCGATTTCGGCTGCAGGTAGGTAAACGCGGGAAGCCGCAGCATCAGTGCTGGCGCTCTTCGGGGGTGGGCCCGCTCGCGGATACGCCGTGTCGCTCTCGCACGCCGCCGGCTCCAACGGTCTCATGGCGAACCTCGGCATCTGCGGCCCGGCCGTCCCCACCTTCCCATGGCGGCGGCACCCGCGTGGGCTCCGGCCAGGGGATCGCCGGGAACGACGTCGGGCCGTAACGGCCTTCCCTGCCAGTAGCCTTCGCTTTGAGCGCCTTCGTCACCTTCTCGGGCGTGATGGGGAGCTCATCGATGCGAACTCCAACGGCGTCGTACACCGCGTTCGCGATTGCAGGGGGAACGGGCAGCAGTGGTCCCTGACCGACCTCTTTCGCGCCGAACGGCCCGCTGGGGTCCGGGTCTTCGATCAGATAGGTGACGACGTCGCACATCTCGAGCGTCGTGGGACTCTTGTACTCCAACATCGACGGGATCTTGTGGACCACATTTCGATTTCCGCGGTACGCCATCTCTTCCATGAGCGCTTCACCCAAGCCCATGTAGACGCTACCCTCGACCTGGCCGATCACCGTGACCGGGTTGATGCACTTGCCGACGTCGTGCGCGATCCAGATGCGAGGTACGGTTACGATCCCGGTCGATGGATCGACTTCCACTTCAGCGACAGCCGCGCTGTACGAGTACGCGGGCGACGGACCGACGCCCGCGCCGCGGTACCGACCGGGGCTTCTGGGTGGCGTATAGGAGCCGACGGTTCCGACCGTTCCGGTAGCCGCTTCTGCCAGTTGTACCGCTTCGGCGAAGCTCATGCCAACATCCGGTTCCTCCACGTCGAACACCCGATTGTCCGCAAACGTGAGCCGCGACTCGGGAACCCCCAGCTTCTTGGCCGCGTGTGTCGCAACGATCTCACGCGCCCGCTCCGCGGCCTGCAGGGCAGCGTTGCCGCTCATCAGCGTCACTCGACTCGAGTAGCTGCCGAGGTCGACTGGAGTCAGATCGGTATCGGCCGTCACGACCGCCACGTCCGAGAGATGGAGGCCCAGGACTTCGGCCGTAATGGTCGCGAGGATCGTGTCGGAACCTTGGCCGATATCGGTGGAACCGCAGAAGACGGTTACGCCGCCGCCTCGATCCACCTTCAGCTGCACGCCCGAGTGCGGCATGTTGTTCCAGTAGATCGGAAGACCCGCGCCGCTGATGTAGCTGGAGCAGGCGATCCCCACGCCTCGACCATGCGGGAGCTTGCGGAACTTGTCACGCCAGCCCGCACCGTCGACCACCTTCCGAATGCACGCACCCAACCCCATGGATCCGATCTTGAGGTAGTTCGCGGTGAGCGAATCGGGTGGCACGAGATGGTTCAGCCTGAGGTCGGCTGGATTGATAGCGAGATCCTCGGCGAGCTTGTCCATGTGGACTTCGAGTGCGAATCGCGGCTGCGGCGTCCCGTGTCCCCGCTTAGGTCCGCAAGGGGGCTTGTTGGTGAAGACCCGCGCCCCCTGAAACTTGTATCGCTCGACGTGATATGTGGCCGTCTGCAACGCACCTGTGTAATAGGTGCTCGCCACGCCGTAGGAGCCGTACGCACCGCCATCGAGCAAGGTCCTGAAGTGCATGCCCTTGATGCGGCCGTCTCGCGATACGCCTGACTTGACCCACATCAGCGTGGGATGTCGACCGCGGTGACAGTAGAACACCTCTTCCCGCGTCAGCGTGATCTTGACGGGACGTCCCGTCACCATTGCGAGCTTGGCCGCTACGATCTCGTGATTGAACGGATCGCTCTTGCCGCCGAATCCTCCACCGTTGGGGCAGGCGATGACGCGAATGTGAGACGGTGGAAGCTCCAGGACCTTGGCAAGCGCGCGATGGACGTAGTGTGGCGTCTGGGTCGAGCTCCACAGTGTGATCTTGCCGTCGGGCGACCAGTCGGCGACGGCGGCGTGTTGCTCCATCGCCAGGTGTGTGTTGCCGCTGTAAAACACCAAGTCCTCTCGCACGTGATCCGCACGGTCGAACGCCTCGTCGACATCACCGAACTCCAGGTCGATCAGCTTGTGCAGGTTCCCAACCGCGCCATAGTCATGAATCCGCGGTTCCGGCGTGGCGAGGGCTTGCTCCGGTGACGCGATGGCCGGAAGCGGCTTGTACTCGACCTCAATCAGGTCCAGCGCCGCTACAGCGACTTCCTCGCTGGTTGCGGCGACCGCGGCGACCGGATCGCCGATGAACCGAACGGTGTCGGGACACAGCGCATGTTCGTCCTCGCTGACGGGGAGGATGCCGAATGGGATCGGTAGGTCCCTGCCAGCAAGCACCGCCGTGACCCCCTCGAGCGCGCTAGCTTTCGTGGTGTCGATGCGAGCGATTCGGGCGTGAGGGACGGTGCTCCGGAGCAGCTTGCCGAACAGCATCCGCGGCAGCACGATGTCGTCGGCGAACTTCGTTTGCCCGGTGACCTTGGCGGTCGCATCGATCTTCCGATGCGCCGTACCGACGATCCGCCGCTCCGACGATCTGCGGCCCGCCTTACCGCCTGCCATAGACCGTTTCGTCTTTCGGTGCTGCCTCTTCCCCCCGCATCCGTGCTGCGGCGAGTTCCACCGCCTCGTAGATCTTGAGGTATCCGGTGCAGCGGCAGAGGTTGCCGGCCAGGGCGTCCTTGATTTCCTTGCGGCCGGGTGACAGGTTCGCGTCGAGCAGGGCCTTGGCCGTGAGCAGGAACCCCGGGGTGCAGTAGCCGCACTGCGCCGCCCCCAAGTCGGCGAACGCATCCTGTAACGGATGGAGATCCGGGCCGGTCGCCATGCCCTCGACCGTGTCCACCCGAGCGCCTGCGCACGCGAGCCCTAGCACCAGGCAGGAGAGCACCGGCTGGCCGTTGAGGAGCACAGCACAGGTGCCGCACTCGCCGAGTTCACACCCGTGCTTGGTGCCGGTGAGCCCCAAGTCCTCGCGCAGCACCTCGAGCAACGTTTTGTGTGGCGCGAAGGCGACGTCGGTCGGCTCGCCGTTCACCACCAGCTTGATCTGTGCGTTGCTGGGAGTCTTAGGCCTGCTGCTGGCCAAAGAGGAACGTCTCCGTCTGCATGGTGAGAAACTCGCGCGCCCGGGGGTCGCGGAGATCCAGGGCGTAATGGTTGATGACCGCGGTTTGGTGCTGCAGCCACTCCTGCCAGCAGATCTGGCAGATCGAGTCGTAGATGCGATCGCCTAGCTCGCTTCGGAAGGGCGGGGCCGCCATTCGCTCGCGTGTCTGTCCGCAGCGGACACAGGTTAGATCAGCCATCGCCGGAAATGTAACCTTGACCCCCAGGCAGGCGCGACACCAGCTTACGTCGTTCCATGTCCCTGTCGAATCGCGGAGTCAACCTGTGCGCGACGTGCCGCCATCATCGCATTGTGGCGTCGCGAAGAGGGTCGGAGTTTTGGCATTGCCGGCTGTCCGAGACCGACTCAACGTTCGTCCGGTACCCTCGCCTGCCGGTGCTCTCTTGCGACGGGTACCATGCCACCTCCCCACCTCAGGAGAACGAGGACGACTCATGAACCGAAGGATGCTCACGACAGTGCTGATGCTGGCTGGCGTTGGCGCCGTGGCAGCTCCGAAAGCTGACGGACAGACACCTGACCCCTTCTTGGAGCGCGCTCGGCGACTGATGCGTCAGGTACCGCTGATCGACGGCCACAACGATCTCCCGTGGGCCGTGCGCACGGGATACGCGTTCAGCCTCGATTCGCTCGATATCGCGAAGCCGCAACCGCAACTGATGACCGACATCCTTCGACTTCGGGAAGGGCTCGTGGGTGCCCAGTTTTGGTCCACGTACACGCCCAGCGGCTTCGAGGGACGTGGGGCGGCGCGAGCCGGCATGGAGGCCGGAGACGTCGTGCACCGGATGGTGGCGCGATATCCGGAGACCTTCGAGCTTGCAGGTACCGCCGACGACATCGTGCGGATCCATCGGAGCGGCAAGATCGGTTCGTTGCTCGGCCTTGAGGGCGGGCACATGATCGAGAACTCCCTGGGACTGTTGCGTGCCTTCTACCGTGACGGCGTGCGCTACATGACGCTCACCCACTCGCGCAACACGGACTGGGCAGATGCGGCGACCGATTCGGCACGGCACAACGGCCTCACGCGATTCGGTGAGGAAGTGGTGCACGAAATGAACTGGCTGGGCATGCTGGTCGACCTGTCGCACGCGTCCGATTCGACGATGTGGGATGTGTTGCGTGTGGCGGAAGCTCCGGTGTTCTTCTCGCATTCGTCTTCACGGCACTTTACGCAGCATCCTCGCAACGTTCCGGACGACGTCGCGGTCGCGGTCGCGAGGAATGGCGGAGTCATCTTGATCAACTTCGTGGCGCCGTTCATCTATCAGCCGGCGTACGAATACTCCGATCGCGTGCGCGCCGAACGGCGCCGGCTCATGGACACCGGTGTGCGGGGGGCCGCAGTGGCAGATTCGTTGCGTGTCTGGCGAGAGGCAAATCCGTATCCCGCGCCCGACGTCGGCGTCGTCGCTGACCACATCGAACACCTGCGCACCGTCGCGGGAGTCGATTACATCGGCATCGGATCGGATTTCGATGGCATCGACGTGCCACCAATCGATCTGGAGGATGTGTCGAAGTTCCCGAACCTGATCGCCGAGCTGCTACGTCGAGGCTGGAGTGACGAGGATGCCAAAAAGGTGATCGGGCTCAACGTGCTCCGGGTCATGCGGGAAGTCGAGGCGGTCGCCGCACGCCTCAAGCGCGAGCGCCCACCGTCAACCGCGCAGATCGAGAGCCTGGATGGGTGGGAGACTGAACCGCCGTGGCGCGGCCCGAGGAGATGAGGAGACGTCATGCATCGCTTCGCTGCCTTTGTCGTCGTCGCTGTGAGTACCGCATGTGCCGGCCAACGCGTCGAGTCGGTCAGGTCCGCCGATCTCGAGGGAGCGCTCGAGGCAATTGAGCTCAATATCGCGGCGATCCAGCGACACGATACCGAGGCCTACCTGACGCAGTATCTAAGCTCGCCGGAGCTGGTAATCGCCGGGGCGGACTCGCTGCGGCGGGGGTACATGCTGTTTGCCGAAGCGCGCCGCGCGAGCGACCAGTGGCCGGAGTCCCTGATCACCGAGACGCCCACCTTGGTGTGGATCGCGCCGGGGGTCGTGTGGGGTGGATTTGCGTACGTCTCCGTTGTCGGACCCGACACCACACGCGGCGTAACCGAGCGCCTGCTTCTCAAGACCACGGGAGGTTGGAAGATCGCGGTGACCGGGAGCATGGAGCGATGTGAGTAACAGTCGGAGGTCATGATGCGCAGTCTAGTTGCAGCCGCGGTGGTGCTGGCGGTGCTCGCCGCACCCGCGTGGTCTCAGGAGAAACAGACCATCCGAATGCCGGGGTCGCTCGAGGGATTGCCGTTCTCGAGCGCCGTTCGCGTCGGCGATGCACTGTTCCTGTCGGGTCAGATCGGCACCAAGCCGGGTACGACGGAGTTGGTGGCAGGGGGCGTCGGTCCCGAAACGCGACAGACGCTGGAGAACATTCGGCAGGTGCTCGAGTATGCTGGAAGCTCCTTGAGTCGCGTCGTGAAGTGTACGGTATTCCTCGTCGACATCGGTGACTATCAGGCAATGAACGCGGTCTACCGTGAATTCTTTTCGGAGGAGCCCCCCGCCCGCTCGACGGTTGCCGGTAGTGGGTTGGCGCTCGGCGCCAAGGTCGAGATTGAGTGTATCGCCCTGGCTGGCTAACCCGGTCCCGTTCTCGGTCGTCCGTTCTGGGAGCCGATTTGTTAGACTTCTGACAACCGAGAACGGACCGCGGATGCTTCGATGAAAGTCTCCCACCACCTGGCTCGACTCGAGCCCCTCGTGCTGTATCCACTTCACGGTATCTCCGACGGCGATTGGCATCGCGCGCCGCGTGGGAGATGGACGATTGCCCAGATCGTGCAACACCTCGCGGTTGGTGTGGATCTCGTCGCAGGGGCGTTCACCGCATTGGCCGAATCCGGTGCGATGAAGCGTCGCCGCCGGCCGCATGAGACCGTACTCCGGCACCTCGTACTTGGCATTGGCCGGATCCCTGGCGGACTGCGGGCTCCTTCACGCACCAAGCCGGACGACAAGCCCAATCCGGAGCTGGCAGCGGCGCAGTTCCGCATGGGCGTGGAGCGATTGAAGGAGTTATCGAGTGAATTGAATGAGGAGCGTCAGCTCTCGCTCTTCGTGCGGCATCCGATGCTCGGCGATCTGAACTTCCCGGAATGGGCCCGCTTCCATTATCTGCATTGCCGGGAACACGCAGGTCAGATCGGGGATCGACTCAGGTGGCTGGGAAAGTGAGACCTGCTGGTGGCTAGCAGTCGGGGGAGTGCTTCCCTCTCCCTGATCTTCCCGTCCCCATCCTACTCGAGCACCGCCACCCCCCGTTCACTCACCTCCGGAGTGAGGGCAGCGGATGGATTGTCGTGTTCCGTCAGTGCGCTGGCCATGGCCTCCGCGACGTTCGTGGCTGTTTCGGCCGACGTGATGGCGACGACGGAAGACCCCGATCCTGAGATAGTGACGCCGAAGGCACCGGCCGCCTTCCCTGCGGACACGGCCTGGTCGTAGCCGGGGATGAGCTCCTTCCGGAGCGGGACGGCGATTTGGTCATCCATGCCGTATTCGATGAGATCGCCTTCGGCGTTCATCAACCCGAGCACCAGAGCGGCCGCCCTGGACGCCTGGCGGATCGTCTTGGCACGTGGCAGCGTCTCGGGCAGCATCGCGCGCGCGGCCTTCGTGTCGATGGGCATCTCCGGGACCGCCAGGGCCACGGCGAGATTGCGGTTGAATGCGAGTCGCGCGAGGCGCGGTGCCGCGAGCACGAACCCCCCGAAGGTGGCCGCACCGGCGTTGTCCGGATGACCTTCGAGCGAGACCGCTGATTCATACACGACGTCGCGGTCCATGGAGTTGTCCTTCAGCAGCTGTCGCAGCGCATACCCTGCAACTGCCGCCGCGGCCGACGAGCCAAGTCCCCGCGCCATCGGGATATCCGAGTGGATCTCCAGCCTGTGCCGTGGGGGTACGGAATCTCCCGCGATATTGAGGACGATGTCGTGCTGGCGATCGAGGCGGGTAATCGTGCCAGAGTGTACCGGATCGCCCGAACCTTCGACGACCCGTGCTTCCATCCAGATCTCGAGGGCCAGGCCGAGGCAATCGAATCCCGCGCCAAGGTTGGAGGTCGATGCTGGTGCTCGAACGCCGATCATGTACCGGTGGCTCCTCGTGAGCGTGCACTCCGAAAATACCTTCGGGGATTGAATGCGAAAGGGCCGCCAATCAAACCGCCTGAAGCGACCCAGGTATTCGGTTGGATCACATGCGAAACAGATAGCTCACTTTGAGAAAGAATCCGTCGGCTACACGCTCCAACTCCGCAAAGCGGAACGCATTTGGCTCGGTGAGGCTGGCACCATACCCGAGAAAGACCACGGTCCCCGGCGTGGGCCGATAGGAGAACAGCCAGTCGATGCGGAGGTCGTTCGAGGTCACCGGCGCCGCAACACTGAACGTCCCGGTGTCGGGATCGAGCAGTAAGATCGGTTCGTCGGTCCGCGGGTCGCGCAGAGCATCCCGTTCTTGAGAGACGTACTGGCCGACGACCCGCACGAAGATCGGTCGGGAAACCTGATACTCGATCTTGAGTCGTGGGATATGCGCGGTGGAGAACCGCGTGCCGTCTCGCTCCCGGTTCAATCTGGCGTAGACGTAGCGGGCCTCCGTGCGGAGCTGGTCCGTAGGTCGCCAAGCGAACGTGGCATGGAACGCCAGTGCGTTGGCGCGGGCCGGCTCGAAGAACGTGATGTCCTTGCCGATCGTCGTTCCAATGCTCGCCGAAAACCCGGGAAACTCGGGTGTCGCAACACTCGCACTAATGGTGAACACGTCGTTGATTCGGTCGGGCACGGCGAAGGCCACGGTATCTGTCACGGTCGGCGTGCCGCGTTCCACGTAGTAGTCGTCGTAGAACGCCGGATCGAACGAGGTGGTCGACCACGAAGGTGTGATCGTTGGACGCCAGTTCCCTCGAAGGGTGATGAAGTTCGTGGCGCTGACGCTGGTCTCCAGCGGAGCTCTCGCGTCGAAGAAATCGTTGTAATCCCAGATCCCATCGAGCGCGAAAAAGGCGGTCCAGTTCTCGAGTAGCGCTCCCGGATTCCCGTAGGCGGTCAGTCGGTTCACGAAGAAGGGATGCACGATGCCGGTTCGCGGCACAAAGCCGCTCTGGGCCTGAAAATCGGGATGGATTCCCGAAACGGTGTAGTGAAACCCCCAGTGACGTCCGGTCCGATCGGCCGTGATCTGCCACAACGGACCGGCGACGCTGGAACCGTCGGTCCGTGTGAAGGCGCCGGCAATCTGTGCCTCCACAAAATAGAGCTTCGCGAACACAATCCGGGCGTCCGCCGACGCGACGCGGTTGTAGTCATCGCCGTCGATCTTGTCCGTGTAGCTCACCCCGATCGTGGAGCTCGTGCCAAGATCCCGGCGGAGACGTAGCAGATTGAAAATCGGGTGGTCGGATCCGGTCGCCGACGCCGCTTTGGCATCGATGGTGGAGAGAAATCCAATGTTGGTCCTACCGGCCTTTCCCGCCAGCTTGACACCGCCGAGCGGGTTGATGATACGGCGCATGTAGATCAGTTGGTTCGGCGTGTCAAACTGCTCGATGCCTTCGAGGAAGAACGGCCGCTTCTCCGGAAAGAAGACGGCGAATCGCTCATTGACGGTCACCTGGCCGACGTCCGCCTCGACCTGCGAGAAGTCGGGATTGGCAGTCACGTCAAACGTCAGATTGGGTGTGATACCCCACCGCGCATTGACGCCCACCTCAGGTGTTGCATCGTATGCCCAGCCGGTTGTGTCGGGCTCACCAAGCATCTTTCCGGTGGCGAAGGGGTTCACGTCCACCACGAGACCACGCCGCAATCCCGTCAGATCCTCGAGGGTCCCTGACTGTGCCAGGAAGGAGGCGTTCGCTCGCCGCGCCGGTGTCCAGGTGTCCTCGTAGCCAGAGTGCTGGATCTTGCGGATAATGTTGATCGCCCAGGTCTGGGGCTCTCCCGACTGGTAACGAATGCTCTTGAACGGGATGAACACCTCGACCTCGTATCCGTCCTCGACAACCCGTCCCTTCGACTCGAACACGAAGTCAGGGTTCAGATCGAGGTTTTGAAACTGGCCGCCGGCGCCAGGTCCACCAGCGGCCCCCATGGTCCCTTCGCTCCGGATACCGTCGGTCTGGATGCCCAGCGGGTTGACTCCGAAGACGAATGCTCGACGGCGGTCGTTGAAGGTGTCCAGCAGGATCTGGACGTAGTCATCGGTATCGATCTTGTCTCGATCGGCGAGCGTGGCATTCACGATTCCGTGCGGTTCGAATGCGCGTACCCCGAAATACATGCCGCTCGGCGAATACCAGACCCTCACCTCGCACGAATCGATTGCCGCAGCGCCGTCCACCGGCTGATACTGCGAGAAGCCCGTCAGCATCGCGGCACGGTTCCACACGTCTTCTTCCAGCACGCCATCGATGGTGGCGGTTGCCTCGATGCGGGGTGGACGTACGGCGAGCTGGCCCGACCGACCGTGGTAGACGTTGGAGTCGGGAGCAACAGCCTGCAGTGCGAAGAGTAGGGGAATCAGCACAACCGGAAAGATACTGTGGGCGTCAGTGGTCAGAGCCCGAGGCCCAAGTCATTCGATATGACCGCGGGTCTCGGGCTCCGACGATGTGGTGTTATTCGTAGCGCAACGCTTCGATGGGATCCAGTCGCG
Source organism: Gemmatimonadota bacterium (assembly GCA_039588295.1). Lineage (GTDB taxonomy): Bacteria > Gemmatimonadota > Gemmatimonadetes > Gemmatimonadales > GWC2-71-9 > JAOTVV01. The sequence continues at coordinate 26,038 of JBDHAB010000003.1, forward strand.
CCGCCCGTCTGGCCGGCCAGAGACCAAAGAAGACCCCGACGAAGGCACTAAACGCCACCGCGAGTCCGACCGCCGGCAGGGAGACGTACGTATTCCAGTTCGCGAGCTCAGAGAGCGCAATCGCGCCACCGGTGCCAAACAGGATCCCGATGGCACCACCCATCATGCAGAGCACGAGCGCTTCGACGAGAAACTGCAGCATGATGTTTCCCCGCGTCGCGCCCAGCGCCTTCCGCACACCGATCTCACGGGTTCGCTCGGTGACGGACACGAGCATGATGTTCATGATGCCGATGCCGCCGACCAACAAGCTCACGGCGGCAATCCCGCCGAGGAGGAAGGTGAACGTCTTCGTTGTTTCCTCGAACGTCGTCAGGAACTGCGTGAAGTCCCGAATCTGGAAATCGTTGTCCTTGCCGGGGGCAATCGCGTGCTCCCGACGAAGGACCTGCTCGATTTGGATCATTGCTACCGTCATCGAGTCCGGATGCGCGACTTGGACGGTGATGGAATTGACGCGATCGCTCCCGAAAATCCGATACTGAGCGGTCTGCAGCGGAATCAAGATCTGCTCGTCCGGGTTGAACCAGCTGCTGCTCGAGCCCTTCTGGGCCAACACGCCCACGATCTCGAACTGAATACCACGGATCCGAATCTGCTGGCCGAGCATCGCAGCGCCGTTCGCGCCGAGCATTTCGGGTACCGCGTTTCCGAGCACGGCCACGCGTTTGCGTGCGCTGCCGTCTCCGGTCGTGAACACCCGGCCGTGCTCGATGGAGTAGTTGTTCACCTCCACGTAGTCTGGGACGGTTCCGTTGACGTTCACGTTGATGTTCTGGTTCACGTACTCGACTTGCTGGTTGCGTCGGATCTCGGGCACTACGGCGGTGAGCACAGGAGCGTCCTGTTCCAGCGCCTCGGCGTCCAGGCTCGTCAGAGCCACACGGTCCGCGCTGGCCACCCCGCGGTGCATGGACTGTCCTGCGTAGACGGTGAGCAGGTTCGTGCCAAGCGCCGAGATCTGGTCTTGGACCGCCTTCTGGGCGCCCGATCCCAAGGCCACCATCGTGATGACGGCTCCCACACCGATTACGATGCCGAGCGCGGTAAGGAACGAGCGAAGCTTGTTCGCGCGGATGGCGCCGAGGGCAACGTTGATGATTTCACCGAAGAGCATGTGCGCTCCGTTCTCGAGGTTGTGGCACGTCCGCTAGCGCCGTTGCACGCCAGGAAGTCCCCCGGCACGCTGATTGACCCGCTCCTGGAATGCCTGCTGGCTCGCGATGAGACTGGCACTGGGCATGATCAGCACGGTGTCCGCCTCGGTGAGCCCGTTGACCACTTCGGAGTAGTCGAGGTCGGTGAGGCCGGTTCTGATGGGAACCGGCGTCGGTGTGCCGTCCCGCATCGCGAACACGATATAGTCGCCACCGAACAACGCCGCGCTGTCGTCCGTTTGACGATGATCACGACCTTGCCCGCTGCCCGAACCACGTAACTTCTGGAGCAGCGCACGGTCCTCGGCTGATAGTGCCGCCGGCCCACCGCCTTCACGCATCTTCGTGAAGACCGCCCGCACTTGCTCGGCAGTGTACCCCTCCGGTATGGGGACCTCGCGGCCCATCATGTTGACGGTCTGGCGTTGCGCCTGTTGGCCGTTCGAACCGGCCTGTCCTTCGGGTGCGTCTCCTTCGGGTGGCGCGGCTGCCAGCCGGCGAGCTTCAGCGATTTGTTCCTGCACTGCTTCCGGGTCGAGCCCAAGGACCGATGCGGCAGAGCCGACATCTCGCTCGGTTCTCAGTGCGGAGTTGGGGACGGCCAACACTCCGCTCCGATCCCCGACGTGCACCTCGACCTCCGCGTTCATCCCGGGCTTGAGTACCATGTTCTCGTTCGCGATCCGCACCAGTACCGGGAACATGGTGACGTTCTGCTGCACCAGGGCCTGCGGCTCGATCTTGAGAACGCGACCCCGGAATGGGCGGTTGGGATATGCCTCCACTGTAATGGTGACATCCATGCCCGGTTGGATCTTGCCGATGTCCGTCTCGTCCACGAGGGAGCGCACCTGCACCGTGTCGAGGTTTGCCATCTGGAGCAGGGCGGCGCCACCGCCAACTTCGCGCGTCGCGGACTGAACGACCGTGCCCACCTCGACGTTCTTCTGGATGATGACCCCTGCGGCCGGCGCCCGCACATCGGTGTCCTCGTACGAGATCTTGGCATCCTCTAGCGAGCGCTCCGCCCGGATCAATTGGGCACGGGCGTTCGCTGCCTGAAGGTTCGCAGTCTCGTACTCCTGCTCGGTGATCGACTGGGTCTTGAAGAGGTCCTCAGCGCGACGGAACTGTGACTCCGAGTTGGTGAGCTGCGCCTTGGCAACGTCCAAGTCCGCCTCCGCCTGTTGCAGGGCGTTGCGCGTGACACGCGGGTCGACCTTCACGAGGAGCTGGCCCGGCTCTACGACATCGCCGACGTCCACCCGTACCTCCATCAGCTCTCCCGATGCCTTGGACTTGATGTCGACGGTCGTGACCGGCTCGATCACACCAGCAGCGCTCGCCGATACGACGATGTCACGAGTGGAAACCGGGATCATCTGATAGACGGGCGCCTGCTCCTCCTCAGCGCAGCTCGTCAACAATAGGGCACCGATGACCACGGACGCGGTTCGATATGCTACGCACTTGGTGTTCATGCTGTTCTCTCTGTGATCACATCGCGCTCGACCAGACCGTCTAGTAGATGCACCTGACGACCGGCGTGAGCCGCGATATCGCGTTCGTGAGTGATGAGCAGAATCGTCTGCCCCTGGGAATGGAGATCCTCCAAGACCTCCATGATCTCTGAACTCGTGTGACTGTCGAGGTTTCCCGTCGGCTCGTCCGCCAACAAGATACTCGGGTTGTTGACCAACGCTCTGGCGATCGCCACGCGTTGCCGCTGGCCACCGGACAGCTCGTTGGGCTTGTGCGTCATCCGGTCGGCCAACCCCACGCGCGCCAACGCGTCGGCTGCCTGTTCCCGCCGCGCCTTGCCGGAGATCCCGGCGTAGATCAGTGGCAACTCGACGTTGTGGAGCGACGTCGCACGCGGCAGCAAGTTGAATGTCTGGAAGACGAAGCCGATCTCCTTGTTGCGAATCCGTGCGAGCTCGTCGTCGTCCAGTTCACTCACTTTCTGACTATTCAGCCAATACTCGCCACCGGTAGGCGTGTCGAGACAGCCGATGAGGTTCATCAGCGTGGACTTCCCGGAGCCGGACGGCCCCATGATCGCGCTGAACTCGTTCCGGCGAACCTGTAGGCTGATGCCCTGTAGCGCGCGCACCACTTCGGTCCCAACCACGTAGTCGCGCTTCAACTTGTGGGTCAGGATAATGATGTCCGGCTGGGGAATGTCCCCCGTGCGGAAGTCCATTTTCATGGTCGAATCGGTCATAGCTCTCTCCCCACGAGGGCCTCGATCTGTGCCTTGGCGACCCTGAAATCCAGTCGCGCCTGTACGATATCGACCTCGGCCTGGTCAAGACTGATCTGAGACGCGAGGACGTCGAGAATCGTAGCCGCTCCCAGCCGATAGCGTTCCTGTTGTACGCGAAGCTCCTCGTCGGCAGCCGCGCGACTCGCCTCGGCGATCGAGAAGCTCTGTTCGGCCGCGGCCAGTGCTGCCACATACTGTGTAAGCTGTGCGTTGACCTGCCGTCGCGCGTCCTCGGCGTCGGCGAGCGCCGCGTCCCGGTTCACCGCGGAACGCGTCATGTTGGTCTCGCGTGTAAAGCCGTTGAAGATCGGCCAATTCAGACTCAGCCGCGCCGACCACGACGGATCGAGGCTGCCGAGTTCCTGTCCCGCCCACGATCGCGAGTAGGAAGCGTTGATCGTGGGGAAATACTGTGCCCGGGAGACCGCAACGGAAGCCTCCGCCGCCCGCGCGTCCGCGTCTGCCTGGAGGACGACCGGTGACAGCGTCACGGCTTCCGTCCGTAGTTGTGCCGTGTCCACCGGAACCGGTTGGTACAGGACCGAGTCGGCGATCGGCCGGACGGTCCCGTCCACGCCGATCAGGCGCGCGAGATTTGCCTCGGCGGTCGCGCGCTGCGTCTCAGCGTTCAGCCGCTGCAACTCGGCGGTCCCAAGCTCGACGCGTCCGCGCAGCGTGTCCGACCGAATCGCGCTGCCGGCCGCCAGCTTGTCAATCGAGACTCGCAGCTGCTCGCGGGCGCGCTCGATCCGTCGTTCGGAGACTCTCACGAGGTCGTTCGCGGCAAGCGCGTTGAAGAATGCCTGCTTGGTTTGCAGAATGACCTGGAACTCCTGATTCACCAGTCCCGCATCCGCGCTGGCCAGGTCGGCGCTTGCGGAACGATTCTCTGCGAATCGGCGAAAGCCGTCGAACAGTTGGAGGGATGCGCTCAAACCGGTTGAGTATGAGTTCGCGGCGCCGGTAATCGTGGTCTGCGTTCTGTCGTCGAAACGGGACGATGAGTTGCGGCTTGCCGACCCGCTGCCCGAGATCGTCGGAAGGAAGCTCCCAATGGCCTGGCGCTTGCTTGCTCCGGCGGTCGACACTTGCCCGCGGGCGCGCACGACCGACGGGTTCACCAGCAGGGCAAGCTCGATGGCGTCGTCCAGTGTGACTGAATGGGTCTGCGCCTGCGCGGTTGTGGGCAGCAGGACGGCGAGGCCGGCTGCTGCCACCAACGTATGAAACGTTGTCCTATTTCTCATGCTGCGATCCTCGTTCTCGCGGGCCCCTTCGATGATCCGAGCGCGCGAGCAGCTCCTCAAGGGCCTCTCGTTGATCGTCGTCGAGAAGAACCGTGATTTCGGTGTGAATTTGTTGGCGGAGGGTGTCAAAGCGTGGGCCGATTTCGTCCCACAGCTCCCGCATCGACTCCTGCCGCTGCTCGAGAATGACGTCGACGGACTCACGCTGCGCCGGCGTGAGCGCAAGCTCCCGCTGGAGACGCTCGGCGTAACTCACGCGCTCGCGCGGTGGGCGTCGGGGGCCGTCGAGCCGATCCCCCCAAGCTGCCAGCGCTACCCCTCCCACGGCCACACCGAGGGCAAACGTGGCGAAGAGCAGACTGGCAGCGAGAACCTTCGATCGATTGAACATGACGTTCTTCTGGTAACGCTCCGGTTGGGATCCAGTAATTAGTCTCTCGCGTTTATCGATCGCATCTTTGAGATACGCCGTCTCATCTCCGCAGTGCCACGGACAGGACCTCGTCCACGTCCGGTACCTGCCGGCCGGCAAGGAGCACCGGCACGGTAAGCTGCTGGCTGTCACTGCCAAGTGGGTCCCCGAGCACGGCGGAACCATTGGCCGCCGTTGCACTCCCGCGGCCGACCCAGAGCCCGGCCGAAAACGCTGCGATGGCGATCACCAACATCGCCGCCACCAACCCCGGCCGCGCCCATTCCGTGAGAGTCGACCACCACTGGAGGTTGGCGCCGAGGTCTCCGTAGACCTGGTCCGCCGCAGCGACCACCCGTTGGGCGAAACGCGCATCATTCCCGTCAGACAGTGCCTGGCGGAGTGCGTCGCCCAATTCGCGGTCGGGCCGATGATCAAACGGTGAAGCGTCGGGCATTACCCTTGCTCCTTCCAATCCTTCCAAGGTGCCAGCAGTTCACGAAGTGCGCGGCGCGCGTGAAACACGTCTGACCGCACGGTCCCATCCGGGATGTTGAGAATCTCGCCGATCTCACGGTGCGAGTACCCCTCCACGTCGAACAGGACCAACGCCATTCGCTGTCGCTCCGGCAGCGTCGCAAGCGCGTCGCGCAGCCCTTCTCGCAGTCGCTCCTTGTCGGCCTCCACGTCCGGCCCGGGCTGACGGGCCGGGAGGTCCGGCGAGATGGGCATGGCGGTCCGAACCTTCCGCCGCCGCCGCCGGTCGCTCGCCGCATTTGCCACGATTCGCAGGAGCCAGGGCCCGAACGGCCGTTCCGGATCGAACCGCCCGAGATGCCGCAACGCCGACAGGAAGCCGTCCTGGGCCGCGTCGTCGGCCTCGTCGGGGTTCGCCAGTATCGCTCGGGCCACCCGCCGGGCCGGGCCCGCGTATCGCGTCACCAGCTCGCCGAACGCCTCCCGGTCACCTGCTTGGGCGAGCGCGGCGAGCTCGGCATCCTCCATATAGTTCGTACGCACGAGAGGTTGCAGATGTTGGGGTCCTAGCCCTCCGAATGCCGGCGGCGCTCCAGGAACTGCCACGTAGCCGCCCCAGCGAGCCCGAAGCAGAACACGGCCAGGCCATAGGCCATGACCCGTGGAAGTGCCACGAACAGTACCCCGCTGCCGAGAAGAGTAAAGACCACCGCCCCGGCCAAGGACCGGCGTGCACCACCTACCACGGTGCGCAGCGCCACGACGGTGCGTCGCGAGAGTTCCCCCGGGGCGCGCTGGCCAGGCGGGACTGGCAACGGCTCCGAGGGCACGACGGCAGGAGGCAATCGGGTGCTCAGCGCCTCCGGTGCGCGGACCGGGCGGAGCACGATCTCGACGGCGTTCGTCAGGTCGCGCCGGAACTGTTGGGCCGCGCTCCCTGATGCCGTCGGCCCCGAGATGAGCACATCCAACTCATGATTGGCGAGGAAACTGGAAGGGTTGAGGTTGCTCGAACCCACCTTCAGGAACGTGTCGTCCACGACGATGGTCTTTGCGTGAAGCATCGGACCGTGCCACTCCCAGATCCGGACACCGGCCTCGAGCAGCTCTCGGTAGCCGACGCGGGTGAGAGTCCGCACGGCCGGAATATCCGTATGGCCGGGGACGAGTATCCTCACGTCGACTCCGTCGCGTGCTGCGGCTCCGAGACTGGCAAACAGGGGGGTGGCCACGACGAGATAGGCATCCGTGACCCAGATACGTCCTGCCGCAGAGGCCGCAAGGAGACCGATGGCCCGGTAGAGACGGAGGCTTCCCGGCACTCCTTCAACGACTCGCACGGCCGCCTCTCCGCGTGGATCCACCTTGGCGGGGACCCGGTAGTCGGGGGCCGGACCATCCGAAGCCTGCCACAGCCTCAGGAACGACCACTCCAGTTTCGGCACCGCGGGTCCGACGATGTGAACGGCAGCGTCCCGCCAGGGCGGCTGTCCGCGCTCGGGCTCACCGGCCCACTCGTCCCCGATACAGATCCCACCCAGGATCGCGTCCATCCCGTCGACCCCCATGTACTTCCGGTGATTCCGTCGCACCGACGCAAACGGTCGCAGGACATTGAGGCGGTTGAAGGTACGCACGTGAATCCCGTGGCTCCGCAGGCGCTTCCAGTATCCCCGGGATGTCCGGCGGCTCCCCCAATGGTCGACGAGCACGCTCACGCTGATACCCCGGTGGGCGGCCGCGATCAATCGCTCGGCGAACCGGGTGCCGATGGCGTCGTCCCGAATGATGTAGTTCTCGAAATGGACCCATTGTTGCGCTTGGTCGATCAGCGCCAGCATCGCGGCGAAAGCCTCCGGGCCGTCGATCAATTGCGTGATGGCGTTACCCGGGATTGCGCGGGTGTTGCAGACCCGGTCCACTGCTCGCCCGAGTGGGTCTCCGGCGACGTCGACCGGGCGATTGCGCACCGGGCGGGTCACGCAGTGCCGAGGCCGAGACGCTCCTCCACGGACCGGAGTGCCTCGATGACGAACTGGATGTGTTCGTCCAGCGGGACGCCGAGCTCCTCGGCGCCTTGCCGCACCTCCTCACGATTTACGCCGCGCGCGAACGCCTTGTCCTTGAGCTTCTTCTTGACGCTCTTCACTTGGAGGTCCTGAACGCTCTTGGAGGGGCGTACGAGCGCGCATGCTGTGAGGAACCCGCAGAGCTCGTCGACCGCAAACAGTGTCTTCGCCATCAACGACTCTCGCGGGACTCCCGTGTATGCGGCATGGCCGAGTATTGCGGTGAGCACGGGTTCCGGGAGTCCTCGTTCACGCAGCACCTGCACGCCGAAGGACGGGTGCTCGCTGTCCGCTGAGTGATTGTCGTTGGGATACTTCTCATAGTCGAAATCGTGCAACAGCCCGATCAGTCCCCACGTGTCCTCATCCTCCCCGTACTTCCGGGCGTAGGCGCGCATTGCCGCCTCGACCGCATACATGTGCTTGCGGAGCGCATCGGACTCCGTGTATTCGTGCATCAAAGCCAACGCTTCTTCGTAGGTCATCATTCGCTAGGCTCCCAGCCAACGTTCGCGCCACCGCTCCAGAATCAACAACGTCCACAAGGCCCGTGCGTGGTTGGCACGGTTGCCTCGATGTTCCGAGATAAGTTGCGCCACAAGGGCAGGATCCAACAGTCCTCCGTCGCGGACACGTTCCGGAGCGAGCAGACGGTCGAGGTAATCGCGCAGGCGGCCGTTGAGCCATCGGGCCACCGGTACACTGAGGCCCCGCTTCCGACGGCGCACGATGGCCTGGGGCAGCCACCGCTCCCCGAGCTGCTTGAGCAACCACTTGGTGTGCGTCTTCCGAACCTTGAGCTCGGTGGGTAATCCGAGCGCGAAGGCAACGACATCGCGGTCCAGGAACGGCGACCGGGCCTCGAGAGAGACGAGCATCGTCGCCCGGTCGACCTTGGCTAGCAGATTGTCGGGCAGGTAGGTGCGATAATCGAACAGCATGACACGGCGCAACGCGTCATGCTCTGCGGGCAGGTAGTCGAACAGCTCGTCGCCGTCGTCGAGTGGTCGGTCGAGGAACACGCGCGTGTCGAGGCCGGTTCCGAACCAGGCCACGTGCCGTTCCAGAACTCCGGCGGCCGCATGTGCGGTGAAACGCTTGAGCAGGAACTCGAGCGGCACTTTGGCGTGGGACGGCGGCAGACGGCCGACCAACGAGCGGATCGCTCGTCGTGCAAGGCCCGGCAGGCTGGTGAACCGTGGTGCCAATCGATGACCGACATACGTCGGGTAGCCGCCGAGCAACTCATCGGCGCCCTCGCCACTCAGAACGACGCCCACATGCTCCCGTGCGGCCTGGGCGAGGAGATACGTCGGGAGCATTGCCGGATCGGCCACCGGCTCTGCGACCCGAGTGGAGATGGTGTCCAGCGCGTCTCTGAGCCGGTCGTCGTCAGCCGTGACCTCGATGTGTCGGCTCCCCACGTATCCAGCGAGCTGCGCCGCGTATGCGCGCTCGTCATACGATGGATCCGGAAAGCCCACCGCAAATGTGTGCAGCCCCAGCGTGCCACGCGCCTGCGACGCGAGCAGCGCGAGCAACGACGAGTCGAGTCCTCCACTCGTGAACACGCCAACCGGAACGTCGGCGACAACTTGCTTGGCGACCGCAGTCTGCAGGAGGAGCGCCAGCCGCTCGCGTGCCTCCGGGACGGCGATGTCTTGTGGCTCGATGGACTCCGGCCTCCAGTAGCGGTGGACTCGAGTCGAACGGGCGGAGAACACGATCGCGGTACCGGCCTCGACTTTGCGGATGCCGGTGAGCATGGTTCGCGGCTCGCGCGCGTATCCGAGTCTGAGATAATCGGCCAGCGCTCGGCGATCGAGTCGACGCACGAGGGAAGGGTGTTCGAGCAGTGGCTGGAGTTCCGACGCAAACCAGACTTCATCGTCGATGTTGGTATAGAACAGAGGCTTTTCACCCGAGCGGTCCCGCGCGAGGATTAGGTGCTGCGCGTTCATATCCCACACCGCGATCGCGAACATGCCATCGATTTGCGCGACGGCCTCGACCCCGAGGTCGAGGTACAGCGGGAGCAACGGCTCGACATCCGAGTCGGAGCGGAAAGGATAGGTCGCATATTGGGTTCTGAGTGCTTCCGCGTTGTAGATCGCCCCATTGCAGCTCAGCCACACGCGAGTACTCGGGTCGGTGAAGGGCTGCGCGGCGTCGGGGGTCGGATCGGTGATGCGGAGCCGCTCGGTTCCGAGCGCGGCTCGCGGGTCGACGAGGAGTTGGCGGTCGTCGGGGCCGCGATGGGAGAGGCTCCGACCCATGCGGTCCAGGGCGCCGGGTGCCCGCAGCGCCGCCGCACCGAACGTGACCATTCCATAGATCCCACACACGGCTAGGGAGCCCGGTTTCGAGGTGGGACGTTCCCGGACGCGCTCGCAAGCAAGCCGGACACGCAGGGGCCGTAGGCTGCCCATCGCGGTGTGATGGCCAGGAGCGGTAGGTGTAGCTGCAGCGTGCCGCGCGTCTCGGAGTCCTCCGCTCTGGTGACGAACACACGGGAAGAGCGGCACTCGGTGAGGGTTTCCAGCCACCAGTCGTGGTCTCGAAGTGGCGAATCGGGTTGGTCAGTCCAATACTCGTGGGACCGTGTCAGGTAATTGCTGGTAAGCTCCGACCCGTCGGCCGTCGAGAGTGTCAGTGTTCGTCGGAGATAGAAGGGCAGCGAGAGCGGAAAGGCCTGCACCCCGACGATCTCCGTTCCGGCGTCCGCGACCCGATCGATCGCCCGTGCCAACTCTTCTGTCGAACGGTCAGCGCCGATCGCGCGCATCAGTCTCGCGCTGGTGACCGGAATCGCCGCTACGGGGAGGCTCAGTGCGCACAGCAGCAGTGCGCGGCGGGCGGTCGCCAGCCATGCCAGAACACCTGCGGCGAGGCAGATCGCTCCCAACGCGCACGCGGTGCCTGGAATCGAGGCGGCGACGGTCGGGCCGGCGGCGGGGAGGAGCGATGAGATACCCTCGCGTCCCAGGATGAGACCTGTGCCGGCTAGCCCGAGAAACACCGCCGCTGCTCGGGCTCCCGGCAGTCGACCCCGCACGTCATGCCACCATGCACCCACCAGGAGCCCCAGCGCGGGCACGAGCGGCAGCACGTACTGCGGTCGTTTCGACTGCGAGAGACTGAAGAACGCCAATGGGACCAACAGCCACAGAAGAAGGAACACGACCCGCCGATCATCTAACCATCCCCGCCGCGGCCGACCAGGGCGCTGTGGTCGACGCCAGCCGGCGAGAAGCACTACGGCCCATGGCAGGGCCGCGGCTGGGAGGATCGCGAGGAAGTACCACACGGGTCCGGTCCGCTGCAGGTCGGTCGTCGCGAGACGGCGCACCGTTTCGGTCACGAGTGCGTGGTGCAGGAATCCCGGTACGTCGCGCGATACGGCATAGACCCAAGGGAGCACGATCGCGACGAACAGCAGCACCGAAGTCGCGTCTACGAGGGCGCGAGAGCGCCGGCGCCATACCGCGTACGGCACGGCCACCAGGAGCGGGAGTGCGAGGGCAATGGGGCCCTTCGTGAGAACTCCGAGTGCCATCGCAGCCCATGCAAGGGCGCGCCACCAGAGACGGGGGTCTGCCTCCTTCGTGGCGTGATCGTCCTGGGTGCGCGGACTGATTTCGGTGGCTTCATAGAAGCCGACCAATGCCACAACGACCCACAGTGTCAGGGCACTGTCAAAGATCACGGTCCGCGCGTAGGCCAGCGTGAACGGGGTTGCGGCGGTGGCGATCGCAGCGGTCCAAGCCGTGCGCGGATCGTAGCGGCGACGGGCGAACCACCACACGACGCCGAGGGTGGCGAGCGTGAACACCAGGGCGGGGAGCCGCGCCGCGAGGGTCGTCGGTCCCAGGACCTCCATGACGAGAGCCGCGGCGGCGAAGAACAGCACCGGCTTGTCCACGTATGGCAAGCCGTTGATCCGGGGCAAGACGTAGTCGTTCTGCTCGGCCATCTCCCGGGCCACTTCCGCATTCCTGCCCTCATCGGGGTCGAGCAGGGGGTAGCCCGCGAAGTTGTAGGTGAGTCCTACGAGCGCAATCGCGACGGACGCGGCGATCCAGAGGTAGTGTCGGGCTGTCAACGATGTGTGCGACCGTCGTCGCGGAGGAGGAACGAGTTCGTTCTCAAGGCCTCTGCGGTGTCCTCGGTGTAGGCGCCAGCGGGTTGGCGGCCACCGTGATCGGGATCTCCGTCTCCAAGTCTTCGTCGACCAGGATCTCGAAATGATAGCGTCCGGCTTTCGGGAACGGCACGTCGAACACCAAGATGCAGCCGGCGGATATCTCGAGGACACCTGCGGGTGGCTCTGCAAAGTTCACGGTGCCGTCGCCAGTGATGATCTCGGTTCCTTCTTCGTCCAGCAGCCGAATCCGCACGATGTGCTTTCCGATCTCGGTACGACGCCCCTTGAGATGGAGCACCAGATGCAAGCGAGGGTGGACAGCCGGGAACTGGGCCACCCAGATGTGGGAGAAGATCCCCATGACGGAGAGCTTTCCGTATTGATCGATGACGGCGTAGTCGCTGACGGTCGCGAGATCGATGTGCATGTGTCTTCCTTCTACTACCTGTTGCCAAGCCCTACAGTGGCCTACGTCCGACCGAAGCTCGTCAATGCCGACGTGACCTGTTCCACTGTCGCCGCAGGCGGTGCGCACTGTGTCCCCGCACAAACGTAGACCCGTGGCGCGGCGCCGTCGAGCATGGCACGGATTGCTTTGGGGAGCGGGGTCGTCGGCGCTCCAGGCGTGATCCATCGAATCACTTTTCTTGGACGATACGTGGACCGGGCTGTACGCAGCAGCTCCCGGGTCTGCCGATCGTCCTGGCCCACCACGACAACGTGCGTCGTCGGCATGACGGACCAGTCGATCGCTCGGAGCAGCGTGGCCCCGAAGATCGAGAGTTCCGCGGCGGCTCCGGCGACAGCACTGAGCAGTGCATCGCATCGAGTCGCCCAGCTGCGCTCTCCGGTATGCTCGGCGAGACGGGCCAGCACGATGCCGGCGATTCCATTTGGGGAAGGGGTGGGGGAGTCGTGGATCGGGGTAAGTTCCTGGGTGAGGAACCCTTCGCCGCCGCGTCCGATTGCGACGTCGGCCAGCCCGCCGCTCGCGGTCCGGTAGTCGCTCCAGACATGCTCCATGAGCCGGATAGCCCGGTCGAGCCAGCGATGCTCCCCCGTGGCCTCGAACGCATCGAGTGAAGCGCTCGCACTCTGAACCTGGTCGTCGAGAATGCCCCGCACGGAGCTCCCGATTGCGTGACGTATCCCCCCGGTGAGATCCGGTTCGGCGGCTTCGTCGAAGAGCCGGTCCAACGTTGCCAGCGCATGATGCTCGACGTCTGATCGGTCCAAGAATGCTGCGGCCGCGAGCATGGCCGATGCCATCATCGCGCTCCAGGCGGTATAGACGGTGGTGTCGACGAATGGAGTTTGGCGCGAGTCTCGAGCAGACTTGAGCTTCTGCTCACCGGCGGTGAGAAGCGCTACCGTATCGGGCGCGGACCGGCCAAGCGCTGCTGCAATCTGTTCGACCGACTGCTTGACCCACAGCACGTTCTTTTGCCGGTTGTGATGCATCTCGCCGACCTGCTCGATGTCGTAGCGGCGGGCTAAGACCTCGAACTCTTCCGCGCTCAGCACCGCCCGCGCCTCATCGGGAGTCCACGTGAAGTAATCGCCGTCGTCCTCCGGACCCACGTCCGCATCCTGCGAGGCGCAGTACCCGCCCCGCGGATCCGACATGACCTCCAAGATCCAGCGGACGACTCCGTTGATGACCGTTCGGTAGAGGGGCTCGAGCGAGTCGCCGTTCCGTACGGTGAGGAGGCTACCAGTTTGTGGCGCGGCAAGGGCCGCGGCTCCATTCACGTAGGCTTTGAGGAGCTCTGCATTGTCGTAGAGCATCTTCTCGAAGTGCGGCACGATCCAGCGGGCATCGACGGAGTATCGGTGGAACCCGCCGCCCAAGTGATCCCGGATACCTCCGTGGGCCATGGCTTCGAGGGTGCGATGCGTCATCTCCGCGTGCGGTGTCTCTCCGGTATCGAACCATCTCGTGAGCAGGAAGTCGCAGGCACCGGGGTGGGGGAACTTGGGCTGTGAGCCGAATCCGCCATTTTGCCGGTCGAACGGATGCGCCATCGCGGTCGCGGCGCGGGCCAGAAGGTCGGTGTCGAGCGTCCCCGGCAGCGCGTCGGAGCGTGCACCACTGATATGATCCGCTATCTGCTGGGCCTGCTCGAGTACCTGTGTCGGCTTTTCGTGATACAGGCGGGCGAGGCTCGTCAACACCGATCGAAATCCGGGACGTCCGAACTTGCCGTCGGGCGGAAAGTACGTCCCGCCGTAGAACACCGCTCCGTCGGCTGTGAGAAACGCGGTGAGGGGCCAACCGCCCTGACCCGTGAGCGCCTGCACTGCCCGCTGATACCGTGCGTCAACGTCGGGGCGCTCGTCCCGATCGACCTTGATGCAGATCCAATTCTCGTTGAGGAACTCGGCGATGACCGGATCCTCGTACGACTCGTGATCCATGACGTGGCACCAGTGGCACCAGACCGCCCCGATATCGAGCAGAATGGGTCGGTTCTCGTCTCTCGCACGCGTGAATGGCTCGGGTCCCCAGGGGTACCAGGCCACCGGCTGATCGGCGGCGGATCGGAGATACGCGGACTGCTCGCCTGCGAGGTGAGATGGCATCGGTGGTGTCAAACCTCCGGCCGCTGGAGGAACCGCACCGCGGTCTGACTCAGTAACTCCACGGCGAGGGGGAGGGCATGCTCATCGACGTTGAATCGCGGCGAGTGGTGTGGATGGTTTGCTCCGCGTTCCGCGTTGCGGCACCCCACAAACGCGTAGCAGCCGGGGACCTGCTCGAGGAAGAACGCCATGTCTTCGGCCGCCATGGTACGATAGTCGCAAATGACATGCTGCTCTCCCAAGAGGTCGCTGGCGATGTCGGCCATCAGGTCGGCCATTGCGTGGTCGTTGACGGTTGGCGGGTACGCACGATCGTACCGGACCTCAGCTTCCGCACCGAACGCCCGGACGGTACCGTGCGTGAGCTCTTCGATGAGCCGTGGCGCCTGCTCGTAGAACTTCCCCCCATACGTTCGAACCGTGCCGACGAGTGTCGCCTCATCGGGGATCACGTTGTGGGTGGTGCCCGCACGAATCTGGGTAATGCTAAAGACGGCCGGATAGCCGGGATCACAGCGGCGCGATACGACCGTCTGCAGCGAGGTGATCAAGTGGGCTGCCACCACGATGGGATCGACCGTCTGATGCGGTGATGCGGCGTGACCACCCCGACCCCGAACCACAATCTCGACGTTGTCGACTGAGGCAAACACCGGTCCGGGCGCGATCGCGACCGTGCCCGTCGGTAGGTCGCTCCAGAGATGGATGCCGATGGCGCCATCGACGGTGGGTTCCTGCAGCGCGCCGTCTGCGATCATGGCTGCGGCACCCGCGCCTCCCTCTTCCGCCGGCTGGAACACCATCTTCACCGTTCCCGGAAGTTCGGTTCGGGCCAGGCGTTCCGCGATGGCGAGAGCAATCGCGACGTGTCCGTCGTGGCCGCAGGCATGCATGACGCCGTCCACTGCCGATCGGTACTCCACGTCGTTGGATTCGGTGATCGGGAGGGCATCCATATCCGCTCTGATCAGCAAGCCCCGCGTAGGCGCGCCGTGCTCCGGCTGACGGACGCCGATCACTCCGGTCCGCCCAACACCGGTGCGCACCGAGTAGCCAGCCGCTCGGAGCCGCTCCGCCACGCGACCCGCCGTACGGACTTCCTGATAGCCCAGTTCGGGGTGCATGTGGAAGTCTCGTCGGTCGGCTACGAGCCGATCGAGATCGATGGCAGGGAGAGACGTAGACGTCATGGGGTTCGTGGCGGCCGGCTCAGCGGTCCGCGGAAGCGCATTGCGCGTGTATCGGGCAGATCTCACACTTCGGCGTTCGGGCCGCGCAGATCTGCCGACCGTGCAAAATCAGCAGGTGTGAAAAGACCGTCCAATCCTCGCGCGGCACCAACTTGATGAGATCCTGTTCGATCTTCTCGGGATCGTGTTTGTTCGTGAGTTTCAGTCGATTGCTGATGCGGTTGACGTGTGTATCGACCACGATCCCCTCGTCGATTCCGAATGCGTTGCCGAGCACGACGTTGGCGGTCTTGCGGCCCACGCCCGGCAACGCCGTGAGCTCCGCCATGGTGCGCGGCACGTTGCCCTCGTGTTGCTCGACCAGTGCCTGAGCCATGCCGATGATGGATTTGGTCTTGTTCCGGAAGAACCCCGTGGACTTGATCTCCTGCTCGAAGATCTCCGGGTTGGCATTCGCGTACTCCTCGGCGGACCGGTACTTCTGAAAGAGGTGCTTGGTGACGATGTTCACCCGAACGTCGGTGCACTGGGCGCTGAGGATCGTGGCGACCAGCAGTTCCAGCGGATCCCGGTGTTCGAGCGCGCATGCCGCATCTGGGTGTTGCTTCTTGAGCCGGCGGATAATCGGCTTGATGCGCTGTTTGGCGTTGCGCAGCGTCGGACGGGTCACGGTACCGCCCGATCCTCGCTGCCGGCTCGCTGTTCCGAGCCGACCGCGACACCCAAGTGGGCCAGATGGAGCACCTCTGCTGGTGTTACCAGCGAACGGAGCCCTGCTGCCACCCCTCCGTCCACAACCGGCGCAAACGCCGGGGTGCGTGCACTCGCGTGTGCGGTGGTGAGGTCACGCGGCGTTGCGGTCACGGTGATCTGACTGAATCCTGGACGATCCGAACGGAGTCCCAACACCGTAACCACTGTCACCTCTCGACGCTCCAGGCCTTCGATGATGAACATACCGTCGACCGGCTCGTGGGGCTCGTCGGGGCCAATTTGAGCCCAGAACCACTGCTCCGGGAGCTGCACGTAGCAGGCGCCGCCCGGCACGTGGACCGGGTCGTCCGATCCGGCGTCGTCGAGTGCGGCCTCGATCTGTGCGCGGGAGACGGTGAGTAGCGGTTCCCCGGCGGCCCAGAACCGGTAGGCGGCGTAGAGCGCCGAAAGATATTCACTGGCTGCCTCGAGGTCCCGCTCGATGATGTCCGGCGTCTCGACTTGCTCGAGGAGATGCTGTGTGGCACGGACCGCGGCGAACTGCGTCCGATCTGCGGTGTCACGGTGCGCGAGCCGCGCTTCCTCCCGTATCGCGGGGAACTGCTCGCGAGCGAAATCGGCGAACGCATGCGCAAACGGCTGCAATCGCGTCACGATCGTTTGGGCAGAAAATCGTCGAGGACCCGAAAGAACGTGTCGAATTCCTCGACGTGGGGCACGTGCCCGGATTGCTCGAACACTTCCAACCGTGCGCCAAGGCAACCAGCCACATGTTCGGCCGTTTCCAGCGGGATAGGATCGTGGCGGCCATGCACGATGAGTGCCGGCACCGACAAGCCGCACAGCTCATCGACTTCCGCGCTGAGATCGGACTGCCGAATGCTCTCCCACACCGCCTGTCGGGTTCGCCCCGTGACGCGAAACGGTGTCAGATCTCTGGCGTGCTCCGGGTCTCGGAAATACCCAGCGACCGACAGCTCGAACGCGCGCTTGCGATAGGCGTCGACGTCCTGCTCGCGGAGCCCGGAGCGCCGTAGCTCCTCCCGTGCCTCGCGCACGTCTGGGTGGGCCAAACGTTCCGCAAGCCGCCGTTGGAACTCGGCGCGGTGTTCCTGATTGAGCGGCGCGGGGGCCACCAACGCGAGCCGGGCAACGCGTTCTGGATAGGTTGCCGTGTAGAGCAGAGCCAGGAGTCCGCCCCAAGAGTACCCGAGGAGTGTAGCACGTGCGATCCGCCAGTGATCGATGAGCGCGTTCAGGTCCTCGACATGCTCGCGCCACCCAACGGGCACGCCGCGTGGCACCGGTGAACGGCCACCCCCTCGCTGATCGTAGTACCGGAGACGGCGCCCACGCGCC
Organism: Gemmatimonadota bacterium; assembly: GCA_039588295.1. Classification (GTDB taxonomy): domain Bacteria; phylum Gemmatimonadota; class Gemmatimonadetes; order Gemmatimonadales; family GWC2-71-9; genus JAOTVV01. The sequence goes on from JBDHAB010000003.1 coordinate 43,716, forward strand.
AGCGTGTCGAATTGCGGCAGCAGGTAATCATGGTGCGCGCCGGGGCCGCCGTGAAGGACCACCACGTCCGGGCCGGTGCCGACGACCCTGACGTAGAGGGCGACGCCGTTGACGGAGACCTGGCCCTCAGCTATCGGCAGAGACGGAGAGTCCGCCGTCACAGCAGGGCAGCGAGCGCGTCCGCGACTTCCCGCACCGCGGACACTTCCGTTTCGGGAAATCCGTTCAACACATCGCTGTCGATGTCGATCTCCCCCAGGATTTCATCGTGGCGGCGTATCAGGACCACGAGTTCCGACTTGGTCTCTTCGTTGCAGACGACGTAGCCGTCCACCGCGGAGACGTCGGCGATGTTCAGATCGCGGCTCTCGGCGACGGCTCTGCCGCACACGCCCACCCCGACGGGAATGGTCGTCAGGTCGGTCGGTCGTCCGTCGAACGCCTCGAGCCGCAGCTCGTCGTCCTGCAGCATGTAGATGTACACGTCGGTGTACGGTGGTCCCGACCTGCGAATCCGGGTCGCCGCACGCTCGAGGAGCTCCTGGCGCGATGCGTCCCGGCAGAAGGCGCCCTGGAGCGCTCGAATGACAGGCTCAGGTTTGAGGACCGCGTCTGCCACTACTACTTCAGCGTCGCCTCGGTCTCCATCCGCTCGCCCTCGCGGAGGAAGATGATGGTGACGGTCTCGCCCCGCTTGTAGGTCGTCAGGGCTTCCTGGAGGCCATTGAGGTCTTTCACCTGAACCTCACCGATTTGCACGATGATGTCGCTCGCCCTGAGGCCAGCCTCCTCCGCTGCCGTGCCAGGACGCACTGCCTGGAGCCGCAGCCCGCCCGGTGACCCCATCATGTCCGGCACGGTTCCGAGAGACGCACGACGTCCGCGACTGGGCGGCTTGGGAACGCTCGCGTAGGTCAGTCGCGCCTCACCCTTGGCGAGCTCCCATGCTATGTCCACCGCGAACTCGGTAACGCGCACGATACCAGCGGCGTTGATCTTCTCCCAATCATCGCCCGGATTGTGATAGTCCGGATGGACGTTGGTGTAGAAGTGCATGACGGGCATGCCTTGCCCGTAGAACACATAGTGGTCACTGCTGCCCCAGGGGTCCTCCTGCTTGCCGATCTCGAATCCGTAATCCTCGTTCACGCGGTCGAGTAGCTCAGGAATCTGCGGTGCAGAACCGGTACCGCCGATCACGAGGCTGTCCCCGCGCAGTCGACCCACCATGTCGAAGTTGAGCATGACAGCGGCGGAGTCATGGGGCAGCACCGGGTTGGCCGCATAGTATTGCGAGCCGATTGTGCCCAACTCTTCGGCAGTGAACGCGAGGAAGACAAAAGTCCGTTGACTCGGTGCCTCGCGATTGGCCAGCAGCTGCGCTGCGAGGAGCAATGCCGAGGTACCGGAGGCGTTGTCATCGGCCCCGTTGTGCACCTTGTCTTCAGGCATTGAGTCGGTAGAGAATCCTGCGTACGGGCCGATTCCCATGCCCAGATGGTCGTAGTGAGCGCCCAGCACCACGACCTGGCCCGCGAGCTTCCCGTGGCCCGGGAGAATGCCGATGACATTCCTGATGCTTGCTTCACCGAGGCCGCCGTGTGCCAGCGCTGGCGCGGTGGGATCGAGCTGCCATTGTTGGAAGTATCCGTCCGTGCCGGCGGGCTGAAGCCCGATCTCCTCGAACCGTTTGGCAAGGTATGCGGCCGCCTCCTCGAGGCCTTCGGTGCCGACGCCGCGACCGTCACGCGCATCGTCGGCGAGGAAACGGAGATCACTCAACACCTGGGCGACGGTCTCTTCGGAGGCGGTCGCGGTGGCCTGCCCTGGCAGCCGTTCGGCCGTTACGAGGAATACTGCCAGCGCAAGTGCCCCCGCACGTTTGATCAGTTGGTCTCGCGTCATGACTACGTCTTTGGTTTGAATGGGTTGCCGTTGGATTCCGACCGCCAAGCCCGTCGTCCCCGCCTGCCCCGACCCTGCCCCGCCGGCGACCGTTCGATCTATCTTTGTGCGACCCCAAAAGGTAATAGGAAGGTCCACTGTACCATGAACCGGCTGCCCACTCGTCTGCTTGCCCTCATCCCGCTCGCGGTGGGCATCAACCTGGCAATGGGAAAGTTCGCCGTCGCCGTCTCGCTCCCGCTGTTCCTGGATACCATCGGAACGGTGTTGGTGGCGGCGCTCGTGGGCCCCGTTGCGGCCGTGATCACCGGACTGGTTTCCCAGACGGCGTTCACCGTCATCGACGGTCGGCTCATGTGGATGGCCTTCCTGCCCGTCCAGCTTGGCGTAGCGCTCTACGCGGGTTGGATGGCCCGGCTTGGTATGTTCGCGTCCGTCGGGCGAGCCGCGGCGAGCGGGCTCGGGCTCGGCCTGCTTGCAGCGACGCTCTCCTGGCCGATCGCCTTGCTGCTGTTCGGTGGAGTGACCGCCGGGGGCGTGACCATCGTGACCACGCTGCTCACGGTGGTTGGCGTTCCACTGAAGTGGGCCGTCTATGGCGCGAGCCTCAGCAACGATCTGCTGGATAAGTGTGTCACGTTCCTGCTGGTGCACGTGATTCTCATGTCCCTGCCCAAGCGCATGGCGGCGCGGTTTCCCGCGGCTGACCGCGCCCGAGGTCGGGTATGATTGTCGTCGGGTACCGGCCGGGGGTCAGCCTGCTGCATCGCGCGCACCCGTTCACCAACCTCACGCTCGCGGGGACGGTGGTCGTGCTTGCCTTCGCGTTGCCGGTACCGATCGGTCCGTTGGTGCTGACGGGGGTCCTGGTGGCGTTCGCGCTCGTCGCCGGGCTGCCCCGTGTCCTGGCAACGGCGCTCGCATTTGCGGCGCCGTTCTGGCTGTTTCTCACGCTGATTCACGTGGTATTCGGTGATAGCCCCATGCGCGCGCTGACGGTCGGCGGACAGATCACGGCCATCCTGATCGCCTTCCTCCTCGCGCTCACGGCGGTTCACCCGGCACGTCTGGTTGACGCGCTCTTGGATCGTGGGGTGCCGTTCGCGTTCGCGTATCTGCTGGCCGCAACGCTCCAATCGGTTCCGAGGCTGCAGGAGCGAGCCGGTGCGATCCTCGATGCGCAACGATGCCGAGGACTCAACGTGACGGGTTCGCTGTGGCGGCGCGCGCGCGCGGTGGTCCCGCTCGCTGTACCTCTGGTGCTGGGGGCGCTCGCCGAAGTAGACGAGCGCACCGTGGCACTCGAAGCGCGGGGGGCGGCATCGGCGGCCCGACGCACGGCACTGGATCCACCACCCGACACCGCCGTGCAGCGCACGCTTCGGTGGGGGTTCCTCGCTGCGGCGATTGCGGTGGTTGTCGCTCGGATCGTCCAATGAGCGTCGAGTTCTCGTCTCTCACCTTCCGATACCCGGGCGCCGACGGTGATGCGCTCCGGAACGTCAGCACGGCGTTCGAGCCCGGCCAGGTGACGCTGGTGACGGGCGCGCTTGGATCGGGTTGCAGCACGTTACTCCTGGCCGCCGCCGGCCTCGTTCCGCATGTCACGGGTGGGAAATGCACCGGGACGATCACGACGTTGCGACACGATCCGGCTTCGCCGGAAGGACGCAGAGTGTTGGCGGGTCGGGTCGGCACACTGCTCCCCACGCCGTGGACACAGTTGTCCGGAATGTCCTACACCGTCGGTGAGGAGGTAGCGTTCGGCCCGGCGAACCTCGGTTGGAGCCGCGACCGGATTGCGCATGCCGTCAGCTCGGCACTCGATCTGGTGGGAGCGGCGACGCTGATCGCGCGGGATCCTCGGACGTTGTCGGGGGGTGAGCTGCAACGGGTGATGCTGGCGGCGATCGTCGCCATGGATCCGGAGGTCTACCTGCTCGACGAGCCGACGCTCGAGCTCGACCCGGTGGGTGCGCGGACCGTCTACCGTCTGCTTCCCGAGATTGCGCGCGAGAAGACGGTAGTCCTCGCATCGACGGACGTCGACCGCGCCGTGGACGTCGTGGGCCGCGTGGTAGTGCTCGATCGTGGGCAGGTCGTGGCGGACGGCTCACCCGACGCCGTGCTCGGGATCCCGGGCGCGGTTGCAAGCGGGCGCAGCACCACCGTAGCGGAGCTTGCCCGAACTGCCGGCCTCAAACCGCCGTACCCCTTGTCGGTGCCGGCGGCGGTGGAACGGCTGGCATCATGACTGCGCTGCGATTCGAAGACGTGTGGTTCGGATATGGGGACACGCCAGTGCTTCACGGTGTCTCCCTGTCTCTCGAGGAGGGGGAGACGGTCGCGCTACTGGGTCGAAACGGCGCGGGGAAGACGACGCTCACCAAGTTGATCGTTGCGCTGCTCCGTCCGGAGCGCGGCACCGTCTGGGTCGGTGAGCGCACGACGCAGGGGCGATCGCCGGAGCAGGTGGCGCGCCGCGTCGCCTACGTCTTCCAACATCCGGATCAGCAGCTCTTTGCGCGCACCGTTCACGCGGAAGTCGCGTTTGGTCCGCGGCAGCAGGGTCTCGATGCAGCCGCGGCGGAACTCGTGGTGCGGGAGGCGCTCCGCCGGGTCGGGCTGGACGCAATGCGCGAAGAGCATCCGTATGACCTGCCCGCCGCCCAGCGCAAGCTCGTGACGCTCGGTGCCGCCATTGCGCAGCGACCGCGGGTGTTGGTGCTCGATGAACCGACCCAAGGACTGGATCGGGCGGGGGCACGACGCGTCATGGATGTCGTTCGGCGAATGTCGGAGGATGGAGTCACGGTGCTGGCGGTTACCCACGATCTCGCCTTCGTGGCCGAATCCCTCGATCGTGCCGTGGTCCTGGCCGATGGACGGATCGTGTTCGACGGAACGGCCGCGGAGCTCGTCCGCAGCGAGCCCCGCGCCATGGAGCTTGGCCTGGAGGTCCCGCCGGCAGCGCGACTGGCGCAAGCGCTCAAGCTCCCGCAGGCGCCCGTGCGGGTACGGGACGTTGCCGCAGCCCTCACGGCACGCGGACGCGACTGACGGGACCAGGCCCGCCGTGCCGGGGCGGCGTTTCGGCATCTGCGTTGCCGGCGCGTTTTCTGCATCGTATCTTGGCAATCCCCATGCAAGATGAAGCACGCCTCGCCATTCTGATGGGTCGGGTCATCGGCCTGCTGCGATCCTCTTCGGAGGGGATGGAGGATCACAAGGCCGCGCTCCAAGCGGTCTCCGAGTTGACGGCTCGGGGAAGCATGACCGTGCGTGTCGAGGGGGGCGAGCTTTCGGTGGAGGGCGTGCCGATTCCCTCGGACACACCGTTTGCAGGGGAGCTGGCTCGGCAACTCGCGGCTCATGACATCGCGGCGCTCGCCATCTCCCACGGTACGCTTGCCGTCGACATGCTGCAGGTGTTGCGTGAGATCGCGCTCGACCCGAGCAACTACCCGGTCGGCTCCGACGCCGAGCAGCGCATTCGTGAGGCAGGAATCGCCAGCGTCTTCCTCATCACGGCTCAGGCCGACAAGGCGACGAAGGAGCGCGCCGACCGGCGGATCAGCGACGCCGTCCGACGCTCGCGCACGATGTCGGCCGAGGACGCTCGTCGGCCCCCCGACATGACCGTCGTGCCATCGGTCGATGGCGCAGCGTACGATGAGATGGTACGGCACATTCGGGCATCGGCGTCGACCACGTTGGCTGGCTCGGTGGGGAAGCTCCGCAAGGAGGATCCGGGGCCTTCGCTCATGATGCGGCTCGAGGCGGTGCAGCACGCCATCGCCAACGCTATGCGAGAAGACAATGTCCCGCAGGGGCTGGAGGCGATTCTCGTGCTCATCAAGGAGGAGGAGGAGGCCGAGCACGACGAATCGCGGCGTGCGTTTGCCATTACGCTTCGACGGGTACTGACGCGCGACACGCTGCGGCGATTGGCACCGTTTCTCGTGGACGAGATCTACACCGAGGACGTTGACAAGATCATGCGCCGCGCCGGCACGGAGGGCACACGCATCCTGCTCGAGATGCTGGTTGCGGCACCGACGTTTGCCGAGCGGAAGGCCTACCTGACGGCGCTCCGAGGCATCGAGGAAGGCACGGACGTCATTGCCAGCATGCTGAACCACTCCGAGTGGTTTGTCGTGCGCAATGCCGCCGATTTGGTCGGTGAGCTCGGCATTCTGGATGCCATCCCTGCGCTCGGCAGAGCGACTGAGCATGACGATCCGCGGGTCCGGGGCTCGGTCGCACTCGCACTCGGGAAACTCGGAACACCGGAGGCGGGCCGATACCTGCGGACCGCGTTGCGTGATAATGACCGAGACGTGCGGCTTGCCGCCGCCCGCGCGATCGAGGGGCGTGGCCTGAGCGGTCTCGCCATGGTATTGCTCAACGCCACGGACGGGGAAGAGGACCCTGAGATCCTCGGCGAGGATCTCAGGGCTCTGGGACGCATTGGAACCCCCGATGCGGTCCGCGCGCTCGTCGAGATCGCACAGCCAGGCAAAGGAATGCTCGGTCGGAAGTCGACGGACCGCCGCCGGGCCGCGACGGAGGGGCTCGGGCTTGCCGGAGGGGACACCGCCCGCGAGGCACTCGAGCAGCTCGCGCAGGACCGTGACCGGGAGGTTCGGGAGGCGGCTCGGCAGGGCCTCCGGTCCCGACCGCTACCCTAGACGCTGCTCACCGCGGCGTGAAGTCTGTCCGCGCCGTGACACTCCGTGTGAATGCCGCCAACAACTTCGCCGTTCGCTCCAGATCGGCGGTCGCGACCATCTCGTTCGGGCTGTGCATGTAGCGGTTGGGCACCGAAATGAGGCCGGTCGGTATGCCCCGCTGCGCGGTGTAGATCACGTCCGCGTCGGTACCGGTGTCGCGGGGCGCCGCACTGATGGCGTACGGGATTCCCGCCCTCTCGGCTGTCTCGACGAGCATCTCAAACACCACTGGATTGACCGCCGACCCGCGTGAGAGCACGGGACCCCCATTCAGACGCACGTCGCCGTGCTCCTTCTTCTCGACATTCGGATGATCCGTAGCATGCGTGACGTCCACGACGAGTGCGACGGCGGGGTCGAGGTCGGTCGCACTCGTTCGGGCACCGCCACCCAGCACCGCGATTTCCTCCTGCGTTGTCGCAACGGCAAATACCCCGGCTTTGGGTCGTCTCCGAGCCAGCAGGCGCAGTGCCTCGAGCACCACGAATGCGCCGATCCGATTGTCAATGCTGCGGGACACGATTCGCCCGTTCGGCAGCTCGATCGCCGAGGCTGCAAGGACAGCTGGGTCACCGACGCGGACACGCTTCAATGCGTCGGCTTTGGTCTTCGCACCGATGTCGATCCACAAGTCGCTCAACTTGCTGGCTCGGTCACGATCTTCGTTGCGAATCAGGTGGATCGCCTTCTTGCCAACCACGCCGTCGATCATGCGAGTGCGTGACAGAATCCGGACGCGCTGCCCCACGAGCACTTGAGGGTCCCATCCGCCGATCGTGGAGAAATGGAGATATCCGTCGTCGTCGATATGGACGATCATCAACCCGATCTCATCGATGTGACCCGCGAACATGACGCGCGGCTCGGCGTCCGGATTGATGGAAGCGGTCGAGTTGCCGGAGATATCGGTCGTGACGTGGTCGGCGAATTCACCCGCTTCCGCGCGCCACACGCGTGCGGGACCCGTTTCGAAGCCGGAGGGTCCGGCAGCATCCAGGAGACGCTTCAAGAACTCGAGAGACCGCGCTCTCATCGCGCGACCGAGAGCGCGTCGAGGGCGGCCGTGAGGAGCTGATAGAACCGTCCCACTGACGCGACGTGCACGCGCTCGTCCGGCGAATGGGGAAACTCGATCTGCGGGCCGAACGAGATCATGTCCATCCCCGGAACTTTTTCGCCAATGATGCCGCATTCGAGCCCGGCATGAATCGCGCGCACCTCGGGCTCCGATCCGAACGCCTGTTCGTGCACCTGCTTGAGAACGCGGAGCAGCGGGGATTCGAGGTTCGGCTTCCAGCCGGGATAGCGGTTTCCCTCCTCGACATCCGCACCCGCGAGCGTGGCCAGGGCTCGAATACTCCGGCGTAGTGCGGTGAGTGCCGAGTCGACCGACGACCGACTGCTCATCCCGATTACGAGCGAGCCGTCGTCGCGTGCCACCGTTGCGAGATTTGTGCTGGTCTCCACGAGTTCCGGGATGTCATAGCTCATGGCCAACACGCCATGCGGCAAGCTGGTGAGCAATCGGAGCACCCGTTCGGTGGTCGCTTCATCCCACGCGTCACCCTGTGTACCGGTCTCATCGATCTCGAGTGCCATGCCGGGGTCGGCGGGCCGGAATTCCTCGAGCACGTCAGCGAATTCCTGACGCAGTGCGTTGATGGTGGCGTCCTTCTGCGTGGGTGACACGACGATCCGTGCAAGAGCCTCGCGGGGGATGGCATTGTGCTTGTTTCCACCCCCGATCTCCGCCAGGCGAAGGTCGGCGTTCAGCGACACCGCATATAACATCCGCGCGATGACCTTCACCGCGTTCGCTCGCTGGAGGTGAACATCCACGCCCGAGTGGCCGCCCTTGAGGCCGTGGATTCTGAGCCGAAGAGGCTGCCAGTCCGCAGAAACCGGGGCCGAACGGAGCTGAAGCGTCAGCGTGCTATCCGCTCCCCCGGCACACCCGACATACACCGAGCCTTCCTCCTCCGAATCGAGGTTCAGCAGGCGACGGCCCTCGAGCAGGCTGCCGTCCAGCTCGGAGGCTCCGGTGAGGCCGGTTTCCTCATCGATCGTGAACAGGAACTCGAGCGGGCCGTGTGAGAGATCGTCGGCTTCCATGACCGCGAGCATTGCCGCAACCCCGATGCCGTTGTCGGATCCCAGCGTCGTGCCGCTGGCTTTCAGATATTCGCCGTCACGTTGGGGCTTGATGGGGTCCGTTGCGAAGTCGTGCTCCACGTCCGAGTTCTTCTCGTTCACCATGTCCAGATGGCCCTGGAGCACCGTGGCCGGAGCGGCTCCTCTGCCCGCGGTCGCGGGTTTCTTGACGACGATGTTGCCGGCTGCATCGGTGCGGTAGTCCAGACCCAGCTGCTCCGCTATACCGATCACGTGTCGGCGAATCTGCTCCTCTTCCTTGGATCCGCGCGGGATCGCGAGAATCTGATCGAAATGGTGCCACACGGCCTGTGCCTCCAACGTCTCGACGAACGTCATGGCTCCTCCCGGTTACGCCAGACATTCTACACGCTAGGTCCTGTGAGCACGAGAGGTGACGCCTCCGGTTTGACGGCCTACGACATTGCCGCTAAACTCTGCCAATCCTGTTCCTGACCCCTCCGCGGAGACCCCATGGACGAGAAGCCTTTCACTCCCTTCGTTCCCGCCTCGCAGGAACTGCCGGAATTCACGCTCCGCGCGCTGGTGCTGGGTGTCATCATGGCGGTGACGCTCGGAGCGGCGAATGCCTACGTGGGCATGCGCGCCGGTCTGACCGTCGCAGCGACGTTTCCGGCGGCAGTGGTGGCCATGGCGGTCCTGCGTGGGTTCCGTGGCTCGATCCTCGAGGAGAACCTCGCACGAACGACGGCGTCCGTTGGAGAGGCGTTGGTCGCCGGGGCGATCTTCACGATTCCCGCGTTCGTGATCTCCGGGGCCTGGGATGAGCTCCAGTATTTCCAGGCAACCGCGATCATGCTGATCGGTGGCACCTTGGGTGTGTTCTTTGTGATCGTGCTGCGCCGCACCCTGGTTGTGGAGGCCAATCTCCCATTCCCCGAGAGCGTTGCCGCTGCAGAGATCCACAAGGCCGGCCAAGGAGGGCAGACCGGCGCCGCCTATCTGTTCGGCGCGATGGGGTTGGCCGGGTTGTGGGAGCTTCTCAAGAACTCGAACGGTGTCCAGTTCGTTGTGGACAGCACGCAGGGATTCGTGTCGTTCGGGCGCTCGACTGTCGAGCTGTTTCAGGAGCGACTCGAGTACGCAGGTGGATTGCTGCTGACGACTCCACACGCCTCGCCGATGCTGATGGGCGTGGGCTTCATCGTGGGAACGAGAATCTCGAGTGTGCTGTTCGCTGGTGCCGTGATGGGCTGGTTGCTTCTGGTACCGTTGGCACTGTTCCTGAACCCGTCGCTCATCGCGCTGGGAGAGGACCAGGGGATGGCCGCCCTCGCCAATCAGGTGTGGCTGCGCCAGATCCGCCCGCTAGCCGTGGGCACGATGATCGTGGCCGCGTTCTACACGCTGTACAACCTACGGTCCTCGCTCGTTGCCGGGATTACGAAGGCGCTCAAGCACGTGAGCCTCGCCGGTGGTGGCGGCAGTGATCGGACCGAAATCGATTTGGACCTCAAGAAGATCTTCGTCGCCATCGGTGTGGGCGCCATCGCCACGTTCTTCCTGTATAACCACTTCGCGCAGTCGCTCAAGGGCGCGCTGGTGTTGACCGTGGTGATGGTCATCCTCGGGTTCCTGTTCGCCGCCGTTGCCGGATACCTCGTGGCGCTGATCGGCAGCTCCAACAACCCGATCTCGGGTCTCACGCTGAGCGCGTTGCTGATCGCCGCGATCCTGATGGTGTTCTTGGGAGTGACGGATGTTCGCGGTGTTGCAGGTGTACTCGGAGTCGCTGGGGTGGTCTGCTGCGCCGCCGGCGTTGCCGGCGACATGATGCAGGACCTCAAGGTCGGGCACATCCTCGGCGGTACGCCGTGGCGTATGCAGATCGGCGAGATCATCGGCGTGATCTTTGCTGCATTTGTGTTGGCGCTCCCGCTGATGGCCCTCGACCGGGTGTATGAGATCGGATCGGCGGAGCTCCCGGCGCCGCAGGCCGGCCTGATGGCGCTCATGGCGAACGGGATCGTAGCCGGCGATATGGCGTGGCCGCTGGTCATCGTCGGCATGTTCTTGGCAATCGGTCTGATTCTGATCCGGTCGCCCGCGCCGATGCTCATCGCCGTCGGTATGTACCTCCCGTTCCAGTCCACCGCTGCGATCTTCGTAGGCGGTCTCGTCAAGTGGGTGTTCGATGCGCGGCTCAAGGCGAAGGGTGCCTCGGAGGACGAACAACGACGGGCGCAGAACCTCGGGGTCCTCCTTTCCTCAGGCTTCATCGCGGGAGAGTCACTCATGGCTGTCGTGCTCGCCCTGCTGGTTATCGGTGGCGACTTTGCGCCATGGCTACTCGGCTTCCAGGGCCTGACGTTCGGCGCGACCGCCAGCTTCTGGCCGAGTCTCATCGCGTATCCGGTAGTGCTGTATTTGCTGGCGTGGTTCACGATCAGCAAGATGCGGGAAGGGGGCCTGCCGGCCAGCAAGGTCGACGCGTAGTGGATCGACAACCGTCAACGAAAACCGCCTCCCCAACGGGAGGCGGTTTTCGTTTCTCTCGGTCTGTGGCCGAACCTGGAGCTGAGTGGTGAGACGCCGTAAGCAGTTGGAGCTCGGCCAGACCAACCTGCTGGCGATCAGTCCGGTACGTCTCGCGGAGTCGGAGGAGCTGGAAGGCCGGCTGGTCGTCATCCGGCCGAAACCGAGCACGCGTGGTGTACGCGGCTTCTTCGACCGATTTCTGTACGAGCTTGCCGCAAAGCGCCTGCGACTCGATGACATCGGAACGTTTGCGTGGCGCCATCTCGACGGTCAGCGCACCGTCGCCCAGATCGCAGAACTGTTGCGCGAGGAATTTGGTGAGGACGTGGATCCGGCCGAGCAACGGTTGGGCAAGTTGATCTGGGTGCTTTATCGCGAGGGTTTTGTCAGCTACCCCGGCTTCGACGACTGAGGCCACCTCTCACACCGCTCACGCGATCCCTTCCTCGCGTTGCTCTCGGCCGTACCATTTGAAGAAAAGCACCGACGCGGTTCCGAAAATGATGAAGCCGCCCACCAGCTTCATGGCCATTCCCGCCAGTTGCTGGTCCTGGGTGGCAGAGAGCCTCCCTACGCGTGGTGCGAGCTCGTACAGCGCATAGATCGGGTAGTCGGCGAACGTCAAGAACGAGGCGGGGACGGTCGGCAGGAACACGTTTGCCAACAAAAACACGATGCGACCGGGGTAGGGAAGCGGACGGAGTTCCGGCAACGGGCCCAGGACCTGCCACCAGAACACCAGACCCGAGAGGAGCCACGCCATATCGACGGCGAACGAGCCCACCTGCGTCACGGTGAGACCATCGACCGCCGTGGGAAGGTGGGTCCCGAGCATCACGAAGTTGAACACCACAAATGCCATCAGCGGACGGCTGAGGAACCGGGCGATCCGGTTCGCCCACGTCGGACTGATGAACGCCCGCAGCAACCACGTTGGCGTACCGTGCAGGAGGAGCGGCGGCGCGACCATGGTAAAGAGCAGGTACTGCACCATGTGAACGCTCGCCAGGTATCCGGCCCCGAGCGGTCCGAGCGGCCAATCAGCCGCGATCCACAGGACAAGCACTCCGAGCACGAACGCCGCGACCTGGCCGGGTCGTGTCGGAAGCCGCTCGGCGCCCCGAAAGAGCAGTCCTCTGACCGCAGCACCATACCCAATCAGCAGCAGCGCCACGAGAGCCCATACGCCGACATACGGCTGCCAGGCCCAGTCCCATGAGGTCGTTTGCGCGGAACACCACCAGGTCATCGATCGGCGTCTCCGGCCGACTCCAGACGCTCGACCACTTCTGTGTATGTCAGTGCCGCCGCGCGAACCGACACCGTTCCGGCCCGCGCGAACGTCAACGCGATCTCGACGGTGTCGCCGACCTGCACCGGCTTCGCGAGGCCGGTGAGCATGACGTGGTAGCCTCCCGGTCTCAACCGGAGTTGGCCGCCGGGTAGGACCGGCGCGGCCAGTACCGGTTGCATGCGGGACCGTCCGTTTTCGGTGACGACGGTGTGCAGCGCTGCGTCACCGATCGCGGTGGCGACGGAAAGCAAGCTGTCGGCGTTTGAGCCATGGTTGACCACCGTGAAGTACACCGATGCCACGTCGGGTGCGGCGGAGGCTGGGGCAAAGGCATCGTAGATCGAGAGTCCGCCGAGCGTAGCCACCGGCTCGCGGACGTCGCCGGAGTTGGCCTGACCGCAACCGATGAAGATCCCGACCCCGGCGGCGGACCATAGCGTTCCTCGCCGCATCGCGCTCACCACGCCTCATCCACCAGACGCGGGAGGTCGTTCGCCCAGTCGCTTTGTCTCGTACCCGACGGGTAGATCACGTGCGCACTGTCATCGGCAGTGAACGCGAGAACATAGGCGGCATGGCCCATGAGGTAATCGGGGCCCTCACCTTGCTTGACTGCGGCGGGCAAGTTCAGGGACCGCTGAATGCTGTTCACCGCGTCGAGCGAGCCAGTCAGGCCCACGAACGTTGGGTCGAAGTTGTCGAGCCACGACCGGAGCCGTTCGGGAGTATCGCGCTCGGGATCGACGGTAACCATCACGACGCGCACTCGGTTGGCGGTCTGTGGCGGAACCTTGCGAAGCACCGCAGCGATGTTCGCCATGTGCACGGGGCAGATGTCAGGACAGTACGTGTAGCCGAAGAAGAGCAGGGTGACGTATCCGGACGTCTCGCGCCTGAAATCGAACGGGGCTCCAGACGTCGTTGTGAGTGTGAAGTCGGTCTTTGGCAGTGCCTCGCCGAGCACGACGCCCCGCAGCTCGCCAAAGCCGCGCGGTGTGCCCTCGCCGCAGCCGATCGGGAGGAGAGCGAGAGCCAAGCCCACGGGCGTTATCATACCGCGAAGCCAGCGGCGAATGGCGGTTCGATTCGGGGTCAATCGGTCATAACTGGAGTGCATCGGTGGCAGAAATCTAGCTGGATGCGGCGGGGCGACGAGAAAGCAGCCGCCCGGGGCGGAGGAACGGAGTGTTAGGTCGTCTCCCCTAGTAGCTCGACCAATTATCCATCCAACCACCGGGGATGGGCGCAAAGCCGGTCAGTGAACTGAAGGCCGTCTGCACGTTGCAGGAATTGTAGCGCACATCGATGTGAGTCCCGGCCGGCCCCCACTTGCCTTTTTGCACCGGTGGCCCCGTCTGTTCCCTGAGCCCGGTGACGAACGCGCCCTCGACGCGGCTCGTGTCCGCTTTGAAGTCGGCTTCCCCACCGACCAGAACGACACCCTGCCAATCGAACAGGGTCCCCTCCAGCTCGAGATCGCCGTCCACGACGAGCAGACCCGTACCAATGACGTTGGTGAGCGTGTTGTTCCCTGAGAGGCGATACGTCGACCACGTGTTGAGATCGACGAGATTCGTGTAGTCCGGGGTGAACGCGGACCCGGTTGCGGCAGCCCAGTCGATGCCAAGGAACGCGATGCTGGCAAAAGTGGCAGTAGCAGGGCCTTCGAGCCCTGCGGGATCGACCTCCGGCGGTAACATGCTAGGAGTCGGCCCGAAGGGCGCCCTGAGGCCGTACACCGCTGGCTCGACTCCGCATTGGTCGTACCCGATGAGCGAATACGTGCCGTCGCAGCTCGAGCCTGTGCACCTGAAGTCGTTCACGGTTGTCAGCGCGCCGATCACGTCCATCGCACCGTACTGCCACCTCGCGAACTCTGCGACGACGCGGACCGCCTGAGGATCGGCTCCCTGGGTTGGCTTGATCACGCGGCCCCGAGAACGGACGATGAACGTGATTCCACTGAGGGAGTCGGCCGGGCGTCTCACGATGTGGGCCACCACATCGGCGTATCCCCCGGTCACGTTGATGCGAAGCGAGTCGCCGTCGAGCGGCCGGGCCGCAAGGGAATCGTAATAGGCGAGATACTGGTCCAAGCCGCTCTGCGCGACGATGAGCGCATCGACCACATCACTACTACTCTCAGCAATCCGTCGGTCGACCTGCACCTGCACCATGACCGCCGACAACAAGATGGTGACCGTGGCGAGCACGAAGATCGTGAGCGGCAGGGCGAACCCGTTCTCGGACGTCCGCAGCATCTCAGTTCGCTCGGTTCAGAAAGCGAATCTGACTGACCAGGCTGAACTTCGTGGGTTCCGCGGCGCCTCTCGGTGTACTCTCGCTTGCCCCTACGAAGCGCAGTTCGAGGCCTAGGACCGTCGTCAGATCGGCGGGGGGTGTTGGCAGCGCTGTCAGCGTGGGATCCGTCAGGAATCCGAAACCGGAAGATGTGTCGAACGGTGCGACCAGCTCTTCGTACGCGGCGGTGCTGGCCTTCCGCCACAGCCCGACTCGCCCGGGGAGATCCACCGACGGCGCGAACTTGTAGGTCACGTTCTGAAACAGGTAGCCGAGGCTTGCGGACAGCGGCTTGAACGGCGCGCCGGAGGGCACGTTGGAGATTGCGACCAACTGTCCGCCGGGCACGGTGTGAATGCTGTCTGCGACACAAGTCGAGGAATCGGTCGTCGTCATGACACCGACGGGGGCGATAAACTGGAAGACACCGTCGTTGCGTTGCCACGCGAGTCCATCGGGCGTCGCCGTGGCGTAGGCGAGGGAGTCACTGGGCACCAGCGTCGCGATGTGATCGCTCCCCACCCGGTCGCACATCGTCCCGAAGACGTAGGGTACGCGCACGGTCACGCTCTCAGGCGCAGCGGCGATGAGTGCTGAATCGCCCAGCATGCGGAGCTCCACGGCGGTCCAGTTCATGGCCGTGCGCGCGGTTCGGCGGGCGCTCAACATCGCTTCCTGTCGACCGGCGAAGCGCGAGTCGTTGACCAGAAGCCGGGTGAGCGCCGTGCCGAGAATGCCCGCGACGAGCACCGCGATGAGAAGCTCCACCAACGTAAACCCGGCGCGTCTCAATTGACCTTGAACGGTGAGGGTGAGAGCGGTGCGGTCCGGTGCACTACGACCGTTTCCGGCGCAACGACGAGTACGCCCGTGGGATTCACCGTGACCGTAACGCGCTTGACGCTCGGTGTCGGGTTCTGCACCGTGGTGCACCGCGAGTAGGCCATGAGCCCGGAGGAGTCGGACTGGCACCCGACCGAGCCGTCGATACTGTCCCAGGGAAGACCCTGCGCCCACGAGGACGCAGTGGTGACCGCGGCGCTGCGGTAGCCGGCCACGGAGGCGTTGCGTGCCTGACGGGCGACCTGAAACATCAGCCCACCCAGCGCGATGAGCACCGCTGAGAGGATCCCCAACGCGACCATGACCTCGATCAGTGAGACACCGGTCTCGGACGAGAGCGTGTTACGGGAGAACACGGACCTGACCGGCACGGGTGAGTCTGATTTGCTCGGTGTTGGTGGCTCGGCCCACCGTATACGTCACAGTCTGGGCGGCGACCCCGTTGGGAAAGATCTCCACGGTGCTCGGCGTTGCCATGAGCGTGTCCAGCCCGAATTCGGTATCCGGCCCGGTGAACCGCCGCCGGAAGATCGTACCGCCCCGACTGCGAATTAACAGCAATCTGAGCGATGCGTTCACGATCACCACGACCGGTTCCCGTTGGCGTGCTGCGACCATCTGGGCGTACTGCAGGTCGGCGGCGATCGTGGACGCCGCCTGGCGGGCGCGGGCGCGTTCGATGGCCGGGCCGGTGCGCCAGACCGCAATCGCAACGAGGATGCCCGCGAGCGATATGACAACCGCTAACTCGACGACGG
The DNA here is from genome assembly GCA_039588295.1 of Gemmatimonadota bacterium. GTDB lineage: Bacteria > Gemmatimonadota > Gemmatimonadetes > Gemmatimonadales > GWC2-71-9 > JAOTVV01. The sequence continues at coordinate 60,200 of JBDHAB010000003.1, forward strand.
AGAACCCCGCCGTTCGCCCACTTCGGTGTCCGATTCTGGTCATGACAAAACCTACGGCCGCAAGCTCCGGGCCACTATGGCCTGGTTGGCAAGCAGACCCGAGCATGGCTCGAGGCCGGAGTGCGCCCGACGGCGCAGATGTTTCCTAACTCCCTGTGATCCGCTAAGTTACTCGTCCGTTCCCCCGCTCATTGGAGGTTGCACCATGACCGCAGTTCTTGCTGTGCTTGCGATCACACTCACCGGCAATCCGACCGTTTCGCTCGGGTTATTGCGCGATGCGCCAATGGTTACCGACACCGCCTGTGTCGCCATGAACACCCAGAGGCTGCCGCTGGATTCGCGGCGCAGCCCTCTGGACTCGCTGACGTTCACCGTGGATGGCAGCCCGGTCAAGATCTGCTATGGGCGGCCGTCGGCCCGCGCACGGACGATGCTCGGTGGCAACGTGCCCTTTGACCGCATCTGGCGAACCGGCGCCAACGAGCCGACGATGATCCACGCCACCGTGCCCGTCACGGTTGCGGGCCTGGCCCTCGAACCCGGCAGCTACTCGCTCTACACGGTTCCGGGTGAGGAGTCGTGGGAGATCGTGGTCAATCGATCGATCTCGCAGTGGGGGCACGAGTCCAACTACACGGACGCGCTCCGCGCGCAGGAAGTCGGACGCGCTACGGTTCGGACCAGCCACATGGACGAGCATGTGGAGGCGTTCACGATCCGGGCGACCGAGCACGACAGCGGCGTGTCAGTGACGCTCGAGTGGGAGCACACGCGGGTCGTCATTCCGGTACGTGGAGGTTGACGCACCGACCCACGCTGGCGTGCCGCCAGGCCTAGGGGAGAGGCGGTGCGTCACCCGCGCCGCCGACGGGCCCGAAGCACTGGGGGTGACGTTCCTCCAGGTGAGCCGTTGCGCGCCGGGCCCGCCACCGGTCGAGGTTCCAGGCGCGCCAGTCGGCGGGGCCAGACCCTTGCCACTCGCGACGCAAGTCGCGAAGCAACGTGCATCGGTCCTCGTTGCCGAGCCGGATGGAAGTCGCTGTCAGCGATGGGACGGCGTCCCCACTCAGACCCGTGAGGTACGAGAGATCGAGCTCAGCGCCCTCGACGGCTCGCGACACATTCGTCCGTGCGACGATCGCGGCAGGATTCGCAACATTGAGCACGGCGAGTGTGAGAAAGCCGCTGACGAGTGGTCCGATGACGAAACGGTCTCGACGACCTCGCAGTGCGGTGGCGGCAAACCATCCGAGCCCCATGGCGATCCACACCATCACCGCTGTCGCGTAGACCCGCGCCTCGGTAAGGCCGTACGCCGCCTGGTACAGTCGCAACCGGTCCACCGCCGAGATCAGCATGACTCCAACGAGCAGCAACTGCAGCACGGCGAGCGCACGGAAGCTGCGAACCGCCTTCGGTTTGCTGCGGTCGAGCGCCCAGTCCGTGACGAGAAGGAGCGGCAGGACGAGCCCGGCAACGGCGATCAGCTCGAAGAACCCGTGTCTCGCGTACTCGGCGTAGCTCAACTCGGGGACCGACCGCACCGTCGCTTCGCCCCCGAACAGATATCCGATTTGCACCACGACGAACAGCAAGAAGAGTAGGCTCAAGGCACCGAGGGGAATGCCGATCTCCACCATGCCAAGCCTCGGACGGTCGTCGAGTGCCGGCGGGTCGTTCGCCGGCGCATGACGGGTGACCAGAGCGCTCCAGAACCCTGCGGCGGCCCACGAGAGCATGGCGATGATCACGGCGTGTGATACGAGCCGTTCCAGATCTACGCTGAGCAACGATCGCACGAGCCGCCCGAAGACGGGATCGGCGGACGTGAGCAGTGCGCCGAAGATGATCAGCACCGGGAAGGCGATCACGGTGCCGAGCAGCACCTTGGTAAGCAGCTCGACCCAGCGGCTCCGGGATTCGCCGCCACCCCCGAGGTCCTGTACCACCAACGACACCGGTCCCAGGATGAGGTGGACACCCGCTGCGGCAAGACCGACGACATACTCCACGACGAGACTGGAGGAGAGCCGTAGGCCGCGAGCGGCGAGCGCCGAAGTTGCCAGTGCGATGCCCACGGCGAGCACGTTCCAGGCGCGGAGAGTCGGTGCGTCTCGTATGGTGAGGCAGACGGCAAAGACCAGTGCCGTCGCCAGCGCCACCCGTGTCGTGGCCGCAGCGGTCGCGGCACGGACAGTGAGTCCGGCTGCAACGGCGATCACGAGCCCGATCCACAACGTAAAGTTGAGACCCCACGGGCCAACCCGCAGAAGCGCGTCACCCAGGCACCCAATTGCGAGGGCGACGACCAACAGTGCCGCAGCGCGCCGTCTGGTCACGTCGACGATTCCAGGCTCGTTAGCTGGCGAGTCGGAACACGGTGGACTTGTGGAGGAGGCTGTCTTCATCGCCGATGAGGAACAGTTCTGACAGCCTGGCAAGCCATTCGCGTTCGGCGATCAGCAGCCGGGGGTTTGAGACGTCGCCGGGAAGATCGAACACGAGCCGGGTGCGATAGCTGGTTGCGGCATCGACCACCCGGCCGAGTGGCGGCTGCGGGCCCAGAATTCGTGCCAGTGCTGCCTCGCCGCGCTCTGAGCGTTCGTACCGCCGGCCGGCGGCGTCGATGATATCTGCCACGGGTCGAGCCAACCCAACTGGTACGCGTTGGGCGTCCGAGGCCTGCTCGACGGTGACGACGTAGAAGATTCCGTCTGCCGTGGCCTGATCGGCCCCACTGCCCAGCGACGTAAACGTCTCCACATCGCGCACGGTCACCATGACATGACAGTCGAGGTAAAAGCCGCAGAAGCGCTTGAACTGATTGGGCTCGAGTACCTGCTCGCGGCTGGTGAGCGAGACGGCGATCAGGCCTGCCAGATAGAGGCCCAGCCAGCCAGCGCCAATGGCCGCCGCGGTCTTGGCCCGCTCGCCGCGACCTCGCAAGACGCCGACGAGGGCTGCCACCGCGGTCACGACGACGATCAGTGCGGTAAGCAGCAGGAGTGGAATCGCGAGGGCGCCAAGCAAGCTCATCGGTCAGCTCCACCGGTTGGTTGCCAATATAAAGTACTTTGCAATACAAAGTCAAATTGCATGGGCCTCACGCGTCTGACGGGCGGGGGTGGGTAGCTCACCATTTTCAACCTGGGAGCAAGAGACGCGTGGATTCTCCACACGGGGCATGCTAGGTTGAGGCTCGCTTATGTCGCCGACCGATACATCACACACAGTGCCGCTGCTCGAGCGGCTCCGAGATCCACAGCCGTTGGTCGCCGTGGAACTCCGCCCGCCCAAGGCGGACCTTCCACAGGACCAGAGTATGGATATGTGGATCGACATGTACCACTCCGTCCGGCGACTCGCGGCAGGCGACACGGTGCTGTTCCTCACGGATAACGCGGTCGGCGAAGCCGAGGAAGAGAACCTTCAACACCTGGCCACGAATTTGGCCGGTGACGTCAGCTCCGAGAAGCTGGTGCCGTTTCTCACCTGCAAGCACTCGCTGCGCTACTGTCTCATGTATGCGGACCGCGCTGCGGCGCACAACTTCCAGGCTGTTACCGTATTGGGGGGTGACCGCACGGTTGGGCCGCCTCGGTGCCTGGAGTACGCGTACATGCTGCGACAGCGGATTCGGGCCCGCCATCCAGGCTTGGTCCTCGGGGGATGGGCGAATCCGCATCGGGATGCGGCAGAGCAGGTGGAGCTTCTCCTGCGGCAGGAGTTCACGGGCGAGTTCTATCTCACGCAGGTCGTCTCACACCATCAACTGGATGCGGTGGAACGGTTTCTCGTCGAAGCCGACCGGCGGGGCGTGTCCCTCCCGGGAGTGTTCGGTGTGTTCCTCTACCGGTCGGCTACGCCCGCGACGCTCGACAAGCTGCGGCAGTTCTTTCCGGTACCGGTCGAGGGTGTGACCCGTGACTTCGAAACGGGCCTCACCGCCGAGGAGATCTGCGCCCGGACGATCAGGGGGCTCTGGGCTCTGGGCGTGACGAACGTGTATGTGAGCAACTTGGGATTCCGGCGTCCCGAGGCGCGCTACCGCAAGCTCCTGGCGGCGCTCGAGCGGTAACACGACGCTCTTCGGGTGTGGCGGCTGCAGGTCGCTACGCCTCCAACGCTCTGCGGGCGACGTCGACGCGACCCAATGGGGTACTCACGTGGATACCTCGCACCAGGGGTCGTACCCGCGCGATGATCTCGCGGGCGATGGCCACGCCCTCGGCGGTCGCCGCCTCCGGACCTTGTTCTTGTGCGCGCCGCATCCGCGCAATCACCGCCGCGGGCACGTGCTGTCCCGGTACCTCGTTGGCGAGAAACTCGGCGTTTCGGAGCGAAACCAGCGGCCAGATTCCGGCGATAATGGGGACACCGAATTCTTCGGCTTTCCCGATAAACCGCTCGAGTTGCCCCGCGTCGAACACGGGCTGCGTCACGGCGAACTCTGCACCGGCATCCACTTTCCAATAGAGACGGCGGAGTTCCCGCTCCTGATCCACCGCCGTATGGTTGATCGCCACACCAATGACAAAGCGAGTGGGATCGCCGATGGGGTTGCCGCCTGGGTCCAGGCCGTGGTTGAGGCGGTGCACCACGTTCGTCAGTCCGATGCTGTCGATGTCGAACACCGCAGTGGCATCCGGATACGGTCCGAGGCGTGGCGGGTCGCCGGTCACGAGCAAGAGGTTTCGAATGCCAGCGGCGGCGGCCCCCAGCAGGTCACTGATCATGCCCAGCATGTTCCGATCGCGGCACGTGTAGTGGACCAGTGTCTCGATCCCAACCTCACGCTCGACGATGATGGCAGCGGGAATGGCCGCCATGCGGCTCTGCGCGCGTGGGCCGTCGAGCAGGCTCACACTGTCCACCCCGGCGGCCTGCAGTGCGCGACTCTGGTCGATGAGCAGGCTCGGTTGCCATCCCTTGGTCGGCACCAATTCGACATTGATCAAGAACTCACCGGCTGCAAGCTTCCTCCCCCAGTGCGATCGCTCCTCGAGGGGCAGCGGTTCGATTCCTGCCGGTGGATGGATCGCGTGTCGCGTAATGGTGCCGTGGCTGTGACGCGGCTGCATGGTGGCAACGAGGTCGCGGATCTTCTTGATGTGCTCGTGCGTGGTGCCACAGCATCCGCCCACGAACCTGGCTCCTGCGCGAATCATCCGCTGGGCGTAGTTGGCCATGTACTCCGGACTGGACAGATAGATCTTCCTGTCGCCCACCAAGCGGGGGAGTCCGGCGTTGGGCTGGGCGATGAGCGGGAGTTGGGTGACCTCCGCCATGCGCTCGATGCCATCGAGCATCACGGCGGGGCCCACCGAGCAGTTCAGGCCAATGACGTCCGCGCCCCACTCGGTGAGGGCGGTCGCGATCTTCTCTACGTCGGTTCCGTACGCGGTCTTGCCGCTCTCGTCGACGGTCATCTCCGCAATGACCGGCAAGTCGCTCAGTGCACGGACGGCGGTGTAAGCAGCATGAAGCTCGTCGAGGTCGCTGAACGTCTCGAGCATGAAGCCCTCGACACCGCCATCCAGTAGCCCTCGGATCTGGCGCTGAAAGAACTCCACCGCCTCCTCGCGGGCTGTGGGGCCGAACGGCTCGATGCGAATGCCGAGCGGGCCGACGCTCCCCACGACGTGCGCGCTATCTCCCGCAACGTCCCGCGCGATCCCCGCCGCAGCCCGGTTGATGTTCTCTGTCTGCTCGTCGAGCCCGAACGCGGACAGCTTCACTGGGTTTGCGCCGAAGGTGTTGGTCTCGATGATCTCCGCGCCCGCGCGGACGTACTCCTCGTGTACCTCTCGTACGAGCTCGGGGTGGGTGAGGCTGAGTTGGTCGTAGCAGACGTTGACGAACATACCTTTGCCGTACAACGCGGTACCCGTTGCGCCGTCGACAACGTGGACACGGTCGTCCTCGATCCGCTCGCGCAGCGTCCCCGTCATGCGACGCCGACCTCACGGACGGGGTCGTACGCGAGGTTCGGGGCGAGCCAGCGCTCGATTTCCGCCGGGTCCGCCTGTCGACGGCGCGCGTAATCCTCGATCTGGTCTCGACCTATCTTCCCAAGACCGAAATAGAACGCCTCCGGATGCCCGATGTGCCAACCGCACACTGAGGCCGCAGGCTCCATCGCAAAGCTCTCGGTGAGTCTGATGTCGGTATGTTCCGTCACTCCGAGCAGCTCGAAGAGCGTGCCCTTTTCCGTGTGGTCGGGGCACGCCGGGTAGCCCGGTGCCGGACGGATCCCGGTGTACTTCTCACGAATCAGTTCCTGGCTTGTCAGGTGCTCGTCCTCACAGTAGCCCCAAAACTCGCGGCGGACCCGCTGGTGCACTCGCTCCGCGAGTGCTTCCGCTAGTCGATCCGCAAGGGCCTTCGCCAAGATGCTGTGATAGTCGTCATGGTCGCGCTCGAACTCGGCAACAAGCTTGTCGTTGCCGACACCCGCGGTCACGGCAAATACGCCCATGTAGTCGTCGATGCCGCTCTCCTTCGGAGCCACGAAGTCGGCGAGGCAGAGATTCGGTCTGCCGGGCGGTTTCTCCATCTGCTGACGCAGCATGTGTAGCACCGCACGAACGTCCGAGCGATCGTGGTCCGCATAAATCTCGATGTCGTCGCCGATGCTGTTGGCAGGAAACAGGCCAATCACGGCCTGTGCGGTGAGAAGCCGTTCGGCAACCATCCGCTCCAAGAGACGTTGTCCGTCGTGCAGCAGGCTGCGTGCCTGCTCGCCGATGATCGCGTTGTCGAGGATCGCCGGATACGAACCCCGTAGCTCCCACGCGGCAAAAAATGGTGTCCAGTCGATGTATTCCAGCAGCTCGTCGAGCGGATAGTCTTGGAGCACGTGGATGCCTGGCTCCCTGGGCACACGGGGAACGTACGACTGCCAGGAAACGGCAAATCGCCGTTGCCGCGCTTGCTCGAGTGTGAGAAGCCTCGACGCCGCCGTGCGATCGGCGTGGGAAGCGCGGACGGTGGCGTATTCCGCCTGCACATCTCCCAGAAACGCGGTGCGTCTCTCAGAGCTCATGAGATTGCTCAGGACGGTGACGCTGCGGGAAGCGTCGGGCACGTGAACGGTTGCACCGTGATACTCCGGCGCGATCTTCACCGCTGTGTGCACCTTCGAAGTTGTCGCACCGCCTATCAGAAGTGGAACGCCGAAGCCCTCGCGCTCGAGTTCCTTGGCGACGTGAACCATCTGGTCCAGCGATGGTGTGATGAGGCCGCTCAGCCCAATCACATCGGCGTCGATCTCACGTGCCGTCTCGAGAATTCGCGCCGCCGGGACCATGACTCCGAGATCTATGACCTCGTAGTTGTTACACTGGAGCACGACTCCCACGATGTTCTTGCCGATGTCGTGAACGTCACCTTTCACGGTGGCGAGCACGACACGTCCCTTGGTGCGGGCAGTGCTCCCTGCGGCAGCGTCCTCGCGCTCGACGAATGGCACGAGATAGGCGACAGCTTTCTTCATGACCCGCGCGCTCTTCACCACCTGTGGCAGGAACATGCGACCACTGCCGAACAGGTCCCCGACGACGTTCATGCCGTCCATCAATGGTCCCTCAATCACCTCGATGGCCCGGTCGTAGCGCTGCCTCGCCTCCTCGGTATCCTCCTCGACGTAGTCCTGGATTCCCTCAACCAGGGCGTGAATCAGCCGCTGCTGAACCGGTTGATGTCGCCACTCGACATCTTCGGTGCGCTGCCGCTTCTGTCCCCGCACGTCGGCGGCCATCCCGAGGAGGCGCTCAGTCGCATCCGGCCTCCGGTTGAACAGCACGTCCTCGATGGCTTCGCGCAGCTCCGCTGGGATATCGTCGTACACGGGCAAGGCGCCGGCATTCACGATCCCCATGTCCATTCCCGCTCGGACCGCATGGTACAGAAACGCTGCGTGCATGGCTTCCCGCAAAGCGTTGTTGCCGCGGAACGAGAAGGAGAGGTTGCTCACTCCGCCGCTCACGAGGCAGTGTGGCAGTGATTCCTTGATGATTTGGCAAGCCCGCAGATACGCCTTCGCGTACTCGTTGTGCTCCTCGATGCCGGTGGCAACGGCAAAGACGTTGGGATCGAAAATGATGTCCTGCGCTGGGAAACCGGCGTTCTCGGTCAAGAGACGGTATGCACGGCTACAGATTTCGATCTTGCGATCGGCGGTGTCCGCCTGTCCCTCCTCGTCGAATGCCATGACGATGGCGGCCGCGCCATACTGCCTGACCTTGCGCGCTTGGGATAGGAACGCCTCTTCGCCCTCCTTCAGGCTGATCGAGTTCACCACACCCTTGCCCTGAAGGCATTGGAGGCCGCCTTCGATTACTTCCCACTTCGAGGAATCGAGGACGATCGGGACGCGAGCGATGTCGGGCTCTGCTGCGACGAGGCTGACAAAACGCACCATGGCGTCTTGTGAGTCGAGCAGCCCCTCGTCCATGTTGATGTCGATCATCTGCGCGCCGTTGGCGACTTGATCCCGGGCGACGTCCAGGGCTGTTTCGTAATCGCCGTCCCGGATGAGACCGGCAAATCGCGACGACCCGGTGACGTTGGTCCGTTCCCCGATGTTGACGAATAACGTGTCGGGTCGGACCACGAGCGGCTCGAGACCGGAGAGACGGAGATATGGCTCGATGTCGGGGATGGCTCGTGGTGCGAGTCCGGCGATGGCATCCGCAATCGCCGCGATATGCGTTGGCGTTGTACCGCAGCAGCCGCCCACGAGGTTCACGAGACCGCTGCTCGCGAATTCGCCGAGCAGGGCGGCCATCTCCTCAGGGGACTGATCGTATCCGCCGAACTCGTTCGGCAAGCCGGCATTCGGGTGGCAGCTGACGAACGTATTGGCGACGCCAGACAGCTCCTCGAGGTGCGGGCGCAGGTCCTTGGCGCCTAAGGCGCAGTTGAGCCCCACGCTGAAGAGGTCTCCGTGGCAGACCGAGATCCAGAACGCCTCGGGCGTCTGCCCCGACAGTGTTCGTCCGGACCGGTCTGTGATGGTGCCCGACACCATCACGGGCACCTCCGACCCCCGCGCGGCGAAGAGCTGCCGCAGTGCGAAGAGGGCGGCTTTCCCGTTCAGCGTGTCGAACACCGTCTCGATCATCAACAGATCGACGCCGCCGTCCACCAGAGCCGCCGCTTGCTCCTCGTAGATGGCGGCGAGTCGATCGAACGTCACGTTGCGAGCGCCCGGGTTGTTCACATCCGGTGAGATCGACGCGGTTCGGTTGGTGGGTCCCAGTACGCCAACGACGAGGCGCGGTCGTTCCGGGGTCCGTTTGCTGTGGTCGTCCGCCGCTCGTCGAGCGATTTGTGCTGCGGCGAGGTTCATGTCTGGGACAGCGGATTCGAGTTGATAATCCGCCTGTGAGATGGCGTTTGCGTTGAACGTGTTCGTTTCGATGAGATCCGCGCCCGCGTCGAGATAGGCGTGATGAATCGCCTCAACGACATCTGGGCGGGTCAGACTCAACGCGTCGTTGTTCCCCTGGAGCGGGGTCGAGTGCCGGGCGAAGCGGTCACCACGAAAATCCCCCTCCTCGAGCGCGTAGGACTGGATCATGGTCCCCATCGCACCATCGAGGACGAGAATTCGATCTCGGGCGAGCTGTGTGAGTCGCTCGTGGCGCGGCGTCTCGGCCATCCAACGTCCTTTCCGCCCAAATGCGACCGAAAAAAAGTCCCTCGTCGCTAAAGGAGCGCCGAGGGCGAGCTTTTTAGCGACTTATTTAACGTGGCTGCAATACGCGCAAATCACCACGGAATGCAATTGTCGTCCCCTAATCTAGCGACCTACGCACGTTTGCGCCATGCCCGCAGATGCACGATACTGTTGGCGCGAGAACGAGAAGTCGGACTCCTAAACCGTTGGTGGGTGAGCGCTGGAGGGACGCATGCTCCAGATGGTGGACGTGGGAAGGGCCAGTATCGATGGCTATGAAGAGGCGGCGGGTGGGGAAGTGGTCGAGCAGCTCAAGGAGCTTGCGGCGCCGCTGCGAGGTCTCAGGCTGCTTCATGTGAATGCCACGCCCTATGGCGGAGGGGTAGCGGAGATTCTCCGCGCCGAGATCCCGCTCCTGCGCGATCTGGGAATCGAGGCGGATTGGCGGATCATCACAGGGGGGGAGGCGTTCTTCCGCGCCACGAAGGCCATGCACAACGGTCTTCAGGGCTCGCCCCGGGACCTCACCGATCTCGACCGTGAGGTGTACATCGAGAATGCCAAGCGCAACGCCCAGCTCCAGGAGCTGGAGTACGATCTCTACTTCATTCACGACCCACAGCCCGTGGGGATCCTCGAGTACCGCGGGCGGGGTAGCGGGAAGTGGATCTGGCGCTGTCACATCGATACCTCGCAGCCGAACCCGAGCGTGTGGGAGTTCCTGCGACCGTTCCTGAGGCACTACGACGCCTCGGTCTTCACGCTCGGCGGATTCGTTCCACCCGACCTGCCGATCGAGCGGGTCGAGATCATCCCACCCGCCATCGATCCGCGAAGCCCCAAAAACATCGAGCTCACCAACGGGATCGCCAACGGTGTACTGCAGTGGATTGGGATCCGGACGAGCCGACCGTTCGTCACGCAGGTCAGCCGGTTCGATCCGTGGAAGGATCCGATGGGGGTGATCCGAGCCTATCGCCGGGCCAAAGAAGAGATTCCGGACCTGCAGCTCGCACTGGTGGGATCGATGGCCCTGGATGATCCCGAAGGGTGGGATATCTATAACGAGATTCGCCAGGAAGGGGACACGGACTCGGATCTGTTCGTGCTCACCAACCTCACGGGTGTCGGGAACATTGAGGTGAACGCGTTCCAACGGATGGCGAATGCTGTGATACAACTCTCGACCCGAGAGGGCTTCGGGCTCGTCGTGTCCGAGACGCTGTGGAAGGAGACTCCGGTCATCGCACGTGCTGCGGGCGGAATTCCGCTCCAGATGGAAGGCGGGGTGGGTGGGGTCTTGGTTCGGACGGTCGAAGAGTGCGCCGACCAGATCGTCCGCCTGATTCGCGATCCGCGTGACGCACTCGAACTGGCACGAAAGGGCAAAGAACTGGTCCGGGAGAAGTTCCTGCTCACGCGACTGATAGCCGACGAGCTTCGGCTGTACACATCCGTCCTCGGCTTGCGTGGTCCGCGTCGGACGCCAGCGGCCGGCATCGGCCTCATCAATGAGGTGCGAGATCCGGTGTGCGGTCGCGGGGTCGATCCGGCCGACGCCCTCGTCGTCAGTCACGAGGGGAACAGCTACTACTTCCACAGCGTGGAGTGTCGCACGCAGTTCCTCGGTGATCCAGAGCGGTTCATCCGCGCGGCGCCGTAGGGATCCGTGTAGTCCGAGGCTGAGCCTGGCCGTGTCAGAAATCCGTCGGGATCCGACCACGGGCGAATGGGTGATCCTCGCCGCGGGGCGGGCGGAACGGCCCGGCGGTACGCGGCTGCCAGGACGCCGATCCGCGAAAGCAGGACGCGACCCGGACTGCCCCTTCTGTCTCGGAAACGAGGACCAGACGCCGCCCGAGATCCTTCGCCGTTCGGCACGCGGCGACTGGGTCGTTCGGATCGTGCCAAACAAGTATCCAGCACTGGTCGCCGAAGTATCACATCACGTCTTGCCGAACTCGGACTTCGAGACGTTGGTGGAAGCACACGGTCACTATGAGGTGATCATCGAAGGTTCGACTCACCGTCTGGGACTGGTACCACCGGAGTCCGGGGTGTTGTTCGAGTGCTTCTTGGCCGCACGCGACCGCTACCGCGTGTTCGTCAATAACTCAGCGCTCAAAGCGTCTCTCCTGTTCAAGAACCACGGGCGAGGCGCAGGGGCGTCCTTGGCACACCCTCACTGGCAACTGGCCGCACTGCCGACGGAACCGGCGACACTCACTCGCATGATGGGTGTGGCACGGGCCCACTGGGAGCGCTCCGGGACGTCGCTGTACGATGATCTCGTCCGGCACGAGGTAGCCGGCGGAGACCGCGTCGTCGAGGAGGTGGATGAGTTCGTCGTGATGACGCCCTACGCACCGCAGTGGGCCGGGGAAACGTGGATCATTCCCCGTGATGGTGTATCCGGCTTCGCCGACGTCGGTGAGACCATGCTGCAGAGATTCTCCAGCGTCCTGCGGCGGACCTTCGGGCGTCTCAGCGCGGTTTTCGACGAGCCCGATCTCAACGTACTCCTACTCTCGGCGCCGTTTCGCCCTGCAAACGTGCCCTACTTCCAGTGGCACGCCCGGCTCCAACCCCGTCTCACCACGCCGGGCGGTTTCGAGCTGGCGTCGGGAATGATGATTACGACCGTCGGGCCTGAGCAATCGGCAGCGTCACTGCGCGCGGTCGAGTCTGCGTCAGGCTAGTCCCAGTCGTCGAAGTGCAGCGTGGCGGGTGATACCGAGGACGGCGATTCGCTTTCGTCGACTGGTTGTGCCGGCTTCCAACCGCACGTCCGCTCTTGCGACTCCGAGGGCCTCCGCAAAGAAATCGACGAGCAGTGTGTTCGCCGCGCCGTCGACCGGTGGCGCGGCAACTCGGACCTTGATGGCATCCCCGTGCCAGCCGACGACTTCGGTGCGCTTGGCCCGTGGTTGCACGTGGAGGTGGAAGATCGTACGGTCGGGCGGCACTCCATGGACCGGTTCCCGTTCGAGGTCGCGTCCCCTGCGCATTACAGGATCGAGAGTATCAAGCCGCGCAGTAGCAGGACGAGAAACCAGGCAATAATGGGCGTGATGTCGATCATGCCGAGCGGCGGCACGACTTTGCGCAGCGGTTCGACCAGCCAATCGGTCAACACGTACGCGGGTCGCATCCACGCGTTGTATCTGCCGACACCGAACCACGAGCCGATCACCCGGACGATCAGGGCCAGCAGCAGAACCTGACTGCCGTAGTACACCAGTAGACTGAGGAGGCCGCGGGGGCCCGAAGCGAGGAGTCGTCTGCTCCGGGTGAGTGCCGTCGCGAACCACTGGGCAGTAGTGATGAGGATGATTCCCCCGCCGAGGCTGATCCCCAACAACCAGAGACCCGCATGCTGAGGGTTCCCACCACGCCGAAGGAGCCAACGCTCGATCGGAGCAAGCACCGGGTCGGTCGTCTTGCGAATCAACTGACCTGCCGAGCCAAACGGGTTGATGCGCCGCGACCGGATCGCCCAGGATCCCAGCGCCACGGCGGTGCACGAGACGAAGATCGCGAAGATCATGAACCGGAGAACTACGAGAACGATCATTGCCGTCCCTCGAGCAGACGGACGAGAAAGCTCAGGAAATGCCGGACTTCGTCGGTATCCCGCAGCAGGAACTTTGCGTGTGTGCGCACCTCCGCCACGTTGCACACGAGAAACGAGAGCCCGTTCGGCTCGAGGGCCACAAAGGCATCTTCGTCGGTGAGGTCATCTCCGATGAACATGGGCAGCACCGCGGCATGGTGCAGTCCCAGCGTGCGCAGTAGCCAGCGCACGGCGGTGCCCTTGTCCCATTCGATGTCCGGTCGAAGTTCGACAACCTTCTTACCGCGCGTGATGCGGAGCCCTGGGTGTTGGCCGGCCACGTGTTGTACGCCTGCCCGAACTGCGTCGAGGTCTCGGTCAGCAACGAGCCGAAAATGAGTGGCGACCGCAAAGCCCTTGCGCTCGATCAGCACTCCCTCGATGGCGCCGATCCGCGCATCGAGTTCCTCCGCTGCGCGCGCAAGGAGCGGCAGGTATTGCGGTCCCGACGCGTGCTGCATCGCGAGACCGTCCGGTCCGCGAATGTCAAAGCCGTGGCTCCCAGCGTACACCAACGTGTCTAACGACACCAGCTTCTGCACATCCACCAGGTCTCTTCCGCTCACGATGGCAACCACACTCAACTGCGCAAGACGCCGAAGTGTCTCGCGGCTCTTCTCCGACAGCTGGGCCAGGTCCGGACGCGAGACGATGGGGGTAAGGGTGCCATCGTAATCCACAAACACGGCAGGCTGCTTCCCCTGGAGCTGCCGTTCAATCTCGGACAGGTGCTCGAGCGCGAGCGGTGGAGCGCTGCGGTGGTCAGTTGTCCTGCTGGAAACCGATCGAGCGTTCACGTAGTACCCCACAGAGATCCCTGTCGGTTGGACATTACCGCGTTGTTGTGCAAGGTCTGCGCTGCTTCGAGCTCCGTCAAGTCGCTCACCTCGTCGCTCGGTATGCCACATCGAGCTGGAAGAGAGCGTCGCCCGCCCGATGGTATATTTAAGGGTGATGCAGCCCATCCGCGACGCTCTCTTTGTGGACCGCTTGACCGCTTTCGTCGCCGGCTTGCCGCGCAAGCTGGCCCCTCGTTCCTGAGGAACGGGTGCCAGCTGGGATTCTCGGTATACCACAGCGGCTCGGGCGCTGGATACGATTTGCGCTTCGACCTCCTGCCGTTTCGCTGGTCCATCACCCGGACTACATCAAGGGAGCGGTTCCCGGCCTCATGGACCCGTCCAGGCCGGACAAGGTCATGGCGTTCCTGATGGATGAGGGGCTGGCGCGCCGTCACGACGTGAGTCGACCGCTGGCTGCGTCTCTGGAGAACATCCTGCGCGTTCACAGCACGGCCTACGTCGAGTCGTTGGCGGATCCCACGGTGGTGGGTGACATCATGGGTCTGGAACTGGGTTTGCGCGACGCACAAGCCGTCCTGGATGTGGCCCGCCTGATGGTGGGGGGAACGATCCAAGCGACCCGGCTGGCGCTGCGGACCGGCAAGACAGCGGTGCACCTTGGCGGTGGCTTGCACCACGCGATGCCCGACGAGGGGATGGGCTTCTGTGTCTTCAACGACGTCGCCGTGGCCATCGCGCGGTTGCGGGCTCGGGGGTTTGCCGAGCCGGTCTTGGTCGTCGATCTCGACATCCACGACGGAAACGGAACCCGGGCCGCCTTCGCGCATGACCCCACCGTGTACACCTTCTCGATCCACAACACGCCGTGGGACGAGGCCGAGGCGGTGGCCTCGACGAGCCTTGCGCTGGGCTCGGACGTGACGGACGGAGTCTTCCTCGACGCGCTCACGGAGACCCTCCCCCCCGTAGTGGCACAGCACCGGCCGGGACTGGTGGTGTACGTGGCAGGCGTCGACGGTGCCGCCAGTGACGCACTCGGCGACTGGAAGTTGAGCACCGACGGGCTTCTGGCCCGGGATCGATTCGTGGTCTAGACGGTCAGGAAAGACGACGCATCCGTACCGATCGTGGCGGTGCTCGCCGGAGGGTACGGTCAATCGGCGTGGCGCTACACCGCCCGGTTCGTCGCGTGGCTCATAACAGGGCAGGCGGTCGAGCCACCGGACGCGGCGGAGATCATCGTGAGACGGTTCCGCGAGCTGTCGCGGCAATGGCAGATCGAGGAGACGATGGAGCGGGATGAGTCCGACTGGGGACTCACGGCCGACGATCTTCTCGGGCTCGTGACGCGGGAGGACACCCGGTTTCTGGGTCGGTTCTCGCGTCATGCCGTCGAGCTCCAACTCGAGCAGCTTGGTGTTCTCGACAACATGCGCAGGCGTGGATTTGACGAACTGCGGCTTTCCCTCGACGCGCCCAAAGGTCTTGGGCAGGTGCTCCGCATCCATGGTGCGCCCGACGAGCGCGGCCTCCTCATGGAGCTCAAGGCGAGCCGGAGTCGCAGTATCGTTCCCGGGTTCGAGGTCATTGAGATTGAATGGCTTCTCTTGCAGAACCCGCGGGCGTCGTTTTCCGATCGACGGCCGCAGCTCCCCGGTCAATCGCATCCCGGACTCGGCATGCTGCGAGACATGGCGGCCTGGCTGATCGTGGTGAGTGAGAAGATGCGCCTCGACGGAATCGCGTTTGTGCCGTCGCAGTTTTACATGGCGGCGGTGGGTCGGCGGCATCTCAAGTTTGTCTCGCCTGAGGCGCAGGGTCGGTATGAGGCGATTCGGGAGGTTCTCAAAGACCTGAGCTTGGGGAGCGCCAATCGAGCGTTGATCGAAGGAGTGGTGGTGGACGGGGAGTCGGGGCGTCCGGTGTCGTGGGAGCCCGTGCCGATGGTGCTTCCCGTGAGCTCCCGCCTCCGTGCCGAGATTTCGTCAACGCGCTACCGAGAACGTGCGGCGAGTACTCGTGCCTCGTTGCAGTTTCGACGTCGGGAGACCTAGCCGAGCGATTGCGAGACGAGTCGCAGCTGTTCGGCGTGATGCGCGGCGGGATAGCCCTCGGCGGGCGCCGAATGTTCGGGCCGCGAGAGATAGCGCACCTCCGGAATTCCGGCAGCCGCAACGGCTTGAATTGCCGGCACTACCCATTTCCGGGCGCCCATGTTCATCGGTTCTTCCTGCAGCCACACCACTTCTCGGACGTTGGGATACGACTCGATCAGCTCCGCGACCTGCGCCTCGGGGAATGGATAGAACAGCTCGAGCCGACCCACTGCCACGTGCCTTGCATTGCCCCGCAGCGGCGAGTTGATGAGATCGTAGTACACCTTGCCGGAGCACAGCACGAGTCGTGACACCTCCTGCCGGTTTCCTGCCGGTGCCGGGTCGTCGAGGACGGGGCGGAACCGACCTTCACAGAGATGGCGGATCGACGATGTCGCCTGTGGTAATCGCAGCAGGCTCTTGGGGGTCATGACGATGAGCGGGCGCATCTCGTCGTGCTTCGCCTGTCGTCGAAGGAGATGGAAGTACTGCGCCGGCGTGGAGCAGTTGGCAACCCTGATGTTTCCCTCGGCTCCCAGTGCGAGGTATCGCTCCAACCGGGCACTCGAGTGCTCGGGTCCTTGACCCTCGTAGCCGTGTGGCAGCAAGAGGGTGAGCCGCGTCGTCTGTCCCCATTTCGCCAGTCCGGCGATGATGAACTGGTCGATGATCACCTCGGCACCGTTTGCGAAGTCGCCGAACTGGGCCTCCCACATCACCAGACTGTCTGCTGCCGCCACGCTGTATCCGTACTCGAACCCCATTGCGGCGTATTCTGACAGCGGCGAGTTGTGCAGTTCGAGTGGCGCGCTTGCCTGGGTCAGATGCTTGATCGGGGTGTACGGCGTACCAATCTCCGCGTCGAACAACGTGAGATGACGTTGGCTGAACGTGCCCCGCACGGTGTCCTGTCCGACGAGCCGGAGAGGCACTCTCTCCACCAGTAGTGACGCGAGCGCAAGAGCTTCGGCATGAGCCCAGTCGACGGGAGCATCGTTCGCGAACGCTCCGCGCTGCCGATCGCGCACCTTCTGCAGTTTCCGGTTGACTCGGAAGTTGTCTGGCGCGGAGTAGAGTTGCTCGTTGAGCGCGCCGAGCAGCGTGAGATCCACCGCCGTCCGTGGCTCGTCGATCGGAATCGACAATCCCGAGATCCGAACCGGTTCTTCTCCCTCCGCTTCCGCCTGTTGGAGGTCGGCACGGAGTCGCGTCTGCGTCTCCGTGAACTCATGGTAAACCCGCTCGACGTCGGCTTCGGCCACCTCGGCCGTGACGACGTTCTGCTCGACTAGGGTGCGAGCGTAGATCTCGCGGACGGTCGGGTGGCTGTCGATGTTGAGATACATCACGGGCTGGGTATATCGCGGCTCGTCGCCCTCGTTGTGACCATGTCGGCGATAGCCCACCAAGTTGATCACGACGTCGCCCCGGAACTTCTTGCGATACATGAGCGCGAGGTGAACGGCTGTGAGACAGGCCTCCGGGTCATCGGCGTTCACGTGCGCGATCGGAACGTCGAAGCCCTTGGCGAGGTCGCTGGCGAAATCGGTCGAACTAGCCTCGCGTTGTGGTGTCGTGAATCCGATCTGGTTGTTCGTGATGATGTGTAAGGTGCCGCCTGTCGAGTAACCCTCGAGCCGCGCCAGGTTGATCGTCTCTGCGACCACCCCCTGAGCCGGAAACGCCGCGTCTCCGTGGATCAGGATTGGCAGCACCTTGGTGGGATCGTGCCGGATCTCGGTCGTGGATCGGTCGGTCTGGCGAGCCCGTGCATAGCCCTCGACGACGGGATTGACCGCCTCCAAATGGCTGGGGTTCGGCATGAGGGTTACGGCAACCTGCTCGCCACGCCAAGTGCGGAAGGTCCCGGAGGCACCGTGGTGGTACTTTACGTCCCCTGTCCCGCCGATCGGTGTCAGGGTTTCCTCGACCTCGCGGCCTCCTTCGAATTCGGCAAGCAGCGTCTCCAACGGCAATCCGAGTATGTGCGTCAACACGTTGAGCCGACCGCGATGCGCCATGCCGATCACGGCCTCCCCCGCGCCCTGATCGACCGCCAGGTCCAACGCGCGATGCAGCATCGGGACGAGCATGTCCAGTCCTTCGATGCCGAAGCGCTTGTGGCCGAGGTAGTTGCGATGGAGAAACCGCTCGAGCACGTCGACGCTGGTGAGTTCGTTCAGCAACTGAAGCTTCTCTTCGTCGGAGAGCGGGTAGCGGTGCTCGCCGGACTCGATGACGCGCCGCAGCCAGACACGCTCTTCATGACTCGCGATGTGCTCGATCTCGTAGGCAATGGTGCCGCAATAGGTGTCACGCAGTCTCGGGAGGGCGTCTTCCAGGGTCTCCCCACCCACGTAGGTCTGGAGTACATCCGCCGGGACGTCGCGCATGATCTCGGGCGTGAGGCCCAGGTTGTCCGGTTCGAGCGCGGGATCGCCTCTGGGAGGCGTACCGAGTGGATCGAGCTGGGCAGCGAGATATCCGTGCGTGCGGTGGTTCTTGACCAATGACATCGCCGCGGCGACGTGATACAACATGTCGCGGCCGACCCCGACGCTCGGAGCTGGTTCGGGGCCGACGACCCGCGCCGCCACTGCAGATTCGACCGAGAGCCACTCCACCCCCATGGCATCGGCGACGATTCGATAGAAATCCTGCTCCCCCTGCAGGAGCTGATCGACGGCTTGCAGAAAGAGCCCTGACTCGGCGCCCTGAATAATCCGGTGATCGTAGGTGCTGGTCACAGTCATCGCCTTCACACCGGCGATGTCCCGAATCGCGCCGGTCGCGATGATAGATCCCTGTCCCTTCATGAGTCGAGGGACCGAAGTGACCGTACCGATCGTACCCGGATTGGTGAGCGTGATCGTTGCGCCAACGTATTCGTCGGGAAGGAGCTTGCCACCGCGTGCGCCCGCGACGAGGCGCTCGTACTCGTCGTGGAACTCCGAGAAGCTCCTCGTTTCCGCATGCTTGATCACGGGAACCATGAGCTTCCGCTCACCGCGCTTGCCCACCGTGTCAACGGCGAGGCCAAGGTTGACCGCGCCCGGATCGATCCGGAACGCCGCGTCACCCTCTCGAGCAACCGCGTGGACCATGGACGGGTAATCACGAACGGCGTGAACGATTGCCCAGCCGATGAAGTGCGTGTATGAGAGCTTGATGTTGCGTTGCCGGAGCTGCCGGTTGCATGCTGCGCGGATCGACCAGAGTCGTGACACATCGACTTCGCGGAAGGACGTCGCGGTCGGGATGGTGAGCGACTCCTCCATGTTCTGGAGCTGCCGGAGCGCCGGGCCGGAGATCAGGTCTCCCGGTGGAGGCGGCGGTGCCGCTGCGGGTGGTGCGGCCGGGACCTGTGCACTCAGCGGCGGGCTGAGGGTGGCCTCCCTCATCGATCCTTCGCGCCGCTGACCCGGCAGCGGCTCCTCGCCCTTGAGGCCGTTATCGAACAGCTCCCGCCATTGCTCTGGCACCGAGGAGGGATCCCGCAGGTAATCCTCGTAGAGGGCCTGTGCGAAGCCCGAGTTGACGGTTTCGAAGATGTTGTCAAACACGAGTCGGCTGGCTGCCTTTCAGTCCCAACGTCTTGCGAACACGCAAGATAGGAAGATCGGTTCCGCAAGTCGAGTTGACGCGTGCCTTAGCGGTAACCAGAGTCGAGGCATGGAGATTCCCCGGATTCCCCATTCTTGGGCGGTGACGGCCAAGCAGGCGATCGCCATTCAGCGCCGTCTAGCTTCGTCGGTGCGACCGACACGCCCCCGCCGACGGCTGCGTCTGATCGCAGGGGTCGACGCCGCCTTCTCCCGCGACGGCAAGCATTGCATTGCCGCTGCCGTGGTATGGGATCTCGAGGACCGGCGGGTCGTCGAGCAGCGGACAGCGCGACGACGGCTTCGGTTTCCCTATGTCCCGGGTCTTCTTTCGTTCCGCGAGGCGCCGGCAGTGATCGCGGCGCTGCGATCAGTCGAGTGCGAGCCGGACGTGATCATGTGCGATGCGCACGGCCTCGCTCACCCGCGACGGTTTGGGCTTGCGTGCCATGTCGGGGTCATCTGCGGCATTCCCACGATCGGATGTGCAAAGAGCCGCCTCACGGGTACGCATCGCCCGCCCGCCGTCAGACGCGGCTCACGCGTGCAGCTGGTTGATGGGATCGAGGTGGTTGGCAGTGTGGTCCGGACGCGGGAAGGCATCCGACCGGTCTACGTGAGCGTCGGGCATCTGATCGATCTGCGCACGGCGGAGCAGCTCGTGCTGGAGTCGGCAGTGCGCTTTCGGCTTCCGGAGCCGACGCGGTTGGCGGACAAGTTGGTCGGACAAACGGTCGGGTAGGCGGATGGACAGAGGGATGGGCGGCCAGCGTGACCGTGTCCAGCCTAGCGAGTCGGCGATCCGTCAACCGACATGTGTCTACCCCACCCTCCGTGTCTTCCGCCGCATGAAGTCCATCAGAATGTACTGGCCCAGGGTCATGGTGTTTGTGAAGTACGCCTTTCCGCGAGAGATCTCGCACACCTTCTTCACGAACTCGACCAACATCCGCTCGCGCGCGAGCATAAAGGTATTGATCATGATGCCAGCCCGTTTGCAGGCGGACACCTCGCGGAATGTTTCCTTGAGGATCTTGGGGTCGAGCCCCATCGAGT
Organism: Gemmatimonadota bacterium; assembly: GCA_039588295.1. Classification (GTDB taxonomy): domain Bacteria; phylum Gemmatimonadota; class Gemmatimonadetes; order Gemmatimonadales; family GWC2-71-9; genus JAOTVV01. The sequence goes on from JBDHAB010000003.1 coordinate 81,055, forward strand.
TCACGTAGACCTGTCCGTCGGGAAGGGTCAGAGCCGACGGCTTTCCGTCGGTGATCATGATGATCTGCCGCATGTCTTTCTTTTGAGCGAGCAGAATGCGGCGGGAGAGCTTGAGACCTTCGGCCGTGTTCGTGTGAAATGGGCCGACCTGGGCGTGAGCCAACCTGGCGAGCGGGATCTCTTCCGCAGTGTCGTGAAACAGCACGACGCGAATCGAGTCACCAGGGAACTGTGTCCGGATCAGGTGGGTGAGCGCGAGCGCGACTCGTTTGGCCGGCGTGAACCGGTCTTCGCCGTACAGGATCATGGAGTGGGAGCAGTCGAGCATCAGTACGGTCGCGGCGCTCGAGCGATACTCCGACTGGTGGACCATGAGATCGGGATAGTCGAGGTCGAGGAAGGGTGAATCGTCGGACGGTCGGTTGGGCAGTTGGCCGTCTGTCTCTGCACGTCTGCTCAGCCGTCCAACCGCCTTCTTCAGCGTCTCAGGCACATCCAGATTCATCGTATCGCCGAACTCATACGGCTTCGAGGCCGCTTCCGCTTCGACACCCGTCGCAAGGTGGGCAGTCTCATGCGCTCCGAAGCTCGATTTCCCTACGCTCCCCAAGAGCTGCTTCAACGCCCGGTAGCCCAGGAAGTCCAGACCCTTCTCCGTCAAATTGAACTGAACGTGCTGCGCAGCCGATTGTGCTTGCCCGCCCGGGCCGAACACCTGCTGGTGACCCTCGGGCATCTGTGGCGACTCACTGACGTTCAGATAGCCTTGCTCGATGAGCCGCTGCACGATCTGGTCGAGTAGATCGGCCAACGCCTGCTGGATCTCGGTATCGCGCTGCGCGTCGCCGGTCGAGTCCCCTCTGAGGACCTGTAGCATCTCCGGGGTGAGCTTGCCGGATTCCATGAGCGCCTGGAGAATCGCCTGCCTCAGCGCGTCCAGCGACCGGTCCGCCTCGTCGTCGCCAAACGACCCCCAATACGAGTGGTGCATCGGTACGCCGGCGAATCCCGACTGGAGCAGGAAATCGCCGAGCTCGTCCAGCAGGTCCTCGAGGTTAATGGCGTCGAGGAGTTGCGGCAGATACTTGGAGTAGGTCGTGTAGCGCATCAGTCAGAGTCTTCCCCTCAGTGGTAAACTGGAATGGGAGGAAAGTTCTTGCAATGACCGGCGACGGATTGACAGACAGACGGGGGGACGGATTGGAGGGTGGTGAGCAGGCAACCGCCCAACCGTCCAACCATCGATCCGTCCTCCCATCGATCAAGCCAGTAGCGCGCCGTGCGGTCTTCCCCGCGTTGCGCCACCGCAATTTCCGATTGTACTACGTCGGGTTCGTCGTGTCGTTGGCCGGTACGTGGATGCAGCGGGTAGCGCAGTCCTGGCTGGTGCTGGAGCTCACCGACTCGGCGTTCTACGTCGGGCTGGTCGATGCGCTGAGCATGATGCCGGTTCTGGTGTTCACGCTCTACGCCGGAGTGTTGGCGGACAGATTCCCAAAGCGACGGCTAGTGGTGATGACGCAGTCGGGTGCCATGGTGCTCGCGCTCACCCTCACGGCACTGGTCTTTGCCAACGTCGTGGTGCTATGGCACATCGTCACGATTGCCGCACTGATGGGACTGGCACAGGCATTCGACATTCCTGCCCGCCACGCGTTGATGGTCGAGCTGGTCGGCACGGAGGATCTGACTAATGCCATCGCTCTCAACTCCTCGGCGTTCAATGCGACACGGGTGGTGGCACCGGCGGTGGCCGGAGCGCTCATCGCCACCGTCGGCGTTGGTGTGTGCTTTCTGATCAACGGCGTGTCGTACATCGCCGTGATCGTCGCACTACTCGTAATACGGTTGCCGCCATTCCGGCGGCCGGATAGCACGGCGTCTACCTGGCAACACTTGCGCGACGGACTGCACTACGTGCTCTCGGACGTCCGGAGCCGAACGTTGGTGCTCAACATCGCCACGTTCAGCGTGTTCGGGCTCCCCACGTTCGTGTTGATGCCCGTCATGGCTCGAGACATGCTAGGTCAAGGTGCCGAGGCCTACGGCTGGATGATGTCTGCGGTGGGTCTGGGAGCGCTCGCCGGCGCCCTTGGACTCGCCGTATTCGGACACCGGCTCCGGCGCGGCCCGCTCGTGACCTGGGCCGCGACGGCCTTCGGCATCATGGTGGTCCTGTTTGCCTTGTCCCGATCCCTCGCGCTCAGCCTCGTGATTCTCGTCGTGCTCGGGTTCGTCACGTTCTTCACCACGGCCCTAACGAATACGCTGCTGCAAACGATTGCGCCCGATGCATTGCGGGGACGCGTCGTCTCGTTTTACGTGTGGGCGTTTCTCGGACTGGGGCCGTTTGGAGCGCTGCAGGCGGGAGCGGTGGCTGAGAGAATCGGCACCGGGAACGCCTTGGCGCTCGGCGGCGTCATCTGCACGATCGTCGCCGCCTCGATGCTGCTGCGATCACGGCACTTGCGGGAAACGGCGTAGGCGGACCGGGCTACCACCCCCTCGCCCGTGCAGCCACAACGATCAGGTCCGCCGCTTGTGCGTAACTGAACACTCCCGTGTTCACCACGAGATGGTAGTTCCCCGGGTCCTCCCATTCCCGATCGTAGTACGTTTTGACGTACCGCCGCCGTCCCCCGTCAGTGCGTTCAACTGCACGTTCGGCATCCTTCTTGGTAATGCCGAGTCGCTTCATCGCCGCCTCGGTGCGCTGCTCCCGCGGCGCCACGATGAACACGTGCAAGGAGTCGATCCGTTGGGCCAGACACGCCTGCGCCCCGCGCCCGACGAGAATGAGATTGCGCTCCGCTTGAACGGTTTGCTCGATCACGGCCTCGGTCGCCCGCACCAGGTCGTTTTCATTGGTGAAACGATCCCCCGGTGCCGCGCCCGCTGCCACGAACACCTCGGGCGAGGATATCGCCAGTGCGCGCGCAAGTCGCTCAGCGAGCCCCGGTACTTGTTCTTCCCGCTCTTCTACCTCCTTGCGCGGCACGCCTGCCTGCTCGGCGACGCGATCGACGAATTCGTTGTCGATGAGCTGCCATCCGAGCCGCTCCGCCACGAGCCGAGCGATGTTCGAGCCGCCGGAGGCGTATTGGCGCGAAATCGTGATGATCGGCATCGGCGGTCGTCGCTAGCCGAACAGCGGTTGCCCCCCGGCGGAGGGTCCAAGCCCGCCGATCCCGCCGGATCGCGCTCGGGCATAGCCCAACTCATCCGTCCGTGAGATGCGCTTGTGCGCCACCAGGCCCTCCAGGATGAGCTCGCAGGCTGAAACAGCAGGTGCGGGATCCGATCGGTTGGCAAGCCCGGCGAGCTCGACGGCGTCCAGCAAGCCGGGCACCGTGGAGAACCCCTTGAGGCAGAGAGGCGAGCGCTCGTTCGGCGAGACCTTTAACGCGCCACCTTGATCGAACCACTCGACCACGGCGTCGCAGTCGAGCCCGCCACAGCGCGCGTCAAACGTCTGTCCCGCCGCCCGCCGCACGAGATCGCGTGCAATGGTGTCCGCGCCCTGGAGCTCTCCCTCGTACTCGAGTTCGATCTTGCCCGTTATGGCAGGGAGCGCGCTGTACACGTCCGAGAGGCGGGGGACAATCCGGTCCTCTTTCGACCGGATACCGCGTTGCTCCGCGTTCGATACCACGTTTTCGAGTACGGCTATTGGAAGGCGCTGACTTACCCCCGAACGGCCATCGATTCGCTTGTCGGACCTGGCTTCGAAGGCAATCCGCTCGACCAGCTCCTTGATGAAGTCGGGGATCTCAATGGCGCGACCGTCGCGCTCGGTCCAGGCCTCCTGCCCCGTGATCTGCATCCCATACTCGACCGTCGGCGGATAGTGCGTGAGAATCTCGCTTCCGATGCGGTCCTTGAGAGGTGTGATGATCTTGCCGCGGGCCGTGTAGTCCTCGGGGTTCGCGGAGAAGACCAGCAGCACATCGAGGGCCAGACGGATCGGATATCCTTTGATCTGAACGTCACCCTCCTGCATGATGTTGAAGAGGCCCACCTGAATCTTCCCGGCGAGGTCGGGCAACTCGTTGATCGCGAAGATGCCGCGGTTGCTCCGAGGGAGCAGGCCGTAGTGGATGGTCAACTCATCGGAGAGCAGGTGACCACCCCGCGCGGCCTTGATCGGGTCTACATCGCCGATCATGTCCGCGATCGTGACGTCCGGCGTCGCGAGCTTTTCCACGAATCGCCGGTGCCTCGGGATCCACTCGATCGGCGTCCGGTCACGGTGTTCATTCAGCAGCTGGCGTCCGGACTTAGAGATCGGATGAAACGGGTTGTCGTTGACCTCACTCCCGGCGATGATAGGGATCTCCTCATCGAGCAAGCTCACGAGCTGTCGGAGGATCCGGCTCTTGGCCTGTCCGCGCAGACCGAGCAAGATGAGATTGTGGCGTGCCAGCAGCGCATTCACGACCTGAGGTACAACGCTCTCCTCGAATCCCACGATACCGGGAAACACCTCCCGACCCATCTCGAGCAAGCATATCAGGTTGTGACGCATCTCGTCTTTCACGGAGCGGTTGTGCACCTGCGGATCGCTCCAGGCCGTCTGCTTGAGTTCCCCCAACGTCTGTGGCTTGGTCATGTGATCGTTAGCACCTCAGGAGTCGGCTGTGGCCGTGGTATGCCCGCCGTTATATACCCACCGTGGAGAGACGCGTTCAAGCCCGTCGCAGAACGATGCCCACCAGCCGGAAGGCGACGACCGCGTGAGCGGGAATGGGAAACGCGACGCCGTTCGGTACGGCGGTTGCTTTCTCAGTCGTGTCCCGCTCGAGCAGGTCCGTCCGTCTTGCTTCCTCAAACGCCAGTAGCCCGTGGCCGAGGGTCAGGTATCGGTCCACTCCGCTGAGATCCTGTATGTAGGCGATCATGCCGTTCCCATCGTCTGCCCGTTTGAGCCCCAGGATGACGGCGTCGGGTTGGTCCAACGTCACGAGACTGCCGAATCGCGGAAGCAACCCCGAGCCACGCCCGGCAATCGGGACGGGCAACAAGGGTTCCGTGCTCCACCCGAATCGCGCACACTCGGCGATGTCGACGGGGCGATCGGCGACCGCCAAACGGTAGCGACTACGTCCGGCAGGGGCCGGGCTCACGATTGTCCCGTTGCTGCGCACGGTGGTCCAAGGCGCATGCATCCCCCGGAACAGCACCGATGCACCCTCCGATTCCACCGCGAGCCAGCGAAGGTGCGCAACGTGCCGCACCGGAGCCCGCCATTCCCCGAACCCGGCCGGCGTCTCCCACCGTACGGTCGGTGAAGGAAGGTCGAGCGCGAATCGGTACTCGGTGGTCGCTCCACGATCCCGGCGAACCTCGTTCTGAATGTCGATCCAAGGAAGCGAGTCGTACACGCTCATGACCGAGCGAAAATCGCCGAGGTCAGAGCTCCACCGGTCGGCGATCAAGCGTTTCCCGAACCCGGGGATGTCCTCGCGCGTGACCCGCTGGAGGATCGAGCCGCGGACGGTGTTGAGACCCTGTGTTCCCGACCACTCGCGTTCCCGCGGCAAGGTCGCGAGCGAGGCGATCGCGCCGGTGACGCGATCGAGTGCAACACGCAATCCAGCGGTCTCAATGAACGGACTCGATACGGCATGCTCCGTGCGAACCGGCAGCGGCTCCAAGGCGCGCTCGACAATGAACGCGTATCCGAGTGGTGGAATGTCGGTCACGAGCTGGGGTCGTTCCGCTGTGAGCGTGCTGACATCGGTGCGCCGAAACGGCGTCGTGTTGATCACGAGGTGACCGGGGAAATCCGTCTCGATAGCGTTGGCGACCGCGGTTGCCGCGGCGGTTCCCGGTGGGTGGCCGAGCAGTTCCGCCAGCGGCTCGAGCACCACTGCCGCCCGAGCGGACGCCGACGCAGCGTGCCGGTCGCCCGCCAATCGAAGCTCCAGGGCTGTTGGCGGGTCACTTGATGTAACGGCTGGGACGCGCACGACCGGCACGCGCTCCGGAGAACGCGTGTCAAGGTGCGCTTCGAACTCACCCACGGCACCGGCGAGGATCTTGGGATATGCGTAGGAGGCGTTCCAACGGCGCACCGCCGCCGCGCCAAGGTGTAGGTCTTCATCGAAGCTCGCCGCGGCGACAACGGTCAGTGCTCGAGGGATTGTCGAAGGTCGGGCAGTCTGCGGCAGGAGGCTGGGCGTTTCCGCCAACCACTGTTCGATCTGCCGTCCCATCGCGGCCGAGTCAGTCCCAAAACGTAGTGACTCGGGGTCGCCGCCGGGCGGCACCTGCGCGACCAGAATTCGGGACTGGTCGGGCGCCTCCCACCACTCCAGCGACTCACCCGGCCCCGCTGGGCGGACCGCATAGCGTATCCCGGTTCCTGCGAGCGCCTGGAGTGCTGCGGGAATCATGGTTTCCGGATGCGTGATGAACGCGACGGGACTCACCGGAACCCCGTATCCAGTTTCGAGCCGCAGCGCCTGTTCGCCCATACGGAGGAGCGCAAGGTGATCGAGGAGCGGGGTTCGGCTTGGAGCTCCGAGGGGATTTCCGCGCACTCCCGCCTCCAGCAGTGTCGCCGTTCGTACGGCTCGCGCAATCGGCGCTGCACCGGCGAGCTGTTCAGCGAGCCCCCTGGGATCCGCCACAGTGAACCAAAGGATTGTCCACCGCGGCCGAGGTTGAAGGCGATGCTGAGCGCGCAGGACACCGCGAACTCCGGGTGCCTCGAGCTCGGTCGTTATGGACCGCTCGCGGTCGATGGGGAGCCAGAGTTCGCCGTACATTCTGCCCTGCGATCGCAACACGCCCGCGGTGCCGAGCAGACGTCTTCGTCTCCCGTATACCCGAAGCCTGGCGGCAGCAGCATCGACACCGGTGACGACAAACCGCACCAGGTTTGCCTGTCCGTCGGGCTGACCGTAGAAGACGGTCGCCTCGGCATCGACACGGGGGGCCGCCCCAGATACGGACCGCCAGCCCCAGGCTCCCACCGCGAGGCGGGTGAGTGAGGAGAGGAACTCGCGTCGACCGCTCGTCACCACGGCACCCCGTTGCGTGTGAAGCTGGCGATTCCCCCCGGGGGGGCGTAGGCTTCGTCATGGGCTTCGTTCAAGCTACGGCGCTCCTTGGTCGACCGACGGGGACGAGAGGCAGATGAAACAGGCAATCACATGGCTTGTCGTGGCGGCCGTCATCGGCTGTGCCGGATCGGAACGCACCGACCGCATCGAGGAAGGGGACGTTCCGTCGGCGACACCAATGGATGTGGACACGGTGGCGCCCGATACCGTCATGGCCAGAGACACCGCCCGCCTCGGCAGAGCCCGTTAGCGCAGGGATGACCTGGCGGCGGTGGTCAGCCTCGGCGTCCTCTCCGCCGGAGCGATGGGACTGGTTTGCGACCGTTGTCGGCGTTCACTGGGGCCGCTATTCGAGTGAGAAGAAACTCGCCAGGCGCTCACGGTGATCGATGGGTACATACTCGCCGCTCTCCGCATGCACCTGGTACTCACCGAGATAGCCACCGCTGGCGACTACCTCGAGCATCTCTACCAGTCGGTCAACGTCCTCGGTCGTGTTGTAGCAGCCGAAGCTCGCCCGCACCATACCAGGCATCTCGGACTTGTCCCCACTGAGGACCCGGGCCTTCCACCGGGTCTGCTCCGCCTCGGGTAGGTTCAGCAGATGGACGACGTACGGGTGGGCACAGAAGCAGCCGCTGCGCACGCCGACCCCACCTTCGTACCCGAGGATGGCCGCCACCAAGTAGTGTGAGATGCTCTCGAGGTTGAACGGAATGACACCAAGTCGTTGATCGCTCCGCCGTGGATCGGTGTCTCCGTAGAGCCGGATACGCGGGATCGAGCGCAGGCGCTCGAGCGCATACGCAGTGAGATGTGCCTCGTGTGCGGCCACCGTATCCATCCCCAGGTCCATCAGTACCTGGGCGGACTTGGCCATCGCCATGGCGCCGATCACGTTGGGGCTGCCGGCCTCATCGCGGTCAGGCATGGCGGCCCAATGCACTTCGTTCAGCGTGACGACGTCGACCGTGCCTCCGCCGGGGTATTCGGGCCCTGACTGGAGGAACAACTCCTTGGGGCCGATCAAGGCGCCTGTGCCGAAGGGGGCGTACATCTTGTGGCCGGCGAGCGCCACAAAATCCAGGTGTTCCGGGTCGTCGTCCGGCTTCATGTCGATCCGACGGTGGGGAGCGAGTTGTGCTCCGTCCACCATGATCCTGGCTCCCACGTCGTGCGTCAGGCGCGCCAACCGGTGCACCGGCTGGAGCAACCCTGTGACGTTTGAGGCCGCCGTTACCGCGACGAGCGCGATTCGGCCCGCATGGTTCTGTAGCTGGCGTTCGAAATCCTCTTCGTCCAGGCGACCATCGGCCGTCGCCCCCACGTGCACGACTCGGGCGCGGTTGCGCCACGGAAGATCGTTGGAATGGTGCTCCATGATCGTGGTGATGACTACGGAGTCGGAGTCCAACGGAAGTCGGTAAGAGAGCTTGTTGATCGCTTCGGTCGTGTTCTTCCCGAAGATCACCGTGTGTGTCTCAGGGTTTGCGTCGACGAACCGCGCGATGATCTCATGAGCCTGGTCATACACCAAGGTGCTCAATCGCGACTTGAATCCGGAGCCGCGGTGCACACTCGAGTAGTATGGAAGGAAACGCTCGACCGCCTCCGCGACGTCCTTGAGTGTTGGGGTGGTCGCTGCGTTGTCCAGGTTGATGTACGGCGCGAGGCTGCCATCGAGCACGGGAACCATGTGATCGAGTCCCAAGACGCGCTCGCGCATTCCCTGCGTCTGCGCAGCGGTCGTTCCGGTCATGCCGCTCCCCGCATTGATGTTGGTGGCTCTGCCGGCTCCACGCGCACGGGACAGACCTTGAGTTCCGCGGTGTGTGTAACGGGGTCGTATCCCGACCCTGTGAGAAGGTTCACCGGCACATCGGCGAAGCTGAAACTCGCGAAGACCGTGCCACGTGGCGATCGACGGGTTTCCTTCACCTTGATGACCACACAGCCACGCCGGCTGTGCATCCGCGCCCAGCCACCGTCGTGGAGTCCCCACGCCTCTGCGTCCGTCGGATGCACTTCGAGCGACTCTTCCGAAAGCAGGTAATCGATGCCCGCTGAGCGTCCCGTCTGCGTCCGAGTGTGGTAGGACTGAAGCCGACGCCCCGTCGTGAGCCAAACGGGATACTCCTCGTCCGTCGTCTCTGCTGGATCGCGATACTCGATCAGCGTGAAGATGCCACGCCCGTTCTTGAACTCTCGCTGGTGGAGGATCGGAGTGCCCGGATGCCCCTTCTCCGGGACCGGCCACTGAAACTCGCCGTGTTCGATCCGATCCCAATCGAGGCCGCCATAGATGGGAGAGACGCTGCACAGCTCCTTGAAGATCTCCTGTGGTGACGTGTAATCGAAACCCTCGAAGCCGAGTCGCTTGGCGATCTGGCTGAGGATCCACCAGTCCGGTCGCGCGTCACCCGGCGGCGTGACGGCGGCGCGGAGGCGTTGCACACGCCGCTCGGTGTTCGTACAGGTACCGTCGGTTTCACCCCATGCCGTCGCCGGAAGCACGACATCGGCGAGCTGCGCGGTTTCAGTCAAGAAGATATCGATGACGACGAGGTGATCGAGGCTTCGCAGGGCATGCTCACAGTGGTGACGGTCCGGATCCGACACGACGGTGTTCTCGCCGTTGATCAGCATGGCACGAATCTGGTCCCCCGCGAGCTGCAGCGCCGTGACCTTGGTCATGCCCTTTTCGAGGTCGACCTTCCGTCCGTAGACTTTCTCGAACTTCGCTTGGTTGGCGGGATCGGTGACCGCCTGGAACCCGGGGTAGTTGTTCGGCAGTGCTCCGGTGTCGCCGGCACCCTGGATGTTGTTCTGCCCGCGCATCGGGTTGATCCCGGTCCCCTCACGGCCGATATTGCCGGTCATGAGCGCCAGGTTGCAGATGCTCTGGACGTTCTCCACGCCACAGATGTGCTCGGTTACGCCCAACGTGTAGTAGATCGCCCCTCGCTCGGCGCGTCCGTACCAGAGCGCCGCGGTCTCGATGTCTCTTGCCGGTACACCGGTGATTGGCTCCGCCCACTCGGGTGGGAACTGCTGTACGTGTTTGAGGAATTTCTCTCCCTCGACTGTACGGTCGCCGACGAACTGCTCGTCGACTAGGCCCTCTCGAGCGATCACGTGCGCCATGGCCAGAAGCAGAGCGGCGTCCGAGCCGACACGAATCGGGAGATACAGATCGGCGAGATCGGCGAGTCCGATTCGCCGCGGATCGGCCACGACCATCTTCGCACCCTTGGCCAGCGCCCGCTTGATGCGGGTGGCCGCCACAGGGTGGCACTCGGTCATGTTGGTGCCGATGCAGAAGAACACATCGGGCTTCTCCATGTCGACCAAGGGGTTCGACATGGCGCCGCGTCCGATCGTGGCTGCCAGACCGGCAACCGTCGGAGCGTGTCAAGCACGGCTACAGTTGTCGATGTTGTTGGTCCCTAACCCCGCCCGCACGAACTTCTGCATCGTGTAGGCGGCTTCGCTTGGCGCGCGACCCGACGCCACCGCGTACACACTGTGGCGGCCGTGGCCGGCCACTGCACGGCGGAGGCATTCCGCCACCCGGTCGAGCGCCGTGTCCCAGTCCGTCTCGTGCAGCTCACCGTCTCGTTCGCGCACGAGCGGCACCCGCAGACGATCTGGGTGATGCACGAAGTCCCACGCAAACTGGCCCTTCACGCAGAGCGCCCCTTCGTTTGCGGGACCGTCCATGGCCGGCTGGACTCCGACGATGCGATCTTCCTTGGTCAAGACATCGACCGAACACCCCACTCCGCAGTACGGGCAGATCGTTCGCGTCGCCTGGACTTCTCCCGGTACGTCGGCGAAGCGGAGCGCCTTGCGGTCGGCCAATGCCCCTGTTGGGCAGGTTTGGATGCACTGCCCACAAAACGTGCATGCCGAGTCTTTGAGCAACCCCGCAAATTCGGTCGTAATCTGGGTCTGGAACCCGCGGTTCATGACGTTGATGGCGTAGTCGCCTTCCTGCTCGGCACAGACCCGCACGCATCGGTAGCACGAGATGCAGAGTTCGTAGTCGCGTAGGATGAACGGGTTGTCGTCATCGAGCCGGCTGGTGCCGGACCGACTCCCGCGGAAGCGCATCGACCGGGCGCCGTAGCGATCCACCAACGCCGCGAGTTCCTGCGACCCGTAGCCCCGGAGCGGGTCGACGTCGATCTCACGGTTCTCCGAAGCCACCATCTCCAGCAGTGTCTTCCGGTGCTTGTCGATGGCAGCCGTTCGCGTGCGCACGACCATTCCAGCCGTCGCCTTTGTGGTACACGATGCCACAGGAAGTCGCGAACCCTCGACTTCGACGACGCAGAGGCGACAACCACCGAAAGATTCGAGGCGTGGGTCGTAACAGAGGGTTGGGATTTCCGCATCGCATCGCTGCGCGACGTCGTAGATGGTCTCACCGGACGAAAAGGACACCTCCCGCCCGTCCACAATCATCTGCTGCCGCTTGGCGTCCGTGGGCGTCGCGATCATGCTCTCACCCTCAGGCTCTGGAAATCGCGTGCTCGACGTGTCGGGCGACGCGGTCCGGGAAGTACCGGAGCAGACTCTCCGTGATCAGCGGCGCGGCGAGGCCCAGCCCGCAGGCGCTGATCGCCTTCATCGTCGATCCCAGGTCCGTGATTTCGTCGATCCATGCCGAGAGGTCGTTCGGACCTGCTTCTCCAGCCAGTCGCTCCGTGATCCGCTGTGTCCCGATGCGGCACGGGAAGCACTTGCCACATGATTCGTGGGCAAAGAACGACATGGCGTCGCGCGCCACCGCGATCATGTCTCGACTGTCGTCAAATACCATAACCCCCCCGGCACCCAGAAAAGATCCCTTAGCGCGGATGGCGGGTTCGTCCAGCGTGACGTCGAGGTCGTCGCCGGCCAGGAATCCACCCGAAAGACCGGCCATGGTGACGGCTTGAAACGAGCGTCCCTGCGGCGGGCCGCCCGCCCAGTCGTTCAGCAGCGTCGGCAGCGGGAGCCCAATCGGGACCTCGTAGTTGCCGGGGCGCCGGATGTCCCCCGACAGGCTGATCACTTTGGTGCCGGCGTGTCCGTTGAGGCCGAGGCCGCGGTACCACTCGGCCCCGTGGTGCACGATGGGCGGTGCCGATGCAAGCGTCTCGACGTTGTTCACGACGGTTGGTAGATCCTCGTAACCGTGGGTGACCGGGAACGGCGGCCGGTTGCGCGGGAACGGGTGCTTGCCTTCGAGACTGTTCAGAAGGGATCCTTCTTCACCGCAAATATAGGCGCCGGCTCCGCGTCGGACGTGCACGTCGAACGTGAAGTCCGTGCCGAGAATGCTGGTTCCCACGAGCTTGGCTTCCTGGGCCTCGCCGATTGCGCGCTCGAGCGTCGTGAACGTCTCCGGATACTCGTAGCGCAGGTAGATGAACCCGCGCGTCGCGCCCGCTGCGTACGCCGCCAGCGTCATGCCCTCGATGACGGCGTGTGGATCATAGTCGAGAATGGCGCGATCCTTGAAACAGCCCGGTTCGCCCTCGTCGGCGTTACAAACCACGAACTTCGGAGATCTCTCGGCCTCGGCAACGGCCTTCCATTTGGTTCCCGTTGGGAATCCGGCTCCCCCGCGCCCGGCCAGCTCACCCTCGCTGATGAGCTGAATGATGTCAGCGGGCGCAAGCGTGCGGATCGCCCGCTCGAGTGCCTGATACCCGCCGCCGCGGCGATACCCGCCGATCGTTGCCCGTCCAGGGTCGCGAATATGGGCAAACACACACTCCTCGGTGCCGCCCGGGTTGGGAGGCGGCACCGGCCCGGGCCGCGCCTCCAGGCCGCTTGCGTTAATCCCGACTAAGACACGATTGCCCAGCAGCACCGGAACGGGGTCGTCGCATCGCCCCGCACATGGCATGGCGGTGGCTCCGTCACGCTCCAGCTCCTGCAACAGTTCGAGACCGCCTTTGCGACAGCATACGGGACCGGTGCACACACGCGGAGCTTCGAATCCATTGGGGTTCCGCGCGAAGTGGTGGTAGAACGTGATGCTGCCAAAGAGATCGGCCAACGGGATGCGAAGTGCAGCCGCAACGTCCCGCATGGTTTCTTCGGATAGGTAGCCATCGCGCTGGTGGAATGCGTGAAGCGCGGGGAGCAGCGGAGCGGGCTCGTCCCGCCAGCGCTCGATGATCTGGCTGTTGGTGGGGATGGACGTCACGGGCATATCCTATTCAAAAGCTAGTGAATCGAAACCCCGCCGCAACGCGCGCCTACCGGGACGACAGGTGTCCCCCACCTGCGTACAGGTTGAACGCCTCGCCCCGCGCAAACCCTATCAGAAGCATGTCGAGCGATGCGGCGAGCTCAACGGCCAGCGACGACGGGGCGGATACGCCCATGACGCCGCCGATGCCCGCGACCGCGGCCTTCTGCACGATCTCGAAACTCTGTCGTCCCGACACCACGAGCACGCAAGGGGGTAGGGGCCACTGCTGCTGAGCCGCTGCCCCGATGGCCTTATCGACGGCGTTGTGGCGGCCGACGTCCTCTCGAACGGCGAGTTCCACTCCGTCGGTGGCGTAGACACCCGCCGCATGCAGCCCCCCGGTTGCGTCGAATGTGGGCTGGCGAGCACGCAACCGCGTGGTGAGCTCGACCAGGCGCGCCGGTTCCATCGTGAATGGGCGTGCAGGCCGCGCAAACAACTGCACGGCCTCGATCGACGCCTTGCCGCAGACCCCACAGGAGCTCGACACGAACATGTTGCGCTGGAACCGTTGCGGATCCACCTCGATGCCGTCGCGTAGTACGACGTTGAGCCGCGATGCGTCCAAGTGTTCGATGGCGCCGATCTCCCCGGGAGCGAGCAAGATCCCCTCGGTCAGGAGAAAGCCGGTGACCAGGTCCTCGTCGTCACCCGGCGTGCGCATCACGACCGCCAGGGGCGTGCCCTGGAGCCGCAGTTCGAGTGGATCTTCGTGCGCAACCGCGTCGGAGACACGCTCGGTCACCTCTGCGTCGTGCCGCACCACTTCGACGTCACGGATTCGTTCGGACACGTGCCTCCCCGGGGATGCGTGGATAGTGCGGACCATGGAAGACAGGGTCAAGCTGAGAGGTGGTCAATGATAGGTGGTTGGGCATCGAGACCGGGCGCTCACCCTCCGGTCCACCACCCACCAGCTACCCCCGCTTACCTACCACCCAAGAAATCCCACACCAAATACGCCATCGTCCGGATTCCCACAGGGATCGCGCTGTCGTCCGCCTGGAAGGTCGGCGTGTGGTGGTTGCCCGATGTGGTACCGGGTTTGAGCGTCCCGAGACGGTAGTACAGTCCCGGTACCTCGTTGGCGAAATACGAAAAGTCTTCAGCGACCGTGGCAGGGTCGAACTCAAGCACGTTCTCCTCGCCCACGGCCCGCGCGAAGGTGGAGAGCATCCGCTCCGTGAGCGCCACGTCATTGATCGTAACCGGAATACCGCGTTCGTACTCCATCGCATAACTTCCGCCTCCGGCCGCCGTGATACCCCCGAGAATCTCACGCATGCGCCGCTCGATGAGATCCTGCGCCTCGGTGCTGTACGTGCGCACGGTGCCTTGCAGCTCGACCTCCTCGGGAATGATGTTCCAGCGCGTGCCTCCGCGGATGAGTCCCACGCTCACGACGGCCGGCTCCATCGGCGGAAGATTGCGTGAGCGGATAGTCTGGAGCGCTTGGACCGCCTGTGCGGCCATCACGATCGGGTCGGCACTCAGGTGCGGTGAGGCGCCGTGCGCACCGGTTCCTTTGACCGTGATCGTGAAGTGATCGGCGGCTGCGAGCGCCGGCCCAGGTGTGAAGGCCAGTTTACCGACTTCTAAGTTCCACGTGGTGTGCAAGCCGAAGATCGCTTCGGGGTTGTATGCTGTAAGGATGCCCTGCTTCACCATCAGTGCCGCTCCACCTTCCTCGCCTGGAGGCGCCCCTTCTTCGGCGGGTTGGAAGATGAACACCACAGTGCCCGGTACGTCCGTCTTCATCGACGCCAGCACCGACGCCACCCCGAGCTGGATCGCGGTATGCACGTCGTGGCCGCAGGCGTGAGAGACACCGACCTCCTGCCCGAGATAGGTGGTGCGCTCGGTGGACTTGAAGGGGTACGGTGTGTCTTCGGTGACGGGGAGTGCGTCCATGTCCGCGCGAATGGCCACAACCCTCCCTGGTTGCCCGCCCCTGAGGATCCCGATGACGCCGGTATGAGCGACTCCAGTGCGAACCTCGTCGAACCCGAGCGCCCGAAGCCGCTCAGCGACCAACCGTGCGGTCTCGAACTCCCGGTTGCCGAGTTCGGGGTGCTGATGGAGGTGATGGCGGATTCGTACCATCTCGGAGGTCACCTCTTGCACCGCCGCGTCGATTCTGTCGTATTGCGTGTGTGCGGGTGGCGCAGCGAGAAGGACGAGGGCGGCAACAACGACAAGAGTTCGGATCATGGCAACGGTTAGGAGTGCGGGGGATCGGAGGTGTGCGTGGCAGCAAGTGAGGAAACTAGAGTATGCGGCACGGTCTGCGCTAGACCGGTGCCGCACGCGGCAACACTTTGGCTCTCGTGGAGGGCTCAGATGAATCGTCTGATCACAGGACTCTTGATGATCGTGATCGGCGCGTGCTACGCGGGTAACGAGCGCGCCGCAATGGAGGAGATCTTGGCTGCCGACCGAGCGTTTGCACAGGCCACGGCGGAAGGCGGAGTTGAGGGGTGGATATCGTACTTCGCCGATGACGGTGTCATGATCTCGGGAGGTGGAGAGGTCGCGGGCGGGCAAGCGGTACGGGAGCTCATGAGCCCGGCGTTTGCCGATTCGAGCTTCAGTCTCACCTGGGAACCCATACGTGGGGAGGTGTCGGCAGCAAATGATCTGGGATACACGATCGGGCGCTACGAGAGTCGCCGCGTGGGTGACGCTGGAGATACCACGGTCGAGAAAGGACTGTACGTGACGATTTGGCGGAAGCAGGTGGATGGGAGCTGGCGCGTGGCTCTGGATATCGGAGACTGCGAGGAGGCGGCGCCCTCGGGCAGCTAGCTTCGGAGGATTCCGCTGTGCTGATGTCTGTGACGGGTCGCTGTTCACTCTGGCACGTCCGAGCCGCACGAGCCTGCGGCGTCGCGGCGGTCCTGTCGATCTGCGCCGCCGCCCCCTCCCGCGGACAACTCGTGCGCGGTGAGGTGGCGGAAGTGTTGAACGCGCGACCGGTGGGGTCGGCGTTCGTTCTCCTGATCGACGACGCTGGAGGCGAACGCGCGCGTACGATGACGGATGCATTGGGCCGGTTCACCATCCGTGCTCCCGACCCTGGGCGCTATCGGCTTCGTACTCTCGTGGTGGGATACCAACGATGGACCTCCGAGCCGTTCATGCTCGGCCGCGGAGAGACCAAGGTCGATCGAATCGAATTAGATCTCGTGCGCGCGGCGCTCCCCGTGTTTGTGGTGGAGGCGGAGCAGATCTGTCGCAAGCGACCCGGGGAAGGCCCGGCAACGGCCGCGCTGTGGGAAGAGATCAAGAACGCCTTGGCCGCGACCGAGTGGGCGATCAATCGACGAGATTACCGCTTCATCACCATGACGGCTGAGCGCTCCCTGGATCGCCATCTCGTGGTGTCAGAAGAGATGGAACAGACCAGCACCGCGTTCAGCTACTGGCCGTTCGTCAGTCTGCCACCGGAGCAACTTGCCGAGCGCGGTTTCGTTCAGGACGCCATCGGTGGTCCCGTGTACTACGGTCCGGACGCTCGAGTGTTGGTTTCCGATGCTTTCCTCGATCAGCATTGTTTTCGTGTGCGCCGCAAGCGTGATCAGGGAGTGTCATTAGTCGGCCTGGCGTTCGAGCCGGTCGATCGTCGCCGGGTTCCCGACATTGAGGGGGTGCTGTGGGTCGACTCGGCGACCGTAGAGCTTCGCCTGCTGGAGTACCGCTATACCGGGCTGCCGCGGTGGGCTCCCGAATCCCGGGTCGGCGGCTCCATTGAGTTCGCGCAGCTCGAGACCGGCGCGTGGTTCATCCGGCGCTGGCGATTACGCGCGCCGGTCCCGCAGGTGTTCCCGGGGCGGCGCGATACGCTGCTGTACGGCTTCAAGGAGAAGACGGGCGACGTCGTCGAGGTAATGACGGCGACCGGTACGTCGCTGATTCGATTCGAATCGGAGGCACATCGGCCGCGCTAGCGTCGGGGGGGTACGAGCCCGTTGTCCACGAACCAGCGCACGGTTCGACGGAGCGCCTCTTGAGGTTGGACGGACGGCTGCCACCCCAACTCCCGGATTGCCCGTTCCGAGCTGTAGGGGTTCTCGCGAGCGAGAAAGCGGCCACTCGACGATCCCAATCCCGTGTAGTGTCCTGGTCGCGCGAGGCGGTACAGGCGGTGCCACAGCGAACCGGCCGCCACGGCGACTGAAAGCGGTACCCGCAGGAACCGCATCCGTGTTCCAAGTGCCGCACCGGCGATCTCGAAAAACTCCCTCTGCGTCAGTCGACCGTCGTTCGTGACGTTGAACGGGCCCGTGACGTCCGGGCGCTCGAGAGCGGCAAGAACGGCCTGCGCCACGTTGCCTGCGTATACCACGGCCAGCCCGTTGTCGCCCCTGCCGACCAACGGTGCCACTCCGTAGCGGAGGACTCCAAGCAGCCGAGCGAGGAACAGGCGCTCCCCCTCGCCGTAGATCACGCACGGTCGAAGCGCGACGCTGGCGGCAGCTCGGATGGACGCTGTTTCCCACACGGTCTCCTCCGCCATGCGTTTGGACCGAGCGTAGTAGTCCGCATCGGCAATTGGAGCGGGTGGTGTGTCTTCCACGACAGGATGCCCGCGCTCCGCACTGGGCCGCCGTCCGTACACCGCCACCGAGGAGATGTGAACGAACCGCGCTCCGGTGCGTGCGGCCATAGTCGCGGCAAGACGCGTCCCCTGTACGTTGACCTGCCAGTAGGTGTCCCAGTTCGTCGCCGCTGTCACGAGCGCTGCGGCATGAACGATTGCCTCGGCATGTGGCGCAGCGTTCCAGCTCTCCTCGACCTCGACGCGACCCCGAACGGCGCCGGCGCCGAGACGTTCGACGAATCGTACCCCCTCAGGTGAACGGACGAGCGCGTGGACCTCGTGACCGGATTCGACGAGCTGTCCGATGGTGTGACGACCGACCAGCCCCGTACCTCCGGTTACCAGGACTTTCATAGAGCCAGCGCCACGGCGCGTGCGCCGAGAACGATGCACAGGACGGCCACCAAGACGCCCACGAGGTTCGCCCACCATGAGTTGACGTGTTCTCCCAACCGACTTCGGTCGTTCATGGCGATCAGCAATACGATTGCTACGATGGGAAGGGCGAGACCGTTGACTATTTGCGCGAAGAAGATGAGTGGCACGGGCCGGACGCTCGTGAGTGCCGCGATGGCACCGACTCCCACCGCGGCCAGCCACGCGGTGCGGGCCACCGGCGTGCGGACATCGCGGCCGCGGCCCAATGCATCGAGCAGCGTATAGGCGGCTGCCAAGGGAGCGGTAATCGCCGAGGACACGCCGGCGGCGGCGTATCCCAAGGCGAAGGCCTGACTCGCCCAGCCGCCGAGTATCGGAGTGAGTTGCGCCGCCATGTCCGATGTAGAATGCACGTCGGCGCCGTCGAGCGCTGCCGCCGCTGTCACCACGACCGCCGCAGAGACGAGTCCGCCCACCCCGATGGCGATGGCAAGGTCCAGTCGGACTGCCGGCAGGTCCGCAGCACTCGACCATCGCTCGCGTACCACCGCGGCGTGGAGGAAGAGGTTGTAGGGCACAATCGTGGTGCCGATGAGCGCTAGTGCCGTGAGTTCTCCACCGGTAGGAATGCGGGGCGCGAACGTGCCACGCACCAGGGATCCCAGGTGCGGGGTGACCAGGATTGCGGTTGCAATGAATACGAGCCCCATGAGCGCAACGCAGCCGGCCAGCACGCGCTCCAGCCAACGATACCGACCCGACCACAAGAGGAGTCCCGCCAACGCTGCGCCGATACCCACCCATCCGCGAAGTGGCATGCCGGTGATGGACTCGAGCCCCAGTGCAGCCCCCGTGAGATTGCCCGCTTCGTAGGCCGCCGCGCCGCTCAGCACGGCTGCGGTCGCCAGCGTGACGAGCGCCATGCCGATCCAGCGCGGTCCTCGTACGGCACGAAGTGCCTGGCCGAGTCCAGCGCCCGTGGTGAGTCCGAGCCGGGCGCTCATTTCCTGTAGAACGATCGTGGCCACGGTGGCGAAGAGGAGCGCCCAGAGGAGCGTCACACCGTATCGAGCGCCTGCGAGCGTTGCGGTGGTAACGGTGCCGGGACCGATGAACGCCGCGGCCACAACGGCGCCCGGTCCCACCCCGCGCCAACGTGAGTTCACTCGAGGACGAACGGCAGTGGAACGGCGGAGGCCCGCGAACCAGCCGCGTCCAATGCGGTCCCCGGCTCGATCTCGCGGCGGATGAGTCCGAGGCCGATGTAGCGGTCGATCCGATTGAGCCACGCCATGCTCGTCACCCGCCCAACGGTCTTGCCATCATGGACGACGTCGGAAACGGTCGGGCTTGGAACGCTCTCCCACATCAGTCCTGAGAGCCACCGGTTGGCATGCCCTCGAAAATGGACCCGGGCGACGGTCTCCTGTCCCGTGTAGCAGCCCTTCTGGTGGGATACGCCGTCGATGTCGTCGAAGCGGACTTCCTGCGGCAAAGTCTTCGGTCCGATTTCAGCTCCGACCAGCGGCCATCCGGCGAGTATCCGCGCGAGCTCGAGTGACTTGGGACTACCCCGTATGATGCCGGCGTCATCGAGCATCGCCAGCACATGGTCCGCCTCTTCTCGATCGCACACGAGTTGAAGCGCGAACGGTTGGCCGAGACCCGGGCGGCCGGCAGTATAGTCGGTGCCGTCGAGGGTTCCCTCTGCGACGTGCCCCGGATCCGGGAGCTCGACGCCGGCATCGGACGCTCGACGTAGTGATTCGGGGCCAACGAGCCGGAGCGTTGCCAAATCCGAAGACCGATCGATGGTGCGAGCCAACCGTGGCGGAAGCGTGCGCTTGAAGACCTGCGCGAGGGGGTCGATAGCGTTCCTTGGGGTGTACAGCATGAGCTCGGCACCGGCCCGCGCCACCCAGAGGTCGGCAATGATCATGCCTTTCGGGGTAAGCACGGCGCCGTAGATGAAACCGTGCGGGCCGGCCGTCTCGACATCGTTGGTCACCAGTCCCTGGATACACTGCACAGCACCGTTCCCGGTGACTGCGGTCACGGCGGTGTCGGATGTCGAGACAACCGCGCCGTGCGACACGGCGTCAGCCTCACCGGCGGGGATGTCCTTTGCAGTGAATCGGACGAGTCGAGGCATATCAGGCGTGAGATCAGTGTCCATAGAACCCCGCACGTTCGTATGACCGGTCCAGGAGTTCGACCGGATGGACCACGCCAATGTTCGATCCTCGAGCGCGGAGACCAGCTCCGATCTGCATCGCACATCCTGGATTGCCGGTGACGACGAGATCTGGAGAACTCGCGCAGATGGCGTCGACCTTCCGCTCCAGCACCTCGAGTGAGAGTTCGGGTTGCGCCAGTGAGTAACTGCCGGCGCTGCCACAACAGAGCTCGGCGTCCTCGTGCCACACGCGCTTGAGTTCCGGGATTGCTCCCAGCAGCTTTTCCGGGGCCGTCGAGACGCGCTGTGCGTGGAGAAGATGGCACGGCGGGTCATAGGCCACTCGCAGTGGCAGCGGGCCGCCGCGTCGTGGCCCGCAACTCGCGAGCAGCTCGCTGACATCGTGTACGCGGGCTGTGAACGCCATGAGTTCCCCGTGCGGGTGTTCGCCGTCCAAGACTCGATCGTATTCCTTGAGCAGCGCGCCGCAACCGGCCGCATCCACGGCGATCAGAGCCTCGTTCGGAGCAGCAGCGAAGGCGGCGAGGTTCTGCCTCGCCAATCGGCGGGCACCCCCGTCCTGTCCTGCGTGAACGTGCAGCGCACCGCAGCAACCTTGACCCGTGACCTTCACGGGCTCGTAGCCGTTGGCCCGCAGCACCCGCTCCGTGGCAGCGTGGACGTGTGAGAACAGCCCCTCCATGATGCAGCCGCCGAACAGCACCACCGGCGTGTCGATGCCCTGTGCGGTTGCGTCTCTTGCTCCGGCGGGGTTGCTGGTGTCGATCGGGCGCCACCGATACCGGGTGGCAACCAGCATTCCGAGGGCGAAGCGGAGCCGCCCGGCCCCGACGAGCGGTGCCGCGAGCGGACGGATCATGCGAGCCAACGCCAGCAGTGGCCGTCTGAGCAATGGCTCGGCCATTACGGCGTGGATGAGCCGTACACTGGCGGGAATCGGCCGGAAACGCGCCAAGAGCTCGCGTGATGCTTCCAAAGCCGGGGCGTACTCGACGCCGGACGGACACACCGGCTCGCACGCGCGGCAGCCGAGGCAGCGATCCAAGTGCCAGGCGAGCGTTTCATCCTCGGTGGTGAGTCGTCCTTCGTGCAGACCTTTCATCAAGACGATTCGACCGCGCGGTCCGTCCGCTTCGTCCCCGGTGACGAGATACGTCGGGCAACTCTGCAGGCAGAATCCGCAGTGCACACACGGGTCCAGCCCGGCGAGAGGTCGCGCGGTCAGGGTCGCTCTCCCACCGCCGCACTCAAGATCCCGGCGGGATCGAAGGTGTGCCGTAGCGCGCCAACGAGCCTGCCCACGCCTTCGCGGTAGGCGCCGAAGTGCCCGAGTGCGCTACGAATGGACCACGGTGCGCGCTCCAGCGTGAGGGGCATCTCCTGCTGTGCGGCGGTGTGGCGCAGAAGCCGGATTTCCTCCACGCTGCCGGTGCCGCTCCAGCGCACGATGCCCGGCACCACCGCGACGTCTACCGGGCCCTCGGGCAGATGGTGCGCGACGAGATCCAACGCACGATCCAATGACGTCGGTAACGTGGCGAGGCGGAGCGTGACGGGATGGTCCGTGGCCGCGCCTTGCAGCGCCGACCAGTACCGGCTGGCCTCGGCACTGGGGAGCTCCGAGAGGGTCACGCTGGCCGCGCCACACGCGTCGTCTCGCGTTGCGGCAACTTCTGCATCTCCGCCCACCAGACGAACGGCCAAGTTCCATTCCCTGGCCGCCGCCGCCGTCGGTGAGAGGAGCTCCAGTGCCGCCGGAGTGATGCCTGCCGCCAGGATTTCCTGTGCGGCTCCGCAGAGCGTATCCCGCGATCCAGCGGCTCGCAGCGTCAGGTCAGAGCGAGGGACTGCCCGCAGTCGTAGCGTCACCGACGTAATGACGCCGAACGCCCCGAAGCTGCCGGCTATGAGCTTCGGCAGGTCAAAGCCGGCGACGTTCTTCACCACTCGCCCGCCGGATCGAATGATCCGTCCGTCACCGGTAACCACCGTAACGCCGAGCACGTGGTCGCGCACCGCGCCGAAACCACTTCGAAGCGGTCCGCTCGTGCCGGTTGCCACCACGGATCCAACGGATCGAATCGACCCGGGATGATCAATCGCGATCCACATGCCTTCGTCGGCCGCCGCGGTACGCAGATCATTCCACAGCACTCCGGCCTCGGCTGAGACGACCAGATCCGCGGAGTTCACTTCGGAAACCCGGTCGAGCAGACGCGTGGTCACGGCTAGGTCCGCCGTGCCATCACCTGGCGCCCAGTGGCCCGTACCTTCTATCCGCACGCGCCAGCCCTGCTCCGCCGAGGTCTTCAGGAGAAGTGCGGTCGCGCCTTCGTTGCGCGGGGCAACTTGCAGTGCGCCCGCTTCGCTGCGCTCCAGCTCTGCTCCGGACCCGAGCAGCGTGCGGATTCTGCGCTCGATGTCTATCTGGGCTCCAGCCATGCCTGCGCCCGGCGTTGAGTCTCACTAACGAACACGCGTGCCTCTCGGACGTACGGTTCGGCGTCGGTTGCGCGCCACGGGCTCGTGAGCGCCTGTTGCACATCGAGCTCGCTGAGTGCGGCGAACAAGTCAGGGAACTCCTCTCGTATGCGACGGTGCATCTCGCCGGGCTGAATCGCCTGCTCCCAGGGCGGAGCATCGAGCCATACGCGAATCGTGGCAGCACCGACCACCGCCGGGTACGCTTCCTGGAGCGCGCGACTGCCATCGTCTGCTCCGAGGTGGCCGGCTGCGCGTTCAATTCGGTCCACGGCGCTGCCGAGCTGGTCGCGCATGGCCGTACGCCAGCGGGTCGGTACCGCCATCACGACGGTGCCCTCTCGTTCGCTCGAGCTTCCTCGGCACTCAGCTTCCATTCCCTACATCGATGGAGTGGCAGCATCTTGCCCGGGTTTGCCAGCTCGCGGGGATCGAACGCTCGGCGGACCGAACGCATGATCCCAAGGGTCTCGGCGTCGAAGACGAGCGTCATGTAGCGGAGCTTATCGCTGCCCACGCCGTGCTCTCCGGTGATCGTTCCTCCCGTGTCGGTACACACCCGCATGATCGCGGACGCGGCACGCTCGACACGGTTCTGCTCCTCGGGGTTCGTTGCGTCGAAGTTGATGTTGGGATGCAGATTCCCGTCGCCCGCGTGGAAAAAATTGCTCACCGTGAGGTCATGTTCTGCCGCAATGCGCTGGATCTGTTCCAGCACATCTGGAAGCGCCGATCGCGGGACAACCGTATCCTGTACCACGAGATCCGGGCTGATGCGCCCGAGCGCGCCAAACGCCTTCTTGCGGCCGTGCCACAATCGTGCGCGGGTCTCATCGTCGGCCGCGCGCTCGATGCCCTGCGCTCCTGACGCACGGAGGATCTGCTCCACCTCAGATGCCTCGCGGTCGAGCACTGCGTCGTGGAATCCGTCGAGCTCGACGAGAAGCACGGCAGCCGCGTCCGTGGGGTAGCCGGCGGCGTAGATCGATGCTTCCACCGCTCGTATGCAGTTTTGGTCCATAATCTCGAGCGCCGCCGGAACAACCCCTGCCCGGATCACCGCAGATACCGCCTCCCCGGCACCGCGCAGACTGTCAAAGCGTGCCAGCAGCGTCCGAACCACGCGGGGCAGCGGTGTGAGTCGAACCGTGATTCGAGTGGCGATCCCGAACATTCCCTCGCTCCCCACGAACAGACCGACCAGATCCGGACCCCAGGGCTCGCCGGCCGGTGACCCCAGCGTCGTGATGGTTCCGTCGGGGAGCACAACCTCGAGCTCGAGGATGTGATTGGTGGTCACTCCGTACTTGAGGCAGTGCGGTCCGCCGGCATTCTCCGCCACGTTGCCGCCAATCGTGCACGCCGTTTGGCTGGAGGGGTCGGGTGCATAGTGAAGACCGTGCCGCGCGACGGCTGCGGACAGGCGCACGTTGACGACACCGGGCTCAACGATGGCCCTCCGGTTGGCGGGGTCGATCTCGATGATGCGTGTAAGCCGCGTGAGCCCGATGAGCACCGCCTCGCCTGAGGCGACAGCACCTCCAGACAAGCCCGTCCCGGCCCCCCTGGCGACGAAGGGGATGTCCTGCCGTGACAGGAGGCGCACGACGGCTGCGACCTCGTTTCGCGTGCCCGGGAGGACAACGGCGGCGGGACGGCTACGATGCGTCGGCAGAGCATCACCGGCGTACGTCTCCAGTTCGGCCGGATGGGTGCGCACCCAGCGGGCACCGACCTCGTCGCGCAGACGATCGAGGACCTGCGCGCCCAGTGTCATCGACCGTGGACCGTGCGCGGCCTGCCGTTTCCTCCTCGGCCGTTGCGTTTCGCGCGTCGGTGCACTGCGACACGCCGTGCGGTCTGTGCATGGAGCCGCTGGAGGTGCTTGCTGAGGCGCTCGAGGCGCGTCCTCGTGGATCGAAGCTCCAATAGACTCTGCTTGAGATCCAGGTCGAGATCAAGTGCAGCAGCTACGTAGAACGAGAGTGCTATCGGATCGTCCGGAATGCTGATCTGCTGCTCGGGTACGTCGCCGAGCGATTGCAGCGCCGAAGTGAAGCGCGTGAACTGGTCGCTCACCGTTGTCGCGAGCTGCTGCACCCTCTCGGTACCGGCCGACGGTTCATCGTCGAACGGCTCCACGAGGCCAACCCGGTACTGGCGGTTGGTGTCCTCGTAGCCTCGAAGGACATACCGATGCTCGCCGAATACGAGCAGATTGGAGCGACCGTCCGGCTGCGGCCACACTGTGTGGATTCGGGCGGAGCAGCCGACCGTGCCGACGGCAGGCACCGGGTCCCCGTCGCCGACCCGCTGAACCAGCGAGACACCGAAGCGATGGTCACCGGCCTGACAGTCCGCGAGCAGCTGCCGGTATCGCGGCTCGAAAATGTGAAGCAGCTGTGGCGCACCAGGGAAGAGGACGAGCGTAAGGGGGAAGATGGGAAGTGTGAGCGTCGGCATAGCCGAATTATAAGAGGGTGGGCGGACGCTGGGAGTGGGGCTCCGCGGGCGAGCGCCTCCACCGCTGGGCAAAACGACAACGGGCCCGTGACCGGGCCCGTTCTGCATCATGCGCGAAGGAGGACCGTCGACTAGGCGGCTCTCCAGAACCCCTTCAGGGCCTCACCGTGGGGGCTCTCGCGAAGCTTTTCGAAGGCGCGCTCGCGGATCTGCCGAATCCGCTCGCGCGTCACGCCCATCAGTTCGCCAATTTTCTCCAGGGTCATGCCCTCCGAGCCTTCCTCCAACCCGTAGTACAGGTAGAGGATCTTGCGCTCCCGCGGCGTGAGGTACTTCTGGAGCAGGCCGTCGATGAACTCGCGCATCAGGTGGCCATCGGTGTGCTCCTCGATCTCGCCGCCCTCCTGTCCCGCGAACCGCTCGCCGAGCGTTGCGGCATCGCGGTCCGTACGGTCAACTGGTGCGTCGAGGGACATCTCCGCCGCGGTCATCCGACGCGCGCTCCGAACGTTCTCGACTGAGTCGTTCAAGGCTCGCGCAATTTCCTCATCGGTCGGCTCGCGCCCGAGCTCCTGCGACAGGTAGGTCTCGGTCCGTGCCATGCGAATGAGATGACTGTTCTGGTTCAGCGGGATTCGGACGCTGCGGGTCTGCTCGGCCAGAGCCTTGAGCACCGCCTGCCTGACCCACCACACCGCGTACGAGATGAACTTCACGCCCTGATCCGGATCGAACTTCTTGACGGCCTTGAGCAGCCCTTCATTGCCGATCGCCACCAGTTCCGAAAGATCCAGTCCATGACCCTGATACTTCTTCACGTAAGAGATGACGAACCGAAGATTCGCCGTTACCAGCTGCTCGGCCGCTTTCCGGTCTCCCTGGCGCGCTCTGCGGGCGAGCCGGCGCTCCTCTTCGACGCTCCCGATGAGGGGGAGCTTCTGAATGTCCTGGAGATACTGGTCGAACGCAGTTGAGGCTGGCGAACGGAAGAATCCCTTCGCTTTGCCGCTCCGCAGTTGGGTCATAGACGCCCCAAGATTCAGAAGACCACTACCGCCGGGAGGGGACGAGTAGGTTTCGGAGAGCCCCGCCAAAATGACCGGTCTCGGCCGGCCGAATATAGGAAACGCCAGGAACATCGTCAAGAAAAATCCGGTTTTCCACATCACAAATCATTGACTCACAACTTGTTCGACAGTTTGTCCACTTTCGCGTTTCCACAAGGCACAACACGTTGTGGAAAGATGTACCGTAAGTCTTTGTTTTACAGTGGATTACGGCGATCGGCCGTCACAGAATTGTGGATGAGTTGTGGAAAGGTCGACCCCGCTAGAACAGCGCGGTCAATGTCCTGTCCACTACCTCTCTCGAGGCCGCAAACGTATCCTCGCCCGCGGGTCCGCGCGCAAGCTCCCCGATGCGCCGAAGCAGTGCAAACCTGACAGACTCTCCGTTTGTCTGTGTCCCCTGTGTGAGGGAGTCCCACAGGCGATCGTGGTCGACCGCACCTGGTGGTTCGGTGGGCAGCCCGCACTGCTCCAGCGCGGCTCGCACGTGCTCGGCGATGCCCGCGTCGGTCACACCCAGAGTCTCACCGAGCCGGCTCTCCACCAGCACCCCGATCCCCACCGCCTCACCATGCAGGAGCTCGTAGCCCAACACGTTCTCCAGCGCCCACGCGAACGTCCGTCCGAACCCGAGAACGCTCGCCGACTCACGTCCCGTCGTCACCGCACTCAGCAGCGCGCTCTTGAGCTTGACGCTCCGTCGCACCACATCCAGCAGCACGCGCACCTCGCGCCGTCTGATGGCGTCCCGGTGCGCCAGCAGCTCCTCGAAATGCTCCGCAGAGGCGATCACCCCGTATCGCATCGCCGAGGCGATCCCCGCCGCCACGTGTACCGGTGGCAGCGTCGTGAGGGTGTTCACGTCGGCGATCACGGCTCTCGGAGCGTGGTACGTCCCGACCGTGTTCTTCGCATTGGGGGCATCGACCCCGGTGCGCCCACCCACGGAGCTGTCGGCCATCGCGACCAAGGTCGTCGGGACGAACACGTACGGAATCCCGTGCAGATACGTCGCCGCCACGAAGCCGGCGAGGTCGCCCGTTACCCCGCCTCCGACTGCCACGATCGCCCAGGTCCGATCGCAACGCGCCTTCAGTAACTGGTCGATCAGGTCGCTCCATGTCTCACGGGATTTGTTCCATTCCCCCGCCGGGAACGTGATCAACGTGCTTGGTCCGAGCGCCGCGACGGCGTTCGTGATGCGGCGGCCGTAGATCGGTGCGACTTGGGAGTCCGCGATGACGGCGTATCGGGTGGCGGGACATCGCTCGTGGAGGAGAGTAGGCAGCTCTTCGAGCACGCCAGTGCCCAGTACCACGTCGTACCGAGCGTGTTCGGCAGAGACGGCGACGGTCTCCACCGTCAGAGGCGCACCGTACCTTCGATCACGGTGACGGCTCTTCCACCGACGCGAACCTCACGGATCTCGCTCCCGTCGGCCGTCTCGATCTCCACCTGAATCAGGCTCGGTCGGCCGATCTCGATGCCCTGTTCGACCACCACCTGCGCGATTCCCTCCCGAGGGCGGACAATGCCGTGTCGCACCAGGTACGCTCCCAGCGCGCCCGCTGCGCTGCCGGTTGCGGGGTCCTCCGGGACACCCAGCCCGGGAGCGAACATGCGACAGTGAACGGTGGCCTCGGGGTCTTCCGTCTCGAGTGTGTAGCACATCGCACAGTCGGTTCCGTGTGAACGCAGGTGTTCGACGAGTTGCGAGCCGGTTCCGCCGCTCGGGAGGGACCGCAGTGCAGCGAGATCCACGGTCGGGATCATCATCTGTGGGAGAGCTGTCGAGACGACTTGCGGGAGAGGGTCACCAGGAATCAAGCTCGGCTGTCCTCCCAGCGCGCGGGCCAGGGTGGCCGGATCGGTCACGGGTTCGCCGAATTGTGGCCTGGCCTGCACCATCACGACTTCGATCGGGACGCCGTCCGCCATCCGAATGGTTACGGGGAGAACGCCGGCCCCGGTTTCTTGGGTGGGGTGGACGGTTCCATTCGCCGGGGCTTCCACCTCTTGCAGTTCCGCAAGGAGCCACCACGTGCCGATCGTGGGGTGTCCAGCCAGGGGAATCTCTGCGGCAGGGGTGAAGAATCGTACACGGCGGGTCGCCGCGGTCGACGGCACAACGAAGGTCGTCTCCGACAGGTTCATCTCACGTGCCAGTGCCTGCATTTCCCGGTCGTCCAGCCCCTCCGCCCGGGGGAACACTGCCAACGGATTTCCCGCGAGTGGCGTATCCGTGAAGACGTCCAGTTGGTGGAAGCGGTAGCTGCGCATTCTACCAGGTGTGGTCGGGAACGCCCGCGTGGTGATTCGCCAGCCGCGCCAGCGTGAACAGGAGGTCCGAGAGTCTATTCAGGTACCCGAGGATTTCGGGTGGTACGCCAGCTTCTCGGTGGAGCGCAACCACGCGACGCTCTGCCCGCCGACACACGGTCCGAGCCAGGTGGAGATAGACTGCCTTTGGGCTTCCGCCGGGGATGACGAAGGCACTGAGTGGTGTCAGTTCGGTGTTGGCGCGATCGATGGCCTGCTCGAGCGTCTCGGTCCGCTCGTCGGCGAGGACGGCCTTCTCCAGCGCTTTGGCCACCCGCTCGGGATCGGGGCTCGCCAAGCGCCCCCCGATGGCAAACAGGTCCACCTGAATCGACGTCAGCAGCTCCAGCTCGAAGTCCTGCGGATCGGTCGCGATCAGCACTCCGAGCACCGCGTTGAGCTCGTCAATGTCGCCATACGCAGCGACGCGGGAATGGCTCTTCGGGACTCGCCCTCCACCAAACAGTGAGGTCTCGCCTTCGTCTCCAGATCTCGTGTAGATCTTCATTGCCCCGGGAAGCTAGGGAGCGCGACGCCACCCCGCCACCATACGGACGTGCAGGCGGGCGCCTTGGTCCTCACTCGATAAGCACACGTTCTTGGGCCGAAACGAAGAGGACATCTTGCATGGCCGGGTAGCGCAGCAGGAGTTCGCTACCCTTGTCACGCAGGCGTTGTTCGGTGAGACCGAGAACCACGAGGTCGGCGTCGGCGGAGCGGCGCTCGACGAGTCCGGCGAAATCGACCCCGTCGTCGGTCGGGATGACCCTCACGTTCTTCGGGCCGATGGGCAGCCGCCCCGAGCGGATCATGTCATGGAGCTGTGCCCATCGCTCTCCGACATCCTCCCGCGGGAATGCAGCAAAGATGCGGATCTCGGCCTTCCGCCAGTCTGGATGGCCCAACAGGATATAGGCGAGGAGGATCATCAAGTTCGCGTTACGATAGTCGTGCCAGGTGAGCCACACGTGGATGTTCGACTTCTCACCGAAAAAATGGTCTCCATGACGCAGCACGAGCGTGTTGAGTCGTGCGGCGCTGGCGATCATGCATCCCTCTTGTACCTCGCGAAGAATCTCCGGCGGGTCGTGCTCGGAGAACTCGAGCAGGATGCAATTGTTGTCTTGGCCCGAGATGCCCGGCAACTGTACTGCCTGTGCCAGCGCCGAGTGCATGGACGGTGAGATCATGGTATCGACGTAGATGGCGGCCCTCCGTGCCCGGCTCAACTCGAGCAACCTGCTCTGCTGCTTGCGACTCTCGTTGAAGGTGCGGTCATCGAGCCGGCCCTGGATGTAGTGCATGTAGGTGCCTACGCCGTAGCGGTGGCACAGCCAGGTGAGAAACTGCAGCGGCGCCACCCGGTCGAAGGTCCGTCCGTTCACCATGATCACGCTCGGACGCCACTCGTCGCTCGTCGGGCGTGGTCCACTCGCCTGTAACCGAATCTGGAAGTATCGGGTCACCTGGGTCATGACGCCCTTGAAGATGGCCGCGAGGTCGTCGCCACCACGGCTTGCTCGGATGACTCGATAGAGGACGATCATGATCGCGATGGCGAGCAGGGCGTACAGCGGGTCCATCTGAAACATGAGAAACAGGCACATCAACGACCCGAACAGGCTGATGTACCACTTTGACCGGAAGCTGGGGCGGAAGCTGGGGCGAGCGGCGAGGTGTTCCATCGCGCTGATGGCGCAGAGCGAGCCGTAGGTGACCATGAAGAACATGGAGATGACGCGCGCGACGATATCCACATTGCCGAGCGCCACTGTGACGAAGGCAATGGCGGCCGTAACGATCGTGGCGTTCCGAGGCTCGTTGGTCTCGCCGAGTCCGGCGCCCAAGAAGTGGTTCAAGCGTTGAATCGGCGCGATGCGGTCGCCGCCCAGGGCCTGCAGCGTCCGTGGAGCCACGAGGATTGAGCCAATCGCCGACGAGAGAGTAGCGGCTGCGAGTCCGAGCGGAATGATCGGACCCCAAACCGCTATGTCCGCCATGACCAACTGGTCGGCCGCGAGCACGTCCGGAGTAGCCGAACGCGCCAGCTTGAGGACGACGAGCACATAGACCACGATCCCGACCGCGGTCGCGGACAAGACGCCCAGTGGGATCGAGCGCCGCGGGTTGGCCAGGTCACCCGAAAGTCCCACGCCAGCGGTCATACCGGTGAACGCTGGGAACACAATGGCGAACACCACGATGAACGGATCGTGGTCGGCAACGCGGTCCAGCACGGCAAGCCCGCCGGCTTGACCGTCCTCCGCTGCCGTGCCCAGGAAGAAGAACAGCAGGGACACCGCGAGGATCGCGACGACCACCCAGAGTGCTCGGACGCCGAGTTGGGCCCCGCGGGTCAAGACCAGCCAGCTGAGTCCCACCGTGGCTGGGACGGAGATGATGCGTGGGTCGAAGGGGAACCCAATGGTCGACTCGAACGCGCCGGCGAGAGGCCGGAATGCTTCGGCGAAGGCAATCAGGTAGAAGCCGACAGAGATCGCTTGGGAGAGGAACAACGAGATTCCGATTGCGGCGCCGATGGTGGTCCCGAACGACCGTGAGATGATGAAGTACTCTCCGCCACCTTCCACACGCCGATTGGTGGCGATCTCCGCGATCGCCAGTGCGGTCGGCAGGGTCACGAGGTGACCCAACAGAATGATCAGGAGGCCGCCGATGAATCCGGCGTGCCCGACGGCGTAGCCGAAGCGCAAGAAGAGGATGGCTCCGAGGATCGTACTGACGCTGGCGAGGAACACGGGCGCGGTGCCAAATCCGTGGCCGCCCGGTGCTGTCGGTACTTGGGTCTGCGTCACCGGGCGGCTCATGCGGGAAGCCGGTTGATGAGCATCGAGCGTGGGCCGCGTGTGCAGTGTCGCATGGCGCACAAGTTAGTGCCCTGGTCGCGCTCGTCCATAGTGATGCGGTTACCGCGACTCGGTCCGGCCTGTATGATCCATCCTGTGCGGTGCACGGGGAAATTCCATGCTTGACGTGGGTCCGTCGTCCAAACCGCTGCGCGTAGCCGTCGTTGGCGCCGGCCCGGCGGGGTTCTACGCTGCGGAGCATCTGTGTAAGCGTCCGGGACTGTCGGTCGAGGTCGACATACTCGAACGGCTGCCCACGCCGTTCGGGCTCGTCCGGTTCGGGGTGGCGCCGGACCATCAGAAGATCAAGAGTGCGACCAAGGCGTTCGATCGTGTGGCGTCGCGGCCAAACGTGCGATTCTTTGGCAACGTGGAGTTCGGCGCGCACGTGCGGCTCGACGATCTTCGGCGGCATTACCATCTTGTGTGCTTCGCTACCGGGGCGCAGACGGATCGGTCGATGGGGATTCCGGGAGAGGATCTGCTGCGCAGCCATCCAGCCACGGAGTTCGTCGCCTGGTATAACGGGCATCCGGATTTCCGCAACCATGAGTTCGATCTCTCGGTTGAGCGCGTGGCCGTCGTAGGTGTGGGGAACGTGGCGGTGGATGTCGCACGGATCTTGTGTCGTACGCCGGAGGAGCTCGCGACTACGGACATCGCGGATTATGCGCTCGAGGCGTTACGCGCTAGTCGGGTGCGGGAGGTCTACCTCTTGGGCCGCCGCGGCCCGGCCCAGGCGGCCTTCACCAACCCGGAGATCAAGGAACTGGGCGATCTGGAGGGCGCGGCTCTCGTGCTGGAGGCCGCGGAGGTTGAGCTCGACCCCCTCAGCCGGGAGCAGGTCGCCGCGCACGACGATCGCGCGACCCATAAGAAACTCGAGATTCTCCAGGAGTTGGCTGCGCGCGAGCCGGTCGAGAAACCCCGCACGCTGAGGCTCAGGTTTCTCGTCTCGCCGGTTGAGCTCGTTGGCGATGACGCGGGCCGCGTGGTCGGAATGCGCGTCGTGAGGAACCAGATCTTTCGCTCCGACGATGGAACGCTTCGACCGCGGGCAACCGATCACGTAGACCACTTGCCGGTCCAAATGGTATTTCGCTCCGTTGGATACCGCGGTGTCACGCTGCCCGATCTCCCGTTCGACGAGCGTCGCGGCGTGATCCCGAACGAGCGCGGGCGGGTGGTTTTGCCTGACTCGGGACGGCCGCTCGCCGGCGTGTATGTGAGTGGCTGGATTAAACGCGGACCGTCGGGAGTGATCGGCACGAACAAGCCGGATGCCGGGGAAACCGTCGATTGCATGGTCGAGGACGCCGCGCGTGGTGTGACCCTCCAGCCGTCCGACCCGGACCCGGATGCGGTCGAGGCGCTGCTCCGCGAACGGCAACCGGCGGTCGTCGTCTATCAGGACTGGCAGCGCCTCGATCAGGTTGAACTGGAACGAGGAGCATCGCAGGGTCGGCCGCGCGTCAAGCTCACATCGGTCGCGGAGATGCTCGGCGTGCTGGAGCGGGCCTAAGCCAGGGTCGGGTCAGCGACCCAGCTGAACCACGACCGAGTCGATCTGCGCAAGCATCGCGTTGTACGGTACCGCGTGGTTATTGGCCATGACGGAGAACGCCAGCGTGGCACCGTTCGGCCGCTCGATGTATCCGGCGAGCGTATTCACGTGAAGGATGCTGCCGGTCTTTGCGAGCACCCGCCCTTCGAGCGGCGTTCCCACGAACCGTGTTCGCAACGACCCCCGTTGCCCGGATCGGGGAAGCCCTCGCAAGAATCCCGCGTTCTTGGGATGCTGACGCATGTACTGCAGCAGCTCGACGAATGCACGTGGGGTAAGCAGATTGCCCGTGGAGAGGCCGGAGCCGTCACTCAAGAAGAACTCGGTAGAGTCCACGCCGACGGAGTCGATCAGGAACTGACGCTCGATGGCCAGCCCCGCGTCCCAGGAACCCTCGTCCGCCAGCTCCCGTCCCAATGTCTTGAGCAGCATTTCGGCGAACCAGTTCTGGCTCGAGTTGAGAATTGGGAAGAGGTAGTCTCCGAGTGTGCGGGAGCCGAGTTCGGCAACGGCGGGAGTCGCGCGGCAGGCCTGAAATCGTGTGGGGTCGGTCGTGGAGTGGGTCGGGCCGGCCACGCTCACTCCCGCCCGTGCCAGGGCGGCGCGGAGGGCCGTGGCGAAATACCGATTGGGATCGGGAATCGCGAAGTACTCGGTCCGTTCGCGTCCGTCGATCGGCACGCCGCCCTCAGCCCAGATCTGCATCGTGCCCGGCGTACGGAAGAAATCGATGGTGCGGCGTTCTCCGGCGGGGAGGGTTCGCGTTCTGTTGTCGAACACGAAGTTCCCGAGCTGCGGTTCGAAACTCACGATGACGGGTGCGTCCACCGTCGGGCCTGGACGATAGATGACGTTCAGGCTGTTGTCATTGAATCCGAGGCCGGATACGGGCGCGGCGTACCACCAGTTGAGGTCGTAGGCCTCCCAGCCGGGATGAACGAGCTCCGCATCGAAGTAGCTGCCATCCCCGACGATGGCGCCCGTAACGTGGCGGATCCCGCGCGCTGCAATACGGCGGGCAAGGACGTCCATCCGCGTCCACAGCGAATCGCAGGCTCCAACAGCGAGGGTGTCTGACCCGTAGCACCGCGGTGAGAACATGGGATCGCCTCGACCGTAGACGACGAGATCGCCGTCGAGTATCCCGTCGTTGATGGGGCCGGAGCCGTACACGCTGGTGACTGCTTCGTGTTCCGGCGGTAGCAGGACGCTGGCGACTGCGGCGACCACGAGCTTGACGTTCGAGGCCGGGATGAAGAAGCGATCGGCATTGCGACTGTAGAGCTCCCGCCCCCGCTCGTCGACGACGAGGACACCCCACGTTGCGCGGTCAAACGGAGGGGAATCGAGCAAGCGGTCAATTCGTCGGCCAAGGCGTCCCTGGGCTTCGATCGAGGTGGTCGCCAGCAAGCTCAGCACGGCGAACAGGCAGGAGGGGGATACCCAGAATGGTCGGGCTCTAGAGATATTCATCGGTGTATGATCGATCGATGTGGTGGATGGAAACGTTGCGGCAAGCTATGGGCGGCTCGTGGGGCCGTCAAATCCGTCGATCCCGTGCCTGACGGCGCGCGGTCGTGGGTAGCGGTGCCCAGATTCGCCAGACGCGCCATTCTCGTCGGGGTTGGTGTAGGGGTCTGCGTCGCGTCGCCGGCAACGGGCCAGAGCCGCGGCCTCATCATCCGTGGGCTGTCGTTCAGCGGTAACCGCGCGATTGACGACAACACGCTGCGAATCTCCATTGCCACGTCACAGTCCACCTTCTTTGCACGCTCGCCGCTCGTTCGCTGGCTCGGCCTTGGTGAAAAGAAGTACTTCAACGAGATCGAGTTCCGCCGCGACGTTCTTCGACTCACGGCGCTGTATCGGCAAGGGGGGTTCGTGGACGCCACCGTTGACACGGTCGTCCGCCGAACCGATCGCGACGTCGACGTGCGGTTTACGATCTTCGAAGGGGAGCCGATCCGAGTCTCGTCGCTGCAGGTGAACGGCGTGGACGAGTTCGTTCCCGCAGGGGCGTTATCCGCGGCGTTGCCACTCCGGGTGGGTGATCCCTTCAATCGACTGCTGATGCTGGCGTCTGCGGACACGGTGCGGGGACGCCTCGCCGACCGCGGCTACCCATTTGCAGAGGTGTATCGCAACTTCGATGTGGATCGTGTGGCTCGCACAGCCGCGATCGAGTTCGACGTGGACCCAGGCATGCGGGCTACCGTCGGCGACGTCGAGGTCGTGGGTGCCGGCCGGCTGGATGACCGGGTCATTCGCCGAACCCTCTCGGTCCGGCCGGGGCAGGTGTTCCGTCAGCGCGATCTCTATCAGAGTCAGCTCGATCTGTACCGAACCGGTCTCTTCAACTACGCGAACGTGGCGCTGGTCGACACGCTCGGGACCGCTGCGGCCGACTCGCAGGTGGATGTGCGTGTCCGCGTGCTCGAGGGTCCACGGCAACGTGTGCGTCTTGGTGGAGGGTACGGCACGATCGACTGTTTCCGGACCTTGGCCTCCTGGATGCTCCTCGATTTCCTTGGTGGGGGCCGGAGCCTCGAGCTGAAAGGTCGACTCTCCCAGATCGGCACCGGTGACCCCTTGGGCGGGGGCTTCGAGAACTCGGTGTGTCCTGCGCTCTCCGACGAAGACGTGAGTCGCCTCAAGCTGAACTACAACGTCACCATGGCGTTCCGACAGCCGTATGTGTTCTCGCGGCGCACGAGTGCGACGCTTGCCCTGTTTGCCGAGCGATACACCGAGTTCCAAGCCTATCTCCGTCAGGCGGTGGGTGGAGATCTCGGCTTCACCTATCGGGCGCGCCCCGACCTGCCCATCACGGTGTCCTATGGACTCTCCTACGGCAGCACGGAGGCGGACCCCGCGAATTTCTGCACGTTTCTGAACGTGTGCCTCGTGGAGGACACCATATTCACGCGCAAGCTCCGGCGGGCCACCCTCTCGCTGGCGGCCGTTCGCGACCACCGGAATTCTGTGCTCAACCCGTCCAGTGGGAGTTGGCTCGCCGGCGAGGTCCGGTTCTCGGCACCGGTAATCGGCTCGGACACGCTGATGCAGTTTACCAGGGGCACGCTCGAGTTCGCCGCATATCGACGGGTGGGACGCCAGAGCGTGATCAGCGTTCGCGCAAAGCTCGGGACGGTCCTCCCTGCGGAGCTCGGTCCTACCGGGGGAGAGCTACGGTACGTTCCGACGGAAGAACGGTTCTATGCCGGCGGCGCCAGCACGGTTCGCGGGTACGGTCAGAACGAGCTTGGGCCACAGGTGCGGGTGCTCGATACCGTGATCACCCGCCAGGAGCAGCAGAACGGCCAGCCGGTCACCGTCGTGGATAGCGTCATTCGAACGTCTCCCGCCGGTGGAAACGACTTGCTCCTCGCCAACGTGGAGTTTCGCTTCCCGATGCCGGGTTTCGGGGGCAAGCTCTCGGGCGCACTGTACGTTGATGCAGGTCGGGTGTTCAGTCGAGGGAGCGAGACCCCAGGTCCGAGTGGTCTGCGGGTCACACCGGGGCTCGGCGTCCGGATCACGTCACCGCTGGGACCGATCCGGTTCGATGTTGGATTCAACCCGTATGCCGTGGATGAGAGCCCCCTGTACCAAAAACAGAATGGGGAACTGGAACTCGTGATTGACCCTTACCGCCCCAGCCGCAGTTTCTTGGGCCGGTTCAGACTCCACTTTTCCGTGGGTCAGCCGTTCTAATGCTCGGTCGTACGCTCGGCTGGATCGCGGTGGCGGTAAGCTCGCTGGCGGGCACGGTCCTCGGGGTGACCGGAGTCGCGCTGCGCACGCCCGTTGGTAGGCG
Organism: Gemmatimonadota bacterium; assembly: GCA_039588295.1. Lineage (GTDB taxonomy): Bacteria > Gemmatimonadota > Gemmatimonadetes > Gemmatimonadales > GWC2-71-9 > JAOTVV01. The sequence continues at coordinate 118,125 of JBDHAB010000003.1, forward strand.
GATCGTGGTGGAGCGGAGTGTGAGAGCGGTCAACCAGGAACTGCACGGTGCCCTGACGGTCGGTGGGGTCGGGGGCTCGTTCTTCCGCGGGCTCGAAGTCCAGGACGTGGCGGTCCGCGGCGCCGATGGAACAGCGATCCTCACGGCCGATCTGGTGGGAATCCGCTATCGCATCGCGGATCTCCTCCGGGGACGCATCGTGTTTGGCGAGCTTCGGCTCAGCGGGCCCAAGGTCACGCTGGTGCAGGCTGCGCCGGGTGAGCCCTTCAACTTTGAGCGGTTGTTTCCACCAGGCGAACGCACTGGTGGTCCGGGACCGCTGATCGCGTTCAACGACGTGCAGATCAGCGGTGGAGAGTTCGTGATCAAGACGCCGGTCGGCCCGCGGGACACGGTGCACGAGCGGGAATCCGGCTCGAATGGTGATCTCCAGGTACGTCGCTTTGCGTCGCTGTACGGGACGCTCTCCTACTTACGGGTAGCATCGAACCGGCCCGGTGATCCCATCCTGGCGGAGATCAACCACCTGCGCACGGAGGCATCGGATCCACGCATCAGCGTGCTCAATGCCCGTGGCTCCGTCGAGCTCTTCGGTGACTCGGTTCGCTTGAATCTTGCCGAAGTGCGACTGCCGCGGACCCGTGGCGAACTCTCGGGACGACTGTCGTGGGACCAGGGTCCGCTACTCGTCGCCTTCCGTGGGGAGGCTACGCCGGGCCGGACCGACGACGTGCGGGGGCTCGTGGCGACCTTGCCCGCCGGCATAGCCGGTAACGGTCGGTTCACGGTGAACTCCATGGACGACGCGGTCTTGGAGTTCTCAGGCGAGGAACTGGTGATGACGGCGGATGACGGTGGTCGCATGCGTGGGCGTCTGGGGATGCGGATCGGCCCGGGCGAACAATGGGCGTTTCAAGGTACTTCGCTCGATCTCGACGCCTTCGATCTCGACTACGTGCGGGGGTTCTTGGACACGGTACCGTTCGCCGGGACGCTGACGGGGTCGCTCGCGGCTGACGGACCGGCCGATAGCCTCCGGCTCAGTCTGGACGCGACGTTCACCGATCGGTTGGTGGGGGACGAACCGCAGTCCTATGTCCGAGGCGAGGGTGTCGTCGCAGTTCTGAGTGACGATTTTGTGTTCGACCGATTCCGGGTGGAGGAAGCTGACATAGGTCTCGGGACGGTTCGGCGCCTCGTCCCAGCCATGGTCGTTCAGGGGAGACTCTACGCACGGGGATTGCTCGACGGATCGTGGCTGAACGCAACGCTTGCCGGGGAGCTGCGGCACCGTGATGCCCCACTACCAGAGACCGTGGCTCGTGGGCGGGTGCGTCTGGATGCGAGGCGCGACACCCTTGGCGTGTGGGTGGATGTGACGCTCGACTCGCTCCAGCTCGAGGGGCTCCGGTCGAGCTTCGACGGGTGGGCGCTGCAGGGCGCGTGGGCCGGTCCGCTCTCGTTGGCAGGGTACTGGGACTCGCTGGTGATCCAGGCCGACCTCGAAGGTCCCGCCGGGTCGGTGCGTGCTGCGGGCTCGCTCGAGCTGCTCGACAGTATCACTGGGGCCCACGATCTCCACCTGCAGACCCGAAGCCTGGATCTCGCTGCTGTCCAGTCCGGGTTACCGCGGACTCGACTTTCAGGCGACGCGCGCGGCGCGGGATCCGCTGGGGCGGATGGTGCCAGTCGATTCCGCGCCTCGGTGGCGCTGGGTCGCTCCTCCATCAAGGGTGTCACGGTCGATAGTGTGGAGGCACACGCTTCACTCGCGGACGGATTCCTTGGATTCGACACGCTCCAGGTGCTCGCCGCGGGTCTCGATGTTCAGGCTGCGGGCCGAATCGGCTTGGGTGCGGCGCAGCAGGACACGGTCACGTTTACCGCGACCACCGATACCATCGGCGTTCTCGAACCGATCATTCAGAGCTGGCTGGGACCGCTCGAGACCGACGAGGTCGCAGCGCGCCCTTCGGGCACGTTGCGGGCAGCGGGGCGTGTCATCGGATCGGTCGACGAGTACCAGGTGATCGCGGATCTCGAGATGTCGCAAGTGCGCCGCGGTCCTCTGTTCGTGAGCCGAGCGGGGGGGGCCGCGACATGGGTATCGACGACTCGATCGTTGCGGTTCGATGGCGTCGTGGATTCAACCGTCGTGGGAGCGGTGGCACTCGGTGGTCTCAGGGTCCAACTCCACGGTCGGCCCGACTCGCTGAACTGGCACGGGCGCTCACGCCTGGGATACGGTGCGTGGATGGGTCGTGGGCAGTGGATTGCCAACCACGATGTCTCACGGGTGGTGCTCGATTCGCTCGGTCTCAGCCTCGCCAGCGGGCCATGGTTCATTGATACCGCGGCCAGCATCATACTCGACGACAGTGGCCTGACGTTCTCCGACCTGACGTTTGCCAGCCTGCGCGGCTCCGGCCGCCTCGCCGTGCGCGGCCGCTGGCCGTTTCGTGGACCCGGCACCCTCGATGGCTCAGTGAGCGGCCTCCCTGTGAGTGACGTGTTGGTGCTGTTGCTGCGGGACCCGGAAGAAGCCAGCGGCGAGTTGAGTGGGACCCTCGCGGTGGGCGGGACGGCTCGTGCTCCCGAGTTTCGGTTTCTCGTCAGCCTGCGCGACGGGGTCTACGGCGAGTTTCGGGCGCCGCCCGATACACGGGGTGTCGTCGAATATCGAGACCGTGTGCTGGCCGCGGACCTGGAGCTGTGGCGTTTGGGGAAGCAGGTGCTCAAGGTCACGGCCGGCTTCCCGCTCGACCTGGCACTGACGGGTGCCGTACGTCGGCGGCTGCCGGGGCCGATACAGGTGCGCGCCATGGCGGAGGGGGTGGATCTGTCGCTGTTTGAGGCAACCGCTCCGTTCGTGCGTGACATCGCGGGGACGCTGGATGCTGACTTCGGGATCGAGGGTACCTGGGAGCGGCCCGAACTCGCTGGTCATCTCGCCGTGCGCGGTGGTGCGGCGACATTCCCGGCACTTGGCGTGCGGCATGAGGCGCTGAACGGCTCCCTGGCGCTCTCAGGCGACACGATTCGCGTGGAGACGCTGTCGCTGCGCAGTGGAGATGGCGGGGCCGAGATCCGGGGGGTTGTGCGTTTGGAAGAGCTGAGTCGTCCGTTGCTCGACCTCCAGGTTCAGGCGCGGAGGTTCCGCTCTATTGACGTGCGGGGGTTTCTGTCTCTCACGGCAACCGCCGACCTGCAACTGCGGGGTCCCGTGTATCAGGCGACCCTCACGGGTCGCGGCACTGCTACGAGTGGTGTCTTGTATTTTACCGATCTGATCACCAAGAACGTGGTGAATCTCGAAGACACGCTTTTCGCAGAGTTCGTGGACACCACGCTCCTCAGACGTCAGGGCCTAGGTGCGGAGTTCGAGAGTCGATTTCTCGACAGTCTTCGGATCGATAGCCTACGGCTTGGCATGGGGTCGGATTTCTGGATGCGCTCCAGTGAGGCGAATGTGCAGTTAGCCGGCGATGTGACCGTCAGCAAGTTGCGGGGCCGGTACCGCCTGGACGGCACGCTCCAGGCACCGCGCGGTACCTATCGACTCCAATTGGGATTGGGGACGAGCCGAGAATTTGCGGTGACGAGGGGTGAGATTCGCTATCTCGGCACGCCCGACCTGAACGCGGATCTCGATATCGATGCGCAGCACGCGGTCCGATCCACGCTGGGGGAGGATGTGAGGGTCTTCGTGAATATCGGCGGGTCGCTGTACGATCCCCGGCTTTCACTCTCCAGTGATGTGCGGCCACCGTTGTCCGAGCCCGAGATCATCAACTATCTGGTGTTCGGCGCTCCGACGCTGCAGGCTGGGGGTGGCACAAGTGGGCTGGAGTCCCGCTTGCTCACCCAGGCCGCGCTCGGCACCCTGTCGGGTCAAATCGAGTACGCACTGATCTCGGATCTTGGCGCACCGATCGACTACTTTCAGATCCGGCCGACGACGGGGGTCGGCGGCGTCACCGGAGCGGTGTTCGCCGTCGGCAAGCAGTTCAGCGTACTCGGCACGACGGCGTTTCTGACGGCGAGTCCCAGAGTCTGCCGCCAGGAGGCCTTGAGCTTTCAGAGCGGTGGTGCCAGTCTGGAGTTTCGGCTAAGTCGTCAATGGCTGGTTGCGGCTAGTGTCGATCCGTTACGGAGTTGTGAGATCTCGACGGCACCGTCCGCCGGCAACTACCAGTTTGGCGCCGATCTCTTTTGGGAACGGAGTTTTTAGTGGCACGCGCGCTCCTCATCTTCAATCCCGCTGCGGCCCGGGCCAATCAACGTGTAGTGCGATCGGTGAGTCGCGTGTTCAGTCAGGAGGGATGGAACCTGGAGGTGGTGGGGACGACGCGGCCGGGCCACGCAGAAGATCTGGCGCGGCAAGGCGTCGCGGATGGCGCCGAATTGATTGCCGTGTACGGCGGTGACGGCACGACGATGCAGGCGGTCCGGGGGCTGGTCGGGCAGGAGGTGCCGGTGGGGCTCATTCCCGGCGGCGCCGGTAATCTCTTGGCCGGCAACTTGCGGCTGCCTCGCAACCCCACGGCGGCCGCAAGAGTGGCGGCGCGGGGTGTGGCAAAGCGGATTGATCTGGGACGACTCCGTCGTGAGGAAGGCGAGCGGTATTTCGCCGTTGCCTGTGGCGCGGGATTCGATGCCGACCTCATGGCTCGCACGTCCGGCGCCGCGAAGCGACGTTGGCGTATGGGAGCATACGTTGCGCAATTTTGGGGGGCGCTCCACGACGTGAAGCTGGTGGCGCACACCATCACCGTTGATGGGACGATACTCGAGGTCGAGGCGGTCATGGTCATGGTCGCGAACTGCGGCGAGCTTATGCCCCCGTTCTTTCGGCTCCGCGAAGGGATCGCTCCCGATGACGGGATCTTCGATGTCGTCGTCGTGAACGCGACGACGGTGGTCGAGGGCATCGATATCACGTTGCGCATGTTGACCGGGCGGGTGAAGGACCATCACCGGGTTCGGTACGCGCGAGGGAGGTCCGTTACCGTGGAGACCGCCGAACCGCGACCGGTGCAGTTCGACGGTGAACCGGGTGGCGTGACCCCGTTCACGGCTGACGTTGTTCCCAACGGTGTCCGGATCATCCTGCCGCGGCGCTAGCGGGAAGAGGAGACGACGATGCAAGAGACCGATAAGATGATCTGCCGTGCGTGTGGGAATGAGGAGCGCGCGTCGGAAGGCTACCCGTGCGATGCTTGCGGTACGTTCATCTGCATCATCTGTTCCATGCGAGGCGTCACGTCATGCAAAGAGTGCCAGGCGAAGGCCGGTCAGGGTGCGGAGCCGTCGCCGGATGCGCCGTGACCGACCGGTAGCGGCGTTCCGGGCCCGGCCGACCTGGGCCGCATAGGACCTTGGAGATCGGATAGTGCGCTCCCCGCCCGAAAAGCTCGTCCTGTTCGACATCGACAGCACGCTGGTATGGTCGGCGGGCGCTGGCCGTTCGGCAATCGGTCGGGCCCTGCTGTCGGAAATGGGGGCAACCGGTCCGATCGACGGCTACCGATTCGACGGAAAGACAGACCCTCAGATCATCAGTGAGCTGATGACGGCGGCGGGACACCCCGATGCGAAGAGCGAGCGGCACATCGCGGCAGTGTGCCGACGCTATCTCGAGTTGTTGCACGGCGAGTTAGGCGCACGGAGCGGGAACGTTCGCCTCTATCCCGGCGTGACACCCCTGTTGGATGCCTTGGACACACGCAACGACGCGCTCGTCGGGCTGTTGACTGGCAACCTGGAGGAGGGGGCCAGTCTCAAACTCCAGTCGGCTGGCCTCGATCCCGAGCGCTTCCGCGTCGGTGCGTTCGGCTCTGATTCTGCCATGCGTGCTGAGTTGCCCGCGATCGCAGCCGCCCGAGCCGCCCCGTTGATGGGCCGGGTCCCCGCAGGTGAGGAGATCATCGTCGTTGGAGATACACCGGCCGACATGACCTGCGGTCAGGGTGTCGGAGCGCGCGCGGTCGGGGTCGCCACTGGGCGGCACAGCGTGGTGGAGCTCCTGGCGGCCGGTGCGCACGTGGCCTTCGAGGATCTGTCCGACACCGCGGCGGTCCTGCACTCCATTTATTCGTGAGCAATCCCAAACTCCTCATTCCTGTTCGTGTCCCGGAGCTGGGCCCGTTCTTGGGGAAGGTGATTACGGGCACGGGTTGCACGCCGGGCGGCCTCCAACTCGACGCTGTGCGCTACCGTCTCGTGACCCGCCTGTTCGAGCGTGCCGGAGAGGCGCGCCGGCTTGCCGGGCGTGAAGAGCGACAGGCGGCGCTTGCCACCATCGGTCGAACGGCCTGGCTCGAGGCATGGGACGAGGCGGTTTCCACGGCGGGAGAGCTGCTTGCCGAGCGGGTCTCTGGGCGGCTCGAGTCCGAGGCGCTCGCTGTCCGGCTCCCACGGCGCAAGCGGAGGCGGCTCCAACTGGACGAGGCTGAAAGGCGAGCGCTGAACGCACGCTTGGGATCTGCGGGCGCGGTACTCGTTCCCGCGTTGGACAGGCTCGAGCAGCGTGCATCGCTGGCACTCGACGCGACGGCGGTGCAGCGTGAGGCGGTCGAGGCTTGGCAGGACGCCCTGCGCACTTCGGCCCGTCGGATGGAAGCGGCGTGGTTCGATCTCGAACGCCGCATTCAGCACGAATGGGAGCGTTGGGCGGTCGTGGCGGACGGGGTTGCGTCGTGGCGCGGACACTGGTGGCTGTTCGGGCTGGGCGCAGTGGTCCTCCTCGGTGCCGCCTTGTACGTCGGGCTCGTATGGGGTGGCTACGTGGAACTCCCTCGCTGGCTCGCGACCTTAGGGGACGGGGTCGGGGAGCGGTGACGACACTCGGTCTTGGCTTGGATCTGGTGGACGTGTCGCGAGTTGCGCGACTCCTCGAACGGTACGGGGACCGGGCACTCCGGCGCCTCCTGACCGAGGACGAGCGTGATTACTGCATGAGGCAAGCGTTTCCCGCGCAGCATGTAGCGGCGCGGCTCGCCGCGAAGGAGGCGGCCTTCAAGGCGCTGGCGCAGCACTCGGGCGATCACGCTATCGGCTGGCGGGAACTCGAGGTCCGGCGCGGTCACGACGGCCGCCCAACGCTGGCGCTACACGGGCGCGCCCGCGACGTGGCCGACCGACTGCGCGTCAGGTCGTCCTTGCTATCGTTGACTCACGTGTCCAGCCACGCAGCAGCCGTCGTGATGCTCTTGGGCTAACCGTAGCGCTGGTGTGCCTGCCTCAACGAGCCTCTCCGCTCGAGCCGTTGCAAACCCGAGTGGCGGAGTCTACATTCCGCGCCCAATCATTAGCGAGGTTATGCATTTGTCGGTCACTCGGCTCCGCCGCGGGTTCATCGCGGCCCTGACGCTCGGCGCCGCAACGAGCGCGGCTGCCCAGGACGGCCAGGGCGCGGTTGCCGCGCGCCGTATCGCCGATGTGACCGCGATCTCGCTGGCGGAGTACGCCGAAGGGGTCGAAGGCGGCATGGTTGTGCGCCCCGAGGAGTTCCGGGAAGCGCGGCTCTTCCTCATGGAGGTGCGCGAGACCGTTGCCGAGCTGCCCGGCGCGGTGCAGCCCGCAGTGAGGGACCATCTCGATCGCATCGAGGCCGGGGTGACGGCGCTTCGCTCCGAGGCGGACCTCCTGGTCCTCATGGCGGAGCTGCGGCAGACGCTCGAGACTGCGCTCGACGTCCGCCTCGATCCGCTCCCCATGCGTGCGCCATCGCTGGCCCGAGGGGCAGCCATTTATGCGGAGAACTGCGCACAGTGTCATGGCGCGTCCGGTGCAGGAGACGGACCGGCAGCACAGGCATTGAATCCCCCGCCCGCTGATCTCTCCGATCGCACGGCATTACGCGCTGCCACACCGATCGAGTTTCTCCGCAAGCTCAACGTTGGGGTAGCCGGAACGGCGATGCCCGGCTTCGCCGACCTGATCGAACTGGACGACCGCTGGGCCGTGGTAGCCTATGTGACCGCGCTTCGCTTCGCGGCTGCAGACACGGCGCGGGGGAGAGACTTCATGGAGCGGGTCTGCACGGGCTGTGTTGGCTTGGTGGGAGACTATGCGTCCACCGTCAGCCTGTCGGACGATTCCCTTGCTGCTCTGATCCGCGTCAGTTCGGAGAGCCGTCTTGACGACACGACCCTCGCCGCGCTGGTGGCCTACGGTCGCTCGGCAGGTGCAGCCGAGAACCTCGGGCGAGACAACACGGCACGTATGGCGGCGGCCGTGGCGCGAAGCAAGCAGCTCCTACGCCAGGCGGTGGACCAAGCGGGGCGTGGGGAGACCCGCCGCGCCAACCGGACGGCGCTGAACGCGTATCTCGCATTCGAGCGTGTGGAGACGCTTGCGCGCGTGAAGGATCCCGCGGCAACTCGCCGGCTCGAGTCAGAATTCTCTGCACTCCGTCGTGATATCCAGACGGGTGTGGGTGTCGAGCCACTGGCGCTGCGGCACAGCGCCGTCGAGAACGCACTCGACTCCGTCCTGGACCAAATGCTGGAGCGTACCTCGCTGCCGGTGCTGCTGGGGCAGTCCCTGATCATCATGCTCCGAGAGGGGATTGAGGCGATCCTCATTGTCGGAGCGCTCGTGGCGTTCCTTGCCAAAGCGGGCGCGTCCGAGCGGAAGCGAGATATCGGCATTGGCGTGCTGGCCGCCGTCGGAGCCAGCGTGGTGACCGCCGCGGCGTTCGCTACGGTATTTCGAGCTGCGACAGCCCACCAGGAGTTGCTCGAGGGGCTCACCATGCTCGTTGCCGCTGCGGTGCTCTTCTGGGTTTCCTATTGGCTGGTCTCGAAAGTGGAACTCCGCAAGTGGCAAGCGTTCGTACGAGACCGTATGCAGCAAGCGCTCGCGAGCCGACGTCAATGGGCGCTGGCGGCGGTGGCCTTCCTAGCCGTGTACCGAGAGGGGTTCGAGACCGTGTTGTTTTACGCCGCGCTGTTCACAACCGCTGATGGGCCCGCGGCGGTCGGCGCAGTGGTGGCGGGGATGCTGATCAGCGCGGTTCTGCTCGTAATTCTCTATGCGGTCATGCAGCGCTACAGCGGTCGGCTGCCACTTCGGCCGTTCTTTGCGGTCACGAGTGCGCTGCTGTACGTGATGGCATTCAGTTTTGCCGGCCGGGCAATTGCTGAACTCCAGGAAGCCGGCATCGTCTCCGCCACGCCGCTCGCGTGGCTCCCCTCGGTGCCTGCCCTCGGCATCTATCCGACCTATCAGAGTTTCTTGGTCCAGCTCTTCGTGGGGGCGGCCCTCGTCGCGGCGTTGGTGTGGGTGTTCTGGCTCCAGCCAAGAACAGCGCAGGTGGCCCGAAGGACGTAAGCGCCATCCGGTCACTTGCAGCCGCTTTGCCGGCGGGCAACCTTTGACTGTCAGTCAAGGGGTCGAGAATCCGTCGCGACTTTCTTCCCTTGGTACGGCGCGCGCTTGCCGCCCGGTACACCGTCGATCGCGAGATCGCGCGGGGAGGTGCCGCGTGTGTGTTCTTGGCATATGACAAGAGTGGGGTGCCCGTCGCGCTGAAGGTCCTGCACCCGCAACTAGCGGGATCGGTGGCGACCGACCGATTCCTTCGCGAAATCTCGTTTCTCTCCGACATCGATCATCCTCGGATCGGTAAGCTCCTCGACTATGGCGAGAGCGACTGGTTGGTCTACTACGTTTTGGGATATGTCGAGGGACGCACGCTGCGTGAGCGCCTTGCGGGAGTACCTGCGGTGTCGATCTCGGATACCTGGCAGATCGCGGACGACCTCCTTCAGGCCCTGGAGTACGCTCATCAAAAGAGCATCATGCATCGCGACGTCAAGCCGGAGAACATCGTCTTGTCGCGCGAGGGTGCCATCCTGTTGGACTTCGGCATCGCGCGGGCGATTGCGCAGTCCGGGACCGATCGACTCACCCGTTCCGGCTTTGCGGTCGGTACGTCCGCCTACATGAGCCCGGAGCAGGTGGAGGGTGATCCCGACATCGACGAGCGGAGTGATATCTACTCGTTGGGTTGCGTGCTGTTCGAGTGCCTTGCCGGTCGACCCCCATTCACGGCGCGCCGGGAGGAACCCGTTCTGCGAATGCACGTGGACTCAAGAGCACCGGACGTACGATCGTTCAGGTCCGACACGCCTGACGCACTTGCGGACTTCGTTGCGAGGAGTCTGGAAACCAAGCCTGAGAAGCGGTGGCAATCCGCTGCCACGATGCGGCGTGCCCTGGCTGGTGCTACCGGGGCGTAGGACGGCTCAGGGCGTTTTCCCCCGCTCCGGGCCGCCAGCAGGACGCAGGGTCCCCAAGGCTCCCGGAGCTACCGCGTCCTTTCTCCAGAGCCATGCCACGAGAGCGCCGCCAGTTGCCACCACGATGATCGCGGCAACTTGAGCCAGGGTGAACTGTCCAAGAAGACGATCATCTTTGGCTCGAATGAACTCGACCAGAAAGCGCTCGGTACCGGCAAGCATCAGGTAGACGCCGAACAGCCAGCCGCTAGCGTGGGAGTGCGACCGCAGCCGCCACAGCACCCAGAACACGCCCAGCATCACCGCCGTCTCGTATAACTGGGTCGGGTGAACTGCGAGCACGTCGAACGGGCTCGCGGCCGCTGGCACATCGACGCCCCAGCGCGCGAGGTTTTGCGCTGTTGAGGGAGGCAGACCTTCGGGGAACTTCATGCCCCACGGCAGGGACGTGGGTATGCCGTAGTCGTCCTGCACGAGAAAACAGCCGACCCGACCCAACGCGTACCCGACGACCAACCCGGGCGCGGCAAGGTCCAATGTGAACCGGGTGGGCACCTTGAGCCGCCAGCCATTACCGAGCACCGCGACCGTCCCGCCGAGCAGCCCCCCGTACCAGACCAGGCCGCCGCGACTCAGGAGCCGCCCGATGTCCCCGTACAGCGCGACGTACCAGAGCTTGGCTCCCAGGAGGCCGCCGATTACTCCGGCAACGATCACGTCCCAGGCGTACTGTTCGTTGAGTTCGAGCTCGCGGAGTCGCTGCTGCATTACCCAGCCGGCCATGAGGAAGCCCAGCATCACCATGATCCCGAAACCGGTGAGCGTGAGCGGTCCCAGCTGGATAACGAACGGATAGACGGTCATCGTGATGTGCCTGCGGACGATGCAAGAGTCGGGTGCGGCTCGAGACCTGGCCAGGGCATACGCGCCTGCGCGTCGAGGTAGAGGTCGCTGCGTTCCTGCCGTTCGAGGCGGAACCAGCCCGCCCGAGCGATCATGGCCGCGTTGTCGGCATTGAGGCGCGGCTGAGCGACGGTGACCACCGCCTGCCCCCGGAGGTGGGTTGCCATTTGGGTCGCCAACGTGCGGCTGCACGCCACACCACCGCCAAGCACCACGGTACGATGGCCGGTCTGCTCCACGGCGGCTCTCACCTTGCTCACGAGCACGTCAAACACCGCGGCCTGGAATGAGGCGGCGAGGTCAGCCCGGGCCTCGTCGAGATCATCGCACGATCGCACGGCGTGGAGCACGGCGGTCTTCAATCCGCTGAACGAAAAGTCAAATCCGTCACGCGACATCGGTCGCGGGAATTCGAACCGATCGCTTCCCTCGGCTGCCAATCGCTCGATGGCGGGTCCACCCGGATACCCGAGGTCGAGCATGCTCGCAACCTTGTCGAATGCCTCGCCGGCTGCATCGTCTCGCGTCTCGCCCAGCAGCCGGTAGCGCCCCCACTCCGGCACCTCGAGAAGCAGCGTGTGGCCACCCGAAACGACCAGTCCGACGAACGGTGGCTCCAGCTCGGGAAACTCGAGCGTAGGCGCGAACAGGTGTGCCTCGAGATGGTGCACGCCGATCAGCGCTTTCTGCTGTATGGCGGCCAGTCCCTTCGCGTAGCACAGGCCAACCAGTAATGAGCCGACGAGCCCAGGACCAGCGGTGACCGCGATAGCATCGACGGCTTGCATTGGGATACCAGCTTCGGCAATGGCACGGCGTACGACCGGCCCGATCGCCCGGACGTGGGCCCGACTGGCAAGTTCCGGTACGACTCCGCCGAAAACCTCGTGCACATCCTGGGACAGGATGACGAGGCTCGAGAGTTCCACTCTGCCACCATCGCGTACGAGCAGCGCGGCCGAGGTCTCGTCGCACGAGGTCTCGATGCCGAGAACGACGTCAATCACTGCTGGCGCCGCACCGTGACCGAATCAATGGTCGCCCACGCCGTCATGTCTCTCGGGGCGACGACCCTCAACGCCACCCGTGCCTCGACGGGTTCGCCGATCACAGCCGCTTCCACCTGGACACTGTCACGGGTGAGTGCCGTGAGGCGGGCGCGACGGCCACGAATCGTCACGATGACCGCCGCCGGGTCGCTGGTCCAGGAGTACGGACGGTCCGACAACGTGCGAATGGGCACTCCCATGAGCACCTTCTCGGACACCGCGTCGACTTCGGCGGAGATCCGCACCTGTTGAGGAGACACTTCGACGCCTTCGAGCCCACTGGTATCGAGGGCGACACGGGTGCGAACCGGGCTGGTGACCCCAGGGATCGTGCGGCGCTCGGTCGCGATCGACTCGATCCCCTCCACAAGGGCCCTCGGACCTTGCACGTTGACCCGAGGTGGCCAGACGATGGGGTCCCCAAAGAGTTGGAATCCGGTGTCGGGCTGGATGGTGACGCGAGAGGTGACAGGCACCGAGCGCTGGAGGACGTCGTTCAGTTGGAGTTCGATCGATGCTGGCTCGATGCGCTGGGCACTCACGGCTGCCCCGTCGGTCACGGTGAGATCTCCGATCCCCAAACGCAGCAGGTATGTCGACTCGGTAATGGTGTCGGGGAGCGTGGCGTGAACGACGGGTGCCTGTGCAAACAGCTTGATGAGTTCTCTGGGCGTACCGGTGTACAGGGCATGCACCGCGGGGAGTTCACCGACGAGCATCCGACCCGCGGGCATCTCGAGCTGCACGTCGACCGGGATGAGGCGGGATGTCGGCTCCTGTGCCGCGACCGCCGCCCAGAGGATTGCCGCCAGCACGAGTGCCGTTGCCTTGATCGGCCAATTGTGCAGCAGCCAGCCGCGGAGCTTATCGGCTACTGCGTTCCACTGTCTCGCCATCGAGCTCCAGTAGGCGCTGCATGAGCGCCACTTGCGTCGGGTGATCCCAATCTGCTGGGCCAATGACCTTCTTGAGGATCACGCCCTCCCGGTCGATAACGAAGGTCTCCGGCACCCCGGTCGTCTGGTAGGTGCGCTCGATCTCTGCCGACCGATCGTGCAGGATGTCGAACGTGAGCCCTCGCTCCTCTGCCCATGCCCTCACCTTGTCCGAGCTCTCGTTGTCAACACTGACGGCCACGACCTTGAGGCCGCTTGCGCCCAGTTGGTCGTACAGGCGCTGTATGGAGGGCATTTCCGTGACACACGGAATGCACCAGGTGGCCCAGATGTTGAGCAAGACGACTTCGCCATCATAGCTGGAAAAGTCCACCGTGTCCCCGCTTGCCACATCGAGGGCCTGAAATCCCGGTGCCTTGCTCTCGACGCCAATCGGCTGGAGGGCAGGGGACAGGGCGATTCCCGCGACAAGAGAGCCAGCGAGAATGCCGACGATGGCAAGCACGAAGATCCATTGACCGCGTTGCGTCATGGCTAGGCTACCGCGAGACAGCGTTTGCGAAGTGCCTGTATCTCATTCGCGGGGTCGTCGACGGAGAAGATCGCTGACCCGGCAACGAACGTGTCCGCCCCTGCCGCGTGTGCGCTCTGGACCGTCTCCCGCGTGATCCCACCGTCCACCTCGAGATAGGCACGACTCCCTCGTTCGTGGAGCATCCGGCGAGCCCGAGCGATCTTGTCGAGCGAGGATCCGAGAAACGCCTGCGCGGCAAATCCCGGATTCACGGTCATGACCAGGAGCAGATCGAGATCCTCTACAACCTCTTCAGCTAACGAGATCGGCGTTCCCGGGTTGAGCGCGAGGCCGGCCAACATCCCGCGCGAGCGCACGGCCTCCAACTGGCGCTGGACGTGCTTCGTCGCCTCTGGATGAAAGGTTAACACCGATGCGCCCGCCTCGGCGAACGAGTCGATGAAACCCTCGGGCCGTTCCACCATGAGATGGACGTCGAGTGGGAGATCCGTGATCCGTCGCAACGCCGCGATCATCCCAGCTCCAAAGGTGAGGTTCGGCACGAAGTGGCCATCCATGACGTCGACGTGGATCCAGTCGGCGCCGCCTCGCTCAACGGCTGCGACCTCCTCTTGGAGGCGAACGAGATCGGCGCTCAAGACGCTTGGCGCAATTCGAACCTGCGTCATTGGCCCCTCCGCTGCGCCAGAGTGATGTTGATCGCCGTGCCGGGCGCGCTCAGCGTTCCGGCCGCCGGATTCTGCGCCATGACACGGCCAGCCTCAAATTGCTCCGTGTTGCGGCGCATGGACGTACCCAAGGCCAATCCAGCCTGGCTCAGTACGGCCTCGGCTTCCTCCCGCGTCATCCCCGTCAAATCGGGAACGGTAATGGTCGGAGCCCCGACGCTCACGACCAAAGCTACCTCCGAGCCCGGGAGCAGGGTGACGCCGGCGGGTGGCCGCGAGGTGATCACCACGTTCTTGGGCGCCGGCGCTTGTGTGCGCTCTCTTCGTCCAACGACCAGACCGGCAGCTTCCACCATCTGCTCGGCGAGTCCGATGTCATACCCGATGAGGTCTGGAACCGGGATTCTCGGAGGACCGCTGCTCACCGTCAATTCTACGGACTGACCCTGTCGCACGGCTACGCCTGGTGGCGGGTCTTGCCACACGACGTCGCCGCGAGCCGCACCAGGGTGGGCCTCGACGCTCACCTGGCCGAGCGCAAGTCCTGCCTGCTGGAGAGCGGCTTCAGCCGTGGCCTGCTCCATCCCGACCACGTGCGGTATGGCGGTTCGCGTGGCGAAGATCGGGGCGGGGAACAACGCGAAGGCGGCGATCAGGTACCCGCAGGCAAATGCGGCCACCAGCCCTCCCGCGATGATCCAAGGCACACGCTTCCCAGGCAGCCTATCCAGGCGGCGTAACCCCGCCTGAAACGGCTGCAAGACTGCGGCCCAATCGATGGGCCGGCGGCTGTGGCGTCGAAACTTCAACCGACCCTCCTCATTCGGGCGCCAAACCCTCCATCGGTCCCGGCATCGGTTGGAAAGATGCGCAGGTCTTCGCCTTCACGACAGAAGGTCGGGTGTCGTTCCAGGAAGCCCTCCACTTGTCCCTCGTTCTCCTCCGATTCGAGCGAACATGTCAGATAGACCAGGAGGCCTCCCGGCGCAAGAACGGTGGCGACCCCCTCCAGCATGGCACGCTGCTGCTCCACCAGGCGCCGCAGCCGCGACGAGCTGAGCCGCCAGCGCGCATCGGGATGCCGCGCCATGGTCCCGGTCGCGCTGCACGGAGCATCGACCAGTACCGCATCGACGCTGCCACAGCGAATGGGCGGGTGGCGCGCATCTGCGAGTAGCAGTGTGGGGCGCGTTGCCGTTCGCGTGAGCGAGTCTTGCAGCGTCCTGAGCCTGTCTCTCCGCGCGTCGGAAGCCAGCACGGAACACCGCCGAGCGCTCAACACCGCCGCTTTTCCGCCCGGGGCCGCGCAGGCATCCCATACGACGCTGTCCCTGGAAAAGGCGGCAAACTCGATCAACCGGGCCTGAGCGGCGTCCTGCACCACGAATGCGCCGTCTTCAAACCCCGGAAGTACACGCACACGAGCGGTATCGACGATGATCCCGTCGCCGAACGGCGCCTCCCGGGGCGTGTATCCGGCGTCGGAGAGCGCGTGCCACAACTCGACCCGGGTCCACCGGAGCGGCTGGAGCACGATGTCTGACCGCGTGTTGTTGTGTTGGAGAAGCGCTTCCGTCTGCTTGGGACCGAACTGGGCGAGCCAGCGCTCGACCAGCCAATTCGGGTGAGAATACGTTCCGGCGAGGTCTCCCGGGACGGCCGGATGCTCTCCGAGCGTAGGATCCTCGACCAATCGGCGCAGTACCGCGTTCACCAATCCGGCTGCCTTCCCGTGACCGGCGTGCTTTGCGACCTGGACGGTGGTCGAGAGCGCGGCGTAGTCGGGCACCCGTTCGAGTCGAAGGACCTGGTAAGCACCGATGCGCAGCAAATCTCTCACGTCCGGTGAGAGGCTGCGCCAGTTTCGTGCGCTACAGGGAGCCAAGACGCGGTCGAGTTCGGTACGGGATCGCAGCACCCCGGCCGCAATCTCGTGCGCCAGCCGCCGATCGAGAGGGGAGAGGTCTTGAACGGCATGATTGAGCGCAGTGTCAAACCGACGACCGTCACGAACGCGTCGCAGGATCTCGAGCGCTGCCTCACGTGCAGCCGTCCCCGCCACCACGTGCTAGTCCAGCATGGCGGTGGTTGGACTCGAGGGGACCGCGACCTCCCGCCGGGGCATCCTGCCGGCCAGGTACGCCAGGCGGCCCGCCTGCACGGCGTAGCGCATCGCGGTCGCCATCGCGACCGGGTTGCCAGCCCCGGCGAGCGCTGTGTTCATCAGGATGCCATCGACGCCCTGTTCCATGGTCATACAGGCGTCCGACGCCGTTCCGACACCCGCGTCGACAATGACCGGAGCCGAGAGCCGGTGCTTGATGGTGCGGATGGTGTACGGGTTGATCAGACCGAGCCCACTCCCGATGGGCGACGCGAGCGGCATAATCGCCGCACACCCCGAGTCCTCGAGTCGCAGGGCGGTGATGAGGTCTTCGTTGGTGTAGGCCATCACCTTGAAGCCTTCCGCCACCAACGTCCGAGCCGCCGTGAGCAGCCCATTGACGTCTGGGAGCAGTGTCTCCTCGTCGCCGATCACCTCCAGCTTGATGAACTCGTTGAATCCCGCTTCTCGTGCGAGCCGCGCATAGCGGATTGCATCGTCTGCCGTATAGCAGCCGGCCGTGTTTGCCAAGAGGAAGTACTGCGTCGGGTCGAGGTGTCCCAGGATCCCGGCCTCGTTGGTTCGGTCGAGATCGACCCGCCTCACGGCAACCGTCACGATTTCCGCGCCGGAAGCTTGGATGGCCCGCACCATCGTGTCATTGTCGCGGTACTTCCCGGTACCCACCATCAATCGCGAGCGAAACTCGGCTCCACCGATCACAAGCGGCCGGTCCGCCGCTGCGGCAGCTGTCACACTCATGGACACGTTCCTGTGTTGGGCTTCGGTGTCGGCGATCAGCCGCCGCCCACGAAGTGCACCAACTCGACGCGATCTCCGTCTTTGAGATCCGTGGCTGTGAGCGCCGGCTGTCTCACGATCTCGCGATTCAGTTCGACCACGACCGCTCGAGGATCGAGCTCGAGCAGGGCGAGTAGCGCACGTAGCGACGTGTCGGCGGCGAGGCTGCGGGCTTCGCCGTTGACCGTGACGGTTATGGTGCGATCCATGTGGCTTTGGGTCAGGGCCGACCTCTCGTTTCTATCCGAAAGATAGCAGCATCCGGGTCGCAGCCTCGGCGGGATCCGGCGCATACCACAACGCGCTGATGGCAGCGACCCCGTAGGCGCCGGCGCGGCGGCAAGCCTCGGCCCGGTCCGGGGTCACCCCGCCAATGGCGATGATCCGTGCGGGCAGCGCTTCCCCGATGGCGTCGGGCCCCAACGGCTGGCGGGCCGGGTGCGAGCGGGTTTCCCAGATGGGCCCAAGGAACACGTAATCGGCCCCTTGGTCGTGCGCCGCACGTGCTTCGGCCGGGCTGTGAGCGGAGCGTCCGATGAAGACCGAGTCGCCCAGCAGGCGGCGCGCATCTTCGGTCGAGAGACCGGCAGCCGGCAAATGGAGTCCGGCGGCGCCCGCGTGGGCGACCGCGTCAGCCCGGTCATTGATGAATACCTGACTGCCCGTGCCCCTCAGCCGATGCGCAATCTCGACCAATGTCCGCCCAGGCAGGGTCGCCGAACGGACATGGAGTGCAACGTGGCCCGACTGCCCGATGCAATGCGCCAGGGCGTCGAGATCGGGATGGGAGAGAACCTCGTCGTTGGTGACCGCGTGCAATCGGGGGAGCACTGTGATCAGGCGAATCGATCGCCCTTTGTCGCACCGCGCCCCCGGACCCAGTCGATCGCCGCCATCCGTGAGCGTCCGGCGGGTTGGACGTCCAGGATCTGGAGCGCGCCTTCCCCGGTTGCCACGACACAGGCGGGGTCGGTCTGGATGATCTCGCCAGGGTGCCCCCTGGCTGGTTGCTCGTCCGCAGGGCGGGGGCCGTACAGCTTGACCTCCTTTTGGCCGAGCATTGTCCAAGCCCCGGGCCGAGGGTCGAAGGCACGAATCTGCTTCCCGATACGCTGCGCCGGCTCCTCCCAGCGAATCCGGGTGAGTTCGCGCGTCACCTTGGGGGCGTACGTCGCGTGTTCGTCGTCCTGGTGGCGAACGATGGCGGATTCCGTGCCGAGCATGGCCAGCGCTTCCACCAACGCGAGCGCACCAAGCTCGGCGAGGCGCACCGTGAGTTCCCCACCCGTCTCGTCCGCGGCGATTGGCGTGCCGACTTGGTGGATGATTGGCCCGGCGTCCATGCGAGCTTCCATCCGCATGATGGTCACGCCCGTCTCGTCCAGACCCTCCAAGATGGCATGTTCGATCGGCGCCGCTCCCCGCAATTTCGGCAAGAGCGAAGCGTGAACGTTGAACATTCCTCGCGCCGGCAGCTCGAGCAGCGCGTGTTTGAGTATGTGGCCGTAGGCAACGACGACGCCCAGATCGTGCTCCACCGCGCGCAGCTGCGCGACGAAGGCATCATCATTGGGGTTCTCCGGCTGGTAGACGGGAAGCCCCTCCTCCAGGGCTATCCTCTTGATCGGCGGTGGTAGGAGTTGCGACCGAGACCGTCCTTGGGGCCGATCGGGTTGCGTGACCACCGCACTCACCTCGAATCCCTCTCCCAGCAACGCGCGTAACGATGGGACTGCGAACTCGGGGGTGCCGTAGAACACGATGCGCACGCTCAGAACCTCGAGGACGATTCGGTGGTGGGCGAGACCTCCTTCAGATAGCCGGACTGTCCCTTCCTCGACTTGTGCCACTTCTTCATGAGCATCCGGCGCTTCAGCGGACTCAAGTGATCGATGAACAAGATGCCGTCGAGATGATCGATCTCGTGCTGGATCGCGCGGGCCTCAAGATCGTGTGCCTCGACTCGAATCCGCTCGTTGTCGAGGGTGGTCGTTTCCACGACCACACGGTTCGCGCGATCGACGTCCGCGAAGATATCAGGAATGGAGAGACATCCCTCTTCGCCCCGTACGTGGCCGTCCCGCTCCAAGATCGTTGGGTCGATCAGCACCACGGGCTCCTCGTCCTCGGTGTGCACGACCGCGACTCGCTTGGCAACGCCCACTTGGTTCGCAGCGAGCCCGATTCCCTGGTCGGCCCGCATGGTGTCGAACAGGTCCCGGACGAGCTCGCGGATGTCGTCATCCACCGTCCCCATCTCCTCCGACCGCTGTCGGAGAGCGGGGGATCCCAACAAGTGGATGTTGCGGATGCTCATCTGGTCGCTCCGCCCTCGGTCCGTCCCGACAGGATATCTGCGATGCGCCCACGCTGAACGACGAGTCGGGATTCACCGCTCTTCACCGTAATCTCGTCGTCCTTGACGTGGACGACATCTCCCAGGATCCCGCCGACGGTGACGATCCGGTCGCCCTTCTTGACGTCTGCGAGGCGTTCCCGCTGCCGTTTCTCCTGCCGAATCTTCGGGCGGATGATGAGGAAGTAGAAGATGGCGACGATCGCCAACATCTGAATGAAGAAGATGGACATGCCGCCGCTGCCGCCCCGCCCACCGGAGGTCATTAAGAAGAGCAAATCAGGAGTCACGTCATTCCC
>JBDHAB010000004.1:0-207005 GCA_039588295.1 Gemmatimonadota bacterium
CTCGTTCTGTCAGTTCGCACATCCGCACAGATGCCAACGGCTCAGAAGTGGGAGAACGTCGAGTGGTACGTGGTGATGGGCTGGCAATTCACGGGGGCGGACGCAGACTCCGCAACAACCATCTTCTGGGATCACATCATGCCTGTGATCGGTGAGGCGTGGCCCGGGACGACATGCCTTCGTGTCATGACAGGTGAGATGGGCGTCACCTGCTTTGGCCCGATGGCCAACGGCGTGGAAGCACTGGAATGGGAGGTGTCCCCAGGCGATGTCCGGTTCCTGGCTTTGTTCTTTCAACGAGAGGGTGAAGCGGGGATGGGATTGTTTGAGAAATTCATGAACGGTACGACCGGCTTCACGTTGAACATCGCACTGAAGCACAAGGGTGGCATGTAGCCTCTGGCTGCCTCGCGACCGAACCGCTCCGCCCGCCCCCGCTCCGGGCGGCGTCGTCTCAGCCCCGAACGCCGCGTGACGGTCGGGGCTTTTCTTCTGGCTGAACCTGGCTGTAAATCCTACCTTGGTGCAGTCCCAGCCGAGGTCACTCCATGACTGACCTGCTGGACCGCCTCAGGATGGCGTTGGCCGACCGCTACACCATCGAGCGAGGATTGAGGAGACTCCATGCTTCAATATAGAGTGAATTTTGATGACTTAGATTGGGAAGAACCACTTGAAGGTGTTAAATGCAAGGTTCTTAAACAAAGTGACAAGCAATTACGCCTTGTTGTGTATTCAAGAGAAATGCCTCTTCATTGGTGTGAAAAAGGACACTATGGGTACATCCTCGACGGTAGGTTCGAAATTGAATTCCAGAATCAAAAAATAGTCTGTCAAACCGGCGATGGCGTATTCATTCCTGCTGGGAACGAGCATAAGCATAGAGCTAAGGTGCTCTCAGAATCCGTAGAGGTAATATTTGTAGAGAATGTATAGCTGTGTGCTGGCCGCCGTCGCGCCGAGCGAAGGAGGCTAGTAGCAGCCACCACTGCCTGCACCTTTAGGATGATCCTTCGAAGCCCCGAGCGTCACGCGGCGTTCGGGGCTTTCACCTTGCTCCTCTCCCACCGCCATCTGCGACAACCCCTTAACTGTTTCTTACGGGACACGGCCCGTAGGTTGGGTTATTCCCCCCCCTAGGAGATTGTGATGCGCAGAATGCTCCTTCTCTTGCTCCTCGTGATTGCCGTTGGGTGCACGACCAGCGAACCCCGAGCGACCACTAGTGGCCCCGACGTGGAAGCCATCCAAGACTGGCTCGCCCAGACGATTACCGCATACAACTCTGGGGATGCCGAAGCTGCCCTGGCGCTGTACGCCGATGAGACACTGTCGATGCCACCTCTTGAGCCGCCGATGGACACGGAGCAAGAACGCGCCACAATGCAAGCGTTCTTCAGTGAAAACGACATCCAAATTGCTGCTAATGCAGACGACATCGTTGTCGCGGGTGACCTGGGTGTGCTGAGGGCGACGTACAGCGAACGCTGGACG
Organism: Gemmatimonadota bacterium; assembly: GCA_039588295.1. Lineage (GTDB taxonomy): Bacteria > Gemmatimonadota > Gemmatimonadetes > Gemmatimonadales > GWC2-71-9 > JAOTVV01. The sequence goes on from JBDHAB010000004.1 coordinate 1,495, forward strand.
CCCAAGGCCGAAGGAGAGGCAGGCGAGCAGCGCGGGACCTGGCTGGTCATTCTGCGGAAACAGGCAGACGGCTCCTGGAAGCTGTGGCGGGACATGTGGACCTCTGAGACTCCGCCGCCCGAGCCTGAGTCCACGCAGCCGGGTCCTTGAACTAAGCACCCACCGCACCGCCCGGCCTGCGTCGGGCGGCTGCGTTTTCGCCCCGAGCGTCACGCGGCGTTCGGGGCTTTTGGTTGCGGCAAACCATCGGAGTGTCTTCGCGAGGGACGCGGTCTTTCGGCTCCCCCGTCCACCCACTGACCCCGTGCTTCGGGAACCACCACACGTGAACGACGAGGGCACCGAGCAGGGGAATCGCGGAGCTCACCCTATTTCTTGCCTTCGGGTGACCACCCGAGAAGCTCATCGAAAGGTACGGGGTCTAGCCCGCGGAAATCCTTCACCAACTGTAGTACCCGGTCCCTAGGATCAAACAGCGCAACGATCTGTGATGTGACATCAACCACTTCGACAGACGCGTCGTGATGTGTGACTTCCCACTTGGAAACGATCAATAACACGCCGGCATCCTCGGCGATTTGCGGAAGCTGCTCCTCGAGTTTTTGCATGATGCCTCTGACGGAGCCCACGCCGAACCCCTGGTGGTGCATGATCTGCTTGAACGCTGGCATGTAGGCTTCCATTCTCTCCACCTGCGCCGAATCCCCCGCCGCGCGCGCCGCCTCGAGATCTCGTTCGAGCCGATGGACCTTCTCTTGGAACTCCGCGCGAAACTCAACGGAGTTGTAGTACGCGGTGGCGATGGCGCGGGAATCAAACGTGCCGATCCGGAGCGAACCGGAATCAGAAGCTTCCTGGCCATTCGCCGCCGAGGTCGACAGCAGCGTGATTGCCCCAAGTACGAGGAGCGACTTGAGCGAGCGCATGATGCACCTCCAAAAGATCAGATTGAACACCCACCGTCATTGCCCCATGGCGGGCTTCTGCACGACCTGGCTTCATCCGACTTCTTCGTCCTGTTCACCGTCGGAGCTTCCCTCCCGGAGGAGCGCAAGGCCAGAGGCGATCAGAGGCACGAGAAGGAGCGCCGACGTGAGGAGCATGCCCGACGGTTCCAGGGAGCGCGCCAGCCAGGTCGGAAATGTCAGCATAAAGAGGAAGGCAGCCACGACGAGGAGCACCGCGCCGGTCCGGCGGGGCCATCGGCCGACCGTCCAAGCCAGGACAAAGAATGGCACAACGACTACCAACCCCATGAGTGTCGCCAGCATCGCCTCCAGCGGCGTGCTCGGCGGCTCGCCTATAATGGCTGCGATCACAAAGACGGTCCAGAACGAGCCGAACACGATCAGGACTCGGGACGCCGTCTTCTTCGCTCCCCAGTATCGCAGCAAGGAACTGAACAGCCAGGTCGTCCACAAGATGACCAGGACGAGCATGATCCACCCCGCGGGGCCCTCCAGATTCGCGTCCTGCCACCGCAAGGCGGAGATCGCGAAAACCGCCGCGAGACCTCCCATCAGGTAGGCGAGGTAGCCGGCACGGTACGCCGCCTCGCGCTGGAACTCGTCCTGATCTCTGAGCCAACCCAGTTCCCGGAGGATGCCGGGGCCGAACGCACCCAGCCCCGCCAAGATGAGAAACCCCATGCCCACGAACATCGAAAGGAAGAGCCCGAGTATCACCAGGCCGCCCGCGATCAGTCCGGCGAGCGGGGGTAACCGTCTTCCGTTAGCGTGGTCAGCCATGGTTCTCCTCCCCTGCGAGTTCGAACAACGTCTCCACGGCGACGCCGAAGATCCCTGCCAGTCGGAGCGCTAGGCCAATGGAGGGATTGTATTTGCCCCGCTCGATTGAGAGGATCGTCTGGCGGGTGACACCGACCCGATCGGCCAGGTCCTGCTGGGTCATACCGTCGACCTGGCGTCGGTGACGGCGGACGTGATTCCTGACTTCGTGCGAGGCGCCCACATCAGGGTATGTACAGTCACCTATACATAATGTCAAGCTAGCTGTACATTCCGTTTGGCGAGTGTCCAGTGGGAGCGGAGCGGTTGATTGCGGACGGGCATTGGTTCAGCCGAGCGTTGGGGCTAACGCAGTTTGGCGAGTGAAGTCGGCCAGGACGCCAAAGCCCCGCGGGACTTTCAGCTCCTATGCGCCTGGCGCGATTCGTTGCGTTAGCAGACCGCGGGGTGCGGTTGGCTGAGCGTTGTCGCCGTATGCAGCGGGAGCCCCGAGCGTCACACGGCGTTCGCGACCTCTGCGCTACCGCATCTCCAACCAGCCTGCGAGGTTACTCTTTCTTGCGCCCCGCCTTGCGGGTAATCATCCAGATTACGACGACGACAACAAGGATGATCAGTAGAGCCACATCACTCATCGCTCTTTTCCTCCGTGAAGGTCTCGTTCTGCTCCACCTTTCACTCCTTCACCCGTCCCGACGGCCGGCTAGGTTGCGTGCCGAGTCTCAGATAGAACCATGGTTCGCGTCGCGCGAACACGTCGCTTGCCATCGTGTCGCATCGTAGGGGCCCCTGCTCCGGCTGCCAGAACTCCACTACCAGCCGCGCTGAGCCAGCGGCGACTTCGCGAGCATCTACTGTATGCCGCGAACAGGCTCCCGCCAGACCCTGCTTGCGACATCGGGTGCCGGATCTGGGACATTCGTTCGTCGCAGCATCCCCGACGATCGTGATCGAGATTGCGAGCCAGGATGCCGATGCCGGATAGAGAGGTGAAGTGTTCCTCCTCTTGTCTCTCAACCCCGATGCGCTTGAAGGGAAACAGGTAGCCGAAAGTCCCGTGGTCGTTCCGGGACCCTCGTCGTCAGCCTGAGTCTCTTAGCTTCGTGTATTCCCTCACTACCTCGTGCAAGAGTAGTCACACTGTTTCGGCAGACACTTCCGCTAATCATTTCCTCCTCAAGACGCTGCAAAGCTCCAGAGTATTCCCGCTCGCCGTGTGACGCAGGGACCCTCCTCCCTCTCCTCCGCGCGTCGGGGACGTCTCGGGTCAAGGTGGGACCTATGGGACCCACGAGGTTCGGGAAGGTGTGCAAGTTTCTGTGCAATTTCAGATACACAAAGGGTGCGAAACTCACTTTCAAGCTTCGCACCCTTGGCTTATTTCCCCCCGTGTTTACGTCAACCAGGCGAAATACACGGGCTCGCGGCAGGCTCCCGAAGCAGGCGCGCTACCGAGCTGCGCTACGCCCCGTAACCACAGCGATAAGTGATAAGGGAGACGGGGGAACTGAAATCGAGGAACATCGCTTATCCCTTTTCCCTTCAGTCAGACGCTCTGTCCAATTGAGCTATGGGCGCGGGGTAGGGAGGTCACAGGTGTTAGGTGGTAGGTAATAGGGTGAGGAAGCTGCCCGTCCTCCCCCACCACCTACCACCTGTCACCTACCCCTATGGGCGGTACAAGACTCGAACTTGTGACCTCTACGATGTCAACGTAGCGCTCTAACCAACTGAGCTAACCGCCCAAAACGATAGTAGGACGGTACGAAGGTAGGACGGTACCTGTCTACCGTCTTACCGCCCTACCGTCCTACCGTCAGTAGCGGGGGTGGGATTTGAACCCACGACCTCCGGGTTATGAGCCCGGCGAGCTACCAGACTGCTCCACCCCGCGCCGTAGGCTGGTACGTTGGTAGAACCGCTTGCCACCATCACTTACCGTCCTACCGCCTTACCCTCCTACCGTCCTCCGAGAGCGGGAAACGGGACTCGAACCCGCGACCCCAACCTTGGCAAGGTTGTGCTCTACCAGCTGAGCTATTCCCGCGAGCGACGTCGATCCGACGGTCGGTTGGCCCGACCCTCCGCTGTATCGTGGTGTCCCGAACTCCCACCGTCCCAACGTCTTACCGCCCTGTCGTCCTGTATGGAGGCGAGGGGAATCGAACCCCTGACCTCGTGAATGCCATTCACGCGCTCTCCCAACTGAGCTACGCCCCCATTATATTAGACGCCCTCTTGGGGGCGCCGCGTCGGGAACATGGCAAGCTATCTGAGGCGTTTTGGGGTGTCAAGCGCGGCACGATTCCCCTGAGAACTTCCCGCGGATCACGGTGTAGTGACTGGGGGATTGACAGGACTTCGGAACCCGCCGCCGGACGCCATCTGGCGGCCCTGCGAACAAGGTGTATATAGGACACATGGCAGAACGTACCCGAAAGAAACGGCGTCGGACGGCGCCGGCCATTGCGGTCAACGAGGACGACCGAGACCTCCTCGACCAGTACCTCTTCGAGGTGAGCAAGACCCCCCTCCTGACACCCAAGGAGGAGATCGAGCTCGCCAAGAAGGTGCGGAAGGGCGATACGGAGGCCATGCAGGAGCTCGCCAAGCGGAACCTCCGCTTCGTGATTTCCGTGGCCAAGAAGTACCAGAATCGCGGGCTTCCGCTCACGGACCTGATCGGAGAGGGCAACGTCGGACTCCTCACCGCCGCGCGTAAATTCGATCCCGACCAGGGCGTGAAGTTCATCTCCTACGCCGTCTGGTGGATCCGCCAGGCCATCCTGGCCTCACTCGCACGGCAAGGACGCACGGTGCGCGTCCCGTTGAACCGTACGGCGGACCTGTCCAAGATCGTCAAGACCGCCGAGGCCCTGCGCCAGGAACTCCGGCGCGAGCCCACCCCGGAAGAGATCTCCCGGGCGACCGGCCTGTCCATGGAGGTCGTCCAGTCGCTCGCCGCGCTCAATACTGGCGAGGTCCGGCTCGACGCACCCCTGGATCCGGAAGGCGACCGCGCGCTCATCGAGCGGTTCATCGCGGAAGACCTGCCGGACACCGAAGAGCGAACCATGGAGCGGTTCCTGAGCGACGAGGTCGAAGAGGCGCTGCAGAGCCTTCCGGCCCGCGACGCCAAGGTGCTGCGACTCTACTTCGGCCTGGACGGTGGCCGCGAGCACACGCTGGAAGAGATCGGTGGTATGCTCGGCGTGACCCGCGAGCGGGTCCGTCAGCTCCGCGACCGCGCGCTCAAACGACTGCGCGAAGGGGACATCGGCAAGGCGCTGGCGAGCTTCGCGGCGTAACACAATTCGTGACATCACAGTGAGACCGAGGCTGGGGCCAATGCCCTAGCCTCGGTTGTTTTGCCGCCGTACATTCGCCGCGTGTATCAGGGCATTGCCGTTCGCGTAGCGGAGTGGCTCACAGCGCTCGGACGGGTGGGGAATTTCGTGGCCGACGTCACCCGCAGCACGCGGGAAGTGTCGACCTGGGGACCCCTCACCCCCGGGCTCATGCGACGCATTGGGGTCCAGTCGCTCCCGATCGCGCTGTTCATCGCCACCTTTACCGGCATCGTCCTGGCGCTCCTCTCCTCGTACAGCTTCACGGGCGCCGTCCCGCTGTACTTCATCGGGGCGTTCGTGGGCAAGGCGATGATGCTGGAACTGGCACCCGTGCTGGTCGGACTGGCACTCGCTGGGCGCGTCGGGGCGAACATCGCGGCCGAGTTGGGCACGATGCGCGTCACCGAACAGGTCGATGCGCTGGAAACCCTCGCGTTCGATCCGCTGGCATACCTCGTGGTGCCCCGCGTGCTCGCGGCAACCCTCATGTTCCCGGCAGTGGTCGCCCTCGCCACGGCGATGGGGATTACCGCGGGGTGGGTTACGGCGGTGAACCTGCTGGATCTGTCGACGACCGATTTCGTGAAAGGGCTGCGGCTGTTCTACGAGTTCAAGGACATCTGGTTCGGGCTCCTCAAGAGCATGTCGTTCGGACTGGCAATCGCGTTGATCGGGTGCATGAAAGGTCTGGACACCCGGGGTGGCGCCGAGGGCGTGGGACGGGAAACAACCCGCGCCGTCGTGCTGTCTGCCGAGATGATCCTCGTGCTCGACGCATTCTGGGCGGTGGTGCTCCTATGATCGTGTTCCGCGACGTGCACAAACGCTTTGGCAGCAAGGAAGTGCTGCGCGGGTTCTCCCTCGAAGTGCAGGAGGGGGAGACGACGGTGATCATCGGTCACTCCGGCAGCGGGAAGAGTGTCTCGCTCAAGCACGTGGTGGGTCTCTTGACCCCCGACGAAGGCGCGGTCGAAGTCGATGGCCAGATCGTGCATCAGCTGAACCGCGAGGGCCTGACCGCGCTGCGCAGTCGCATCGGATTCGTCTTTCAGTTTGCCGCGCTGTTCGATTCCATGACCGTGCGGGAGAACTTGGCGCTCGGCCTCAAACGGCAGAAGCTGGAAGACCGGATCATCGAGGAACGCGTGCGCCACTCGCTGGCGCTGGTCGATCTCGAGGGAGCGGAGATGCGGTACCCCGCTGAGCTGTCCGGCGGGATGCGCAAGCGGGTGGGACTCGCCCGAGCGATCGCGCTGCGCCCGCAGTACCTTCTGTACGATGAGCCGACCACGGGGCTCGACCCGGTGACGTCGGCCGTCATCAATCAGCTGATGATCCGCACGCGGGAGAAGCTCGGCGTGACCGGGATCGTCGTGACGCACGATCTGACCAGCGCGTACGCGGTCGGTGACCGCATCGCCATGCTGTACCGCGGACAGATCCGACAGGTGGGAACGGCCGACCAGATCCGGCGCACGCACGACCCTATTGTGCGGCAGTTCATCGAAGGACGTCCGGAGCAGGCCGCAGGACTCGAGGAGTCGTCGATGGAGACGCAACCGTGAAACGGCGGGACGAACTGATCGTCGGCGCAACCATCGTCATCGCGCTCGCCGTGATCGTCGCCGGGGCGTTCTGGCTGTCGGACACCCGGATTGGCGCGTCTGCGGAGCAGTACGTTGCGCGGTTCCGCACCGTCGGCGGACTCGGGGTGGGGAACCCGGTCGTGTTGCGCGGCGTGCGGGTCGGCCGGATCGAGGCCATTCGCCTGGCCGAGAGCAACTGGGTCGAAGCCGAGTTGCAGGTCTACGAAGGGGTCGATCTCCCCGACCGGCGGGCGATCATTGCCGCGTCGCGGTCGCTGTTCGGCGAGTGGCAGGCCACGATCATCAGCCTGGACCAGCCGCCCGACGATCCCAACGTCCGGCGGGAGTTGGAAGAAGCGCTCGCGGTGAGCGAGGAACGGGGTGACGGCATTTGGCCCGGAACGACGCTGCCGGATATCGGCGAGCTCACGGCCCAGGCGAATCGGATCGCCACCGACATCACGACGATTTCCGCGCGGGTCCAGACGGTGTTCGACTCCAACGCGGTGGCGGAGCTGCAGCAAGCGATCCGCAACTTCACGGGGATCGCGGACAACATCAACCGGTTCACGCAGCAACAGACCGCCATCATCGGAGAGGTTGGCACCAACCTGCGGCAGGGCTCGGATGTCTTGGCTGACGCGGCACGACGCCTCCAGGCCTCGCTTGCCCGGGTGGACGAAGCCACCGAGGAAGGGGAACTCGAGACCATCTTCAGCAACACGGCCGCCGCGTCCACGTCCGCGCGTGAAGCGCTCGAGGACTTTCGTCAGATCGTGGGTGTCGCCCGAGCGAACGACACGACCTTGGTGCGGCTCATTCAGGGGGCCGATTCGCTCATCACCCGACTGGAGGAGGGAACGGGCACGCTGGGTCTCTTGGTGAGCGACTCCGAGCTCTACTCCGAGGCCACCCTGGCCGTCCGGGAGCTCCGCCTGCTCATCGCCGACATCCAGGCGAACCCACGTAAGTACTTCAAGTTCTCGGTCTTTTAGTGTCCGGGCGGTCGACAGCGAAGCGGGAGACGAGCGCAGGTGGCGTAATCGTGCGCTGCGCCGATGACGGTCCCCGCTTTCTCCTCATTCTGGACGGATACCACAACTGGGGGTTTCCCAAGGGGCACATCGATGAGGGGGAAGCACCCGACATAGCGGCACGTCGTGAGATCAAGGAGGAAACCGGACTCGACGACCTGATCCTTCGCGCGCCACTGGGGATGATCGACTGGTTCTTTCGGTTGAAGGGGCAGTTGATCCACAAGTATTGCCACTACTACCTGTTCGAGTCGCGGACGGGAGAGGTGGTGCCGCAAGGGGACGAGGGAATCCTCGCCTGTGAGTGGTTTGGCGCGCGCGAGGTCGTCAAGACGGTCTCGTATGACAATGCGCGTGTGATTCTGCGGACGGCGATCCAACTCGTCCCGCAGTTCTGCAGCGACACGCCACCGAGGTAAGGAGCTTCACGGAACCGGCCATGCTTGTCGTGCCGGTCGTACACAAGAGCACCGCCCTGAGGGCGACGATCCGCCGCGGGCTCCCACGGCGCGGGTGGCGGGTCGAGCGGTGCCGCTCCGTCGAGCGACTGCGGGGCCTGCTCCGGCGTCGTCTGGTGGATGCGGTGGTCGTGGACGTGCGGAGCGGCGGCACGGACACGCTGTTCACCCTGCTCGAGCAATTCCCCCGCATTCCGTTCGTGGCGCTGAGCGCGTTTCGGCCGGACGACGCCTCCTTGATCCGGGCGTGCCGTGCCGCGGGTGTCGCCCAGGTGCTCGTGCAGGGCGTCGATGACAGCGCCGCCGGCGAGTTGATCCTCGCGGTGGCCGCGTCCCGCCGGCGCCTCGCGGAACTGGGCGATGCCGTGCGGGTCCTCCGGCTCAGCGAGCCCATTCAGCGGAAGGCGTGGGAGGAGGTGGTGACCCGCGTCGGCACCCGGACGACCACCGGCGACATCGCCAAAGCACTACACAGGAGCCGGGAGTATCTCTCCCGTGAGTTTGGGGCGGGCGGCGCGCCCAACCTCAAGCGGGTGATCGATCTGGTGCGGACCGCCTGGGCCGCCGATCTGCTCGCCAACCCCGGCTACGCCGTCACCGACGTCGCCACCATCCTCCAGTTCGCCTCGCCGAGCCACCTCGCCGACTGCGCACGCCGCGTGGCTGGTGTGGCACCTCGTGACTTGCCCGCGCTCGGCCCCCGCGGGGTGCTGGCGCGGTTCGTTCGAGGCAGGATGCGGAGTCGGGTGTGAGGAAGTGACAAGGGGAAAGGGTGAAGAGGGCGAGGAGAGCAGGGTGGTAACTCACCGCCTCCCAGGGTATGTTTCCGCCGGCTTTTTCCGACATCCGCTAACGATTCGACGCACAGACAACCATGGCAACCGATTCAGTACTTCGCCCGGGTGAGTTGAAGGACGTTCTCCTCAAGGAGATCGAAGCCGCCGACCTCGCGGCGCTGGACACGCAGGAGGTGGGAAGCGTGCTCGAGGTGAAGGACGGCACCGCCCGGGTGTATGGGCTCTTGTCGGCAATGGCAGGGGAGATGCTGGAATTCGCCGCCTCGGAGACGGGGGAGATTGTCATCGGGCTGGCGCTCAACCTCGAGGAGGACAACCTGGGGGCGGTCATCCTGGGTGACTACCTCCAGCTCAGAGAGGGCGACGAAGTGCGGCGCACGGGCCGGGTGTTGGAAGTGCCCGTGGGCGAGGCGCTGGTCGGCCGCGTCGTGGACCCGTTGGGGAATCCGGTCGATGGGCTGGGGCCGATCAAGACCGATGCGCACCGCAAGGTCGAGGTGAAGGCGCCGGGTATTGTGTGGCGCCAGCCGGTGAAGGAGCCGCTGCAGACCGGCATCAAGGCGATCGACTCGATGATCCCGATTGGCCGGGGCCAGCGCGAGCTGATCATTGGCGACCGCGGGACCGGCAAGACCGCGATCGCGATGGATACGGTCCTCAACCAGCATGCCGGCGACGTGATCTGTGTCTACATCGCGATCGGGCAGAGGAAATCGACGGTCGCGGGCGTGGTAGAGCGTCTCAAGGAAGCCGGGGCGATGGACTATTGCATCGTCGTGGTGGCCGGTGCCGCGGATCCGGCGCCGATGCAGTTCATTGCGCCATACGCCGGCTGCACGATGGCCGAACACTTCATGTATGAGCACAACCGCCACACGCTGTGCATCTACGACGACCTCTCCAAGCACGCGCAGGCCTACCGCCAGCTGTCGTTGGTGCTGCGGCGCCCTCCGGGCCGTGAGGCGTACCCGGGCGACGTGTTCTATCTCCACTCGCGGTTGTTGGAGCGCGCGGCGAAGCTGTCCGACAAGCACGGCGGCGGGTCCCTGACGGCGTTGCCGGTCATCGAGACGCAGGCCGGCGACGTGTCGGCCTACATTCCCACGAACGTCATCTCGATCACCGACGGGCAGATCTATCTGGAGAGCGATCTGTTCTACGCCAACGTGCGCCCCGCCATCAACCCGGGCATCTCGGTCTCACGGGTCGGTGGGAACGCGCAGATCAAGGCGATGAAACAGGTGGCCGGACGCCTCCGTCTCGACTACGCGCAGTATCGTGAGCTCGAGGCATTTGCGCAGTTCGGCTCCGATCTGGACCAGGCCACCCAGCGACAGCTCGCCCGTGGGCAGCGGGTGGTGGAGGTGCTCAAGCAGCCGCAGTATCAGCCGATACCGGTCGAAAAGCAGGTCGCCAGCATCTATGCGGTCACCAACGGGTACTTCGACGATGTTGAGCCGCGTGACGTGCGCCAATGGGAACTCGACTTCCACGAGTTCCTGGATGCCAAGTATGCCAAGTTGCTCGAGTCCATTCGGGTGAAGAAGGCGCTGGACGATGCACTCACTGCCGATCTGAAGGCCGCGATCGAAGAGTTCCGCGCCCTCAGGTAGGATCGACGATGGCCAAGACACGCGAGCTCAGGCGCCGTATCCGCTCGGTGGAGAATACGCGCCAGATTACCAAGACGATGGAGATGGTGGCCACGTCGCGGTTGAAGCGGGCGCAGGACCGGGTGGTCGCGGCGCGACCGTACGCCAGCGCGCTCGCCGACGTGATCGCTAGCCTGTACGATCCCTCGCTGGTCGAGCGGTTCCCCCTCCTGCGCCAACCGGAAGGCAAGCCCAAGAGCGTCGCCCTCGTGTTCATCACGAGTAATCGTGGTCTCTGCGGCGGGTTCAACGCCAACCTGATCCAGGACGCGAAGGGCCAGCTGGAGCAGCTCGAGGGGCTGGGGGCCGAGGTCGAGGTGCACGCGATCGGACGCAAAGGGATCGGGTACTTCAAGTACGTCGGGCGGGCGCCTGCAGTTGCGCGCCCGGATATCGGTGACCGGCCAACCTGGGACCACGCGGTGGAGTTGGTGGATCCGCTCATGGAGCGGTTCGAGTGCGGCGAGTTGGATGCCGTACAAGTGGTGTTCGCGAAGTTCAACAGCCCCATGTCCACGCCACCCACCCTCCTTCCCATTCTGCCGATCACGCCACCGACCAGGGACACGGTGCCCAACTACCTGCTCCGTCCGTCTGCAGCGGAGATCCTGCGCGTGGTGCTGCCGCTCTACGTGCAGAACCAAATGTACCGGGCACTGGTGGAGACCGCCGCCTCGGAGCATGGCGCGCGACGGACGGCGATGAAGAGTGCCACGGACAACGCAGGAGACATGATCGACTTCCTGCGTCGAACCTACAACCGCGCGCGTCAGGCGCAGATCACGCAGGAGCTCGCGGAGATCGTGGGTGGGGCGGAGGCGTCGAAGGGGTAGACGGATGGTCGGGCGGATAGATCGGTCGATTCGTCGGTCCGCCGAGCAAACCTAACGGACGCATTGCTGAGAAAGACCATGGCTGAGAAGAACATTGGGAGAATCGTGCAGGTCATCGGTCCCGTGTTGGACGTAGAGTTCGACGCCGAGGAACTGCCGGAGCTGTACACGGCGCTCGAAGTCAAGGACGAGGGCAATGGTCGTCCGCCGGTGCGGGTGATCGCCGAAGTGCAGCAGCACATTGGCCGTAATCAGGTACGCGCCGTCGCGATGAGCAGCACCGACGGTCTGGTCCGAGGCATGCCGGTGGTGGACACCGGCCAGTTCATCACGGTGCCAGTCGGGGAGCCGGCGTTGGGTCGGATCCTCAACGTGCTCGGCGAACCGGTGGACGAGGGTCCACCGATTCCGGAGGACGCCGAGCGGTGGCCGATCCATCGCGACCCACCGGCGTTCACCAGCCTCGAGCCCAAGACGGAAGTCTTCGAGACGGGGATCAAGGTGATCGACTTGATTGCGCCGTTTGTGAAGGGCGGGAAGATTGGGCTGTTCGGAGGCGCCGGCGTCGGCAAGACCGTCATCATCATGGAGCTCATCAACAACGTGCAGAAGGGTCACGGTGGCCGTTCCGTGTTCTGCGGCGTTGGCGAGCGCACCCGCGAAGGCAATGACCTGTACATGGAAATGCAGGAGAGTGGCGTGCTGGACTCGGTGGCGCTCATCTACGGACAGATGAACGAGCCACCGGGTGCACGACTTCGCGTGGGGCTCTCGGGTGTCACGGTCGCCGAGTACTTCCGCGACCGCGAGGGTCAGGATGTGCTGCTCTTCATCGACAACATCTTCCGGTTCACCCAGGCCGGGTCGGAGGTGTCGGCCCTGCTCGGGCGAATGCCGAGCGCCGTCGGCTACCAACCGACGTTGGGCACGGAGATGGGTGACCTGCAGGAGCGGATCACGTCGACCAAGCGGGGGTCGATCACGTCCGTGCAGGCGATCTACGTGCCGGCCGACGACCTGACGGATCCGGCTCCCGCCACGGCTTTCAGTCACCTGGATGCCACCGTGGTGCTCTCGCGGGCACTGACCGAGATCGGCATTTACCCGGCCGTCGACCCGCTGGACTCCTCGAGCCGCATCCTCGATGCCCAGTACCTGGGCGACCGGCACTATCGCGCGGCGGTTGAAACTCAGCGCATCCTTCAGCGGTACAAGGAGCTGCAAGACATCATCGCGATCCTTGGCATGGATGAGCTGTCCGAGGAAGACAAACTCCTGGTGGGTCGGGCGCGGCGGTTGCAGCGGCTTCTGTCGCAGCCGTTTTTCGTCGCCGAGGCGTTCACCGGCCGCGAGGGTCGCTACGTCAAGCTTGAGGACACCGTCGAGAGCTTCGAGCGTGTCGTCGCGGGGGAGTTCGACGAGCTGCCGGAACAGGCGTTTTACATGGTCGGCGGCATCGAAGAGGCGGTGAATCAGGTGAAGGGAATGTCGGCGTAGTGATGCATGTCACGGTGATTTCACCAGAATCAACGGTATTCGAGGGCGGCGCCAGCACCGTCGTCGCGCCGGCGTATGACGGACTCGTTGGGATTCTGCCGGGGCACGCCCCGTTCGTGACGTTGCTCGGCGACGGAATCCTGACCATCCGCGCGGATGCGGCGGCACGCAGCTTCCACGTGCGACACGGTTTCTTGCAGGTGGAGGACGATACGGTGCGGGTCGTCGCCGAACAAGCGGAGGAAGAGAAAGGAGTGCAGCATGGCACATAGGTCCGGTCTGCTCGCAGGCGTCGCCTTGCTCGCGATCGCCGGTGCGGCGTCTGCGCAAAGCACGGGGATGCCTTCGTACAACGCCCCCTATCGTGCGTTCGCGCGCCACGAGTTTGGGGGGACGCTGAGTTTTCCGGAAGGTCCGTTTACGGGCATCGAGGGCCAGTACCGCTTCGGGTTCCGCACCTGGGACATCGGGTTCCGGGGTGGGATTCTCGATACGCCTGACGGTTTCGATACGGAGATTCTCGCGGGGGTAACCGGCCGGGTGCGGGTGCTGACGCACACCGAGGACTTCCCGTTGGACGGCGCCGTGGTGCTCGGTATCGGCGGCCAGTTCGTGTCCGATGCGTCGACGCTCGTGGTGCCAGCCGGACTCTCGCTCGGTCGCCGCCTCGACGTCGAGGGATCGCAGGTCAGCATCGTGCCATATGCGCAGCCGACCCTGTTCTTGCTTTCGGGACCTGGCGACACCGACGTGCGGTTCGCGTTGGGGTTCGGGGCTGATTTCCGGCTCAGCCGAGTATTCGACCTCCGAGCCAGTGCCAGCGTCGGAGACCTCGAGGGCTTCGCCCTGAGCGTGGTCTGGGTCAGGTAGGTCCCGCAGCTTGAGGCGCAAACCGTTAGTAGAGAAGGAGTTCTGGCGTCGGTGCGCGGTGTACGGGAGGATTTATTAGCCGACGCTAATGCTTGCAAGAGGTATTGACGTATGGCCGTTGACTGCATAGCCTATAGCGCGACTTGTGAGGGGCCCGACGGAAGTGACCGTCGGGCAAGGGGTTAACTACGGCAACCAGACTCAGGAGAGTTGTGATGACCAAGATTCTCGGACGAATTGCTGCAGTCGTGGCGGTGCTCGGCTTCCTGGCCGCACCGGCGGCAGCGCAGATCCACGACAACGCGGTGTTCGGTGCCATGCCTGGCACCGGTGTCACCGTCTCCGGTGATTTCGCACTCGCCGTCAGCGACGACGCGAAGATCGGCGGCGAGAACCCGCTCTATGCCGGTGGCCGTATCCAGATCGGTCTGCCGATGTTCGGCGTGTGGGCCGGCGCTGGTGTCAGCCCGCTCGGCATTGACGGCGCGGACAAGAACCTCGGGTTCGGCGGCGGGGCGGGCGTACACGTCCTCAACGCGCCGATGATGCCGGTCTCCGTCTCGATTCAGGCGGGCGTGGGCTACCTCAGCGCGACCGGAGGCAACCTGCTCAACTTCGTCGGTGGCCCGATGATCACCATCAACGTGCCGAGCGCCGGTGTGGCCGTGAAGCCGTGGATCTATCCGCGGGTGCAGTATCAGAAGATCACGGACGTCGATGGCGAGCTGGGCTTCGGCGCGTCGGGTGGCCTGATGGTCACCATGCCGATGGGCCTTGGCTTCCAGGCCAGCGTCGACTTCCTGTCGATCAAGTACGGTGACTTTGAGCGTGAGAGCCAGATGAGGGCAGCGTTCGGCGCGCACTACAAGATCGTGGTGCCGAGCCTCGGGATGTAAGGTTTCGTTCCGACGAGACCTGACGTAGTTTGACGGGGCGCTCTCGGGATCTCCCGAGGGCGCCCTGTTTCACATTCCACAACTTGGGGCGAGATGGCGGTGCGAGCGGAGCTTCGACGGCACATGGTCTCGGTGGCTACACTGGGAGTTCTGTTGGCCACGGCGGGGTGCGTGCAGACCTTCGATGCCACGACCCTAGGGGTCGAGGCGACCATGGCGTCAGCCGCCTCCGCACCAGCCGAGGGTGAGCGGTTCAGCGTGAGCAAGAAGTCGGTGTTCCTGCTGTTCGGCATGCTGTCCGCGTCCCGACCGTCGCTGCAAGACATCCTGGCCGCCCAGGTCACGGGGGATGCACACGTGGCCGACCTCCGCGTCAGAGTGCGGAGCCGCTGGTCGGACGTCCTGTTCACCGTGCTGACCGCGGGACTCGTCGTGCCGCGGACCATTACGTTCGAGGGGGTCGTCGTCGGTCAGTGACCTGGGGCGGCCCGCGCCAGCCGCCCCGGTCACGGTTTGAGCTTACGGCGAGCTGACGATCCCGCCCAACCGTAACGCAATCGTGATCTCATTGAGGTCCGAGTCGAACCAGCGACGATAGCCGGCTTCGAACCCCACGGCGAATCCCTCGTTCACCAGGACGCGGTATCCCACGCGGGCACCGGCCCCGAACTCGCTGTCCGAATCGGAGAATTCGGTATCGACGTACTGGATGGCGCCGCTCACGGCCACGTATGCCGAGTTGCGGGCAGCTCCGGAGAACGCGTAGCCGAAGTTGGCAGCCGCGGCCAGCATCGTGAGGGTCTCACCCTCCCCGGTCAGGAGGTTGAAGGAGAGTTCCGGTTGGACCATCACACCCTTGCCGAAGAAGACGGTTGCATAGAGGGGAGCTTGGGCTCCGAACAGGCCGACCGATCCCTGGGCCGGCCCGGGCGCGCTGATGTGTGTGATGGTGCCACCATTGGTGAGAATACTTGCACCAATTCCGGAACCGATCTCGACGGTACTCCCCTGTTGTGCCGAGAGTGCGGCTGGGACCAACAGCAGGGCAACGAGAGTTGCGATCGGCTTTGTCATGGCACCCTCCGTGGCTGATGGGTGCCCCAACATAGGTCACCCCATCAACGACACCAGACGATCGACCGTCACCTTCGCGGCTCCGTGTGTCACCGTGCCTCGTGCGAGGAGCCCTATGGAGCTGCGCCGCGTCGGGTCGCGAAGCCACTCAGACCACACGCTCGCAAGAGCGAGCTGCGGCTCGCGGGCTGGGAGGGGTATGGCACCGCCGGCGGTGACGAGCGCGCTCGCGTCCGCCGATGCCGCCCATTGAGGCCCTACCAGCACAGGCAGTGCATAGGCGGCCGGCTCGATCACCGCGTGAAGCCGGTTCCGCCGGAAGCCACCTCCGACGTAGGCCAGCGCACCCAACGCATAGGAATCGAAGAGCAACCCCCGCGCTCCGACGATCACGCAGCGGGAGCGAGGCATACCCTCTCCCGGCGTCCACACCGCTGCGTCCAGGTTGGCGTCCGTCGTTCGGCGGCGAAGCCGGTGCAGGGAAGCATGGCTCGGGTCGTGTGGCACCAACATCACGCCGGCATTGGGAACGTCGCCGAGCACCTGTCCCGCCGCTGCGGCCAGGATGGACTCGTCGGACGGCTCGAGGCTTCCGGCGACCAGCACCGGCCGGTCGCTGGCCCACGCCAGCAGCGAGTGGAGCGGCGCGATGTCGGGAATGCGCTCGATCACCTCATCGTGTCGCGGGTCACCAGTCATGTCGACGATCGAGTCGGCGGCACCCATCCGCCGGCATCGCGCCGCGTCTTCTGGGGTTGCGGCCCCGATCCACGAAACCCTTTCGAGCAGCTCGGCGTAGAGTGATCGGGTGGGGAGGCGGAGCCTGAGGCTCCCGGGCCGTACGGACGCGCCGAACGCGACAACCGGGATGTTTCGTTGCGTCGCCCGCGCCACGAGTTCCGGCCAGAGATCTCCGCGGGCGAACGCCAACAATGATGGCGCAACCACGTCGAGCACTGCTTCCACGTGTCTGGGCTCGTCGAGTGGCACGTAGTCGGCATAGCTGCGCGCAAACGGTGCGGGCCACCGGGCGGCTGACGGCGAGGAGTACGAGTGCACGACCTGGAGCCCGGGACGCCGGGCCAGTAGGCGGCGGATCACGGGGCTCGCCGTGAGCCCCTCACCGACGGAGGCGGCGTGAACCCAAATGAGTGGACCACTCGACCGCCCGCCGTCGGCCCAGTGTGCCCATCGCACCGCAGCGCCCCGCCGCCCCTTGACGCTGGTGCGCAGCGCCCCAGGCGGCAGGGGGAACCGGTGTATGGCGCGTGCAGCCAGGCGATAGCCGGTCGAGTGTCTCACGGGGAAACGGGGCTACCTTGCGTGTGATGCGTTCAATGTCGCTGCAGCAGTACCTCGCCACCAGTCGCCAGCTGCGCTACAGCGTCCTGTTTGCGTTTCCCCTCTTCGTGTTGTACGAGGGGCTCGCAGGACTCCTCTCCCAAAGCGCGGTCGCCGGCGTGCGCAACGGTGCCGACGTGTTGCTCAAGACCTTGTTCGTGTCGTTGGGTGGGCGCCCGGGACTGATGGTCTTCGGCGTGCTGCTACTCGGCATCGGCGGTTGGATCGTGTGGCGCGATCACAAGGCTCGCGCCACCCCCATCGAGCCACGCGTGTTTGCCGGCATGTTCGCCGAGAGCGTGGTGTATGCGGCGTTGTTCGGCCAGACGGTTGCACTGCTCACCACGTGGCTCCTCCGAGGACCTGTGTACATCACGGTGGCTCAGGCGCCAGTCGAGATGTTGCCGCTCGGGACCCAACTGGTGGTCTCGCTCGGGGCGGGCATCTACGAAGAGTTGTTGTTTCGAGTGCTCTTGGTCTCGGCGCTGCTGGCCATCGGCCTTCGTCTGGGATGGAGTCGGCGCCTAGCCGTTGGCGTCGCCGTCGCGGCGAGTGCACTGATCTTCAGTGGGTTCCACTACATCGGGCCGTACGGCGACGAGCTGACGATGGCGTCCTTCACCTTTCGGGCGATCGCGGGGGTGCTGTTGAGCGGGCTCTACGTGGCCCGGGGCTTCGGGGTAGCCGCGTGGACCCACGCACTCTATGACGTGGGACTGGCGTTGTTCTGACGGGCTGGAAAAGAGCCGCCAGCCTGCAGCCGACCACTGGTCGTCCGGCTCTCTCTCCGGTGCCGAAACGTCAGGCGGCCTGATGTTGACTGACGGCTCCCTTACTGCCCGCCGTCCTTCTCGGCGAACAGCGAATCGAGGATTGGGCGCCAGGTGTCGATGGGCGCGAATCCCGCGAGCAGTGCGTCTTGGATGACGAAGGACGGCGTGCTCTGCAAGCCCGCACGAAAGCTCATTTCCGCTTCCTGCTGGATGATGGGCCGCACTGCTCCAGTGGTGAAGCACTGCTCCAAGTCGTCACGATCGAGTTGACTCGAATCGGCTAAGCTCCGGAAGTAGGGTGCCGGGTCGTCCAGCCGTGCCCACTCGCCCTGATACTGATACAGCAGATCGTGCACGGGCCAGAAACGGTCCTGCAGCGCCGCGCACATCGCAAACTCATGTGCCGCCGCGGCATTCGGATGGAGTTGGACCAACGGCAGGTTGAGGAAGATGAACCGGATCTTCCCGGTGCTGATGTACTCCCGTTCCAGCGCCGGGAGGGTTTGTTCCCAGAACGAGCGGCAATACGGGCACTGGAAGTCACTCACTTCGAACACGGTGATCGGTGCGTCGGCCTCACCCTTGGTACGGGCTTCGAGTAACGGATCCACCTGGGAGGGGAGCAGCTGCTCGTTCGCCTCGGTGAGTTGTGCTGCGCCGTCGGCGGCCCGGGCGCCCCGGGTCATCCAGGCAGCACCGGCTGCGACGGCGGCGATCGCCAGCGCAACCAGTACCACGACCATTGGGTGTTTCACCGTGCCTCGCTTTCCGATCGCGGGAGGGTGCCTCGGTCTCCCGTCTCTCTCTAATGTCGCCAGCGTCTCGTACTGTTCCCAGGGTTGAGTGGGAGCCGCACAGGCACCAGGCGTGTCGCGGTCACCGGAACGTTCCAGTAATACTCCAGGAACGGGTTGTCCGGATCCGGCAGCAGCGCAATGAGCCACCATCGCCCGGAAGCCAGTTCCAGCACGGCGGCGCCCGAGGAGTCCGTGACAGCGTCGACGACCTCTCGATCCGCTTCGGCCACCTTCGCCGCCGCCACGTCGGGGTAGTCGGCGTACGCCCCATACTCCCACGTTCGGAGCGATTCTGCCGCCACGGTGGCTCGGCGTACGAGGTCCAAGTCCGCGCCGCCAAGTTGACGCAGTGCGTTATCACGGTCGGCGGCGCGTTGGGCCAGGCGCGCGTAGAGCTGCCGGAAGCGCCCGTAGGCCTGGGCGTACCCGGGCTGGTCACGATCCATCGCGTTCAGGGAGTCGGCAAGCTGCGACACTGTGTCACGGAGGGCACGCCACGGACGGGTGGCATCGTCGACGCTGTCCCCCGCCGGGCGCCGGTAATCCCACAGCTCCGCCACGAGGTCCTCGAACGAGGGCTGTGGGGAACGCGCGGCCGCAGCGAGCGAATCGAGGATGCTGTCGGGGTCGAACGGCAGCGCGGTGACCTCGAGCTGGGTAATCGGTGCACCGGCTTCCCACTCCGCGCGGAGGTGGACCTCCGCGTGCCCATTGCATGCCATGAGCGAGCATACCCAGCCGGACGCCGCGAGCCGGAGGAGTCGCGGTGCGCACGATGACGCGTCGGGACGCGTCGACGGGACGGAAATGGGGCGTATCCGGAGTTGCAGCGACTATGACGCCGTCAGTCGACGATGACCCGGTTCGGGAAGATGAAGTCTTTCGGATTGACGCGCCTGCGGTTCACGAGCACCTCGTAGTGCAAGTGTGGACCCGTGGCCGTACCCGTCTTTCCAACCTCGGCGATCTTGTCACCGCGCTCCACCCGTTCGCCGACCTGTACGACCGTGCGCGAACAGTGGGCGTAAAACGTCTGCACCCCATAGCCATGGTCGACGGTCACCGTCTTGCCGTAACCCGCCACTGTGCGTACCTCGGCGATCCGTCCGTTGGCCGGGGCCAGGATCGCCGTCCCATGCGGGGCGTACACGTCGATGCCAGGGTGCGGTCGCGGTTCGTTGTAGATCGGGTGCATCCGGATGTTGGCGTACGGGCTCGTGAACCACCCGACGGACGGCGGGATCGGTGAGATCGAGGGCGTGCGCCGGAGTTGGTCCGTGTGGCTTTCGAGTGAGTCCACCGCCTCGATGTATGAGCCGGCGAGCAGATTGGCCCGGCGGATGTAATTGTCGAGTTCGGTGCGGAAGCTGATGGCCGCCCGTCCCTCCGGAGCCTCCGCCAGGAGCTCCTCACGAGGCGTCCAGGTTCCAGCCGGTCCACCGACACCGGCGAGCTGCACGTCGGGGTCGGTCGGCTCGAGTCCCGCCAGGAGGCGGACCAACTGGTCGCGCTCGGTGATCACGGCGATGGAGTCACCCAATCCGGCCAGCCGGCGCTGGGCTCGGTCGAGGTCTTGGCTCAGGATGTCGTTGCGACGTTCCAAACGATCCAGCCGTGACAGGTCGACGGCTCGGTTGATCGTCGCATAGGCAAACACGACCGTCGCCACCGCCACCACTCCCACCGCCACGCTCAGAATTCGGAGCTTGATGGGGGAGATGCTGACGGAGCGAGATTCACCCGCACCGTGCGGCACAAGCACGATTGTCCACTTCTGCGCCATCAGCCGTCCCAGGCTGGACGTCAAACTCCGCTCGGGACCGTTACCGTCCCGGTGCCTCGCCCCGGATACGAGGGTGGGCGAGTTAGCCGCAAAAAAAATAGACTGTTGGAACTTGGGCTGTCAACTACAAATATCACAAATGTAACTTCTTGTAAATCAAACACTTAACTCGAGAGAGCGTGTTTGGGAAACAGCGGCGGGAGCTGGACCGTGGATCGCCCCCCTGTGGGGGGACGCTCTAGCGCGTCCCACTGCGCTTCGGAGACCTGGCCAACGAGCCCCAGCGCCTCCCACACCTGCTGGGTTTTGACCGGTGCGAACGGACTGATCATGAGCGTGAGTCGGGCGATCGCCCGTGCCAGCGCCCCGAGGGTTTCCTCCAACTCGGTCGTGTCTCCCCGCTTGGCGAGTGTCCACGGTGCCCGCTCTTCGACGAACCCGTTGGCTCGGTCGACCAGCTTCCACGCCTGCTCGGCTCCCTCGTGCAAGTGGTGGTCGTCCATGGCGTTGCGGTAGGCGGCAATGAGCGCATCGCCGGCACCATCGAGCGGAGTGGGCTCCGTCGAGTCCGGGATGGTGCCACCGAGATACCGGCCGATCATCGCGAGCACCCGGCTGACGAGGTTCCCGTAGCCGTCGGCCAGGTCGGCGGTGTAGCGCGCGTCGAACCGCTCCCAGGTGAAATTGCCATCCGCGTTCCACGGTACCTCCCGGAGCACGAAGTAGCGAAGCGCATCCGGCCCATGGCGATCGATGAGTCCCTGCAGCGTAACCTCGACCCCGGCGGATTTGGAGAACCGCTCTCCCCGCATGCGAATCCACCCGTGGCACCATACCTGTCGGGGCACGTCGATCTGCGCGGCCATGAGCATGGCCGGCCACATGGCGGCGTGGAACCGTACGATGTCGGGCCCGATGACGTGCACGTCGGCGGGCCACATGGAGGTGTACTGCTCGTCTGGGAATCCCGTGGCGGAGAGGTAATTGATCAGGGCCTCGAACCACACATACACGGTGTGGCTCGGGTCGTCAGGCCACGGGATTCCCCAGGGCACTCGGGCGCGGCTCACCGACAGGCGTTGCTCCTCGGTCCAATCCGCAACGACGTTGGCGACCTCGTTGAATTTCGCCTTGGGCTGTACGAACGTGGGGTTGGCGTCGTAGAGGTCGAGCAAGGCCTGACGGAACCGACCGATCTCGAAGAAGTAGTTGGGCTCCTCCACCCATTTGACCTCGCGCGTCGGGTGCAACGGACAGCGTCCGTCTTCGAGGTCCTTGTCCAGCTTGAAGGCCTCGCAACCGACGCAGTAGAGACCGGCGTACGTGCCCTCCGAGAGGTGTCCCGCCTTCTTGATCCTGCGAAACAGCTCTTCGACCGATCGCCGATGGCGTGGCTCCGTGGTACGGATGAAGTCGGTGTGGCTGATCGACAGTTCGGTCCATGCGGTGCGAAACGCCGCCGCAATGCCATCCACCCACTCGTGTGGATCGGTGTTGGCCTCCTCGGCGGCCTGGGCCACCTTCTGCCCGTGCTCGTCCATCCCGACGACGAAGTGCACGCGATGTCCGCGAAGTCGACGATAACGCGCGACGCAGTCGGCGCCGATCTTCTCGTAGGCGTGCCCGAGGTGCGGCTCGCCATTGGAGTAGTCGATGGCCGTCGTGATGTAGTAGCTGGTCATCCCTGCTTGCTGTCCGGGTCGTCGGATCGATTCGTCGGCGGGTTGCCGCGATTCCCGGACCGGCCACGGCGCCGGCGCCGGCGCCGCTTACGGGGCGACACCGCTCGCACGGCCTGCTCGGTCGTGACCTTGGCATCGACTGGCTGCTGGGGTTTGGCGGGTTCTCCCGGGGCCGGTACCGGCTCGGGGGAGGGGCCTTCCCCGGCAGCGACTTCACGCTTGAGCTCCGCGAGCTGCACTGTTCGGGTCGTGAGGTCTTCCGCCCGCAGCAGGACCCGCTCGCGGAAGATATCAACGGCCTCGACGGTCTCCCTCCCGCGCGCAGTGCGCAACGCACGCCCGAGCTTCGGGAACCGCTTGCGCGCGTTGACGTAGAACTCGTGCTCGTAGCGCAAGCAGCACAGCAGGCGACCGCATCCCCCCGAAATTTGGGTTGGGTTGAGGGAGAGTTGCTGGTCCTTGGCCAGGGAGAGACTCACCGGCCGGAGCTCGGGAAGCCACGACGAGCAGCAGAACTGACGGCCGCAACGGCCGACGCCATCCAGTCGGCGGGATTCGTCGCGGGCCCCGATCTGGCGCAACTCGATGCGCGTGCGGAACAGGCTGGCCAGATCCCGCACGAGGGCGCGGAAATCCACGCGCTTGTCGGCCGTGAAATACACCGTGAGCTTCTTGCGGTCCCACTGCCACTCGGTGTCGGACACCTTCATCTGGAGCGCGTGGGCGCGCGCCCGCTCCAGCACCTTGCGCCGGACGTCTTCCTCGGCGTGACGGAGCTGCTCGCCGAGGTACGCCTCCTGTGGGGAGGCTTGCCGTAGTACCGCGCCCTTGGCTTCGATCGGTTCGCCGGCGGGGCATCCGTCGCACCCGACTCCACACTTACGCTCCGCAATCGCGCCAACCGCGGACACGTAGCCCAGGTCCTCCCCACGCTCGGCGGGGACTACAACGGGATCTCCCACCGCGAGATCGGTGTCCTGATTCCAGGCATAGAACTCGCGGCGGTTCCCCTTGAACCGCACCTCGACGACGGTCACGTCAGCCCTCGGCAAATTGGCCGATGCGCCGGTACTTGTCGGTCCGGAGGTCGAGGCGTTCCTCCTCCGTTATCGCGCAAAGTTCGTCCACGTGCCTCGTCAGCGCCGATCCGAGCGCGGTCGCGGCAGCGTCCGGGTCCGCATGGGCACCGCCCGGTGGTTCCGGAATGATCTCGTCGATCACGCCGAGACGCTGCAGATCGGTCGCCGTGAGTTTGAGCGCTTCCGCTGCCCGCTCCTTCTGGGTCGCGTCGTTCCACAGAATTGCCGCGCATCCCTCCGGTGAAATCACTGAGTAGATCGCGTTCTCCATCATCAACAGCCGGTCGGCGAGCCCCAGCGCCAGGGCACCGCCGGAACCGCCCTCACCGATGACGGCGGCGACGATCGGTGTCCTCAGGGCTGCCATCTCCTCGAGGTTGCGTGCGATGGCCTCCGCCTGCCCTCGCTCCTCGGCGCCGAGGCCGGCCCACGCTCCTGGGGTGTCGATGAGGGTGATGACCGGTGCGTCGAACCGCTCCGCCATGTGCATCATGCGGAGCGCCTTACGGTATCCCTCCGGGTGCGCCATGCCGAAGTTGCGCCGGAGGTTCTCCTTGGTGTTGCGTCCCTTCTGGTGACCGATCACCACGACGGGACGCTCAGCCAGGCGCGCCCACCCGCAGACAATGGCCGGATCGTCTCGGAACAGTCGGTCGCCCTTGAGTTCCACGAAGTCCGTGAACACCGTACGGATGTAATCGAGGGAGAACGGACGGCGCGGATGCCGCGCAACCAGCACGCGCTGCATCGGTGTCAGATTGCGGTAGATCTCTCGTCTGAGGTCCGCGAGCTTCGCCTCGAGCGGCGTGATCTCACTCTGCACGTCGAGCCGACGATCGGTCGCCATGTGCTGGAGGCTCTCGATCTGACGCTCGAGCTCGACGATCGGTCGCTCGAAGTCCAAGCCAATGCCGTTGCTAGCCATACACTCCTATAGGGCTTTGACCAGATGCACGCAATCCGTGCCCAGGATCTCGCGCAGCGCCTTGAGGAACTCGTCGTCCAGTGCGACCGCCAGCCGGCGGGCACGGAGCTCGGCCGTGACGCCGTTGCCGTCGCTCCACCGCACGAACACCGGTGCCGATCCGGGATGCGCTGCACAAAGGGCCTTGACGGCCCGCGAGGCATTGGGATCCGGTCCCTGTCCCACTTTCCACTCCAACGCTACCCCGACCGCCCCTGAGGACTTGAGGCCTGCCAATGGGTTTGCCTCCTCAACGATAAAGGGGGCGCGGTCTTCATCTCGGTCCCGCGCGCTGTAGCCACCGGTCAGGAGCAAGGCGGCATCGGGCACGATGATTTGTGCGAGGCGCCCCCAGGTTTCGGGGAACACGATGGCTTCCGCGGTGCCGTGAAAATCTTCGAGCGTGAGTCGCGCGTACTCCGCCCCGGTCTTGCGACTGATTCTCCGCTTCACCGCTGTGATCACCACAGCCGTGTGCACCCGATGCTCGCTCCACGTACCCAGCGTTGCGGTGGTCCGCGTGCCGAAGAGATGGACCTCCTCCCGGTATCGGTCGAGCGGATGGCCCGAGATGAAGAAGCCAACGACCTCCTTCTCCTTCGCCAGCCGCTCGCCCTCGGTCCACGGCGGGACGTCCGGCAGTGGATGCTCACCCGTCACCGGCGATGCCTGCGTCGCATCGCCGAACAGGGACGCTTGACCGGACTCGCGCTCCGCCTGCCGCAACTGTGCCTCGTGCAGGGCATGGTCGAGTCCGGTGATCCACTGGGCGCGATGGCCGTCGAGTTGGTCCAATGCCCCCGCGGCGACGAGCGACTCGACCACGCGTTTGTTGCACAGCCGCAGGTCGATGCGCTCACAGAAATCGGTGAGAGACGTGTACGGCCCTCCTGATTCGCGCCCGGCAATGATGGACTCGATTGCGCCCCGGCCGACGTGCCGTACGGCCCCCAAGCCGAAGCGGACCTGTTGGTCCCCGATCACGGTGAACTTCCACCCGGACTCGTTGACCGAGGGCGGCAGCACATCCAGACCCATTTCGCGCGCCTCGTTGATGTAGGCGACCACCTTGTCGGTGCCACCGATCTCCGACGAGAGCAGCGAGGCCATGAACTCGGCCGGGTAGTGGACTTTGAGCCATGCCGTCTGGAACGACAAGATGCTGTAGGCCACCGAATGGGACTTGTTGAATCCGTAGCGGCCGAACGTCTGGATCTGGGCGGCGATATCTTCGACCACGCGGCGCTGATGCCCCCGGAGCAGGCAGCGCTCGATGAACCGCTCCAACTCGCTCTCGACGAGATCCTGGTCTTTCTTCCCAACGGCTTTTCGGAGCACATCCGCTTCGGCAAGCGAGAAGCCCGCGAGCACGTAAGGGATGCGCATCACCTGCTCTTGATACAGGATCACGCCGTAGGTCGGCGCGAGGATCTCCTTGAGGCTCGGGTGCGGGTACCGCACGGCTTCTTCGCCGCGCTTGCGCCGCGTGTACACCTGATACATGCCCGAGTCGAGCGGCCCGGGGCGCATCAGCGCGTTCGTCGCCACCAGATCGTCAAATCGGTCGACCCGCAACTGCCGCAACATGTCGGTGGCCAGCGGTGACTCGAACTGGAATACCCCTGCCGTGTGCCCGTCACGCAACAGCTCGTAGACCTGCGGGTCCCCGAGGTCGAGTCCGTCGAGATCGATTTCCTCCCCATGGCGATCGCGGATCATCTGCACGGCATCGTGGAGCACCGTGAGTGTCTTGAGGCCCAAGAAATCCATCTTCAACATGCCAACCTTCTCGAGGCTGATCATGTCGTATTGGGTGATGATCGCATCGTCGCCGTTTGCCGTTGCGCCCGAATTGCGTTGCGGCGGTGTGCAAACCGGCACGTACTCGTCGAGCGGCCCCGGGGCGATCACGATGCCCGCGGCGTGCACGGAGGCGTGCCGCGCGAGCCCTTCGATCCGCTGTGCGAGGTCGACGAGCCGCTGAAACGTGTCGTTGCTACGCACGAGCTGCTCGAGCTCGGGGACCCGTTTGACCGCCTCCGCCACGGAGAGCTGGTAGCCCGGCCCCGACGGAATCAGCTTGGCGATCCTGTCGGCGTCAGTCGGCCCGACACCGAGGACCCGTGCGATATCCCGAACGGCGGCGCGCGCCTTGAGCGTCCCAAAGGTGATGATCTGTCCGACGCTCGTCTTGCCGTAGCGCTCGCGGACGTAGTCGATCACCTCGCCACGACGCTCGAAGCAGAAGTCCACATCGATGTCCGGCATGGAGATCCGCTCGGGGTTGAGGAACCGCTCGAACAGCAGGTCGAACTCGAGGGGGTCCACGCCGGTGATCCTGAGCGCGTAGGCGACCAGGGATCCGGCCGCCGAGCCGCGTCCGGGCCCGACCGGAATGCCGAGCTCCCGCGCGGCTCGGATGAAGTCGTGCACGATCAGGAAATAGCCCGCGTAGCCCGTGGTGGTGATGACGTCCAGCTCGTAGCGGAGCCGCTCCTGCACCCGGTCGGGCAGCGGATCGCCGTAGCGTTCCTTCGCGCCGGTCGTCGCCAACTCGATCAATAACTGGTCGTTGGAGTCGTATCCGGCGGGCCGCGGGAACTCCGGAAGGAAATACTGTTTTTCAAACTCGAACTCGCACAGGTCGGCGACACGCTGCGTGTTCTCCAGTACCTCCACTCGATCGGGGAACAGTTCGGCCATCTCGGCTTCCGACTTCACATAGCTCTCGGAGCCCTGAAACCGGAACCGGTTGGGATCGTCGAGGTCCTTCCCCGTCCCAATGGCAAGCAGGCAGTCATGTGCCTCATGATCGGCCCGCTCGAGGTAGTGGGCGTCGTTGGTCGCGACCACCGGGAGCCCGAGATCCTCCGCGAGCCTGAACATGCCCTCCCGCACGACCTGCTCCTCGGAGAGGCCGTGGTTCTGGACTTCGAGCCAGAACCGATCGGTGCCGAACGTCTGGGCAAACCACTCGGCGGACCGTCGGGCCTCCTCGTAATTCCCCTGTCGCAGCCAGAGCGAGATTTCGCCGGAGAGGCACGCCGCCAGTCCCACGAGGCCTTCGACATGCGCGGCCAGGATCTCCTTGTCGATGCGGGGGCGGCGGTAGTACCCCTCCAGGTACCCGATCGAGGAGAGCTTGACGAGGTTGTGATATCCCGCCCGGTTACGGGCGAGGAGCACGAGGTGCGAGTACTGGGCCGGCGCCCCCTGCGGGCGCTCCCGGGCCTGGCGGGGTCCAAACGCCAGGTAGGCTTCACACCCGAGGATGGGGCGGATTCCGGCCGCCCTGGCCTGCTCGTAGAAGGTGTACGCGGCGTGAAGATTGCCGTGATCCGTGATGGCGAGGCTGTCCATCCCCAGCTCCGACACACGCGCCACGAGATCCGCGATGCGGTTCGCGCCGTCTAAGAGCGAGAACTCCGAGTGGGTATGGAGGTGTACGAACGCCATGGAGGTATGGAACGTTATCCAGGCTCCACCGCGTTGTCAAAACGGTAGCGTCTACCGTATGTTCTGCACACGTCACGGCTTACGCGCCTCGGCCTCGGGGCCGTTGTTCACGAGGTGGAGACGCAGGAGGAACGCGTTGCACTCACGCATTCTGCTACTCGGGTTGCTGCTTGCCGCGGTTGCCTGCGGGGGTGAGCCCGATCTCCCATTCCCATCGGAGATCGCGGCCGATCAGTCGACGGACAACCAGCAGGTCTTTGCCGGTGCCCGGCTTCCGGTGCCACTGGCGGTCACCGTGACGGCGGCCGACGGCCGCCTCGTGGCCCGGGCGGAGGTCCAGTGGCGGGTGCTCGCGGGCGCGGACGTGACCGTGTCCGATTCCGTGACGGTGACCGATGGCACTGGGCGAGCGGAGGTCGACGTGACGCTCGGGTCGGTTCCCGGCGTCTTCAGCGTGCGAGCGACCCTCAAGGTGGATGAGGACAAAGCGGCCGTGTTCACGGTCGAGGGGCTGAGCCCGCCCAGTTTGACCGGCGTGATCCCCCTGACGTTCGCCGGTGGTGACACGTTGGCGCTCGCCGGACTGCTGCTGAGCGATTCGCTCACGGTCGAGATCGGGGGAGCGACCGCGCAGACGGTTGCGGGCTCGGTCACCGAGCAGGCAATGTCGGTGGTGGTGCCCGAGTGTCTGGTGCTGGGGTCCGTGACAATCCAACTGCGTTATGCGGACTGGGTCTCGAATGGAATCGCGGGGTCGTTTCAGGCCGGGACTGATCCGGTCCTGACGCTCGAGCTGCTCGAATACGTCTCGATCGATCCGGCAGCCGTCGAGGGCTGTGCGACGTTTGGGCTGGCGCCGGGCGGAGCCCTGTACCTCCTCGTGCCACAGTCGACCGCCGCGGTGCCGGGTGCCACGGCGGACTACCGCCTCACTGGCGATTCGGCCCAGCCGACGAGCGATGCCGGACCGCGCCCGACCGGTGAACTGGATTGGTCGGCACAGTTCCACGGATTCCTTCGAGGTCAAGAGCGGGAGTTCGCCGGTCTGCCAAAGCCGGCGCCGATCTTCGACGTACCGGTCGGTGCCCCGGCCCAGATCGAAGTCGGTGACCGTCGCGAGTTCCGGGTCTGCAATACGGTCACCTGCAGCGACGAGGACGAATTCTCACCGGTGACTGCCGAGGTGCGCTACGTCGGCACGCACGCCGCGATCTACCTCGACGTCGACGCGCCGGACACACTCTCCACCGCGATCTTCCAGGAATTCGGCCAGACGTTCGATCAAGATCTCTATGAAGTGGCGACGCGCGCGTTTGGGGCGGAGTCCGACGTCGATGAAAACGATCATGTGCTGATTCTCATGACGCCCGTCGTGAATCAGCTCACCCCCATCGCTCAGTGCGAGACATCCATTATCACGGGATTCTTCTTTGCGTTGGACGTCGATCCGAGTTTTCGGAACGACTCGCGGTCGAATCAGGGTGAAGTGTTCTATGCGCTGACACCCGACCCGGCTGGCACGATCTCGTGTGACCATTCCGTCGATCGCATTCGGCGCCTGGTGCCGGTGACATTCATGCACGAGCTCCAGCACATGATTTCGTACAATCAGCACGTGCTGGTACGGCAGGGCCCATCGGAGGTCTTGTGGCTTAACGAAGGCATGTCGCATCTCTCGGAGGAGATCGCCGCGCTGCACTTCGATGCGATGGGTGACCAAGATCGATTCTCGCAGTTCGCCGTCAGCAATCTGTTCAATGCATTCAGCTACTTGAAGGATCCGGGAGCGACGTTCGTCCTGTTCAGTGAGGGCGCCGGGTCGCTCGCCGAACGCGGCGGGTCATGGCTGCTGCTGCGGTGGCTGGTGGATCAGTTTGGTGAGGAGGTCATTCGTCGTCTCTCGGAGACGAGCCTGACGGGCGCCGCGAACATCGCCGATGCCGCGGGCGAGCCGTTCTCCCGGCTCGTGTCCGAGTGGATTCTTGCCAACTGGGTCTCGGATTCGCCGGATATCAGCCCACGCACGAATACGCCACCGCGACTCCAGTACCGAACGTGGCAGTTCCGATCGACGTTTCAACTGCTCCACGATCAGCTCCCGGACCGGTTCGACCGTCCGTTCCCGATCGTCCCCCGCGCGTTTGTCGGAGGGTCGTTTTATGTCGTCGGGGTGCTTCGCGCCGGGTCCGGCGATTACCTCGAGGTCGAGCAGTTGGCGACGCAGGGAGGGTTCACGTTGCGCTTCCAGGATCCCACGGGCGGCCCCATCGCGACCGCGGCGGAACCGCGGCTGAACGTCATCCGGATGCGCTAGCCCATGTGGGTGCGGCTGCGGTCCGCTCACTTCCTCTGGCTCCTCCTGTTCCTGCTGCTCGGTCCGCATCCGGCCGCAGCGCAGATCGCTGACAGTATTCCGCCGCTCGTCGTCCAGCTCCCAGCGTCGGTCCGAAGCATCGCCATGAACGGCGCCGGCGTGGCGCTCGTGGGCGACGCCGGCGCTGTCTTCAGCAACCCGGCCGGCATTGCGACGCTCAGCCACGTTGGGCTGGAAGCGTCCTATCGGTCCGCTCCAGGAGGCGCCTACCTCACGACCGGGGCTCTCGGGTGGCGGGTCGCCCAGTTCGACCTGGGCATTGCAGGTCGGTATTTCGATCTCGGGTCGGATCCGGCCCAGTACCTCGGTCCTGCGGTGACCGCAGGCTCCAATGTGCGGGAAGCGTTGGTGATCGGCTCCTTGGTCTACCGCTTCGGACTCCTGGCAATCGGCGTGAATGGGAAATACGCGCGCCGCTCCGCCGATTCGGTGCATGTACGCGGCCTGACCGGTGACGCGGGGATCGCCATTGCCTTCTTTGATATCATGGCGCTGGCTTTCGCCGTGCAAAACATCGGAGGAAACTGGCGCGACGATTCCGGACTGACGCTACCGCGACGCACGCGACTGGGATTTACCACGAACTACGTCGATCCCCAAGAGACGTTCCGTCTCTTGTCGACGGTCGAAATCGAGTGGCACGAAGGAGCGGGTGCCCGGCTGCTCCTCGGTGGCGAAGCCGGGATCGTGGTGAGCGGAGTGGGGATCATTGGACGGTTGGGTTACGGGGGGCGGCCCGTGTCGGTCGCGGGTTCTCGGCTGACACTCGGCGGCACCGTCACGTTCGCCGCGCTCAGCTTGGATTACGCGTTCCGTGCGGATGAGTTGCTCGGCCAGTCGGCACACTACTTCGGCGCGCGGTTGACGCTCTAGCGAGCCATGGCCAGGCGGTGGCGGCGATGGATTCTCCGTGGAACGGCCGGCGCCGTCGGCGCGGTCGTCCTCCTCCTGCTGGCCGCCGCCGCCTTCAGTACAGACGCACGCTTCCTCATGCGTGCGACCTACGAGGAGGCGAAGATCCTCCTGCGGCGCCAATCCCTTGCCCGACTCGCTGCCGATCCCGAGACTTCCGCCGAACGTCGCGAGCAGTTTCGCCTGGTGCTGGCGGCGAGAGCGTTCGCCGCCGACGCCCTCGAGCTTGCTGCGGGAGACACGTACACGACGTTCTCGGAGGTGTCGCGCGACACGCTGCTCCTTGTTCTTACGGCCAGCAGGCAGGACACACTGGCTCCGTATACCTGGCGCTACCCCGTGGTGGGAACCGTGCCCTACAAGGGGTTCTTCGATTTCGGGCAAGGATTCGAAGCCGCGGCGCGCCTCGAGCGCGACAGCTACGACACCTATCTCCGGCCGTCGGGCGCGTTCTCGACGCTGGGCTGGTTCAACGATCCGCTGCTCTCGACCGCCTTGAGCTCCGATCCCGTGCTCCTCGTGGCGCTGGTCGTCCACGAGATTGCCCACAATACGCTGTACGTCGCCGACGAGACGCCGTTCAACGAGAGTTTCGCGATGTTCGTGGGTTACCGGGGTGCGGAGGCGTTCTTCAGGGGCGGCCACGACAGCGTGGGCGCGGGACGCGCGGCGGCCATATGGCGCGACCAGCTGCGACTCGCGCAGTTCTACCGTGAGCTCGCCGACGAACTGGAGCAGATCTACGCATCTGGGGCCAGTCGCGAGTTGGTCATGCAACGGCGCGGCACCGCGTTCCAGCGCGCACGCGAACAGCTGCGTGGGCCCTTGAAGGAGGAGCTGGAAGTCTATAGTGGGGCGCGGCTCGCCGAGCGACCGCTCAACAATGCCAGCGTGCTGGCCGCCCAAATTTACCGGACGGATCTCGCGGCGTTCGATCGCGTGCTCGAGCGATTCAACGGAGATCTCCGAGGTGCCGTCATCGCCATCGCGCGGGCCGTGGCCGAGCGGGGAGACGCGACTCCGCTCCAGGCTGTGCAGCGGCTGGCGGGTCCCTGAGCGCTCAGTACCCTCGGAGGCGTTCGGCCTCGGCCACCCGCGCCAGCGCAATCATATAGGCGGCCGTTCGCCACGTGACCTGCCGCTCCTTCACCAAGTCCCGCACACCGCGGTAGGCATGGGTCATTCGCGCGAACAGCTCTCGATTGACCTGCTCGAGCGACCACGGGTGCTGTTGGAGATTCTGCACCCATTCGAAGTAACTGACGACCACCCCGCCGGCGTTCGCGAGAAAATCCGGAAGGACCGGGATGCCGCGTTCCTCGAGAATTCGGTCGCCAATGGTTGTGACGGGTGTGTTGGCCGCCTCGACTACGACCTTGCACTGAACGGTGGAGGCGCTGGTCTCTTTGCTGATCACCCCCCCCAAGGCAGCGGGTACCATCCAATCGCAGGGGATTTCAAAGAGCTGGATGTTGGTGATTGCCTCACCACCTGGGAACGCAGGCACGGGCTTCCGATCGACGTACGCGTGTCGGAACAGGGCGGGGATGTCGAGTCCCTTCGGGTTGTGGAGACCACCGTCCACGTCGCTGACGGCGAGGATCTTCGCGCCCTCCTTGTGGAGGAGCAGCGCGAGGTTGGCGCCCACGTTTCCAAAGCCTTGAATGATGACCGTCCCACCCTCGATTGGAACGTCGAAGTCCTTCGCGTAGTGCTGCATCACATACAGCACTCCTTGCCCTGTCGCCTCCTCCCGGCCCAGGGACCCTCCAAGCGACACGGGCTTGCCGGTGACCACGGCTGGGGTATACCCGGTCCGCTTGGAGTACTCATCCATGAGCCATGCCATGACTTGGGCGTTCGTTCCCATGTCTGGCGCGGGGATGTCTCGGTACGGTCCCAGCACGATGGCGATGCGGCTGGTGAAAGAGCGCGTCACCGCCTCGTATTCGCGGATGGACAGCTGACGCTGGTCGATCTGCACTCCCCCCTTGGCACCGCCGAAGGGAACGTCCAGTAAAGCCGTCTTCCACGTCATGGTCGTGGCTAGCCCCAACACTTCCTGTTCGTCTGCCTCCGGGTGGTATCGAATCCCGCCTTTGCACGGGCCACGAGCCCCGCTGTGTTGAACGCGGTAGCCGCGCACGACCTCAATGCTTCCATCATCCCTCCGGAAGGGCACCTCGACGCTCACGGAGCGGAACGGCATGATGAGCGCGCGTCGCATATAGTCTTCGAGCCCAATCAGATCGGCAGCCTGATCGAACTGGTTCTTGACGATGGCGCGGAGGCGCATGGAGGAACGTTCGACGGAGGACGTGGTCACGACGTGATCCCGGTGCGAGACAGGGTGAATTTGCCGCAATGTGCCCTGGCGGCAAGGGGTCGTATATTTCGACGGTCGCAGCTTGGGTGGGGAAGGGACTGCCCGCCACGTTGTTCCACGCAGCCTCGAGCCGCGCACGATTCCGAGCGAGGCCGACGAGATCATCAACACTCCGCGTTGAGAGACCACACCATGCCGAACCTAGCGTCATACGTCGCGACCCATCGCGATCGCATGCTCGGGGAGCTGAACGAACTGCTCCGCATCCCCAGCGTGTCGACCGCCTCGGAACATGCCGGGGACTGTCGCCGAGCCGCCGACTGGGTTGCAGACCACTTGCGAGCGCTCGGGTGCCCGAAGGTCGAGCTGCTCGCGAGCGATACCCACCCTGTCGTGCTGGCTGAGGGACCCACGGTCCCCGGGAAACCGACGATTCTCGTCTACGGACACTACGACGTCCAACCCGCGGAGCCGCTCGATCTATGGGACTCACCGCCCTACGAGCCGACGGTTCGTGACGGCAACCTGTACGCCCGTGGTGCGACCGACGACAAGGGGCAGTTCTTCTCGATCGTCAAGGCGTTCGAGGCGGTCAGCCGGGGCGGAGCCCCGCCGGTCAATGTGCGGTTTCTCATCGAGGGCCAGGAGGAGACAGGCAGCGGAATCCTCTTCGATCTCCTGGAGCGCCGGCCTGAGCTCGTTCGCGCCGATGCCGCGCTCGTTGCGGACACGCAGTACTACGCACCCGGCTGGCCGGCGATTGAAGTCGGGCTCCGGGGCATCTGCTACGGGGAAATCACCGTTCGCACCTTGAAGGGCGATCTCCACTCCGGACTGTACGGCGGCGCGGCCCCAAACGCGCACGAGGCCCTCGTTCAGATCCTGGCAAAGCTCAAGTCACCGAGCGGCC
Source organism: Gemmatimonadota bacterium (assembly GCA_039588295.1). Classification (GTDB taxonomy): domain Bacteria; phylum Gemmatimonadota; class Gemmatimonadetes; order Gemmatimonadales; family GWC2-71-9; genus JAOTVV01. The sequence goes on from JBDHAB010000004.1 coordinate 35,687, forward strand.
GGATCCGCATCCCCGGCCTGTACGAGAAGGTCGCCCGGCCGAGCAAAGAGGAGCGGGACGCGTGGGCGAGACTCCCGTTCAGCGAGCGGACATTCATGAGGGAGGAAGTCGGCTCCAAGGCGCTGACCGGTCTCACTCGGTACACGGTGTTCGAACGACTGTGGGGACTTCCGACGTTCGAGATCCACGGCATTGCCGGGGGCTTCACCGCTCCGGGTGCCAAGACGGTGATCCCTGCGGTGGCGACGGCCAAGGTGAGCCTCCGTCTCGTTCCCAATCAGCGGGTGAAGCAGGTCGAGCGTCAGCTGGTGCGGGCGGTCAAGCAGGTGGCGCCGAAGTATGCCGACGTTTCCGTGTCGTTCATCCACGGCGCGGATCCCGTTCTCGTCGACATCGATCATCCGTCATTCGAGCTGATCGACAAGGCATTCCGAGAGGTCGAGGGTCGCGGCGTTGTTCTCACCCGTTCGGGCGGCTCCATTCCGGTGGTCCAGGCGTTGGCCAAGGAGCGAGCCGCAGTCATGCTGGTGGGCATCGGCCTGCCCGACGACCGACTGCACGCGCCCAACGAGAAGCTTGGTGTCGAGCAGTTTTTCAAGGGTGCGCATGTGTTTGGCCGGTTCTTCCAGTTGATGGGTGAGCAGGGATAAGGAAGGGAGGAGGGGCAAGGGGAGGAGGGCAGTCGTCCCGTTCCCTTCCTCCGGCTTGCTTGTCATTGCGCGCCGCTGGCCATCAGTTCCTCGTGCGTCATCATCTGAGGCTGTTGGGCGAACGTATCTGCAAACCCCAGCACGACGGCGTCCAGCGTTCGCGCCCATAGGTCGCGCGGGGTACGCCCACCCAGTTCGCGCGCGACGCTCGTCATCTCCACTTGCGCAATGCCACACGGCACGATGAGGTCGAAGAAGCTGAGATCCGTGGTGACATTGAGGGCAAAGCCGTGCCAGGTGACCCACTGCTTCACATGGATACCGATACTCGCGATCTTGCGGCCACCGGTCCACACGCCCGTGTAGTCCTCGTTCCGCTCTCCTGGAACGCCGAGTTGCTCCAGCGCGGCGATCAGCGAGCCCTCGATTTGTCGGAGGAACCAATGGAGGTCCTTGCGATGCTCGGACAAGTCGAAGACCGGGTATCCCACGAGCTGGCCCGGTCCATGGAACGTGACATCGCCGCCCCGTTCGACCTCATGAATCTCAATCCCCCGGGCGCGGAGTCCGTCTGGAGGCGTGGAGAGATGTTCTGCCTGGAAGGACCGTCCGAGGGTCACGACGGGTGGGTGCTCGACCAGCAACAACACGTCGTGTGTCACGCCGCGGTCGATGCGGGCCTGGGCCGCGGCGCGCTGCAGCTGCAGTGCTTCCTCGTACCCCATGCGGTCGAGTCCCACGACGGCGAGCTGCTCACTCATCGGGCGGCGGCACGCATGGCGGCGAGATGCGTGAGGACGGCGGCAGCGAGGAGCACCGTGAGGTAGAGCCCGAGCCCGAGCCGCCCGGCGACGAGATCGGCCGGCGTGGCGATGAGGGCGAGCAATGCGGCACCGAACACGGACACGGCGGCGGCGACCCCCCGCCGCCAGCGGTCGTCGATGACTCGTGTCCGCCACCAAGCGGAGGCGACTGCCGCCACGATACCGAGGAAGAGGCTCACGCCAATGACCGTGGCGCCCGCGCTGGCCGCCACGGCCGCCGGATCGCCAGCTTGGGCGATCCGCAGCACGAAGACTCCCGCCGTCATCACTGCCGCGCCGCTCGTCGCGCCTGCGCCGATGCTCGCGACGGCGGTCCCTACCGGATCGGAAGTGGTCACATCACTACATGTGCAGTGCGCGACCCAGCGAATCGAGGGCCGCCTCTGCGACCGCCTCCGAGAGGGTAGGGTGTGCGTGAACCGCCAGATCCACCTCCTCGACGGTGTATTCGTTCTCCCGCGCGACGGTGAGCTCGTGAATCATCTCGCTGGCGTGGGACGCTACGACATGGGCACCGAGGATCTCTCCGTACCGCGCGTCCCGGATGATCTTGACGAAGCCGTCTGTCTCCATGCTCGCTCGGGCGCGGCCGTTTGCCGAGAGAGGAAAGCGGCCGACGATATAGTCGAGCTTCTGCTCTTTGCACTGTGTCTCGTTGAGACCGATGCTTGCCACCTCTGGATGGCAATAGGTCACGGAGGGGATGTTGTCATACCGAATCGGGTGCGGCTTCTTGCCCGCGACCAGTTCGGCCACAAAGGTGCCTTCGCGGCTCCCCTTGTGTGCCAGCATGGGTGGTCCCGCAATGTCCCCAATGGCGTAGATGTCTTTGGCACTCGTCTGGAGATCTTCGTCGACGGTGATGAAGCCTTGGTCATTGAGCGTGACGCCGACGTCCTCGAATCCGTTTCCCTCCGTGTTGAGTGCCCGCCCCGCCGCCATCAACACCTTGTCGACGACGATCTGCGTGCCCGAGCCGCCGACCTCCACCTCGAGCGTCACGTTCGAGGCCATGATCTTTGCTCCGGTCACCTTTGCGCCGGCGAGGACGTCGATCTTGCGTTTCTTGAAGCTCCTCCCGAGCACCTCGGCCGACTCGTGGTCTTCCAGCGGGAGAATCTGGGGTAACATCTCGATCAACGTCACATTCGATCCGAAGGCATTGAAGATATCGGCGAACTCACAACCGACGGCCCCCGCTCCAACGATGGCGATGCCCTGCGGTGCCTCCTCGAGGAACAGCGCCTCGTCGGTGGAGATGACCGACCGTTTGTCGAGTTCGAGCCCGATCTGCGGTAAGCCCTTGACCCGGGTACCGGTGGCGATGACGATTGCCTTCGTTGCGGTGTAGGTGTCGTCACCGACAGCCACCGTCTTTCCGGGCCGCAGCGTGCCGCTGCCCCTGATGACGGTCACGTTGTTCTTCTTCATCAGGAACTCGACACCCTTCGAGTTCTGGTCGCTGACCCTACGGGAGTGCTTTACCGCGGCACCCAGATCGAAGGAGGCCTCGAAGACGTTGACGCCGAGGTTCTTGGCGTCGTGTCGGACGAGGTTGGCGACGTAGGCGCTATGCAGCAACGCCTTGCTCGGGATGCAGCCCACGTTGACGCAGACCCCTCCCATCTTCTCGCGCTCCACGACCGCGGCCTTGAGGCCCATTTGTGCGGCTCGGATCGCACACACGTATCCTGCGGGACCGCCGCCGAGGATGATGAGGTCGAATGTCTTGGACATGGCTGTTGGGTTCCCCGTCTTTCGTCCGCAATGCCGTCACCCTGCCTGCCGGCAGGAGACCAAATGAGACTACGTCACCACACCATCGCCAACGGATTCTCGAGCATCCGTCGGACGGTCTGGAGAAAACGCGCGCCCGTCGCACCATCGATGACACGGTGGTCGCAACTCATCGTCAGGCGCATGCGCCTGCGCACCTGTACGTTGCCGTCAACGACGGCGGGCTTCTCGGTGATACTCCCGACCGCAATGATGCCGGCCTCCGGCGGGTTGATCACGGCCGTGAACTCGTCGATGTCGAACATCCCGAGGTTGGATACCGAAAACGTCCCCCCGGTGTATTCGTCGGGCTGGAGCTTGCGCTCGCGTGCGCGCTCCGCGAGTTGGCGCGATTCGGCGGCGATCTCCCGCAGCGACTTGAGATGTGCATGGCGGATGACCGGCGTGATGAGGCCGTCCTCCACGGCGACCGCCATGGAGAGATGCACGTCGTCGAAGTACCGAATGTGTCCTTCCTGCCACCACGCGTTGCACGCACGATGCTGTCGCAACGCCGTGGCAATTGCCTTGAGGATGATGTCGTTGTACGAGATCTTGGAGCGGCTCTCGAGGGCATTGAGCGCGGCGCGCGCATCGGCGGCGCGCTCCATATCTACCTCAATGGTGAGGAAGAAGTGTGGCACTGGCCCCAGAGACTGGGCCAACCGTCGGGCGATGGTCTTGCGGATCTGCGACAGCTCGACGTCCTCGTACCCGTCGTCCGGTGCCGCGGGCGCCGCCGGTACACGATCGCCGGCCAGCTCCACGTCGCGCTTGGTGATCCTGCCCCCAGGACCCGACCCCGCGATATGCGCGAGATCCAGTCCCCGGTCGCCGGCGAGACGGCGGGCCAGGGGCGAGGCCTTGATACGGCCCGACGCGGTTGCCGGTGTGCTCGTCGGTGTCGGCACCGGGGTCGGCGTCGGGGCGTCGGGAGACGGAGGCTCGGCCGGCTTGGCCTCCGTGTCAGCCACGAGTACCGAGATGTCCTCATCCGGATCGGCGATCACGGCAACGAGACTTCCGACGGGAACCGTTGCGCCGTCCGGCGCGAGGATCTTCCGCAGCACTCCCGCGCCACGCGCCTGAAGCTCCATCACGGCTTTGTCGGTCTCGACCTCGGCGAGGATGTCGCCATCGGTGACGGCGTCCCCTTCGGCCTTGTGCCATGTGAGTACCTTGCCCTCCTCCATCGTGGGGGAGAGGGCTTCCATGAAGACTCTCGTCGCCATCTGCGGTCCCGGGTTCGGTCAGTCGAGGTAGGTGACGCGCTTCACTGCCGCGATCACCTTGTCAGGATCGGGCTTTGCGGCTCGCTCGAGCTGCTTGTTGTACGGCATCGGGACATCGGCCCCGGTCACTCGGATCACTGGCGCGTCGAGATCGTCGAAGGCCTCCCGTTGGACCTCGTCCACGACCTGGGCGCCAACGCCACAGAACGGCCAACCTTCCTCGACCACCACGCAGCGATTCGTCTTGCGAACGCTGCTCGCGATCGCCGCCGTGTCGAGTGGGCGTATGGTGCGAAGGTCAACGACCTCGGCCGAGACACCCAACTCCTCGGCGAGGCGCGTGGCGGCCTTCAACGCGACGGCCACCGTCTTTGAGTGACAGATGATGGTGACGTCCCCGCCTTCACGCTTCACGTCCGCTGCCCCAAGGGGGATGGTGTACTCCTCGTCGGGAACATCTCCCTTTGCGTTGTAAAGCATCTCTCCTTCGAGGAAGACGACGGGGTTGTCGTCCCGAATCGCCGTCTTGAGGAGCCCTTTGGCGTCGTGCGGCGTGGCGGGGGCAACGACCTTGAGGCCGGGGATGTGTGCATACCAGGACTCGAACGCCTGCGAGTGCTGGGCAGCCAGCTGGAGAGCCGCGCCGCCGGGTCCGCGGAACACGACGGGAATCGGGATCTGCCCGCCGGACATGTAGAGCATCTTCGCCGCGGAGTTGACGAGCTGATCGATCGCGAGCAGCGCGAAGTTCCACGTCATGAACTCGATGACCGGACGGAGCCCCACCATTGCCGCCCCAACGCCGACCCCTGCGAACCCGAGTTCCGCGATCGGCGTGTCGACCACGCGCAGCGGCCCGAACGCCTCGAGCAAGCCGCGGCTAACCTTGTAGGCGCCCTGGTACACCCCCACTTCCTCTCCCATGAGGAACACACTGGGGTCGCGCTCCATCTCTTCACGGAGTGCCTGATTCAGCGCGTCACGATAGGTGAGCGTAGGCATCCTACTCGCGATACACGTCGGTGAATAGCGCTTCGGGCGCCGGTTCCGGGCTTTGCTCAGCGAATGCCATCGCCGCGTCGATCTCCTCCTCCACCGCCTGCTTCATGACCCGCAGCGCACCGTCATCGAGCAGGTTCCCCTCCGCCATGCGCACCTGCAGGTCCAGGATCGGGTCCTTCTGCTTTTGCTCCTCGAGCTCTTCCTTGGTGCGGTAATGACCGTGGATGGGGTCGGCCATCGAATGCCCCATGTAGCGATACGTCCGCGCCTCGATGAGCGTCGGCAGCCGCTCGACACGTGCGCGCTCCACGGCGCGTGTCGTCGCTTCGTGCACCGCGAGCACGTCCATGCCGTCCACCGTCTCTTCCGCCATGTCGTACGAGCACGCGCGACGGTAGACGTCGTAGACCGCAGCAGCGCGCTCCAGCGCGGTTCCCATACCGTACCGGTTGTTCTCGCACAGGAACACCACGGGAAGTCCCCACAGGGCTGCCATATTGAGCGTTTCGTGAAACGCCCCAATGTTGACGGCGGCCTCACCGAAGAAGCAGATGACCACCTGATCGGTGTCGCGGTACTTGATGGCGAATCCCGCACCGGCCGCCAGCGGCAAGTGCGATCCCACGATGCCATGTCCGCCCAGGAAGTTGTGCCCGACGTCGAACAGATGCATCGAGCCGCCCTTTCCGCCGGAGCACCCGCCCGCGCGGCCGAACAATTCGGCCATGACCGTGGAGACGCTCGTGCCCTGCACGATCGCGTGGGCGTGTTCGCGATAGCTCGCGAAGACATAGTCGTCCTTGCGGAGCGCCGTGAGGGCGCCGACCGCAACAGCCTCCTGACCGATGTAGAGATGACAGAAGCCGCCGATTCTCCCTTGAGCGTAGGCCTCACCCGCCCGCTCTTCGAAGCGGCGGACCAGCAGCATCTGCCTCAGGAGGTGGCGGTAGAACTCCGCGCGATCCGGGTCGAGCTGCGACACGAATGCCGGTTGGGCCACGCTGGCGTCTCCGTTGTTAGGTGTTGGCTGCAGCGCGCTGGACCTGTTCCCAGGCGTGGTACGACGAACGCACGAGCGGGCCCGCCTCGACATGGCGGTAGCCCATCTCGAGGCCGAGTTCCCTGAGCTGGGTAAACTCGTCGGGAGTGTAAAACCGAGCGACCGGGAGATGGCCGTCCGACGGCCGGAGATACTGCCCGAGCGTGAGGATGTCGACTCCCTGGTCTCGCACGTCGTGCATCGCGACGATCAACTCGTCCCACTCTTCGCCCAGCCCGCACATGATGCCGGACTTCGTGACGGCTGAGGGATCCATCTCCTTCGCGCGCCGCAACAGCCGCAATGCGCGATCGTATCGTCCCCCCGGCCGAGCGATGCGATACAGCCGGGCGATCGTCTCCAAATTATGGTTCAGAATGTCCGGCTGCGCATCGACCACTATCTGCAGCGCTCGATCGGAACCCTTGAAGTCCGGGATCAGTACCTCGACCGACGCGTCGGCCATGCGCTGCCTGATCTGCGTCACACACCCCGCAAACGCTTCCGCCCCACCGTTCGGCAGGTCATCCCGGTCCACACTCGTAATGACGATGTGCTTGAGCCCCATCCGGGTGACCGCCTCCGCCAACCGGCGAGGTTCGTCCTCGTCATGCGGATCGGGCGTCCCGTGTGCGACCGCGCAGTACGCGCAGTTCCGCGTGCAGACCTCGCCCAGGATCATAAACGTCGCCGCGCGATGCTCCCAGCACTCGCCGATATTCGGGCAATGCGCCTCTTCGCACACGGTATGGAGCTTCAGCTCGCGCATCATGTGCTTGACGCTGGCGTAGTTCGCACCACCAGGCGCCTTGACCTTGAGCCAGGCTGGCTTCCGCGGAGCGACCGGCCCGACCGGATTCAGCTGAACGAGTTCCATGGGACGCGAAACATAGCGAGCGCCGCGAGACGGGACCAGTTGTTTCTCAACCGGACGGTTGAGAAAGAGCGCACTGGCGCTCAGGACACCCAGCTACGGTCGGGGGCGAGCAGCGAGAGGTCGTAGTCGACTTCCTCTCCGGTGATGAGTTGGGCGACGACCTCTCCGGTGATGCCGGCAAGGAGAATCCCGTTGCGGCCGTGACCGGTCGCGTACCACAGATTCGGGATGCTGGTGTCTTGGCCGACCATGGGCCGGCCATCCGGAGTAACCGGCCGGAACCCGGCCCATGTGCGGGTGACCGGCGTGTTGCCCAGGGCGGGGTAGAGGCGCTGCGCGGCGGTCAACACCCGTGCCAACCCTTCGTCGGTCGTCGACGGATCGAACCCGACGCGCTCCATTGTCGATCCCGCGATGGCTTCACCGTTTCGCTCGACGACGTAACCGCCCCCGCCGTACACGACGGCTCGGGGCTCCCCTGCGGGCCACAACAGCGCTGCCATCTGTCCCCGGACCGGCTCGACTGGGAGTGGTCGCGGCAGCCCTTTCAGCTGGCCGGACCACGCGCCGGCCGAGATGATCACGGACCCCGCGTGACGCTCCCCGGTGGCGGTGCGTACGCCGGTCACGCGCCCGGCTTCGAACAGCAGCTGATCGGCGTGCTCACGCTCGACGTCCAGGGTGGCATGCCGTTGGCCGCTCTCGAGCAGCGCCCGGTGGAGGGCGGTCGGATCCAGACCGCCGTCTTCGGGTGCGAGCGCGGCACCAAGCGCCTCGGGGCCGATGCCGGGGGCGTACTCGCGGAGGTCCTCGACGCTGAGCCACTCCACCGTGTAGCCGCTCTGCCGCTGCCACGCCATGGCACTCCGCAGCTCGTTCACGTCTTCCTCGGAGAAGGCCACCTGCAGAATGCCCTCGGTCCAGAGACCGATGTCGATCCCTGTCTCCGCCTCGAGCGTGCTCCTCAGCTCATGGTAGTAGTCACGGGCGCGGACGCAGAACCCGAGGAACGGGTCTTCCGCGCGAGCTTCGGCAAACGGAGCCAGCATCCCGGCGGCCGCCTGGGTCGCGGCGCCCGGATGCGGTTGGTCGAGAAGGGTGACCCGCATGCCCCGTCGTGCCAGTCCGTGAGCGCACGCCGCGCCGATGATGCCGCCGCCGACTACCAGTGCGTCAGGCTGCATCCCGTCCTTGAGCTGAAACTCGGTGTCTCATAGCTTCGTACAGTACCCTGAAAGCGCTCTTTCCGGGAGGCAAGTAATGGTTCGCGCGATTGTAGGCTACGCCGTCCTCGCCATCGTCGGCATTGTAGCGCTTAAGCTGCTGTTCGGGCTCCTGAGCATCGCATTCAGCCTCGTCTGGGCTTTGCTGTGGTTGGCGCTCCTCGGGTTCGTGTTCTACCTGATCCTCAAAGTGGTGAGTCCCAAGACGGCACAGCGGGTGAAGGACAAGATCAAAGGGGAGCCTGAGTAGTTGGGGCAGGCGCGATCGAAGGGTTGAAGAGCACCGGGGCCCCAGTTGGGGCCCCGGTCGTGTTGTGGTGGCAAGCCGATCTTACCGCGAGCCCTCGTCGGGCGGCAGCTCATCCCGGATCTCACGGAGACGCAGTGTGATCGTGGCGATCGAGGCGAATTTGAGCTTGAGCTGGACCATGATCCGGCGCTCGTCGTCGCTCAGCCACATTCGCGGTTCCTTGGCTTCCTCGAGAATCCCCCGGCCCTGAATGATGGGGCGCACCACCACCGTGGGGAAACGGCCCGCCGGGAGGTCGAGCGTGTCCCGTCCCAGCACTTCGAGCACGACGGGGTTGCGGTCGGGACGGAAGTACCGGTCGAACTCATAGCGCTCCCCCTCCTCGAGCTCGACGGTCCGCACGAAGTAGAAGAACGCCGCATCGTCCAGGGGGCGCTCCGACGTGGGGAAGATCGAATCGACGCCGTCTTGCCGGTAGTAGCCCGAGTCGGGGAAGATCTCATAGGCCGTGTAGCGGTCTGATTTCCCTTCATGGAAGTCCTGCACGAAGCGGCGCGAGGCGAAATCGCGGAGTCCGAGCCAGGAATCCATACGATCGTCCAGACGGTAGAAGAACGAGCCTCCGCGGAGCCGAAAGACTACGTGCAGGGACGGCTCGCCGCGGATCGTGTCGACGCCGGCGATGTGCATCAGCCCTTGGCCGAGCGTGAGAATCCCGAAGCGGGCATCGTACAGGAGCGTCTCGCCCACGGGGAATTGTGCGGCGAACGCTCGCGTCGAGTCCGCAGGCGTTTGGGCCGTGGCAACGGACCCCGTGCCGAGGAGCCCGACCACGAATACCGCGAGGACACGCATCGTCACGGGCGTTGCGCCGAGATCGAGGGAGCGGGAATATCGAGTCGTCGTCCTGCGCGATACATCCGCAGGGCAGCGGCGAACGGGCCATCGGCGTCGGCACTGGTGTGACCGTTTCCTGATCGTGTGATCTCCACGGTCGCGATCTGACGGGCGTTGGTGGCCGCCCGAGCTACCAACTCGGCGTTGGCGCAGACGCCGTCGGTCTCCAGCAGACGATCGGGACGGTCCCGATAGCAGGTCTTGAGCGTCACCAGCCGGATGACCGATACCCCTGACAGCAGATCCCGCACGCCAGGTACGGCGATCCCGGGTCGGAGCAACCACGGTGCCGAGCGGCGGACGAGCCGCATGCCCCACGTGGTGTCACGTTCTCGCAACTCGCCGACGACCACGTCGGCCCCGGATTCGAACCTGCGGATGAGGTCTGGGAGGACGGCCGGTGATACGGTGAAATCGGCTGGGAGCGTGGCCACACAGTCGCGTTTGGGACGGTCGGTTCGCGCCAGGGCGTCCAGGAGCAGCGCGTTGAGGCACGCCGCCTTTCCCTGTGGGGTTCCGAGACGCACCAGGGTCATGGGTAACGCCCGCTGGTAGGTCTCGAGCGTCTCACGCGTTCCATCGGTCGACGCATCGTCTGCCACCAGGATGTGGTATTCGCGCGAGGACTCCTGGAACACCTTGCGCAGCTTCCAGAGGAGCAGCCCGATCGTCGGGCTGTTGTTCCGCGTCGCGACACACACGTAGATCACGGCCGGCCGTCCCGGTTCTCGCGTTTTATGAGGCAGCTCACAGCAACGGAGACGCAACCTACCGACAATACCGTCGGAGCCGCCAAAAGGTTCAGGCGGAGCAATCTAGCTACGGGGCCAAGAGAAGAGGATAGCCGCTGCTAGCACTCGGATCTTCTCGCTGCCAAATCGGCCGACACCACCGAGCAGATTGCTCGGGAACCGGTGTTTTGGTGAGAGAGTAGTAACGGTTGGAGGGTGTTGCGCATGGTCCTCGCGAATCTGAGACAACGGATGACCGCCGGTGACGTCGCGCTGATCATCCGCGTGCTTGCACGAGATGATGCTGCGCGTCGTGCCGCCTTGGAGCAGCGGGCCGCGACTTGCGGGGTCGATGACCTGCTCGACGTCGACCATTTGCCGCAGCTGCTCCAGGATGTGCAGGAGCTCGGTACCCCATCGGCTGCACTGTTCCTCTACGTCACCGTGCGCCACACGCTGCGCAGTGTGGGCATCGACGACCGCCACCTGAGTGACTACCTGGGTGCGCTGATCTTCGAGTTCGGGCTCCGCGATCGGGCATTTCGTGTGAGCCGGAGCGACGACGAGGTCTACCGCTATCTCACGGACCTCCTCGCTGACGTCGGTCGCGTGTCGGGGCGGCGCGGGTTCCTGCTGCGCGCGCACCTGGGCAACTTCAGTCTTTGGCTCGCGGGGTTGTTTCCGGACTTCATTGCGGCGAGGAGGGTGCGTCGAGGCGCGCCGGGTCTCCGGTTCTACGAGGAACTTGGCGCCCGGGGATTCAGCCTCGCCTCCGATCACCACTTGGCACACCAGCTCGATCTCGTCGACATCTACCGGGCCGCCGCCCAGCGGTTCTCGACGCTTCGCGTGGCGCTCAACCGACTCTCAGACCGACTGCTGTTCCCCAACGCCCACTCGCCCGCACGCCTGCTCCGGCAGGTCGAGGATGAATTCGCGCACCCGTAGCCGGCTGTGGTCCCGCGGCGAAACGTCGAGCGGATTCGCGCGACCGTGCGTCGCTACGTCTCGGTGGTGTCGATCCGAGCGAACAACGGACAACGTGGGTTGCTGACCGCCCCCCAACTCACACGCAGGCCGTAGAGCGGCACCATGTAGCTGCCGTTCGTGACGCCGCCCAAGAGCGGGTATCCCGTGGGCGGCTCGACGTCGTAGATCAGCACACCCATGAAGGCGTCGGTCGAGTCCTCGACGAGGGCCAAGCCGAAGCCGGGACGCGTCGGGAATCCTTCGCCGTCATACGCGACGATCGGCCCGTCCGGGCTCTCCCCCACGAGCGCTGGCATCGTGCCGTAACCGGGGACCCGGGCGGCCACCGTGCCCCGGAGGTCCATGGGGACGTCGGTGATCACCTTTGACCCACCGCGAAGCTGTTCGAGCACCAGGGCGGCGCCCGCCATAATGGAAATCCCGCAACTGGCGGTGTTCTCGGGATTGGTCTGGCCGCAGGCGAGCGCAACGATCGGGGTAAGCAACAGTAGCCGCCGCATGACCAATTGTACCGCGGCGGCGGACGGTGGGCCAGCGGGTATTCGGCCGCCGGAGCGTGCCGGGTCGTTCGCACCATCGCTCGCTTGACCGGGTCTGAGGTGGCGGATATCGTTTTGCCAGGGAACCCGTGTCGCGAGGGGTGAGGGGACATGCCTACATATGATTATCGCTGTGATCAGTGTCGCAAGCGCTTCTCCGTGGTCGAATCGATCTCCCGCCATGGTGCGAGACGCCCCAAGTGCCCAAAGTGTAAGTCCACGAAGGTCACGCGAGAGCTCGCACCCTTCTATGCCAAGACCGCGAAGAAGAGCTAGTGTTTGAGCGCCTGCGCGACGCGATCAATGCAGCGCTCGATGCCGCCGGGTCGGACGACCTGAATGCCGCTGCCTCGAAGATGCGTGAGGCGGTCATCGAAGCACGGACGTCCATCGAAGCGATGCGGCAAGGGGTCAAGGAGACCGATCTCCAACTCGGCCTGGAGCGCAAACGGCTTGCCGACGCGGAGCGGCGAGGCCGGCTGGCTCGGGGAATCCAGGACGATGAGACGGTCGAGGTAGCGGACCGCTTTGCTGCGAAGCACCGGGAACGGGTTGAAGTACTCGAGCAGAAGCTCGACGCGCAGCGTCAGGAACTCGGGCTCGCCGAGCGGGAATTCGAGGAGATGAAGACCCAGCTTGTCGAGTTCGAACGCAGTCGTCCAGCGAGTGACGCGGCGCGCCGGGTGGAGTCTGCCTGGCAGGGAATCGAAGCGGCCGGTGGCCACCGTCCCGGGACGGACGTCAAGGACGAACTGCTGCAGTCGCGGCTCGACCGTTCGGCGCGCGAGGCGCGGGCCGAGCAGCAACTCGAAGAGCTCAAGAAGAAGATGGGCAAAGGATAGGGGGGGACCGTGGAGATCAAAGCTGGCCAGATGGTCTACTTGGGGTATGGCAAGTACTGGCGGTCGGACGCCATCGTCGGACTGAGGCCGATCGAACAGGAACGTGGTCCTGGTCGGCGGACCGAAGTCTACACGGCCTCGCTGGAAGATCCCATCGTTGCGTCGCGCAGCGAACGGGCCATTCTCCGGGACATGGCCGTGGCCAGCGACGAGCAGTTCCGTATGCAGGAAGCTCGGGAGATCATGGCGGACCTCCAGGACAACCTGGACGATGTTCCCGATGTGCTGCGCCGCATGCTTGCCACGGAAGCCCACTTCGATGTTGCCGCTTGGGTTCGCCGGTTGAAGGCCCTCATGAAGTCGGAGGGCGAGGCGTCCGACGACCAGAGCGAGCTCTTCGACTGATGTTGACAGGCCGGCCGCGGGCCGGTCACGTCCCTCCGTTGTGAACGTTCCCCGGTCGCGACTACTCGGTTGCGGCGTCAGTCGAGAAGAATGGCCTCCACTTGTGTTCCGGTGACGGCGGCGTGAGCAAGCTCACGATCACGAGCAGGCTCATCGAGATCAGCACGCCCGGAATCACGATGTACTGGCTGTCGGCGAAGTCGAACTGGCCCCCCGCGATCGTCATGGTGAAACTCACCCCAAGCCGGTTGAGGACTCCGATCGCGAGAATACTCCCCATGCCGCCCGCAATGCATGCCACACCTCCTTGTGGCGTGACCCGTTTCCACAAGAATGCCGCGAGCAGGACCGGCGTAAGACTCGCGCCGACCAGGGAGTAGGCGTACAGCGCCATCTGGAGCACGGTCTGGAACTGCGTGAGGAGCAACGTTCCCAGCGCGCCGAACAGCACGATGACCACTCGCTGGAGTGTGACCATCTGCTTCTCCGTCGCGTGCGGGTTGACGAAGCGTTGGTAGATGTCGCGACTCACGTTGGTGGATGGAACGAGGAGGAACGTGTTGCCGGTGGACAGCACGATCGCCACGGCCGCGGCGAGGAGCACGGCACCCCCTACCACCGGCAGCCCGTTGCGCGCCACGTGCATGATCACGGTCTCCGACGCGGCACGCCCGACAATCGACGTCTGCTCGTCGAGATCGGGAAACGCGGCGCGCCCTACGATCGCCACGAGTGCCAGTGCGGTCTCGATGACCACGACGCCGACTACCATGCCGATCACCGCTCTGCGGGCCGCGCGTTCGTTCTTGGCCGAGAAGAACTTCTGATACATCCCACTCTCGCCGAGGAGCAAGAGGAACGTCGGCAACGACACGCCGATGACCCACAGGAAGTTGTGGCCGCCGGTGACGGTGAGGTGCTCCTGCGGCAGCTGGTCGATCACCGCTCCCACCCCGCCCATCTGAACGACCATGTAGGGCAGCGTGAGCAGAACCGCGACCGTGATGATGATGCCATTGAAGACGTCGACGGTCACGATCGAGACCATGCCGGCCAAGGCGGTGAACAGGACGATCGCACCGGCGGTGATCAGCATGCCGACGGTGGGATCGATCCGTCCGTCCGTCACAATGCTGAGGATCCAACCACCGCCCCGGAACTGGTACGCCGCGATGGTCACATACGCCAGAATGATGGCGAGCGTGCCGAGGACACGGGCTGCGGCGTTGTACCGCTGTTCCAACAGGTCCGGCACCGTGTACTGCGCGATGCGGCGCACTCGGCCCGCCAGGAAGTAGGCGACGATCAGGCCCATCCACGCTCCAAAGGAGAACCACAGTTCCGAAATGCCCGACCGGTACGCCAGGCCCGCGCCGCCGAACAGCGACCCAGATCCGATCCATGTGCAGACGAGCGTGCCAACGAGGAGCGTAACGGGCACCGCCCGCCCGGCCACCATGAAGTCGTCGTGGCCCTTCACAGTTCGGGATCGCCAGACACTCACGCCGATGAGAATGAGGGGATAGAGCAAGACAACGGCGACGAGAAGGCTCATGCGGTTCCTCCTGCTGCGGCGACCAGGCGGTCACGGCTCGATGGGAGCGGGCGATGGTGCTCGGCGGAAGCGCGCCAAAGATGGGCCGCGCCAAACGAGGACGCAACTGGCATTACGGTGCCGGGTTCGGTCACGCAGGGTCGTCGGGTGCGTGGCCGGTGGGTCGGGCGGCGACGGACGGTACGGGAATCGGCTCGTCGCTGTAGTGACACGCGACATGGCGTTCCGGCTCAACGTTGCGGAGCGCGGGAGCCTCCGCGCGACAGCGCTCGTCCTTGCGCGGATGCGGACAGCGTTCGTGAAACGCACAGCCACGTGGCCGTTCAGTCGCGCGCTTCGTCTCGTCCGCCAACACGATACGGGTGGCTTGTCTCGCGGGGTCCGGCGTTGGGATCGCGGAGAGCAAGGAAGTCGTGTACGGATGGAGTGGGCGAGTAAACAGGGTGGCGGTCGGCGCGCTCTCGGCCAACCGCCCGGCGTACATCACTGCCACGCGCTCGGCAAGGTGCCGCACCACGGCCAGGTCGTGTGCAATGAACAAGTAGGTCAGGTGCCGACGCGCGCGAAGGTCGGCGAGCAGATTGAGCACCTGGGCTTGCACCGAGACGTCGAGCGCGGAAACGGGCTCGTCCAACACTAATAATTCCGCCTCCACCGAGAGCGCCCGTGCGATTCCCACCCGCTGACGTTGACCGCCTGACAGCTCGTGGGGGTATTGCCCGACGTGCGACGCGTCCAGCCCGACCTCCCCGAAGAGCTCGACCACGCGGGCATCGGCAGCGCGACCGCGGTAGAGTCGGTGTACCACCATGGGCTCGCGAACGGCGGCCCCGACCATCATTCGCGGATTGAGGGATCCCGCGGAATCTTGAAACACGACCTGCATGCGGCGTCGCAGCGTCCGTAACGAGCGGCGGTCCAGCGCGAGTAAATCGTGCCCGTCGAACCGCACGGTTCCCTCACTCGGCTCGAGCAGCCGCAGGATCAGCCGGCCGAGGGTCGTCTTGCCACTGCCGCTCTCGCCTACGAGCCCGACGGCTTCGCCGCGCGCGATGCTGAGCGTGACATCGTCCACCGCACGGATGACTCTACTGCCGGTCCCCAAGAACCCACCGAAGCGGAATTCCTTGATCAGGGACTGTGCCTCGACGAGTGGATGCGGTTCGGTCATGGCGATCGCCGTTGCGGCTCCTCGAGCAGCCAGCAGCGGACACGTCGCGCTGCGGATTCTTCCGCGAGTGTCGGCAGTTCCGATCCACACCGCTCCCATGCGAGAGCGCATCGCGGGTGGAATCGACAGCCGGCTGGCCAGTCGGATGCACGCGGCACGACTCCAGGGATTGCGGTCAGCCGGTGTGCCGGCCGGTCGAGTCGTGGCACGGCCTGCAACAGGGCGTCGGTATAGGGATGTGATGGTTGGGAGAAGAGGAGCGAGGTTGGAGCTTCCTCGACGATCTGGCCCCCGTACATGACGGCAATACGATCCGCGAGGCCGGCAACCACACCGAGATCGTGGGAGATCAGAATCATGGCCATGCCGAGCCGGTGCTTGAGCTCCGCCAGCAACTCGAGGATCTGCGCCTGTACGGTGACGTCCAATGCGGTGGTCGGCTCGTCGGCGATGAGGATCTTGGGATCACATGCCAGGGCGATTGCGATCATGACGCGTTGCTGGAGTCCGCCACTCAGTTCGTGCGGATACGCGCGGATCCGGTGCTCGGCGTCGACAATACCGACCAAGTTCAGGAGTTCGACGGCGCGCTGGCGTGCTGCCCGACGACCGATGGATCGATGCGCCCGGAGCGTCTCGGTCACCTGGGTCCCGACCGACAGCACCGGATTGAGACTCGTAGTCGGCTCCTGGAAAATCATGGCGATCTCGGCCCCACGGATCCTGCGGAGTTCGCGCGACGACAGTGCCAACAGGTTCACACCGTCGTACTCGACAGTCGCCTCGTCCGCGATGTGGGCCGAGTCGTCGAGCAATCGCAGGATGGAAAGGGCCGTGACGGTCTTCCCGCAACCGGACTCACCAACGATCGCGAGTGTCTCACCTGGAGCTAGATCGAACGAGACGTCGTCGACGGCGCGAACCGTTCCCGCGTCTGAGGCGAACGTCGTCCGGAGCCGGCGAACCCTGAGCAGTGCAGTCATCGGGTCTGGGGATCGATGGCGTCCCGCAGCCCGTCACCTACGAGGCTGAACCCGATGACGGTCAGCACGATTGCGATGCCCGGGAACGTGGCTATCCACCAGGCCCTCGTGAGCAGAGCCTGGCCATCGGCGATCATCGTACCCCAAGAGGGCGTCGGCGGCTGCACGCCGATGCCCAGGTAGGAGAGGCCTGCCTCCAGCAACACGATCTGACCGATCCCGAGCGTGGCGGTGACGATGATGGGCGCCGCCACGTTGGGTAGCAGGTGACGGAACGCGACACGCGGCATGCCAAAGCCCAAGGCACGCGTGGCGACAATAAACTCGCGTGCCTTGAGGCTCATCACCTCGGCGCGCACGATGCGCGCCACGTCGAACCAACTCGTGAGCCCGATGACCATAATCAACCCAACGAGACCGACGTCATGCCACAGCGCAAGGACCAGCAGCAGCAGGAACACCCGCGGCACGGCCAGCGCCGCATCCACCAGGCGCATCAAGATCGTATCCAGTACACCGCCGAGCGCGCCGGAAATCAACCCGAGCGCCGCGCCGACCGTCACGGACAGTGCGACCGACAGCAACGCAACGGACAGCGAGATGCGTGCGCCGTGGAGCACCCGGGCCACCATGTCGCGGCTGAAGAAGTCTGTGCCGAAGGGGTGTGCGATCGAAGGCGGCAAGAGCTGGCGATTCGCGAGGTCCAGCTGCACGGACGGGTCGTAGGACGCCAGGACAGGGGCGAGGATCGCGAGCCCACCCAGCAGGGCCACCAGCACGAGCCCGACGCGGGCGCGATGTAACGCGAAGAACCGGTGCCACAACTCGGTCATGCGGGACGCGTCCGGGGGTCGACCAGCCGGTACAGCACGTCGGCGAGGAGGTTGCCCAGCACCACCATGGTCGCGGTCACGATCGCCGCCCCCGTCACGACGGCGTAGTCACGACTATGGATCGCATTGACGGCGAGTCGTCCGAGGCCCGGCCACGCAAAGACCGACTCGACGAGCACGGCGCCGGAAAGGAGCAGGGGGAACGCGAGGCCGAAGAGCGTGATTGTCGGGAGCAAGGCGTTGCGCAGGGCATGCCGCACGATCACGGCTCGCTCTTCGAGGCCCTTCGCACGGGCGGTGCGCACGAATTCGCGGCGAATCACGTCCAACATTGCGGCCCGCTGATACCGCGCCGTGACAGCGGCGCCGACGAGCCCGAGGGTCACGGCGGGGAGCACGAGATGTCGCAGCCGATCCACCACCCGGCCGAGCCAGGTGAGTTGCTGATACACCACCGGATCCCTCGGCCCGGCGATTGGGAACCAGTGCAGGGTTTGGCCGAACACCAGGAGCAGCATGAGTCCCAGCCAGAACACCGGTGTGGAGTAGACGACCAGCGTCGCCACGGACAGGGTGTCGTCCGACCGTGACCCTGGGCGCGAGCCTTGGAACACCCCGATGAGCACCCCGAGCGGGAACATGATGACGAGCCCCGCGGCCGCGAGGAGCAACGTGTTGGGCACCCGCTCGACAAATGCCTCACGAACGGGGCGATGTTGGGTGAAGGAGTAGCCGAAGTCCCCACGGATCAGATTCGCGAGATAGCGGAGGTACTGCTCGTGGATTGGCCGGTCGAGACCGAAGTTCCTTCGCTGTTGCTCGATGACCTCGGGAGCCACCCGGCCCGATTCGGCAGCGACGGTGAACGGGTTGCCAGGGGCCACCTGGACCAGCACGAAGGTGAGGGTGGCGACCACGAACACGATCACGACCCCCTGCGCGGCGCGGGCCGCCAGGAGGCGGGTCAGGCTAGTTCCCAAACCGGTCGCGACTCAGCACGCGGGTAGTTGGGACGCTCCACTTCCAGAGGTTCGTGGCCCATTGATCCGGCCGGAGCGACACGTTGTCGAACCGGGTGTGCACGCCGGCCGTCATGAGCGGGGAGTAGATCCAGATCGCCGGTGCGTCGTCGATGATTGCCTGGACTGCCTCTCGCCAGCGCCCACGTGCCGTGGTCGCATCGGTCGCCGCGTTCGCCTCGTTGACGAGCCGATCGACTGTGCCGTTGCGGTAGCCTCCGTAGTTGAATCCCCCGATCGCCGCGGAACTCCAGACCTCCCCCACCGATGCCGGGCTGATCTCGCCGCCATAGGAACCAAAGAAGGCGTCAAACGCGCCAGAGCGAGCTCGGCTCAGGGCGGCGTTGAACTCCAGCTCGGTGATGGTCACGCCCACACCGATCCGCCGCAACTGATCCTGGATGATCTGCGCCGCGCGACGCCTGACGGTACTCGAGGTTGGGACGAGCAGGTCAAACGCGAGCGATCGACCGGCCCGATCGAGGATGCCGTCGCCATCGGAGTCCCGCCAGCCGGCTGACGCGAGCGTTGCTCCCGCTTCCGCTGAATCGAACGGCAGCGCCTCGAAGCCCTCGTTCCAGATCCATAGCGCAGGGCTCACGGGGCCGGGCGGCACCAGACCATGATCTCCGAAGATCGCACGCACGATGGCCTGACGGTCGATGGCGCCTGAGAGTGCCCGACGAATGACCCGCTCCGAAAACAGCGGGTGTGGTTGGGCCGGTTGGTCGGGGTCCCGGAAGTTGAACTGCACGTACCCGTAAACCGACGATGGGTAATCGACGACGCGCAGGTGCTCGGCCTCCTCGACCCGCTGCACGTTGTCGGGCCCACCGAGGAAGTTCAACACGTCTGCCTCGCCGGCCACGAGCTGCGTGAGCGCGGTGGGCATGTCTCCGGTGACACGCCAGATTATGCGCCTCAGGCCGGGACGCCCGAGGAAGAACCCCGAGTCCGCCTCCAGCTCGATGGTCTCGCCGGCATCCCACCGTACGAAGCGCAGGGGTCCGTTGCCGACCGGGTTTCGGCCGAACGGGTGAGAGGCGAGTTCGCCCCGGGGCACCGTGTCCAGCAGGTGCTTGGGGACCATGCGCATGTGGTACACCGCGTCGAAGAACTGTTCCGCGTAGGCTTGGCGAAACCGGAACACCGCTGTGTGTGTGTCGCGAGCGGACACGGAGCTGATGCGATCGAGTCGTGAGCTCGCAGTCGACGCGACCAGGGTGTCACGATACACA
Source organism: Gemmatimonadota bacterium (assembly GCA_039588295.1). Classification (GTDB taxonomy): domain Bacteria; phylum Gemmatimonadota; class Gemmatimonadetes; order Gemmatimonadales; family GWC2-71-9; genus JAOTVV01. The sequence goes on from JBDHAB010000004.1 coordinate 55,763, forward strand.
TCGAATGTGAAGGCGACGTCCTCGGCAGTGACGGGAGCGCCGTCGTGCCAGCGCGCATCGGCTCGCAGGGTGATCTCGAGCGTTAAAGGGTCCACGAATTGCCAGGAGTCCGCGAGCACCGGCACAAAATCCGCATCACCGATGGTACCGAGCGACGGGCCGACGTCCGCCAGCTTGAGAAACAGCAGGTCGCTGACGGCGATTCCGACATCCTGCTGCGTGACTGGTGGGAGCAGGACGTCTGCATCCGCCCCGACCACGACCACGGCCGTACCGCACCAGTCACCTTCACAGGTGAGTTCCGCGCCGCACGACCAGCTCGTTGTGAGGACCGTGAGCGCCGTCAGGAGTTGGCGAAACTGAGGGTAGCGCATGTGTGGCTCACCCCTTCGGGATGGGATCAGCGGCGCCACGTCCACGTGGGGTCACGAAAACGTGTAGTCGCGTCCTCGAGCGGCTCCGGCTGCGCGCGGGTCCACACCGTGCCCCATGCATCGTATGCGGTCTCCGCAATCACCCGGGCCACCTCCGTGAAGGCCACCCTGCGACCGAGCAACGCCGAGAGGCCTGTGGCCGTCGGCGGCTCCGCCACGCCTCGGATGACCTGTGATACGACGTCCTGACCGTCCTCGAGGAGGATGGACCCGTGCTGCAACAACGCTTCCCCCTCACGGACTTGGGCGCTGCCCACCAGCTTGCGCCCCCCGACGACAATCTCGCCACCCACGGGTTGTGCGAAACATGCACCGCCCCCTGGCCCCACCGACCGGTGATGAGAGCGCGGCGCCAGCTTGGCGGGGACGCCGAGTCGTTGCAGCGCCGTCGCCAGCATTCCGTGAATGCTAATGTATGCCTCGTGGAGCGATCCGAACAATGCGCTCGGAGCCGACACGGCATAGGTGACCTCGTGCTCGTGCCACACCGCACGACCGCCGGTCGGCCGTCGGACGGTGTCGAGCCCGAGGGCAGCGATGCGGTCTCGGTCGTACCGGCTCGTTGCGGGCTCGTTTCGGCCGAAGGACAAGCACGGCGGGGACCAGCGATAGAGTCGCAGCGACGCTATGCCGTCCTGCGCCGCGCGGAGCAGCGTCCAGTCGAGCGCCATGTTGTCGGCGCCGGCACGGGCGTCGGTGTCCACCACCAGCTGCCAACGCCCGCGGGCGCTCCAGCGCTGCTGCCGGCTCGTGCTTGCGTGCTGCGGCGTGGTCACCCCCGAGGCGGTGATGCCGGAGGACTGCCGTGTCGCGCCGCTCGTCACTCTGCTCCCTGGCTCACCGGCTCGTAGGCATCCATGGGTGGGCAGGTGCAGACCAGGTGCCGGTCACCCTGCGCGGCATCTGCCCGACCGACGGGCGGCCAGACCTTGTGCTTGCGGGTCGCGGCGGAGGGGAATCCCGCACGTTCGCGGGAGTACGGACGATCCCACTCCTCTGACAGGAGATCGGCGAGTGGATGCGGCGCATGCTTGAGCAGATTGTGCTCGCGGTCTGCCTCGCCATTCTCGATCTCGCGAATCTCCTCGCGGATGGCGATCATCGCATCGCAAAAGCGATCCAGCTCGTATTTGGATTCGCTCTCCGTGGGCTCGACCATCAGGGTCCCGGGCACTGGGAAGGAGACCGTCGGTGCATGGAAACCGTAGTCCATGAGCCGCGTCGCGATGTCGGTGACGTCCACTCCCGCGGAAGCCCGGAACGGTCGCGTATCCATGATGCACTCGTGCGCAATCAGACCATCGCATCCTGCATAAAGGAGATCATACGAACCCCGTAATCGGCGCGCGACGTAGTTCGCGTTCAGAATCGCCACCTTCGTCGCCTGTGTGAGGCCGGCGGCCCCGCTCAACCTGATGTAGGCCCACGAAATCGGCAGGACGGACGGGCTGCCCCACGGGGCCGCGGATACCGTGCCACATGGGTGCTCGATCCCCAGGGGTACGACCGGATGATCGGGGAGGTACGGCGCGAGGTGCGCCGCGACGCCAATCGGCCCCATGCCCGGGCCTCCTCCACCGTGTGGGATGCAGAACGTCTTGTGCAAGTTGACGTGGCACACGTCTGCCCCGACGTCACCCGGACGGCACACGCCAACCAGCGCATTCATGTTGGCGCCGTCCATGTACACCTGTCCGCCGTGCTCGTGAACGATGTCGCAGATCTCCCGGATGGTGGTCTCGAACACGCCGTGGGTGGAAGGATAGGTGATCATGAGTGCGGAAAGCGTATCCCCGTGCTGCTCCGCCTTCGCACGCAGATCCTCCATATCCACGTTGCCGTTCACATCTGTCTTGACGGTTACCACCTTGAGTCCTGCCATGACGGCGCTCGCTGGGTTCGTGCCGTGCGCCGATTTCGGAATGAGACAGATGTTCCGATGGTCTTCCTCTCGGGCACGCTGATAGGCTCGGATGACGAGCAAGCCGGTGAATTCCCCTTGCGCGCCGGCATTCGGTTGCAGCGAGATCCCCGGGAGCCCGGTGATCTCCGAGAGATACGTCTCCAATTCGCGGAAGAGTTGGCTGTACCCTTCTGCTTGGTCTCGTGGTGCGAACGGATGCAGGCCGCCCAGCTCGGGCCAACTCACCCCCACCATCTCCGCGGTCGCGTTGAGCTTCATCGTGCACGAGCCGAGTGGGATCATGGCGGAGGTGAGTGAGAGATCGCGGTCCTCGAGCCTCTTGAGATATCGCAACATCTCGGTTTCCGAGTGGTAGCGATTGAACACCGGGTGGGTCAGGTAGGGCGTTCGCCGGGTCAGCGCGTCGGGGATCGCCGGTTGCACTGTACCGACCACGCTGGCCACGTCGACCTTCGAGTCTTTCCCGAGACTGAACACCGAGATCAACACCTCGAGGTCGTCTACCGAGGTCGCCTCGTCGAGCGTCACCCCGATTCGATCCGCGGCGAGCTCCCGCAGATTGATTCCCCGCGAGCGGGCGGTGTCGTGCACGGCCCGCACGCGGCGGGGGTCTGCTTCCACTGCGAGGGTGTCCCAGAATGCGGTGTGGACCAGGCGATAGCCGAGTTGCCGTAGCGCTGCGGCGAGCACGGTCGCAAGGTCATGCACCCGCTGCGCGATCCGCTTCACGCCGTCAGGTCCGTGATACACGGCATACATGCCGGCCATGACAGCGAGCAGCACCTGCGCCGTGCAGATGTTGCTGGTGGCCTTCTCGCGACGGATGTGCTGTTCGCGTGTCTGCAGCGCCATCCGCAGAACGGGCCGACCCGCGCTGTCCACGGTCACACCGATGATGCGGCCGGGAAGGTGTCGCCGGTGCTCTTCCTTGGCGGCGAAGAATGCCGCATGGGGCCCGCCGTACCCGAGCGGCACGCCAAACCGCTGGGAGTTGCCGACCGCGACATCGGCTCCCCACTCACCGGGCGGAGTGACCAGCGCCAGCGCCAACAGGTCGGCCGCTGCGGTGACGATTGCCCCGGCCTCATGCGCACGCTCGCATAGGTCGGCGTAGGCGACCAGCCGACCGTCGGTCGCCGGATATTGGACGAGCGCGCCGATCACGCCGGGACCGAAGGCGAAGTCCGCGGGATCGCCGACGACAACCCGAATTCCCCGAATCTCCCCACGGGTCTTGACCACCGCAATGGTCTGCGGGTGGCACTGTTCGTCGACGAGATAGGAGAGCCGGTCGGCCGCCCCGGTATGCGACACGGCCACCGAAAACGCCATCGCTTCCGCTGCCGCGGTGGCTTCATCGAGCAGCGACGCATTGGCGACCTCGAGTCCGGTGAGGTCGCAGATCATGGTCTGGTAGTTGAGCAGAGCCTCGAGCCGGCCCTGGGAAATCTCGGCCTGGTAGGGCGTGTAGGCAGTATACCATCCGGGATTCTCCAGAATGTTGCGCTGGATGACTCCGGGAACGATGCAGTCCGCGTATCCCATGCCGATGTACGATCGGAAGGCTCGGTTCTTGGACGCGATCGAGCGGAGCTCCTTGAGTACCGCGAACTCACCCTCGGCGGGCGGGAGGTCGAGCTCGCCGTCCAACCGGATGTCCTCCGGGATGGCGGCGTCGACCAGCGCGTCCAGCGAGTCGTAGCCGAGCGTGTCGAGCATCTGACGGATATCGTTCTCACGAGGTCCCACGTGACGCGCGATGAATTGGTCGTCTTGCTGTATCGACTGCATGGTGTTGCGCATGGATGTCTACCCCATTATGCAAGCGCCCCGGGGGGTCCCAGGGCGCCGTTCGATCAAATCGCTTGTCCGTCCCCCCCAGCCTCGCCGCGCCGCTACTCCCCGATGTGTGATGCGTAGTCGGCGGCGGTCAGGAGCGGGCTCAGATCCTCGGGATTGCGGATCTGCAGCTTGATCATCCAGCCCTCGCCGTACGGGTCGCGGTTGACCAACGCCGGATCACTCTCGAGGGCGCCGTTGACTTCGACGACCTCGCCTGCTATCGGGCAGAACAACTGCGAAACCGCCTTCACCGCTTCGATGGTGCCGAACACATCCATTTGACTGAGGCTCGTCGCGACCTCGGGTAGTTCGACATAGACGATGTCCCCGAGTTCTCCCTGTGCGTAGTCAGTGATCCCGACCACGACGACCCCGCTGTCTTCGGGTTTCACGTACTCGTGTTCTTCGGTGTAATGCAGGTTCTCAGGAATCTCGGACATTGGCATTCCGCCGTTGAGGACTCAGTTGGCGAGGGTAGGTTATCTGGCGTCCCATACCCTGTCAACTGCCGTTGATTACCGCGAACAGGTCCCACAGGGGAGCCCCGAACTGCTCGCGTGCTCGATACCACTCACGGTTGATCTGCAGGGCGGTCGCGAGGGTCTGGGTGCCAACCAGCCCGCACGCGGGTGGCAGATCCCGGACCGCGGACCGCTTGGTCTCGCTCCAGGGTCGGATGTCCACGCCCGCGGCGATGCCGTCAGCTGCAAGCGCTGACACCATTTCCTGAGCGGGTGGTTCGGGTACCGACGGCGACGCGATGTAGTAGAGCGCGGCGGATGAGCCGGTTGCGCTCCATGCCTCATCAACCCACGCATGTACCGCTTGATGGTCGGGATGGCCGTTCATGCCGTCCGGGCCGAACGTTACCAGCACCGCAGGGTCTTCGGCGCGGATCCGGTCCGTGAGTCGCTGGGTGACCGTCGTGTCGCTCCGGTCGAACGCACCCGAAAACGTGGCGAGCGAGCTCCAGATGACGGTGGGGTGCAAGGAGCCGGCTGGGGGCCGGGGCGCGGCTGCCATCGAGATCACGTGCACGGCACACCCCGCGTCGGCATAGCGAGCCAGGGTGCCACCCACCGCGAACGGTGCATCGGCAGGGTGTGCGACGACCACGAGCAAGCTTCCCCCCTTACCAGCCGCCTGGCGCGCGGCGCCGGTCCGCACGGTGTGCCATGCCTCGCGAGCGGCCTGCTCGAGATCTCCCAGGGTACCATGGTTCTGGATGATCACGTGACTGCGTGCCCGTTTCGCTTCGGTCGGCTGTTGCGAGCGGAGCAAACGGTCCGCCTCGGAGGTCGAGAGATCCCGTGTGGCGATCAGTCGGTCTCGACGTACTGATTCCGGCGTGTCTACCAGCACGATGAGATCGAACGCACGGGGATCGAGTGCCTCGAAGAGCAAAGGGATGTCATTCACCACGACGAGGTCGCCGCGACGGGCGGCCACCGCGGCGAGCTCGTCTCGCTTTCGCCGAACGGCGGGGTGCACGATCGCATTGAGGTCGGCGAGGGCCGCCGGGTCGCCCATGACGAGGCGCCGGAGCGCGCCCCGGTCGAGGGAGCCATCGCGCGTGATGATCTCGGAGCCGAATCGGTCTCCGATGTCGCGCACGACCGCCGAGCCCGGCTGCTGCACCGCCCGCACGAGCTTGTCCGCGTCGATGGTGGTCGCGCCCCAGTCCCGGAAGTGTCGCAGCACCGTCGACTTGCCGCTGGCGACGTTGCCCGTCAGTCCGACGTTGAACACGGCGATGCGTTGTTCGAGGAGGACACGGTCAGCTGCCTGCTCGTGGTCCGCGTGTGGCCGACATCCTTCACAGAAACGTCGTCTGATCCTCGTCCTTGCGGGGAACCTCGTGGCAATGGCGGCAGCGTGCTTCGTAGGCCTCGCTCCCGCCGACCATGATCGTCGGTGAGTCGTACCGAGCCGGTCGACCATCGATGAGCCGCTGGTTTCGGCAGGCGGGATCGCCGCACCGGACGCAGATCGCGTGGAGCTTATCGACCACCTCGGCGACGGCCATGAGTTCGGGTATGGCGCCGAACGGCTCGCCGCGGAAGTCTGTATCCGTCCCGGCCACGATCACCCGCACGCCGCGTCGCGCGAGCGCCGTGCAGACGTCGATGATGCCCTGGTCGAGGAATTGCGCCTCATCGACGGCCACGACTTCGGCCTCCGGCCGGATCTCACGCATGATCTCGGACGAGGAATCCGCGGGCTGGGCCTCGACCGAGAGACCGTCGTGCGTTGTCACTCGGTAGAGGCCGTAGCGATCATCCACATGCGACTTGAACACCTGCACCCGTTTCTTGGCGATGATGGCGCGGCGCACGCGGCGGATCAGCTCCTCGCTTTTCCCGGCAAACATCACGCCGGTGATGATCTCGATCCATCCGGGTTGTGTGCTGTGAACCATTGATCCGCCGTTCCGGTCCCCACGTGGAGAGGCTATCGCTTTGGTCCCAATGCGGCAAGCGGGTTGCCAAGAACCGCCGCCTCTCCTTACTTAGTCTCCTGCGTTGCCGGTCCGTGGACCGGCGGACCAAGCGGTCTTGGCCGCTCGTCTCAATCCTATCGCCAAAAGGGGGTTCTGGGTGAACAAGACGGAACTGATCGAGACGCTCGCGTCGCAGGCGGGCCTCTCGAAGGCGGATGCCGGTCGCGCTGTCGAGGCTCTGTTTGCGGACGACGGACTCATCGCCAACACGCTGAAACGCGGCGGTCGGGTTCAGATCACGGGATTTGGAACGTTCGTGGCACGAAAGCGTGCGGCCCGCACCGGCCGGGATCCCCGGACCGGCCAGAGCATTCAGATTGGTGCGGCCACACTGCCGGCGTTCAAGGCCGGGCAAGCCCTGAAGGACGCGCTGAACTAAAGACTTGCGGACTCGGTCGGCGGGCGGGTCATGCCGCCCGCCGACCGTCGTTCATGCGGGCCGGTGTCCGATCCCTCTCCGCCGGTCGGCCGCTACTTGCGATCGAACCGTGCGGACACCGTTCGCCCGCGTAACGTGAGCCCGTCTAACCCCTGCCGCGCCCGCTCGCCGGCTTCGGCGCGCACCTCCACCACCGTGAAGCTCTCGCGAACGTCGACTTTCCCGACGGCGTTCTTGGTGAGCCCGGCGGCATTGAGCAACGCTCCGACCACGTCGGACGTCCGCACCTGATCGCGGCGCCCGAGGCTGAGGCGTACGTGCGTCCAGAGGGGGAGATCGCCGAGGCCGGTGGGCCCGGTGGGCGTGCCCGTTGGCGGTATCTCGACCATCGCGGCCGCCACGAGCACCGGATCGTACTCCTCGAGCAGTGGGGACAGCGCCAGCACGGTGGGCTCGATGGTTCCTTGGTCAATGCGCTCGCGCACGCGTTGCCGCAGCGCCGCTTGCCACTCGCGGGCGCGATCCGATTCCCCGGGCAGGCGCAGCGCCGTCAAGCGGTCCACCATAGAACGGAGGTAGGAGAGTTGCCCCGGTCGGACGAGGAGGATGACTTCGCTCGCCGACTCGCGGAGTCCGGCAAGCATCGCCGCCGTCGGCAGCTCGGCGGCCACGGCGAGGTCGACCGTCGCGGCGCCAGGATCCTCGGTCACGGTGACCGATTCGTCTTCCTCGTATTCGGCCCACCGGGCCTGACGCGCCGAGGATGGATCCCACAGAAGCACCGAGTCCGGGTTGGTGATGTCCAGGACGGTGCGGACACCCGCGACCACGCGCGCGGCGGGTACGATGGCGTACCGCGCCGAGCCGCGTGGCAGGTCCGGTGGCCGTGCCGCGGAAAGTACTGCGGCCCGCCGTGCATGGCGCTCGACAAAATCCGCAGCCGCCCGCTCGTCCGCAGTGACGATAATGCGCTGAGCGCTCCGGCACTCGCTGAGCAGCGAGTCGAGCGCGGGGCCGGAGTCGAGGGGGAGCTGTGCCTCTGGCCAGCAGACGAGGATTCGGGCGAGTGATTCCACTTGGAGCTGCGATCGTGCGAGCAGCTGAAGCGCCTGCTGGGGTGTGGTGATAAGGGTGCCGACCGCAGACCGGCCGAGGAGTCGCGCGCTGCGGTCGAGGCCGGAGACCGCATGCGTCCTCCCGAGGGATGCCGTAGACGCGACGTCGTCGCGCAGCTCAACGGCCGTTTGGGAATCCGCCACCACGATCAGGGTGTGCATTCCGCTGCCGGAGGACACCGGCAGCTGCTCGAGCAACGGCCGCAGGATCCAACCCGCCGGTGGCGCCACATAGATGAAAGGCCTTCCACGATCCAACGCCGCTTGGTGCGCGGCATCGAACTCGAGCGCAAACGTCCAGGACACGGTCCCCTCGGTTGTCAAAGAAGCGGTGGTGGTACGCGCTACCGAAGGATGGTAGTTTGCACGGGGGCTGAGTGCAACGTCGCATCGGTTTCGTCCCACGAAAGGGCGCGGATGGCTCGCTGGTGGAACCAGCTTCAGTCCACGGTCTACTCCCGTCTCCGCTGGTTGCCGGAGCTCTATGCCCGAGCGCTGGCCGGGGACGACGAGGAACTGCCGCTGCCCCCGCTCGCCTCGCTCCGGCGGCCGCTGGCCGAGGCGACGGTCGGCATTATCACCGCCGGCGGGGTGCATCTCTCAGCCCAGCAACCCTTCAACATGGAAGATCCCGACGGCGACGCCTCCGTTCGGATCATTCCGAGTCACGCTGACCTCAGCGACCTCCGGATCACGCACGACTACTATGACCACAGCGCGGCCGATAGAGACGTGAACACCGTCTTTCCGCTCGAGCGGCTGCGAGAACTGGCGCGAGCGGGCGAAATCGGTGGAGTGGCGGCGCGGCAGGTGAGCATGATGGGTCACCTTCTTGGTGCCCAACGTCGGCGTCTCGTAGAACGAAGCGCCGGGGACATCGCCGACGTGTTCAAGGAGGACGCGACCGATCTCGTCCTTGCGACCCCGGGGTGAACAACATGCCACCGGTCGGTCGGGCTGGTTGCACGCAGGATCGAGGCTGAGGGGATTCCCACGGTGACCGTGAGCGTCGTGCGTAGCATGACGGAGACCTGGCCTGCGCCACGGAACGTGTTCGTACGGTTTCGTCTTGGGCTCGTGTTCGGGGAACCGGGCAACGTCGCCCAGCAGCAGACGATCGTGCGGGATTCGCTGCGAGCCGCGGAGCGAGTCACGAACTCCGGGCAAATGATCGAGCTTCCCTATCGGTGGCGGCGCGAAACGTACCCGCCACCGGTGGGTATCGTGGAGCGCGTACCCAACACCTCACGACGGGGGCCGGACTGATGCGGCTGCGCAGTACGGTAACGCTGGGGTTGACCATGGCGACGGCGAGTGTGCCGTGTGGCCCGCTCGTCGCGCAGGAACGGGAAAGCGCACGGGCGCTTGGGGTGATCACCGGCATCCTCACCCCCGGGCCGCTCAACGCCATCACGGACGTGGCGGGCGTCCGGGTGGGACATGCGACGGTGGTGCAAGGAGACTCCGTCAACACGGGGGTCACCGCCGTGCTGCCGCACGGGGGCAACGTCTATCGCGACAAGGTTCCCGCTGCCATCGTGGTGGGCAACGGGTTCGGCAAACTCATGGGGTTCACCCAGGTCCAGGAGTTGGGTGAGATCGAGTCGCCGATCGTGCTGACGTGTACGCTGTGCGTCCCCCGTGCCGCCGACGCCGTGCTCACGTATCTGCTCTCGCTCCCCGGCAACGAAACGGTCCGCTCGGCCAACGCCGTCGTGGGCGAGACGAACGACGGGGCACTGAACCATATTCGCCTTCGGGCTATCACGGCGGACGACGTACTGCGAGCGATCCATGATGCTTCCACCGGTCCGGTGGCACAGGGAAGCGTCGGAGCGGGGCGGGGCACGCTGGCGTTCGGCTGGAAGGGCGGGATCGGCTCGTCCAGCCGCAGCCTTCCCGAACAGTTGGGTGGCTGGACGGTGGGCGTGCTGGTCCAAAGCAACTTCGGTGGCGTGTTGACCATCGACGGCGCGCCCGTGGGCCGTGAACTGGGCCGATACTACTTGCAGGATCGCATCGGAAGCGGGTTATCCCTTCGGCAGAGAACGCTCGCAACGGGGGCGGGGTCGCGTCGGATCACCGTCGATGCAGCTGACGGGTCGGTGATGATCGTCGTGGCAACAGATGCCCCGGTGGACCATCGAAACCTCGAGCGCCTCGCGCGACGCGCCCTCGCGGGTCTCGCGCGCACCGGCAGCGCGATGACCAACGGGTCGGGCGACTACGTCATCGCGTTCAGCACGGTATCAGTGCGCGCGCTGGGTACGACTGCAACCGTTCCCAACGGAGCAATGAGTCCGTTGTTCCAGGCCGTGATCGAGGCGACGGAGGAGGCAATCTACAACTCGCTCTTCCTCGCAACTACCGTACACGGCTATCGTGGGGTCGGCGAAGCCCTCCCGCTCGATGCCACACGGCAGATCCTGCAACGGTACGGTGTCGTGCGATGAGCGTATCTCCGAGCCCCGCGCCATTCTCGCGGTCGAAGAACCTCGTTCACGTCGAGTCCGCGATGCTGCTCGAGGTGAGGCGTGATATCGAGCGACGCCGCTCCGCGAACGAAGAGGTCATCGATCTCTCGACCGAAGAGCCGGGCTTTGAGCTCCCGCGGCTCGCGGCCGATGCAGCCGTGCGGTCCATCCAGCAGGGCAAGACGCGGCTCACCGATGCGGCGGGTATCATGGAGCTTCGCGCGGCGGCGGCCCGGCACTGGTCGTTGCTGTCGGCCGGCCGTCCGGTCAACGCGGATCACATCGTGGTGTCGACCGGCGCACGGCACGGCGTGTTCAACGCCAGTTTCGTATTGTTCGAGTCCGGTGACCGGGTCCTCGTACCGACGCCGGCGTGGCCACCCTATCAGGCGCTCGTGCGACTGGCTCGCGCCACTCCCGTGTCGGTCGCCGGAGATCCCGAGTGGAGTCTCAAGGTCAGTGTCGACGATCTGGAGCGCGCCACCGACGCTCGAACGGCAGGATTGCTCCTCAGCTCGCCGACGAATCCGACCGGGGCGGTGTACACCCGGCCCGAGCTGAAGGCGATTTGCCAGTGGGCTCGCGAACGCGGTGTGTGGGTCGTGATCGATGAGACGTATCGGCGATTGCACTTCGGGTCGGGACCGGCACCGTCGGCGCTCGATCTCCCCGACGAGTTGGTGGAGCAGGTCGTAGTCGTGTCTGGCTTGGGAAAGACGTATGCTATGACGGGCTGGCGAATCGGCATCACGATCGCCCCGTCGGAAGTCTCGCGCGCCATGGCCATGCTCCAGGAGTACGTCACGGGCGGGGCATCACAGCCTGCGCAATGGGCCGCAGCGGTCGCGCTCTCCGATGACCGGATCGAGGCTGAGATCGGGCGGACGTCGGATACGCTTCGCCGCCGCCGAGACGTTGTCGTACAGCTCCTGCGGGACCACCTGCCAGGAGTGGAGTTCGTTGAGCCGCTCGGGGCCTTCTTCATCTTCTTCCGGGTCGATGGGTTCTTTGGCGAGAAATGCACCAGCGCTCGATTGTTCTGCGAGGGCCTGTTGACCGACTACGGGGTGGCGTTGGCGCCCGGCGAAGCGTTTGGCGACGGGCGCTGGGTCAGGCTCAGCTATGCCGCGGCGCCGCGGGAGCTCGAGCGCGGATTGGAACGAATCGCCTCGTTCGGGCGGACGCTCACCAAGGGAGGCGTGTCGTGATGGGTGCCAACCGATTCGGCGCGAGAACGGAGTCGCTCGAGGGTCCCCTGCCGCATCTGGAGTACCGCTGGGACGCTGAGACGGAGATCCTGTCGGGGATGGCCAACGCGGTCGTCGGTCCCCGGGGCCTCACGGGGTCCGTCGAGCTCGAGGATGCGAAGGGCGCCGTGGTGACACTCGATTTTGCCGGGGGCGTGCTCCGCGGGCTCGAGGTGGTGGTCTGGCCAACGGTGGAATCGGTCGTGGGGCTCGCACCTCCGGCGGCGGATGAGCAGTGCCGGTTCGTGGTGCCGGCACGGCCGTCCCAGCCCGGCATCGCGGTGCTCGAGGTGGACGTACTCCTCTCGGTGGCCGCAAGCGAGGACGAATCCGTGATCCACCTAAAGGTTGGACCACGGCGAGGCCGTCGAGCCGTGGCCGTCGCCGATAACCTCCTGATCGAGCTCGACGCCGAGAGTGAGATCGCAGGATTCTGGCTGTTGAACGTCCCACCATTTCCGACGACCAGGGAAGCACAATGACACGGCTCGCGTGGGCAGCTGCAGCTGTGCTCGCGCTGACCGCGGCCGGGTCGAGCGTGCGAGCGCAGGACGAAGCCGGTGTGCAACTCCTTGTCAACGCGAGATTCTGGACGGGAGATAGTGCACAGCCGTGGGTGGAGGCGGTGGCCGTTCACAACGGACGGATCGTTGCGGCCGGCAGCCGCGGGGACGTTCGAAGCGTCACAGGCCCGGGCGCCCGGGTGGAGGATCTTGGAGGTCGATTCGTCACCCCCGGCCTCATCGATACACATACGCATTTCCAGTACGCCGGTACCCTGCTACTGGGTGTGAACCTCCTCGACGTATCCGATGATGCAACATTCAGACGCCGGATCGCCGAGGCGCATGCGCGGCTCCCGGCGGGTTCGTGGATGGTGGGTGGTGACTGGGGTGCGTACGATCTCGAGACGACGTGGATTCCGGCTCGCGCGCTGCTCGATTCGCTGGTCGGGGCACGTCCCGCGCTGCTGAACAAATGGGATCGCTCGCAGTATCTCGCGAACAGTGCGGCGCTGATGGCGGCGGGGATGGACTCGCGGATGCATGACGGCGTGCTCTCCCAGGAGGACGCGCAGGTGGTGCGCCGGGTGATGCCTACTCCCTCCTTCGAGCAGCGGCTCGCCGAAGCTCGTCTTGCGTTGGCCGACCTCGCGCGGCACGGCGTGACCACGATTCACGACATCACCGGCGCCGAGCAGCTGCGCCTGTTTGAGTATCTGCGCGCGCGAGATTCGCTGACCGTGCGGGTCTGCGCCCGCCCCACCCTCGATCACTGGGAGGACCTCGCGGCCGTTGGCATTCAGACCGGCTACGGCAACGAATGGATCTCGATCTGTGGGCTCAAAGGGTTCGTGGACGGCATCATGGGGAATTCATCGGCCATGTTTCGTGAGCCCTATCGTCACCGCCCCGAGACGCGAGGCCGGTGGCGGACCATGATGTCGCCGGCCGGAACCATGGAGCACATGATCCGAGCCGCGGACTCGGTGGGACTGACACCCCAGATCCATGCGATCGGTGACCTCGCAGTCGACACGTTGCTCGACATGTACGCCGAAGCAATCCGTGCCAACGGTCCCAAGGATCGGCGGTTCCGGATGATCCATGCCCAGGTGGTCGAGACCGATGACTTCGGGCGGTTCGGTGAGCTCGGGATCATTGCCGAGGTCCAGCCGTACCACGCGATCGATGACTTGCGTTGGATGGAGGATCGCATTGGCGGCCGAGCGAGTGGCGCCTACGCCTTCCGCTCGCTCGTGGATGGGGGAGCGCTCCTTGTATTTGGCTCGGACTGGCCCGGGACCAATGCGTCGTGGTATCCGGCCGATCCGGTGCTCGGCATGTATGCGGCGGTGGCCCGGCAGACCTTGGACGGGCAACCGAACGGCGGATGGTATCCGGCACAGCAGCTCACGGTGCGAGAGGCGCTCGACGCCTACACCGTCAATGCGGCGTATGCGGCGTTCGAGGAACGGTGGAAAGGTCGACTGCTTCCTGGCTTTGTCGCCGATCTCGTCGTGCTCTCCGACGACCTCTTCACCATCCCGCACGCCTCGATCAAGGATGTCCAGGTCGAGGGTACGATGGTCAACGGGCAGTGGGTCTTCCGCCGGGTGCTGGTGCCGTGAGCCGCGAGGAAGCGCTGGCCACGTGTGCCGGTGACGGACGCTCGATCGGCGAGAAGGTGGGCGACTGACTTCGTCGACTCGACTCCGGCTCGGCGAGGTGCTGCGGCGCGCGGGCGGCACGGTCGGAGCGGGAGCGCCCCTCACGCATGCGGCCCCGCCCATCAGTGCTCCATTCGCCTCCGCCGACTACGTGGAAGGCCAGCGAATTGAGCCGATCGCCGTCGGCGGTCCAGTGGAACCCCCGGATGGGGTGGCGTTCCTCGACGGTATTCAGCGGTATGCAGTGGAGGGCCGCTTCGATGTCCTGCCGGTCGTACGCGGACATGTGGCAGCGGCCGTGCTGCGACGGGAGGGCGGGACGCTCCGCGTCGCCGTCGAAGAAGCCGAGGAATTCCTGGTGGTGCCGCTCCAGCGGCTCAGCGCAGAGCAGCGAGGCGCACTCGACGCGGTCGGTCTTCCGATCCACGACAGTCCCGAGTCGCAACGCTCGCACCCCATCCTGGATGTGCAGCTATCGGCCAAGGTCGTGGAGCGGCGTCGGGAATCGCTCGAAACGACTGTGGCGAAACGGTATTTGGCGGCTGACGCGGGTGGGTGGTTGGTCGTGGATGGCACCATCACGACGCTCGGTGAGGTCTTCGAAGACCACCCTCGGGTCTTGGGTCTGATCAAGAGTCACGAGACGCAATTCCTCGACGGCAACGACCTGGTTGTCGCCCTCACGCTCCCGGCCGAGCACCGAACGAGTGTGTTTGCGCGTTCGGCCGGTACCCGCGCGACGGTGTACACGTGGTATCTTCGGTTATGGCCGTGGGATGAGCAGGAGCTGCTCCACGGACTGGTTCGCATCGAGCGACCCCCGGCGCGCGACGTCGTGACCGAGGCGACGCGGCTGAGCGGTTGGCTCCTCGCCGAGCGAGCGCCGCTGTCGGCGCCCGACGGGCGTTGGGACCGTCTGCTCTATCCCATCCACCAAGTGGAGACGTATTTGCGCGCCAAGGCAGGAGGTTGGTGGTGACCGCAACCGAGCAGGGGCCCATGATCGGTCGCGTGGTGGCGACCGAGGCGCTACCCGCCGGTCCGCACCAGTTCCATTTCTGGACGGCGATCGATTCGCCGATCGGAATCGGTGCGATCGTCCGGGTCGATGCGTCGAGCCCGCGCTCCGTGTATGCGGTTGTGATCGATGGCCGTGCCTACTCGGACCTGGCGACCCCGTTGCACGAGGTCGTCGCCGCACAGGGCGACCCGCGCGGTCAGACCGTGCCGACCCGGCGCACGGAGATCCGTCTCTGGACCGCCGCTGTCCTGCGACATGAGCCGGAAGAGCCGGTCCAGCCGGTCCCGTTGGCCGAGGTCCGGTTAGCCACCGAGCAGGATGTCGCAATGGCGTTGCGCATGGACGCGTACATGCGAGCGGAGACGCCGACAGGGGTCCCGATTGGCGTGTACCGCGGCGGCGGGCTCACCGCCCCCGTGCTCGTGGACGCCGATTTCCTGCTCGGGCCCGAGTCGGCGCATCTCAACATCAGCGGGGTGTCCGGTCTGGCGACCAAGACAAGTGCGGTCGAGTTCTTCTTGTCGAGCATCTTCCAACGGTTGCCTGATCACAAGGGGAGCGTCGCGGCGGTCTGTTTCAACGTCAAGGGGCCCGATCTGTGTTTTCTCGACCAGGCCGGTGATCTCGCAGACGCCGACCGCGAATTGTATGCGTCCCTCGGTCTCGAGGCTCGGCCGTTTGACCGTGTCCGCTATTTCGCACCGTTCAAGGCCGACGGGGTCAATCTGAACACCTTGCGCTCCCATCCCGACGTGGTCGGATCGGTGCAGCCCCTGGTCTGGGGCCTGAGGGAAGTGCTCGGTTACCACGAGGTGCTCCTGAATCGGGACGATATCGATGCCAAGGCGGACGCGTTCCTGGATTTCCTCGCGGATCGTGTGCTCGAGAAAGAGTTCCATGACGATTGGGGCGGCACCCATCGCGTGCGGAGCTTCGCGGACCTCGACAGGCTCTTTCGCAGCATCTTTGACGGTCTCGAGCACGCGGGACGCGGCGACGTCTGGCGGACGCACCACATCGCAACCATACGCAAGGTGCGAAACCGGTTGCTCAATATCTCGACGCGATGCAGGGGGCTGGTCACCGACGACGGGACGGTGAGCGATCTCCCCTTTGGCGCGTTCGAGGATCGGGGCATCTACGTCATCGACGTGGCCGGGATGGACCAGGTAGCGCAGGATCTAGTGTTCACGCGCGTCGTATCGATGCTGCGAGACCACTTGGAACGACGGGATCTCGGCGTCGACAACGTGATCGTGTTCGTCGACGAGCTGAACAAGTACGCCCCAACGGAAGGACCGGAAACCTACGTGCGGAAGATGTTGCTGGACATCTCCGAGCGCGGTCGCTACCTCGGATTGGTGCTGTTTGCCACGCAACAGTTTCGCTCCCAGGTGCACCGGCGGGTCGTGGGAAACGCGGGAACGCTCGTGTTCGGCCGCATGGATATGGACGAGCTGGCGACGCCGGGGTACCAGGTATTGTCGCCGGCGACCAAGATCAAGTTGGCAACGCTTCCGAAGGGTGAGCTGATGGTGCGGCATCCGCACTTTACCCAGCCCGTGTTCGTCCGGTTTCCGCGACCGGCGGTTCTCACGGGTCCGGCCGGCATCAAGCGCTTCCCGCCGGTTGCCGATGTGGGGTTCGAGGACGCGGTGGTGCGGCAGTTGGCCGCGCTCGACAAGCGGGTGCCGGTCGCGCGTGTCAGAGATGCGATCGCCGACCGTCGAGAGGATGATGTGCGCCGGGCCTTACTGACCACGAGACGGGTTCGCCCGGACGATGTGTTCAGCTACTTCCTTGCGGCCTTGGGTCCAGCGGTGCCCCGCGAGCACGTGCCGCAGACAGCGCACGCCGCCGCACCGCTGCGTACCGTGGACGATCCCTATGGCACGTAGGCCGTCGTCGCCGCTGGTGCTGTGCGGCGTCGTCTGTACGATGCTCGGCGGGGTTCCGCGTGCCGCGGCGGCGCAGGAGAGTATTCTCCTCCGGTACAACCCGCAGCCGGGCGCATGGGTGCGGCAAATCTGGTGGTCCGAGGTTACCAGCACGATTCTCGACGAGGGAGGCGGAAAGGGGGACCTGAGTGTGGAGGCGGTGGGCGTCCAGAGCATTACGTCTCGGGTTCTCGAGATCGACGACAATCGCCGGGTGCTCGAGGTGACGCGCGACTCGCTGCGTGCGCGGGTTCGACAGTTCGGTGGCATCTGGAGGACCTCGGCGGATACGAGCGGCCCGAAACCGAGTGCGCAGCTCGTTGTGGATGATCGACTGCGGGTAACGGATCTTCGGGCGCCGGCTGGCGTCAGCCTGTCCCGCCGGCACCGGGAGACCCTCCGCGCATTCGCGGCTGGATTCGAGTTGGCCCTCCCGGAGCAGCCGATCACCGTTGGACAGACCTGGTCCGCCGACGTCATCTACCCGATCGACGAACCCCTGGGTGTGGAGGACGAACCGGATATCGCGACGTGGTTCTCACGGTGGGATGACATCGTCGCGCGCTCGACCTTTCAGCTCGACAGCCTCGTACCGCGCGGGACCGATACCCTGGCCTATCTCCGAGTCCAGGGGCGGTTTGTGCCCGCGACCATCGCCCCCCCCGCGGAGCTTTCGGCGGGACGAGCGCGATTGGACGGTACCTTTGGTGGAACGCTGATCTGGTCGACCAGTTGGAACGCGTTCGTGTCGGGAGCCGTTCGCAGCCTGGTGGGCATGACGGCGTTCCAGGGGCCGCCGGAGCAAGAGCGTCCGGCCTTCACGCTCCGCCTGGACATCATCAGCCGGCTGCAGGTGCGTCTATGAGCGGACGCGTCCTCGTGGCGACCGCGGCGCTCCTGGCCACCGGATTGCCGGCCGTCGCGCAAACGAGTGTCCGGCTCCGGTTCGCTCCGCAGAGGGGCGTGGCGATGCAGCGGGTGTTCCAGACGCACACCCGCTTGTCGCTGCCCGCCCAGGACGCGGGGGTGATGCAGGTCCGGGAAGTCGGGTACGTGGGTGGCGCGACCCAGTCGATGCTCGGTAGGCGGCGCCAGGAGTCGGTCGTCCACGTCAACCTCGATTCGTTGCGGAGTCGCATGCGTGAGGCCGGCGGACCGTGGCGCGAGGTTCGCATGGCGGGGCTCGACTCCGTGTGGATGCAGGTGACATTGGACGAACAGATGCACGTGCTGCGCCAGGCTGCGGCGACCGCGGGACTCGGGCGCGACTTGCTCTTGCAGCTCCTCACCGGGGCACCGGGGCTCGTCGTCCCGGCACGACCGGTGCGCCGTGGTGAGCAATGGCGTGCGGAACTCGACGTGGGACTTGGCGACGTTGCGCTCGGAGCGCCCGCGTCGGGGCCGGAGCGGTTGAGCGTTCGCGCGACCGTCGTGGTCGACAGTATCGTGGCGCGGTCACACGACACGTTGGCCTACCTGTCACTCCGCGGGCCCGTGGAGCCGAGGGGCGTTTCCGCACCGGGAGGACGAACGCTGCGTTACGCGGGAGGGATGACCGGCGGAGTCGTCTGGTCGACGGGTTGGGGTGGCGTCGTCTCAACGGCTATCAGGTTCGAGCTGCGGATCGACGCCCCCGCCGCCCCCGGCGACCGGACTACGCGTCCCGTGACCATCGAAACCACGATCCGACACGCTGTGGTCCCGTGAACCATGAAGCTCGCTCATCTCGCGGACGTCCACTTGGGCTTCCGCCAGTACCATCGGCTCACACCTCACGGGATCAATCAGCGCGAGGCGGATGTCGCGGCTGCCTTTCGCCAGACGATCGAGGACATCATTCGGGCGGCTCCCGACGTCGTCATCATTGCAGGAGATCTGTTTAACTCCGTACGGCCGACGAACCCAGCCATCCTCCACTCGTTTGGCCTGCTGAGCAATCTCCGCTCATCGCTGCCCGCCACTCCGGTCGTGCTTGTTGCGGGCAATCACGACACGCCACGCTCCACAGAGACCGGCACGATTCTCAAGCTGTTCGAGGCGGTCGACGGTGTGCATGTCGTGGCTGATCGGACACGCGACCTCGCGTTCCACGCAGGGGATCTCACGATACGATGTGTGCCGCACGTTGCGTGGCTGACGGCCCCACGACCGACCCTCACCCCTCCGCGCGGATCCGGCCGCAACATCGTCGTGACACATGGAGAGATTGCGGGAGTCATACGTCCGGATGCCTGGGCGCTCGAATACGGTGGTGCGCTCGTGGACCGTGCCGAGCTACATGCAGAGCGCTGGGACTACGTGGCGCTGGGACACTATCACGTCGCCCACCAAGTGGCCGACAACGCCTGGTACAGCGGCGCGTTGGAATACGTGAGCACCAATCCTTGGGGTGAGTTGCAGGATGAGGCTCGAGAAGGACGGGCGGGTCAGAAGGGCTGGCTACTCGTCGAGCTTGGCGATGGTGCACCCAACGTACAGTTCCGGCCGATTTCGTTGGCGCGCAGCCCCATCGACCTGCCGGCGATTCATGCCGCCGGTCTCAACGCGGGGGAGATCGATCAGCAGGTATACGAGCATGTAGACGCTGTCGACGGCGGCATCGACAACCACATTGTTCGCCAGCTCGTCTTCGACGTACCAAGGCCCGTCGCTCGCGACCTGAACCACGCGCGACTGCGTGAGCTCAAGGCGCGGGCGCTCCACTTCAACCTCGACGTGCGCAGGCCGCCATCCCGCCGCGAGGTCGGTGTGGGAGCCCCCGGGGAACGTCGTACGCTGGCGGACGTTGTCACCGAATACCTCAGCGAACGCCTTCTGGATGCCGAGGTGCCTCGCGATCGACTGGTGGCGCTCGGGAAGCAGTACCTCGAAGAGGTCGAGAGAGGGTTGCTCGAGGAATAGATGCGACTCCACCGCCTCAAGCTGCTCAATTTCCGGCAACACGCGTCGACGGAGATCGTCTTCGGATCCGGAATCACGGCGATCATCGGGCCTAATGGATCCGGCAAGACGACGCTGCTCGAGGCGATTGCGTGGGCGTTCTACGGTAACCCGGCGGCGCGCGGGTCCCGCGATTCCATTCGCTGGAACCGTGCGGCGGCACGGGCGTCCGTGCGCGTCGAGGTGGAGTTTGGGCTTGGTGCGCATGAGTTCCGCGTCGCGCGGGGACTGTACGCGGCCGAGTTCTACCAGGATCGATTCGACGCGCCCACCGCTGTCGGGCATCAAGAGGTAACGAGTAGGGTGGCACGACTCCTCGGTATGTCGCGGACGGAGTTCTTCAGTACCTACTTCACGGGACAAAAGGAACTCGCGGTGATGGCGTCGCTCGGGCCCGCCGACCGCGCCAGGTTTCTCTCGCGCGTACTCGGATATGAGAAACTCAAGCTGGCGCAGGATCGGCTGCGCGAGACCCGCTCCTCGTTGCGCGGCGAGTTGGCCGGCCTCGAACGCGGGCTCGCTGACCCGGACGAGCTGAAACGCGACTATGACGCCGCGGCTGAGCGGCTGGCGGAGGTCAAACGTGAGGCGGCGGCCGCGGAGACCGCTACAACCGCTGCTCGGCAACGACTCGACCGCGAGGGGCCGGTCTGGACGAAGATGGTGGCATTGCGTGAACGCTCGCTTGCGCTCGATGGCGAGCGGCGGATCGCCGAACGGGACGTGGGGGAGGCACGCCGCGAGTTTGAGCGGCTCGATCGCGAACTCGCCGACGCGCTCGCCGCTAAATCGAGCCTCGAGGAGTTGGCATCGGACCTCGAGGCCGTGGACCCGTTGAAGGAGGAACTCGACCGGCTTGAGCGTGAGGCGCAGAACGCTGGTCGACGCCGCTCGGTCACCGGACAGCTGAGCGAACTCAGTGGGCAAACGGAACGCACGATCCAGCGCCTGGACCGCCTCTCGAGTATCGGCGACGCGCTACAACAGGCTCGCGCGGAGCTGGAAACGGCGCGCCGCGGGCTGCAGGAGGCCGAGCGAAGTGAAGCGGACGCGCGCACCGTGTGGGTGCGAGCCAAACAGGATGCCGAGACGAAGCGGCAGAACCTGCGCGACCAGTACCTCGACCACCAGAAGCACCGACAGAGTGTCCTCAGCGCTGGGGCGGATGGTGAGTGTCCGATCTGCCGCCGTCCGCTTGGCGCCGTCTATCAGACCGTGCTGGAGACGCTGGGCCGACAGATGGAGGAGATCGAGGTAAAGGGCAAGTTCTTCAAGCAGCGCATCGAGCAGCTCCAGAAGCAACCCCCAGAGGTTGGGGACGCGGAGCGAGCTGCCCAAGAGGCCCGGACGCACGTCGAACACACCGTTCAAGAAGTTGCGCGGTGCGAAGATCGCGTGCGTGAGGAAAAGGAGATGCGGTCCGAGCTGGAACGTCTCCAAGCAAGGCGGCAAGAGCTGGAGAACGAGATTGCGCAGCTTTCCGATGCATATGATGCAAGCCGCCACGAAGAAGTACGCCAGCAGCTACGCGCGCTCGAACCCACCATTCGGACGGCTGCGGAGCTGGGTATCAAGGCATCGCGTGCGGAGGCGCTCGTGCAGGAGGCGGAAGCTGCCGAGCGCAACGCCTCGGAGCGGGAGACCCGTGCGCGTGATTTCGCCGAGGCCCTGCAATCGCTGGGATTCAGCGAACAGGCCTTCGCAGAAGCGCGGGCGCGGTACGAGGAAGCGGAAGCCGAACGCCAGGAAACCGAGTTGCGTGTGGCTTCGGTGCAGGGGGACCTGCGCGCGGCTGAAGCTGCGGCCACGCATGCGAAACGCCGCATCGAAGAGCGCCGGGAACGCGCGGATCGGATCCAGGAGACCAAGACGGAGCTTGCGTTGCACGACGAGCTTGATCGTGCGTTGCAGGACCTCCGCGCCGAGCTCAACGCGGCGATGCGGCCGGAACTGGCGGAGCGGGCGTCCGACTTCTTGGGTAGTCTCACGGATGGTCGGTATGCGGAGCTGGAGCTCGACGAGCACTACGAGGTCCTGATCGTCGAAGACGGTCAGGCCAAACCCGTGATCTCGGGAGGTGAGGAGGACATGCTCCACCTCTCCTTGCGACTCGCCATCAGCCAGATGGTTGCCGAGCGGGCTGGGCAACCACTGTCGCTGCTCGTGCTTGACGAGATCTTTGGCAGTCTGGACGAGGCACGACGTCACAATGTCGTGGCATTGCTGCGTGGACTGGCGGATCGGTTCCCCCAGGTCATCCTGATTACCCATATCGAATCGGTGCGGGACGGAGTCGATCGAGTGCTGCGAGTCGAATTGGACGAAGAAACGGGCGCTGCTCGACTGACCGATGACGAGATACCGGTTGGAGGTGCGGATGTGGCGGCCTGAGAGGCTGCTGCTGGGTCCGCGGATGGCGTCGCCGGCAGACATCGAATCGCTGAATCGCGTGTTCGCGGACGCGTTCACGGAACGCTATCACCGCGACGGATTGGTCGGCGTGCGGGTTCCGCAGCTCAACCCGGACATTTGGCGGTACGCGCTTCGGGACGCAGGGGCGGGTGCGATGCTGTGGTACGATGAACACGATGGGCTGGTGGCCTTCAACATGGTCCACCGCTCCGGGGCTGAAGGGTGGATGGGCCCGCTTGCCGTGCGCACCGATCGCCAGGAGATGGGGGTAGGGAGGACCATCGTCTCGGCTGCGATCGACTGGTTGTCCACGCAGGGGGTCTCGACCATCGGCTTGGAAACGATGCCGCGAACCGTCGAGAATATTGGCTTCTACAGTCGCATGGGCTTCGCCCCGAATCATCTGACCGTGACGATGACGGGTCATGCCGCCCGACGACGCGTGGCCGGCAAGGTGGTCCGGCTGAGCGAGCTCAGGCCTGACGAACGGTCGGCGCTTGCCGAACGGTGTCGTAGGCGTCTCGAACAGTCAGCCCGAGGCTACGATTACCGTCGTGAAATGGATTTGACGGCAGAGCTTGCGTTGGGCGACACGATTGTCGTGGAGGGTGACCGGGACGTCGCCGGATTTGCGATTTGGCACTCGGCCGCGCTGGTCGGTGGGCGGCCGTCCGAGGAACTCCGTGTGCTCAAGTTGTTTGCGGACTCTATCGAGACCTTCGTGCGCTTGCTGGTGGCCTTGGAAGGGTGCGCGGCAGCGGTGGGCGTGCGTCTCGTGGCGATTCGGTGTCAGACCGGTCTCACGCACGCGTACGGGGCGTTGGTGGAACGCGGCTACCACGTCCGCTGGACCGATCTCCGCATGACATTGGAGGGCTACGCGGAGCCGACCCTTCCCGAGAGCGAGGTCCTCTTCTCGAACTGGGAAATCTGATTAGCGTCGCGGTGTGGAGACCAATCCCCGAGCGACCAGCACGCATCCTGCTGCGAGGAGTGTGTGGACCCAGCCGCTGGGTATGGCTGCGACAAAGGCGAGTGCCAACCAGCCCACCAGACAGATGACACCCGCCAAGAGATAGACGTTCATTCCGACTCCAGGTTTGGGATTGGATTTCTTGACGCCATCTGGACCCCGGCCTATTATAGCGCTAGCGGGAGCGAAGAGCTGGATTATTGAGCCAACAAGCTCGACGACGTGCCCGGTTTTCGGTTGCCGATGGCAGGCCCTCTCGGGACGCCAGACGCAGCGGTTGGGGCACGGTTCCTTTGGTTTCGGGCTTCAATAATGCTCTTCGTTCCCGTTTTTTGCATCTCTAGGCCGCTCATGTGATCGATGACGGCTGCGCCACACCTCCAGCACACATCGTGGTACATTTACCGTCCCAATGAGTACCTGGACGCTGGGTCCGTGCCGTTCCATCGCCACGATGGCGACGACCGCCGAACACGGCGCTTGACGCAGCAGGAGGAGTGACGACGTGACGAGTCGACAGCGTGGCCAGACCGCACCATCAAGCCGCACACCGGATGTGCTCGAGATGACGCGGGGCGCTGCGGAAGCCGAACTTCAGACGCTCGTCCACCGCATGCTCCAATTGCTCGGGGAGGATCCGGAGCGCGAGGGACTGGAACGTACACCGGCGCGTGTCGAGTCGTCACTCCGTTGGCTCACGCGGGGTTATGGCCAGTCGGTGACCGAGGTCGTGTGCGACGCCGTGTTCGAGGAGCCGCACGAGAGCATGATTCTGGTGCGCGACATTGAGCTATACTCGCTGTGCGAGCATCATATGCTGCCGTTCTTCGGTAAGGCACACGTCGCGTACCTGCCCAAAGGAAAGATCATCGGTCTCTCGAAGGTCCCTCGTGTCGTCGATGTCTTTGCCCGGAGGCTACAGGTCCAGGAGCGGCTCACCGACCAGGTCGCGGATGCGCTGATGGAAGTGCTCCAACCGCATGGAGTTGGCGTGGTGATCGAGGCGTACCACCTCTGCATGATGATGCGAGGGGTGGAGAAACAGCACTCCAAGACCGTGACGAGCGCCCTGCGCGGCAGTTTCCTCGACGGCACCACGCGAGACGAGTTCTTGCGACTTGCGCACGGTGGGAGTTGGCTGGAGTAATGTCGTTGGCAGGCAAGATCGCGATCGTGACCGGCGCCAGTCGAGGCATCGGGCGGGAGATCGCCGATCGTCTCGTGAACGAAGAAGTGCAGGTGGCGTGCTTGGCACGAACCCTCACCGCTCGGCACGAGGCGCGACGCTTGGAGATACCGTGTGACGTCACGGACGAGCACCAGATCCAGCGGAGCGTCGAACAGGTGCTGGCGACGCTGGGCGTACCGGATATCGTGGTGAACAATGCGGGTACCTTTCTGATCAAGCCACTGCACGATACGAGTAGTCGGGAGTTCATGGACCAGCTCACCGTGAACACGGTCGGACCGTTCTTGCTGCTTCGTGCGCTCGTGCCCCACTTGGTCAAGAAAGGCGGAGGCCACGTCGTCACCATCGGCAGCGTGGTGGATCACCGACCGTATGCGGGGAACGCCGCCTACGGCGCCAGCAAGTATGGAGCACGGGGTCTCCACGAAGTGTTGGTCGAGGAAATTCGGAACACGGGAGTCCGTACCACCCTGATCTCACCTGGTGCCACCGACACGAAGCTCTGGGACTCACTCGATCCGGATGGTCGAGACGATCTTCCGGACCGGCGTGACATGCTGCTCCCATCGGATGTAGCAGATGCCGTCATCTACGCGGTGACGCGGCCACCACGCGTCAATGTCGAGTGGATTCGGCTTATGCCGGCGGAGTAGCAGCGAACAGCGAAGTTCCAATCCCATGTTCATTGCGCTCGCCGAATTCCTGCGCTGTCCGGCTGGTCATGCAGAGGACACGCAGTGTGTGGTTCTTCCGGAGCAGATGGTCGACCGGGATGTCCGATCGGGGGTGGTCGGCTGTCCGATCTGCCGCCGTGAGTATCCCATCGTGAACGGCGCGGCCGTGTTCGGCGCGAGTCCGGCCCGCCCAACCGGCCTCGTCGCGGCGCTCCCAGACCCTGCCGTGGTGCAGGCGTTGCTGGGGATCGCTGGCCCGGGCGGTTACGTGGTGCTGGCCGGCTCGGCCGTGGGACTGACGGCTGGGCTTCGCGCGCTGCAGTCCGGCGTACACATCGTTGCCGTGAACCCGCCGGACGATCGGGAGACCCCGGGCGGTGCGGTGAGCGTGGTGTGCCACGACCGGACGTTCCCGCTCAAGAGCGCTATGGCCCGCGGTGTGGTCATTGGGTCGGAGTATGCGTGCCAGCCGTGGCTCGATGAGGGCGCGCGCCTGTTGCTCAAGGGCCTGCGGCTCGTCGTGCTCCACGAGGGGATTACGATCGAGACGGTCGAGGGGCTCGCAGAGGGCGACGGGCACTGGGTCGGGCGCAAACGCTGATTCGCGCCACAGCTGCCGCTCAACCGTGACGTTCGAACGCTCGAGCGGGAACTCGCCGCTCTGGCAGGCCTACGAGGCGTAGAGCGCGTCGATCTTGTCCTGGTACTTCTCCTCGATGACGCGCCGTTTGACCTTAAGCGTCGGCGTGAGCTCGCCGCGCTCAATGGTGAAGTCCTCCTCGATGAGCGCGATCTTCTTTGGCATCTCGAAGCTTGCCAAGTCGCGCAGGCTCCCCATGACCTCGCGCTCGATCTTCGCCGCAACGTCCGGCGTCGCCAGAAGGGTGCTGTTGTCGGTGTAGCTGATACCGCGCTGGCTCGCCCAGGCCTTCATGGCCTCGAGATTGGGGACGACGAGGAGAGACGGGAACTTTCGCTTGTTGCCGATCATGACCACGTTCAAGACGAATTTGTTCGTCTTGATCATGTTCTCTATGGGCTGCGGCGCGACCTTCTTCCCTCCGGCCGTGACAATGAGATCCTTCTTGCGGTCGGTGATCTTGACGTAGCCCCGCTGGTCGAGTTCGCCGATGTCGCCGGTATGGAACCAGCCGTCCGGATCGATCGCATCAGCCGTGGCTTCAGGCTTGTTGTGATATCCCTCCATGATGTTCGGTCCTCGAGCGAGGATCTCCCCGTCCGGTGCAATCTTGACCTCGACGCCCGGGATCGGCGGACCCACCGTTCCAATCCCCAGTGCGTCCAATGGGTTGGCGGCGATGACCGGTGACGTTTCCGTCAGACCGTATCCCTCGACGATTGGGAGTCCGGCGGCGAAGAAGAATTTGGCGATCTCGGGATTGAGGGGGGCACCGCCCGAGACGAAGAATCGAATGCGGCCACCGGTTCGCGCGCGGAGCTTCGAGAAGACGAGCTTGTCCGCAATCGCCTTCTTCATGGCGAGGGTGGCCGGAATGGTTTCACCGGCAAGCGTCAAGTCGGCCCAATGCTCTGCGTTGCGCCGAGCCCAGAAGAAGATCCGCCGCTTCAGCGCGCCACCGGCCATCGCGTTTTCGAGGACCCGTGCGTAGATCTTCTCGAACAGCCGAGGCACCGAGATCACAACCGTCGGCTTGAGTTCACCGAGGTTAGCCGGGACCTTCTCGATACTCTCTGCGTAACTGATCGTCGTACCACTGTGGAGCATGGTGTAGTGCCCCGCCATGCGCTCGAAGCTGTGGGACAGCGGTAGTAGCGACAGGCAGGAGTCGTCGGGCGTGATCGACAGAACCTTGAGCGCGGAGACGACGTTCGAGCAGAAATTGCCGTGTGTGAGCCTGACCCCCTTTGGCACACCGGTGGTGCCCGACGTGTAGATCAGCGTGGCGAGGGTACCAGGACCGATCTTTAGCGCGTCCTCGCGGTAGGTCGGGTAGTGCGATTCCGCTGCGTTTCCGCGCGCCATGAGTTCCTGGAAACTCAGCACCCCCTCCCCGGCCATGCCTTCGACCGGCTCAAACACGATCACCCGTTCGAGATGCGGCACGGTGTCCCGAATGGCAGCCACCTTCTCGAATTGTGCTTGGTTCTCCACAAAGACCGCGCGTGAACCGGAGTCGGCGAGGATGTAGGCCACCTGCTGCGCGGGGAGCGTCGGATAGACCGGTACGTCGGCGGTGCCGATCGACAGGCAGGCATAGTCTGCCACCGCCCATTCTGGTCGGTTCTCCGAGAGGATCGCGATGTGGTCGCCCGCCTGGACGCCTAGCTCTCGGAGGCCGAGGGCGGTGTGATGGACGCGGCGTGCAAGCTCCTGATGGGTGACGTCCTTCCACGTGTCACCGTCCTTGAAGCGGAGTGCCGCCCGCTTGGTGCCAAACCGCTCGATCGCGGTGAAGAACAGTTCGTTTAGTGTCTGCGGCGCGTTCACGGCGTTCCCTCCGGCGCTACGGGTGGCGACCGGGTACACAGAGGCTTGGTCTGCCCTCAGTTGTTCTCAAACAAGACCACGAATCGTACAGGCGAGCCCATCACCGTGTCCGCACGAGCGGTGAGGGCGACCGATTCAATGATCGCACTGTCCGGCTGCGTGACCCCGCTCGTGCGTCGCGCCACGACGGCGGCCTGACCGTTCACGTCCGTCGTGAGCATGACGGCGTGCGGATCGGGCCCGGGGACCGTATCGGACTGCGTCAGGAAGAACCCGTCTGCTGCCGCGGAGCCCGGTGCGGGATCGACAGTGGCAAAGTGCACCGTAATTCCTGCGAGCGCGAGCTGCGTGCCCGGTGAGGTCGTGAGATCATACACGACGACGGTGAGCGGCGGTGAGTTCACGACCGCGGTATCGACGGTCACGCGCACCTCTCCCGTCGCAGCCACGGAATCGGGTGCCGCGAGCACGGTGATCTGGATCGAGCCCGACGCGAGGTTCTCCACCCGAGCCTGTACGCGCCCTGTGCCCGGCGCATTCGCCGTCACGAGGCCGGTTACGCTATCGATCGTGAATCCGACCTGACCCGAATCTACGTCGAGCCCGACCCAACGAATGACTGCCTCGGGCACCGTGTCACCAGCGGCGCTCACCGCACGAGCGCGGAGCTGCAGCGTGTCGCGCTCCTCGACGGTCCGGCTGGTCGGCCCGACAACCTCGATGGCCACAACACGATCGAAGTCTCCGGTGATCTCACTGCACGCGAACGTGCAGACCACCATCAGAATCCAGCGCCTCAGGAGCCCCCCGTCTCGTCCAGCTCCGACAACGCCCGCTGTGCGTGCTCAATCCACTTCTCGGCTTCCGGACCGCGGGGCGGCCGGCGAAGGAAGGTGTGGAGGTGGTTGGTGGCCGCATCGATTTCGCCACGGCGAATCAAGAGGAAGGCGAGTCCATAGTGCGCGCCGGCCAGATCGGGGTCGATCTCGAGGGCGCGACGGTAGTGCCGGATAGCGTCCTCGTAGCGGTTGGTCTTGGTGAAGGCGATGGCGATGTTCTGGAGGACTCGTGGGTCGGCGGGGTGATCCCGGAGCGCCAACCGGTAGGAGGTCAGCGCTGCGTCGAAATCACCCTGCCGCTCGAGGGCGAGCGCCTCGTTCAGGTAGTCCAACCGCTGCGGCCTGACGGCAGCGTTCGGTCGGCGGCCAAAGAGACGGTTCCAGAACCCCATTCGAGCGTGAAGATAACCTGGCGAGCGCGTGACGCCTAGACGGGGGATGATGGCGCGGTGGTGAGGCAATCGAAGCCACATGCGATGCATCCCGAGTGGCGCCATTGTCACCGCCGTGACCCTGCGGTAGTATGCCAGATGATGCGTGATCCGCTACTGAACCGCGACTCCCGAGAAGTCCTCGAGGTCGACTGGACACTGTTCGGCGAACTCTGCCGAGGGCTGGCGCTGCGCATCGCGCAGGATTATGAGCCCGACCTGGTCATCGGCATCGCGAAAGCGGGTGTCCTGCCTGGCGCCGTGGTCGCCTCGATCTTGGGGTGCGATTTCGCCGCAATGACAATCACCCGCCGCCAGATGGCCCGCCGTCCAACCCTCGTATCGGGTCCGCCGTCATCGGTGACGGGTCAACGAGTGCTGCTTGTCGACGAGACCTGTGATTCCGGCGACACCCTCAAGGTCGCCCTAGCGGCCGTGCGGCGGCTTGCACCGGCGGAAGTGCAGACTGCGGTGTCGATCAAGACGGGCGCGTACGTGCCGCACTATCACGCGCTCGCGACCGAGAACTACATCATCCTTCCGTGGGATCGTGAGATCATTCTGGATGGAGAACTCACCCTGCGCCCGGAGTATGCGGAAAAGCTCGACGCCCTCGACCCGGAGCGCGGGCTCTAGGGTCCTGGCGCTCTTCGGCTACGCGCCGACCACGACCGCGTAGTCCTGCCCTTCGCTGATCGCGTCGTACACCGCCGAGAGTGTCTCGGGTGAGCCGGCGAGAAACCGGCACCGGTCATCTCCTTGACCACGACACTCCATTTCCATCACCGCGAGTGGGCTCCCCTCGGCCAGCGTGGTGAGGAAGCTGGCCAGAAAGCCCGTGGAGAAGAAGCACGATGGACCGTCGGATGGTGCATCGGTGTCGGCTTCAGCCCAGTTCTCCGAGGAAAGGGCGAATGCCCGGTCGCCAACGCGCTCGGTAACCACCGTGCCCCAGCCCAACTCCTGGAGAAACGTGGACAGGACCTCAGTCAACGCATCTGCGTCGAGGTCGCCAGGATGGGGAACGGCCGCAAACGTCGGAAGCCACTCAGCGAAGGCACGGAACACTTCCTCTCCCGCGGCATAGCCCATCTCCTGCAGACGCGTCGCTCCCGCATCCTCGCCGAGGTCTTCGAGCAGTGCAGTGCGCATGGCGCGAAGCGCTGCGGCGCCGATGCCGATCACACCTTGTCGGTATGCGTGGGTCATGGTCGGAAGCGGTTTGGGATGAGGCAACTTAGGATACCTGCACGATCGTACGCAAGAGCCGCATGACGCTCGATCGGTCGTGCCGGCGCATGGAACATCGACTTCGCCCGGTGCGGCCCCCTCGACGGCCCTGGGAGCGCGGGGTAAAATGCAGCGTACCCTCGTATTGGAGGACGTTCGTGCGTCGACTCGCCATGCTGGGTCTGCTGCTTGCCACGCCGCTGATGGCGCAGACCGTTCCGAAAGACGCTCCACCAGTCGCCGCGCTTCCCGGCGCGGGTCGTGCGATCGAGTTGGAGGTGTACCGCGCGCGCCGAACGCGGCTCATCGAGCGGGTTGGCCACGGGGTGATCGTCGTTGCAGCGGCGAGCCGCCGCAATCTCGAAGCACTCGTCCTTCAGGACAACGATTTCAGACAGGACGACTACTTCATGTATCTGACGGGGCTCGAGTCCCCGGATGCCTGGCTGCTATTGACTGCAGGCCCCGGCGGGGTGACCGAGATGTTGTTCCTGCCTCCCACCAGCCCAGTGCGTGCGCGCTGGACCGGGGTGCAGCTCGGTCCGGGGGAGACGGCGGTCCGATTGACCGGTATCGCGCGCGTCGCGGTCATGACGCCCGAAGCCCTCGAAGACGCGGTAGCTGAGGCCGTGTCGAGTGGAGGCGGACCGCTCTACACTGTGGTCACCCGTGGGGGCGAGGTGCATCCGCTCCTCGAGCGGTGGCGCTCCGAGTCCGACCGGCTGCAGAACGTCCGGCCGACCCTGGATAGCATGCGGGTCATCAAGGATGAGCACGGTCTCGCGGCGCTGCGCCGCGCCATCGCGATCACCGGTGAGGGCATCCGAGCGGGCATGCGGGTGGTGCGGCCCGGAATGTTCGAGTACCAGCTCGAGGCCGTCATCGAATACAGGTTCCGCAGCTTCGGAGCCGACCGCATGGGCTTCCCATCCATTGTCGGCAGCGGTCCCAACAACACGGTACTGCACTACGACGTCAATCGTCGAGAGATGCGCGATGGCGACCTCGTGGTGGTGGATGTCGGTGCAGAGTACGCGCACTACACCGCAGACATCACCCGCACCTTCCCCGTCGGCGGAACGTTCACCGACAGGCAGAAAGCCGTGTACGATCTGGTGCTGGGAGCGCAGGGCGCCGTCATTCAGGCCATCAGGCCAGGTATCACCCTTGGCGACTTGAACCGCGTCGCGAGGAACTACCTCGCTGAGCATGGGGACGAACTCTGCGGTGCCGATGACTGCAGCCGCTATCTCATGCACGGAGTGAGCCACTGGCTCGGCATGCGGGTACACGACGTTGGCGCCGGACGCATGCCCCTGCAGCCGGGCATGGTGTTGACGGTGGAGCCGGGTGTGTACCTTGAGAAGGAGTCTCTTGGCATCCGCATCGAGGATGATGTCCTGGTGACGGAGCACGGTGCCGAGGTCCTCTCGGCTGCGGTGCCGAAGACGACAGAGGCAATTGAGGCGTTGATGCAGGCGCGCAGCGCAGAACCCGGGAACGTGGGGGTGCCCGATGGCGCGAGATAAAGAGCTCGATCTGGTCGAGGATGACGAGGACTTCTCCGACGAAGAGGAACTCGAGGCATTGGTCGAAGCGGAGGGTGCAAGTGGGCTTATCGGCTTCATCGGTGGGTTGCTGCTCGGCACGCTGATCGGCGCTGGCGTCGCACTGCTGGTGGCGCCGGAACGTGGGGACGTGACGCGCCGGCGGATCCGCACGAAGGTCCGCGATGTGACGGGCGACGCCCGTGAGCAGTTCGAGGACCTCCGCGATGGTGCGGAGCGAGAGCTCCGCCGCCGCCGCCGCAAGATCCGGCGACGCCTGAATCGCGGCGCTTCCTAGGACTAGACGGCGATCAGGTTTGCTCGCGGATCTCCGCGACGAGCCGGCGGGCTTCGGCCTGATGCTCGGGATCGGAGACGTCGCTCGTCGGGGGGAGTTCGAGCACTGCCTCGAGCTCCCGGCGTGCTTCGGCGTAGCGCGCGAGATCGAGGTAGACCTGCGCGAGTTCGAGATGATGATAGAGATAGTCCGGTTTGAGCTGGACTGCGCGCTCCAGGTGCACGACTGACGAATCCCAACTTGCGATGCCCAGGAACCCGCCGCCGAGGAACGTCTTAGCGAAGAACTTCGCCAGACCGGATAGCCGCATCACCTCGGCGTGCCACGCCCCCAGCACGTGAGCGGCCCCGTCGTGCTCGGGGTCGAGTTCGATTGCCCGCGCGGCTCCCTCGTAGATCTGCTTGGCGAAGCGGACGCGTTCTTTGCCGCCCTTGGTGCGCGAGAGCCGACCAAGGGCCTGGGCGAACATGAAGTGGCCGTCGACGCCCAGCGAGTCGGCCCGGACGGCCGCCGCGGCGTAGAGGTGTGCGACCCCGTAGAGGCTGTCACGTAGCTTCCGCTGGTCGTCGCCAAGCTGCTTGGCAACGTCGATCTGCGCTCGGGCGAACTGCCACATTGCGTCGTAGCTCTGGTTCGCGAGGTAGGCGGCGCGGAACGCTTCGAGTGCCTCGGCGGGCCGGAGGGCGTCCGTGAGACTGTCTCCCCGCGCCATGTGCTGCTCGTATGTCAATGACGATTGGGCCAGCAGCATCGGTGCCGAGACGACGCTCAGCGCTAACAACCCGAGGGCACGAAGACCGCGCATGAAACAACTCCGGAATCGGGGGCGCAACGGGAAACGCAAAGTGGGCTGCTAATGATTGTAATACCCTTGATCGAGCGCAAGCGCGACGGCAAGCGCCTTACCGAAACCGAGTGGCACGAACTCGTTGCGGCGTACGCGCGTGGAGCAGTGCCGGACTACCAGATGGCGGCGCTCATGATGGCCGTGCGCCTGAACGGTCTCGAGCCGGCAGAGCTCACGGCGCTCACGGACGCGATGTGCGAGTCCGGCACCCAGCTCCGGTTCGGACCGGACGTGCCACCACGGGTGGATAAGCACTCGACGGGAGGTGTGGGAGACAAGGTCTCCATCGTGCTGGCCCCACTCATGGCGGCGGCAGGCGTGGCGGTGCCGATGGTGTCCGGCCGCGGACTCGCTCACACCGGCGGGACCCTGGACAAGCTGCAGTCGATCCGTGGCTTCCGGGTGGATCTCTCCCTCGAGGAAGCCGTCGCACAGGTCGGACGCATCGGAGCCGCGTTGATCGGTCAGACCGCCGAGATCGCCCCGGCCGATCGGAAGCTGTACGCGTTGCGGGACGCGACGGCGACGGTCGATGCGATTGCGCTCATGGCGGCGAGCATCATGTCCAAGAAGTTGGCCGAAGGGTTGAACGGCCTCGTGCTCGACATCAAGCGCGGCAGTGGAGCGTTCCTCCCCGACCTCGATGATGGATTGGAGCTGGCCCGGATCATGGTCCGACTCGGGGCGGATCGCGGATGCCTGACCGTGGCGCTGCTGACCGCCATGGACCGGCCGCTGGGACACGCATGTGGCAATGCGATCGAAGTTGCAGAGTCGATTGCGGCGCTCCGAAACGAGGGCCCCGCCGATCTCTTAGAGGTCGTCTACCGGCTGGGCGTGGAAATGCTCCACGTGGTCGGAATCGAGCCCGACCGTCAACGCGCTCGGGCGACGCTCGAGGCAACGATGGCGACCGGCCGGGCGCTGAACAAGTTCCGCGAGATTGTCGCCGCCCAGGGCGGTGATCCGCGCGTCGTAGACGATGTGAGTCTCCTCCCGAGGGCCCCGGTGGTGAAGGACTATGCGGCGACAAGATCCGGCTATGTCGCGGGCGTCGAGCCGCGCAGGCTGGGCCAAGCGATCGTCACCATGGGTGGCGGACGTCAACGCATGGAGGACGCGGTGGATCCGGCAGTCGGGTTGGTCGTGCACCGCAAACCGGGCGACCGCGTCGAGCGGGGTGAGCCCGTCGTCACGATCCACGCGCGCGATGCCGACGGACTCGCCGAGGGTCAGCGGGCGCTCGGCGAGGCGGTACAGATCGTCCCGGAAATGCCCGACTCGGCGCTGCCGCTGATCTCACACCGCGTGACGGTGGACGGCGTTGAAGAGCTCGCGTAGCCCGAGTCTCGATTTCGGCCGATGCTGACCGCTGGTGCCCGCGAGACGGTCGACCGGTGCCGGACTTGGCGTTACGGCCTTGGCGCGCCGGGGCCCCAGTCCGGCAGCTCGTCTTCCGCTTCTTCCGGTGTGGTGAAGGCGTCGAGGTCACGGACCTCGTTTTCGGCTTGCTCGAGCGTGTCCCGGTCGATCTCGTCGTCCGCTCCGAGGGCGTCCTCAGGACCGCTGGCGGCGGGCCGTGCGAGCAGCCAAGCCAAGGCGGCGAGCAGAACGAGAATGACGACACCGAGCGCAACGGATGACATCGGTCAACTCTCCTGCTCCTGCCAGAACGCGTCGATGCGTTGCTTGATCAAGTCCCGGACCATACGGAAGGATGCGCGTTGTGCCTCGTCGGTGGGTGCTGGGGCAGCCGGATCCGGCATTGGCCAGGCGAGGCGACGACCCTGGGTGCGGGCCACAGGACACTCCTCCTCCGCGCACAGCGTGACGACCACGTCGGCATCGGCGAGGGGCACTGCGCTCAGTCCCTTGGATCGGTGCGCGCCGATGTCGATTCCGATCTCGCCCATCACCTCTCGTGCCAGGGGGTGTACGACACTGGGTTGGGAGCCGGCGCTGTGCACTTGCCAGTGTGGCGGTGCGCTCGATCGGGCGAGTCCCTCCGCCATCTGACTCCGAGCGGAGTTCGCGACACACAAGAAGACGATCTGGGGCAAACGGAACTAGGCGGAGGATCCCAGTTCGTCGAGAATGTCCGGGGCCCGAACCAGAACGAGAATCGCTGCCTGCGGCACGACGAGGTAGCGTTGTCCCTCGAAGGTGATCTCGACGGCCGCCTTGCGGAAGAACAGCGCGAAGTCGCCGACCCGGGCCTGTGTGGGTACGAACCGGGGCTCGGCGCCTTCCACCTTCCACGGCTCGTCGCTGAGCTCGGTCGGTGCCGAGAGGGGTGTTCCCGGACCCGTGGCAACGATGCGGCCGCTCTGCACTGCTTGATGGTCGACGGCCGTCGGTGGCAGGTACAGCCCCACGTTGGTGCGCTCCTCCCCCTCCTGCGGCACCACGAGGACCCGGTCGCCCACCACGACGAGCTTCTTCACAGGATCGGCCATGCTTCAAATGAAACGGTGGCAGACGGCAGGCGCCAGGGGAGAGGGCCGGCGACCCCCGCTCATTCGGCGATTTCCCGGAGCATCGCGAGCGGCGGGCGGTTTGCGAGGTCTCGACCACCCCAGAATCCGATGATGGTCGTGAGCGCACAGGCACCGACTCCGAGCACTGCCAGCGGGAGCAGTGGGAGACTGAAACGCAGGTCAAACAGGAATCGCGTCGCGGCCCATCCGGCGATTCCCGCCAGCACGATGCCACTTACCGCCGCCAACGACCCAAGTGCCAAGTACTCGACTCCCAGGATGCGGACGACCTGGCGTGTCTCTGCGCCGAGCGTCTTGAGGAGCACGTTTTCCCGGAGCCGTTCGTACCGGGAGGTCGCCACAGCAGCGATCAGGACGGCGATGCCGCACACGATACTGAAGAGCGCCATGACACGAACCGCAAGCGTGACGCTTTGAACCACGGTGTCGATGGTTTCCTGCACGAGCCGGAGGTCGACCACCGATACGTTCGGGTGGTTGACGACCAGTTCCCGTTGCAGCGTCATGTTGGCCTCGAGGTCGCCGACATGGGTCAACATCACGAAGGTCTGCGGCGCCTGCTCGAGGGCCCCGGGCTCGAAGACAACGAAGAAGTTCGGTTCGAATCTCGCCCAATCGACCGTGCGGACGCTCGCGATCTCGCTCTCCACGGTGACCCCCTGGACGTCCCAGGTGATGTGATCTCCGAGGTCGACCCGGAGTTCCTCCGCGAGGCTCTCTTCGATCGAAATCCGCACGACGTCCGGTTGGACGGTCGGCGTCGGGCGATGCCACCATTCGCCGGCGACGACGGTTTCGGAGTTGACAACGGTGTCGCGATAGGTGTTGCGATACTCTCGGCGCAGCGCCCACCGCGAGGGCCGCTGGCCGGTGGTATCCCGCAG
Organism: Gemmatimonadota bacterium; assembly: GCA_039588295.1. Classification (GTDB taxonomy): domain Bacteria; phylum Gemmatimonadota; class Gemmatimonadetes; order Gemmatimonadales; family GWC2-71-9; genus JAOTVV01. Next base: position 92,038 of record JBDHAB010000004.1, read on the forward strand.
CAGGGAGTCGACCGACCGCTCGTTGATCGCGGCAATGCGTGACGGAACCATGGGGACCGGTGCGAGACTCGTGTCGGCATGGATACGCAGGAGTCGTTCCACCCCGGCCACCTGATCCGGTTGAACGTCGAACACCACGAGATTCGGCCGGTCGGTTCGCATATCGAAGGCAAGCTGATCCAGGATGTTGCGCTGTACGACGTCCAGGGATCCCAGCAAGAAGACGCCGAATCCCACCGTGAGCGTGACCGAGACGGTTTGGTTGTGCGGCCGGAAGAGGTTGGCGACCCCCTGGCGCACGACGTACGGGGCGCGACGAGGGAAGAAACGGTGGGTGGCCCGCATCAAGGCCCATGCGGTTACCCAGAGGGCGCACATGGTGACCGTAATGGCGATGGCAAACGCGAGCCCCGCGGCGGGTACTGGTGCCTGAGATAGACACAGCCCCAGGACCGTCAGACCCAGAACCGCATACGTAGCGACCCGCCAGACGTCGATTCGTCGTGCAGGGGCGTCGAACCCTCGCCGAAGTGCGCGCAGCGGTGCGACGCCCCGGATGGTGAGAAGCGGCAGGACGCCGAACGCCAAGGCCACCCACAACCCGAGTCCGAGCCCGGCGAGGACCGGTCCGGGCCGGATGGATGTGCCCACCTCCAGCGGGAGAAAATCGGCGAGGAGCCCCGGAAGGCTCCGCTCGACGAGCAGTCCGATCGCGATCCCGATGGCCGACCCCGCCAGTCCAATGAGCACCGCCTGGAGGAGGTAGACGGCGAACACCGTCCGTTGGGAGGCACCGAGGCAGCGAAGCACAGCGACCGTGTTGAGCTTGCGCTTCACGTAGACGTTCACGGCGCTCGCCGTTGCCACCCCGCCCAGCAGCAGCGCCATGAGTCCCACGAGCCCGAGAAAGCGACCGAGCGCGTCGGAGTACTCCGCCAGACTCTCCTCGCGGTCCGCCGCAGTCGCGGCGCGGACCCGAGCCTCCTCGAGGAGGTCTTCGTATTCCTCGATGAAGGCGCTGGCGGCCGCACCGTCGCCGAGGTTCAGGTACGCGGCGTATCGAGCGCGGCTTCCAAAGCGGAGGAGGTTCGTCTCTTGAAGGTGCGCGGCGGGGATGTAGACGCGTGGCCCGATCGCGGCCTGAATCCCTACCTCGCCGGGGATCCGTTCAAGCGCCGCCGCGACCACGAAGTCGGCGTCGCCGATACGGAGCGTGTCTCCGACACCGGCATCCAAGTACACGAGTCCGGAAGGATCGGCGAGCACCAAACGCCCAGCTGCCCGCAGCACGCCCCATCGACCAGCGGGATGCGTCTCGATCGTTCCGTAGTAGGGATACTCACCTGCTACCGCACGCACGTCGACGAGTCGGGTACGACCGGTGCGCGGCGCCAACACCATCGAGGTGAAACTGGTGATGTAGGAGACGGCCGTGCCGGATCCTTCGAGGGAGTCGAGAACGGCTTGTACCGGTTCCGGGAACGGACGGGAGCTGCGCAGTTCCATGTCTGCGCCAAGGAGCCCACGCGCTTGTTGGTGAATCGCGGCCGCCACGTCGGCCCGGAACGAGATGATCGCGACGAGTGCCGCAACGCCCAGCGCGATGGCTCCCGAGTAGAGACCGATCTGCTTTCGACCCGAGCGCGCCTCGCGGACGGCCATCGCGAGGACAAACCCGTGGGTCACGAGCGGGCTGTCTCCGAGTTGGGGACGATTCGGCCGCCTGAGAGCCGCACGATCCGGTGCGCGTTGCGAGCGAGTTGCTGGTCGTGGGTGACCAGCACCAACGTCGTCGCCGCCTCCTGATTGAGCGCAATGAGGAGATCGATGACGGCGCCACCGGTTTCTGCGTCGAGGTTTCCGGTTGGCTCGTCGGCGAACAGGATCTTCGGTTGATTCGCGAATGCGCGGGCGAGCGCCACACGCTGCTGCTCACCTCCGGACAACTGTGCCGGATAGTGATGGACGCGTTCGGCCAGCCCTACGCGGCCGAGGAGCTCCCGCGCGCGCCGGTCCGCTGCGGCGCCGTGACCGGCTGCAGGGTGAAGCTCCACAGGCACCAACACGTTTTCGAGCGCCGTGAGTGTGGGAATCAGCTGGAAGGTCTGAAACACGAAGCCGACTTTCTCGGCCCGGATCCGCGCGCGCTCGTCCTCGCTGAGTCCTCCCAGCTCCTGACCGTCGAGCCGGACGCTGCCACGCGTCGGTCGATCGAGACCGGCCAGCAACCCCAGCAGCGTGGTCTTGCCACTCCCGGAAGGCCCGACGATGGCGACGAACCCCTGAGGCTCGACCGCCAGGCTGATGTCCCGCAACACCGTGAGCGGACGGCCCCCGCTCATGTATGTTTGTTCCAGGTTCTCGGCGACAATCATCATGACACGCAAGATACTCGCACTCACGGTTGCAACGCTGGTCGCAGCGTGCGGAGGTGAATCGCCCGGAGGCGGGGGGGGGGGCCGTCAGGCCGCTGCGGAGGAAGGCGCTTCAGCGATTCGGGAACGCGCGGTGGTGCTGGTCGTCGGCACGAGCCTCACCGCCGGCCTCGGTGTGGAGTTGGAGCAGGCGTATCCGGCGTTGCTGCAGGCGAAGGTCGACAGCGCGATGCTCCCGTTTCGAGTGATCAACGCGGGAGTGAGCGGGGAAACCTCGGCTGGCGGCGTGCGGCGAATCGATTGGCTGGTGCGCGAACCGGTGGCCGTCCTGGTGCTCGAGCTCGGCGCCAATGATGGGTTGCGCGGGCTCGACCCAAGCGCGATGCGCGATAATCTGCAGACCATTATCGATCGTACACGGGCCGCGCACCCGAACGTACGGGTCGTGCTCGCCGGCATGGAGGCGCCCCCCAACATGGGTGGCGGATACACCGATGCGTTCCGCGAAGTGTACCCTCGCCTCGCGCGGCACAACAACGCCACGCTCATCCCGTTTCTGCTGGATGGAGTGGCCGGTGTGCCCGAGCTCAATCAGGGGGACGGGATCCATCCCACGGCCGAAGGTCAAGCGCGCATTGCCGAGACGGTGTGGGCCTGGGTGCAACCCGTCCTCCACGAACTGGCAGCGGAGCGTGTGATCCGGTGAGGTGCCGCACGCGCGAGAAAGGGGTGAGAGGCAGCTGATGACGGTACCCGTGCAGCAACCGGGTAAGATCGTGTGCGTCGGTCGCAATTACGTCGATCACGCGAACGAACTCGGCAACGTCGTACCCGAGCGCCCGCTGTTGTTCTTCAAACCGCCGTCCGCCGTCATTGGGGACGGGGACCCGATCGTCGTCCCCGCCGCATCGCAGCGGGTCGAGCACGAAGCGGAGATCGGTGTGATCGTCGGCCGCACCCTGCGACGGATTTCCGAGTCGGACGCGCTCGGCGGTGTTGCTGGCGTCGTGTGTGTCAACGACGTCACGGCAAGAGATCTCCAGCGTACTGACAACCAGTGGGCTCGGGCCAAGGGGTTCGATACGTTTTGTCCCATCGGACCCAGGATGGTGCCGTTGGAGTACCTGCCCGCATGGTCGGAGCTGGAGGTCTTCGGTCGTGTGAACGGGGACCTGCGGCAACACGGTGCAGCACGCGACATGATGTTCGGGATCCCCCGCATCCTATCGTACATATCGCACATCATGACGCTCGAGCCTGGTGATCTAGTTGCGACGGGAACGCCAGCCGGGGTCGGCCGGCTGGCACCGGGCGACATCGTGGAGGTTGAGGTGTCGGGGGTCGGAACTCTGCAGAACCCCGTGGTGGCGGAGTCCAACTGATTCCGGGCGCCCGCCGAGTCGGGCGCCCGGGCAGATCATGCCACGGCGCGTGTGTCTTCGCGCTTCGCCGCCTCCCACCCGATGATGGCCTTCTTGCGCGCGGCGCCCCATCGGTACTCACCGAACGCCCCCGTGCTCTGAATCACGCGGTGACAGGGAATCAGATACGCAATCGGATTTCGCGCGATGGCACCACCGACGGCGCGGTGCGCCTCGGGCCGGCCGATGCGACGCGCTATGTCGCGGTATGACACCAGTGTCCCCGGTGCGATACGCAGGAGCGCCTCCCACACCTTGATCTGGAAATTGGTGCCACGGAGGTCGAGCGTGAGCGGCCCTGGTCGTCGCTGGCTGGCGAACACCAGTTGCGCAGTCCTGGCCGTCACTGTGGAATCCTGCACCAACGTGGCGTCAGGCCAGCGGGTCTGGAACTCGCGCACCACTGGGTGTCGCCCGGCTTCGCCGACGAATGCCAAGGCACACAGCCCCCGAGGCGTGACGCCAAACAACCCTTCGCCGAACGGTGTCTCGTGGAATCCGTAGCTGATGGTCAGACCTCTGCCGCGCTCCTTGAACTCCCCCGGTGTCACCGCCTCGACTCCCACAAACAGGTCGTGGAGTCGCCCACCGCCCGATAGCCCCGCCTCGTAGGAGGTTGCGAGAACGCTCCGTCCTTCCGCAAGCGCCGCTTTGGCATGCTCGATGGTGAGAAACTGCAAGAAGCGTTTGGGCGACACGCCGGCCCACCGTTTGAAGAGTCGTTGGAAGTGGTGCGGGCTCAGCCCGACAGCCGTGGCCACTTCGGCCAGTGGCGGTTGCCGACGATACTCCGCTTCGAGGAATCGAATGGCCTGTTCCACTCGGATGGCGTCCTGTGCCGACATTGTCACTCCGTTGGTCGCTGACTGCGCGAAGTTCCGCCATTCGCGGTCGCAGAGCAACCCGGTTCTTGCGTCCCCTCAATGCCGCCGGAGCTGGGTCGCCGTGCTACTGCCGCGGGTGATCGTCGAACAGGTCGAGGTCTGCCTCGAAGAGGCTCAGCGCGTCGATCGTGATCGGCCCGTAGCGAGCCAGCCAGTGCAGGTGTGGTCCGGTGACCCGTCCGGTCGCACCGACCCTGCCAATCACCTGACCGGGAACGACGGTGTCGCCGGCGGCGACCAACAGCTCGCTCAGATGCATGTATGCGGTCACCAGCCCGCGACCGTGATCGAGGTAGACCACGTTCCCGGCGTAATAGAACTCGTCCGCAAGGGCAACGACCGCGTGGTTGGGGGCGGTGACGGAGTCCCCCGGATTGCCCGCCAGGTCGACGCCCATGTGTCGGCTCTGCAGCTGTCCATTGAACTCCCGCCCCTTGCCGTACCGGGACGTCACGCGTCCGGACACCGGTGCCCGGAACGCGCCGGTCCAGAGACGGGGCGTGTCATGGGACGCGTTCGACAATGCTCGGGCCCGCGCGCGTTCCCGCGAGATACGAGCTTCCAGGCTGGAGTCGGGGCGCTCCGTGAACCGGGGCGCCACGCTGAGGCGTTCGGTCGCGAACTCCCCGGCGGTGACTGGGATACGTACGAACGGCTCCTCCGTGGATCCATCGCCGAAGGTCAGCTCGAGCATCAGTGGGAGGCTGCCGTCCGTTCCGATTGGAATGCCGCCAAGTGCCCGATACCGCCCATCCATGCCCCGCTCGAAATGCAGTGCCTGACCCGCCAAGGTGCCCCGGAAGCTGGTGGGTCCCGCGGCAGCGTGCGGGCGCACAACGATCTGCACGATGGTTCCCTGTCTCGGCTCGGACGGAATCCAGTCGATCTCGGCACCGGGGGCCTGGTGCTGAGCGATCGCCGGGCTCGTGCCAACGAGGACGGCGCTGAGGAGGCAGGTGATGCCGCGCGTCATGGCCGATGGTGATGCACCCGCGAGGATGGCCGTGATCACTCGGGGGCAACCTCGCGCCCCTTGGCCCGGAGCACCATGCGCCGGATTTCCTCGAGCAGTTCGGGACCGTCAAACACGATGCCGTCCTTGATCGTGAAGCGAACGCCGCCCCGCTGGACGGCGCGACCGTTCTCCAGAACGGTCACACCCGTGCCATAGAGCACCTTCAGGTTGTGAAGCGGGTTCCCGTCGACAATCATGAGGTCCGCTTCGAACCCGGGGCGCACCACACCGGTGGTGGTGAGTCCGAGTGCCTTCGCACCGTTGGAAGTCGCGTGCTGAATCACCTCCAACGGGTGGAAGCCTGCTTCTCGGTGGAGTTCCATCTCGCGAACGGTTCCGAATCCGTAGAGATGGTAGATGAATCCGGCGTCCGAACCCACCGTGACGTTTCCGCCCCGGGCGGCGTATTCCCGCACCCACCGCATCCAGGTGCGGTAATTCTCCCGCCACATGACCTCGTCATTCGTGGTCCAATCGAGATGATAGGAACCGTGCTTGGTTGGGTCAGGCTCGAAGAACGCGAGCACGTTGGGCATCGCATAGTCCTCGAACCACGGGAGATTGCGCGCACGAGTCAGATCGCGGTTGGCCTCGTATACGGCGAACGTTGGGTCCCAGGTCACGCCGTGCGCCAGCATCGTGTCGAGCACGGCCGAGAGCAACGCGGGGTCCGCCTGCCGCCACAGATCTCCCGCCCAGCGAAACCGGTCGAGCTCATCGTCGTAGTTATACGTCTCCGGGAAATCTTGCGGGCCCGGGATCGCGGCATCGGGAATCCCGTACCAGTGCTCGATCGTGCGGATACCCAAGCGAGCGGCGTCGAGCACGTCGAACTCCTGGATCTTCATATCCGTGGCGACCGGTAAGTCGAGCTTGTTGGCCTCCTCGATGAGCGCGCGCCACACGTCGGGACGCAACACGAAGACCTTGAGGCCGTGGGCCCCACGATCTTTGGCGCGACGCACCGCCGCCCGTGCCTCGGCGGGCGTGTTGCCGCCGGCGAAGGCGTAGGGGATGATCGTCGGGGCGGCAATACGATTCTCGCGTGAGAGGTGTGCGTGGTGCACCACCGTGTCGAGGCCCTCGCCCGAGCCCGGATCGCGAATCGTCGTGATCCCGTGCGCCAGCCAAAGCTTGTAGACGTAGTCCTTTGGCAGCGGCTCGCCGTTGCGGCTGAACATGATATGGCCGTGTAGGTCCACGATCCCAGGCATGACGTACATCCCGGTTGCGTCGATGACCCGGTCGGTGTCGTCGGGCACCGTTGGCCGATGCGGTTGGATGCTGCTGATCGTGGAGCCCTCGATGAGAATGTCCACCGGTCCCCGAGTCGGGTTCCCAACGCCGTCGATTACGAGCGCGTTCCGGATGAGGAGACGGTCGTACCGCACGCCGGCAGAGGGCGTCGGAGCTTGCGCGACGAGCGGGACGGCGCGCGCCAGGAGGACGATGGTGAGCCAGCCGGTAACCCTACGCATGTTGCGGCCTCTTGTGGGGCGAGGAAGTGGCCCAGCGAGCGACGAAGATGATGCCGGATGGACCTGATTGGAAGGGTCCAGGGGGATTACCCGGTGGCCAGCCTTCGATGGGTGGACTGCTCGACCTGCAGAGCGCCGAACCGGCGCTCGCGACGGTGAAACTCGGACACCGCGAGTGCCAAGTCGGCGCGGCGGAAATCCGGCCACAGCACTGGCGTGAAGTAGAGTTCCGCGTACGCCGACTCCCACAAGAGAAAGTCGGAGAGACGCTGCTCGCCCGCGGTGCGCACGATAAGGTCGGGTTCGGTCACGCCTTGCGCGACAACGTGGTGTAGCATCTCCGCAGTGATCGCGTCCGGCTGGAGTGTACCGGCCGCGACCTGCCGCGCGCACTCCCGTGTGGCTTCCGCGAGGGCCCACCGCGATCCGTAGTCGATCGCGAGCCGGAGGTGCAGGCGATCGCCCGCCAGGGTGGCGCGTTCGGTACGCTCGAGCTCGGCGAGCGCGGATTTGGGAATGCGGCCTCGCCTGCCGATGTGCGTGACGCGCACCCCGTTGGCCAGCAGGTCATCCCGCTCACGCTGACAGTATTCACGGAGCAGCCAGAAGAGGCGCCCGACCTCGCTCGGCGGACGCTTCCAGTTGTCGCTCGAGAAGGCATAGAGGGTTACGGTCGTGATGCCCAGGTCCGGTGCACCCTCCACGATGTCGCGCACCGCGTCCACCCCCGCAAGGTGGCCGCGCCATCTGGGCTTCCCCTGCATGCGCGCCCAGCGGCCGTTGCCGTCCATGATGATTCCAACGTGCAAGCCGCTCATGCCCGCTCCAGCGCGTCGCGCGCCTCGCTCAAAATCGTCTCCATCTGCTCCAAGTACGCCTCCAACGCACGTCGACCCTTGGTGGTGAGTCGATACTCGGTGCGCGGTTTCCGATCCTCATAGCCCTTGCTGGCTCTGATGTAGCGCGCGTCTTCGAGCTTGCGCGCGTGCACGCTGAGGTTCCCGTCCGTCGTCCCCAGCACCCGTTTGAGGTCCCCAAACGTCATGCTGTCCTCTGCAGCGAGCGCCGACACAATCCCGAGACGAATCCGCTCGTGAATGAGACGATCCAGCGTTTCGGACACAGCACTACCCGCCATGCCGCAGCACGATATCAAGGCCGATGGCGAGGTGAAGACCACCGAACCCGGTTGCCAACAGCACCAGGCCGAACTCGGGACGCAACAGCGCGACCGCGCCGAGCACCAGGAAGACGACCCCCATCCAGCGAATGGCCCGGATCGAGAACTCGCCGCCCGCCGTGACGCCGGCCCCGTACAGGGCCAGCCACGTTCCGGGAAGAAGGTCGGCGCTGTCGCCGGTCGCCAGCGCGCCGGTGAGCAACGCCCCGGCTGCGAGCGCTGGCGCCATGACCCACGCCATTCTCCGGATCGCGCCGGACCAGATCGGGACGTTGGTCCGCCGCGCCTTGGCGACGTTGAATCCAATGGCCATGGTCACCGAGACGATGGCTGCCGGGACCCACACGCGCAGGTCGGCGGCGGCGTTTCCACTCCAGGCGATCCACGCGGCCAGAAGCCCGACCCCGCCGACACAGATCAACCCCCAGCCGGAGACCGCCGTAAAGGACGACGCCGACTCCATGGTCCGACGGATATACGCCAGCGTTTCCTTGGCGCTTTCCCGATCCTCGTGTGTGGGTGTTGTCACCGCGCCCCCGCTGAGCTGGTGAGGGTAAAGGACTTTATACTACAAAGTAAGTTGCCCGGCGGCGTCCGCAAGGCCAACCACCTTCGGGCGGGGACTAGAACGGGGCGCGGCAGCATGCCTGGAATGTGGGCCCGGCCAGTTGACCTGTCGTGCCGGGTGGCGCTGCCGCACGCAACACACGTATGGTACGCAACCGGGAGATGGGTCATGACGGCTCGCCAGCTGCTGCGCATCGGTATTGCCCTCGCGATTGCCCTCTTCCTCTGGGGGCTCTCGGAGATCCTCAGCGGGGGCAGCGACGTCATCGAACGCGCCGTTCTGATCCGTGCCGTATCGGAGACGGAGATCGACACCATCACGTTCGCGAGACCCGCCGACACCGTTCGCCTCGTTCGAGCGGCGAACGGTCGGTGGACGGTGAATGGTCACGCCGTTTCCCCCGCGGCGGTGGGGGAGCTGGTGCAGCTGCTTGCCGAGCCGGTGCTTGGCAACCTGGTGGCGCAGAATCGTTCATCCCACGCTCGAATGGGTGTGGACAGCGCGGGCAAGCTGGTCCGCATCGCCCGCGGCGACGAGGCATTGGCCGAGGTCATCCTGGGTGAGCCAGGACGCGCGTTCCGCTCCGTCTATGCGCGGCGCGTGGGCGACGATCCTGTGTTTGTGCTCGAGGGGCCGCTCGTCGCTCTTGTCGATCGCTCGGTCACCGATTGGAGGGACAAGCGGATCGCAGCCGTTGAGCCTGATTCGGTTGCGCAGGTCCTGATCATGCGAGATGGCGAGCGGTACGCGCTACACCGTTCCGACCGCGCGTGGCGGTTCGCCGACGGAGGTGAGGTCGACTCCGCTGCCGTTCAACGCATCCTGAGCGAGCTGCGCGATCTGTCCGCACAGGGCACGGCGTTTGCGACCCCCGAACAGGCGGACTCCGCGGATCTCGGTCAGCCGGACCGGGAGGTGACGCTCCTCGGCATGCGCGGCGACACGCTGACAGCGCTCGCCTTCGACTCGATAGACGGTGGCTATTGGGTGCGACCGGTCGGAGGCGAAACCCTGTACCGCCTGCATGATTGGAAGGTGAACGTGTTAACGCCAGCCGATTCGACGCTCAGAAACAGGGAATCGAGCCCAGGGTAGGGCTGAGACCAGCCTCACCAGGTCCACGTCACTCCAGCAACGCTCGCGCCTTCCGAAAGACGCCATACCACATTGCACGGGTCAACCGCCCGGTGTTCGTATTCTGCCGGGAGGGGTGATATGAAGAGAGAAGAACCGGCCCGTCCGGGAGCGTGTGCGTGCGCCCGTGGTGGAACTCTGGTCGGTCTCGCGGCGCGAACCGGCTCCACCATCCCGATGCCTTGAGCCACTGCCGATGTGCGACGTGTCCCAAGGTCATCACGACTCGCGTGTGCACGAGCAAGCGGATCTCCGTTTCCAGAAACGGCTGACATCGATCGAGTTCCGCCTGTGTCGGGCGATTCGCGGGCGGCGCACAGCGCCCGCCCGCCGTGATGTAGCAGTCGTGGAGTGTGAGTCCGTCGTCGCGGGAGTCCGAGGTGGGCTGGCTCGCGAACCCGTGACGATGCAGCGCGTCGTAGAGCCAATCGCCGCTCGAATCTCCGGTGAACATCCGGCCGGTGCGATTTGCGCCGTGGGCGGCGGGAGCCAGCCCGACGACCAGCAGGCGGGCCTCGGGGTCGCCGAATCCGGACACCGGTCGGCCCCAGTAGCTCCAGTGCCGATACGCGGGCTTCTTCACGGCAGCGATGCGCTCGCGGTACTCGACCAGGCGCGGGCAGCTGGTGCAGCACTCCACGTCCCGACGCAGCGCGGCGAGCGTTCGGTAGCGCTTCACCCCGTTGCTCGGGCCTGTCCCGAACCCAGGCATCTCATGGCTTGCTGTTAGGCTCCTTGGTGCGCCCGGTCAACATGTCCATCTCACTGCCCAGCGCGCTAGCCCTATGAGCACCGGGCGTCCGTGCTGATCGGGCGACAGGCGCGCGGTGACGGCACCCGGGTCCTCGTCAAGCGCAAACGCCCCCACCAGCATGTGGCCGGTGGGGGCGCGAAACTGCGATCTTGGATGGCAGTGGTCAGTTGGCCGGAGGGATCCGCAGCACCTGACCAGGATAGATGAGGTTGGGGTCTTCGAGCATGGGCTTGTTCGCCTCGAAGATGACCGGGTACTTCTTGACATCGCCGTAGAACTCCTTGGCGATCTTGGAGAGTGAGTCACCCTTCTGCACGGTGTAGAACTGTGCCTGTGCTTCAGGGGCGATGGTCTCCATGCGGTCGTCAACCTGTGCCACACCATCGCTGTTGCCCAGCGCCAGCACTGCCTTCTCGCGATCGGCCTGCGATTTGGCCTTTCCGGTGATCGTCGCGATCCCATCGTCGTACTTGACCCGAAGGTCTTCGATGTCCAGCCCCAGGCCCATCACGTACCGCAAGAGCTTGTTTCCCTTCATCAGCTCTCGGTTCTGCTCATCGCGGGCATCCGCTTCGTCCTTGCGTCCCGCGCCCTTTACGAAGTCAAACAGACCCACTGTACACTCCTTGTTCTAGAGACAACGATGAGACGGCATTCCTAGCGCTTGCCGAACAGGCCGCCAAGTAGCCCTTTGCCCATGTTGGCGATATCGTCGGCAATGTTACCGTCGCCATCCTGGTCGAGCAGCTTACCGAGCATGCCAAACGCCGGGTTGGACTGCTCGATTGCCTGACGCTCACCGCCCAGCATGCCGGCAAGACCGCCGGCGTCCATGTTCTGGGTCCGCCGCTGGCGGCCCAGTGCGCCCATCACCACCGGTGCGAGCATTGGGAGGAGCTTGGTCACCATCGACGTGTTTAGGCCACTCGCCTTGCTCACGCCTGCCTCGACCGCTTGGCGCTTGTTACCCAACACGTGACCGAGAATCCCGTTGCCATCGTCGATGTTCGGTGAGTTGAGAAACCCGCCGAGGTCGTCCAGTACCGCTCCGTCGTGTTTGTCGAGCGCGCGGTTGAGCGCCTCAGCGCCGTCCGCCCGCGAAGAGTTCTTGGCGAGCGCACCGAGCAGCATGGGAAGTGCGGCACCCACCGCCTGCTGGGTTGCACCCGAGTCCGCTCCAAGCTGTCGGCTCAGCTGACCGAGATTGTCGCCGCCCGTGAGCTGTTGAGTGAGCATCTGAAGCAAGCCTGACATTTGTAACCCCTTAGAAGAAGAGACGGCCACCTGATCCACGCGTTATAAGGCAACATCCGTACCGATCCGATTGCTGCGGAATCATGGCATCCGGTGCCGGTTCGGGGCATCAAATCTACCCGCGATGCTCCGTTTCGGGAGGGATGTACCGAAATGGGCACCTGCCGTCAATGAGCACGGTGGCCGCCAGCCGTTGGTGCCGTCACCGAATCCGCGGCGCCACGCCTGTCTTCTCGAGGATCACCTCCATGGGGCAGAACCGTGTGAAGCTCGACTGCAGCAGGTTGAGCCCGACAAAGGCGGTGAAGAGATACCAATACGGGCTTACCCAAAAGCCCAGTGCGAGCGACAGGAGTACGAACGCGCCTGCGATGCGTCGAATGAGATAGTGCATGACTACAGGACCTCCATCGTATCGAGGATGTATGCCTTGAGTCCCTCTTCCGGACCCGCCTGATCGCGCAGAGCTCGCAAATCGACGCAGAGCGTCTCGCAGTCGCCGTCGTTGATGGCGACGAAGTACAGCGTGCTCGACCCCGGAAACGCTCGGGTACCCAGTTTCCGGCCGGATTCCCCTTTGCCGAACACGTTGGGGAACTCGCTATAGCCAGGGACCCCGTGTTCGTCCAGCACGCGTTCGACGTCGCTCCGGTGATTCGAATCGACGAAGATCAGGAGCAGTTTCATTTGTGCATCTCATAGTAGAGGAGTGGAATCGCGACGAGCGTGAGGGCAGTGGCCACCACTGCACCACTGATGAGGGCGATCCCCAGTCCCTCGAAGATCGGATCGCGCACCATGACAAATCCGCCGATCACAACTGCGAGCGCCGTCAGCACAATGGGTCGGGCGCGAATGAGCCCCGATGCGATCACGGCTTCGCGCAGCGAGCGGCCGCGTTCGAGCCCCAACTCGACGAAATCGACCAGTAAGATCGAGTTTCGCACGATGATGCCCGCTAGCGCGATCATGCCGATCATCGAGGTCGCCGTGAAGAACGCTCCGGTCAACGAGTGCGCCGGCAGGATGCCGATCAGCGTGAGCGGGATCGGTGCCATGATCACCAGCGGCACGGTGAACGACTGGAACCACGCTACGACCAGGACGTAGATCAGGAGCAGCACCGCGGCGAAGGCGATGCCGAGATCGCGAAACACTTCGATCGTGATCTGCCACTCACCGTCCCAGACGAGAAACGGCTCTTCCGTGAGGGTTGGGGAGCGTACCCAGTGGCGTGTGAGCCCGTCGGTCGCGTCGTCCAGCGGTCCGCCCATCTCCAGCATGGCGTACGCGGGACTCTCGAGCCGTCCTGCTACGTCGGCTGTCACGTACACGACGGGCCGCAGGTTCTTGTGGAAGATCGGGGTCTCAACGGCGACGCTGTCGAGTGACGCCAAGGTGCCAAGTTGCCGGGCGCCACGTGGTGTGGCGATCGGCAGGGTGGCAAGATCGGCTACGGAGGCGACGATCGAATCCGCGAGGTGCACGCGAATCGGCACCGGTTCACCGGCGGCGTCGTCATGCAGCAGCCCTGCGTCGGCACCGCCCATCGAGGCCGCGACCGTTTGTGCGATCGCACGCGGGCTGGTACCGATGCGCAGCGCCTCGGCCTGCGAGATAGCGCCTCGCACCTCGGCGTGCGCGGCCGAGACGGACCAGTCCACGTCGACGACCCCGTCCGTCTGTTGGAAGACGTCGCGCACCCGCTCTGCGAGAGAGAGCTGCTCGGCATAGGTCGGCCCGTAAATCTCGGCGGTGAGCGTGGCCATGACCGGGGGTCCGGGCGGGATTTCGGCCAGCTTGACTGACGCATCGTAGGCGCGAGCGACCGAGTCGATGGCCGGCCGCATCCGTGAGGCGATGTCGTGACTCTGTTCCGACCGGTCGTGTTTCGGCTTCAGGTTGACTTGCACGTCCGCTACCGTGGGACCGCGGCGGAGGAAGTAGTGGCGAACGAGCCCGTTGAAATTGAAGGGGGCGGGTGTGCCGGCGTACGTCTGGATGTTGCTCACCGCGTCATCTCCGGCGGCAACGAGCGCGAGCGCCTGGGAGACTTCGGCCGTTCGTTCCAGCGATGTGCCCTCGGGCATGTCAACGATGAGTTGGAACTCACTCTTGTTGTCGAACGGCAGCATCTTGATCGTCACCAGCCTGAGTGGCACCAAGGCGGCCGACAGCACCAACATGCCCACCATCACGGCGTAGGTGGTGCGTCGTCGCCGAGTGCTGCCGAGGAGGCGCTCCATGTTCCGCCGGTACCACCGCGCGATCCGTCCGGTCGGAACGACTTCGTCCGTCGACTCGACCGGGGCTCCGGATGGTGGTGAGCCGTTGTGCTGTTTCACGAGGCGCACCGCGAGATAGGGCGTGACGATAAAGGCCACGGCGAGCGAGAAGAGCATCGCCATGGACGCACCCACGGGAATCGGGCGCATGTACGGTCCCATGAGCCCCGACACGAACGCCATGGGCAGAATCGCCGCTATGACGGTGAGGGTGGCGAGGATCGTCGGGTTCCCGACTTCGTCCACCGCGACGACCGCGGCTTCGTCCGGATGTCGGTGCTTTAGACTGAGATGTCGCGCGATGTTCTCTACCACCACGATGGCATCGTCCACGAGGATACCAATGGCGAAGACGAGCGCGAACAAGGTGATCCGGTTCAGCGTGTATCCGTAGAGCCGATACACGAAGAGCGTGAGCGCGAGCGTGACAGGAACCGCCACCAGCACCACGACGGCCTCCCGCCACCCGAGCGTGACCCACACGAGGAGCACGACTCCGACGGTGGCTGCCAGTATGTGGAGGAGGAGCTCCTGGGACTTCTCGGTCGCCGTCTCGCCATAGTCCCGCGTCACCGTGACCCGCACATCGTCGGAAATCACGCGTCCCCGAAGATCCTCAACGCGCTCGAGAGCGTGGTGGGCAATCGTAGCGGCGTTCGTTCCTTCGCGTTTCGCCAGCGCGATGGTTACGGCCGGCTCGAACTGCTCGCCCGCTCCGCCACCGGGGAGGAAGGCCACATAGTGCTCTGGCTCGGCCGGTCCGTCGCGCACGGTTGCCACATCTCTCAGCCGAATTGCGCGATCGTCGACCACGGCGACGACGACCTCGCTGACCTGATCGGCACTCCGCAGCAGGTGGCCGATGCGGACCGGAATGCTGCGATTCCCTGACACGAGGGCGCCGGTGGGGAGTTCCGCGTTTGCCTCCCCCAGCGCGTGCAGCACGACGGCACCCGAGAGTCCGCGCGCCGCGAGCGCCTGG
The DNA here is from genome assembly GCA_039588295.1 of Gemmatimonadota bacterium. Lineage (GTDB taxonomy): Bacteria > Gemmatimonadota > Gemmatimonadetes > Gemmatimonadales > GWC2-71-9 > JAOTVV01. The sequence goes on from JBDHAB010000004.1 coordinate 107,368, forward strand.
GGATCGAGCATCACCGATACCTCGCGTGGCGCACCCCCGATCACCCAGGTTTCGGCGACGTCCGGAATCCGCTTCAACTCTGCCGCCAACTCGACGGCTTGTTGGCGGAGCAGGTATCCGTCCCCGGCGTCTCCACCTCCGGAGAGCGTGAGCGTGAGAATCGGCACCTCATTGATGCCATGGAGCGTGACATAGGGCGGCGTAGCCCCTGGCGGCACCTTGTCCATGTTGGCCAGCAGTTTTCCGTGGAGCCGCGTGAGCGCGATCTCGGGCTCCGTTCCGACCGCGAAGCGCGCGGTGACCAACGCGCCGTCGGATTGCGCCATGCTGTAGACGTAATCGACGTCAGGCACCTCCCAGATCGCGCGCTCCAGTGGCTCGACCAGACGCCGCTCGACCTCCCGAGGGCTCGCGCCGGGCAGTCCAACCGCGACGTCGATCATCGGAACGCGAATCTGTGGCTCCTCCTCCCGCGGCGTCGTGAGCACAGCGCCGACGCCGAGGACGAGCGATGCCGCTATGAGCAGCGGCGTCAGCTTTGAATTGAGGAATCGCTGCGCGATCGCGCCGGAGGGGCCGGTCTTCATAGGACGACCCGATCGCCGGGCTCCAGACCGCTCAGTACCTGAATCCGATCGCCTGCGCCCACCGCTCGTCCAAGTCGGATCCACCGAACCGCGACCCCGTCCGCGGTCAGGACGCGAACGCCGGTCAGCTGACCGCGCCGCACCACGGCGTCTGCCGGGATCGCAATGCCATCGGCGCTGCCCGAGGGAATCAACGCCGTGACGGAGATTCCGGTTGGCCAGTCCGCTGGGAGGCTAGCGCGCACCTCGACCGTGCGGGTCATCGGATCGGCGCCGGGGGCAACTGCGCGAATGGCCGCCGTCGTCGACCGTCCATCGGAAGCGGAGATGCGGACGGGAGCGCCGGGTTCCAGCGTGAGCGCGAGGTCGGCGGGGACGGCGAGGACGGCATCGCGCGGTCCCGAGTCTTCGATCACGAGAAGCGGGATCCCGGGTGCCGCGACGTCACCCGCGTCTGCGTATCGCGCCACCACGGCACCGTGAAACGGCGCACGAATGGTGGCGTAGCTCGCGGCTGTTTCCACCTCGGTGCGTGTGGCCTCTGCCAGCGCCACTTGGCTTTCCGCTTGCGTGAGGGCGAGGTGCGCGCCGTCTTTCTGAACGGCCGCCACGACGTCCTGTGCGTAGAGCGTGTCCATCCGCGCGGCTTGACGAGCCGCCTCGTCTCGCGCCGCGATCGCCGCGGTCACGGCTGCCTCGGCCTTGGCGCGAGACGCGGCGATATCGCCGGTCCCGAGCCGAATCAACGTCTGACCGGGTGCGATCCGCGTCCCCACATCCACACGCAGCTCGGAGATGCGTGCCATAATGCGTGTGGTTATCTCAGCGCGGTGGCGAGCGGCAACGGTACCCTCGACCGGCGTCGTCACGGCCAAGGGCTCAGCGTGAATCGTGACGGTCGTGGGTGTGACGTCCGTCGGCGCGTGCGGGGTCGACGGCGCCGGCCCGCAAGCGGCCACGGCCACCGCGAGGGCACCCCATGCCAAGCGTCTTATCATTGATCGTACACTCCGTAGGCGAGTTCGAGGGCCGCGGTGGCGACCAGGAGGTCGTGACGTGCGGCCAAGAGGTTGAGCGTCGCGGCGGTTACCGCGGCTTGCACATCCAGCAGCTCGGTAATCGATGACGCACCGGTGCGGTACCGAAGTCGGGCCTGGGCGAGTGTTTCTGCTGCCTCGTTGGCGGCGCGTGCCGCGACGTCCGCCCGTTCACCGGCGGCGGTGAGCATTCGCTCGGCCTGGAGGACTTCGACGGTCGCTTGTCGTTGCGCTGCCTCGAGTCGCGCTGCGGCCGCCTGGTGGTTGGCCTGCGCAGCTCGCACGGACCCGGGTCCCGAGAGTCCCTGGAGTGGCCGCCACGTGAGGCCGACGCCGATCGTCCAATCCCCGCTGCCCGCGGCGAACGGCGCGCTGTTGCTGTAGTGTGCGAACGACGCAAAGGCCGCGATCGATGGCAGCTGTGACGCCCACGCTTTGCGCACGCTGGCTCGAGCGGCATCCGTGCCGTGCGCTAACGCCGTCAAGTCACCGCGATCGCCGACGGAGCAGTCCAGTGCGCCCGCCGCGCAGGCCCCGGTCCCCGCCTCGTGCGCCAACGAGTCGGTCAGCGAGAGCGGCAGGGAATCGGGCAATGCGAGCAGCGCTCGCAACGCCGAGAACGCGTTCCGAGCCTGCGCATCGGCGCCGAGGCGTCGCACCTCCAGTTCGGAGGCCTTGAGCCGTGCCAACCGCGCGTCGAGTCCGGTCACCAGGCCTTGTGCCCGCATGGCCTCCGCCTGGCGGACGTGTGCGCGCACGGCGGTGAGTGCCGTGTCCAACGCCTCCACCTGGTGGACGGCGAGCTGTGCGTCCCAATATGCTTGGGTCACGGAGAACCGGGTTGCGCCTGCCGCGCGCCGGGCGGCTGCCTGTTGCGCAGCAGCCGCACGCCGGGCCGCCGCAAAGCCGAACAGTCCTTCGGGGGCGAACAGCGGCTGTTGGATGGTCGCCCCGGCGCTGTACCCCGAGTACGCGTCGGGTCGGTTCAGGGCGTTGAGATCGAGGTCGGGCGCCTGGAAGTTCTCCTGCCGCAGCTTGAGTCCGAAGACGGCAACGGGATCCGTGGTTCTGAGACCGTGAAGGTCGAGCGTCACGGTTGGCAGGAAGGCCTGGGTGGCCTGCAGTGGAAGCTGTGCAGCCGCATGCGCGGCGGCGCGTTCTGCCCTGAGGCTCGGATTGGCCTCGCGGGCACGCTGGAGCGCAGCGTCCACCGATAAGTGCACGGTATCGGCAGCGGTCAGCTGAGCACCTAGCATTAATATGTTAATAGTCATAGACATATGTTATAGCTCAACAAAAAAGGGGCTTCCAATAACTCTTCCAGTCACATGTCGCACCGGCGAATACAGTCCAGAATGTGCTGCACCTTGGGTTCGATGATGCGATAGAACACATGATTCCCATCCCGCCGCGCGGCAACGATGTCACAGCCGCGCATCTTCGCGAGATGCTGGGAGACAATTGCCTGGGGCAGGCCCAGGGCCTCCTGGATCTCCGTCACTGCCACCTCGCCGGGCTCGAGCACCTCGACGATCTTCAGCCGGTCGGGGTGGCCGAGCATCTTAATGATGTCGGCAGCCCGGGCAAGCTGCCGGGGCTCGATGGTCCGAACCAAGTTCGCGGGTGTCATCATATAGGCAATTCTACTATAGTCATAATACTATGTCAAGGCCGAGCAGTTGTCCAGTTTGGCACTGCTCCCGAAAGGATTGAAATCCCGGCCCAGTCGCGCCAGGACTATACGTCTAAGTTCTTGACGTACTTCGCGTTAGCTTCGATGAACGCGCGCCGCGGCTCGACTTCGTCGCCCATCAGCGTTTCGAACAGCCGGGCCGCTTCGACAGCATCCTCGAGTTCGACTCGGAGCACGGTGCGAGTCGACGGATCCATGGTGGTCCGCCACAGCTGGTCCGGGTTCATCTCGCCGAGACCTTTGTAGCGCTGAATCCCGATAGTGCCCTTTCCGCTGGACCCGTTGGACAGCCGCTTGACGTAATCATCGCGTTCCGAGTCGTCGTAGGCGTAGAACTCCTCTTTCCCTTTCGCGACTCGATACAGGGGTGGCTGGGCGATGTAGACGTAGCCCGCCTCGACGAGCGGCCGCATTTCCTTGTAGAAGAACGTGAGGAGCAAGGTGCGGATATGGGCTCCGTCCACGTCCGCATCGGTCATGATGATGATCTTGTGATACCGCGCCTCGTCGAGCTTGAACTCGTCTTCGCCGATCCCGGTGCCGACCGCCGTGACAATCGCGCGGATCTCCTCATTGGAGAACACCTTGTCGACCCGGGCCTTCTGCACGTTCAAGATCTTGCCCCGGAGCGGCAGGATGGCCTGGAACGAGCGATCCCGGCCCTGTTTGGCCGAGCCGCCGGCGCTGTCGCCTTCGACGATGTACAACTCGCACATGGTGGGGTCGCTCAGGGAGCAGTCGGCCAGCTTGCCCGGTAGCACGCCATTCTCGAGCGCGCTCTTCTTGCGCACGAGTTCTCGGGCTTTCCGAGCCGCCTCGCGGGCCCGCGCAGCACTCAGGGCTTTGTCGATGACTGCCCGTGCGGCGGATGGCGTCTCCAGCAGGTAGTTCCCCAGGTATTCGTACACGACGGTCTTGACGATCCCCTCGACCTCCGAGTTTCCGAGTTTCGTCTTCGTCTGACCCTCGAACTGGGGCTCTTTCACCTTGACATGCAGGACGGCGGTCAAGCCCTCACGCACGTCATCACCACTCAGCGTGACGGTGTCCTTCTTGAACATGCCCTTGGTTTTCGCCACCTCGTTTACGCAACGCGTGAGTGCGGCTTTGAACCCAGTGAGATGCGTTCCGCCCTCGTGGGTGTTGATGTTGTTGACGAACGAGAACGTATTCTCCTGGTAGCCGCTGTCCCACTGCATGGCGAGGTCGATTTCGACGTCATCTTTGGCCGTGGTGAAATGGACCGGCTTCGCGTGGAGCGCTTTGCGACTGCCGCGCAGGAACTGCACGAACTCCGCGATGCCCTTCTTGTAGAGGAAGACCTCCGTGGTGGCCTCCTCGACTCGCCGGTCGTTGAGGGTGAGTGAGACGCCGGAGTTCAGGAACGCGAGTTCGCGCAACCGATTCTGAATCGTGCCCTGGTCGTAGGCGATCTCGGGGAAGATCTCCGGGTCAGGCCTGAACGTCACCTTGGTGCCCGTCTTGCGTGTCTTGCCGGTGACCTCGAGTTGTTGGACCGTCTTGCCGCGCTCGAACGCCATGTGGTGTTCGTGACCGTCGCGCCATACCCAGACATCGAGCCGCTCGGACAGGGCGTTCACCACCGAGACTCCCACCCCGTGTAGGCCGCCCGAGACCTTGTAGGTGCTCTTGTCGAACTTGCCGCCCGCATGGAGCATCGTCATGGCCACTTCGACGCCGGGCTTCCCCTCCGTTTTGTGGAGGTCCACGGGGATGCCTCGGCCGTCGTCCACCACCGTCACCGCTCCGTCCGGCTGCAAGGTGACGTCGATCGAACTGGAGTATCCCGCCATTGCTTCGTCGATGGCGTTGTCCACCACCTCGTAGACCAGATGGTGCAGTCCTCGCGCACCCGTCGAGCCGATGTACATACCAGGGCGGCGCCGTACGGCCTCGAGCCCTTTGAGGACTTGGATGGCATCAGAACTGTATGAGTCGTTCTCGCGAGCTGCAGTCATGGTCTCTCGGCGGGTGAAAAAAACGGGGCCTGAAACGACCCCGGTTGAGGTCCTTGCAATATACCGCTGGTGAAGTCAGAAATCAATCGGGTGGGGTTTCTCTAAGCCTTTCTCTGCCAACTGGTTAGGGTCGAGCGCAGAGGTCCCGCGATGTCCGGCGGCGAGGGCCGCCGGACAGCCCTCGGAGGCGGACGCGCCTGGCACGCCGACCCTGGCGGTCGGGCGCCCCGGTTACTCTGCGCGCCACACGATTCTGCGGATCTTTTTCCCCCGTTGACCGAGCTTGCGAAGGATCTCCGGCGACATGAGCTGCAGCTCCTGCATCCACGCGGCCGACGCGACGCTCACGATCAGCGTACCGTCCCGAGTGACGAAGTGCGGTGTGGTCACCGTGGCGATTTGCGGCCCGACCAGCTGATCCCATTCGGGAATGACGCTTGCCTGATCGAGTCGGCGCTTGATGCCTCGGCGTTTGATGTAGGCCTCGAGTGCCTCGTCCATCGGCGTCACCGGGGTCTTCTTTCTAGCGCTCAATCGTGCCTCCTCGCATGGACCACCGCGGTCGGTCGAGCAGTGACGCAGGAACCTCGGACTCCCGGGGTGCAGCGATCACGGCTTGGCCCGGCAGTGTCTCGCGAATCAGCGCCAGCAAGTTTGCCTGGCGTTGCTCGTCGAATTCAGCGAAGACATCGTCGTAGAGCGCAATGGGGGCCACGCCTCGCGTCTCGCGAATCGTCTCCGCTTCCACCAAGCGCAACGCCACCGCCGCCGTTCGCTGTTGTCCTGCCGATCCAAACGTCCGCAACTCCTTCCCGTTCAGCACCAACGTCAGGTCATCCCGATGCGGCCCCACGGTTGTGACACCGCGCCGGGCATCGCGTTCGGCGGCGCGATCCAGCGCATCCAGAACCACCGTGGGTGAATCGATCTCGCGATGATGGTCCGCCGCGTAGTCGATCGCGGGGGATTCCGTCTCGCCGAGTGCGAGGCAGAAGTCGCGGTAGCGGGCAGCCCAACGCGCGGTCCACCGCCGACGCGCAGCGGCGACGGCGGCGGACGAGGTGGCAAACGGGGCGTCGAACGCCCGGGCAGCGTCGCCATCGGCTCGGCGAAGCGCCGCGTTCCGCTGCTTGAGCGCCTGCCGCATCGTCGAGAGGGACGCCAAATACCCAGGTTCGCTCAGCGCGAGGAGGATGTCCAGATACCGCCGCCGTCCCGCTGGTCCACCGGCAACCACCGTGCGGTCGGCGGGAGAGAGCGCGACCGCGACGACGCTCCCGACACCGTCGGCCAGTTTCTTGAGCTCTCCCCGGTCAATCGTCACCTTCTTGCGCCGACCGGCGACCTCGTAGCCGACGGTGACGCGATGGCCGGCGGTGCCGGCGATGAAGAATCCATCCTCCTCGAACCGTACGAGTTCGCGGTCCTTGGCGCCACGCAGTGAGCGGAACAGGACGAGGTAGTAGATCGCCTCGAGCAGGTTGGTCTTGCCGTGGCCGTTGGGACCGATGACTACGACGCCTTCCGGTGGAAGTTCGAGGTCGAGTGCGGCGAAGTTGCGGAAGTTCCGTGCGACGAGCTGTGTCAGCTGCACGGCGGTTCAGCTACTACTGCAGCACGAACGAGCGGTCTGCGCTCGCCCGGTTGTCGAGCGAATCAGTCGCCACGATCCGGAGCGTGATCTGCCCCGTCACGCCGACCGGCGTCGGGATCGGGTAGTCGACCACGAGGACGGTATCGTTCGGGAAGATATTGGGAAAGCCGAGGGCGAACGCGCCCAACACCCCGGCGGCGACTGCGCTCAGGGTGGTTCGGTCGCTGACCCGAACGCGCACGACGATCTGACTCCCGGGGGCGTAGACGCTGTCTGCGACCGCCGGTTCGAGGAACTCGATTCGGGGTGGGAACGTGTCGGGGTCGAAGGGCGACGGATTGAAGATTGGCCGCGTGGGCTCGCCACACGCGAGTGCCGCCCAGGCGATCCCGACGTGGCACGCGAGGGTGAGGCAGACCGCCCAGGGTCGGCGGGCTCGATGGGACAGGCGTCGGGTCATGTCAGTGCGACAGTTCCAGGTTCAGGAGCTTCCGCTTCAGATCCAGGCCCCCACCGTAGCCGCCGAGCTTGCCGCCAGCTCCGACCACACGATGGCACGGAATGACGATTGGCACGGGGTTGCGCCCGTTTGCAGTTCCCACGGCGCGCGCCGCGTTGGGTCGACCGATGCTCCAGGCAATTTGACCGTAGGTGGCCGTCGCGCCGTACGGGATCCGACGCACGGCGTCCCACACGAGACGGTCAAACGGCGTTCCCACGGGCTCCACGCGAAAGCCGAACTCATCGCGTTGGCCGGCACAGAACTCCTGGAGTTCCGACGCAACGCGACGCTCGAACGGCGTCTCAGGTGCTCTGGCACCGCGAGCGTTCAGCTCGATGCGCGTCACGGCATCCGCGGCGGCGGTCACGGCGACAGTGGTCAGTGCCATTTCGACGGTAAACGGTTGCGCTGGGTGCATCCCGACTCGTACGAGAGGATCGTCGCCGGCGTTCGGCACGCCGGCCAGTTCGTTCAATAATATCTCGGTCGCCGCGCCGCGTGTGAGTCACGCCACGGATCCGCAGGCGGCTCCTTGCCGAGGCTCGATGAACCGCGCTTCACGATTCCTTCACGAAATCTACGACACCGCGCACCCACTGATGCTCGGACGTTCCCGAGTGGTCACCTCCTCGAACCTCCGAGGCCACCTTCATGCCTCAACAGCTCCCCCGACTGGCCGTGGTGTTCGTGCTCGCCATCGTGGGACTGGTCGTAGCGCGCCAACTACTCATTCCAGAGACCTTTGGCGACCGCGGTCACTATCGGGCGGCAGCGGTCGACTCGATCGCCGCCCACGAGAAGAAGTACGCCGGCCACCAGGAATGCGCGCTCTGCCATACCAACGTCGCCGAAGTGCGGGCTGAGGGGAACCATCGAATGGTGTCGTGTGAGGTCTGCCATGGGCCCGCGGCCACCCACGTAGCGGCGCCGCTCGACGTGAAACCGCCGATTCCGCGCAGCCGCGATCTTTGCGTGTTGTGCCACGCGTATAACCCGTCGCGCCCAACGGGCTTTGCCCAGATCGATTCCGTCGCGCACAATCCTCGCATCCCCTGCTCCCAGTGCCACGAACCCCACGCGCCCGAGCCGCCGGCGGTGCCACAGGAATGCGCTGCCTGCCACGGTCAGATTGCCAGCCAGAAAGCGGTCTCCCATCACTGGGCGCTCGATTGCACCACGTGTCACCAAGCGCCGGAAGAGCACAAGCTGAACCCTCGGGGGGTTCGACCCACGAAGCCGGTGAATCGGGCGTTCTGCGGCGGCTGTCATGCAATGGGTCCCGGCGCGGGCGACATCCCGCAAATCGACCTGCGGACCCACGGTGAGCCCTACCTGTGTTGGCAGTGTCACTATCCTCATCTTCCCGAGGCGCGGTGATGGCGGAACAGGACGAGGTGATCGCACAGGAATCCTCCCGGTCGGGTCACGGAGCGGTGGATCGACGGGCGTTCCTGAACGAGATGCTTGCAGCGTGCGCCGGCGGTGCACCGCTCCTCTTGGGGGTTCTGCGGTTGCCCGTTGCGGGAGCGCAAGGTCAAGCCGGTGCGGCGTACGAGCCGTCAGAGCACTTGTACGGGATGGGGATCGACATTCAGAAATGCATCGGGTGTGCGCGGTGCGTGGTCGCGTGCAAGACCGAAAACGATGTACCGCAGGAGCCCCACTTCTTCAATACCTGGATCGAGCGATACGTGCTTCGCGGTGAGCGTGAGGTGGAGGTCGACAGTCCCAACGGGGGCATCGACGGATTTCCGCCGCTCGAAAGCCCGGCGGAAATCCGCCGGTCGTTCTTCGTGCCCAAGCTCTGCAACCACTGTGCGAACCCTCCGTGCGTACAAGTGTGTCCGGTTGGCGCGACGTTCATCACGGAAGACGGGGTGGTGCTCGTCGACGACGAGTACTGCATCGGATGCCGGTATTGCATCCAGGCCTGCCCCTATGGCGCCCGGTACATGCATCCCGAGAAGCACGTGGCGGCCAAGTGCACGTTTTGTTATCACCGGCTCGTTGACGGTCTCGTGCCTGCGTGCGTCGAGGTGTGCCCCACCGGGGCGCGCGTGTTCGGAGAGCTCAACGACACGCCGACGCCGCTCGCGCGGTTCATGCGGTTCAACGACCTCCAGGTGCTCAAGCACCATCTGAACACCAAACCCAAGGCGTACTATGCGAATCTCGACGTCGAGGTGAGCTGACGGTGCAGGGATACATCTACCCGAACGAACTCGAGCACCAGTGGGGCCTGCTGATCGTTCTGTACCCGTATTTGACGGGCCTCGTGGCGGGAGCGTTCATTCTCGCGTCGTTGGAGCGGGTGTTCAATGTCAAGGAGGTGCAGCCCACCTACCGCCTGTCGCTGCTCACGGCGCTCGCGTTCCTCGTGGTGGCGCCGCTTCCGCTCCTGGCCCACCTCGGGCATCCGGAGCGCTCCTTCGAGATCTTCCTCACGCCGAATCGCCAGTCGGCCATGGCCATGTTCGGGTTCGTGTACGCCTGGTATCTCATGGTCGTGCTGCTCCTGGAGATCTGGTTCGACTACCGGAAGGACATGGTCCTCTGGGCGCGGAGCGAGCGGGGGTGGAAACGGTGGCTGCACTACGGCCTCACACTGGGAGCGACGGACCTATCGGACAAATCACTCCGGTTCGATGAGTCCGTCGGGCGCTGGATCACCATCATCGGGATCCCGTCGGCGTTTCTGCTGCACGGCTACGTGGGGTTCATCTTCGGGTCGATCAAGGCGAATCCGTGGTGGAGCAGCGTACTGATGCCGGTGGTATTCCTCTTCTCGGCCATCGTCTCGGGCATCGCCTTGGTGCTCGTGCTCTACGTGCTCACTACGCTGTTCCGGTGGCGCCCGGTCGACATGAAGTGCCTCGACAAGCTCGCGCAGTTCTTGTTCTACGCCCTCGTGGTCGACTTTGCGCTGGAATCATTGGATTTCATTCATCGACTGTATGAGGCGGAGGAGTCGATCGAGATCTTGTCACAGATGATGCAGCATCGCCTCACGATTAGCCTAATCGTGCTCCAAGTCCTCATGGGCACGGTGATTCCGCTGGTGACGCTGGCCCTCATCTCTCCGGGCCTTCGCAAGCACGGCTTCGTCAAGCTGCCGCCGGAGCTGCGACAGCTGATCTACCTCGTGGCGGCCGTATTGATTCAGATTGGCATCTTCTCGATTCGCTGGAACGTTGTGATCGGCGGTCAGCTGTTCTCGAAGAGCTTGAAGGGCTTGACGGTCTACCGGGCCGACGTGTTCGGCGTCGAGGGCCTGGTGATGACGATCGGCTTGCTGTGCCTGCCGTTCGTCATCCTGTGGGTTTTGGTCAAGATCCTGCCACCGTGGACGGACACGCAGCCCGAAGCGGCCTCCGTGAACGAGGGGTCGCCTGCGGGTACCTGAGCACGAGGTGAGACACTCGACGACCTCGGCAGGATGATGAGTGTTCCCGGCCGGTATTCGGGGCTCTCAACGTCCTCGCCGGTCTCGGCCCGGCGGGGCCACGTTCCACGGCAGCGGCGGTTTCGGGCCGTCCCGCTGTGCCGCTAGGCGGGGCCTGCGACCTGACCACCGTGGCCGATCTCGGCTCCAACGCCGGAGTCCTCGCTGCGTTATGGAATCATGTCGTTATCTTGGATGACAATCCTGGCGCCGCGGCGGCGTGGTCGACGCTGAGCGGGCGTGAACCGGCGGTCTTGGCAGCACTCTTGAAGACCATGAGGGGAGGTCGTTGATGGCCGGATGGCGGATGCCCCGTGTGCTCGCCGTCATGATGCTTGGGGCAGCGACGCACTCATGGTCCGGCCAGGCGCATGCGCAGGAGCCGCCGACTGACAACTGCCTGAGTTGTCACAGTGTGTTGGACGACGAGCGCCTCTCCGCGCCAGCCAAGGCGTTCCCGGCCGACATTCATGCGGTGCGGGGGCTCGGCTGCTCTGCCTGTCACGGCGGCGACCCGGCTGCCGGGTTCGATGGCATGGATCCGGCGAAGGGGTTCCTCGGGCGGCCGGGACGGCGCCGTTCGGTGGATCTCTGTGGTCGCTGTCACTCCGACGCCGCATTCATGCGCCAATACAATCCGTCGCTTCGCGTCGATCAGGTGGCCGAGTATGTCACGTCGGTCCACGGCCGCCGGCTCGTGGAGCTGGGCGACACAGCGGTCGCGGTGTGTACAAACTGTCACCCGGCACACGCCATCACGCCACCCACCGACCCCGCGTCGAGCGTGAATCCGCTCAACGTGGCGAATACCTGCGGGACGTGCCACTCCCAGGCCGACTACATGCAACCCTATGGTCTGGCGACGGACCAACAAGAGAAGTATCTGCGCAGCGTGCACTGGGAGGCGATGTCCGTGCGGCGGGATCTGTCGGCCCCGACGTGCAACGACTGCCATGGCAACCACGGAGCGGCACCTCCAGGAATCTCGTGGGTCGGCAATGTGTGCGGGCAGTGCCACTCGGTGATGGCGGACTATTTTGCTCAGAGCCGGCATGCCAGCACCTTCGCCATGCTAGGCGTTCCAGGCTGCGCGACCTGCCACAACAATCACGAGATCCAGTGGGCCGGCGATACGCTGTTGGGACTCGGTGAAGGAGCGGTATGCGGCCGCTGCCACGCCGCTGGTGACGGAGGTGGCGAGACGGCGCGCGCGATGCGTACGCTGGTAGATTCGCTCCGGACCGCGTTCGATAGTGCCCACGCAAAGCTGCTGAAGGCCGAGCGGGCCGGAATGGAAGTGAGTCAGCCCCTGTTCGAGCTGGGTGGAGCGAACAACGCGTTGATCACAGCGCGCGCGTCGGTCCACTCGTTCGAAGTGCTGAACGTGAAAGAGCCAGTCGATGAGGGGTTGGCGATCACGGCCACGGCGCAGAGTCGGGGTGAGGAAGCGCTGGGTGAATTGCGGTTTCGCCGGGCCGGATTGGTGATCTCGGTGACGATCATCCTCGCGCTCATCCTGGGCCTGTTGCTCAAGATTCGCGATATCGAACGGGCGAAGTCTACGACCTGAACTCACGAGGCAACCCGATGGTTGAGAACCGGCCGGCCCCGGAGACGTCGCGCAGGCGCTTCATCGACTGGCTCCTCAGCAGAACGCTCACGACATGGCTGCTGAGCACGAGCGTTGGAGGCCTCTTGCTCGCGATTCTGTACCCGGCAGGCCGGTATCTCGTGCCGCCGCAGGCCGTGGAGTCGACGTCCGCCTCAGTGACGGTGCCCTTCACGCCGGAAGACTTGGAGCCGAACACGGGAGAGATCTTCAGATTCGGCAGTCGCGCGGGAATCCTCGTGCGGACGCCGACGGGCGAGCTCCGTGCGTTCTCCGCCGCGTGCACCCACTTGGGTTGTATTGTCCAATACCGCCCGGACGTCGGCCACATCTGGTGTGCGTGCCACAATGGTCACTTTGACCTCAACGGCCGCAACATCCAAGGCCCGCCTCCGGCGCCGTTGGAGACCTACGCCGTCAATGTTCGCGGCGATCAGATTGTCGTGAGCAAGGGGAGCTGAGAAGATGGCGTGGTGGGCTGGGTGGATGGCGCGCGGTGCGACCTGGCTGGACCAGCGTGTGGGACTCGCCGGCGTCATGATGCTTGCGAAGAAGAAAGACGTCCCGGTTCACCGCCACACGATTTGGTACTACCTGGGTGGCATGACGCTTTTCCTCTTCGTCGTGCAGATCACCACCGGGATGCTGCTGCTGTTCTACTACCGGCCCAGCGCCGAAGAGGCCTACGAGTCCGTCCAGTTCCTGATGGCGACGGTGCAGTTTGGATGGCTGGTGCGGTCCATTCATTCGTGGTCGGCGAACCTGATGATCCTCACGGCGTTTCTGCATCTGTTCAGCGTGCTGCTCATGAAGGCGTACCGGCCGCCGCGGGAGTTGACGTGGTTCTCAGGCATTGGACTCCTTGGGCTCTCCATGGCGTTCGGATTTACCGGGTACCTGCTGCCGTGGAATGAACTCGCGTACTTCGCAACGCGAGTCGGGACCGAGATCGTCGGGGCCGTGCCGTTCGTGGGAGATTTCCTGCTCCGCGTCGCGCGTGGCGGTGATGATGTGACCGGCGCAACGCTCACGCGGTTCTACGCGTTTCACGTCGCGGTGCTGCCTGGAGTGGCCTTCCTGTTCCTTGGTCTGCACTTGTTCCTCGTGCAGAAACAGGGGATGAGTGTTCCACCCAGCATCGAGCGTGGCGGCGGTGCCAACCGCGTCATGCCGTTCTTCCCGGATTTCCTGCTGCGCGATCTCGTGGGTTGGCTCACGGCGCTCGCGGTGCTTGCTGCGCTCGCCGCATTCCTCCCGGCCGAGCTGGGCGACAAGGCGGATCCGTTTGCACCGGCGCCGGCGGGGATCAAGCCTGAGTGGTATTTCATGTTCATGTTTCAGACGTTGAAATACCTCCCGGGTCACATTCTCGGCATCGAAGGTGAAATCGTGGGGATACTCGGCTTTGGATTGGCTGGAGCACTTCTCTTGCTGATCCCGATCCTCGATCGCCACACCGCGCGGGGGCAACCGAGCAAGCTGTTTACCTGGATTGGCGTTGGCGTCATCGCGTACATGATCGTGCTGACCTATCTCGGCTACACGGCGAGTCCCACACAGTAGTCCTCAAGTGAGCTGAGTAACGGGGTGTGGAAGACCGTGTCACTGTCCCGCCGTGGGCCCGAAGTAAGTACAGAGTGAAGGTCTCTTCAGAAACGGCCGCCTCTATTGCCGAGGCATCGGGCCGATCGTAATGTGTAGTCGATTCGTTCCGATTTTATATGCCTCCGAGGGGGGGTATGCCCATGAGACATCGATTCGTCGGACGGGCACTGCCTGTGATGGTGGTGCTGGGATTCCTGATCGCGGGTGCCTGCACGGAGGAGACGATCTCCTTCCGTACACCGTTCAACGCGCCGCCAGACGACGTCAACGGATTCCTTGGCTATTTCTCTGCCGAGGATCGTCAGACGACGTGCGGCAACTGTCACGCGGACACCCAGGTGGAGTGGCGGGAGACGCATCACGCGCATGCGTGGAGCACGCTGCAGGCCTCCGGTAGCGCGCAGTCGTTCTGCGAGCCGTGTCATACGATCAGTGAGAACGGGAACGCGGTTGAGGGTTCGGCCGGGTATCCCGCACTCGTGTCCGACCCAACTGCGCCACTGGACAGCGCCGTGATCGCGGTCTATCACGACGTGCAATGTGAGAACTGCCATGGTCCCGGCATCGACCATGTCACCAATCCGTCCGCGATGCAGCCGCTCGCCTCGATCGCGGTCGCCACCGACGCCACGAACGGCTGCGGCGAATGTCACTCGGGAACCCATCATCCCTTTGTCGAGCAGTGGGAGGCCTCCGCGCACGGTACGGGCGGCAGCTTCACATATGCCGGGGGTCGTGCCAGCTGCAACCAGTGCCACAGCGCTCAAGGGGCGCTCGTGGAGCAGTTCGGTGAGAACGCTCGCTTCCTGGAGAAGGATGGCGACCCGCTGCCGATCGTGTGCATCGTGTGCCACGATCCGCATTCCGCGACCTTCAGCGGCCAACTGCGGGCCCCGCTCTCAGGGTTCATTACCAACAATCTCTGTATCAAATGCCACAACCGACGAACGGTTCCCGGGGCGGGATCGCGCGGTCCCCACGCCGCACAGGGGCCGCTGGTTCTGGGCCAAACCGTCGCGTGGTGGCCTCCAGGGTTCGACTGGCTCGAGGGCCTCACGGCGAGTCACGGTGATACCGACGTGAACCCGAGGCTCTGCGGCACGTGTCATGTGGAGATGTTCGAGATCACCGACGCGGCCACGGGCGACTTCGTGTTCCAGAGCGTCGGACACCTGTTCGAAGCCATTCCATGCGTGGACGCCCAGGGGATTCCGGTCGGTGGCGACTGCAGCAATGATCAGCGTCGGTTCGATGCCTGTGCCGGGTGCCATGGCTCTGCAGGTGCCGCGCGAGCCACCTTCGAAAGCTTCCAGGCCGAGCTGGATCTCCTCCTTCAGCAGATCTGGACGGACAGCGACGGCAACGAGATTCTCGACCCAACGGACGCGGGGCTGCTCCCCCAGATCGTGGCCGCCGCGGGCGGGAAGGAGCTGGACCGCTCCGATACGCTGTTCACCTTCGCAGAGGGCGTGCTCTACAACGCACAGATCGCGGCAACGCACAACGAAGAACAGTTCTTCAGCGGCGACGTCATCGTCGCGCCGGACGACACGGTCCACTTCTCGGCCCACCACACGGCCGGCAACGGGGTGCACAACCCCGCGTTCCTCGAGGCGCTGCTGAAGGCGTCGATTCAGGGAGCAGCCGACTTTTACGGGATCGTGCTCCCGGCCGATTTGGACCTCACGCTGCCGCCGCTGGCCGAGGCGCGACGGCCGTAGCGGCGAGGGAACGAGCCGCTGGCGAGACCCGTGCGCCGGCGGTTGCCCGAGTGGTGCCGTGCCGGCCCCGCCCTTTGCGAGGGGGCGGGGCCGGTTGCATAACAGGGCGTGGCATCACACTGTTCGGCCGTGGTTCGTCGAGTCAACGTCACCCAGTTCGAGCAGAGGGGTCATGCAGGACACGAGTCAGGCGGAGCGGGAGAGCGGGGGAGTCGGCTTCAACGAGCTGCTCCTTGGCGCCGTCATCGTGCTGATGGTGGTGGGCATCGGGTTGGGCACGGCGCTCTACGTACTTCCGGGGGAGCATCTCGAGATTCCCGAGTTACAGCCTGCGGTTCGCGTCGTGCGGGAGGAGGATTTTCCGGTCGGGGCGAGCCGGCTCATTCGGTGGGGGGAGCGGGCCATTTTGGTGGTGCGACCCGCGCTCGATCGATACGTCGCGGTCGAAGGGACGTCGCCAAGCGACGGATGTATTTTGCGGTGGGAAGAGGACGCGGTGAGGATCGTCTCGCCGTGCAGCTACGTCGTGTATGACTTGGATGGGAACGCCGTAGCGGGCCTGGCTACGGCTCCGCTCCAGGCATACTCCGTCTTCGTCCGGGACGGGATCGTCTACGTGGGAGGAGCGTAGCGTCATGCGTCGGACCCTGAACGCGGTGCACGGCTGGCTCGTCGGTGTGTGGGAGGACATCAAGGCGAGCACCGACTCCAGCCTGCTCGGCATGGCGCGGTTCGTCGGCTTGCTCTACGGTCCGATCGATCGGAGTCTGCGGATCGATCTGGCCCTCCGCAAATCGCTGCGCTACCGGCTGGCGCCTCAGGTCGGATGGCGTCATGCCCCTGGGGGCGTGACGTACCTCCTGTTCATCGTGTTGGTGGTGACCGGCGTCTTGATGGCGGCGTACTACCGCCCCTCTGTGGAAGAGGCCTACCCCAGTGTTCAGCACATCGTCTCGGAGGCGCGCTTTGGCTGGCTGGTTCGCGATCTCCATTACTGGTGTGCGAATCTCATCGTGATTGCGGTTCTCGCGCACATGGCGCGGGTCTTCTTCGAGGCGGCCTACAAGCCGCCGCGAGAGACGAACTGGCTCATTGGGCTCCTGCTCCTGTTCGTAGTCTTGGCGTTCGGAGCTACGGGGTACCTCCTCCCCTGGGACCAGTGGTCGTACTGGACGGTCACGGAGGTTCTGAACGCCGTGGCCCACATCCCACTGGTCGGAAGACCAATCGCGGACGCGGCGATGGGAGACGTGATTCCGTCCGGTGCCACGCTCAGCCGCTTCTTTGCCCTCCACGTGATCGTGCTGCCCTGGATTGCATTCGCACTCTTGGGCTATCACTTCACGCTCGTTCGCCGCCGCGGCATCGCCCCGGCGATGGACAGCGAGGACGAGGCGGCTCGGTGGCGCAGCAGTGGAAAGCACGAGCCGGGGGAGAAGCCGCAGGGCGTGCCGTTCTTTCCCACCCACCTCCTGCGATCGTTCTCCGTTGCCGTCCTGACGCTTGCGGTCGCCATCACGCTTGCCGTGCTGTTCCCGCGGGTATTGGCCGACCCCGCCGATCCGTATGCGCTCCCGGACGAACTGGTGTCGACCTGGGTGCCGGTTGACGTGTCGCTCGCTCTCATCCGACTCGCAGGGCCGTGGGGCTTCGCCCTGTTCACGCTGCTCGGAGTGAGTCTGGTGTTGATCCCGTTGCTCGACCGAGGGCCGGAACGCCGACTCCGACGGCGTCCGATCGTCGCCACGTTGGGCCTCACCTTCTTCGTGGGGTATCTGGCGCTGTGGATCGCTGGGCGCGCGATCGGTTCGGTCCCGCCGTCTGCCTCGCTGGGTGAGGCTGTCGAGGAACGGGCGGTCCCGGTCGGCTCGTCGGCCCGCCCGCCTCAGGTGCAGCCGGCACGGCCGGCCGCTGCCCCGGAGAATGCGGACGAAGGAGGTGGACGGTGATCGGTGGCGGCGTGCTCCTGACACTCGTGGGCGTGGTGGCCGCGAGCGAAGGTGGAGGCATCACCGCCACCCGAGCAGCGCTGCCGCAGCGCTCGGTGAGCCAGGACAGCACGTACGGGTGTATCGTGTGTCACGCCGATAAGCGGCGCGCCTTCTCGCAGGGCGTGCACGCTGAGCGGGGTATTCGGTGCGAAGACTGTCACGGCGGCGACCCCTCGCAGTATGAGACACCCGCGGCACATCGGGGACGGTTCGTCGGCTCGCCGACCAAACGGGAGACGGTCGAGCTCTGCGCATCGTGTCACTCCGATCCCAACCAAATGCGTCAGTACGGTCTCTCGGTCGACCAGCTCGCCGAGTTTCGCACGAGCCGGCACGGACAGCTGTTGATGGAGCAGCGCAACCGGGACGCGCCGACCTGCACGGACTGTCACCACGCGCATTTGATTCGGCCTGCGAGCGATGCGCGGAGCGAGATCTATCCCTCCAACATCCCAGGCACCTGCGCGGTGTGTCATGAGAACGCTTCGTTGATGGCCAAGTACGGGATGCCAACGGACCAGCTGGAGCGCTTCACCGTCGGCGCGCACGGCGTCGCGGTGTTCGAGAAACGCAACTTCGCGGCGCCCACATGCATCGGGTGTCATGGCTCCCATGCCGCGCTTCCCCCGGCCGTCGCGGAGATCACCCACGTGTGCGGTAAGTGTCACGTCCTGCTCGCGCGAGCGTTCTATGAGGGGCCGCACGGGGAACCGGCGCAAGCCGGTGGACTCTCCGGGTGCGTGGGGTGTCACAGCAACCACGGGACGGAACGCATCCCCCCGGAGCAGATTGGGGAGCTCTGCACGACTTGCCACGACGCGGAGAGCCGCATGGCCGCGGTGGGCTTCGAGATCGAGGAACAGGTGGGCCGGGCAGGCGAGGAGCTTGCCGCTGCCGCCGTGGCAATCGACGAGATGGCAGCGAACGGACGGGAAACGGCGGATGACCGGTTCCGCTATCAGGCGGCGTTCACGGCCTATCAGCAGCTGGCCAAGGTGCAACACTCGCTCGACCTCGAGCAACTCGAGGAGCTCGGGCGAGAGGTGCGCTCGAACACGGGGATCATTCGCGCGACGGCGGAGGCGTACGCGGAGGAACGGTGGGAGCACAAGCTCGTGCTGATCCCTGTCTGGTTCCTCGCGCTTTCGGCACTCGTGTTTGCCTGGTTCAAACTTCGAGAGCTAGGACGGTAGCGGTGGCTGAGCAACGTTGGCGCCTGCGGAAGCTGTCGCGGCCCCTCAAGCTGGCGGTGCAGATCGGCGTTCTCGCGATCATCCTCGCGACGATTGGCGCGGTGGGGTTCATCGAGTACTCGGGCCAACCGAGTTTCTGTCGCAAGTGTCATGTCATGGAGCCGTACTACCAGTCCTGGGCGACATCGACGCACAACGACGTGAAGTGCATCGAATGCCACTATGCGCCGGGACTGCGTGCGGAGGCCATGGGCAAGTTCCAGGCGGCGAACCAGGTAGTGAAGTACGTCACCGGGGCATACGGAACGAAGCCCTGGGCAGAGATCGAGGACGCGGCGTGCTTGCGCTCTGGCTGCCACTCGTTGCGCAAGGTGGAAGGAGTCGTCAGCTACAGCCCGGGTCAGCACAGCAATGTCATCGTTCGGTTCGATCATACGCAACATCTGGGTGAGCTCCGGCGCGGCAAGCAACTCCGCTGCACGAGCTGCCACTCGCAGATCGTCCAGGGCAACCACTTGGCGGTCACGCCGCAGACGTGCAACCTCTGTCACTTCAAGAAACGCGTGACCGCCGATCCGGTTGCGGACTGCGTCGCGTGCCATCGATCGCCGCCCAGGATCGTGTCGCCGGCCGGGTTCGTGGTCGATCATCCGCAGTACGTCCGTGATCTCGTGTCGTGCAGCTCCTGTCACCAGGAAGTGGTGAGTGGCACCGGTGAGGCACCGGACTCGCGATGCTATACCTGTCACAACGAACCCGACCGCCTCGCGGAGTTCGACAACACCGAACTCCTGCACCGGGTTCACATTGCCGAACACAACGTCGAGTGCGCCCAGTGCCACACGCCGATCGAGCACCGCACGGTCTCGCTCAGCGTCACGGCGGAGCTCGACTGTGCGTCGTGTCATCGGAGCGTTCACGAAGCACAGCAGCGCCTGTACGCCGGCATCGGCGGTCACGGCACCGAAACCACGCCGAGCTCGATGTTCCTGGCGCGTGTGTCCTGCGAGGGCTGTCATGAGCTGCGCAAGGAGATTCGCGGGCACGAGCAGGTGAACCTGGCCGGTGAGGCATCGTGCCTCTCGTGTCACGGCATCCAGTACGCCAACATTTTGCCGTCCTGGCAGCAGGAGATGGATCGCAAGGTCCGGGCGGCGGGTTCGGCGGTTCGTGGAGCGCGGCGAGCGGCGGGGTCAGGTCCGTCGAGCACGCGCGCTCGGGTCGACAGCTTGCTCGGTCTCGCAGAGGACAACGTCGAGTTCGTGCGGCTCGGTAAGGGCGCGCACAATATCGCCTACGCCGACCGGTTGCTCCGGGCCAGCCTCGATCTGGCGCGCGAAGCGGTGCGCACCGGGCCGTTGTCGTACCGCGTCCCCAGCGTCGACCTGGGTCCCGAAATCGGTGAGAATGTCTGCTTACAGTGCCATTTGGGAGTCGAGCGGCGGACCGTGACGTTCCAGGGTACGAAGTTCAACCACGAGCGTCACGCGGTCGACGCAGGTCTGCCGTGCACCAGCTGTCACACGGGCCTCGATGACCATGGGAAGAACCTGCTCTCGAGCACCGCAGACTGCGTCGGCTGTCATCATCGAGAGGTGAGTCCAGAGACCTGCGCGCATTGCCACGCGGGTCCGGGAGGCGCGCCCGAACGCGTGGTGAGCCATCCCGTGGGGGACTTCCCGCACGACCGGCACACGTCGGCGGGGCTCCCGTGTGCCGCGTGCCACCGGCCCCCCGCAATGAGTGCGAGAGAGCTGGACTGTTCGACCTGCCACGGCCTGCACCATCAGCCCGAGGCGAATTGTCTCTCGTGCCACCGTGAGGGCGCCAAGGGGAGACACGACATCGCGTTTGCCCATCTCCAGTGCAGCCAGTGTCATGGCGACAAGGCGGCCGGCCTCACCAAGTGGAGTCGGCAGATCTGCACGGTGTGCCACGTCGACCGCGTGGAGCACAACGCGCCAGTCGCCTGTGAGCTGTGCCACGAAATCGCGCCCATCGGGTCCGGGGGGTCCGACGGGTAGCCGCTCGCGCTCCTTGGCCGCCTTCGGCTCTGAGGCAGCGTTGAATTCGTCTCCACCAGTTCGCCTCCAAACATGGACTATCGCAACGCGGAGCCAAGCTGGTTGTAGATATTCTCCACAACCAGTGTCGAAAAACACTACACCTCTGCGATAGTCCCCGTCTTTCCTGGTCGTTGAAGTCGCTCTGCAGCACGACCTTCGTCTCCTTGGTGTAGAGATTCTCTACAATCCGTCCGTTGCCTCAGTCCCCGACGACTACCACGTAACTCGTTACTTGGCAATTAGTTAGTCGACGGATCCCGCCCCAAGAGCGCGCGGCATTTGGCTTGCCTTGTGTTGGGGGTGGGCGTGGCGGGGTCAGCGACCTCTTCCGGGCGCCACCCGGTCACGACACAGACGCAAGGAGCGACCGATGGCAGTGCTACTTGGCATTCTCACGATCGCGGCGCTGATCGGCATCGACGTGCTCTTCCTGCGCGCTCGGCGAGCGCGCCGCGCCGAGGCAGTGGCGCCGCCGCGGCTTCCCCCGCTGTCAGAGTCCATCACCCGTCTGCCGCAGGGGGTTTTTCTGCACCCTACGTTCACGTGGAGCCGCGTCAGGGAGGACGGAGACGTCGTGCTTGGCATCCACCCGCTCCTGTTCGGACTCGTGGGTGCACCGTACCAGATCGACGTGCTGTCCGAGGGGCAGGAGGTGGAGCGCGGCGGCGAGTTGGTGAAGCTCGGCCGCAGCGGACGCCGCCTCACGGTCCGCTCGCCGGTTTCCGGTCGGATTTCGGCGGTCAACGATGTGTTGACGGGCGAAGCCGAGTGGGACGGAGTGGAGGCGGACGACGGCAGGTGGGTCTACCGCATCACGCCGCAGGGTCTCGGGGAGGAGGTCCCCTCGTGGTTCGTTGCCGAGCGCGCGAGTGAATGGAGCCGGCGGCAGTACGAACGGTTCAAGGAATACCTGTTCGGGGTGCTGCACGCGGGAGAGCTCGGGCTCACCATGACCGACGGTGGTGATGTGCCGAACGGGATTCTCGGGCGCCTCGCGGGCTCTGCGTGGGACGGGATTCAGCAGGAGTTCCTGGATCCATAGGCAGCATGATGGGTGGCATGTGGCGACGCCTGCGGCTCGAAGTTCGGGCCGTTGAGGGGAACGAGTGTGGATGAGGGGACGGAGCGACGATGAATCGAAGAGATTTGCTCAAGACGCTTGGGGCGGCTGGTGGCGCGGCGCTCGCCGGTCGGCCTGCGGCTGCGCAGGAAGCGGTGCCCTACGCCGGAGACACGGTCGGGGTACTGGTCGACACGACCAAGTGCATGGGGTGTCGCATGTGCGAGGTCGCCTGTGCTCAGGCCAACGGGCTGCCGGAGCCGGAGACCGACGTCGATCTCTCGACGCTCCGGTCCACGTCGCCGACGCAGTGGTCGGTGGTCAACCGGATGGAAACGGAGCGGGGCCCGGTCAACGTCAAGCGGCAGTGTATGCACTGTCTGCAGCCGGCGTGTGCGTCGGCGTGTCTCACCAATGCGATGCACCGCACGGGCGAGGGTGCCGTCATATGGCGAGCGGGCAAATGCATGGGGTGCCGGTTCTGCATGGTCTCGTGTCCCTTCGACGTGCCGAAGTTCGAGTACGACAGCGCCAATCCCAAGATCCAGAAGTGCGTGCTGTGCTGGGATCGGCTCGAGGACGGGAAGCAGCCGGCCTGCGTCGAGAACTGCCCGTTTGGCTGTCTCGAGTTCGGGCGGCGTTCCGAATTGTTGGACATTGCGCGGGCGAGGATCTACTCCGAGCCCGACAAGTACGTGCACCACATCTACGGCGAACACGAGGCTGGCGGGGCGGCATTTCTCTATCTCTCGTCCGTCCCGTTTGAGCAGTTGGGGCTCCGCACCGATATCGGGACGACGGCGTATCCCGTGTATACCAAGGAGTTTCTGTACGCCGTGCCGCTCGTGCTCACCTTGGTGCCGCCGCTTCTGCTGGCCGTGAGTAAGGCACGTCGCGGCGACGCGGAGGAGCCGGAAGAGGGGGGTGGGGAGTCATGACCACGATACCGATTGCGGGACACCAAGCGGGACTTCGGTCCGAGGTTGGACGGTTTGTCCGGTTCCTGCTCCAGGAGCTCAAGCCGAAGGGCAAGATCCTCACCCCGTTCAATGTCATCACCGGGATTATCGTCGCGGTGGCTGCGGTGTTGCTGGCGATCCGCTTCACTCGTGGACTGGGAGCGATCACCAATCTGTCGCAGGACTATCCGTGGGGACTGTGGATCGGCTTTGACGTGATCACAGGAGTCGCCTTTGCTGGCGGCGCCTACGTCATCACGTTCATGGTCTACATCCTCGGCATGGAGAAGTACCATCCGATTGTCCGGGTGACCGTGCTGAACGGGTTCTTGGCGTACGTGTTCTACGCGGGAGCCCTGCTGTTGGACCTCGGCCGACCCTGGAACGTCATCAACCCCGTCATTGGCAACTCGTTCGGGGTGAGCTCCGTGCTGTTCCTCGTCGCGTGGCACTTCATGCTGTACATGATGGCGGAGCTGGTGGAGTTCTCGCCGGCCGTAGCCGAATGGCTGGGCTGGCGCCGGGTCCGCAAGGTGCTGATGGGGATGACGCTGGGTGCCGTGATCTTCGGCATTACGCTGTCCTCCCTGCACCAGTCAGGGCTGGGTGCGCTCTACCTCATGGCGCGCGACAAGATCCATCCGCTCTGGTACTCGGAGTTCATCCCGATCCTGTTCCTGGTGTCCAGCATTTTCGCCGGACTCTCGATGGTGATCTTCGAGGGAAGTATCACGCACCGTGTGTTCCGGCATCGGGTCGGTGCGACGCTCGAAGCCTCGCACGGCGGGATTCAGTTGGGGCTCGCCCGCATCTGCGCGGGGGCGATGTTCGTCTACCTGGTCCTCCAGCTCTTGGTGTTCGTGCATGGACAGCGCTGGGAGCATTCGGCGACGGGGTGGGGCGCGTGGTATCTGCTCGAGCTAGTCGGCTTCGTGGCGATTCCAGCGTTCATGTTCGCCGAGAGCCATCGGAGCGGCTCGGTGCGGCTGCTGCGGTACGCGGCCGTCCTCACCTTGGTGGGTATCGTGCTCAATCGGCTCAACATTTCTGTGATTGGGTTCAAGTGGTATGCGGCAGTGCGGTACGTTCCCTCCTGGCAGGAGATCTGGGTGACCCTGGCGGTGATCTCCGCAGAGATCTGGGTGTTCCGGTGGGTGGTGAATCGCATGCCGGTGCTCGATTTCGCAATGGGGCACGGCACAAGATCAGAGCCCGAACACGACTCGG
Source organism: Gemmatimonadota bacterium (assembly GCA_039588295.1). GTDB lineage: Bacteria > Gemmatimonadota > Gemmatimonadetes > Gemmatimonadales > GWC2-71-9 > JAOTVV01. The sequence continues at coordinate 131,633 of JBDHAB010000004.1, forward strand.
TCCGATCGGTAGCGTGAGAGGAGCGCGCGATGCAAGGCGCAACAGGTGACATCTTCGCGACGAAGGGTCTCGAGTACCTCATCGTCATCGGGTATTTGCTCCTGCTCATGGGCGTGTGGCGCCTTCTGAGTCCGCCCAAGCTCGCGAGAGTGCGTGGGATGAAGCCGCAACCAAAGGCGGTTGCTCCACCCCAATGGTTCGCACTCCCGAGCGGCGTGTTCTATCACCAAGGGCATGGATGGGCTGCGCCGACCGATGGCGACACCGTTCGCGTCGGGATGGACGACTTCGCGCAGCGCTTGGTGGGGAAGCCGGACGCGATTGTCTTGCCCCACGTCGGCGAGCGGCTCGAGCAAGGCGTCGAGGGGTGGGCGCTCCAGTTCGGCACCGAGAGGATCCCAATGGTGTCGCCGGTGAGCGGGGAAGTCGTGTCGGTGAACCCCGCGCTGGCGCAGTCGGTGGACGCGGTGAACGCTGATCCGTACGGGCGCGGCTGGTTGTGTGAGGTCAGCGTGTCGAGCCCACGAGCAGCCTTCAAGAACTTGTTGAGTGGCGAGCTCGCGCGCTCCTGGATGCGCCAGGTCGTCGAACGGCTGCGCCAGATGCCCACGGCGTCCTTGGGTGTCGTCATGCCGGACGGCGGCGTGCCCGTGTCCGGATTTGCACGGGTCATCGCGCCGGACGATTGGACGAACATGGCTCGGGACCTGCTGCTCAGCAGCTGACCGGGACGCGACGGGAACCGCGGTCGCGAGAAGGGAGGCCACAGTGTACGGCTCGGAAGAGCTTCCCTGTATCTGGGTGCTGGCCGGCGTGTTGAGCTACCGCGCGTGCGACCGGAACTACGATTGCGAGCACTGCGAGTTGTACCACGCGCTCCGGGGGAGGACGGTTCCGGACGCTGAGCGGATGGTGCTCGGGGCCCGAGCCAAGCGAGCGGGGGAAGACACGACGGGGGTCGCGGACGACGTGGTCAACGCGTATGTCTGCTACCTGACGGCTGGGTGCACGCTCCACTTCGACCGGCCGTACAGCCCCGGCCATTTTTGGCTCGAGGGCACCAACGGTCTGGTTACCGTCGGCCTCGATGATCACGTGCTCCGTGTGTTGTACCCCGTGGAGGAAACCGTTCCCCCCAAGGTCGGCATGTGTCTCAAGCGCGGGGAGCCGTGTGGCTGGGTCGTGCGTCGTCGCTCGACGATTCCGCTCACCATGCCGGTCTCCGGCGAAGTACAGGAGGTCAACGGCCGCTTCGTGACTACGGTGCGGGACACCCACCGCGGCGGGAACGACGAGCCGTGGTTCTTCCGAGTGGAGCTGCACGAAGACATCGACGCGGTGCCCGGTCTCTATCGCGGTGAACAGGCACTGCAGTGGTACCTGCACAAGATCCAGGTGCTCAAGCGGCACCTACGTGATGCGGTCGCGCCCGAAGAGCAGTGCCATCTTGGCGCGATGATGGCGGACGGCGGGACACCCAGCCTCGATCTCGAGGCCATCCTCGGTTCCGAAGGCTTCGAGGCTCTGGTCGACGAGATCTTCCGAGTGCACATTTAGAGGAGGAGACGGGCGCCGAGTGGGTGTCTGCGGCGGCCGCTGCCAGAGGTGGGTGCCAGCTGGCTGGCGGGCTGGGTGGGTGTACGAAGGGCGGACCATGGCCAATCGATCCGGGATCAGATCCGTCACGTCGACGTTGAGCTTCAAGCTCTTCATCGTGCTCTTCGTCTCGGTGCTTCTCATCTTCTCCGTACACGCCGCGATAGGGAACCGTTTTCAGCGGGGCAACCTGGAGACACTCGTCAAAACCGAGGCCTACCGCACCAGCGACCTCATCCGCCAGAGCCTCTTCAGCAGCATGCTCGCCAATGAGCGCGAGCGCACGTACGACATGATCGTGCAAATGGCGAACGAGCCGGGCGTCGAGCGGATTCGCATCTTCAACAAGCGCGGCGAGATCAAGTTCTCGAGTGACGAAGGCGAGATCGGTCGCAGTGTCGACCTTCAGGCGGAGGCTTGCTACGTTTGTCATTCCTCATCGGATCCTCTCACAGCGGTCCCGAGCCCGGAACGAGCACGGGTCTTTCGACTCGCGAGGTCGGATCACCGGGTGCTCGGCATGATCAACCCGATCGGCAACGAGGAATCGTGCTGGAATGCGGCGTGCCACGCGCATAATGCCGATCAGTCGGTGCTCGGCGTCTTGGACGTGCAGATGTCCATGCAAACGGCGGACGAAGCACTCGCCGCCGGCCGGCGTCACACGGTAGAAGTGGCGGTGATCATCATTCTCCTCTCGAGCCTCCTCATGGCGGCGATCGTGTACCGGGCGGTCCACGTGCCCACAAAGAAACTGCGCTCCGGAACTGAAGCGCTGACGGCAGGGAATCTCGACGTCGAGATCGACCTCAAGCGCTCGGATGAGCTCGGAGCGTTGGCAGCGTCGTTCAACAAGATGGCGCGGAGTCTCAAGGCGGCCGACCAGGAGTTGCGCGAGTGGTCACAGACGCTCGAGGACCGAGTGCAGGAAAAGACGGAGGCACTCGACGAAATCAACAAGCAAATGATCCAGGTCGAGCGCACCGCCTCGTTGGGGCGGATGGCGGCAACGGTGGCGCACGAGCTCAACAATCCGTTGTCGGGCATCGTGACCTATGCCAAGCTCGTTGCGAAGAAGGTCGAACATCGTATGCCTGAGGGGCGCGATCGAGAGAAGATCCTGGAGCACCTGGATCTCGTGCGTTCGGAGTCGCTCCGGTGCGGCAATATCGTGCGGGATCTCTTGACGTATGCGCGGGGCAGGCAGGCCCAGTTCGAGCCGGCACGATTCAATGACATCGTGGAACGTGCGCTCAAGCTCGTAGCGCATCACATCCAGTTGGGTCAAGCGCGGCCTACCGCCCGACTCGAATCGCGGTGTGACGCGCTGATCTGCGATCCCGAGCAGCTGTTGCAGGCACTGGTGGCACTCTTGGTGAATGCGGTGGAGGCGATGCCGGAGGGAGGGGAGCTCACCGTCCGCACGTGGGATGGAGAGGCCGACGGGGAGGAACGGCTGTTCGTGAGCGTACGCGACAAGGGAGTCGGAATCCCTCGCGACGTGCAGCCCCACATCTTCGACCCGTTCTTCTCGACGAAGAGCGACGCCAAAGGGGTGGGACTAGGGCTCGCCGTCGTGTACGGTATTGTTCAACGGCATGAAGGCAGCATCTCGGTCGACTCGAAACCGGGAGAGGGCACCACATTCGTCGTGACGCTTCCCCGCCATCTCGTGCCCGGGGTACATGAGGCGGTCGCCGCCCAGGAAGGCACAGTGGGTTCATGAGCAAGCGAAAGATCTTGATCGTTGACGATGAGATGTCGGTGCGGCAATCGCTCGGCGAGTGGTTTCTCGAGGACGGCTTCGAGGTCGAGACGGCCGAAGACGGCAACCTCGCGCTCCAGAAGATGGAGCACGGTCCGTACGATATTGTGCTGGTAGACCTCAAGATGCCGGGCATGGACGGTATCGCGCTCCAGAAGCGCATCCGTGAGATCGACAGCCGTGCCACGGTCATCATTCTCACGGCATACGCATCCGTCGACACCGCGGTCGAAGCCTTGAAGCTCGGTGCGTTCGACTACGTGACCAAGCCCGTCGACCCCGATGACCTCTCCAACCTCGTGCGCAACGCGCTGCGTCAGCAAGAACTCTCAGAAGAAAACGTCCGGCTCAAGGAGAAAGTCTCTGCGCTGAGTCAGGCGTCTCCCATTGTGGGCAAAAGCAAGAAGATGCAGCACGTGCTGGAAATGATTAGCACCGTGGCCGAGACCGATTCGACGGTCGTGATCCGCGGAGAGAGCGGCACGGGAAAGGAGCTGATTGCCCGAGCCATCCACGCCCAGAGCAAGCGCCGGTTCTTCCCGATCGTGGCCGTGAATGCCGGATCGATCCCGGAAACGCTGTTGGAAAGTGAGCTGTTCGGACACGAGAAAGGCGCGTTCACGGGTGCGCAGTACCGCCGGAAAGGCAAGATCGAGTTGGCGCACGGCGGCACCCTCTTCCTGGATGAGATCGGCGACGTGACTGCCAAAATGCAGATCGATCTCCTGCGGGTCCTCGAGTCGAAACGGTTTACTCGGCTGGGAGGCAATCAGGAGATCACATCTGATTTTCGTTTAGTGTGCGCGACGAACAAAGACCTCGAGGGGATGGTGGCGGATGGCCGATTCCGGGAAGATCTGTATTACCGGATCAACGTGTTTAGCATGCAGGTGCCGCCGTTGCGGGAGCGCCCCGAAGACGTCCTGCCGCTCGCCATGTTCTTTCTCGAGAAGTACGCGCGCGCCATGGGGAGACCGGTGCCGGCGCTGACATCGGTGGCCGAAGAAGTGCTGTGCCGCTATCGGTGGCCCGGCAACGTGCGCGAGCTGGAGAACGCCATCGAGCGGGCCATGGTGATCGGCAAGGGACCGACCATCGAGTCGGACGACTTGCCCTTCCGGGAAGACCAGCCCGATCCGGCGAGATCGGCCCGTTCGCTCGCTGCGCTGGAGCGGGTACACATCGAGCGTGTGTTGCGGGAGACCGATGGCAACGTGACGCAGGCGGCCCGAGTGCTCGGCATCGATCGCGCAACGCTCTACAACAAGATCAAGAGGTACGGCATCAGGCGGTAATCGTGCCGGCCTCTATCCGCCTCGCGTACCTCAAGCATTACCCGTCGGTCTGGGCGGCAGCGCTGGAAGGCGGCGTGGCCGACGTGTTCCCGGCGGAAGTCCGAGGCGCTCCGCTGAATCTTGACTTGCGGCCAGCCTACGCACCCGATCGGCGGCAGTACCACGCGACGCTGATCCTGGCGAGCCTGCTCCGTCACCGTCCCGATGAGGACGCCAAGATCCTGGGGGTCACGCCTGTGGATCTCTACATCCCCGTCCTGACCTTCGTCTTTGGGCAGTCACAGCTAGATGGTCCGGGTGCGGTCATCAGCACGCATCGGCTCAGCAACGAGTTCTACGGACTGCCGCCTGACGATGGACTCCTGCTCGAGCGGGCCATCAAGGAAGCGATCCACGAGCTGGGGCACGCGTTTGGACTCGTGCACTGCCCGCGTGGCGCCTGTGTGATGCACGCATCGAGCTACGTGGAGGACGTGGACCTCAAGGATCCCGACTTCTGCGCCGACTGCCGAAGGGGATTGCTCGACTAGGCCCGGGCGGCTGCCTGCTCCGCCGCACGCTGCACGCGCTGCTGGCGCAACCAGCGCTCGTATTCGTGTGGGTGATGCTGCTTGAGCTCGCGGAGCGAGATCTTCCCGTGCAGCCACACGCGACTCATCGGAAACACGCCAGGCTTGAGGTGCACGTTGTACAGGTGCCAGAGAATGATGGCGAGAAACGCGAGCAGACCCTCCCAGCCGTGCACCAGGAGGGCGAGGTTGTAGACCCACAGGGGGAACACGCCCAGCGTGATCTCGATGAACCAGATCATGAGGCCGGTGACGATCATGACCACGGAGCCCCACACCACGGCCAGATACTCGAACTTCTCGAACGGATCGTACTTGTCGAAGGGTGGCGGCTCCTGGACCTTGCCAAGCTGATACCGGAAGTGATGGAACACGTCACGGACGTCCTGCACCCGTGGAAGCATGTACCCGAAGTCGCGCCGCCCCTGCTCGGTGAACAACACGTAGCCGGTGTGAAAGATCGAGAGCAGAATCAGCACAGCGCCCGAGAACCGATGGAGGAAGGTGCGGATCGCGAATACCCCTTCCAGCTGAGCACCGACTTGGGGGACCAACAACGGCAGTCCAGTGACGATGAGCACGGTGAAGCTCACCACCAGGACCTGGTGCTGCACCCGCTGCGCCAGGGTGAACCGTTCGACCGTGAGGCGGTCGAGATCGGGTTCGTAGGGCTCCCACTCACGCATGTGCCTGTCCAGAATCTCGCCGGTCCACAACCCGGCGGCGGTACAGATCCAGGTAGATCATCACGGCGGAGTAGATGACGATCCCGCCAATCATGATGAAGTAGAACCACTGCACGGCGAAGGCGAGCGTATTGATGTCGTCCCGAACGGACGCCACGTGGATCTTCCCTCGGGTGACTCCCGCCCCGATCCCCGGGTGACAGGTGCCGCACGTCTCCCGGAGGTTTGCTGGGTTGACCATCGAGCGCGGGTCGGAAGACGGGAGCACCATGTGGGCTCCATGGCAGCTCTCGCAGTGGGCGACCGTGAGGATGCCCGTTTCGAGCGCGACCCCGTGATACGAGCCCAGGAACGTGGACCCGCGCGCGGACGCGAGTCCGTACTTCTCGTTCAAATCCAGACGGTCATGGCATGCAGTGCACGTCTGCGCTACGTGGGTCGGGTACACGTGGGACTCGGGGCTCGTCACTGGCTGGATGGCGTGCTCGGCGTGGCAGTCGATGCACGTCGGCATGTCCATGTTACCGGCGTGGAACTCCTCGCCGTGAATGCCCCGGTCATACTGATCCATGATGCCGACATGACAACGGCCGCAGGTCTCGCACACATTGAGCCGGTTGGTGGGCGAGTCGGGGGTGGAGACGGGCTCGATCTCGTGGGCCCCGCTGCCCTCCCTCCCATGACAGTTGGTACACGTTGGGGCGACGGACAGTCCTTTGTCGATGAGCCCTCGCCCGTGCACGCTGTTGACGTAGGACTCGATCGTCTGCACGTCGTCCTGCCCGAACCGTCCCATCCGCTCCGCGTCACTGTGGCAGTGCGCGCAGACCTCATACTCGGTCTGGTGGTAGACGGAGGAACCCGGATCGGACGGTTTGAGGATGTGGTGGTTCGTGTGGCAGTCCGCGCAGGTCGTCGGCGCTTCTCCCGTCAACGGATGCGGGCGCCCATGGATACTGCTGCTGTGCTCAGCTCGCGCCTTGGCATGGCATCCGCCACAGTCGACCGGTGAGACCGTCCCGTGCGGATAATCCCCCACGTCGCTGTGGCACAGCGTGCAGCTGAACCCCATGCGGCCGTGAACGGATTCGGCGAACTGTGCTGCGTCGGTGTGCAGTCGCTCTGCCTGTGCTGAGTCTGACGCAATGCCGGCCAGGAACTCCTGGTTGCCGTGGCAGGCCATGCACACGTCTTGTGCACGGGCCGATGTGGCGAGGAGCGAGTGGAGTGCGAGCACGACCGTCAGGGGTGCAAGGACACCGTGGTACCGGGGGGGTGACCCCAGGCGCCGTCCGCTCGTTCCCCAACCGAACCCGCGACCCCGACACCCGTGCATGGCACCGCCACCTCCGAGAGGGTCCATCGCCGCACCCGGAAGATATCCACGCAGGGAGCCGGGACTTCGAATTCAGTGTGAGAATCCCTTTAGTCTGTTTAGTAGCAGGCACTTGGCTACTACATTGTGGTTGGGATCGTGGACCGTACCTGTCGTTCCACCGTGACTGGGGGAGGTGTGGGCAATGAGGTGTGCCGAGGCGTGCGGGCAAACCCGCTAGTTCCTATCGCCTTTCTCGCGGTGGGGCTGCTCGCGAGCGCCGCTCCCGCCGTCGCGCAGGACGAAGAACCCTGCCTGATGTGTCATGGGAACGGGCAAATGTTCGCCGGTTCCGCGGACAGCGCACGGCTGCACGTCTCCGTGCGCCAGCTGGAGCGCTCCGTGCACGGTGCCGCCGGCTTGGCGTGCGGGATGTGTCACCAGGGAATGGATTTCCCGCACCCCGAGGAACGGCGCCAGGTAGACTGCGGGCTGTGTCACAGTCAGGAGGCGACGCAGCACCACGAGTCGCTCCACGGTCGGGCCGCCGAACGGGGAGATCCGCTGGCACCGAGCTGCGTTGATTGTCACGGAACCCACAACGTCAAGTCACATACAGACCCGACATCACCGACCCGGGTGGTGAACATCCCGTTCCTCTGCGGCGAGTGCCATCACGAGGGCACGCGGGTCTCTCGCACCCGTAACATCCCGCAAGATCGAATTCTCGAGAACTACTCCCTGTCGATTCACGGGGAGGGTCTGCTGCGACAGGGCCTCACGGTCACGGCGGTGTGCACGTCCTGCCATACGTCCCATCAGATCCTGCCGCACACGGACCCGCGGTCGAGCATTCATCCCAACAATGTTGCGGCCACCTGCACGCAGTGCCACGGGCTGATCGAGCAAGTACACCTGCAGGTGATCGAAGGCCGCCTCTGGGAAGAGGGACCCCACCAGATCCCGGCGTGCGTCGACTGCCACTCACCGCACAGGATCCGGCGGGTGTTCTACAGTGCCGGAGCGGCGAACGAGAATTGCCTCGGGTGCCATCGCGACGAGAGCCTGAGCGGTGTGGTCCGTGGCGATACCGTATCGCTGTACGTGGACGAGGCGGCATACGAGGCCTCGACCCACGGAGAGACGCCGTGCTCGCAGTGCCATTCGGAAGTGAACCCGGCGTTGTCGCGGGCATGTGCGGCGATTCGCTCGCCGGTGGACTGCAGCGTCTGCCATCCGGGCCCGGTGGAAGAGTACGGGTTGGGGATGCACGGCCGGCTCGCCGCCAACGGCGATCCTGATGCGCCGGTGTGTCTGGATTGCCATGACAAACATGCGACCGAGAGTCGCCTGACGCCAACGTCGCCCACGTTCCCGCGCAATGTGCCGGACCTCTGCGCCCAATGTCATCGCCACGGAGGGCAGGCCGCGATTCGGATCGTTTCGGACCTTCCCGAGCCCGTGGAGAGCTACGAGATGAGCATCCATGGGAAAGGGCTGATGCAGAGCGGGCTCGTGGTGACGGCGACGTGTTCCAGCTGCCACTCCCCGCATCGCGAACTCCCCGCCAGCGACGAAAACTCGACCGTCCATCGGGACAACCTCGCCGACACCTGCGGGCGGTGCCATCACGGAATCGAGGAGACCTTCCAGACCAGTATCCACTGGCCGGGGGTTGGGGATGGCGGAGACGCGGAACACGAACTGCCAACCTGCGAAGACTGCCACACCTCACACACGATCAGGCGCGTGGACCGGTCGGACTTCCGTCTCACGATGATGAGCCAATGCGGCCGCTGCCACGAGAATGAGGCGGAGACATTCTTTGACACGTTCCACGGGAAGGTGTCTCGCCTGGGTGATGCGGCCGCGGCGAAGTGCTACGACTGTCACGGTACCCACAACATCCTCCCCGTGTCCAACGCCGCCTCGACCCTCAGTCGTCGTCACGTGGTCGAAACCTGCTCGCAGTGTCACCAAGGCGTGAACCTGAGATTCACCGGCTATCTGACGCACGCCACGCACCACGATCCCGACAAGTACCCCTTCTTGTTTTGGACGTTTTGGGGGATGACGGCGTTGTTGGTTGGAACGCTGAGTTTTGCCACGCTCCACACGCTGGCGTGGCTCTGGCGTGGCATAGCGACGATGCCATTGTGGCACGGGTGGGCAGGGAGCAGTACGGGCGAGCACGCAGTCGGTGGCAAGATGTACCAACGGTTCACGCAGTTCCAGCGCACGCTGCACCTGGTGATGCTGCTGAGCTTCTTCACATTGGCGCTCACGGGGATGGTGCTCAAGTTCTCCCACATGGGATGGGCGCAGACATTCGCCGCGCTCGTCGGCGGCTTCGCCACCACCGGCGCCCTGCACCGGCTCGGAGCGGTCACGCTGATCGGGATTTTCCTGATCCATCTCTGGGATGTCCGGAAGCAGAAGCGGTGCTTGGGACTCTCGTGGTGGGAGTACATCACGGCCAAGGACTCCCTGATTTTCAACCGCAACGACGCGCGCGAGTTCTGGCAATCTGTCAAGTGGTTCCTCGGGAAGGGCCCGCGACCCAGGTACGGGCGCTACACCTACTGGGAGAAGTTCGACTACTTCGCCGTGTTCTGGGGCATGTTCATCATCGGGTCCACCGGGCTCGTGCTGTGGTTCCCCGAATGGTTCACGAAGGTCATTCCTGGGCAGTCGGTGAACATCGCGACGATTCTCCACAGTGACGAGGCGTTGCTCGCGGTGGCGTTCATCTTCACAGTCCACTTCTTCAACACGCACTTCCGTCCCGACAAGTTCCCCATGGATCCGGTCATCTTCACGGGACGGGTGACGGTCGAAGAGTTCAAGCGCGATAAGCCGGCAGAGTACGAGGACCTGGTAGAGCGCGGCAAGTTGGAAGAGCACATGGTCGATCCCTATCCGGAGCGGTGGGCGCGCGTGGCAACGATCTTCGGCATGACGGCGCTCGTGATCGGCGTCACGCTCATCGTGTTGATCGTGTACTCGATGCTGTTCGGCTACCGCTGACCTCCCGAGTCCTGGCCCCGCAGCGGCTGTGACGGCGGGTTAGTAAGCGATTCTTTAAGAGAACCTTAAGAAAGCCGATAGAACGGCTGGGAATCTGGACGCATTCGACAGGGAACCATACCTTAGGCTCGCTACCGTGCAACGGGGGGAGGGGCGTATGGAACCGATGCTCTACCGCTCGATAGTCGCTGTCTGGGGGGTGGTCGCGCTGGCGCCGCCGCTTCACGCGCAGGGCTATCACGTTCGGCTGGACAACCGCTTCCAGTCCGTCGCGTACCAGACGCTCACGGGCGAGGAACTCAAGGCTGCGCCATTTGCGAGCACGCTGGACGCTTCCGCCTGGGGGTTCGGCATTCCCGGGCTCAAGCTCCACACCCGCGCACGGCTGACCACCGACTTCCACGACCCGGATGTGTGGCCCAGTGTCGAGCCCGTGCTGCAGCTGCTCGAGGGGTATGCCGAATACTCACGGCCCTTGTTCACGGTCCAGGCGGGCCGAACGCACGTGTTCTCGCGGCTGGGGTTCACGGGGCTGGACGGAGCGAAGCTGGATGTGCGTTTGCTCCAGGGACGTCTGCGTGCGTCCGCCTACGGCGGTTGGGGTCTCGCGCGCGCCGTCCCGTTCCCGCTGACGAGTGAAGAGGTCAATCCCCTCGGAGACTTCATCCCCCAGGATCGGCAAATCGTCGCGGGAGGCAGTCTCGGCTGGTCGCTGCCGTACGTCGAGGGCCGCATCCTGTACCAACGCGAGATCGATCGACGCGGTGACCAGGAGTGGGCGCTGTTCTCCGAGCGTGGGGCGATTGACGCCGTGATCCGACCCATGGACCGGCTCACGCTCGCCGGCGGCGCCGAGTACGACATCGCCCGCGAGGAGCTGGGCAGAGCCGACGCGCGCGTGACCTACAACCAGCCAATGGGTCGCCTGCAGGTCTCGCTGGGCGGACGCCGCTATCGTCCGTTCTTCGAGCTCTACTCGATATGGGGCGTCTTCAGTCCCACGCCGTACACGGCAGGTTTCGCATCGGTGCGCGGGACCCCGATCTCCGGCCTCGAGGTGTGGACTCGTGGCGAGGTGTTCGACTACGACGACACCGGGGTCGCGTCGCCGATCGCGACGGTTGAAGACGATGGCTGGCGCTGGGCGGTTGGGGCCGTCGTGACGCGGGTGCCGCAGTGGGTGTTCAACGCCACGTATCACGTGGAGCCCGCGCCCGGTGCGTCGTCGCTGGGGTTTGACGCGAGCGCGATGTTCATGGCGCTGGACAACGTCACGATTCGAGCACGTGGCGGGTACCTCAAGCGACCCCTCGAGTATCGGATCAACGATGCGAAGGTGTGGACCTACGGCTTGCGTGCCGACGTCCGGCCGGTCCCCGGCATTTCGCTCAACGCCGAGGTGCTGCGCTACGATGAAACCCGGCAGGGTCTGAGCGCAACCGAAGTGGCGTTTGATCAGTTCCGGATTCACCTTAGTGCAACGCTCACGTTCGGGTCGGGAGCGGACAGGCCTGGTCTCCACCCCTCGATTCTCCGCATGCCGGAACGGAGGCCGCAATGAAGACGACGATGACGGTCGCCGCCGCCACCGTGATGGTGACCGTTCTGGGAGCTGGCGCGGCCACGAACGCCTCCCGACTGGAGACGAACCGACAGTTCGATCATACGAAGCACTCGGGCTTCGACTGCACCGCGTGCCATACCGATGTTGCGCGAGGGCAGTTCTATCCGGAGCCGTCGTTCTGCGCGGCGTGCCACGACGGGCGTGTACAGCCAGAGATCGACTGGGCGCCTCCGACTCCAGGGTCGAGGGCCAACCTACGCTTCCAACATGCGCCGCATGTTAGGGCAGTCGAGTGCGGGACGTGCCACGCGCAAGGGGGCCAGCGCACCGCAGCGGAGGTGTGCCTGGGCTGTCACGGCATCGCGGAACACCAGGCGGCCGATTCGCCGTGCACGCTCTGCCACGTGCAGCCACCAGCGCCGGCGTCGCACGAGGGCGGCTTCCGCGAGCGACACCGTGTGCAAGCGGCGGCCACACCGGAAACCTGCGCCACCTGCCACGTGCGGTCCGACTGTCTCGACTGCCACCGGCCCGGCGCGGCCTCGCCCACGGGCGGGTATCATCCGGCGGATTACCTCGCGAGTCATCCCGTCGCGGCGTACTCGCAAGAGACCACGTGCGCCGACTGTCACAACGTCGGAGCGTTCTGCGCGACCTGTCACCAGCGAGCGGGGCTCACGATCACGGGCGTGACGGGTTCGGGCTATCACGACGGTACGGGATTCTTCGTTGGGGGCCACGGACAGGCGGCACGACAAAGCCTGGAAAGCTGCGTGGCGTGTCACACCGAACAGGATTGCCTGAAGTGTCATGTCAATCTGAATCCACACGGACCCGACTTCGACGCACAAGCGCAACGGGAGGCAGCGGCGGCCGTGTGCGCGGTATGTCACGGTGGCTTGTGACGTACGTCACGTGCCGCGGCAAAGACGGAACGATTGCAGTACACTTCGGGTAAGACAAACGGGCACAGGTGTGGCTAATGCATCGGTGCCCGCGGTTCGTCCATACGAGAGGGAGGGAAAACGAATGCGCTTCGTGAGATTCGTATCGGCTGCAGCTGTTGGCGGTCTGGGGCTCGTCCTCGCCACCGCGGCACACGCGCAGGCAGCCAAGCCCCCGGCGGTCAGTCATACGGTCGAGGGCCGCGCCCAGTGCTTGATGTGTCACAAGACAGGCGTCATGGAGGCGGTTCCCGACGCGCCGGCCAGTCACGTGGATCGTCCGAACGAAGCGTGCCTGTGGTGTCACGCGGCTGATGCGGCAATCCAGACCAAGGAAGCCAAGGCCATTACACATTCCTTGGAAGGCAAAGCCCAGTGCATGATGTGCCACAGTGGGAAGCTGGAGGGGATGCCGGCAGCGCCGGAGGACCACTCAGACAGAGACGTCAAGTACTGCACCCTCTGCCACACACCTCCAGCGTAAGCGCGCTCCACGCAACGGTTGGCGGCCCCCGAGGTGGTTCAGAGCCTCGGGGGCCGTATTGTGTGGGGCACCCTCGAGGCGTTGCATCAATGGTGCGATAGCACCATCATCTTCCATGTCGTTTGCGAGGGAGAAGCGATGCCTAGGCTCAAGGAGGGTGTCGAGGAATTCCTGGCGCAGCGGAGGATCGCGGTGGCAGGCGTTCGACGCGCAAAGAGCGATGCGGCGAACTTGGTCTATCGCAAGCTCAAGAGCGCCGGGTACGAGGTATATCCGGTCAACCCCAATGCGACGGAAGTGGAGGCCGATCGCTGCTACCCGGATCTCGCCTCGATTCCCGAAGGGGTGGATGCCGTGGTGATCGCCACACGCCCGGAGGCGACTGAGCGCATCGTTCGTGAGTGCGCCGCCGTCGGCGTGCACCGGGCGTGGATACACCGATCGTTCGGAAAGGGTAGTGTGTCACCGGTGGCGGTGGAGTTCTGCCGACAGAACGGCATCCAGGTCATCGCCGGCGGCTGCCCCATGATGTTCTGTGAACCGGTCGACGTCGCGCACAAATGCATGCGCTGGGTCCTCAACTTCACCGGCGGTCTGCCGAAGGAGACCTGATGGTCGTACTCGAAACCACATCCGGCGAAATCACCGTCGAGCTGTACCCGGAGCAGGCACCCGCCACGGTCGAGAACTTCCTCCAGTATGTCGACGACGGGTTCTTCGATGGGACGGTCTTCCACCGTGTGATCCCGGGGTTCATGGTCCAAGGCGGCGGCTTCAGCGAGACCATGTCGCAGAAACCGACGAGGCCGTCGGTCAAGAACGAAGCCGACAACGGCCTCAAGAACGAGCGGGGCACCCTGGCGATGGCGCGCACTTCGGATATCAACAGTGCCACCTCGCAGTTCTTCATCAACCTCGTCCACAACACGTTTCTGGATCACGGGGCGCGGGACTTCGGGTACGCCGTGTTCGGCAAGGTCGTTGACGGCATGGAGGCGGTCGATGCCATCGCCAAGGTCCGGACAGGAAACAAGGGCGGTCATCAGGACGTGCCCGTGGAGCCGGTGACCCTCAGGACCGCCCGGCGGAAATGACGAAGGCCAAGCTCACGCCGCTCACCGGATACGAAACGCTGTCGCAAGAGGAGATGCTGCGGCGGGCCAAAGCGTTCTATGAGGTTGCGCGGCGCCGTCGGACGGTCAGGCAGTTCTCTCCGCGTCCGGTGCCCCGCGACGTGATCGAGTACTGCCTTCGCGCCGCCGGCACGGCGCCCAGCGGCGCGAACCGCCAGCCCTGGCACTTCGTGGTGGTTGCCGACCCCACGGTGAAACGTCAGATCCGGGAGGCGGCGGAACGCGAGGAGCGGGAGTTCTACACCCATCGTGCTCCCCCCGATTGGCTGGAGGCGCTAGCGCCCCTCGGCACTGATGAGCACAAGCCGTTCCTCGAGACGGCGCCCTACCTGATCGCGGTGTTCGGCGAGCGTTACCAGGTGGGGGCTGACGGCCGGAAGCTGACCAACTACTACGTAACCGAGTCAGTCGGGCTGGCGGCCGGCGTACTCATCACCGCGCTCCATCAGGCGGGCCTTGCGTCTCTCACGCATACTCCCAGCCCGATGGGGTTCCTCAACCAGATCCTGGGGCGGCCGGAGCGCGAGCGGCCGTTCCTGCTGCTCGTGGTGGGGTCTCCGGCTGAGGATGCGACGGTACCGGCCATCACCAGGAAGCCGCTCAATGCCATCACAACGTTCGTAGGGGAGACGTAGACACCCCGAGAGCGTACGCGGCGAGGCGGGCGAGCGCCGTGGCGGTGCCGCGAGCAGGAGTGCGACGAGGGGACGCCGTCGGGGAGCAGCGACTGGTGCTCAGTGAGCCACGGGGTCTCTACGCCAGACTCGCGACCTGCGATCGGACTTGGGTGGACCGCCGTCCTGATCGGAACGGCTGCGGACCGCGTCCAGCGTCTCGCGGACTTGTCTGGCGAGTGCCTCCGGGGTGAACGGCTTATGCAACAAGGTGTAGCCGGACTCGACTATCCTGTGACCGAGGAGGGCGTCGTCGGAATAGCCAGACATGTACAACACTTCCGTTTCGCATCGGAGTGCTTTGACCTTTTCGGCTAGCTCCGGCCCGGACATCACCGGCATGACCACGTCAGTGAGCAGCAGGTCGATCTTCCCCTCATATCCGGCGACGAGCGATAGGGCGATGCCCGGGTCAGAGGCCGCGAGGACTTTGTAGCCGAAGCGCTCCAGGACCCTCTGGACGAGCTCCCGCAAGCAGTTTTCGTCTTCCGCGACGAGGATCGTTTCGGTGCCGCCGATGCAGACAGGCTCCGTGCAATCCGCGTCAGCGGCCTCCGTCCCCTCCTGCGCCAAGGGTAGGTAGACCGTGAAGGTCGTGCCCGCTCCAGGTTTGCTGCGGACCGTGATGTTCCCCTGACTCTGGGAAACGATGCCGTACACCGTCGACAGGCCCAAGCCGGTTCCTTTGGCGGGCCCTTTCGTGGTGAAGAAGGGATCAAAGATGCGTGCCTGGGTGGCTTCGTCCATGCCGACCCCGGTGTCGCTGACGGTGAGCATCACGTAACCGTCCGCTGTGGGTTCGAGACGTTCGCGCTTCGCGGACGTCGCGTCCACGTTTGCAGTTCTGAGGGTCAGCGAGCCGCCTTGGGGCATGGCGTCGCGGGCGTTGACGACGAGGTTGACAAGTACCTGCTCGATTTGCCCAGGGTCGGCAACGATGCACTCGGGTGCCGCGTCGAGCTGGGTCGTGAATCCGATGTCTTCGCCGATCAGACGTCGCAGCATCTTGTCGATCCCGGTAACGACCGCATTCAGATCGAGGACCTTGGGCTGAATCACCTGCTTGCGGCTGAATGTCAGGAGCTGACGGGTAAGCCCGGCGCCTCGCTGGACGCTCTGTTGGATCTGCTCGATGTCTTCGTGCGCTGGGTCGTTGCCATCGAGGTTCAACGAGAGAAGCTCGGAGTAGCCGCTGATCGCCGTCAGCAGGTTGTTGAAGTCGTGGGCCACACCGCCAGCCAGTCGCCCGATCGCTTCCATCTTCTGGGCTTGGCGCAGCTGATCCTCGCTCTCACGGAGCGCCTGTTCTGCTCGGTGCCGGTCGCTGATGTCGACGTAGTAGTGGATCAGCCGGGTCACCGTGCCATCCTCGCCGAACATCGGACTGAAATAACAGATCAGGCGTCTCTCGGTTCCCTCTGCCCCAGGAACCGTTTCTTGGACGCTGACAAGCCCGCGCCGTTCTAGGCATTGCCGCATTGCTCCTCTCGTGCGGCCGCCGATACCTGAGTCGACACCCTTCTTCGACCAATAGTCCTCTGGACTCTTGCCGATGAGCCACTCGCGTTCACGTCGATCGGATATCGCTGCGGGATTGACGTAGAGGTAGCGGTAGTCGAGGTCGAGCACTCCCACCTCGGCTGGTATGCTGTCCAGTATTTGCTGCTGCTGGATGTTGACAAGCTTCATCTTTTGCTGAGCGGCCTGCACCCGCTCGACCATTCGGTTGAACGACTTGGCCAACACACCGACCTCGTCCGTCGAGGAGATCGGTGCTCGTACCGAGAGATCACCCTCGGCGAGCCGCTCGGTCGCTCCCACCATGGTCCTCAGCGGGCCTGTGACCAACCTGCTGACGATTAGGACCGCGAGCAATCCGCAGCAGAATACGAGCGCGCTCACGATCTGGACGGTCTGTTGCAGTCCCTGCGCCTTCGTCAATACCGCCTCCGTCGACATGGCAAGATAGATCGTGCCGATCTCGCGGCCGTCGAATCGGATGGCTCTCATGACTTGGTAGGCCTTGCGGTCGGGGGAAAGGCCCGACGCGGCCATGGCTCGAGTGGGGATGGTCAGCGCGACCACGTCGGAGCGTAGTGAGACGAGGATGCTGCCGGCGTTGTCGAACACCTCGATGTACATAACGTCTTCGTCCGCCAGAACGCCCTGTAGTGCCGCCTCAATGCTTCGCTGGTCCTCGAAGAGCACAGCCGACCGCACGTTGAACGCCGCCATCGTGCCAATGCCCTCAGCGCTGTGTGCGAGGGCCTGAATCGCCTCCCGCTCGAATGACGCCGGGAAGTAGAGATAGATGAACCCGGAGATGGCGCCGATGACCAACGTGAAGAGCCCGACGAGCTTGCCTTGAACCGTGACGAGCCTACGTCGGCGCGGAGCCGATGTGGGAGGCTGGGTCATCGTCGCCGGCATGACCTACGAGTCCCCGGCAACGATCTGAGACAGCTTCAACAATTCGGAGCTGAAGTCCGCGCCTTCGGCGTTGGCGCCGTCCAGATTGATCAGGATCTTGGGTCGACCGGCCTCGGAGCCGATCCCGACGGCAATACCGTTCGCGACGTACTCCGGAACGCCAGTGATCGTGAGGATGTGTCGCCGCCGGCTGAGGTTCGCGAGGGCACCAATGCTCACGGCGCGGAGTGGTGCGATGTAGAGCACGTCCAGGTCGTGCTCCACCGCTGCCTCCGCCAGGCGTGCTGTGTCGCGGAACGCGAGCGGTACGCAACGGACGGGAAGTCCGGTGATCTCCGTTCCGATACCGCTGCGATGCGCCTCGAGGAAGGCATCCCGCGCGTTGAGCGACGATCGGAACTGGTCCTGATAGACGATGCCGATGACGATCTCGTCGCCCACCCGGCTCTTGAGCTCATGATCGAAGCTCAGGATTCTGGAGGCCAAGGAGATCTGGAGGTCGACTGGGACGGGCATGTCCTGAGCCCATGCCAGCGTTGGGGCGACTACTAGAGCACAAAGCGCAAGCCACCGTCCCCTGCATCCGATGGCCCCCCCGAGTGCGGACGGTGGCTTGGATGGCCGAGGTCTCCTCGTGTCGCTAACCTTCGGGACGCAACCGCCCGATGTGCTGCGCATGAACCGTTCGTCGGAACGCATTGGCGGCCGACTTACATCTTGGCGGTCAGAGACAGTCGGTACGTGCGCCCGTTCTGGGGTATCCCGTTCTGGATGTGTTCCCACCCTCCCGGTGTTTCGTAATAGGCGTCGAAGACGTTACGGACAGAGAACGACGCCTTGAAATGCCTCAGCAGTTCTCTCGTCGAGATCGTGATGTTGGCGAGCCAAAACGAGTCGGTCGTGGTTCCCCAAACGGTTCCGCGCTGATGGTCGTAGCTGATCTGGGCCGCGGCGGTGACCTTGTCGAAGAATTCGTACGTTGCGCCGACGCGGAGGAGATGTTTGGGGCAGTTGCTCAGAAGCTCGTCTGTGTCGGGGACTTTCGCATGCTGGAACGCGTAGCTCGCATACGCACTGACCCCGAATGGGAAACGGGCGGTGAGCGCCGCTTCTGCCCCCAACGCGTTAACCTGCTCCACGTTCTCGAACGTTCCCAAATCGTCCGCCGGATCGACCGTTTCATCGATCAGATCCTTGATGCGGTAGCTGTACAAGGAGACGCTCCCTGCCACCGCTCTGCTCACCCGCTGCTGCCAGAGCAGCTCCAGTGTGCGTATTCTCTCGGGCCTCAGATTGGGGTTGACCTTGAACCAATCCTCCTCCTCGTAGTGCGACTCGTAGCGGTGCGGGGCGCGGAACGCCTGACCGTACAGAAGTTTGATCGTGCTCGACGGTGTCACGTGGTAGACTACGGCGCCGCGCGGCGAGACTGGTGTGCCTTGGTCTGAATACCGGTCGACTCGGATGCCGAGTGTGAGCGCGAGGGTCGAGGTGATCTGAGATTCGTTTTGCGCGAAGGCAGAGTAGGTGGTGAATGGCCAGTCGCCGGTAAACGCATCGCCTTCCTCGTTCCGCCACCGGTAGTCGGCCCGATGGTCGCGCCTGAGCTCCCCGCCGAAGATGATTCGGTGCGCTGGGCTCACGTCCCAGCGAAGCTGGGCCTCGCCTCCCGACCACCGACCGTCTGAGGCATCGGCCCACATCCCTCCATCGGACGGCTCGTAGGGATAGAATCCGTCGTAGCTGTAGCGGTCGTGGTAGGCCCGGATTCGGACGTGTTTGTCGACGCCCAGATCGCGCTCGAATTTGAGCTCGGCATACGAGCGCTCGTCGATGGTCTCCGCAGCGTCGTCGTTGAAGTTCACCTCCCAAGGTGCGGTGGGGATGCCTTTCTTGCGCGATGTGCCGAGCAGTGCCAGCGTGAAACCCCGGTAGCCCACCTTCGCATGCACCCCGTAGTCCTGATCCCAGTCGAGGCCCTCGGAGACGCCGTTGTTCGTCACCGGATCGTCGAACTCCGCGAAGTAGAGATCCTGGCCGTTGGCGTCCCGCCAGGTCGCCATCACGGAGACGTCGACCCCGCCCGCGAATTCACGGCCCATCAGCGCCGTGCCCTGGCGGTGGGTGAAGCTCCCGTACTCCGCCCTCGTGCTCACACCGTCAATGGACCCACCGCGTTTGGTGACCACGTTGATCACGGCGAGCATCGCGTTGCTGCCGTATAGTGCCGAACCTGGACCGCGGACGATCTCAACCCGTTCGAACATGTCCGTGCTGAGTCCGAGCGTGGTTTCCAGGAACGCGGACTCGTAGATGTTCTCGTTCATCGGGTGCCCATCGAGCAGCAGGAGAACACGGTTGTTGTAGTCCGTGGGCCGGCTGAAACCTCGTACGCCGAGGTAGAAGTAGTTGCGGTCGTAGCTGGCGTAGAAACCGGGCTGATTCGCCAACGCCTCTCCCAAAGTGCCATAGCCGAAATGCTCGATCTCTTCGGCCGTGAGGACCGTGACGGCCGCGGGGGCCTCGCGCGTCGTTTGGTTGTACTTTGCCGCCGCGCTCACCCGAATGTTCAACAGCGAGTCGAGAGCCGACAGGTCGGCCAGCGCCTCGGGTTCCTGTGCGCGTGCCGGCTCGGCAGGAATGGAGCCCCAGAAGATCATTGCTCCGAGAAGGGCGAGCAGGATTCTGTGGCGCATGGGTGCCTCGGCGAAAAAGGGAGGTCGTTGTGGGTTAATCGCTGGAGGGGCAAATCATGGTGGCGTTCTTGAGATCAGCGATCCGACTCATCGGACGCACCATGTTCGGTTGCCCCCAATCCGGATTCCTCTAAGAGGCAAACTGTGTGCGAGGTTCGCGGGCTTTGGTGACGCACCGCACACCCACACGCACGACCGCTTCGGCGGGCGCGTGGCGGCGGTCGCATCGAGGCCTGCAACCCGGTGTCACCCTTAGGGTTGGAATGGTGGATCGGCGCCTGCGGCGTGACGCAATGGCGCAGATCTTCACGCGTGTTTTCCCGTCATGGGCGTCGTGGTCTTGCGGCCACTCATGGAGGGCTGGGGAAAGCCGCCGGATTCTGCCACTCTGGGTTGCATGCTTCAACCCGCCGCGGCCACCGTCCCGGCCATCCCGCGGAAGCTGCTGGACGCCATTGCCGGTTTCTTGGACGTCGGCAGGGCTCCCGGCGAGCCCCAACATTCCTAAAGGATCCTTAATATAATAAACTAAATATTACAATAATACTATGCTACATTGCTCGTCGGTTGCCAGCCGGCAGCGCCGCTGTCGCCAGGCAGGAGACAATATGGAAAGGGGGGCAGCGCTGTGAAGCGCATGGTAATTCTCGGTGCGGGCACCGCAGGCACGATCATGGCGAACCGCCTGCGGAAACTCTACAAGCGACAGATCCGCGCCGGAGAGATGAGCATCTCGATTGTCGATCAAGACAATCAGCACGTCTATCAGCCGGGTCTGCTGTTCGTTCCCTTCCAGACCTACACGCCCGAGGATACGGTCGAGCCGCGGAGACACCACATCCACGAGGAGGTGGACTATGTCACGGGCGAGATCGATCGGGTAGCGCCCGATGAGGATCGTGTCTACCTGAGCGACGGTCGCACGCTCGACTACGACATTCTGATCCTAGCGACGGGCACGCGGGTCGTTCCCGAAGAGACCGAGGGGCTCACGGGCGAGGGCTGGCACGAGAAGATGTTCGAGTTCTACACACTCGAGGGCGCGACGGCGCTCGCCGACGCGCTCGACACGTGGGAAGGTGGACGCCTGGTTCTCAATATTGTTGACCTCCCCATCAAATGCCCGATTGCGCCGCTCGAGTTCGTGTTCCTCGCGGACGACTACTTCACCAAGAGGGGCATGCGCGACCGTGTGCAGATCACGCTCGTGACGCCGATGGACGGTGCCTTCACCCGTCCGCTGGCCGCAAAGGCGTTCGGTGACCTCTTGGGGGAGAAACGCATCGAGTTGGTCACCGAATTCAACACCGGTGAGGTCGACGGCCCCAATGGCAAGCTGATGTCGTGGGACGAGCGCACGGTCGACTTCGACCTGCTGGTGAGCGTTCCGTTGCACCTGGGTGCCGCCTACATCGGTCGCTCGCCCGGATTGGGTGACGACATGGACTTCGTGCGCACCGATCCGAACGCCCTGCAGGCGAATCGCAAGGACAACATCTTCGCGCTCGGGGATGCGACCAACGTCCCGACCTCGAAGGCCGGCTCGGTCGCGCACTTCCAGGCGGAGGTCCTCGAGGAGAACATCCGGCGGTTCGTGGCCGGTGAGGAGCTCGAGCCCGCATTCGACGGTCACGCCAACTGCTTCATCGAAACCGGGCACGACAAGGCCGTGCTCATCGATTTCAACTACGACGTCGAGCCGCTGCCAGGGAAGTTCCCGTTTGGGGGGGTCGGACCGCTGTCGTTGCTGAAAGAGACGCGGCGCAACCACTGGGGCAAGCTGGCGTTCAAATGGGTGTACTGGCACATGCTGATGCCGGGACGCGACCTCCCGGGGGTGACCACACGTCTCAGCATGCGTGGCAAGCGGCGCGGAGACCTGCCGAAACTGGAGCGGCACCCCGTGCAGGGTGGGGCGCCGGACACGGGAGCATCCAAAGAAGAGGCGCACGTCGCCTGACACAGGCATGGAGGAGAAGAGGAGATGACAGCGACATTTGCAGGCCATCAGGTCGACGTCGACCACGAAGGCTACATGCAGAAACCAGCACAATGGAACAAGGAAATCGCCGCCGAAATGGCGCGCGAGGTCGGGATCGAGACGCTCACCGAGCGGCATTGGCAGGTCGTTGAGTTCGTGCGGTCCCGCTACCTCGAGACGGGCTCGGCGCCGTCAATCCGCTCGCTCGGGAAGGAGTCCGGTGTTCCGGTGAAGGAGCTCTACAAACTCTTCCCCAAAGGACCCGCCAAGCTCGCCGCCCGCATCGGCGGCATCCCCAAGCCGCGCGGCTGCATCTGATTTGGAGGCAAGGAGTCACACCATGACCAGCACCGTCATGCCCGAGCCGACCACCGCGGTCGAGGGCCGGGCCGATTCAATCCAAAAGGTCTCGATCATCATCTCCAAGGGGTCGCTCGAGGGAATCTACCCCGGCCTCATCATGGCCAACGGCGCCCGCATGGAGGGCATCGAGGCGAACGTGTTCTTCACGTTCTTCGGCATGGATGCCATCACGAAGAAACGACACAACGCCATCAAGGTTGCGACGGTCGGGAATCCGGGATTACACATCCCGACGCTGCTCGGAGCGATCCCCGGGATGTCGGCCTTCGTCACTAGTCAGATGAAGAAGGAAATGGAGAAGCTGGACATCCCGCCGATTCCCGAGTTCATCGAGATGATTGCGGACACCGGCGCCGGAATCTACGCGTGCCTGGCGACGGTGGACATGTTCAAGCTCAAGAAGGAGGACTTCGTCGATCACGTGACGGATATCATCACTGTCGGCGAGTTCTACGAGATGGCCGCCGGGGGCGAGATCGTCTTCACCTGAGCCCCCGGCAGAGCAGTTGAGAGACGGCCCGGTTGGCCTCCTCCACCCGACCCATGCCCCCCGGGAAGGTACGAGAGGAACGCCTTCCGGGCCGTCTGTACACTCCCTGGCGGCCTCGCCCGCCGCGCTCAGCCCACTACCTTATCGGGATCGCCAGAGAGGAGTCTTCGGTATGCCAGTGCCCCACATTGCTCGGCCCGACCCGTCCGAATACGTCCCCTACTTCGGCAGGTACGTGGAGTTGGTGCCGGACGGTGACATCCTCGCACTCCTCGAACGGCAGATCGGTGAGACCGCGGCCCTCCTCGCCGGTCTCACCGAGGAGCAGGCCAACGCGCGGTATGCAGTGGGCAAGTGGAGCATCAAGGAGGTGATCGGGCACGTGGCCGATACCGAGCGGATCTTCGTCTACCGCGCACTGCGATTCAGCCGTGACGACCACACACCGCTTCCCGGGTTCGAGCAGGACGACTTCGTGGCCGGTGGCAACGCGCACCGCCAACCCCTCACCGCTCTCCTCACGGAGCTCGAGAGCGTGCGGGCGGCCACCCTCACGTTCTTCCGATCGCTGGATGCAGACATGCTGCTGCGCCGGGGAACGGCAGAGAACAACGCGATCAGCGTGCGGGCCATCCCGTTTATCCTGGCCGGTCACGAACGCCACCACGTGACGGTCATCGAGGACCGCTACCTGCAGGGTTGAACCGTCCAACGATGCAACGAGCCCTTTTGGCGATCTTTGTGCTGGTCCTGCTGGCGGCGGACTGGGTCGCGGTGCACGATATTCTCAAAGGAGAGCCCGACACCACGGGTGAGTATCTGGTAGTGGGGTTCAGCGGTGTGGTGTTTGGCGTATTGCTGGGTCTGTGGAGACGATCGCGGCGTGGGTAAGGGGGAACCGGTCCCTGGTCCCTGCTCCCTGCTCCCTGCTCCCTTCTCCCTTCTCCCTTTCCACTATCTTCTACCTGTGCCAATCGCTCCCATTGCCTGGATCGCGGATGGTGTGCGCATCCTCGATCAGACTCGGTTGCCTACGGAGGAGCACTATCTCGACCTCCGCTCCATCGACGAGGTGGCAGAGTCGATTTGCATGCTCCGAGTGCGCGGCGCGCCCTTGATCGGTATCGCGGCGGCAATGGGGCTGGCTGCGGCGGCGGGAACGGCGGCGCGCCGCGGCATCTTGTCATCGGGCTGGCTGGACGACGGCGCACGTCAACTTGAGGAAACGCGGCCGACCGCCGTCAACCTCCGCTGGGCTCTCGATCGGATGCGGCTGACGGCGCGGTCGGCGTTTCAGGGGAACCGTGAGCAGCAGCACATCGCCGATCTGTTGCACGACGAGGCGCAGCGGATCTGGGACATCGAAAGCGGTATGTGCGTCGCCATCGGCGAAGCCGGTGCGGAGCTCCTCGCCTCGGGGTTCACGGTGCTCACCCACTGTAATGCTGGCGCGCTCGCCACGGGCGGCCTGGGGACCGCGCTCGCCGTCATCTATGTCGCGTCGGAGCAAGGCAAAGGAATCGATGTGGTTGCGACCGAGACGCGGCCGCTTCGCCAAGGCGCGCGTCTGACGGCGTGGGAGCTGGCGAAGGCGGGGATCCCGGCACGGGTGATCGTCGACAGTGCCGCGGCGTCGCTCATGGCTCGAGGTGAGATCGACGTGGTGCTCACGGGGGCGGACCGTATCGCCGCGAATGGTGACGTCGCCAACAAGATCGGCACCTACGCCCTCGCGGTTCTGGCCAATGCGCACGGGATTCCGTTCTATGTTGCCGCTCCCCGCAGCACGTTCGATCTCACGCTCGCGTCGGGGGATCAGATTCCCATCGAGGAACGATCGGCCGAGGAGCTGCCCGCGGCCTCGGGCGTCGCGGTGTACAACCCCGCGTTCGACGTCACGCCCGCACAGCTGGTGCAGGCAATCGTCACCGACAAGGGCGTGGTGCGGCACCCCCTGCTTGACGGGATCAACGAGATGTTCGGCTAGGGGACTCGCTCAGGCTACCAGCGCGTCTCTCACATGTGCCTCGATGAACGTGCACCACCCGTCGAGCCCTTCGCCGGTCAAGGCCGACGTCAGGAAGAACCTCAGGTTCGGGTTCACCTCGTGCCCATAGGCGATCGCGCGATCGACGTCGAATTGGAGGTGGGGCAGCAGGTCGATCTTGGTGAGAATCGCGTATTCCGCCTCACGAAACACCTTGGGGTATTTGACCGGCTTGTCCTCCCCTTCGGGGATGGAGAACACGACGATCTTGGATTCCTCGCCCAGGTCCCAGCTTGCCGGGCAGACGAGATTGCCCACGTTCTCGATGAACACGAGATCGGTGCGATTGAGATCGATGGCCTCGAGCGCGGTGAGGATCTGTCGGGCATCCAAGTGACATGCGCCGCCCGTCACCACCGCCTGCACGAGCCTATTCGTGCAACGCGCGAGGCGCTCGGCGTCGTTCTCGGTCTGCACGTCACCCGTGATCACCGCGATCTCGACATGGTCGCCCAGGCACTCCAGCGTACGCTCCAGCAGGAGCGTCTTGCCAGCACCCGGTGATGAAACGAGGTTGAACGCCGTGACACGGTGCTCCTCGAGCCGCCGCCGTACCTCGGCGGCGATCTCGTCGTTTCGCTCCATCACCTTCTCGCGAACCTCGATCTTCCGGATGGCCATCGGACCCCCATGCGCTACGCCGTTTCCAGAGCCTACCGCGGCGAGCATGAAGAAACGGTTAATCGGCGGTGATGGTTGACGTTAGGCTCCGCAGGTGTAAGAACATCAGATGAGACACGCCCGCGCAGCACGCGCACCCATCACCTGACCCCGGTCACCTAACGGCCACCACCGTATCCTCTATGACCCATATCACCCACCGACGACCAAGGCACCACCGGCTCTACCGCCCTCGTCATCGATGGCGATGGCCGGGTACGCGCCCGCGCCTATCGGGAGTTCACGCAGTACTTCCCGGAACCCGGGATGGTCGAGCACGATCCCGAGGAGATCTGGCGTGTCACTCTGACCGTGGCGCGCGAGGCCACCGCCCAGTCGAACGAACCGCCGGTGGCCATCGGGATCACGAATCAGCGGGAGACCGTCGTCTGCTGGGACCGCGAGACCGGCGAGCCGCTGCACCGCGCGCTCGTGTGGCAGGATCGGCGGACGGCCCCACGTTGCCGACAGCTCCAAGCCGAGCTGGGAGACACCTACGTGGCGGAGCGAACGGGCCTCGTATGGGATCCGTACTTCTCCGCGACGAAGATCGAGTGGATGGCGCGAGAGATCCCCGAAGTCAGGCGGCGGATGGCGCAAGGGAGGGCCGTGTTCGGCACGATCGACAGTTGGCTGGTCTACAAGCTCACCGCGGGTCGGGCGTTCGTGACGGACCACACCAATGCCTCGCGCACGCTGCTGTACAATATCGAAACGTTGGACTGGGATGGTGAGTTATTGGAGCTGTTCCAGGTCTCCCGGGAGGCGCTGCCGGCGATCACGCGGTCCAGTGAAGTCGTCGGTGTCGCGGATCCGGCTCATCTGGGCAGCGAGATCCCGATTGCGGGGATTGCGGGCGACCAGCAGGCGGCGCTGTACGGTCAGGGCTGCTGGAGTCCGGGCCAGGCGAAATGCACGTATGGCACAGGGGCGTTTCTCCTCATGGCCGTGGGACAGACGCTGCCGCCCGTCCGTGAGGGTCGGGGTGTGCTCACTACGGTCTCCTGCGCGGCGGAGGGGAGCCCGAGCTACGCACTGGAGGGTTCGATCTTCATCGCCGGGGCGGCGATCCAGTGGCTTCGCGACGGACTCGGGATCCTGGAGCGCGCGGCCGAGACGGAGACCCTTGCCAGGGGACTCACCGACACGGACGGGGTGTTCTTCGTTCCCGCGCTCGTGGGGCTGGGCGCGCCCCACTGGGAGGCGGAGGCGCGCGGGACGATCGTGGGACTCACCCGCGGCTCGACCCGCGCACACCTCGCCCGTGCGGCGTTGGAGGCCATGGCCTACAGCACCAGAGATGTGGTCGACGCGATGTCGACCGTCAGTGGCGTTGACCTCGCGGAGCTCAAGGCGGACGGGGGTGCCGCGGCCAATGACTGGCTGATGCAGTTTCAAGCGGACACCCTTGGGGTTCGGGTCGCTCGCCCGGACGTCGTGGAGACCACCGCGATGGGAGCAGCCGCGCTGGCAGGGCTCGCGACGGGCGTGTGGCCGAGCCCGGAGCTGTTCTCGGAGCGCCGCTCGTATCGTTGGTTCGAGCCGGAGGGGTCGGCCGAAGACGCGTACGCCGGATGGCGTCGCGCGGTGGATACGGCACTCCACTGGGCTCGGAGCCCCAGGACATGACGGTTTCTTTAGGATGGGCTCACGAACTTTTTGGCTGCTCGGGGATACATTCCCTGTAGCCAAATGCGAGAGTGTTTCCCGTCTTTCGGGCGGAGGGTATATTTCCAACATGCAAGCCAAGTACAAGTTCCTTTTCGGAGCCGTCCTGGTCGGTGGGACCGTCGGGTTCCTGATGACCTCGGGCATCAAGGATACGGGGGTGTATTTCCTTACCCCGTCCGAGCTGGCGTCCAAGGTGAGCGCCGACCCCTCGTTCCACGACGTCGGCGTCAAGATGGGCGCTCGGGTGGTCCACGGGTCGATCGAACGGGATGTTGCGTCGCAGACGATTACCTTCGAGGTAACGGACGGATCGCAGGCATACCCGGTGGTGTACCGCGGCCTCGCGCCCGACACGTTCACGGACGACGTGGACGTTGTGGTGGAAGGACGCCTGGATCCGGACGGCACGTTCCGCGCGACCAGCCTGCTCGCCAAGTGCGGCTCGCGCTACGAGACCGTCCCCTCGGCGTGACGGCATGACAACCCTCGGACAACTTGCGCTGTGGCTCGCGCTGCTTCTCGGCGCCTGGGGCACGATTGTCGGCTTCTATGGCGGGCTGAAGCAGCGTCCCGAGCTCATCCAGAGCGCCCGTCGCGCCACCTACGCCCTGTGTGGCGTTCTCGTGGTTGCATCGATCGGCCTCCTGACCGCCCTGCTCAAGCACGATTTCAACGTCACCTACGTCGCGAGCTACACCAGCCGCAATCTCCCGACGGTCTACATCCTGTCGGCCTTCTACGGGGGGCAGGCGGGCAGCTTGCTGTTCTGGGCGGTGGTGCTGTCGGTCTTCGGCGCGCTGGCCCAGCTGCTGACCTCGCGCAAGTACGACTATCTCCTGCCCTATGTGGCAGCGGTGACCTCGGCGGTGACGCTGTTCTTCGTGATCGTCACGCTGTTCGCGGCCAACCCGTTCGAGCGCCTGCCGTTCACGCCGGCTGATGGAAGCGGGCTCAATCCGCAGCTCCAGAATCCCGGCATGGTGGTCCATCCGCCGATGCTGTACTTGGGGTACATCAGCATCGCCGTGCCGTTTGCGTTTGCGATGGCGGCGCTCATCTCGAAGCGGCTGGACACCGGGTGGCTTCATGCGCTGCGTAAGTGGACCATTGTGTCGTGGTTGTTCCTCTCGATCGGCATCACGCTCGGCATGTGGTGGGCATACGTCGAGTTGGGCTGGGGTGGCTATTGGGCGTGGGATCCGGTAGAGAACGCGAGCTTCCTGCCGTGGCTCACGATGACGGCGTTCTTGCATTCCGTGATGATTCAGGAAAAGCGCGGCATGCTGAAGAAGTGGAACATGGTGCTCATCTCGCTGAGTTTCCTGCTTTCGATCTTCGGCACGTTCATCACGCGCAGCGGCATTATCTCGAGCGTTCACTCGTTCACGCAGTCGTCGATCGGGTATTATTTCCTGGCCTTCCTGATCCTCATCATTCTTGTCGTTGCCTGGCTCCTGTGGTCACGGCTCCCGGTGTTGGAGTCCGAAGCACACCTCGAGAGCATGGCGTCGCGCGAGGCGAGCTTCCTGTTCAACAACCTGCTGCTGGTTGGCATCGCCTTCTCGGTCTTCTGGGGAACGATGTTCCCCATCCTGTCGGAGCTGGTGCGCGGAACGCAGGTGACGGTCGGCCCACCATTCTTCAACCAGGTGAACGTCCCGATTGGCTTGGCGCTCTTGGCGCTCACCGGCATCGGGCCGCTCATCGCGTGGCGCAAGGCCAGCCTCGCCAACCTGCGGAGGCACTTCGCGGCCCCCGTGGCTGCGGGGGTGATCACGGGCGTGATCCTGGTGGCGCTCGGAGTCACGCATTTCTATGCGGCCATGGCGTTCACACTCGCCATGTTTGTCGTCGCAACCGTCACGCAGGAATTCGTCCGGGGGGTCGGCGCGCGACACCGGCTGCACGGTGAGGGCTACGCCCAGGCGTTCGCTCGGCTCGTTGGTCGCAATCGTCGCCGCTACGGCGGGTACGTCGTGCACCTGGGAATCGTGACCTACTTCGTGGCGTTCGCCGGCATGGCGTTCAAGAACGAGACGCAGGCGTCGCTCAAGCCGGGTGAATCGGTCGACCTCAGATCACCGTTTGGCTACACCTACACGTTCACGCACATCGGCGTTTCGCAGTACGACGAGCTGAACCGTCTCGTGAGCGCCGCCAGCGTGGATGTTGCACGCGATGGTGAACGTGTGGGCATCATGAAGAGTGAGAAGCGGCAGCACTTCACGTGTGCCCAGCCGATCGATCCGTGTCCGCGCGGCTTGCGTGAGGCCTCGTTCGAGCCTTCCACCGAGGCGGGTATCCGGAGCGACGTGCGGGAGGATCTCTACATCGTCTACGCCGGATCGGTCGAGGGGACGGAAGAAGCCGTCTACCGGTTCACGATCAATCCTCTGGTGTGGTGGATCTGGTTCGGCGGGTTCGTGCTGGTGGTCGGTGGTGTCGTAACCCTGTGGCCCGGAACGACGGTACGGGCGCAACGCCGCGAGGAGACGGTTGGCGGGTATCAGGTCCAGCTCGTCGGACAGGGTGCCGATGCCTAGGAGTCCGCGCGTCGCTCGGCGCGAAGCCCTCAAGCTCGGGTTGGCTGGGTTGTTGCCGCTCGGGCTCCCTCAGGAGCCGGAGGCCCAAGACCGGGGTGAGGCGGCTCCCAGGCTGTACGATCCGTTTCGGGCGGGACGGGCGCAGGATCGCATCACGGATTATGAGAACGATCCGTTCATCATCGAGGTGGAGAGCCGGCTCCGCTGCACCTGCGGCTGCAACCTCGACGTGTATACCTGTCGCACGACGGACTTCACCTGCGGTACCTCGCCGGCGATGCACCGCGAGGTCGTGGCCCTGGTTGAGGCGGGCAAGACGGGTGAGGAAATTCTCGAGGCGTTCGTCGCGCAGCATGGCGAGCTGGTGCTGATGGCGCCCAAGAAGGAAGGGTTCAACCTGGCTGCGTATTTCGTCCCCGGCGCCGCGATCCTGACGGCGGGTGGGCTGCTCGTGTGGGCGCTTGCGCGCCGCGGGGGGCGGATGCAGGCGGTCCAGTCCGCGGAGGGAATGGATCTCTCGGGGCTGGGGGACGAAGACCGTGAAAAGCTCGAGGCGGAGCTGCAGAATCTGGAGCTCTAGACATGTTGGAGTTGATAGCGGGGATCGTGGTGGCGTTCGTGGCGGTGGCGGCAGTCCTCCAGCCGTTGCTGGTGCAGTCGACGGGTCGACAGGCCGGCGGATCGGCGGATCCAAGCGTCGAGTTCGAGGTCTTGGAGGAATCCGAGTCCCCTAAGGTGCAGGCGTTGCTGGCCCTCAAGGAGATCGAGTTCGATCGGGCCACAGGCAAGCTCTCTGATACCGACTACCAGCAACTCAAGGCCAAGTACTCGGCACTGGCACTCGAGGCGATCAAGGCGGAGGAAGCGGGCGAGGCTGCACAGGCCGAGGGTGACGCCGCGGAGGAGCTCGTGCGTCAGGCGGCGGCCGGGAAGATGGCGGTGTGCCCGGACTGCGGTCCACGCCCCGAGGCGGACGCGGCCTTCTGCGCCGACTGTGGGCAGCCGCTCACCAGATCCGAATCGACTCCTGAGGGCAAAGGGCGGTTCTGCGAGGCATGCGGGAACGCGCTCACGACCACCGCTAAGTTTTGCGATGCCTGTGGGGTGAAGGTTGGGGCGCAGCCGGCGGGGTCGGTCAGCTGAGGCTCAGGTTTTCGCTTGTGGTCAGCTTCATAGCCTAACCCCGTGCGGCGGTGTGAGCTAGATCACGCCGCCGCGTTGCGTTTTCATGGCGGATTCACCCGATCTTCACTGTTTTGGCGATAGGTTTATTCGGATTAGTGTCTCGAGCATGAAACTTGAGGGGTTTCTGGACGCCTCCACCCCGGAGTCCGGAGAGAGATGATGAGTAGAGCAACGAGCTTGATCCTCGCGTTGGCAGTGCTGGGTGCCTGTGCTGACGATGGGCAGCGAGGTGAGTTGGTGGGACTGGACGCCAAAGTTGCGCCCAGTGACGAGGAGAACTGGCTCCACCGCCAATCCGTCGCACGCGCCAGGATGGTCCGTCCGGGACATCTGACCTGGGCTGGTCCCAACCGCAGATTCCTATTGGTGACGGACCACTACCGGGGGGTTGTGTTTAAGTACCGGGTCAACCAGGGCGAACTGCTCCTGAAGCGGGAGTTCCAGTTCAACGCAGGCATCAGCGGCGTGGCCTGGGGTGCAAACCGCCTATTTGTCGCCAACACCACCACGGCATCGGTCGGAGTCTATCGGTCGTCCGGTACCTGGATGTACGACCTCGGCGGTCCGGGCGCATTTGCGTATCCGACCGACATCGAGGTGGACGACGAGCGGGATCTGGTGTTCGTCTTGGACAACCGCAGACAGTCGATCTCGGTGTTCACCATCGACGGGGACCACAGGAATACGTGGGCTGCCTCGGCCCTGGGGATGGAGAACCCGGTTGCGATGGGTCTTGACCCCGTCCGAGGGGAACTCCTCGTCAGTGACTATGGCAACCTGGTGGGGTTCGGAGGCGGGGGAGCGGCCATCCATGTGTTTGACTACGACGGTAACCGGCGCAAGACGATCTCGGACGAGTCGCTGTTCCCGCGGCCGCAGGGGATAGCGGTGGACGGCCAAGGGCGGATCCTGATGGTTGACGCGCTAGCCTGCCAGTTGATGGTGATTGACCGAGAATCGGGCGCCGTTCTCGCCACACACGGTGAGCCGGGCACGGAACCCGGCCAGATGCTGCTTCCTCTCGACGTCGCGGTTGACGCGAACGGCCGAGCCTTCGTCACCAACAATCGCCTGGGGCGGATCGAGCTGTTTGAGGTAGGAGGTGGATCGTGAGGAAACGTCGATACGCACTGGTGTTCCTCGCTCTAGCGCTTGCGCCAGTGGTTGCGGTGGCCTTGCTCGAGGCCCGATCTACCACGGCCTTGCTCACGGGACACCTTGGATGCACCGGATATTGCCACCTTGCGCACGGTGGAGGTGGCCCCACGCTCACGCGCGAGGCTGCCTATGACCTGTTGTGTATGAGCTGCCACAACCCGGCGGCTCCGGTCGGCAACGCCCCACCCGCCGATTACCACACCGAGGATCCCAACGACTCAAACGACGGGACGACGTACTCCTTCCAGGTGCAGTGCGTGGAGTGTCACCTAGACTCGCCGCACAGCAACGTGGTGAATGCGTGGGGCGGAACGAACCTCAAGCTTGTCCGTGCATCGGTGACGAATCCGTCCAACAGCGTCTCCTACGATGTCCGCTTCGAGGCGCTCTCGGGGGACTACTCATTCTGCGATGAGGAGGGCCCTGATACCGAGTGGGACAATCTCTGCGACATGTGCCACAGTGACATCTACGCGGGCCGACACCACAACGATCCGGTGGCGGGAGGGAATTGGGGCGACAGCAACCACCACCGGAGCGGATCAACCTGCACAGGGGGCAACTGCCACAATCACGACCGAGGCTTCCAACTCAGATAGCCTGTATGGGTTGGGGAGTACCCCCGGAGAGGTACCTTGCCGTGGGGACCAGCAGAGCGGCTCGGCTTCGGTCGGGCCGCTGTGGTTTGCGGGAGGAGGGAGACCGTCACGGCGTGGCTAGACATTGGATCGGCGCACCAATTGCGTAACCGCTTGACAGGCAATAGGCTAGAAGAGGCTCAGTGCCCATTCATGGCGCGTTGTTGTCGCCCCGCGGCCTTTGGGAAACGCCAGTCGCTTCATCGGAAAGAGGCAGCCTTGAGTTGAAGGTCCTCATTGCCATCCCGGCGTTCGACGAGGAGGCCACGCTCGGTCATGTCATCGGGTGCCTCCCGCGGGAGCTGCCCGGTGTCTCGTCAGTTGGTGTGCTCGTCGTGGACGACGGCTCGACCGACGGCACCGCCGAGGATGCTCGGAAAGCCGGAGCCCGAGTCGTACGGCATCGTCGCCACCTCGGTCTCGGCGCTGCGTTCAACACAGCAGTCGCGGAGGGTTTGCGCCTCGGGGCCGACGTGCTGGTCACCATCGATGCCGACGGCCAGTTCGACCCCGCGCAGATCCCGGATCTGATCATGCCGATCGTGGACGGCGCCGCCGACCTGGTGACCGGCAGTCGGTTCGTCGGTGGCCGGCGGCCATCCAGCATGCCCGCCGCTCGCTACTGGGGAAACCGGTTCTTTTCAGGGCTGCTCAGCCGACTCCTGCAGGAGAAGCTGCAGGACGTGTCCTGCGGCTTCCGGGCGTACTCGCGGGAGGCGCTTTTCAACCTGAACCTGCTCGGCAAGCACACCTACACGCAGGAAGCGATCTTCGATCTGGTCTTCAAGGGGCTCAGGGTGGTGGAGGTACCGATTACGGTGCGCTACTTTGAGGCCCGTCAGTCGCGTGTGGCGGGGAGCCTGGTGAACTACGGGATCAAGGCTCTCAAGATCATCGCCCGCACTGCCCGGGACTTCAAACCGCTCAGGTTCTTCGGGGTGTTTGCGCTCGTTGTGCTCGCGGTTGGTGTGGGGCTCGACCTCTGGCTCCTGGCTTTCTTTCTTCGCACAGGGAACTTCTCACCGTACAAGTTCGTGGGCTTTGTGGGGACCGCCCTCATCGTGGTCGCCATCCTAATCCTGGGCTTTGCGCTGCTCGCGGACATGCTAGATCGGCTCAGGGTCAATCAGGAGCGGGTGCTGTATCAGCAGCGCAAGATGCTGTTCGGGGGCAAGCGCCACGATGATGGGGGAGGCGACGGGACGTCGTGACCTCCCGCCGCCGACTTCGGGTACTGATCTCCACGAGCACGTTCCCGATCCATACCGACGACGGTGTGCCGCGTTTCATCTTCGATCTTGCGCGGTATCTCCAGGCTCACGCTGACGTGACGGTATTGGCTCCGGACGGTCCGGGAGCAAGACGATCAGAGGACATGGAAGGCGTCGATGTTCGCCGTTTCACCTATGCCGTCCCCCGCTCGAGCCAGCGCCTGGCGCTCGGACAGGGTATGTGGGACAATCTCCGGGAATCCTGGCTCGCCAAAGCGCAGATTCCCTCGTTCATGGTGGCCCAGCTCCGGGCAACGAAGCGACTGATCCGCGAGAATCGGATCGATGTGGTAAATGCCCATTGGCTCGTGCCGTGCGGGCTCACAGCGGCCTATGCCGTTGGGCGGCATCCGAGCACGCGGTTGGTGCTGCACGTTCACGCGGGCGACGTGTACTTTCTCAACCGCCTGCCCGGTGGTACTGCGATCGCTCGCTACGTCGCGCGCCGCTGCGCCGGAGTCCTTGCCGACGGCAGCCACGTGCGCGATTCGCTGGACGCGCTGATCGGGTGGCCGAGCGATGCAACGCTTCGGCCGATGGGTGTCGACCTCGGCGTGTTCGGGCGCGATTCGGCAGACCAGGCAGGTGGGTTGGAGCGTAGCGAATTCGACGATGGGTTCCTGCTCTTCTTTGGCCGCTTCTCGGAAAAGAAGGGTGCGGTCTACCTGGTACGTGCACTCCCACGGATTCTCGAGGTGCAGCCGGGACTGGGACTGGTCATGATCGGTGACGGTCCCGAGCGCCACCGCGTCGAGGAGGAGGTCGCCAGACTCGATGTCGCCAGCGCAGTGCGGTTTCTGGGCCGGAGGTCACATGCAGAGATTGCGTGGTATCTCCACCACTGCCGGGTTGCGGTCGTGCCGTCGATAATCGATCGGTACGGAGAAACCGAAGGCATGCCGACAGTCGTGGTGGAAGCACTAGCCGCAGGCGCGTTGGTGGTGGGAACCGCCGTCGACGGTATACCGGACGTACTGCGGCACGCCGAGAACGGCTGGCTGTGTCGGGAGAAGGACCCGCAGGATCTCGCCGCAAAGATCCTCCAGGCGCTGCGCAGTCGCCCCGATTCGCCGGTAGGTCGCGGAGCGGCGGCGACGGCGGAGCGTTTTGGATGGGGGTCTGTCGCGGAGGATTACGTTGCACATCTCGAGCGGGCCGTCACTGGAGCAAAGGGGGAGTGATGGGCCGTAGACTCCACTGGATGGTACTGGGTGGCGGGGTCGTGCTCACTATGCTCGCCTATCGCCCTGCGCTCGACGTTGGGTTCGTCTTCGATGACCGGATCAACATCGAGCAAGCCTCGGGTGTGCACTGGACCGAGGTATCCCGGGCAGCGGTTCGGGCGCTCAGGGACTCCACACTGATTCCGCGTCGGGCCGTTGCGAACGCGTCCTTCGCGCTCAACCACCTCGCCGGCGGCCTCGAGCCGCGGGGTTATCATCTCGTCAACATCCTGACTCATCTCGCCGTGGGCCTTGCGCTTGTGTGGGTCGCGCTCCTCTACCTGCGGGCGGTGTTCCCCGATCGGGAGCGGGAGCGGCTACTCCTTGCGGCCGTTCTGTCGGCCGTGCTGTTCCTGGTCCATCCGCTCAATTCGCAGGCGGTGACGTACGTCGTCCAGCGGATGGCGTCGCTGGCGGCGCTGTTTTCGCTGCTCGCGCTCGGTGCCTACTGGGTCGGGCGCACCCGTCCGGGCGGCCGCGGGATCCCGTGGTTCGGCGCGGCCGCGGTTGCCTGGCTGCTCGCACTTGGCAGCAAGGAGAACGCGATCCTGCTGCCGCTCGTCGTGCTCACCTACGAGTGGTGCTTCAAGCGTGCCGAGTGGCGTGACCGGTGGCGCGGGATGGCGCCCGGTCATCGCTGGGGCGCCGGCATCGCCGGACTCGTGCTGCTGGCGGTCGCCGCAGTCGCGATCCTCGGGTATGCCGGCGGGAATCCGGTCCAGTGGGCGGGCACGTTCCAGTATCGCGACTACACGCCTGTGGAGCGGGTGTTGACCCAGGCCAGGGTGCAGGTGTTCTACCTGACGCTCCTCGTGTGGCCGGCACCGGGACGCCTGAGCCTGGATCACGACTTCGCGGTGTCCCGCGGTCTCCTCGCGCCTCCGACGACGGTGCTGGCATGCCTGTTCTGGCTCGTGGTGCTTGCTGCAGGACTGGTTCTGGCCGTGCGACGGCCGCGCTACGGTTTTCCCCTGCTGGCGTACCTGGAGTGGCATCTCGTCGAAGCGGGGCCGGTGAACCTTGAGCTGGTGTTCGAGCACCGCATGTACTTGCCGATGACGATGCTGGCACTCGCGGCCGCGGTGGGTCTCGCCGAAGTGTCGAACCGCTACCGACGTGTGAGCGTGGTTGCCGCGCTGCTGCTCGCACTGCCGCTCGCGTGGGGCACGTGGCAGCGGAATCTCGTCTGGGCCGATCCGGAGGTGTTCATCTGGGACACCGCGCGCAAGGCGCCGAGCAAGGTCAGGCCATGGTACAACCTCGGCACACTACTGCTCAAGTGGGATCGGCCCGAGGAGGCGGTCGAGCCACTGGAGCGTGCGGTGCAGGCTGATTCGACCGACTGGCGGGCGACCGATCAGCTGGGGCTCGCGTATCTGGGGGTGGGGCGCACGGACGATGCGCTGGCCACGTTCCGACGTGCTGCGGCGCTCGAGCCGGACGAGGTCGAGCCGGAGCTGCACATCGGGCGGGCACTCGAGCTGCGGGGATCGACGCTAGAGGCGTCGCGGCACTTGCTGGATGTCGGCACGCGTCGCGGCTTGGCGGGGGACGTCATGATGGCTATGCTGGCGCTGCAGCGGGCCGTCGAGCTCGACTCGACGAGCTCTGCGGCGCATAACGCGCTGGGGAACGCGTATCTGCTCGCGGGCCGACCGCTCGACGCACTCCCCCAGTACCGCCAGGCGGTATCCCTGGACTCCACCAATGTCGAAGCGGTGTACAACGCTGGCATGACGATGGCGGATCACGGTGATCCCGTGGAGGCGCTGGTGCTGCTCGAGCGGTTCGTCGAGTTGGCACCGGCGCGGTTCGCCTCGCAGGTCGCGGCCGTGCGTAACAGAGTCCGGGATCTGAGGGGTGAGTTGTGACCGGCAAGAGGATGCTGCCGATCGCGGTGCTTGCGGCCGGTGTGCTTCTCGCGGGGCTCGCCTACCTGCCGGCGTTGGACGCGGATTTCGTTTTCGACGACCCGCCCAACATCGTGGCGCAGTCCGGGATTCACTGGACCGAGTTTTCGGTAGAGGCGGTGCGGGGGCTCAGGGACTCGACGTTGATCCCGCGGCGGGTGGTGGCGAACACGACGTTCGCGTTGAACCACCTCGTGGGTGGGCTGGACCCCTGGGGGTATCACCTCGTCAACATCCTCGTCCATCTCGCGGTCGGGCTGGCCTTGGCCTGGGTGGCATTTCTGTATCTGCGGGCGGTGCTGCCGGGGAAGGACCGGGATGCCCTGGCGCTGGCGGTGGTGGTGCCGGTGGTGGTGTTCCTGGTGCATCCGCTCAACACGCAGGCGGTGAGCTACGTGGTACAGCGGATGGCGTCGTTGGTGGCGCTGTTCTGCCTGCTGGCATTTGGGGCGTATCTGGTGGGGCGGAACAAGCCGATACAGCGCGGTAGATGGCCGTGGTATGTCGCAGCGGTGGTGCTGTGGGGTCTGGCGTTGGGGAGCAAGGAGAATGCGGTGCTCCTGCCGCTGGTGGTGGTGATCTATGAGGTGTGTTTCCACCGTCAGACGTGGCGCGAGTGGTGGGCAGCTCAGAGCCCTGCCGCCCGCGGACGGCTGGTGGGTGTGATCGGTGTCGTGCTACTGGCCGCAGTGGGTTTCATTGCGGTGTACGCCGGGACGAGGCCGATTGCGTTCACCCGGGAGTGGGCGCAGCGGGACTTCAACGGGTGGGAGAGGATCCTGACACAGTTGCGGGTGCAGGTGTTTTACCTGGGGCTACTGCTGTGGCCGGCGCCGGGTCGGTTGAACCTGGACCATGACTTCAGCGTGTCGCGGGGATTGGCCGAGCCGGCATCGACACTCCTGGCGGGGCTCTTCTGGGTGGCGGCTGTTGTAGGAGCGCTGGCGCTGGCACGGCGGCGCCCGCGGTATGGTTTCCCCGTGCTGGCCTACCTGACATGGCATCTCGTGGAGGCGGGCCCACTGAACCTGGAGCTGGTGTTCGAGCACCGGATGTACCTGCCGCTCACCATGCTGGTCTTGCTGCTAGCGGTGGCCTTTGCTGATCTGGGCGACCGCAGGCGCTGGCCGGCTGTCATTGCGGCCTTGGTGGTCGTCCTCCCGCTGAGCTGGGCCACATCGACGCGCAATCAGGTGTGGGCGGATCCGGTCGCGCTCCATTGGGACACGGCCCACAAGTCCCCCAACAAGTTCCGGCCGTGGTACAACTTGGGCACGCTGCTCGGTGCCAACGGGCAAGTGCAGGAGGCGCTCGAGCCACTCGAGCGAGCCGTGTCGCTCCGCCCTGATTATTCGCCTGCGCACAACCAGCTCGGCAACGTCTATTACTTCCTGGATCGTAAGGGGGAGGCGCTCACAGAGTATCGAGCGGCGGTGCGCCTGAACGCACAGAACGCCGAGGCGGTGTACAACGTTGGTATGCTGCTGGATGAACAGGGGAGGTTTGTTGAGGCGGTCCCCTACTACCGGCGGTTCGTAGAGATCGCCCCGGCGGAACTGGCCCCACGCGCTAATGAAGTGCGGCGGCGGCTAGGCGCGTCAGGTGACGTCCGCAGGTAGGGATTGCAGGCAAGTGCGTCCTGCCAGAGCCAGCCACAGTCCTGGATGTCCCCGGTCTCGTTATCCAGATCTCCTCACGTGCCCGGACGGGAGTCAACTGGGAGATCTATGCGGGTTGTTGCAGTGAGTGCGCTGTTCACGGCCAGATCCGTGTTACACGTTCCTTCAGTCACTATGCGCTATTGGCGTCTCATCGTCGCCGTAGCTGCCCTCACGATTCTGGTGATGTATGTGGGACACGGAGAATTCGTTCGTGTGCTGTTGCGGACCCGGCCGACGTGGCTGCTGCTGTACCTGGTCGGCCTTGGAGCACTACCGCTCCTGTATGGCTGCCAGATCTGGGTCTCCCTCCGTCTCCTCGGTCACGATTTGCCCGTTTCCAGCGCCCTGTCCGGCAGTGTCAACGCATGGGCCGTAGGACAGATCACACCCGCGCGTGCGGGTGATCTGAGTCTCGCGCACTTCCTTGGTGCGAAGGCACCAGCGCCTGTCGTCGTCAGCTTGGTCGTGGTGGATAAGGCCCTCAGCTTGGCGTTGCTGGCCTTCATCGCCGCTGTTGCCGGTGTCACACTTGAGTTCAGCCTGGCAACATCCGTGATAATCGCTTCAGCGATTCTGCTCGGAGTGCTGGGTATTGGGAGCGTGCTCTTCCTGGCGATCCTGAGGATACCACGCGCTTGGCGATTATTGCCCCAGTTCGCCCGTCGCTTCTCCGAGCAGGCGCGACAAGCGCTCCTGGCCGTCACTGCGAGGTGGTCGCTGATCGCGTGGAACCTCGTGGCCATCCTGCTCAAGTGGACTGTTGTGTTCACGTTGATTTGGGTACTGTTCCGATCTCTCGACTACTATCCTCACGTTAGGTTTGTCACAGCTGCCTCAGCGATTGGGCGGTTACTTGCCCTAGTCCCTGTCACCGTTGGCGGTATCGGGCTCAAGGAGCCGATTCAAATCGTGATCTATCAGCTTG
Organism: Gemmatimonadota bacterium; assembly: GCA_039588295.1. Taxonomy (GTDB): domain Bacteria; phylum Gemmatimonadota; class Gemmatimonadetes; order Gemmatimonadales; family GWC2-71-9; genus JAOTVV01. Next base: position 171,537 of record JBDHAB010000004.1, read on the forward strand.
ATGGCATTCCCGACGAAGCGGTTGTGGCCGTAAGCACACTCGGTGCGTCCCTTGGTTTCTTGATGACAGCCTTTCTGCCGCTGCTCATAGCGAGAGGGTTCGGTTGGCGATCGGAGGTGTCGTGAAGCGCCTACTTGCGACGGCGTGGCGGTACTGGCGAGCACGCTACCGACTGTCGTACCCACTCCAAGTTGGGTTTGCGGTGAACAACACGTGCAATACGTTCTGCCAAATGTGCAACGTTTGGCAGATGCGACCCAAGGAAGAGTTGGGTCTCGATCAGATCCGGGCGATCTTCTCCCGGCGTCTCTTTCAAAACTGCGTCACGGTCAGCTTGACGGGTGGTGAGCCAACAATGCGGCGTGATCTCGGTGAAATCCCCAAGATCCTCGCCGAGACGCTGCCGACTTTGAGGCAGGTTAATCTCACGAGCAACGGGTACACGCCGTCGGCGCTCAGCGCGCACCTTGAGTCTTGTCTCCCGGTACTTCAATCTCATCGTGTCGGAATGTCGGTGAATATCTCCATCGATGGTGTCGGCGAAGTGCATGACAGGGTACGTGGACGAGAGGGTGCCTTCGAGAATTTGAGTACCTCAGTGTCCGTCGTGCTAGGCTTGCAGCAGCGATATCGAGTCAACCTTGCTCTTGCGTGTACGATCACGCGGGGCAACCTGGCTGGGGTGAGGGACGTTCTTGAGTATGCGAAGCGACTCGGCGTGTACGTCATCTTCCGAAACGGCTTCACCATCCGCCGCATCGGGAGCGAATCAACGTTCGGTGAGTTTGGCGTTACGCCGGCTCAGATACCGGACGTCATAGACTTCTATGCCAATGCGGCGCTTCGGTATGATCCGACCTACCAGCGTCGCGAGTACTATCGCATGTTGCTTAGGATGCTCAAGGGGGGGGAACGAGACGTCCCGTGTCTGTATCGCAAGGCTGGGCTGTTCATCGATCATCGAGGAGAGATGTTCGTCTGTACCGTATTCAGCGATCGAATTGGGTCGGCGATCGGTGAACACGCGGAGAGCCAATTCCTGGATTCGGCCGAACATCGCAGCGAGTTGGCGTGCAGGGACTGCCGCAAGTGCTCGCATGATGTCACTCTCTATACCTCACTCGTCCAGCAAGGTATGGAGAAGCTTAGAGCGCACGTGACGGGTGTGAAGCGGTGAGGTTACTGAGGCTGCTTGTGGAGATACTAGGATGTGTTGTACTGCTTCCAGCGGCATGGATAAGGCGCGCGATGGGCCGCAAGTCGGGTCAGCGAATTGCCATCGTTGGCTGGTATGGATCTGAAACGGTCGGGGACGTCGCGATACTTGGGCAGGTGTTGAGCGAGTGGCGGCACGTCCTGCCACGGGTCACCATCACGATCGTCAGTTTCGCACCGAAGATCACGCAGCGCTCGCTCGATGATATCGATGAGCGGAAGGCACTTATTGCTGGAGAGGGTCTTGCCAGTTGCTGGGCTCTGGTCATGGCGGATTGGCTGGTATTCGGTGGCGGGCCTCTCATGCAGAGCCCAACGACGTTCCTGTGGCTGGCTCGGGTAATCGCGGTGAAGGTGGCGGGCGGTCAAGTTGTCGTGCACGGCTGTGGAGTAGGACCGATCCGGACTGCTGCAATGTGTCTGGCGGCATCAATGATCCTGCACCGGGCGGATCTGATAATGCTGCGTGACCGCACGATTGAGCAGTGGCTCCCGAGGTTTGCAGGTTCGTACCACGTCGTGTTTGACCCGGCATTCGACTATGTCAGAAGCATGTGTGAGTCGGAGCCCCGCGCGGATTCGGGACAACGATCACAGCGGGTGCTCGCCTTGTTTCTGCGATGGCCGTCAAAGCAGTACTTGGAGAGGGGAACCCTGCCTGAGGATCTCGTCGACACGATCGTTCAGGCCCTCATTTCGCTTACAGACCAGATGAATCTTCTCCTGCGCGCGTGCGTGATGCACGCGGACTACCCGGAAAGCGATGACCGCCGCATTTATCAGCATCTTCGGCGCTCTCTACGTCGTGGTGTCACACTCGACCTGTCGTCGGAGCGACAAGCGCTGCGAGACATCGTGCATGCCGCCCGAAGTAGTGATGCCGTACTTGCAATTCGGTATCATGGATTGGTGATCGCGCTCGCCACGGGCACGCCGTTTCTGGCGGTTGATTATACAGAACCGTGGGGCAAAACGAGGTCGACCGCCGAGCGCGTGGGCATGAGCGACCATGTCTTGTCGTGGACGCAGTCGACTGCCGCAACGATTGCGGATGAGTTGGCGAGCGTTTTGGCTCACGAGGCTCACCGGGAACAAGCGCGAGTGTTGGATGAGGATTTTGTGGGTCAACGCGTGGAGCTGCTGCAGATGCTTGTTGAGCGACGGAGAGACGGAGGTTACGAGGCGCGTGCCATGAGGTCTTCGTAGAGTCGCTCGTACTCAGTAATCTGGCGCTCTAGCGTGAATTGCCGTGCCACCGTGAGCCGTCCCTGTTCTCCCATGGCGTGTGCCAAGGCCGGCTCCCGCAGGATTGCGAGACATCGCCCGGCCATACCCGCAGGATCATCCAATTCGGTGAGATACCCATTCACCCCATCTCTGATCACCTCAGGGTGACCGCTGACTCTGGTGGCCACGCACGGAAGACCGTTGGCGAAGGCCTCGAGTATCACCATCGGAAGACCCTCACATGCAGACGGTATCAGCAGAACAGACGAAGACCTGTACAGGGGTGTTATGTTGCGGGACCGCAGCTTGCCCACCCAATGCACAGCTCCCGCTTGCCCCAGCTCCTCGAAGAGTGCCACTACGTGCGGCACCTCGGACGGCTCCACTCCGACGATGTTGAGCGTAACGTCAGCGCGCTTCTGTCGGATACGTTGGAGCACAGAGGGCAAAACAGTGATGCGTTTTCGGTGAGTCGAGTTTCCTACATAGAGGATGGCCGTGGTGCTGCGCAGGGGGGAGGGTTCCAGAGGCGCGGTGTCGGTGATCGATGGTACTGCGTTGTAAATTATGGTCGCGCTACGGCCCTTCGTCTCACCAAGCACATCGCAAGCCGAACTGCGGGAGATGAATGACTCTGCGTCAGCCATCTTCAGCATGGCCCAATCCGACACCCGATGTAGCGTTGTGGTTAAGAACCGGTATCGAAGGTTCGCTAGGCTACGCCCATAGAGGCGTCCATCGATCCGGTAGGGCCGATGCGCCTCCGCAAAGGCACGAAAGCTCACGTGAAACGTCGCGAGAATCGGAGTTCTGATTCCCATACTCCACATCCCGAGTGTAAACAGCAGCGCCTCACCATTGTGGCAGTGTACAACGTCAAATGCCCGCGCGCGTGATGCCAGCAGGGCAGTGCGGATGATCCATCCAGCCGCCGTCTTCGAGACGCGCTCAACCGTCGGATCATCTACGCTGGTCCCTGCCGCTATTACGCATGACTCATGTCCTCGCTCTAGTAGTCCACTGTGTAGATGCGCGACCACCTCGCCTACGCCGCCTATCCGATCTGGAGGTAGGTAGGGCACAACATGGAGGATTCGCATTGCCCGAACCTAACTCGGCATTATTGAGGGCTTGCTGGCCACCAGCACGTGGTCGCATGGGTAAAGCGTCGCCATGCCGACCAACCGATCCAGGAGGCCGAGGAGACGCACGAGAATCAGATAGTTAGCCAGCCACACCGGCCAGCGCAGCAGCGGCAGGCTCCCGAGCGTGCTCATGATGAGCGCACTCGCGCCATGGCCGAGGAAGCACAAGAGCCCGCCCGTCGGCGTGATCTCAAGCACCTCCAGGTCGGCCCGCCGGCACAGCGCTTCAAGCCCGTAGCGGGTGTACCGGTAGTAGTCATGCGGTGCCTCGTGGACCACCGAGAGGTGCGGCACACTCAGGATGGTGACGCCGCCCGGTTTCAACACCCGCGCAATTTCGCCCATCGCGTCCCACGGCCTCGGCACGTGCTCGACTACCTGGCTGCACAGGACGGTGTCGATCGACTCGTCGCCGATCTCCGACATGCGCTGAAGGTCCGCGATGACGTCGACGTCGCCCGAGCGATTCTCCACGTCGACCGAGAGGACTTCCAACCCCACGGTGGTCAGGAGTCGCTTGTACGGGGATCGGCCAGAGCCCGCATCCAGGCAGCGACCGTGCGCGTGTGCCGAAATCTGCCGGCGCACCGCGGCGTTAAGCCGCGCGCGGGCGAGGGAGAGGGTGTGCAGGAGCCCCCGAGAGGCGAGGGCCTCCTCGATGCGCTGCCTGCCGCGCTGCAGGAAGCGGGTCACGGTGGACGGAGACTGCTGCGCAGGGGTGCGTGCGGATGCCGGGTCCTCATCTCGCCGCGGGCTGCAGCGAGCCACCGCCGTGCGATGCATGACACTCCGTGCACTTCCCCCCAGGGCCATGTGCCGGGGCCGCTGCCGCCGCGGCAGCCCGTGACAGACGGCGGCGACCTGCGCTCGCGCCGACCGTCGACAGCCCGCTGGCCGAGTGGCACGACTGGCACTGCAGGTCGGGCGTGCTCTCGCGCAAGAGCCGCGTGCCCGGCTGACCGTGGTGCAGGTCGTGACAGTCCGAGCACGCGAGGGAAACGTGCTCGTGGGTCGCATACTCCGACGAGCTGTGGCACCCGGCGCAGATCATGCGCTGTTCGCTCGCGTCGGGGATCGGCGACAGCCGGTCGTGCGGGTCGTGACAGTCGGTACACTCGATCACCGCGGACTGCGACGCCAGTTGCAGCGGCGAGCGCAGGTACCGGCGCGACGCCCGCCGCCGCCCGGTGGGCTGCGGTATGCTCACCTCCACATCGCCGAGCGGGTGAACCCCTACGCCGGTCGGCCCGAGGTACCGCGCGCCGTCGGATTGGCGGACGGCCGTGAGTGCGGGGAGGCCGGGTTGCTGCTGACGGAGGCTCTCGTTGAGGTGAGGGAGCCTTCGCCGAGTCGCAGCGTCGCCCTGGTCGGCCGTCCCACGTGGGCGGCGTGGCAGTAGTCGCACGAACTGAGTTCTCCCACACCCTCGGTCTCCGCCACCTGAGGATGCTGACCCTGGGCGGAGGTGGGAACGAGGGCCACCACCGGCAGCCACGCGAGCCTGGCTATCCGCAAGCTAGAACCGCCTCCGGACCCAGATTGTGACCCGGTTATCCGCCCGGCCGACTACGTCGTTCCAGGTACGCGCCTGGAAATCCGCGGCGACGGTGACGAGTGCCACGGTCAGCGTGGCACCGATGCCGCCACCGATGTTCCGGCGGGTGTCGTCGGTAGCCAGCCGGGTGACGCTCCACGCCCCGAGGTGGGCGCGTGTGCGGAGCCAGCGCAGCCCCTCCCAGTTGGCACCACCCGAAATGTTGAGGGTGCGGGCCAGATTGCCGGGATCGCCCGACCAGCTCATGCCCCCACCCAGCCCGACCCGGACCTGCTGAGGCAGGCGGACGTTGATGCCACCGCTCACCGACGTGGCGCTGAAGGCGTAGTCGCCACTGGTTCTGCGGATCCGCGTCACGGCCACTCTCCCGGACCCCAGCGGAACGGAACCCGCGATGCGCAACCCGAACTCCAGCTCGCTGAGGTCCCGGAGGAAGAGGCCGCCCGTGCTGCCGGATGGGAGTTCCGACAGCGGCTCCGCCCGGCGCAGCCGCACGAACGTTTCCGCGGGGCCAACCGACGCCCGGGCGTTGGCCGAGAGGGTGAGATGATCGAGTGGCCCACTCGCAGGTGAGGCGTACGCGTAGTCGACCTGGACGGTATCGCCGGGGGCGATCCGGCTCGCCGGAGCGAGGGTCACCAGCGTAAACGCACCGCTTGGAAGCAACTCGTAATCCAGTCCCGCTTCGTAGAGGATGGCCCGGTCCCCGCTGAAGATGCGAACCGAGGCAGCCTCCACCCTGGGATTCTCGAGCAGGAAGCTCCCGTCCGCGCCGACGACGCGCTCTTCCCCCACCACGTCGGCCAGCCCCTCGTCCGTGGCCTCCGCCTGTCCGCGGAGGTATTGGACCGATCCGCCGCCGCCCAGTCGGACGGAGCCGAACAGACGGTAGCCGAAGCCCACCGACTGCCCAACCGACAGCTCCCGTTGCCGCTCGATCCGGCCCCGCACCCACCGCGAGGAGACGTTGCTGCGACCCACGAGCCCGGGACCGACAGGGTACGACATGCCGTATCCCGCACTCCAAACCGATCGCCCTGCTGCGTCGGATCGGGTGTTGCGATATTGGAACGAAAGGCTCGACTGCACTCTTTGGGCATGCCGGATGCGGCCGATCTCGGACCACTGCAGGCTCCGCCGACCTAGGCCGTCCACGAAGCTCAACCTGGAGCTCCAGGAGCTGCCCCGGCCCCAGCCGTGTCGATGTCCCAGGCTGGCCACCCACTGCGCGTCCTTGCGGTTGCTCGCCTGTGTCCACCAGAAGCGCTGCACGAGCAATTGCGTCTTGCGATTGCGCGCCTCCAGCGCGAGTGAGCGGTTCGTGAAGGTCAGGGGCGAACCGGTGGTAAACCCCTCCGTCTCCGCCTTGTGGCGGTACAACAGCTTCGTCGGCAGACCGGGCAACTGCGCGTCGAAACGGGCTCCATAGTATGAAACCCATCGCTCCGTTTCAAAGCCGGTCCGATCCTGCCGGACGGTGGTGCTCCGACCGCCATTCAGCGTCAGCCAGTATGGCCGGCTGTTCTGGAGAACGTTCGCATGCGCCGACCATCCGAAGTCGCGCAGGGAGGAGGACTCGGTGCTCGTGCCCCCGATCTGCGTCCACTGCGGTTGCAGGGTGACGCCGAACCGGAACGCGCCGGGATGGAGGATGACGCCGTCCACTTCGAGCGACGCGAACTCCGTCGTCTGGAGGTTGTAGGCTCCGGCGGGGAAGGTCTGGTCGCTTTTCCAGTTTCGGAGCAGTCGTGCACCGATGCTCCCCCTCACGTCCGTGAGGGAGAACCACGTCTGAGCGGAAACGGGTTCCGCCGTGCTCCCCAGAGTTCCCAGGAGGAAGAACCATGCGAGCAGGCCGTGTCTCATTGAGCGTTCGCCGGTGCCTCGGTGGGGGCGGTGTGGCACCTGGTGCAATCCACGAGGTCGAAGGCGACCTCGCCATCATGACAGGCACCGCAGGCGGCGCCGTCTCGCATGGCCGCCATGGTGAGCGTGTCCGAGCCGGCGCGCATGGCAAAGAGGGATGGGTGACATGCGGTACACCGGTACCGGATGCGGTGGCGCCAATGGGGGAAGCGGGCATGGGGGAACGCCGCCTCCACGTTCTCGTCGACGCCGTGGCGCGCAAGCACGACGTCTTTGCCCAGCGGGTTGGTGATGGGCTCGAACGCAGGCATGCCCTCGTGGCACCGCACGCAGGTCGACGTTGCGAATGACACCGGGCCGTGGCACTGCCCGCACGCCTCCCCGTTGTTGATCAACGCCATGGTGACGGGCTCACCCCGGTAGCGCACGATGGCCGGATGGCAGCCATCGCACCCAACCCACTGGACGTGGGAGGAATGGGGGAACCGTGCATCGAACATCGGATCCGGGCCTTTGTAGAGGAAATCGAATCCGAACGCGTGCTGATCGGCGCCATCCGGCTCACCGGCGACCGACCAGCGCGGGTCGATCACGCCGCGACGGAGGGCCTCCATCCAATCAACCCCGTCCGCCACGTCGCGCGGCAGCAGGGCGAGAACGCTGTCCCGCGCCGTCACCCGTTCGATGGCGGGCCGGTCGGCAACCGTGTCACTTGGGATGCTGCGGGAGACAATGCCCGGCGCTGTCTGGGAGGTCTCGGGCTCCTGGGGCAGGTCGAGCAGAACGGCCGCCGCCGTCGAGCAGCCCGCCAGGAGTGCTGCCGCCACCACGGTGCATGCAGCCCGTCCTCCAAATCGAGACCCGGATGTGGATGCAACTCGTGTCATCGCTCATCCCGCTTCGATCGGACAGCCCCGTGTGGTCCACCCGTCCCACCCGCTCGCCCCCAGCTGGATCCTGTCTCTTACCCCGATTTCATGGCAAGATCATTGCCTCTTCCGTATAAAGCAATCGTGAACAGCGACTTAAGGCCCGGCGGAGGCCCCGATGAATGTGTTCTGGCACCGTGGCGTAGGTGCCACGGACGTTGCAGAATTGGGACGGAACCTATGTTAATACAGGCTTCATTAAATCTTTACGGCTGAGGGCGTACAGTCCCACAGCCTCTAGGCAGAAAGAGTACGTAGGCGTTGGCAAAGGCCCGTATTGGGGCCCCAAGAGCGGCCTTTGCGAAGTGGTTAGGTCCATGGACTGGAGGAGGAGGTATGAAGAGAACGCTTGTTTCAACGATGGTGGCGCTCGCAATGCCTGTTTTCGCGGCGTCGGCTTCGCCCCTGTGGAATGCGACCCTGTCGACGACGCCGTGGACGAGCTTGGCGGCCAGCCCGCACGACTTCACGGCGTCCAATCCGGATCCGACCTACGCCGCGATTGCCGCGACGAACAAGTGTGAGTCGTGTCACCACCCTCACGAAGCGATTGGCGCCGCCTACGGTCCGCTGTGGAACCACAGCCTCAATTCAGGCGCCAACGCGTATACGATGTACGGTACCACCATCGCTGGCAACGACCCCACCAACAATGCGGTCGGCAACGCATCGCTCCGGTGCTTGGGCTGCCATGACGGCACGCTTCCGATCGATGCCTACGGCGGCAGCGCGGGCACCCCGACGCTCACGGTCGGCCTGGAGAAGTTCAGCAACCTGGCCGACGTGACAACCGATCTGACGGACGATCACCCGGTGGGGTACAACATTCCTCTTGGTACGGCGGGCTGGCAGGCCAATCTCACCGGTGCTTCTGCCACGGCCTACAGCGGCGACGTGGAGTGTGCCAGCTGCCACGATCCGCACGGCACGACGTACGGCGTGAAGTTTCTGCGGGCTGCGGACTTCTGCACGGACTGCCACGACAAGTAGGCAGGTCTGCCCTGGCACCGAAGCCGGGGAATGAGTACAATCGAGATGCGACGATGGGGGTGGCCGAGGTTGGCCACCTTCTTCGTATGGAGAATTGGCGAAGGCAGGGGATCGTCAGATGCTCGGGAGAAGCTATAGCATGATTCGGTTCGGTGGTCCGGTTCTGGCGATGGTGGTGGCTACGGCGTGTGCCAGCGGCGGCACCATGGAATACATCTTCTATCCGCCCCCGCCAGACACGGCCCGCTTCCAATTCCTCAGGGGCATCTCCTCGCTCGATGACGTCAAAGGCTCCGGGCGGTCCTTATTCGCGGCCATTGTGGGTGAAGAGAGGAAGGCGAGCCCGATCCGCATCATCCGGCCGTACGGGGTCTCTGTCGACAGTGGCCTGATTTACGTCTGCGACGTCAATCTGCCCGGCGTCTCGATCATCGATCTGGCCGAGAAGTCGATGCGGCAGGTCATGAGCCCGACCCTGCCGCGACCCAGTGCCTGTGTGGTGGATCGGGCGACCGGTCAGCTCTACATCGCCGATTCCGAGCGACAGGAGATAGTGATCATAGGGACGGACGGCATCTACGCCGGCGTCGTGGGAGACAGCCTGCGCGGGCCCGGCGGTGTCTACGTGACCGATGACCGGGTGTGGGTTACCGATATCGGAACGAAGCAGGTTCGCGTGTACGACAAGGCAACGCGCCAGCATCTGCGCGCATTCCCGGATCGGGGCCTCGAAAGAGACGATCCGGCTCGGCTCCAGTGGCCCATGAGCCTGTCTGTGCATGGAGACCGCGTGTACGTCACCGACCAGTTCGCTGCGCACGTGAACGTCTATTCGACGGACGGGGCGTACGTCAGAACGATCGGGCGACGCGGGGTGAGTTTCGGGGCCTTCGACCTGCCCAAGGGTGTCGTCGTGGATCCCGCAGGCCGGGTCTATGTGGCGGACTTTCAGTTTCACCACGTCCAGGTGTTCGACGAGGAAGGGAGCGTGCTCACCTACTTCGGGGGTGGGGGTCGGGGGCGACCCGGATACCTGGGCGGGCCCATCGGCCTTGCCATCGACGACGTCAACCTTGAGTACTTTCGGGAGTACGTGCACCCGGACTTCGACCTGAAGTTTCTTATTTACGTGACGAATCAGGTCGGTGCCCAGAAGCTCTCGGTCTACGGGTTCGTCGAGCCGAAAGCGGGACGCTAGACCCTAGCGCCGACCTGCGGCGGATGTTGCACGTCGGCACTCGGGCCATCGATCCGAAGCACGTTCGGCTGCGGGCCCGAATGGCGCCGGTAAAGGTCACCCCAGCCACGTGGCGTGGATCGACCCAGGTGCCATCCTCGAACTCCCAGCCGTTGGCTCCAGCAGTCTCCACCGCATTGACGACTCATAACTGACCGTCTCGCGCAAGCAGCGGAAACACGGCCTGGCCAGGAGGGCCGGACGTCATTGATTCGGCCGGTTCGCACTCATGGCTTCGAGGGCTGCCGCGGCCGTTCTATTCTGCCGATCGAGGCGGAGGACACGACGGTACCATCCTTCGGCCTCCCCCGTGTTCCCGCGGCCGGCAGCGCGACTTGCGAGCCGCAGGTACTGCATCACGTACACCTGGGTGTTCAGCACGCCCGCGCGTCTGTGCTCGTCGGCCTTTGCGGGTTGTCCGAGGCGCTCGTACTCCCGAATCAGCGCCACGCGCAGGGCGTTGGACCGTGGGCTCACCCGCACGGCCGTCTCGAATACCGTGACGTTATCGCGCCACACCGCGTTCCGGCGCGCCGTGAGCACCGACAAGGTGGTGAGCAGGACGACCGTCACGACCAGCGAGATGGGGACGCTTCGGAGTGCGCGACCGTGGACGCCTGCGGAGGCAACTGCCCGGACTGCCGCATACGCAAGGCCCAGCATCGGGACGTAGAGAAACCGTTCGCCGATCATTGCTCCCCTGAGTGGAACGATGTTCATGACGGGGAGGAGGGTAATAAAGAACCAGGCAATTCCAAATGCCACATGCGTGTTCCGGCGCATGTTGTATGCGGCGATGAACACCACAATCGCGATGACGCCAAGCGCACCGAGAGCGCCGGGGTCGAGATAGGATTCCGGAATGCCGACCTCATGGCGAACGGATTGGCGCACGGGAATCAGGAGAAGTCGGAGGTACTTTGCCACGACTGCCGCCTGCATCAGCATCGTTCTCGTGAAGGTGACACCCATCCACTCACCGCTCGCCAGCCCGCCGAGGAGGTGACTGCGCCACCAGACGAACGCCGCCGCAATGGCGACGAACCCGAGGAGATACGCAGAGTATCCTCGGTGCAGTGTGAATCCGTTCCTTCGGCGCCGGAGCAGCAAGTCGGACAGCACCACGAGCAGTGGCAGCGTGATGGCCATCTCCTTGGCCAGCAGTGCGAGGCCGAAGCACACATACACGGCCGCCACGGCACCTGGGTGCCATGAGCCGCGCCTTCGTAGCCCTAAGTGCAGGTAGAGGGACAGCAAGACCAGGGACGCGGAGAGAAGGTCTGCGAATCCGGTCACATTGGCTACTGCCTCTGTCATGATCGGATGGGACGCAAAGACCGCTGCCACGATCATCCCCGCCCCGCGCGTGCCGGACAACAGGGTGAACACGGCGTAGGTCAGGAGGACGTTCACCACATGCACGAGACCATTGAGCGCGTGATACGCCAAAGGACTCAGTCCGAAGGCGTGATGTACGATCGCAAACACCAGCGTCCGGAGCGGCCGATAGTATGCCATGCCCTCGGCAGCCACACCCGTGCGGTAGTCGGTGAAGAACTGCGGCAGGTTCCCGAGATCGCGGACGGCAGGATTGTCGACGAGAACGGGAAAGTCGTCCCAGACGAAGCCGTTCAGCAGCGTATTCGCGTAGATCAGGACGGTTCCGAGCACGAGCGCGACGGGGACTACCGGAGGGTCCTTCCGCGTCGCCGGGCCGCTGTTACCTGCCATCGTCATCGGTGTTCACTGCCCACGGCTGGTCCGTGCCTGTGTGCTCCGTGAACGACCGGTGTTGTCACTTGCAGCGCCTCGAGAACCGGCATACTACTGCGAGAGCTTGGCGCGGAGGAGCGCGATCTGCGCAGCGAACCGCTGCGGAGCAGTCTCCATGAACCGGCGGTAGAGAACCCGAGCCTCCTCTTCACGTCCCGCCTGTTCGTACGCTCTGCCGAGATTGTAGAGCGCCTCCGGAAACAGCGGGTCGATCTCGAGCGCCCGCTGCCACAAGACAGTCGCCTCAGTGCGGTTCCCTCGTCGGTCTAGAAGATTGGCCAGGTTATTGAGGGCGGTCGGGTGGCGCGGACTCAATTCCACGGCACGTCGATAATGGTATTCCGCTCGATCGAAGTCCCCCAGGCGTGCGTACGCGACGCCGAGGCTCAGGTGCGCCCCCTGGGACGATGGGGCCAACTCCACCGCCCGGGACAGATGACGCCGGGCCTCTTTGGGGGCGCCGAGTGCGAGAGCGACGTCGCCCAGGTTCAGCCACGCGCGACTGTATTCCGGGAAGACCGTGGCGGCATACCGAGCATGTCGGCGGGCTCCCTCATAATCCCCGACATCGAAGTACGCCGTGGAGAGCGAGGCTTGCACGAACGCGCTCCCCGGCTGCACGGTCGCAGCGCTGGTGAACAAGGCCATCGCATCGTGCCAGTCGCTCGTTCGCAACCAGGTTCGCCCCGCATAGAGAACGATGACAGCCGCGACTGCCACACGTCCCAACGCCCTTCCGCGCGCTCCGGACAGCCGGACCAGGGCATCCAATCCCACGATTGCCGCGATCGCGAGGCCCGCCGTAGGGAAGTACAGGAACCGCTCGGCAAACAATGATGCGACCGGCCGCACCGCGTTCACACCAAGGAGCGCGACGTGTGACAGCACCATACTCAATCCAACGAACGCCACGCGCGAGCGCCGGGCCAGCCACGAGAGCGTCCACAAGGAGACGAGCAGGACGGCGCTCCCGAGAATGACGCGCGCGTCAAGGAAACTCCGAGCGATTGGGATGGCCTCGTAGGAGTAGTCTGCCGAGAGCGGTACCGGGTAGATCCACAGCTGGGCAGCCTGCGCCAGAAGCGCCATTGCAGTGATGAACCGAGGACCGAGGGGCTCCGCAATCAGGGGGTTGAACACGTACTCGATGGGTGACTGGCGCAGCCCCCCGAATCCGGCCGCAAGCCCGGCCACATAGACAACAGCAGTCAGCAGATACACACCGAATCGGCCCCACTGCGGCTTCGGCTTCCTGGTGGCCTCGAACAGCAGCAGCACACCAAGCAGCGCAACGGCGCCTTCCTTACAGAGCAATGCGAGCCCGAACAGGATGACACCGGTCACGTGTGCCCATGATGCTCGAATCGCCCCGCTGCCGGGCGAGCGGACGTAGAGCACGAGAGCGGCAAGAGAAAACAGCGCTGCCAGGAGCTCGCTTCGCGCCGCGCCCCAGGCCACGGCTTCGCTGGTCACCGGATGGACTGCGAAGACGGCGGCACCACAGGCGGCAAGTGTCGCCCGGCCTGTGAGTGCGGTGACGAGCAGCATTACCAGGACGGCGTTTGCCCAATGGAGCAGGATGTTGCCTAGGTGATACCCGAACGGGCTGAGGCCGCCCAGCGCGTAGTTGACGGCGTAGGACAGCGTAATGAGCGGTCGATAGTGCGTTCGGGAGGATGCCGACGTGGACTCCCAGAACCCGGATGTGAACATCTCAGGGAGGTTGGCCAGGTTCCGGATGACCGGGTTCTGCTGGATAAACGGGATGTCGTCGACCACAAAGCCGTTGGAGAGTGCGTTCACGTATGCGACGAAGATCAAGGCCCCCAGCAGGAGCGCGAATGCTGCAAGCCGTCTTGTCTCCCCCGACATCGGGCCCGAAGGGATCTTCGTAGGACATTCCTTGAGTCTTTCCATGCTCCGGACTCCCGTCAGATCACCCGAGCGGCTTGTCGACAAAGAACGTCTCGGTCACACCGATCCCGCCAACCACCGCGGCGCGCGCGAGAAGATACGACAGGTAGAGGTATCCGAGTCGCCGGTTTCCGAGCAGGGGATCTTCACAATCCTCACGAAGTTCAACACCAATTCCTGGGTCACCACGGGCCTTACGGACGATCACCCGGTCGGGTACGATCTGCCGAACGACGTTAATGAGTACAGCCAAACGCCCTCGACGGCTAAGTTGTACGGTGGCGCCATAGAGTGCGCAAGCTGTCACGACCCACACGGCACTACCTACGGCGTGAAGTTCCTGCGGGCTCAGGATTTCTGCTCGGACTGCCACAACAAGCAGGTCAAGTTGTGCGCCCGCGCGGCGGGTTGAGATCGCGGAGCCGGGGGTGGCCAAAGATTGCCACCCCCGGTTTTATTGTGGTCGAGACCTCGTACGGAGTTGTGGAGTGTCGATTCGAATTCGCCTTCACTTGTTGGCTCTGACCTGCTCGGTGTGTGCTCTTGGAGCGTGTGCGAGCAGTGGTTCGATTGAGTATGTCTTCTTCCCGCCTCCGCCGGACACGGTGCGGCTTCAGTATTTGGGTAAGATCAGTCCACTTGACGATCGCAAGGAGGTGGGGCGTTCCGTATTTGCCATGCTTGGGGGTGGGGAGGAGGAACAGAGCCCAATCCGCCTCCTTCGCCAGTACGGCGTGACGACCGATACCGGAACCATCCACGCCTGCGACGTGAACCTGCCTGGCGTCCAGGCGATCGATCTGGGGGAGCGAGATATCCGCCAGATCAAGAGCCCCACCATGATGCAGCCGAGCATTCGCACCGTGGATCCCGTCACCGACGAGCTCTACGTGGTAGAGGACAATCGGGACGAGATCGTCGTGCTTGGGGTGGATGGTATGTTCAAGAGTGTCGTGCCGATGGACGTGTGGATCGACTACGCCAATCTGGATCTTTATCGGGATTGGGTGCACCCGGATTTCACGCTGAAGCACCCAGTGCTGGTTGCGAACCAACTCAGCCCTGATAAGTTGGCCATTTGCGGGTTCGTGGAACCAAGACAGGGCCGGTAATTGGCGTTACAGGCGCTACGGAAGTCGCTCCTGACATCGGAGCTAGGGCCACTCGCTCTTCTCATTGCGGTCAACCCGGTGGTCTACTCGATCAACCGGAGCGCGGCGTACTTTCCGCCGGATTCCATCCTCTACGCCGTTATGGCCAGGGACTTCCTAGACGGTCTCCCGCTGCATGTATCGGGTTGGGGTGGGGCCGGCGGTGGAGTCATCTTGCCACCACTCTACCCAGCCGTGGTCGCACTAATGTCGATCGCGAGCCCGAATCGGTTGGCAGTGGCGGAGTATGTGAGCGCCATCAGCATCATCCTGGCTGCCATTCCCCTGTATCTCACGGCTCGCTCATACGCCGGGAGAATTCCCAGCCTCATCGGAGTCGGTGCCCTCCAGTGCATGGGGTTCTACTTCCACACGGCTCTTCAACCGCTCACAGAGGGCCTGTTCATACTGGTCTCAGCGATTGCTGCCTACGTGTTGGTCAGGACGGCGAGGAGAGGGACGAAGTTGAGGTGGGTCCTGATATCCGGTGTCTGCGCCGCGCTCGTCTACTTCACCCGCCAGATAGGCCTGCTGTTTCTCCCATGCGCGGTTCTGTTCTTCCTCCTTCCGGGAACAGAGTCCTTTCGAAGTCGAGTGAAGCGACGAGTCACAGCGGCAGTGGTGGTGGTGGGTGGTTTTCTGGTTCTTGCTGGACCGTATGCGCTGACGCTTTACTTGCAGACTGGTCAACTCCCCCTCAAGCAGCGTTTCAGTACTCGATCGCAGGCGGTGCAACCGAGCGCTGAAGACCTCCGCACAATTGAGCGTATCCGCGCGGAGACAAGCGCCGGCTACGAAGGCACGTACGGTGAGCGCCGAAGGCTCCGAAAGCTGAACGAGGCCCGATCGGCTATGCTCTCTTCGGTTGTTGCAGGTGACGGCAACCAAAGGAGCCTCGTTTCGTCGGTTTTCAAGACGCTCATGTCCCCGCGAAGTGTGATTCAACGGATCGGCTCCAACCTGCGGCATGTGGTGACCGCCGCCGGTCCGGGGCTTTCCCTCCTGTTTTGCATGGCCATGCTCTTTCCACTCACGCGTACGACGGATGAGCGCCGACGGTGGGTCTGGAGTGTGCCGTGGTTGTGGGTGGTTGGATATGTCTTTGGGCTTTCTCTGGTATCGACCACAGTTGACCGCTACGTCCTTGTAATCATCCCATTCCTGTTCCTGCAGTCGGTGCTTTTCCTCACAACTGTCGGGGGTTGGCTGCCTGCGGTGCGTACCCGTCATGGGCGGCTGCCCATTGACGGAGGGCTCGCCACGATCGTGTTCGTGATCGGGTTAGCGTCGGCGCCGTCTTTGTTTGCAGACGTTTCCCGCTATCCGAAGCTGTTGGAGTCGGAGTTGCCAATGGGTGCGCTGCGTAACGTTGTTGGCAGGGGTGACCCCATGTTCACCCTCTACCCGGCAGATGCCTACTTCTTGGGTGGAATCTTCCGCGTCCAGCCGGACGCACGCACGGGAGACTTGGCTGCGTTTGCTCGTCGCACGGGTGTCAAGTGGCTGGTCGTTCGCCGCACCCCGCAGATCATGCAGGAGTTGCAGTACTACTCCGAATCCTCGTGGTACCTCGATCCAGGCGTGGTCAGTGACACCAACTTGGTCTTCATGGGCTCGAGCGAGGATGACGTGTTACACCTTTATCGCGTTCGCGATCAGTAGATCGGCGGCCCACCTTGAGCGTCACCACCGCGAGCACGGTGCAGATCACGCCCACCGCCATGCACCCTCAGACGGCCGCGAGGAGAACGACAATCTCCCAGAATTCCCACGTCTTGCGCCACGGGCGAACGCGAGCCCTCAAACGTGCGGAGAGGGCTGACGGTTTGCGGTTGGGCGTTCCTCGAACCCGTGGGCTACGGGAACTGAAAACAGAGAACCAAGAAACCTAGAACTCGAACCCCTCCATCTTCCTCAAGCTCATCTTGAGCGACACCACTGTCGCGGCCGCACAAATCAGGACGACGATGACAAACGCACCGATCATCATCGCGTTTACCGGGACAGGCTGCCCGCGGAAGCTTGCCTGGAGGTAGGTGTAGACGGGCACCGCCTCAACGACGATGACGAGCGTGAGCAGGGCAATCGTCGTCATCATGAATACGAGGCCGCCGAACGAAGTCGGAATCTGGGCGGCGTTTTCCGTCTCAAACTGCGGATAGAGCGCTCCGAACCCCAACGCCATCGCGCTGATCGCGAGCGTGAGCAGGATGATGGTACCGATCCCAACGGCCATCATGAACGGGGCCGCCTGCAGCAAGACGTTCGTCAAGACCGTGATCACCAGCGCAAGCACGAGCAGCGGGACGGTGCCCACCCAGTACTTCGACCAGAGGAGCGCCCGAAGGTCTAGTGGACTCGATCGCAAGAGCCACATCTGACGGCCTTCGAGCGAGATCGCCGGGAAGACGAATCGTGCGGCTATCGCAGCCAACACGAATCCCGCCAGCCCGAGGTTGAGGAACGAGATGACCGTGACCAGGACGAACGGGACTTGTTCGCCCCTGAACAGGGGCAACGCCCGGATATTGAAGAGGTAGATCACCACGAGGACGCCGAGCAGAATGAGCTGGCTCCACTGGGTGGTGTCGCGGAAGAAGAGCTTGAGGTCCTTGATCACGAACTCACGCTTCGCGACCGACAGCGGCTTGAACAGCGGATTCAATGCCACCTGCCAGATCCATCCTTTGACGAACCGCTCCGCGCCTTCCTGCGCCTTCGTGAATCCGGGCAGGTAGAGCTTGGCATGCAGCAAAGCACCCAGCACGACGGTTGCCGCAGCCGAGCTCCAAAGAATGATCACGGGGAACGGGTCGAACGGCCCCACGAGATAGCCGATCACGGCTTCGGTCGCCCACTCACTCGGGAGCAACGGCGACGTCGGCGTCCGCAACACCGTGATGAAGTCGAGCAGGCTCTGGAACCCCTCGGGGCGTGCCAACTGCTCGGGGCGGATGATCCGGAACAGCAGCACCACGCCGCCGGCCGCCGCAAGGGCCATGACAGACAGCAGGTCGCGGGTGCGGCGTGCCGGGAACACGTTGACCAAGATGAGCGTGAACGCGCTGCCGACGACGGCCGGCATGATGATGAGCGGCAGAAACACCCCAATGGCAAACAAGCCGAACCACCACCCGCCGTTGTAGATCACGCCGTACGCGGCGAAAATCGGCACTGCCATCAGGCACACCATCCAACTGCTGTGCACTATGGTTTCCCCGAGTTTCGCCAAATAGATGTGTAGCCAGTCCACCGGCGAAGAGACCAGAAGATCCAGATCTCTGGCCAGGAAGAACGACGACAGTGCCGTGATGACGTTGGAGAGTAGCAGAATCGACAGGAACGACAGCAGCACCAGACTCAGGAGCTTACCTGCGAGCAACGGCCCGATCTCCTCGACGCCGCGAAAGTAGACCAGCACCCGATACAACACGCCGAAGACCGCAAGCCAAAACACCAGCCCGACGGTTCCAATGATGGCGGCCTTTCCGCCGCTCTGGCCTTGTCGGAACCGAGTGCGGGCCGTGCGCCACTTCGGGGTCAGGACGAGCGCGAGCGATTCCATCAGTCTTGCAGAATCGCCGCCAGCTCTTTCACTGCCTCACCACCCGTCAGCTTCAGGAAGAGGTCCTCGAGGGAGACATCACCCGCCGCGGTCTGCTCTCGAAGCTCTTCGATCGTGCCAGAGGCGACGATGTTGCCTTCCTGGATGATCGCGATTCGATCGCACATCGCTTGGGCGACTTCGAGCGTATGCGTGCTCATGAGTATCGTTCCGCCGCGGCCGACGAATGTCCGAAAGATGTCCTTGAGCAACCTGGCGCCCTTGGGATCGAGCCCGACCATGGGCTCGTCGACCACGATGCATTCGGGGCGATGGATCAGTGCGCTCGAGATGATGAGCTTTTGCCGCATCCCGTGGCTGTACGACTCGACGAGTTCGTTCTTCCACACCGACAGCTCGAACAGCTCGAACAGCTCGTCGATGCGTCGTTCCACGGCGTTCCCGTCTTGCCCGAACAACCCCGCCACGAACCGCAGGAACTCCACGCCCGTCAACTTCTCGTACACGAACGGGCGGTCGGGAATGAACCCCAGTCGTTGCTTGGCGGCCATGGGGTGTTCGAGGAGATCGTCGCCGCCGAGCCAGATGCGCCCTTCGGTCGGACGCATGATGCCCGCGATCATCCGGAGGGTAGTGGTCTTTCCGGCGCCGTTGGGACCGAGGAACCCGAACAGTGCACCGCGCGGCACGTGGAGGTCGATGGCATTGACCGCGACGAACTTGCCGTACGTCTTGGTGAGCTTCTCGAGCCGGATCATTCGCTGTCCCCGTCGCGCACGACGTCGAGGGTAAGACGGCCAATCAACTGGATCAACTCGACCTGACGGGCGAGACCGCCGACGGTGAATCGGAGGTGGGCGGCGTCGGCTGGGAATTGGCCAAACGTCGGGTCCACCGCCACCCACTCGTCGAGGTAGACCTCCGGCCACGCGTGATAGTAAAACTTTCCGTCGACATAGACGAGCCCGGCCGCCGTCCGAGCGGGGAGCCCGGCCGCGCGGGCCAGCGCCACGTACAAGACGGTGTGTTCGTTGCAGTCGCCTCGACGGCTTTCGAGGACCTCCAGCGCGCTCGGGATGCTCACGGTTACCCGTTTGTCGACCTCATCGTACACCCACTGGTTGATCAGCTGTGCGGCGCGTGCCGGGTTCCGCGTCCGACCGAGAATTTGCCGAGCCTGGGCTTGGATGCGTGGGTCGTGGCTCTGCACCAACGGCTCGGGTTGGAGGTAGCGGGCGAACCGCTCGCCAACTGCCGGAACGAACCACCGAGTCCGAAGCTGCTCGCGACGTTCGCGGCGGATAACGAGCGTGTCACCGCGCAGTTCCTGCCGACCGCCGCTCAAGTCGTACGCACTCAAGTCGATCCCGCCTACCCGCACCGTGAGCTGCGACAGCGACGCCGTCGTCAATTCGACGTTGGAGGCGATGGCGGTTTGGCGGATCAGGTCGGTGCTCACGTCCAGGGCAACCCGAGTTGCCTCTCGGCGAACGAAGTTCTCGAACGCGATCTCGTATGCGGTGCGCTCCATAGTGAAGCCGACGGGCGTCGTCGCGTGGACAATCTGTCCGAGATCGTCGATCCAGGCTTGGACGGTGAAGCCACCCATCTCCTGACGCACCTGCCACGCGTGCACCGTGTCCCATCGCGCGGCGACCCAGATGGGTTCGTCGCCGATCAACTCGGCGGAGTCCGGTACGACAAAGGTGGATTCGGCCGTTACGGTAATCTTCACGTCCCGCTCGGCCAGTTGGAGCGGATCGAATAGCCGCACTGCGTAGGTCTTGCCGACCGCGAGGTTACCGCCGAACGCAATGTTGAGCGGTAACAACGCTGGCAACACGACGGGCTGGTCGAGCGGGACTCGCAGATCCTGCGTGTTATCCGCGCTCTCGATTTCTATCTCGAGCAGCGTATCGCCCGATACGCGTCCCCGGACTCCGAAGCGGACGTCCTCGCCGCGCAGCGTGGCGTCGAACGTCCTGAGCCGCAGCGACCGGGTCAGGTTGGCGTTGGTCCGGGCCTCCACCCGCTGCACCGTTCCCAACGCCGGAATGCGCAGGAGCATCTGATCGTGCAGACGGATGGTGTCCTGCAGGGTATCGACCAGGCTGGATGCGTACCCGATCTGCTGATCGCCCAGCGTGAGGCGGTAGAACGTGGCACCAGGCGTCACGCTCAGCGCGGCTTCGGCGAGCAGCTCGGCACGCGGGCGGAAGTACTCCCGGCGGACGAGCCAACCCACGATACCGAGCCAGACGAGAAGGATCGCGGCGGCAAGATGCCGTCGCGTCATAGCAGGCTGCGACCCCGAAGGAAGGCTTCCACGATGTCCCGATCCTCTTCCGTTTCCACCACTATACACACTTCCTTGGGGTAAGTGGCGGTCGAGAGGTCGATGGACAGCGTATCCACCAGGATTCGGGCAGCGTCCTCGAGTGACAGGTTGCCGGGACCGGTCCCCAGCAGGGGGGTGGTGATGCGCGCGAGCTCCCAGTCCGCCGCCCGCTGCAACACGCTCGTGATGGCACGACGCACCCCGCTGGGGGTCACGGGTTCCTCGTCGCTCTGGACCACGGCGTGAATGACGAACTCGGCCGACAGATCACCGGCGGCCGTGACCACGGCAGCGCCGACGGACAGTCGAACGGGGACGTTGAGCTGTCGCTGGAAGGCCTCGCCTCCCACCTGCTCAAGGTGGCGGAGGCTGGGTGACACGGGCTCGAGCGTTGCGGATGTGGGGCGAACCACCGCGTCCGCTGCCCGGAACGCGAGGTCGTCCACGACCACGGTGATCACCGCCCGGTGAGCTCTCGTGATCTGCGGTACAGCTGGGCGGCTTCGTCCGGCCGATTCATGCGGTCGAAAACGATGCCCAGGCCGTAGAGCGCCCGATGGTCGTTGGGGCGAAGCTCGACTGCACGCTGGTAGCAGCGCAGAGCTCCCTCGAGGTCGTCCACGTGGTTCAG
Source organism: Gemmatimonadota bacterium (assembly GCA_039588295.1). Classification (GTDB taxonomy): domain Bacteria; phylum Gemmatimonadota; class Gemmatimonadetes; order Gemmatimonadales; family GWC2-71-9; genus JAOTVV01. Next base: position 193,073 of record JBDHAB010000004.1, read on the forward strand.
CGCCTCGCCAAGGTAGAAGTACGCCGACGGCCGACTGGTGTCGAGCTCGATGGCTCGACGTAGGAACGGCACAGCGTCACGCCAGCGCCCCTTGCGCGAAAACACGAGCCCGAGATTGTAGTGGGCCTCGGCGCTCGCGGGCTCGATGCGCAGGGCGGCGCGGAGATCATCTTCGGCTTCCGGGTAGCGCCCGACCGTTCCGAGTAGTGCACCCCGGTTCACCAACACCTGGGCGTTTTCGGGCTCCCGCTGGAGACATTGGCCGAATTCGTGGATTGCCTCTTCGCCGTCGCCAGATCGGTCGAGGAGCAAGGCGAGATTGTTGCGCGCCCGGACATTGCCGGGGTACCGCTCGAGGAGTTCTCGGTAGATCCCCAGTGCTCGAGATGCTTCGCCGTGTGCGGTGGCCTGCCGCGCGGCCCGGTACAGGAGGTCTTCAGAAGACGGGAGCGCAGGGTCGGCAACGTCCTGTGAGACATCGGGAGAGACGGGGCGGGCTGCCTCCGCGGGATCCTTGGGGGCGGCGACGGGAACTGCGACCTCTACGGGAACTGCGACCTCTGGGGGACTCTCTTCGGCGAGCTGGAACGGCACGGACCGGGACGGGGCCGGGGCGTGTTCAGGCTCGATGGGGCGGTCTGCTAGGTCCCGGCTCGGCACCGTTTCGGCAACGTACGCGGTCTCTCGGGTCTTGTCGCGACGCGCTCGCCGCCGACGCCTCGATCGACTCATACCCCTCCGCCCTCCTAGCTTCCGGTTTCGGATCCGATCCAGTCAAGATACGCCGGCAATCCGCTTGCGATAGGGACGGCCAGGAGCTCGGGAACGTCGTACGGATGTGCGGCCGCGACGACGGATCGGAGCTCCTCCCAGCGGTCCCCCCGAGTCTTGAGGATCACCTGGGCCTCCAGTGCTTCTTCAATCTTCCCCTCCCAGCGATACACCGACGTGACCTGGTTCACTATGGTTCCGCAGGCGACGAGCCGTTGCTCCACGAGATCTCGGATCAAGGTTCGTGCCTGCTCGGCGTCCGGTAGCGTGGTCAGCACCAGGATCGTGGTCACTGTCTCCGGCATGGGTTCTCGGCAAAATGCTGGTCAATGGGGAGGGTCAAACTATCCGCCGCTGCGGGGGCCCGCAAGGCGGCTCCGGCCGACGCCGGGCAATTGACCTGAGGCCCGGGCGCGGCCTAGCTTGGAAGGCTATGCCGAACGAGAACCTCATCGTCCGCGGCGCTCGTGTCCACAACCTTCAAAACGTGGACGTCGAGATCCCCAGAAACCGTCTGACGGTGATCACCGGGCTGTCCGGCTCCGGGAAATCGTCGCTGGCGTTCGACACGATTTACGCGGAAGGGCAGCGGCGGTATGTGGAATCGCTCTCCGCCTACGCCCGACAGTTTCTGGGTCTCATGGAAAAGCCCGACGTCGACTCCATCGAGGGCTTGTCGCCGGCCATCTCGATTGAACAGAAGGCGCCGGGCCACAATCCTCGTTCGACCGTCGGGACCGTGACCGAGATTTACGACTACCTGCGGCTCCTGTGGGCGCGAGTGGGCGTGCCGCACTGCCCGAACGACGGGTCGCCGATTGCACGCCAGAGCGCCTCGCAGATCACGGACATCGTGCAGGGATGGTCGGATGGCACGAAGGTCGAGGTCGTCGCGCCACTGGTGCGTGGCCGCAAAGGCGAATTCAAGGATCTGTTCGAGAGTGCTCGGCGGCAGGGATTCGTCCGTGTTCGCGTGGACGGAGAGGTGTACGACCTCGCCAGTCCCCCCAAACTCAACCGACGGATCAACCACGATATCGGTCTCGTGGTGGACCGGCTCGTGGTGCGCGAGGCGGACCGTCGGCGGCTGCATGACTCGATTGAGACGGCGCTCCGCGCTGCCGACGGAATCGTGGAGGTCACCCGGCCTGGGTCGAAGGCCAAGGCGGTCGTGTTCTCGGAGCGATTCGCGTGCGCCACGTGTGGCTACTCGCTCGCAGAGCTCGAGCCGCGGCAGTTCTCCTTCAACTCCCCATACGGGGCATGCATCGCATGTGGCGGGTTGGGTGAGCGGCGTGTGGTCAGCCCCGAGCTGGTTCTGGGCGATCATCAGCTCTCACTGCTCGAGGGGGTGATTCTGCCGTGGGGGGAGCCAAAGGGGTACATCAAGAATGTCGTGCTGCCCACGCTGGCGAAGGAGCTGCGCTTCAAGCTGGCAGCGCCGTGGGCTTCCCTCGGCGAGGACGTGCAGCAGGCGCTGCTCTACGGCGTTCCCGGCCGAACCTTCCGATTCGGGATGGTGCGGAGCGCCTCGAAACCCTACGAGGCAGAGTGGGAAGGCATTCTCCTCAACGTGACGCGGCGCTATCACGACACGAGTTCCGACGCCGTGCGGATGCAGCTCGCCGAGTACATGACCGACGTCCCATGCGAGGTTTGCGGCGGTCAGCGGCTCAAGGCCGAGAGCCTGAGCGTCCTGGTGCATGGCAGGAGCATCGGTGAGGTCGTGGGCATCCCGGTGGAGCGGGCGCTCGAGTTCTTTCGGGACGTTCCCCTCCGGGGGAAGGGGAGAAAGGGCATTGATCCGGAGGTCGCCGGACCGATTCTCAAGGAGGTTGTCGATCGGCTCCGGTTCCTGACCGATGTCGGGCTCGAGTACCTGACGCTGGGCCGGGCCGCGTCTTCGCTCTCCGGTGGGGAGGCGCAGCGCATTCGGCTCGCGACGCAAATTGGCAGCCGCCTCGTGGGGGTCCTCTACGTCCTGGACGAACCTTCGGTCGGTCTCCACCCTCGAGACAACGCGCGTCTGCTCGGCACGCTGTTTGGGCTGCGGGACTTGGGCAACACCGTCGTGGTCGTGGAGCACGATGCCGACACGATTCGGGCGGCGGATCACGTTATTGACCTCGGGCCGCGGGCCGGGCGGGACGGGGGTCAGGTCATCGTTGAGGGATCGGTCGGGTCCGTCGAGCAGCACGAAACTTCGCTCACCGGACGATATCTTCGCGGTGAGCTGCGGATCCCCATCCCGTCCTCGCGGCGCCCGGTTGACCGATCCCGCCTTCTGCAGGTGGTGGGCGCGCGGCAGCACAACCTCGGAGACCTGAGCGTGGAGTTTCCGCTGGGACTGTTCATTACGGTCACGGGGGTCTCCGGCTCGGGGAAGTCGACGCTGGTGACCGACATCCTGTATCGAGCCTTGGCGCGCCGGTTCTACCGGGCCAAGCTGGTGCCGGGCGATCACGATACGCTCGAAGGGGTCGAGCACATCGACAAGGTGCTCGACATCGATCAGAGCCCCATCGGGAGGACTCCCCGGTCCAATCCGGCGACCTACACCGGGCTGTTCACTCCGATTCGAGAACTGTACGCGCAGCTCCCGGAGTCCAAGCTTCGGGGCTATGGTCCGGGCCGCTTTTCGTTCAACGTCAAGGGGGGCCGGTGCGAGTCCTGCCAAGGGGACGGGCTGGTCAAGATCGAGATGCACTTTCTGCCGGACGTCTATGTTCCGTGCGATGTGTGCAAGGGGCGCCGGTACAATCGGGAGACGCTCGATATCCGGTATCGCGGCAAGTCGATTGCCGACGTGCTGGACATGACGGTCGCGGAGGCCCTCGAGTTTTTCGACCAGCAACCACGGATCCGAAACCGCCTCGATCTTCTGAACGATGTCGGGCTCGGATACATCCACCTCGGGCAGAGCGCGACCACACTGTCCGGGGGGGAGGCGCAGCGGGTGAAGCTCTCGACCGAGCTGAGCAAGCGCGATACGGGACGGACACTCTACATGCTCGACGAGCCGACCACGGGTCTCCACTTCGAGGATGTCCGGCTGCTTCTCGATGTACTCCACCGTCTCGTGGACAAGGGCAACACGGTGATAGTGATTGAACACAATCTTGAGGTGGTGAAGACCGCCGATTGGGTGATCGACCTGGGTCCGGAAGGGGGAGATCGGGGTGGAACCGTCGTCGCGGCGGGCTCGCCGGAGACCGTCGCCCGCAAGGCTCGCTCGTACACCGGCGGCTTCCTCAAGTCGGCGTTGGGGGCGTAACGCTTTACAATTGCTGCCGAGATGACACTTTTTGAAACGGCGTCCCGTACTGGGGAGCGGAGAAGCGAGGCTCGTGAACGATCCTATTGAAATAGCAGCCGCGATATCGATCATCGCCCTGTCGATTGGTGGCGTGACGGTGCTGGGCATATTCGCCCGCGCCTTGCTGAAGAAGTGGACGCAGCCGAAGCACTCGTTGGGCCAGGCTGAGGCGCAGGAGCTGCGACACGCGATCGAGCATCTCTCAGCAGAGGTGGGGGATCTCCACGAGCGACTGGATTTTGCCGAGCGGGTCCTCGCAAACCAGCGGGAGGCACCGCACCTTGGGGAGGGTGGCTAGGCGGTGAGCGGTGCTTCCGCGCCGTCGAGCAGTTAGGGAGAGTGTAGGATGGGAGAAATAGCGCCGTTTCTCGTGCCGATCAGCCTGTTCGTGACGGCGGGCGCGGTATTGATCTTTCGGGGACCGTTTGGGAAGGCGCTCGCCGAGCGGATCAGCGGGCGGGTTCCTCACAGCGATGGGCACGGGACCGAATCGCTGCGAGCCGAAGTGGAGGAGATGCGATACCGCATCACCGAGATGGAAGAGCGCCTCGACTTCGCGGAGCGAATGCTGGCGCAGCACCGCGACTCGGACCAGCTACCCCCACCGAGGTAGGGCATGCCAACCTGGCTGTGGATTCAGCAGGTGGTCTTCCCCATTATGGGGATGGGCATCGGGGTGTTCGTGCTGTACAACGTATTCCGGATCGGGAAATATGCGATCGATCGGAAGCACGAGCTCGAACTGGCGAAGTCGCAGGGGAACCCGGAAGGGTTCGTGCGGCTCCAGGAGCGGGTCGAGCGGCTCGAGGAGCTGGGCTACCGCCTCCAGGAACTCGAGGAGCGACTCGACTTCACCGAGCGGGTGCTGGCCCAGGGGCGTGACCGGGGCCGGCTTCCTCCGAAGGACTAGCCCATGACGACGGCGCAGGTCGAAGTCTTCCCGGTACCGCCCCTCCCACCTCAGGTCGGCGCGGTCATGATCTTCAACGAGATCATCCTACCTCTCATCGGGGTCGCATTCGGCGGCCTAGTGCTGTGGGGGCTGTACCGTACCGTCAACCGGTATCTCGAGCGTCGTCACGGCGCCGCTCACGGTGGTGAGCTCGAGGCAATGCAGAGTGAAGTCGAGCAGCTCCGCTCCCAAACTGCCGGTGTGGAGCACTTGGCGCTGCGGGTTGGCGAGCTGGAGGAACGTCTCGATTTTGCGGAGCGGCTCCTCACCCATGAACGGGAGCGCAGAGCGCGACTGGGAGCCGGCGATGCCGGTGCGTCGGAGTGAAGAGTGAATTGGGTGGGTGGCCGGGTCCGGTAGGTGGAGGGGCGGAGTCTGCGGCATGGTGGATCTACTAGCGGTGATCTTCCTGTTTGGCGGCGGGACGGCGTTCTTGCTCGCTATCTCGCCGGTCGGCCGCGCGATTGCAGACCGGATTCGATCTGGTGGTGATGTGGCCGCGGGGCTGGAGTCCGAACAGCTCCGGGAGGCACAGCTCCAGCTGTTGGACGAGATGGAGGTCCTGCGCCGAGACGTGGCCGACATGCAGGAGCGCCTCGACTTTGCCGAGCGCCTCCTGGCGCAGAATCAGGACCCCGGGGAGCTACCGCCGGGTCCGGACATGTTGCACTGAGGCAAGTGGGAAGGCGGGACAGGTTGGGGTTGTGGTGGTAGATTTCCCTTCGGGGTTGGACGCGCGCGGGCGGGGCATTGTCGGCGTGCCTTATCGACGGGGGTAACAGGCACATGGGCATCTTTCAGCGTCTGGCGACGGTCATAAAGGCCAACATCAACGCACTCATCGGGCGGGCGGAGAACCCCGAGAAGGTGCTCGATCAGCTGCTGCTCGACATGCGCGGCAACCTGGCCAAGACGAAGCAGGAGGTCGCTACCGCGATCGCGGACGAGAAGAAGCTGCAGGCTCAGGTCGAGAAGGAGAAGAAGGCATCGGAGGACTGGGAGCGCCGGGCGATGCTCGCGGTCCAGGAGGGGCGGGACGACCTGGCTAAGCAAGCCTTGATCCGTCACAACGAGCACCTGCAGCATGCGCAGGCTCTTCACGAGACCTGGGTGCGGCACAAGGGCGATGTGGAGTCGCTCAAGGGATCACTGCGCGAGCTGAACGACAAGATCGAAGATGCGAAGCGCAAGAAGAACCTCCTCGTGGCGCGGCAGCGTCGGGCAGAAGCGCAGGGGCGCATTCAGGAGACCATGTCCACGATGTCCGACCAGAGCGCCTTCGAGAGTTTCCGGCGCATGGAGGAGCGCATCGATGACATGGAGCGCCAAGCGCTGGCCGCGTCGGAGCTGGCCGGTGAACTCGAGGGCGATACGCTGAAACAGCAGTTTCAGGCGCTCGAGTACAACGGGAACGCCGATAATCAGCTCCTTGAGCTGAAGCGCAAGATGGGCTTGCTGACGGCAGGTGAGGGAGAGGAGCGCCGCCAGCTCTCGGGTGGTGGCGACGAAGACATCGCGGAGGCGGAAGTCGTCGAGGACGATGATGTAGATCACGGCAACTGATGCCATCCCTGGGCGGTCGCAGTCTCGCGGCGACGTTGGTGCTGCTCTTCGTCGCCGCGCTCCTACTTCTGTTCCTGAGCCGCGTCTCCGAAGTCGCATTCCTGCTCTTCATCGCGGCACTCCTCAGCGTCTATCTCACGGCACTCACCGACATTCTCGTTCGCCGGACAGGGCTCCCGCGGGCCCTGGCCCTGACCCTGGCCATTCTGCTGACCGTCGCCGGCATCGTCGGAACCGCCGCGCTCATCGTCCCCCCGGTGGTCGGGCAGGCACAGGAGCTGTTTGCGGCGCTGCCCAACTACGCGCAGGATCTGGAGGGACTGCTCGGCCGTCTCACCGAGCGGTATCCCGTGCTCCAGGGAACCAGGCTGGGAGCGGAAGGTAGCGGGGTCGTCGAGACGATGATCGACGACGCCACGGATTTCCTGCGTGGCTCACTGTTCCCGTATCTCACCACGGGCGGCAAGGTGGCCGTCGAGCTCGTCGCTGTCCTCGCGATGGCGATCTATCTGGCCCGCAACCCGGCCGAATACCGCGAAGGGGTGCTCTCACTCGTCCCTCCGAAGTATCGGCAGCTCTCGCGCACGATCCTCACGGATTTGCGGGATACCATGCGGACGTGGATCTGGGCGCAGCTCCTCGCCATGCTCGTCCTCGGCGCGCTCACGGGAATCGGTCTGTGGATCCTTCGGGTCCCGTACGCGTTGGCGTTTGGCGTGTTTACCGGTGTCGTGGCCATCGTGCCGTTCTTCGGGACCATTGTCTCCACGTTGCTCCCGGCCCTGCTCATCCTCACGATCGGTGGGTGGGTTCATGCACTGGCGGTGTTGGGGCTGGGGGTGGGGGTCCATCTGGTCGAGGCGAACATCGTGGCCCCGCTCATCTTCGAGGAGCGGGTGAGTTTGCCCCCGGTGCTCACCATCCTCAGTGTGTTGGTGATGGCCTCGCTGCTGGGCGTGCTGGGACTCATTGTCGCGGTCCCGTCCCTCGCGGCGGTGATCGTGCTACTGCGACACATCCTGTTCGGTCAGGTCTACGCGGAGCATGACCTGAGCAGTGTCCCGAAGGCCGTGCTCGTCGAGACGATCACCGGTGAGCGGAAGGTCGTCACCGTCCCCAAGTAAGCCGCCCTCGGCCGCGTGGCCGCCACCCACGCGCCACAGCCAACTCGCAAAGAACCGCCCCTCAGCGCGATCCATCGGTGCAACGTCCGGATCAGCCGACCCCTATTGTGCCGCTGCCTGGTCGGCCACCAGCCACACGCCAAGCGTGGAGGAGGTGCCGCATGAAGCATCTCATCGCGAGCGCGCTGCTCGCGGGAGTGGTGGCGATGCTACCGCATCCCGTCCCGGCGGACGCAAGAGAGAAGGACAAACTGGACAAGTGCCTGTTCGAGGCTGTGCAATCATGCGATCGCGATTTTCAGGGGAACGACATCTATACGGTCGCCGCACGCGGTTACTGCTACATGATTCGAACCGCAATGTGCCACGTGCTCGATCGCGAATAGGGCAGGTGAACACACGACAGCAACCGGCCAGCCAGGCCTGGGTGGGGAGCCGTGGGCTCCCCACCCCACACAGCCCGTGGCTTCCATAGCGCTCGCCGTAAAGGCGGAAGTGATCTTTGGGGCGTTCGCCGTCGCTCGGCACCGCACCGTGCGTGTCGCCGGGATCCTGGCGTTCGCGGCGATTGCCGCCTGGATGCTGAGTGGGGTCGCCCACGAGCCCCGCGTGACGGCGAGCACGCTGCTGGTGGCGGGTGGTTCGCTCGCCGCAGTTGCCGGTTCGAGACTCCTGGCCCCGGGAGCGGCGCTCGCCGCCGCTCGCCGAACCGGCGCACGATGGTGGCTTGTTCCAGTCGGCCGCCTGACGGGCGCGGTGCTCGTTGTCTCGCCCGCGGTATGGATTGGCGCCATCGCACTTGGAGGCACCGACGATTGGCTGGCTGTCCTCAGGCTGGCGCTCGTCGGTTGGCTGTACGCCGCCGCCGTCGCGGCAGTCTCGCTGGCACTCGCTCCAGGCATCGGCGCGAGCCCTGCCGGTGCCTTGGGATTGCTCGGCGTGTGGTTCGGGGGACTCGCGCCATCCGCCATGGCCGAGCTCCTGGCACCGGTGCCCTATCTGCAACGACCGGTCGTGCTGCTCTGGAACGCGTTACCGCTTGGCTGGCGTGCCGAGCGTTGGTGGGAGGAATCGGGCTGGCTGGACCCCACGGTGCTCGCCGTGTGGGTGGTGGTCGGCGTCCTCCTCGCTGCGCTTGGGGCCGAGCGGCCGCTCTCCGGTGAGCGAACCACGGGGCAACCGGGGTGACGTTGCTCGATTGCCGAGAAGTCGTCCGCGTGTATGGCGGTGGGCGGCGGCGGCACACGGCGCTCACCGGGGTCACGGTTCAGGCGGAGGCGGGCGAGATCATCGGCGTTGTCGGTCCCAACGGAGCGGGCAAGACGACCCTGTTGCGACTCATCGCTGGGGAGATCTCGCTCACGTCGGGCGAGCTGCTGGTCGCCGACCACCGCGCCGGGACGCGAGCCGGCCGCCGGGCAGTCGGGTTCGCGTCCGATCCTCCACTGGCCCCGGCAGAGCTCAGCGGGAGCGAATGGCTGTCGTATCTGGCGAGTCATCGCGCGGGGTCTCCGCAGGAGCGCGCACGCCTGGCGACGTCCGCGGTGGAGTTCGCTGAGCTCGGTTCGTTCGTCGGCCGTCGGATCGGCAGCTATTCACGTGGCATGATGCAGCGGCTCGCGCTCGCTGCCGCGGCGGTGAACCGTGGACCGATCGTGGTTCTGGACGAGACGCTGAGCGGGGTCGACCCGCTGGTTCACCGCCGTCTGCGGCACCAGATTGCCCGACTGGCGTCCACGGGGAAGCTGGTCGTCATCGCGTCCCACGACCTTGTGACCGTTGAGCGGCTGGCTACCCGCGCTCTCGTCCTCTGGGCCGGCCGGATCCGGGCCGACGTCGCGGCCGCTACGCTCATCGCCGAGCGCGTAGCGGAACTCACACTGACGGGTTCGGCCCTGGCCACGGCTGATCGCGCGATCCTGCGCTATCCTGGTGCGGTGCGGACCGGGCACGGCCTCGCGATACCGCTGCGTCGTGGACTCACCATCGAGCAGGTCTTGGCGGATCTCCGTGACGACCGAATTCCAGTCGCGGCGTCGCGTGTGCGGTACAGGGCCTTGGAGGACATTCTCGTTCAGGCGGCGGCCGAGGAGCGAGTGGCATGATCGGCCGTCGCTCCGGTCAGAGAGCAGTCCTGCTCGCGGTGCTGGTTGACCCGCTGGGTGCCATGCGGGCCACCGTCTCCCGGCCGCGACCCGCTCGGCTCCTGGCTGGGCTCGGTGTGAGCCTCCTGGCGCTGGGCGTCTGCACCTTGCCGAGACAGCTGGCACTCTTGAGCCGCGCGTTGCCGGCGGCCGGCGACGGAGTGCTGGATGCCCAACGCAACGCGTTGAGTGCCGGACTCGTACGCCTCATGTTCGTCGACCGCCTCGTGCCCTCCCCAACCCTCGTGCTCGCGGCCGCATTCCTCGTGGTGGTGGCGGAGCCGGTATTGATGCTTGCGCGGGATCGGCGCCGCGCGATTCTGGCCGTCGCGCTGCTTGGTCTGGCTCCGCTGCTGGTGGAGCGTCTCGGCGAACTTGCCATCACGTATCTGCTGCCGCTCGCTGCGTCGGTGACGCCCGGAGATGCTCTTCGTGTTCCCCACCGCTTCGTGACCGGCCCGCTCATGGCGTGGACGCACGATGCACCGGCTCCTACCTGGTTGGAAGTGGTGGACGCCCGCGTCAACGCCATCACACTCTGGTCGGTCGGGCTCTGGTCGGTGGGTCTCCGCACGCTGGACGGTGGACGCTGGGAGTTATGGCATGCAGCGTTGCCGGTTTGGTGTCTGCTCGGTGCCGGGCTGCTGACATGGGTGACAGCTCCGTTGGCGGTCGCCATCATACTCCGCTGACGCTGCTCTGCTCTGCGTGTAGTCCGCCGCCGCTGCTCCCGGACACCTGCGTGCCGGTCACGTGTACCAAGACATGATTTCTCACGGATGCCGCGCCGTGGCGGTCGCTCCACGCGGATGCGGTCTCGGCTTGCGGGAGGTGGCGTGATCGGAGGGCACGACAACTTGCGTCCCGTATCGACGGATGACGGGTGGGGTCCTCAGTGGTTCCCAACTGCAATGGTCCCCTTTCTCGTGGCCGGCGCCCTGGCGGCGAATCCCGTCAACGCCCATCCGGAACGGGCCGTCGCGATCATGGGCGCGGTTGTGTCGGCCGAGTCGGCGGAGCCACTCGAGGGGGTAACGGTCGAGTTGCTCCCACCGGGGTTGGTGCAGCAGACAGACGCCCAGGGCCGGTTCCGCTTCGCCGAATTGGAGCCAGGCCGCTACGAGGTACGGATTCGCCGGGTCGGCTTCAGGCCTCTCGGATTCGCGATCGAGGTCTCGGACCCCGACGATGACGTCGACATTGGTCGGATTCCGCTGGAGGCGTCGACTCCCATGCTGGAGGGTGTGGTCGTGGAGGCTGGCGCTGTCTCTGCACGGCTGGCCTCGGCGGGCTTCTACGCGCGGCGAGATGTGGGTGCCGGGGCGTTCATCGAGCGGGCCGAAATCGAGGAGTGGACGCCGCGCGTGGTGAGCGACGCGCTGCGGCACGTCCCCGGGGTTCGCGTGCAGCCCAACCCCAACTACGGAAGATCCCTGCAGCCCCGCCGCTCCGCGCTTGGCTACGCCGTGGCGCCGGGCCAGGGGCGGGATCTGCGAAGGCTGCTCATTTTCTCTCCCCGGGCACCGGGAGGTCAGCAGTGCCCGCCGTTGTTCTACGTGGACGGGGTGTTCCTCGGTGACGGGATCGCGGTGGACATCGACCAACAACTTGACGTTGCCGCCGTCGAAGCGGTCGAGTTCTACGCTGGCACCGCCCGCATCCCGCCGCGGTACAATCGCCCGGGAGCCGTGTGCGGCGTGTTCCTGTTCTGGACCCGCGTCGGAGGAGACCAGTAGCCGAGGGCGGCTGACGCTAACGGCCCCGACCCCGTCCGTCGCCAGTGGTGTCTCCGGGTAGGGCACGTGACCGGACGCGGGCATCCAGTCCGTTGCGGGCGCCTCCGGCCCGGCCTAGCTTTCACGCCATTCATCGGACAGTTGCCGGCCCGCGCCCCACCCATGAGCCTCAGACTCTTCAACACGCTCACTCGAAGCATCGAGCCGTTCCAGCCCCTCGAGCCGCCACGGGTCACGATGTACATGTGCGGTCCCACGGTGTGGAACTACGCCCACATCGGGAATTTCCGGACCTTCGTCTTCGGCGACTTGCTGCGCCGCTATCTGGAGTATTCCGGCTACGAAGTCTTTCACATCATGAACGTGACTGATGTGGATGATCGGACCATCAAGGCGGCGGCGGAAGCCGGAGTGCAGTTGGCCGACCACACTGCACCCTACACACAGGCGTTCTTCGACGACCGGGACTACTTGCGGATCAAGCCGGCGCATCTCTACCCAACGGCCACCGGCTACGTGGAACCGATGGTGACGCTCGTCCAGCGATTGATTGAGCAGGGGCTTGCCTACGTCGGCGACGATCAGTCGGTGTACTTCGCAGTGGATCGGTTTGCGCCATACGGTCGGTTGTCGCGTTTGGACAAGCGGGAGCTTCGGGCGGGCGCTCGGGTCGCGAGCGATGAATACGGGAAAGACGATGTCCGCGACTTCGCGCTCTGGAAGGCGGCCAGCGAGGTGGATGAGCGGGTCGGGGCTGCCTGGGATGCGCCGTTTGGACGGGGCCGACCCGGATGGCATCTTGAGTGCTCGGCGATGGCGCTCACCGAGGTGCGCGAGCGGTTCGGGGTCGAGACGTTGGACATTCACGCCGGGGGAGTCGACCTGATCTTCCCTCACCACGAGAACGAGATCGCGCAATCGGAGGGTGCAACAGGGCAGCCGTTCGCACGGTACTGGTTGCACGGCGAATTCCTGTTCATCCGCGGAACGAAGATGTCGAAGCGGTTCGGGAACTTCCTGACCGTGCGTGACCTGCAAGCGGAGGGTCTCGATGCAGCGGCGGTGCGGATGCTGCTCTTCTCGACCCACTACCGCCAGCAGCTCAACTTCACCGACGACGCCCTCCAGGGCGCGCGTGAGGCGGTTCGCCGCCTGGCCGAATTTCGCGAGCGGCTCGTCGAATTCGCTGGGGCAGAGGACCCGTCCTCGGCCGAGCCGAGCGAGTTCCAGGGCTTCGAAGCTGAATTTCGGGAGGCCTTAGACGACGATCTGAATGCCCCCAAAGCGCTGGGTGCGCTCTTCTCCGTGCTGCGGGCCGCGAATCGAGCGTTGGACGAGGGGGCTTGGGGTCCGGACCAGGCCGGAGCGGTGCTGCGTGGGTTCGATCGGATCATGGCCGTGCTTGAGGTGGTGCCGGCCGGGCCCCCGGTTGCTGAGGACCTTCGGATGTGGGTAGAAGGGAAGATTGCCGAACGGGCTGCGGCCCGGCAGGCGCGGGATTTCGCGACGGCCGACGCCATCCGGGAGGAGGTCGCCGGCCGTGGGATCGAGCTCGAGGACACCCCGCAGGGGACCCGCTGGCGCCCCCGCGCCGCCGAGGGTCCCACCCCGTAGTGGCCGGTATCTCTAGGCGTTGACGCAATCTGGAGCGCTGGTTATCCTACGTGTCTCACGAAAATCGGGTCGGCTGACGTAGCTCAATTGGCAGAGCAGCTGATTTGTAATCAGCAGGTTAAGGGTTCGAGTCCCTTCGTCAGCTCCAGTTGCGTCGCAGGGGCGCCTTGGCGTCCCTGTGCTTATGAGCGGACTGCCGGGGCGCGGTCCGGTGTGCGGATGCGAGATACGGGCAAAGGTGGGGTGCCCGAGCGGTCAAAGGGAGCAGACTGTAAATCTGCCGGCGAACGCCTACGAAGGTTCGAATCCTTCCCCCACCATGCAGCGAGGAGTCGGGTCGAGCCGGTGTCGCGAGGGGTGGTCGCTCTGCGGGTGTAGCTCAGTTGGTAGAGCATCAGCCTTCCAAGCTGAGGGTCGCGGGTTCGAGTCCCGTCGCCCGCTTGTCGCTCGCGTAGCTCAGGGGTAGAGCGCGTCCTTGGTAAGGACGAGGTCATGGGTTCAATCCCCATCGCGAGCTCTGGGTACGGACGCAGGACTTCGGCACGGTTTGGGGTGTCGGACATCCGGGTCTGGCACGGTCACCGGACAACTATACCACTTAGGGACACGGAGCCATGGCGAAGGCAAAGTTTGAGCGGACGAAGCCGCATGTGAATGTGGGGACGATTGGGCACGTGGATCATGGGAAGACGACGTTGACGGCGGCGATCACG
>JBDHAB010000005.1:0-126394 GCA_039588295.1 Gemmatimonadota bacterium
TGGCATCATCCGACGAGCCCCAGCTAAACGTCTCGCCCACCACCGCATTGCCGTTGGCATCCTGCGCCTCCGCCGCCAACTGCACCGTCTCATCGATCGCCGTCAGCGTCGACGACGCAGGGGACACCGTCACCTCGGCGATCCCAATGGGTTCCGTTCCGCAGCTGCCGGTCGCCAGGAGGACGGCAAGGAGAACGCCAACGAAACGCATCAGTCGGTTCACTGTTGCTCGCGTACAACGTGTGTGTGCGCGGAGGGCGGGCTGCTGCTGATCCGAAATCAACGGAATCTCATGACTAGACACTTGCGGGCCTTTCGTTCGCGCTGGGTGCCAGGTACGTCAAGCATCGGAAGAGCCTTCTGACCGGCGTTCAAACTCAGTAGCACCGCCGACTTTCCTAGCTAGATGCAAAAACCGAACCGGAAACGTCATCACTCGTCGGCATCCCTTTCGATTGGCGAGGCCGACAGCCTCGCTTCGCAAGCGTGCTGCGAACACGATCGGTCCTGGACTCGCTGTTCAGATCGCCCGAACGTGTGGGAGAAGCGCGACACGTTACCAGACTCTCAGTCAGTATCGGGTATTCGCTGTTGCCTTCCGCCGACAAATGTAAGCAGAGTGGACCAGCAGGAAGTCGCTCTTCGTCGTCCTTCCTCTGCAGGACGAGCCTGCCTCTTGCCGTTGTTGCGGTGGATTCAGTCTTGATGCGCGGTTTGAACATCCAGCCGTTTCCGGCACCAGTACTGTCTGGCGGCGGGGTCGGCGCGTCGCGGCAGATTCAGAGGTGTTGGGATCTCCTGTTGCTTCTTCTCCTACTGGCGTTGACATGCAGAGAAGAAGCAACCAGGACAAAGAGCTGATGATATCCCACCCGTAGGTGGCAGTTCCCGAAGCGCCAAAAGGAAAGTGGCGGCTCCCCGGATGCCCGATCGCGGGATAGGATCGGGTACGCAATCACCATCCTGACGAACCGAGCCACCACCAATGTCTGCTCGAAGACCCTCCCCGAAAATGCCGCTGAACAAGGACGTGCTCCGGCACGCGTCGTGTCGCGACGGACAACGGCGTGCAGGCGGACACTCCCCTCCCCCTCACAGACCCTCTCTCACTTTCCCACTCCTGCGCTAGACCTCGTCGAGCGCATCCAACCCAGTCAGGATCTCCCGCGGCTTCGACCCGTCCGGCGGTCCCAGGATCCCCGCCTCCTGCAGCTGGTCGATAATGCGCGCCGCGCGGCCGTACCCGATGCGCAGCTTGCGTTGGAGCAACGAGGTCGAGCCCAGCTGGTTGTGAATGCAGACCTCTGCCGCCTCGCGGAACAGCGGGTCACGATCCTCGAGCGCACCCGGACGCTCGGCACCCGTCGAATCCGCTTCCTCCATTGCCTGGACGGCCTCCAGGATATCCGCCTCGAGCTCCGGCACCAACCCCTCCTGCCCGCGTTGCGCCTCGTGCTCCGCCACCCGCTCCGCGTACCACTTGGTGAGCGCCTCGGTGTCCTCCGTGGAAATGAAGGCGCCCTGGACGCGAACCGGCTCGCTCTTGCCCGGCGGCAAAAACAGCATGTCACCATTGCCCAGCAGGGTCTCGGCACCGTTCTGATCCAAGATCGTCCTGGAGTCCACCTTCGACGCCACGCGGAATGCCACGCGGCAAGGGAAGTTGGCCTTGATGAGTCCGGTGATGACGTTCACGCTGGGCCGCTGCGTGGCGAGGATGAGGTGAATCCCCGTGGCCCGCGCTTTCTGCGCGAGGATTGCCAGCGGCTTCTCCACCTCACTCTGGACCGTCATCATGAGGTCGGCCAACTCATCGACGATGAGCACGATGTATGGCAACGGGCCGCTTTCGTATGGAAGCGGGAAGCCCAACGTGCCGTCCCCGTCCTCACGATGGACCTCGTCCTCTCTCCCCCCCCGCTCACCCTTTGCCACGTCCACCAATCCCCGCCCCTCCGTCACGAACCGGTTGAAATCCCCCATCCCTCGCGCCTTGTTCGCATGAAACAACTCGTACCGCCGCTCCATCTCCATCATGATCCATTTGAGCGCCTGGGCCGCCTGTTTGTTGTCCGTGACCACCGGATGCCGGAGATGTGGCAAGGCGTTGTACAGTGATAACTCGACCATCTTGGGATCGATCATCAACATCCGAAGCTCGCGCGGCGAGTAGCGGTAGATCAGGCTCGTGATGATCGAGTTGATGCAGATCGATTTCCCCGTTCCGGTGGCACCGGCAATCAGGAGGTGCGGCATTCTTCCCAGGTCGGCGACGATGGGCTTCCCCTCGAGGTTTCGACCCAACGCTACCGGCAGCGTGCCTCGCGCGTGGTCCCACTCCGCAGTCTCGAGCAGCTCTCGCAACGTGACGATGCGAGGCTTCGGATTGGGAACCTCGACACCCACGGCCCCACGGCCCGGAATTGGCGCCACGATCCGAATCGATTGTGCCCGCATCGCCAGCGCGAGATCGTCCGCCAGTGCGGCGATACGCCCGACCTTGACGCCAGGCGCGGGGGCGACCTCGAATTGGGTCACGACCGGTCCTGTGGTGCGGCCGACGATCTTTCCCTCGACCCGGAAGGTGGCCAGCGTGTCGATCAACACGTGCCCCTGATGCGCGATCGCGTCTTCCCAATCCTCCACCTCTTCGCGCCGGGGTGCCGTGAGCAGATCGACGGGCGGAAGCTCGTCCACCACGTCTTCCCGGTCTGTCGCCGCGCGGCGGGCGCGGAAACCCCCGAGTCCGCGCCCCTTCAGACGGGCCGGTTTCTCCTCTCCGGCTTCGCGCTCACCACTTTCCTCCCACAGGTCGAGTGGGGGCTCGGGTGGCTCCGCTAAGGCAGGCGGGTGGACCCGGCGCTTCTCGCCCTCGGCGGGCGTCAACCGCCGGAACGGATGCCAATCCAGGCTGTAGATGGTGAGTGCCGAGATGGCGAGCAGGCCGATGATGACCGCTCCCGCCGTCCCAACCACCCCGGAGATGCCGACGGCGAGGGCCGCAGGCACGATCCCGGTCAGACGCTGTGGGGTGGTCCAGTCCTGATAGTCCGCGGGGAAATCGCCTGGCGCACGAGCCCCGGTCACAACGGCGATGGCAAAGGGAACGAGGACGATGAGACCCACGCACAGCACCGCGACGCGCACGATGTCGAACCGCGGGAGGCGGCCGAAGGCGGCAAGGCCGACACCCAGGCCCACCAACGGAATCGCTGCAGTGCCGACACCGAGGTAGCGCCAGAGCAGGTGGCCAACCCAGCGTCCGAACGGGCCCGTGATATCCCACGGAAGGAAGGTCAAGGCAACGAAGACGCCAGCCAGGAGCGCCCCGATCGCGAGCAGTTCCTGACGGTGGCGCGGCGTCAACATCATGTCAGGCTCGGTTGGGAACCGTGATCAGCCGCTTGGCAAAATGCGGCACCGCGGTCTGGGAGTCGAGGTCCGTCGCCGTCGCGACATCGGCCCGCAGCGCGGTTGCCTTGAGCGCGCGGGCGGCGGCACTGGCGGTGATCGCACGCTTCCACTTGTCACCGTAGCGTCGCACCAGCTCCAGCGCCGCGATCGCACCATCGTTGAGGCTCGCCGACCGACGCTGCGGGCCAGGGATGAGCGCGTGCGCAAACCGTCCAGCCGCATACGCGTCCTCGAGGGCGAACATCCGTTCGCGGCCACTGCACAGAATGCTGATCTCACCGTGCTCTTCGAATGCCGCCCTGGCCTCTTCGACCACCGCGGAGAAGTTGGTCACGGCCCCGATCAGCACGGGATTCCCTGCCTCGACGGCGGTGATGGCGGGGGTACCGTTCGTCGTCGCCATGACCAGGGTCTTCTCTCGGACCACAGCTTCCGTCATTTCCCGGGGGGAGTTTCCCAGATCGAACCCCGGAATCGGCACCATATCGCGCTCACCGCAGAGCAACACGGCATCCCGCTCGAGATTCTGCGTGATGCGAAGCGCGTCGTCGGCCGTCGCCACCGGCAGCACCGCTTTCGCACCGTTCGAGAGGGCCGCGACAATCGTCGTCGTGGTTCGCAACACGTCCACCACCAGC
This sequence comes from Gemmatimonadota bacterium, assembly GCA_039588295.1. Classification (GTDB taxonomy): domain Bacteria; phylum Gemmatimonadota; class Gemmatimonadetes; order Gemmatimonadales; family GWC2-71-9; genus JAOTVV01. The sequence goes on from JBDHAB010000005.1 coordinate 4,053, forward strand.
ACCGGCTTCCCGCTGATCTGGTGCGGCGTGACGCCCAGCGGAGTGAAATAGACTGAGAGCTTCATGCCGCCGGCTTGAAGAGCTCTTGTTCCCGCTCCAGGAACTTCGTATCCACCGCTCCCGATTGGAAGTTCGGATGCTCGATGATCCGCTGCAGGAACGGGATATTGGTCGTGATGCCCTCGATGATGAACGAGTCCAACGCCTGATGCATCCGGATGAGCGCCTCGTCTCGCGACCGTCCGTGCACGATCAATTTTGCGATCAGGGAGTCGTAGTACGGCGGGACCGTGTACCCCGCATAGATGTGCGTGTCGACCCGCACGCCGGGACCTCCCGGCGGATGAAACGCCGTGATGGTACCGGGTGACGGCTGGAAGTTGCGGAACGGATCTTCCGCGTTCACGCGGCACTCGATGGCGTGGCCCCGGACGCGGCTGCCCTTGAGGTTGAGGCCCACCCGTTCGCCGGCCGCGACGCGGATCTGCTCCTTCACGAGATCGAAGTTGGTGACCATTTCGGTTACCGGGTGCTCGACCTGGATTCGCGTGTTCATCTCCATGAAGTAGAAATGGTCGGCCGGATCGAGCAGGAACTCGACCGTTCCGGCTCCGACGTAGCCGATCTGATGCGTCATGCTGATGGCCGCCTCGCCCATTTGCTCGCGCAGTGCCTGCGTCACCGCAGGACTGGGAGCTTCTTCGATCACCTTCTGATGGCGCCGCTGAATCGAGCAGTCGCGCTCACACAGGTGTACGACTTTGCCGTGCCGGTCGCCCATGACCTGGATCTCCACATGCCGCGGCCGTTCGAGATACTTCTCGATGTAGACGTCGGCCGACCCGAACGCTGCCAGCGCTTCGTTTCGGGCGAGCGAGAACGACTGCTCGAAGGCGGCCGCCTCGGCCGCGACACGCATGCCTTTCCCACCTCCACCGGCAGCGGCCTTGATGATCACCGGGAACCCAATCTCCTGAGCGACCCGCCGCGCGTCCTCCGTGCTCTCGATCGTCCCTTCGGACCCCGGGACCACCGGAATGCCCTGCTCCTGCGCCAGCTTCCGGGCCATGGCCTTGTCACCCATGAGCCGGATCTGCTCCGCGGTGGGACCGATAAACGTGATGTTTGAGGCCTCGCACGTCTCGGCAAACTCGGCGTTTTCGGCGAGAAACCCGTAGCCGGGGTGAATCGCGTCGGCTCCGGTGATCTCGGCCGCCGCGATGATATTGGGGATGCGCAGGTATGACAACCGACTGGGTGGCGGGCCGATGCACACATCGTCGTCCGCGAACCGGACGTGCAGTGCATCGCGATCCGCCTCGCTGAAGACAGCAACCGTCTCGATCCCGAGTTCTCGGCAGGCTCGGATGACCCGTAGGGCTATTTCCCCGCGGTTCGCAATCAGGACTCTCTTGAACACGTGCTACTGGGTCAGCCCTTCCAGCCCCGCTTCCTCCTCCCTGTCCTTCTCCATGACCTCGTCGGCGAACGTGCGATCTGAGGTCCCCTCGATCCCCGACACGCGCAGCGCGAACTCGTTCGGGTTCGTGGAGTAGAAGAGGGCCATCTCGTAGCTAATCTTGCCCTGCTGAAACCACTGCATCAGGGACTGATCAAAGGACTGCATCCCGTATTGGATGGCTCCTTCCTTGATCAGATCGGGGATGTTGAGCGCCCGTTCTGCATCGCGAATGTTGTCTCGCACCGCGGCGGTGTTGATCAACACTTCGACCGCCGGTACCCGGTGCTTCCCGTCCTTCGTGGGCACCAGACGCATCGAGGTCACGGCCTCGAGTGCCGTCGCCAGGAGGGAGCGGACTGCGGTGTGTTCGTGCGGCGGGAAGAACGAGATCACACGGTTGATCGTCTGCGTCGCGTCGGTCGTGTGGAGCGTCGAGAACACTAGATGGCCCGTATCCGCCGCCTTCATGGCAGTATCGAGTGTGACTCGGTCGCGGATCTCACCGATCAAGATGACGTCGGGATCCTGACGCAGGACGTGTCTGAGCGCGGCTTCGAACGACAGCGTGTCGGACCCGACTTCACGCTGGGCGACATTGGCAATACCGTCTCGATGGAGGAACTCGATTGGGTCCTCGATGGTGATGATGTTGCAGCGACGGCGCTGGTTGATGTGATTGACCATCGCCGCGAGCGCCGTCGACTTGCCCGATCCCGTGACACCCGTGACCAGCACTAAGCCACGGGGCTTCATGGATACCGTCTCGAGGACTTTGGGAAGGTTGAGCTCCTGGAGGGTCTTCACCTCATACGGAATCGATCGAAAGACGAACGCCAGCGTGCCACGCTGTTGAAACACGTTCGTACGAAACCGTCCCACCCCTGGCACGCCGATCGCGAAATCCGCCTCCTTGTGCTCGGCGAACTCTTTGACCTGACGTGGGGTCATGAGCTGTTCCGCCAACGCCTTGAGTTCCTCCGGCTTGATCGGCTGCTGTGCAAGTTGCACGAGCTCACCTGCCACGCGCACCGTCGGGGGGCGGCCGACCTTGAGATGGAGGTCGGAAGCGTCCATCTGCACCATTTCGGTGATGGCGCCTTTGAAGTTGAACGTTGAGGCGTTCGCTGCTTCAGCCATTGGGATCCACCCTGAAAAGCACGTGTCCAAATTCCACGGGCTGCGTATCCTGCACGCAGACTTCCTTGATCACCCCCGTGATCTCGGCATCGATCGGGTTCATGATCTTCATTGCCTCGATAATGCAGAGCGGCTGTCCCACTCTGATGCGGGAGCCGACCCGAACGTAGGGCTCTGCACCCGGCTCCGGCTGCGCGTAGAACGTCCCGACCATCGGCGATTTGATCTCCTGAAGATTCACCGGACTCGGTGCCTCCGGTTCCCCATGGGCCTCTGCCGGAGGGGCCGCCGACGCCGGCGGGGCCACCGCACTCGGATTATCGGCCGGTGGAGGCACCGCAGCTGCGGGAGCCGCGACCTGATATGTCACCGGCCCCGAATTCGACAGATGCGTGTCCTTCGACACCCGGATCGTCGTGCTCCAGAGATTCTTCTTGACCTCGATCGCTCCGGCACTGGTGGAGTTCAGGAGCTCGAGGAGCTTTTCCAGAAACTTGAGATCGATCATACGCGCTCGAGGTACTTGTCTTCGCGTCGGTCGACGCGGATAATCTGGCCCTGCTCGATGAAGAGGGGCACCTGTACCACCGCACCCGTCTCGAGCTTCGCCGGCTTCGTTCCACCCTGCGCCGTATCACCCCGCACCCCAGGGTCGGTCTCGACCACTTGAAGCTCAATGAAGTACGGCAGCTCGATCATCAGCACCTTGTCATCATGGACCAGTCCAGAGCACTCCATCGCCTCCTTCAGGTACTTGAGCTGGTCCTCGCCAATCACATCGTCGTTGATCGGGATGTCCTCGTACGTCTGCATGTCCATGAAGTGGTAGAGATGCCCGTCGTGGTACGAGTACTGTACGGGCCTCCGCTCCAATCGCACTTCCGTCACACGCTCGCCGGCGTTCCAGGTGCGGTCGAGCACTGCGCCCGTCTTCACGTTCTTGAGCTTGCTCCGGACAAACGCACCGCCCTTACCGGGTTTCACGTGCTGGAAATAGACAATTTGGAACAGCTGTCCGTCAATCTCGAGCACTGTGCCGTTCCGGAAATCTGCCGTCGATGCCATCGCTACCGTAATTCTCTCAGTTCGATCTGCCCGTCCGACAGGAGCTCGGACCCATCCGGCCCCAGGAACACATCATCCTCGAGCCGCACCCCGCCCCACCCTGGAACGTAGACGCCGGGCTCAATTGTCACCACTGCCCCGCTCGGGAGCGGCTCGGCGCTGGTGCGGCTCACGCGCGGCGCCTCGTGCACCTCGAGACCCAGCCCGTGACCCAGCGAGTGCCCGAACGCGTCTCCAAAGCCTCGGGCCTCGATGAGGGAGCGCGCGAGCCGATCGACATCGCACGCGATCATGCCGGCCCGAATGTTCGTCCTGGCAGCAATCTGCGCCTCGCGCACCAACTCGTAAACCGTCCGCTGCCTGTCATCCGCAGGCGCTCCAACGACGACGGTCCGCGTGATGTCGGCGCAGTATCCGTCCACCTGAGCCCCGAAGTCAAGCAGCAACCAGTCGCCGCAACCGATCACGCGTGTGCTGGCTCCCGCATGCGGCAGGGCCGCGCGCGGTCCCGAGGCCACGATCGTGGGGAACGGGTGCCATTCACTGCCCCGCTCCCGCAGTGCCCGTTCGAGCTCGGCCGCGACGTCGATCTCGCGCTGCCCCACCCGCACGTGCTCGAGCGTGGCGGCATATGCGTCCAGCGCGATGTCGGCCGCTGCCCGAATGGCACGGACTTCGGATGGGTCCTTCTGTACCCGCAACCCTTCGACCACGTCGGCCACCGGCTCGAGCAGCGGCTTCATGAGCTCCGCGATCCGCTCCGCCTGCTTGACGGTACACGCGTGCGACTCGAAGCCCAGGACCTCTACCCCCGCATATTCCCCCATGAGGCTCCCCACCCGCTCCCAGACGTCCGACGGCGCGATCTCGATGCGGGCGTGATCGTTGATCTCCTCGTGGGCCTGCGCACGGTACCGGAAGTCCGTCACCACGATCGTTTCTTGGCGCAGCACCACGGCCACACCCGCCGTGCCGGTGAACCCGCTGAGATACCGCACGTTCGGGAGGTGCGTGACGAGGAGTCCGTCCAACTCGCGCTCTTCGAGGACGCGAAGGAGCGCGGCGCGCCTGTCATCGCGGTGATCAGTTCGCATGATCGGGGAGCGCTACGAGGCCGCCAACTCCGCGCTCGAGTCGCTCACACAGGGCCCACTTACGTCTTGAGCCCTTTGAGCCAGGAGCGGAACTCGTCCTGCGAGTCGTCGTCCGGACCCTCCGACTCCTGCGGCGTCTCCGTCGTCTCGTCCGCCGAGGGTTCCTGCCCGCCGCCAAAGAACTCGTCGAACGAGAACCCGCGCCGTGCTTCGTCCACGTCCTCGGGAATCGGCGCCGCCGCGGGTTCCGGGGACGAGTCGGGGGTGCGCCCCGCCACCTCGGCTTGGGTGGGTTCTGCCGTGGCACCAGGCCGGGCCGCGGCGAGCTCCCGCAACAGCATCCGTACCGACAGTCCCCCGGTTGCCGCCGCAGCAAACCGATCCGACTTCTTCGAGTCCACGGCGGGAACGCCCCTGGGCTCCTTTTCCGCCAGCTCGGCCAGGCGCGCCGTCAGTCGCGGATCACCAGGCCGCTCCGCGAGCAGGCTGGCGTAGACGTTTCGCGCCTCGCGATAGAGCCCCTGCTTGGCGTACAGCTCGGCCATGGTCTCCGTCACCACGGGCTCGAGCCGGCCGGCCTCTTCCTCGGTAGCCTCGGCCGCATCACCCATCTCCTGGTCCGGCATGATGAGCGGCAGCTCCTCCCGGGTTTCCTCGGCAGCGGGCGACTCAGGAGCCACCCACACTTCGGGTGGCGTTTCTGGCGCCTCGGGCTCCTCGACGAACACGACCTCCTCATCCCCGGTCACGCGTGGCACCGGCGGCTCGAACGCACGAAACGCCTCGTCGAGCGCGGCGGCTTCCGCAGCCTCGGGTGGCTCAACGACCGGAGCCTCGTCCGCGGGAACTGCCTCCGCAACGGCCGATTCCTCGGCGGCGACCTCCTCCTCCTCCGCCCCGCCGATCTCAAACGCGGTGGCCCCTTGGTCGTGCGGGATCGGCTCGTCCGTTACCCATGCTCCCGGTTCCTCCGCGGGCGCGAGCCCCTCCACCGACTCGACCGCTGGCTCGTCGTCGACCAGCTCCAGCCCCGCACCGTATGGCTCGAATCCCGAGGGCGGCGGAGCGGTTTCCACTTCAGGGGCCTCCGGCACCACGTCCTCCGACACCACGTCCTCCGGGACCACGTCCTCGGCGTCCGGCACTTCCGACTCGGCAGTGCGCACCAATCCAAACGGCACCTCGTCGGGAGCCTCCTCTTCGGCCATCTCGAAGGCCACCGGCTCAGGGGGATGTTCGACCGGTACAGCTGGCGCGACCTCAGCTTCGGCGGGCGCACCCAACTTCTCTAGCGCGGCCTGCGCGTCTTCGTTCATGGGATCGACGTCGAGGAGCTGCTCGAGCCACCGTCGCGCCCCATCCACGTCGCCTTCGTGCTCGGCGATTTCCGAGAGCGACTTGAGCGCGATGATGTTCTCCACATCGAGCTGTAGCACGGTCTCGAACGCTCGCGCAGCACTGGCGTGCTGCTCTTTGTCGAGCAAGCAGCGCCCGAGCACGATGTGACCGCTTGTGTAATTGGGCCGCTTGTCGATCCACGCGTTGAGAACTTCGAGCGCCATATCGAGATCACCGGCCTTGCGGTAGGCATCTGCAAGGGCTGCGAACCACTGCTCCGGCTTCTCGCGGAAGCGCTGTTCGAGCTTCTCGATCTCGCTTTGATAGGCCATGGCCCGGCGCTGGTGGAAGGTGAGTGGAGGTAGCCGCAGCAACTTAGCGAAAACTCGCGACGGCTGTCAACAGAAAATTCGACCCGTCCGGGTTGAGATTCGGCGTTGCCGCACTTAGACTTAGCGCTCCTTGGGACCTCGGTGGGACCCACCCCATTCGCACGCGCCCCCGACGGCTGATGCGACCGGATATCCCCGGTGGGGGTCGCCCCTCAGGTCGAGCCGCACGTGAACGGAGGTAACTGGCTCTATGATGCGAACCATGCGCTCGATTGCGCCGTGGATCATGCTCGTAGTGGCGGTCGCATTCGTGGGCTGGATGGTGTTCGACGTCGGGATGGACATCCAGGGCCGCGGATCCGGCGCCGCCGACGAGGTCGCGCGGATAAACGGGCGGAAGATTGATCAGCAGACGTTCTACGCTGCCGTGCGCAACACGCAGGAGCTGCAGCGGCAGCAGGGCGTTCCCGCACCACGGACGATCGAGGAACAGCGCGAGCTCGAGACCGCCGTCCTCGAGCAGTTGATTCAGGACGTCCTGCTCAACGACGAATACCGCCGAAGGGACCTCGGTGTCAGTGACCGCGAGGTACGGGACGCGCTGATGAACTCCCCGCTTCCAGAGATTCAGAGTATTCCCGACTTCCAAACCGAGGGTCAGTTCGACCTCGCCAAGTATCAGCGCTACCTGCAGGCGGACCGCTCCTTCGCCTTGGCACTCGAGGCGCGATACCGTGAGGAGATTCCACGCATCAAGTTCCTCGACCGTGTCACCGAAGACGTGTACGTGTCGGACGCCAAGCTGTGGCGGATCTTCCGTGACCAACACGACTCGGTGACCGCGGACATCGTGGCGCTTGTTCCTTCGGTGGTCGTCCGCCAGGAGACGGTCTCGATCACGGATGAGGAAACCGAGCAGTACTACCGGGAGCACCGTGACGACTTCGACCGCCCGGCCCGTGCCTTTCTGAGCTTTGTCGCCCTGTCGCGCCGCCCCAACGCCGCGGACTCGGCAGCGGCGTTGAGGCGCGCCCAGGCGCTGCGTGCTGAGATCGTCGGTGGTGTGGATTTCGCGGAGGTGGCCCTACGCGAGTCCGCCGATTCCATCTCGCGGGAGAACGGGGGTGACCTCGGCGAAGTGGCGCTCGGCCGATTCGTCCCCTCCTTCGAGGAAGCGGCATTGGCACTCCGGCCCGGACAGATCTCCCAACCGGTGCTGACGGACTTCGGCTACCACATCATCCGGCTCGAATCGAAGCGCGATACCAGCTTCCAGGCTCGTCACGTCTTGGTACCCATCGAGCTGTACGGTGAACACCTCGATGAGGTGGATCGCCGCGCCGATTCGCTGGATCTGTTTGCTGCGGACCTCGACGACCCCACGGCGCTCGATACCGTCGCACACCGGTTGGGAATCGACGTCGCGGCGGCACCCGTGTTGACAGACGGTAATCGGTTGCAGCTCGGTCGCTTTGTGGTCCCCGATGCGCACATTTGGGCGTTCGAAGCCGCCGCGGGGCAGACGTCGCCCATCATCGAGACAGACTGGGCCTATTACGTCTTCCGCCTCGACAGCCTGGTCCCGGCAGGCGTCGCTCCGCTGGAAGAGGTTCGGGAACAGGCACAACGGTTAGCCATATCGGACGAACAGTGGAATGGGGCGCGTGGGCTCGCGACGGAGATCCAGGACGCGATCGCTCGAGGGTTGGATCTCAGACAGGTCGCCGACTCATTCAGCCTGCGCGTTGAGCGGCAAGGCCCGTTCACACGGGTCACGCCGCCGCCCGCGCTGCGTGATATCCCCGATGCCATCGGGGCGGCGTTCGGACTCCCCCTCGCACAGCCGAGCGGTCCCTACGAATCCGAGTTCGGCTTGTTCTTCGTGGAGCCGCTCCGCAAGCGATTTGCCGACAGCACGGCGTTCCTTGCCGCCAAAGACTCGCTGCACGCCGACCTCATCCAGCAGGCTCGGTCGGCGCGGGTGCAGCTGATTATCTCCTCACTGCGCGAGGAGGCATCGGTCGTGGACCGTCGAGAGGAACTGGAGCGGGCCCGACGGCAGGCGGAAAACCTCCCGGTCCCGGGGTCGCCCCTCGGATTCTGAGCCAGCTCTCCCCGAACGCCAACGGCGCCGCGAGGATTTCGTCAATCCAGCGGCGCCGTTGGTATGTGTCGCCCTCCAGTCTACCCGCTACTCCCTTCCCTCACTCCGATAGCTTCTTCGGGTCACCCCCACCCGACTCGCCGGACGGTGCGTCAATCTGGCGTGGCGACGTCCCGCTATCGTCTTCCTTCTCGATGCCGTCTTTCATGTCGCTGATGCTGCGTTTGAACTCGCGAATCCCCTTACCCATCGACGACCCAATCTCCGGCAGACGCTTTGCGCCAAACACCAGCAGCGCCACGAGTAAGATGATGAGGAGTTCGGTCATCCCAAGATTGAATGGCATACATGCCTCACACGAATGTCAGATGTCAGTCCCGGACTGCGTGCTGGGCGCCGAACCCTGCCCCCCCAAACGTCCGGACACGTGATTCTGACCTGAACGCTAGAACAGCGACCGTGCCAGCAAGTACGCCAACACGATCCCAACGAGGCCCAGTAGAGAGACCTGCAGCGCCACCGGCCCTACTGTGAAACTGAAGATAATCAGGTTCAGGTGCAACGGGCCGATCGATGGCGTCACGGTCCAGGTGAAGAACTCCTTTGCCGGCCCGTCCGGCAGGAATTGCTCGAGCAGAGCGGAGAGGAATCCTCCAATGACAAAGCCGACCGCCAGGACTCCGATGTAGAACAGCGGGCGCCGCGGACCGATTGCCATGGCCTAGCTCCGCCGATCGACGACGTACGCGATGCAGTCCCGCAGCGCGTCGCGCGCCGGATTGTCGGGGACGCGCTCCAGCTCCACCTCCGCGAGGAGTGCAAACTCCTGCGCCCGCGACTGGGCCGCCACAATCCCGCCGCGGCGCTCTACACACGCGATCACGTCGCTGATCTGGGCATCCGATGGCTCGGGATCGGTCATGAGCCCGCGAACCGTGTGCCGCTCGTCGGACGACATCTCAGGAAGCGCGGCAATCAGGGGGAGCGTGATCTTGTGCTCGCGAAGATCCTGACCCGCGGGTTTGCCCGTAACCTGCTCCGAACTCGTGTAGTCCAAGAGATCGTCTACGATTTGGAACGCCACTCCCAAAGCCCGGCCGTAGCGCCGCAGTGGTTCCCGATAGGCGCTGTCGCCTTCCAACGCACCGACCTCGCACGCCCCCGACATGAGCGAGGCGGTCTTTGCGTCGATCAGTCGATCGTAGTCGTCGGTCGAGAAATCGAGAATGTCGTGCGCCTCGATCTCACGCATCTCCCCGACTGTCATTTCGTTCGTGACCCGGGCAATGACCTCGAGCGGCGCGAGATCTCCGTGCGCTACGAGTTCAACCACGGCGCGTGAATACAGAAAGTCGCCCATGATGACGGCCGTCTGGTGACTGAACAAGGCGTTGACAGTCGGCTGCCCACGTCGTAGGACCGAATGATCGATCGAGTCGTCGTGAATCAGGGTGGCCAAGTGAATCAGCTCCACGACCGCAGCCAGCATGGTGCTGCGCTCACGGACCCCGCCGGTGGCCCGCGCCGACAGCAGCAGCAGGGTCGGACGGAACATCTTGCCCTTGATCTGGAGCAGATGTCGGTTGACGTCCTCGATGAGCCGAAAGTCCGACCTGATGATACGACCCAGCTCTTCGAACGACCGATCCAAATCCCGCCGAACCAGCTGCTGGATGGATCGCAGGGTCACCGGGGCGACCTCGGAGCGCATGCGCTCAGTTCCCGGTCCCGGCAAGCCCCTTCACCCGTTCACCGACGTCCTGGAACCCGATGTCGACAGCGAAGACCCGCTGATAGTGCATGATGGCCTCGGATCGCCTCCCCTGCTCCTCTTCGCACCTCCCGAGCCAGTAGAGCAACCCGACCTTTGCCTCGTCCGTGCCTAGGTCCGAGTCCACCGCTCGTCGCAACACGGTCGAGCCGACGGAGTATTGGCCCTTCTCGAAGAAGCACGTGCCCAGTGCTTCCGCCGTCTGCAAGCGACCTTGCGGCGAGCGGAGCGCCTTCTGGAATTCCGAGATGGCCTCGTCGACCAGACCCATCTCCTTGAACGCCACACCGAGGTCGTAGTGCGCCTGCCAATCTTCGTCGGCGAGATTGGCTTCAATGCCACGCTTGAATTGCGACAACATCTCCTGAAAGTCGCGTTCCTCGTCGCCGGTCGGTTCCTCCTCTTCGATACGCATGCGCGTATCGCGCACGATCTCTTCGTCCTCCTCGAGGATGAGGGCGCCGAGATCGACGAAATCACCCTTGGGGGGTGTTTGCTCGACTTCCCTTCCAACCGCGACCGGCACCATCTCGGCTTCGGGTTCAGCGGGCTCCAGCGTCTGCAGCCCGATCTGCGCCTGCTCGTTGTCGGGATCGTGCTCAAGCACCCGCTGGTAGACCGCCCGTGCCCGTTCCGCTGCGCCACTGCGGAACAGCGCGTCGGCCAGACCGAGGTACGCCTCGGCCAGGGCTCCCTTGTGGCTCCGCAGGAACGCGAGCTCGACACGCTTCTGGTGGTGCCGCACGCTGTTGGGATCGAGTCGCAGGATCTCGACGACCACGCCGTCCGCGCGGGCCCAGTCCTCACTGGATTCGTGCATCCGCAACGCGATGTCCAGCTCCTCGAGCCCGCGCTGCCGATCGCCTGACTCGATCAGGGCTTCGGCGAGGGAACGGTGGAGATCGGCGTTGTCCGGATCGTCGGCTACCTGAGTCTCGAGCGTGTCAATGTCAGGCGGCGCGACGTCGAGTTCCGCGACTTCCTCCGCATCAGCCGGAGCTTCGAGCACGGGTAGGAGTTCTACCGATCCCTCCTCGGGCTCGACCTCCACAGCCTCCGGGACCACCTCTTCCCCGACCGGCGCCTCAGACTCCGGCAAGAGTTCCATTGGTGCTTCCCGTGATGCCTCGGGGACGGCAGCGATCTCTTCGGCGGCATCCGGGGCCTCAATCACCAACTCGCCGCTCGGCGCTTCTTCCAAGCCGAAACCACCCAGATCGAGCTCAGGAACCTCTAACGCGCCCACTTCGGTCTCGTCCCAAATCGCGCCTTCGGTGACAATCTCGACGTCTAACGTCTCCTCGGGCTCGGACAGCTGGAGATTCTTCCGGTCCTCAACCTCGATGACGAACTCTTCTTCAACCTCCTCGAGCACATCGAACTCCGGCTCCGCCGGCTCAACGGGGCCAGGTATTTCCGCTTCTTCCCGTTCCGCCGGAGCGGGAACCTCGAACTCGAGGTCCGCGACCGCGAGTTCTTCCTCAGCAAGCTCCAGAAACTCGGTCGTCGACACGCCGGCAACCTCGGCAGGTGGCTCGACGGCGGTCACCGCCTCGTCTTCGTGCAGTTCCGCAGGCTCGGTTTCCGCCAACTCCGGCTCCGGGGCCTGCATCGCAGTGGGCTCGATCTCCACGCCCTCCACCTCGGCGGCCGAGGGTGGCTCGAATTCGACTTCGACGTCCAGGCCCTCCAACATCTCCACCTCGGACTCGTCGATGCTCAGGTAATCCTGAGACGCCCGCTCGACGGGTAGCTCCCGGGCTGCTTCGGTTTCCTCCTCGAACGACGTCGGCTCGATCTCGAGTGCCTGGACTTCACCCGCGTCCTCGAGGTAGTCGTCGGTCGCCGCAGCCACCTCGGCCGGCGGCTCCTCGAACGACGTCGGCTCGACCACGAGTGCCTCGGCAGGCAGCGTGGGCGCCGGCACGACCGGCTCCACCACTGCAGCCGGTGTCGCTGGCGGTTCCTCCACCGTCTCCGGCGCGGGTTCGTCGCTCAGGTCGAGGAAAATCAAGTCCGACGTCTTCGACTTGGGCTTGATCTTGGGCTTTGGGGCCGCCTCGACGTCGTACTCGGGGTCGATGGCCTTCATGCGCTCCAGCGTCGCTCGAGTCCGCCGCGCATCACCAGCGGCTTCGACTTCGGCATAGAGCTTGGCCAGCTGCTCGCGTGCCTCGTCCGTCCGGGCTGCAGCCTTGAGCTGCTCCGCCAGCATGAGGCGGATCTCCTCGTTCTCCGGCGAGAGATCGGCAAACTCCTTGAGCGCCCGAAACGCCTCCTCGAGCTTGCCGGATTTCTGCATGCGCTCCGCATACTCGAGGAGGTTGCGCTTCGCCTCGGCAACGAAGCCGCACTCAATCATCAACTTCGCCAGCTTCAAGTAGATCGGGGTTCGACCCGGCGCATTGCGCAGGATCTTGTTGCACAGCGCAATCGCGTTGTTGGGGAATCCGGAATCGGCATACCGGTTGACGGCCTTTTCGTACGTCTCGACGCCGGACGTGACGTTGCCGACCTTGATGTAGAGGTCGCCGATCTTGTTGTAGAGCGAGAGCTCGCTGTCGGCCGACGGGGTACCATCGACCTCATCAACGATCTTCTCGTACTGGGCGATCGCCTTGTCCCAGTTCCCCTTCGACTCGAACCTGCGGGCCCTGTCTTTGGCTCTCTCGATGTTCAGGGTGAACCTCGACCGACTGGAAAGTGGAGACTGCGTGGACGACGGCTACTGCAAATCGTTCAAACTAAGAAATTTACGGATCCCGCCCCCGGGTGACAAGCCACACCGGCCACCCAAACGGTAGTCACCAAGTTCGCACCGTACCAGTATACCAGTTCGCGCCAGTCCCGCACCGCCACCAGCGTGAGATCGGCACGGAACCCGGGCGCAATCTGCCCTCGCGTGTGTCCTTCCCCAACCGCCGCCGCACCGTTGGCCGTCATCGCGATCACGGCCTCTGCGGGAACCAGACCCGCCTGGGACACCGCAAGCGTGGCCATCAACGGCAAGCTCATTCCCGGCGAACTGCCCGGGTTGAAATCCGTCGCCAGCGCGACCGCGGCTCCGGCATCCACGAGCCGTCGTGCAGGGGCCTGGCGCCGTTGACCCAGGAACATCATCGTGCCCGGGAGGAGAACCGCAACGGTCTCGCTGTGCGCCAGGGCGGTGATGCCTGCCTCGGAGATTGCCGCCAGGTGATCGGCGCTCACCGCGCCCAGCACCGCCGCCAGCTCGGCCCCACCGGACGGATCGAGCTCGTCAGCGTGAATCTTGAGCTCCATCCCGTGTCTCAGCGCGGCCTCTAGCACACGGCGCGACTGGTCCACAGTGAATACACCCGGTTCGCAAAACACGTCGCAGTACCGGGCGATGCCCTGTCGCTCCACGGCCGGAAGCATCTCGCGGACCACCAGATCCACGTACTCGTCCGGATGGCTCCGGTACTCAGCCGGAACCTCGTGGGCGCCCAAGAACGTGGGAACGACCGACGGGCCGCCGTTGGAGACCGCCGCCGTCACCTCGAGCTGTTTGAGCTCCGCATCCACGGCCAGGCCGTAGCCCGACTTGACTTCGACCGTGGTCGTCCCGAGAGCGAGCAAGTGGTTCAACCGCCGACGCGTGAGATCGGTCAGCTCATCGGGAGAACGCTCGCGGACATCGCGCACGGACGAGAGAATACCGCCGCCGGCCGCCGCGATCTCCTTGTACCCGACTCCGTGAGCGCGGCGCTCATGGTCGGCGAGCCGTGCCGCCCCGAACACCGCGTGCGTGTGGCAGTCGACGAAGCCCGGAAACAACACGCCATCGACGTCCACCACCTGTGCATCCGGATGAGCTCGCCTGAGATCCCGCGTGGCGCCGACAGCGCCAATGCGGCCATCATCTGCAAGCAGCACGGCCCCGTCATCCAGCACGTCAAGCTCGCGCATCTCACTGCCGCGCCGAGCCCGGGCTGCGCCACGACAGGTCACCACCTGACTCGCACCAACGAGCAGCGTAGTCAGTCCGCCCCCTCATGCATGGGAAGGTCGAGCCCGTGGCGGCGTGCTGCATCGACGGCCTCGGGATACCCGGCGTCCGCATGGCGCACAATGCCGATCCCGGGATCGTTGTTGAGCACGCGCCCCAATCGCTGCGCCGCCGCAGGCGTTCCATCCGCCACGATCACCTGACCGGCGTGGAGGCTGTTGCCGATCCCCACGCCACCGCCATGGTGAAACGACACCCACGACGCTCCTGAGACGGCATTGAGCAGCGCGTTCAGAATCGGCCAATCCGCAATCGCGTCGGACCCGTCGCGCATCCCCTCGGTTTCACGAAACGGAGACGCCACGGATCCAGTATCGAGATGGTCACGGCCGATTACGATCGGTGCCGTAATCTCACCACGCGCCACCAATTCATTGATCGCAAGGCCGAACCGCGCGCGCTCACCCATGCCCAGCCAACAAATCCGTGCGGGTAGCCCTTGGAACGCGACGCGCTCGCGTGCCTTGCGGATCCACCGGGTGAGGACCGCGTCCTCGGGGAACAGCTCCAGCACCAGGTCGTCGGTCCGATAGATGTCTTCCGGATCGCCGGAGAGCGCGACCCACCGAAACGGCCCACGCCCTTCGCAGAACAGCGGTCGGATATACTCGGGGACAAAGCCCGGGATGTCAAAGGCGTCCGCCACACCGGCGTCCTGTGCCTCGGCACGAATGTTGTTCCCGTAGTCGAACGCAACGGCGCCCTTCCGTTGCAGCTCCAGCATTGCCCGGACATGAGCCGCAATGGACTCCCGCGCCCGGCGAACGTATTCGGCCGGATCGGCAGTTCGCAGCGTCGCAGCTTCCTCGAGCGATACGCCGGCGGGAACGTACCCGTTCAGCGTGTCGTGAGCCGAAGTCTGATCGGTGACTACATCCGGCACCCACCCCCGCTCAGCCATCTCGGGCAGGACTTCCGCACAATTGCCCAATAGGCCGACGGAGATTGCCGTGCGCGACTCGCGTGCGTTCGACACGAGGCGCCACGCTTCATCCAACGAATCGGTCATGACACCTAGGTACTTCGTGTCCAGCCGCCGCTGGATGCGGGTGGGATCCACCTCGACGGCGAGAATGGCACCGCCGTTCATCGTCGCCGCAAGCGGTTGCGCACCACCCATCCCACCGAGGCCACCGGTGAGGACGACTCGGCCTGCGAGCGAACCGTCGAACCGGCTGCCCGCCACGGCGCCAAACGTCTCGTAGGTGCCCTGGAGAATCCCCTGGGTTCCGATGTAGATCCAGCTGCCGGCAGTCATCTGCCCGTACATGGTTAAGCCGGCCCGTTCCAATTCCCTGAACGCGTCCCACGTGGCCCAGCGACCCACCAGGTTGGCGTTCGCGATCAGCACGCGCGGGGCATCCGGATGGGTGGGGAACACACCCACGGGCTTTCCCGATTGGACGAGCAGCGTCTCACCGTCCGCCAGCCGCCTCAGTGCCGCACAGATGGCGTCGAACGCCTCCCAACTGCGTGCGGCCCGGCCGGTGCCTCCGTAGACGATGAGATCCTGCGGCCGCTCCGCCACATCCGGATCCAGGTTGTTCATCAGCATGCGCAGGGCCGCCTCCTGGATCCAGCCGCGACACGAAATCGTCGAGCCGCGTGGAGCGCGCACTTCCCTGCTCGCTGCTGCCGTTGTCATACCAGTGCCTCCTGGGCAAGCACGGCGGTCACCCGTTCAAGATCTGGCGTCAGCGGGCGATCGGCTTCCAGCGCCGGGACAAGCTCGCGAATGAGTCCATGGAGCAGCCGCACGCCCCGGCCTGGCTTGAGCGGGTCGCGGAAGTCCAGTGCCTGTGCCCCGGCGATGAGCTCGCCCGCCACGACCCGTTGGGCATTGCGCAGAATGCGGCACGTCTTGGACGCCGCCGCCATGCCCATTGGTACGACGTCTTCCTGGTTGCCGTCCGTGGGGATCGATTGCACGCTGGCCGGCGTGCACAGCGACCGCGACTCCCCAACCAAGCTCGCCGCCGTGATCTGCAGCATCATGAGACCCGAGTGGAGCCCAGCGTTCGGTGCCAGAAACGCAGGCAGTCCCTGAGACAGATCGGGGTTCATCATGCGGTCCACGCGCCGCTCGGCCAGACCCGCGAGGGTGGTCAGCGCAATCGCCAACACGTCGTGCGCCATGGCAACCGGCTGGCCGTGAAAATTGCCGCCCGACAGAATCTCATCGCCGAACACCAGCGGGTTATCGGTCGACGCATTGAGCTCGATGTCGACAATCCCGGCTGCGAACTCGATGGCATCGGCCACGGCACCCAAGATCTGCGGTGTACACCGCAGGCTATAGGCGTCCTGCACGCGCGGGTCGTTGTCACGATGTGATTCACGGATCTCGCTCGCCGCCAACATCTCACGCAACAACTCGGCGGCGCGTACTTGTCCCGGGTGCGGACGGGCGCGCTGAATCCGCTCGTCAAACGGAACCGGCGTCCCGAGCAGCGCCTCGACACTCATTGCCGCGGCTCCCACGGCCGTCCGCCAGAGGTTCCGGGCATCGTGCACAACGAGGGTCAGGATGGCGGTCTGCGCCTGCGTACCGTTGATGAACGCGAGCCCTTCCTTGGCTTGAAACTCGATCGGCGTCATTCCAGCGTTCCGCAGCGCGGCGGCAGCCGATACTGTGCCGTCTGCCCCGCCGTCCGTTGCCTGCGCGGCGGAGCCGGGGACCGGGGGCCGGGAGACCTCCCCCCCACCCATCATGGCATGGGCGATATGCGACAGCGGCGCCAGGTCACCGCTCGCACCAACACTACCCTGCTCCGGGACGATCGGGTGAATGCCCGCATTGAGCATGTCCGCGATGTGCCGCACCACGAGGGGACGAACGCCGCTCGTCTCCCGGAGCAACACGTTGGCTCGGAGCAACATCGTGGCGCGTACGACATCCACAGGCAGGGGATCCCCCACCCCAGCCACATGGCTTACGATCAGGTTGCGCTGCAGCTCGAGCAGTTGGTCCGATGGAATACGCACGTTTGCGAGCCGACCAAAACCCGTGTTTACTCCATAGATCGGCCCACCCTCTGCCAGCATCGCCTCCACCGCCTCCCGCGACCGCTCGGCACGCGCCGCCGCCACGGCGCTGACGTCCACCCGCACCTGCTCCCGCGAAACGGCGACTACGTCGCCAACATGCAGGGAATCGCCCGTGAGCGTGACTGTGTCCGTCATCCGGCGAAATATAGGTGGGGTGGAAGTGGGAAGGGATAAGGGACAGGCGAAAAGTGAGAAGTGAGTAGGAAGACGCGTCTGGCGACAACAGAAAGGGACAGACGGGAAGACGGCGCCGTCGGGCAGGAAGTCCTGATGTCCTGCGCGCCACGACGCCGTCTCACCCCATCAGGGAGCTTGGTTTCCCCCCGGTCCTTCGCCTTCCCTCCTGTCCCTTATCCCTTACCCCTTATCCCTTATCCCTTATCGCTTGCTTATCCCTACTTCCGCTTCACGATGATTCCGGTGTCACCCGCCGTGAAGATCCCACCGCCAACCGAGAGCTCCGGGTTCCCCGGATCCGTCTGGTAACTCCACGAAAAGATCATGTAATTGGTGCCGACGTGGGTGACGTGCACTCCACCAAACCGGGCGAACCCATCACCGCCATCCATCTCGAAGACGTAGCCGTACAACGGCAGGGCCGGAATCGCCGCTGGCGAGAAACCCGTTTCCGGTGCGACGTCGATCGAGGTCAGGTCGTCAATCGGCCCGCTGCCGTACGGCGCCACCGTGGTTCCCGCGCGAATCGGCAGCAGGAAGAAGTTGTCGTTGGCGTCTCGCGTCACGAGGAAATCGATGTCGGTTCCCGTCGCGCTCACGACTCTGCCAAGCTCGTTTGGACCTGCCAAACCGTCGTTATTCAGATCTTCGAAGAACCGAAAGCCGGCGGAGTCCGTCCTGAACTCAAGCGCCGTCATGATGACGTTGCGGGCGTCCGGCCGTGGCGTATCGGCACGAATCGGCGACCAGAGGCTCTCGAAGCCCTCAATGCTCTCGGCCGAAACACCGAAGCAGCGCGG
Organism: Gemmatimonadota bacterium; assembly: GCA_039588295.1. GTDB lineage: Bacteria > Gemmatimonadota > Gemmatimonadetes > Gemmatimonadales > GWC2-71-9 > JAOTVV01. The sequence continues at coordinate 22,411 of JBDHAB010000005.1, forward strand.
CTGTCCGTTTTCCAGCACTCCAGCCAGAAACTCGGGCGCGACGGTCGTTCCCTCGAGCGACCAGAATTCATCGCACAGGTTGTCATCCAACGAGTACGCCGCACTGTAGACACGGTACTGCTTGAAACCTTCGGGAGCCGTGGTGAACGCGTTGTCCGCCCACGCGAGATGGATCGCCCCATCCAGACTGGTGCTCAGCAACGATGCTGGGCTCTCGAGTCGCAGTCGCTCGTCGACCACCACGGCGTCGCTCGGCGGGCTCTCCACCCCATCGACATTGACGGACACCACGTAGTACTCAAGGTCGGGTTGCCCACCGTCGTGGAACGTGTTGGAGGTCGTCTCGCCGCGGAGTCCGAACCCCGCCGCGTTGTCCGGACGCGAGTAGATGCGGTAGACCTCAAGGTTCCCATCCTGTACGGCGTCCCAGAACAGGAGAATCCCCAGCGGGAGATCAGGATCTCCACTGGGTTCCAGCTCATAGCCCAGGTTCTGGGGCGTCTGAACTGGGGGCGCAAGCGGGTCGTCGCAGGCGACGACCGCGAGAGCCACGAGCAATCCGACGGCTATGCGTCGCATGTCAATATCCCTCGGGCGAGTTCTCGGGGAGCCCAAAAGTGCACGGAGCGTGCCGCGTCGGTCATATGGTCTAAGCCGTTGTCTAGTAGTCAATTACGTTGCTGCAGCTGTGCCCCGAAGTGTCACCCATTGGGGACAGACCGGGCACTCGGGCTCGCCTCGGAGGCGCGCGAGGATGCGATGCTACCCGCCCTGGCGCACCGTCCGCTGGTCGTATTGGAGTTTCAGCTCCGGCTGGTCGGTCAGCGAGATGTAGAAGTTGAACGCGAAGTTCCCGTTCGGGGCCTTGAGAAACGCAAACGTGGCGCGCCAGCGGTGGAGATCGCGGTCGAGTCGAACCACGTGCTGGCCAAACCGGTCGAGCGTGAAGTTGTACTGCGTACTCCACGACACCGACCAATGGCTGGTCGGTGAGAACCCCAGGGTGAGCCCGACAGTACGGTTTCCAGGGGTCTCGATCAACTCTCCCGCGGCGTCCTGTCGCGGCCGGCTTCGTTGATCGTCGAAGGTGACCGATGCCTGAAACCCACGACCTCGCCGCGTGGGCACTTGGTCGAAACTCCGATCCAGCCTCGTGGGTGGTCCGAGCCCGGACCCCAGCGGCATCACGGGGTCTTCGGGATCGACCACCTCAAGGTCCTCGGGATCGGACGGCGGCGGGGTGTCACCGCCCGTGAGCAACGCGAAGATGGACGCGAAGGTCGCAGCTGACAGACTGAACCGAGCCGACAGCGACGTCAGGAACGGGTCGAAACCGGTCGTGTCGAAGCCGACCTGACCGTCCCACAGGTCGTGTGACGTCGAGAACGAGAACCCTGGCAGCAGATCGCTGGTGAACCGATTCGTGAGACGTTGCGTGGTCCAGCCCGTGCGTCCTGGCTCTTGCGCCTGCTCGAAATCGTACTCGATGGGCGAGGTCTGAATGCTCAAGAGTTTCCGCTTCTGTGCCTCGCGGCCGCCGGTGGTGTCGCCCTGAGCCGGCCGCATCTTGCCTTCGAACGTCTGCGACAGCCCCAGGCCAATTCGGTGCAGCGCCGGACTCTCGCGGACAGGGTTCAGCCCGGTCGGATCGAGCGCCCGCGCGTACGCCTCAGGCACCGTCGCGGACGGGGCAAAGGACCAACTGACCAACGGTGACACGGCGTGACGGATGCGGCTCAGGGGCCCGAACCCGGGGAAGAACCCGAAGAACGTCGGTGACAGACTCGCGCTGAACGACAACCGTTTCCCCTGCGCCACGAAGTCGCCACCGGAGAAGCGATTCCGGAGCAGGAATGCTCCTCCCGTCGTGTTCCGGATCCCCACCGTCGGCTGGAGCTTCCAGCTCGACGGAAACAGAATGGGCAAGTTAATGCCCGTATTCCAGTCGATCTCGGTCCGGAAGTCCTCGCTATAGTACCGCGTCACCGAATCACCGGGGGTTGCCGAGTCCGGCAGCACGAGCGGTGCCGGTGGCCGAGAAGTCCAGAAATCGGAGACGGTGAAGTCGTTGGCCCAGTTCCACCGACCGACCCGAAGCGGGGTACGGAACGACAACGTGGTCGTGCGCGAGTCGATCAGGAGCGTGTCAAAAATTTCCTCACCACCAACTGGAGGCTGGGGAATCGCGATTCCCGGGCCTTGGTCCAGGGTTCGTGAGTTCGTAAGCGAGAGCGCTGGTGACCACGTCACGTTCCGCGCGATCGAGATCGGGGTGGGCGTCAGGCTCAGGCTAGGCAGGGTCTGCGTGGCGGTGCCGTTGCTCAAGTCCTGGGAGTGGTTTCCCCCGAGCGTGACCGTACCCCACGAGAACTGCTTGCTGAAGTTGACGCGGCTCGAAAGTGTCGCCGTCTGGAGAAACGGGTCCACGGAATTCCGTTGGACCACCCGTGCACTGGTGGCGTAATCGACGTTGGCCGTGAGTCGGGTGCGTTGGTCAAAGCTCTGCTGGTGATTCCACTGCAGCCGCATCGACCGGCCACCGGGTTGGTCACCCTCGCCGTTCTCGAAGATCCAGGAGGCCGCCACACCGCCTGAGAGGAACCGGTTCAGCCACCGATAGCGCAGTTGGCCGTTGAACCCCACGTAGTTCCCCGAGAACCAGTCGATGGACGCCTGAAAATCCGTGTATTGGCTGATGGCGAAGTAGTACCCGATGTTCGAGATGTGGCGGCGATAATTGTCATTCGGGCGCACGAGATCGTTGAATCCGAACCGCGGCACGAGCATGCCGCTTCGCCGCCCGGGCCGCACGTCCTGAAACAGGAAAGGAAGCCATAGGACGGGAACGTCGCGCACGTACAGCACCATCGGCCGCGCGACCATGATCGTGTTGGTCACCCATTTCACATTGCCCGCGGTGATGTGATAGTGCGGCGTCGGGTGATCACAACTGGTGATCTCGTTCTTTGCGCCGTATATCCGCGTGGAACCGGAATCGACTTCCAGACCGCCGCGCAAATACCACGTGACACCGGACTGCACGAAGCTGGTGAGCGCGCTCGGGACGGTACCGCGGTGCTCACAGGTGTCGTACCGCATGTCCTCTCCGACGAGCACCGTGCCGGCGTCAAACAGGGTGGGCTTCGGCGTGCCGCCGGCGACGAGGCGACAATCCGACTCCTGGAAGCTCACCGTTCCCGCCTCGAGCGTGCTGCCTTCCCGATCGACCAGGGCCGAGCCGACGAGAACGACCTCGCGCCGCTCACCAAAGAGCGTAATGCTGTCACCGGCGTACCGAGTGATGACGTAGCCGGAGGAGCTGAGCAGCGCCTGAATCACCGAGTCGGGACTGGGGAATCCACGACTGGGTTTGGTGGGCAGGCCGAGGAGACGCGCCGCCGCCGTGTCGACCGGCTGAAGGACGCTGTCTCCCTGCACACGGGCAAGCGTGTCGCGCACCGCCACGCTGTCGCGGCGCGGGCGCCGCAGGCGCTCCTGAGCCTCCGCACCGGCACTGACCACCATGAACAGCAGCACGACCGACGCCGTCCTGCCGATCGTCCCGCCGGCCCGGCGCTTGAGCAGGAGGCGCGACGTCAGTATGCCGAGCTCGTAGAGCAGCAACAGCGGCCCCGTCATCATGAGCATCGAAAGGGGGTCGGGCGGAGTGAGCATCGCGGCGACGATGCAGGCAAGCACGAGCGCAATCGGACGTTGCTTGGCAAACGTCCGGGGAGTCACCACGCCCAGCGTCGAGAACAGCACCATGACGATCGGAAGTTGGAACATGATCCCGAACGCCAGGATCATCTGCAGGGCGAATCCGAAATACGCATCGGCCGTGTAGATGTACTCCAAACCGCCAAGTCGCTCCCCGAACGCGGTCAGGATGCGAAACACCGCGGGCAGGACCCAGAGGTAGGCCATGAGCACACCCGCCAGGAACAGGCCAAGGCCCGCGATCAGGGTCGGCACGATAAAGCGCTTTTCGTGCTCATACAGCGCCGGCGCAAGGAACCGCCACACCTGCGCGAAGATCACCGGCGAGGCGAGGATCACGCCGATGCTCAGGGCGAGTTTGAGCGTGATGATGAAGGGGTCGGTGGGGCGGGTGACAAACAGCCTCCCTTCCGGGAGGTACGGCGCGATCGGCGCCTTCATGAGATCGAAGATGTCGAACTGCTGCAGCAGGAAGAACCCCACCACGCTACCGGCGACGAGCGCAGCCAGGCTCCACAGGATACGCCACCTCAGCTCTTCGAGGTGATCCAGAAAGGGCATCTCGCCCTTGGAGATTTTCGGTCTCATGTGGAAGACGGCGGGAAGACCCGCGCCTCAACGATCGGGATTGCCGAGCTTGGTCCGTGCGAGCTGCGCTTCTTCCGACCGCGGATAGCCCGCGATCACCCGTTGGTAATACACCTCCGCCGCCCGCTGGTCCCCACGCCGTTCGGCGATGAGCCCCAGCCGGTAGAGTCCCGTCGGAGCCCTGCGCGAATCGGGATAGTCGCGTACAACCCTCTCGTACGCCCGCGCCGCCGAATCCGGATCGGTCGCTTCCCATGACTCGCCCAGGAAGAACCTCGCGTCTGCGCTCAGAGGATGGCCCGGGAAATCCTCCAAGAACTTCTGGAATCCGGCCCGCGCCGTGGCCGGGCTGCCGCGCCGCAGCTGCTCCAGCGAGAGATCGTACAGCTCCTGCGACCCAATCGCTCCGCCCGCCGCCGGGGCCTCCGCGCCGGCGGGGACAGCGGCTCCAGCCTCGCGTAGCCGCGTGTCGACCTGCGCTCGTAGGTCCGTGAGCCGCTGCTGGCTCTGGCCCGTCAGTTCCTGGATCTGCACGAGCTGTCGCTGCACATCGGTCATGTCGCTGCGGACGTCACCCTGGAACGCGGCGAGCCGACGCTGCAGGAGAGCCAGGGAATCGAGCACTTGCTCCTGCTGGGCAAGAATCTGATCGAGCACGACAGCCCGCACCGAATCGGTGCGGGCTGTCTCCGCTTGCATCTCTTGCAGTCGCTCCTCTACACGCCGCACATCGCCCTTGAGCGCACATGCGCCGAGGGCAAGGGTTGCCGCAGCGAGAAGCGAGAGCTTCGTCACATGCCAGCCGGCTTCACCAACGCGTCTCCGCCACCCGTGATGCCAAACGCGTCGCGACGGTTCGCCGCCCAGGCGTCCTCATTGCTGCCCGGGTCGACCGGCATCTCCTCGCCCATCGAGCGGACGGTGATCCGCCCATCGGCGATCCCGCGGTCCGTGAGCCACTGCTTGGCCGACAGCGCACGACGCATGCCGAGCGCCATGTTGTACTCGTCGGAGCCGCGCTCGTCGCAATGACCGGTGATCTCGATTCGCAGCGCCGAGTTGGCCTGCAGAATGGCCAGCTTCTGCTGCAGCATGTCGGTGTCTCGGCCCGGACGGATGTCCGACCGGTCGAAGTCGAAGTTGATCACGCTCGAGAGCATGCTGCGGACCTCAGCCGTGATCGCCGCCGCGCGTCGAGCGGCCTCCGCTCGCTCGCGACGGATGCGCTCCTCTTCCGCACGAGCGCGGGCGATACTGTCTTCGCGCGCGCGGCGCGCCGCTTCGGCTCGTGCGATCGAGTCACGGATCGCTGCCGAATCCACGGTGGGCATGACCACCTCAGGCTGGCCGCCACCGCACGCCGCGGCAACTACCATCGCGCCGAGACCCAGTGTGAGTGCGAACTTGAATTTCATTGTTGCTCCATGCTAGGGCTTACGGTTGTGTCGGCTCCGAAATGCGAGGCGACCATGCCGGCAATCTCGCGTCCCCGACGGTCGTGAGCTGACGGACTCTTCCAGTTTCGATATCCATGACCCAAATCTGACGCCTTCCCGTTCGACTCGAAATGAACGCGACGTGCCTCCCATCGGGCGCCCACGTCGGATCTTCGTTGCGACCCGCGCTGGTCAGTTGACGGACCACCCGAGAGCGCGTGTCCATCACGAAGACCTGCGGACTTCCGGCGACGTCGCGGTGAAAGGCGAGTTGCATACCGTCCGGCGACCACTCCGGCGCATTGGAGCTGCCGGTTACTCCGTAGTCGAACGGCGCGAACAGCTCCTGACCCGTCCCGTCCACCGACATCACATAGATCTGCGGAAGCCCGACCCTGTTCGACACGAACGCAATCTGGCGTCCGTCCGGGCTGAACGTGGGAGATAGGTTATCGGAAAACCTCCCTACCGTCAAGCGCTCTAAGCAACAGTCACGTGCGAGGTTATAGCGATACACGTCGGTCCCCCCCTCGCCACTGCGCGTGAACGCGATGCTCTCGCCGTCCGGGGCGAAGGCCGCGGTGTAGTTGAGGAGCTCCGCCGTAGGGCGCACGGTGCGCTCGGAACCCGTGCCGACCCCGTGCATCACGAGCCGACCCCAGCCACTCGCCAGCGCGGTATAGACGAGCTGAGCTCCCGACGGGTGCCACGCGGGCGAGAACGCGGTCACCCCCGCAGGGGAAACCGCCGTGAGCGCCGCACCGTCCGCATCGATGCGGTGCAGGGTGCCATGCTGAATGAAGAGGAGGCGGGAAGCGGCAAACCCCGGCTCGCCCGTCGCCGCCCGCAGGACCTCGTCGGCCGCCCGATGCACCGCCAGGCGGAACGCGGGCGCCGACGGATCGGTCACCGTGAGCGGGATCCGCCCTCGCTGAGTTTCCCCACGGACGTCATAGACCGTCACGGCCAGCTCGCTGGAATCCCGCCCTGGCAGCACCGCCACCGAGAAATCGGCCCCGAGGGCAATGTACAGCGAGTAGTTGACGAATACGTCGTCGGTCGCGCTCACCACTGGTCCGGCGGCCCCCCCGCGCGTGGCCGAGACGCCCAGCACGATGCTGTCGCCACCCGGCAGCGTGATCATCTCGAACTGATCACTGTAGTCCAAATCACGGCGCAGGATTGCGCGCACGGAATCCAAGAGCGCCGTGCGCGCTCCGCCCAGCACCAGCATTCCGGGACGCATCCCAGGCGTGTAGGTAATGCCGATCCGCACACCCTGCTCGACCGGAGGTACCGTGTCTTGCGCCAGAGCGAGACCGGGCACTGCCAGCAACCCCAGCAAGACAAACGACCGAGTGAGATAACGTGTCATCGGACCTTGGATGGGTCGAAGAAGAAGCTCACTGGCAGCACATCGGCGGGATACCCCTCGGGAAGGGGACCGAACGCATTGGCGTTCGCTGCTGCCTCGATCGCGCCCTGTGCCTCGAGGTCGAAGCCAAAGCTTCCGGATCGGGTGAGGAACTGGAAATTGGAGATGGAACCGTCGCGGTGAATGAAGAACTGCACCTCGGCCCGGAGCGAAACGTTGCCCTCGGGTCGCCGCCAGCGGCGATGCACCTGAGCGACGATGTTTCGCAAGTACTCCGGATGCTGAAAGTCGATCCCGCTCGTGCTGACCGTGACCGGATCGGAGCCGGTGGAGGGCTCGACGTCGGGTGCCGGTTCCTCCGGCGGCGTGGTGCGTGGCGCCGGTTCTGTCTCGTCCGGTTGCAGCGTCGGCGGTGGTGGCGTCTCCGAGACCGATGTCCGGCGCGGGCGCTCGGTCGCGACCGGGGCCGGCTGCTCGGCGGGGCGTTGCACCGTCTCGGGCGCCCGGCGGCGCTGCGGCTCGGGCCGCGGCGCCGCGACGAGTTGCACCGCATAGACCGGCGGGGCGACGCGTCTCACCAAGGAAGGGGAGGAGAACAGCCCCGCGGCGGCAACGACGTGAATCCCCAGCGTGGCAGCCACGGCGGCACCAGCCGAACCATCTCGCCGCCGTCGCCGTCGACTCGTCCGCCGGAGCCTCATCGCCCGATCTCCTCCGCCTCCGCCACAAGCCCCACATTCTGAATCCCCGCAGCTCGAATGACCGCAACGACGCGCAGGACCTGTCCGTAGTTCGCACGTTCGTCACCACGAACGTACACGCCCTCTGGCTGGCGGGCGGCGACCATGGCCGGAAACGCGGCCCGGAAGTCCTCATACGAAAGCGCGGTCTCGTCCACGAAGATCTGCCCGCTCCGATCGACGGACACCCACAGTCCCTCCCTCGGCTGCAGCGGCCGCGCCTCTGCTCGCGGCAGCTGAACGTCGACACCACCCTGCATGATTGGCGCGGTGATCATGAATATGATGAGGAGGACGAACGCGACGTCGACCAGCGAGGTGACGTTGATGTCTGACGTAGGCTGAAGCTGCCCGCGGCGAAATCCGAGGCCACGCATCCTAGACCCTCCCTTCGCGCGCCATCGTCCCGACAATCTCCTGCGCAAACCCTTCGAGCTCGCCGGTGAACACTCCCAGGCGGCTCACGAACAAGTTGTAGGCAATGACCGCGGGAATGGCGACGGCGAGCCCCACCACCGTTGTCACGAGTGCCTCTGCGACGCCGGGCGCAACGGCCGAGATGTTCCCCGAACCTCCCGCGGCAATTCCGATGAACGCGTCCATGACGCCAAGCACGGTCCCCAGGAGCCCCAGCAGAGGACTGACCGAGCCAACGGTGGCCAACCATGTAATAAACCGCGCCATGAGATCGCGTTCCGCGCTGACCTCCTTTGCCAGCATCATGCGGAGGACTTCGAGTTGGGTCGGGCTGAGCGCCGCAGCTTCAGCCCCCTTTGCTTCCTTGAGCGCCCCGGGGCGGAGCTCGGAGAAAAAGTTCACTCCCTCGCGCAGCAGCCGCCCGTACGGCGATGGCGGCAGCTTCATCACCGCGTGGTAGGCATCCTCCAAACGGCTCGTGCGCTCCAACGCGTCGAAGAACTTGTCCCCCTGCTTCCGCACGACACGGAACTGGGCCATCTTGAGCACGATCAGAAACCAGCTCACGAGCGAGAACAGGATCAGCACGCCAAGTACCGCTTTCGTTGCGCCACTCGACGTCGTCACGAGCTCCCACGGGCTGGTTGGGAGCGCACCTCCCACCTGCAGGATCATGCCGCTTCCTCCCGGATCCACTCATACGTTCGCCTGAGTCCGTCTTGCAGCTGCACCTCGGGCCGCCATCCCCAGGCGCGGCCGGCCTTTGCCACACTCACCGCACTGCGCTGGAGCTCCCCGGCTCGAGCCGTAGCGTGCCGGATGGGGCCGTCGGTGCCGGCCGCCGCGAGCATGGTCGTTGCGAGCTGCTTCACGCTCGTCTCGACCGCAGTTCCAACGTTGAAGGCCGTGTCGTCCACCGACTTCACCGCGGGAGGCATCCACGCAGTCGCCGCAAGGTTGGCGTTCACCACATCGTCCACATAGACATAGTCCCGCGTCTGGGCTCCATCTCCGAATATCGTCAGGGGCTCCCTGCGGCGGATCCGGTTTCCGAAGATTGCCACGACCCCAGCTTCACCGTGTGGATTCTGCCGCGGTCCGTACACGTTAGCATACCGCAGCGATACCGTGTTGAGACCGTGGAGTTGGGCGTAGACGGCCAGGTAGTACTCGGATGCGAGCTTGCTCACTCCATATGGGGATACCGGAAACTTGGGGGCGCCCTCCGGGTGTGGCAGATCTTCACTCTCCCCGTACACCACCCCTCCCGACGAGGCGAAGATAACGGCCCGTACCCCACCCTCCCGGGCACCCTCGAGGAGATTTAATAGGCCAAGCTGGTTGGTCCGTGCGTCAAACGTCGGATCCGCCACCGACGCGCGGACGTCCATCTGCGCCGCGTGATGATTGAGCACCGAGAAGCCACCGTCGGCCAGCAGCTTCCTCGCCGCCTCGGAACCTACATCGGCCTGCACGAACTCGGCAGCTTCGGGGACGTTCTCGAGCCGTCCAGAGGAAAGGTCGTCGAGCACGGTGACCCGAAACCCCTCGGCTAGGTACCGATCCGCCACGTGCGAGCCAATGAAGCCCGCACCACCCGTAACCAGGACTCGCTCAGTCATGTCGTGTCAGAGTCTCCCGTCACATCCTCATCTCGCCGCCGCTGCGCGGACACGGGGTTTCGTGAGAAGAATCTAGCCAGGACCTCGGGATTCGCGCCCGGACCATCGAAACGGGCAGACAGCGGAACGGCCGCGAATGCGGCCGTCACGCTGTCTGCTCTTGGATTGGCCGTCAGGAACCCGGCGGCCCTGAACGGGCCCGGTCACGACGGCATTTTGCGGATCAACTGGACCGGCGCACCCGCCTCGATGCCAAGGTCCATGATATTCACGATGAAACCAGTGCTGGACTGATCCCGCACGTGGACGATGCGGAGGTATGCCACAGGCTTGGGTGACGCACCTGCCTCAACACTCGGCTTCAGGACCACGAACACATCGCCGGTCGTGACGCCCGCCGCGCGCCCGAGATCGAGGAACACGAGCTGCTGCTGATTCGCCAGCACGTTGCGCTGCCGCAGGTCGATGATCGCACCCATCATGCCGTTCTCGACGGGCACCGGCATCACGTCTCCCGGATCGGGGAAGGCCTCGATCGGAAGAACCACTTGCCCGTCCGTGACCTGCCCGAACTGGGCAATCACTTCGGCAACCGCACCGGTAGAGGTGATCTCGGTGACTCGGGCAATTCCGCTCGGCACCACCACCTCGCCCCAGCCAGCCAGGCGCCGCGGGAGAGCTGCGATCAGCAGCGAGTCACCCAGTTGGTACGTCGCGCCTTCAGGTGGGTAGATCGCGATCCGATCGAACATCTGCGCGAACGAACTCGCCTCGATGTTGCGCAACACCTGCTGGCCCACTCTGCCGATGACGCTTCCGAAGGGCAGCGCCTGGTCTTCGGTAAGGAAACCGGAGGAGTGGAACTCGTAGCGTCGGACCGCCCGCCGGCGGTACGCCTCCACCCCGATGACCTCGGCGGCCATGGGTCCGCGCCGCCGGGCAAAGATCGTCGGCGCATCAGATGACGGCGGCGGCGGTGGTGCGACCGGAGGCGGCAGTGCTTCCACCCCTGGCACCTGCTCGGGCGGCCGCTCGCCGCGGAGCGCTTCAGGGACCTGCTCGACACCCGGCTCAGCCCCGATGGGCTGCCCGGGCTCCATCCCGGCTGCCATCAACGCGTCGAGCCGCAGCTCCTCACCGGGGAAGATCCAGTGCGGATCCTCGACGATGGTCGTGTTGATCCGATAGATCTCCGGCCAGAGAAACGGATCGCCAAAGTACCGAGATGCCAGATCCCAGAGCGTCTCGCCCTCGACCACGACGTGGACCGATGGCCGCTCCTGCGCGGGGACCTCCTGCGCCCACGCCGCACCCGCAAGGACGGATGCTGCCACGCAGTACCCCGCGATCTGGCTAGAACGGAAGATCATCCTCTTCCTCATCAAGCGCCTCCGGGAAGTCGTTATAGGACTCTGACGCCCCCTCAGCAGCGGCCGGCTGTGCGGCTCGATGCCGAGCGACGTCAGCGTCTTCCCCCCCTCCTCGCGGCGTCAACATCAAGAGCTCTCGAGCATTGATTTCCGTCGTATACCTGGTCTTGCCGTCCCGGTCTTCCCATGTCCGATACTCGATTCGACCCTCGATGTACACGCGGTCGCCCTTCTTGACGTACTTCTCCACCACGTCCGCGAGCTGCCGGGCGCGGCTGTTCCAGACCACCACCCGGTGCCACTCCGTCTTCTCCTGGCGCTCTCCGGCCTGGTTGGTCCAAGAGCGGCTGGTGGCAACCGACAGTGTTGCAACCCGAGCCCCATTGGCTGTGCTGCGGACCTCAGGATCGGCCCCGAGGTTACCGATCAGCATCACCTTGTTCAGACTACGACTCACGCCAACCTCCAAAACGCTGGGGGGTGGGACCCGGACCGGCCCATACTATAGGTGCCGCAAGTCCTTTTGTCAACCAAACATACGCCACTCGGACCAGGTTTTTGCATGCCTAAAAATCCCCGTCTCTGGCCGGCCGTTACCGACCGTCCAGAACCGAGAGTACCTCCCCGGCTTTCTGGCCAGCGCGCTGGGCGAGTGACTCCGCCTCCTTTCGCATGGCTTCGGTGTATCCTCGGTCCTCCACCTCATCGAGGTTGGTGAGCACATTTCGGTACGCGCCCCAAATGCCGCCCTCGAGCGCCCTGGCTCCCACCTCAAGATCGGAGCGCATCGCGACGCTGCCGTGGTGGGCAACCTCCACCATCGCGTCCCAACACCGGTCCGCGACTCGCATGGTCGCCAGCGGAATTTCGATCGCCTGTTTCAGACCGGTCTGCAAGGCAGCCTGCCGATCCCGCTTCTCCTCGTCGGTGTCGTGCGGCATACCCATCGCCTTCATGTAACCGCTGAACGCGTTGGTGTCGGCATCAATCATGGGAACGAGGTCCTGCATGGCGCGGTACAGCGGCGGGATGTTCTTTCGCATGACGCCATCCTGCGCCTCGAACTTCCGCCGACCAAAGGTCATCCGACCAACCATGGCACCCAGTGCCGCACCCATGGCGGCGATCAACGCGGACGCTGAGCCACCCCCAGGAGCCGAGCTTCTGGCACCCAGTTGCGCCACAAACGCGCGAACCGTCGAGTCGGCCAGCGGTTCATTCCCCCGATCGGCAACCAGGTACTCGATGATGCGTTGCCTGGGTTCGAACGGTGACAGCGAACCGAGCCCCAAGCGCTCGACCGCGAGGCGAATCTTCTGTTCCTCCTCGAGAATGAACAGCTGCTCCCTGTCGATGTAGAACTCTGCCGCCATCAGCATCGCTGCGAGTGGCACCAGACCCACGAGCTCCGACCCGGCCACCCCAACATGCAGGGCCTTTGCCCGCGTGACGCACGCCTCGAACGCCACGTGCGGGGGCGTAATACGGTAGTCGTCCAGGTTCATCGAGACCTGCGCAAGTTCGTACTCGTCGACGTACCAGCCGATCCCCTTGACCGCCCGGAGCATTCCCGGTTGATCGGGGCCGCGCCCCTGCTCGCGGACGTCCAGCGCGATCCGATGCGCCTGCTCCTTGGTGCCCAATACATTCACGTTGTAGGCAATCAGGAAGAACCGCGCGCCCGCCGCCGTGGCACCCCAGCGGGGCACAAACTCGGCTGGACCGTAATCGGGTGTCCACTCGGGCTGCGTGATCTTCTCCGCCAAACCTTCGTACTCCCCGGCTCGAATGTCCTTCAGACTCTTGCGGTAGTCCCGGTCCGAGGCCGCCTCGTACAAGTAGACCGGGACGCCTAGCTCCGTCCCTGCCCTCCGACCGAACTCGCGGGCGCACGCAACGCACTCGTCCATCGACACGTTGGCGACGGGCACGAAGGGGCACACATCCATGGCGCCCATGCGTGGATGCTCGCCCCGGTGCTGGCGCATGTCGATCCGTTCCTTCGCCACCCGACCGGCCGCGAGCGCGCCTTCCACCGCCGCCTCGGGGGCACCGACGAACGTGTACACGGTCCGGTTGGTGGACCGACCGGGATCGACATCGAGCAACGAGCACCCAGGCGTCTCTCGAATCGCGTCCGCGATCGCGTCGATGACGTCCTGTTTTCGACCCTCCGAGAAGTTCGGCACGCACTCGACAATCTTCTGCATGACACCTCTCACCGCTGCACAGCCGCCCAGGACGACCGATCTTAATACGGTATTGGGAGACGGGGTGAAGTGAACTTCGTCACGAAACCGCTGTCAACCGAGCGCACGGGTCTGGATTCAGTGCCCGAACGGAGGGGTGGTCCTCAGCGCCGGGCGAAAACCAACGCGTCTTCTCGGGGATTGCGATAGTACCCCTGCCGGCGCCCCACCTCATCAAAGCCATTCTTGCGATAGAGTGCCTGCGCGCCCTCATTGGACGCTCGGACCTCCAGGAACAGGGTCTGGACCCCACAGCCCCTGAGTCGCACGCAGCCCTCGGCGAGCAGCGCTTCTGCAATCCCCTGGCGGCGGTGATCCGGGTCCACGGCGAGGTTCAGGATCTCGCCCAAGTCGGCAGCCGCACGCGCAAAGAAATAGCCAATCACCTGCCCCGACGATTCGGCAACGATCGCGAGGTCCGAGAGGATGTGGCGGAAGCTCTCGGGCGACCACGGATCGGAGAATATCCGCCGCTCGAGCGCCGCGACCGCCGGGACGTCAGCCTCCCGAGCGGTTCGAATCCGGCAGGGAACGGCCATGAGTCGTTTCCCAACGGTCCTCGGCCGCGGCGCGTCGGCCATAGGTCGGCTCGAACGCCTCCGCGTCCTCGACAACGCGCGTCGTGCCGGGGAGTCCAAGTAGCTCAAGCAGAGCCCGTGCGCGCGGGGCTCCTTCCGGCGGCCCAACCGGCTTCCGGCCAATCCACCGATGCACCTCGGCTGCGAAGGCGACCGCCCCGTCACCGACGGCACCGGCTGGCGTGACCGCGGTCTGCTGGATCAAATCGGTGATGGCGCCACAGCCCGGGGGCACAAGCGCGCGCATCGTGCCCTCGTCGGCGTGGTACACGGCGCCAAAGACCTCACCGCGGTACGCATCGTACAGCGCAGCCACCGGTCCGTCGAAGAACTGCTGCCCGATCCACGCCGCGGCCATCAGCGACGGGGCCACACGCAGCACCAATTCCTCGCGACCGGCGAGGATTCCTTTGGCGGTCGCCAGACCAATTCGCAGCCCGGTGAAGCTGCCCGGGCCGTCTCCGAGTACGACGCCGGCCAGGTCCGTGAAGTCAGCGTGGGCGAGGCGCAGCGCCTCCATCACGGCCGGCACGAGATCCGCAGCGTGGCGCCGGTCCGTGAAACCGACTTCGCTCCGCACCCGTCCGGGTGCCCCGACGGCGACGCTCCCGGCATCGGTCGCCGTCTCGATGGCGAGGTACAGGCTCACCGGACCCGCTCCAGCCACCGTGTGGCCGAGTCGTCCGCATGCGCCAGCGCCACGTGCGCATCCGGCGGCGGCGCGAAGCGGCCCGCACGTTCCGGCCACTCGATGAGTAACAGGCGCGCATGACGCTGGAGGTTCGGGAAGTCGAGGTCCACTGCTTCCTCCGGCTCGCGCAACCGGTAACAGTCCGCGTGAACCAGCGTGCCGTGAGGTGATGCATACTCGTGGACGAGCGCGAATGACGGACTCCGCGCGCGGTCCGCTTGCGCCGCCGCCGCGACGGCTTGGACGAAGGTGGTCTTCCCCGAACCCAGTTCCCCAGTCAACCAGATGACCGATCCAGGGGCGAGTTCATGCCACAACTGAGCCGCCTGCGCTCGCAGGCCGGCCAGCGAGACCGGCTCACGCACGGCGCTGTGCACGTCTCGCTCCCGACCGAACCCCGGTCCTCCCGGTCTGCGGCGCACGGCGCTGCGGATCACCCTCGGCTCGCAGTTCGAAGAGCTGGTCCCGCAACTGCGCAGCAAGCTCATAGTCGAGCTCCGCGGCCGCCTCGCGCATCTGCTGCTCGAGCACCTCGATGAGCCCTTCGCGATCGAGCCCCGATGCGGGATGGGTCGGGTCTGCCGCCGCCGGCTGCTCCGCCCGGGCATCGGCAACCCGCGTCACGAGCCGGACATGATCCACGGACTTGCGGATCGACACGGGAATGATCCCGTGAGCACGATTGTGGTCTTCCTGTAACCCGCGGCGGCGGCTCATCTCGGCAATGGCCCGTTCCATCGACCCCGTGACCCTGTCGGCATAGAGCACCGCCCGCCCGCGCTCGTTCCGCGCCGCCCGTCCAACCGTCTGGATCAGCGATCGCTCGGACCGCAGGAACCCCTCCTGATCCGCGTCCAAGATGGCCACCAACGCCACCTCCGGAAGGTCCAGGCCCTCTCTAAGCAGGTTGATGCCGATGAGGACGTCGAAGTCGCCGAGCCGCAGGCCCCGCACGATCTCCATGCGCTCGATCGCGTCCACATCCGAGTGCATGTACCGAACCCGGACGCCCATCTGCTGAAGGTAGTCGGTGAGATCCTCGGCCATGCGCTTCGTCAACGTGGTGACCAACACCCGTTCGCCGGCAGCCTCGCTCCTGCGAATCTCGGCCAGCAGATCGTCCACTTGGCCCCGAACCGGTCGCAGTTCCACCACGGGATCGACCAGCCCCGTGGGTCGGATGATCTGCTCCACAACCACCCCTTCGCTGAGCTCGAGCTCGAAATCACCGGGGGTAGCCGATGCGAACATCAGGCGCGGTGTGAGTCGCATGAACTCGTCGAAGTTGAGCGGACGATTATCCAACGCCGACGGTAGCCGGAACCCGTGCTCGACTAGCGTGAGCTTGCGCGACCGATCGCCATGGTACATGCCACCGATCTGCGGAAGCGTCACGTGTGACTCATCGATGATCGTGAGGTAATCGTCCGGAAAGTAGTCCAGCAGGCACGCCGACCGCTCTCCCGCACTGCGGCCGGTCAAGTGGCGGCTGTAGTTTTCGACGCCGGCACACCTTCCGATCTCCAACAACATGTCGACGTCGAACATCGTGCGCGACTCGAGCCGCTGTGCCTCGAGCAGTTTTCCCTGCGAGCGGAACTCCGTGAGGCGCTCCTTCAGCTCCTCACGAATGGCGCGCGCGGCGCGCTCCACCGTGGGCCGTCGTGTGACGAAGTGGGTCGCCGGATAGATGGCACAGCGGGGCAGCTCGGCGATCTGATTGCCGGTCAGTGGATCGATCTTCGAGATGCGCTCGACCTCGTCTCCCCAAAACTCAATGCGAACCGCCTGCTCCTCGTATGCCGGGAGAACCTCCACCGTGTCCCCGCGAACGCGGAACGTCCCGCGTTCGAGGACCACGTCGTTGCGGTGGTAGTTGATCCCCACGAGCGCCTCGAGCACCGCATCGCGCGGCCGCTCTTCGCCGGCGTCCACCGTGACCATGAGGGCTCGGTACTCGACCGGGTCGCCCAGGCCGTAGATCGCACTCACCGTCGCAACGATGATGACGTCGTCGCGCTCGACCAGACTCGACGTAGCCCGGAGTCGCAGCGCGTCGATATCTTCGTTGATCGACGCATCCTTCTCGATGTACGTGTCCGTCGCCGGCACGTACGCCTCGGGTTGATAGTAGTCGTAGTAGGAGATGAAGTATTCGACGGCGTTTCCGGGAAAGAACGTCTTGAGCTCTCCGTAGAGCTGGGCCGCGAGCGTCTTGTTATGTGAGAGAACCAGCGTGGGCCGACGGCCCGCCGCGATCACGTGCGCCATCGTCACGGTCTTGCCCGATCCCGTGACCCCTAGCAGCGTCTGATATCGATCGCCGCGCTCGAAGCCTGCTACGAGCTCTGCGACCGCTCTGGGCTGATCCCCGGCAAGCGAGAATGGCAGCGTGAGATCGAACTCAGGCATCCACCGCTACGGGCATCCAACTTCGGAACTCGGGTTGCTGATCCCCCATATCAGCTTCGCGTCGGCTCACGCCGCTCCACTCCCGAGACTCCTTTGACCCGGCGCATCGCCCGCATCGCTTTCGCCAAATGGGCGTGATTCTCGACTTCGACCAACACCGAACCGAACATCGCGCCGTCCTTGCTCGAGAGCTCAGCACTGCGGATGTTCGTGCCCGTGCCGGAGACCGCCTCCATCAGGTCAGCGTACAGCCCACGCCGATCTTCGCCGCTGACGCCGAGACTCACCACGAACACCTCACCTTCGACGGTCTGCCAGTCGATCTCGACCCGCCGCTCGGGGTCCGTGGACATCGTGAGCAAGTTGGGGCAGTCCGCTCGATGAATGGAGATGCCTCGGCCCTTCGTCACGAACCCCACCACGGGATCGCCAGGCACCGGCTGACAGCACTGGGCGTAACGAACCATGAGCCCATCCACCCCATGGACTCGGACCCCGCGTCCCATCCGGATGCGATCGATGACGCGTCCAAAGCGGGTCGGCTTGGGCGCCTGGAGCTCCCCAGGGGAGCGGCTCGGGAACAGGGCCTTGATCACCTGCCCAATCGGCGTATCCCCGCGTCCGACCACGGAGTACAGGGTCTCGGCGCTACCCAACGACAGCCGTTCGGCCGCGGCCCGCAGGACGTCGTCGCCCGGCATTTCCAGTCGGCGGCGGCGCAGCTCACGCTCGAGGATCTCCCTGCCGACTGCTGCGCTCCGCTCTCCCGCTTCCTTGTTGATCCACTGGCGGATCTTGTGGCGCGCACGCGCGGTGTGGACGTGATTGATCCAATCCTTGCTAGGCCGCGCAAACGGACCGGTGAGAATCTCCACCGTGTCACCGTTCCGAAGCGGGCGGTGCAGCGGGGCGATGCGCCCATTCACCTTGGCTCCCTGGCAGCGCAGCCCAACCTCGGTGTGCACCGCGAACGCGAAGTCGATCGGCGTCGCCCCCGCGGGAAGCCGTTTGACGTCGCCACCCGGCGTGAACACGAAGATCTCATCCTGGAACAGGTCGATCTTGAGGAACTCGATGAACTCCTCGGGGTTATGCGCATCCTGCTGCAACTCGAGCAGCTGGCGAAACCACTCGAACCGGGTGTCGAGCTCGTCTCGGGAGCGTTGCTCTTTGTACGCCCAGTGCGCCGCGATCCCGTACTCGGCGGTCCGGTGCATGTCGCGGGTGCGGATCTGGATTTCGTACGGCTGCCCACCGGGCCCGAAGATCGTCGTGTGAAGCGACTGGTAGCCGTTGGACTTGGGCGAGGCGATGTAGTCCTTGATCCGTTCCTGCAGGGGCGTCCAATGATGGTGGATGACACCGAGCGCATGGTAGCAGTCCGGCACCGAGCGTACGAGCACCCGGATCGCCATGAGATCGTAGATCTCTTCAAACGGACGATTGCGGAGCCGCATCTTGCGGTAGATCGACCACAGGTGCTTCGAGCGTCCGGTCACCTCGAACTCATCGATGCTGGCGGCTCGCAGCGCGCCGTCGAGCGGTACCCGAAGCCGGTCGATCATCTCTTCCCGCTCGCTCCGTTTGGCCTGCACCTGGGTTTCGAGGGACTCGTAGTCCTCCGGCTCAAGGAACTTGAAGGCGAGGTCCTCGAGTTCCGTCTTGATCCCCGCCATGCCGAACCGGTGTGCCAGCGGCGCGTAGATCTCCCGCGTTTCGAGCGAGATACCGTGCCGCCGCTGCTCGGGGAGATGCTCCAGCGTACGCATGTTGTGGAGGCGGTCGGCGAGCTTGACCATGATCACGCGAGCATCCCGCGCGATGGAGAGCAGCAGCTTGCGGTAGTTCTCGGATTGCTCCTCGGCAGCGGAGCGGAAGGTCAACGTGGAGATCTTGGTGAGACCGTCGACGATGTCGCCGACCTCATCACCAAACTCCGAACGGATTTCACCGAGGGATACGTCGGAGTCCTCGGCAACGTCGTGTAGGAGCGCAGCGGCAACACTCACGGAATCGAGCTGCTGCCCGACGAGAATTTTCGCCACCTCCACCGAATGGGAGATGAAGTCGTCCCCAGACAGCCGCTTTTGGCCACGGTGCGCCGTGGAGCTGACCTGAAACGCCCGCGTGATGAGATCCAAGTCGAGGCGATCCTCACGGTCGGCCAGCGCCCGAGCAAACTCGGCGTCGACAATCTGGAGCACACTGGTCACAGCAGTCCAGCCTCCGCAAAACTGAAGTACTGATCCCCGGCTACGATCACGTGATCATACACCGGAATGTCGAGCAGGCCTCCGCCCTCCACCAGCTGCCGGGTCACGGCCCGGTCATCCGCCGAGGGCGTCGGATTGCCACTCGGATGATTGTGCACCACGATGACGGCTGCCGCCGCCTCCGCAATCGCCGCACGAAATACCTCGCGCGGATGTACCAGCGAGCTGTTGAGGATGCCGCGAGTGATGAGGAGATCCCGAGTGACTCGGTTCTGCGTGTCCAGCGTGAGCACGTGGAACTCCTCGACCGTCAGATCGCGGAGCCCGGGACCACACCACCGATGGATGTCCGCCGGCGAGCGTACCTCAAACCCTGACGCCACCCCCTCCCCCGCGAGTCGCCGGCCCAACTCAAGCGCCGCAGCCACCCGCGCCGCCTTCGCTCGGCCCATGCCCGCCACCTGCACGAACTCCCCCACGGGACGCCGCGCGAGCTCCCGAATGGACCCTCGTCCGAGTCTGAGAACGCCTCGCGCAACTTCCAATGCATCCCCGCTCGACGTCCCCGCACCTATCAGAATGGCGAGAAGCTCGGTCAGCGTCAACGACGCCGACCCCAACGAGAACAGCCGCTCCCGCGGCCGATCGGTGGAGCAGACCTCCGCCAGGCGGCTGGATGCCATGGGACCGAGCATACTGAGCTTCCCGCTCACGGCGGTGCCCAAACTACGCAGGAGGAGCGAAATCGGTGAGTCGGGGAGCCCCTATCCCTTCACCCCGTGGCACTTCTTGTACTTCTTCCCGCTGCCACACGGGCAGGGATCGTTCCGTCCCACCTTCGGCACGCCGCGGCGTTGTGGCCGGTTGACGACGTCACCGCCCTCCCCATGTGATGCATGGAGGCTTGCGGGCGCCGGAGCGGCAGCCGTGGCACCCACCATGAGGTCGGCGTCGGACGCGGCGGCCGCAGGCTTCATTTCCCGCGTCTCCACGGTACGGGCCGGCCGCTGCAGCTGCGGCGGGCCCGCGGAGATCTGAACCTGGAATTTGAAGAACCGCTCGGTAAACGTGGATCGGACGTCGTTCATGAGATCCACGAACATGTCGAACGCTTCCTTCTTGTACTCGATCAGCGGGTCCTTCTGTCCCCACGCGCGATACTGGATACCGGTTCGCAGGTGATCCAACTCGAACAGGTGGTCCTTCCACTTCTCGTCGAGCACCTGGAGCATGACGTGCGACAACAACCGCTCGGCCAGCTTCTCCGCGTTGTGCCGATTCCCCAGCTCATCCCAGGAGTCAATCTTCGTGCGGAACGCTTCTCGACCCGCGTGCTGCAGCATCGACTCGAGCGCTTCTTGGTCGGGGATCTTGTCGGCATCCTTGATATCCGGGGCGGAAATCAGGTACCGCATGAGCAGCTCGCTGGCGATCAGCTCGCGGTCCCATTGCTCTGGCAAGTCCGCGCTTTCGTCCCGCGAGAATCGCTGCAGGGCCTCGTCGATCATGCGAACCGCTTCGGCCTTGAGTTCCTCCCCACCTTCGAGCGCGAACAGCCGAAGCGAGTAGAGCACCTCACGCTGCTGGTTCATGACATCGTCGTAATCGAGCAGCCGTTTCCGTGCTTGGAAATTCTGGTACTCGACTCGCTTCTGTGCGCTCTCGATTGCACGCGTCACGAGCGGGTGCGTAATCACCTCGCCCTCTTCGGCGCCGGACCGCTCCATGATCTTGGCGACGCGTTCCGACCCGAAGAGCCGCATCAGATCGTCCTCGAGCGAGAGAAAGAACACGCTGACCCCGGGATCGCCCTGCCGCCCCGATCGGCCACGGAGCTGCCGGTCGATTCTGCGAGATTCATGGCGTTCCGTTCCGATCACGACGAGCCCGCAGGGTGGGTCCTCGTTGCAGCCACGCTTCTTGATCTCCCCATCGGAGAGGTCGGCCGACTCGGCGACCTGACCGAACGGTGCAAGTCGCGATTTGATGCCGCACACCTGGCACTGCTTGACGCCGGATCCGAGTTTGATGTCGGTCCCCCGACCCGCCATGTTCGTCGCGATCGTGATGGCACCCGCGCGCCCAGCAAGGGCCACAATCTCGGCCTCTCGCTGGTGGTATTTCGCGTTCAACACCTCGTGTTTGAATCCACGACGCTTGAGCATCCGCGCGAGCGTCTCGGACACTTCCACGCTCGTGGTACCGACCAACACTGGAATCCCACGCTCGTTTTGGCGGATAATCTCATTCAGGATGGCGTTGTACTTCTCGCGCCGCGTCTTGTGGATGAGATCGTGCTGATCCACTCGGCGTACGGGTCGGTTGGTCGGGATGACCATGACCTCGAGCGAATAGATCTGAAAGAACTCGTGCTCCTCAGTCTCCGCCGTGCCCGTCATGCCGGCCATCTTGTCGTACATGCGGAAGTAGTTCTGGATCGTGATGGTGGCGAGCGTCTGCGTCTCGCCCCGAATGGTCACACCCTCCTTCGCCTCGATCGCCTGATGGAGGCCGTCCGACCAGCGCCGTCCCGGCATGAGCCGGCCGGTGAACTCGTCCACGATGAAGACCTGGCCGTCCTGCACGACATACTCGACATCCTTCTCATACAGCGCGTGGGCCTGCAACAGCTTGTGGATGATCTGCAGCTTCTCGCTCTTCGAAGCGTATTCGCTCTCGAGCACCTGGCGCCGCTCGAGTTTCTGCTCCGCCGAGAGCCCGTCGTCATGCTCGATCCGGCCGAACTCCTCCGAGATGTCGGGCACGATGAACAAATCGGGATCGTCCGGACTCATCCGCTCAACACCCTTGTCGGTGAGATGCACCGAGTGGCCGCGCTCATCCAGCACGAAGAAGAGATCCTCTTCAATCTTGCTCAATCGCCGCTGAGTGGCCGGCAGCTTGCGATCGGCAACCCGATCGAGCTCGATGCGCTGCACCAGCTGTTTCACGCCGGGCTCTTGCAGACACTTCATGAGCTTCTTGTTCTTGGGCATGCCGAGCTGCGCCTGGAACAGCTTCACACCCGTATCGTAGTCAGGTTCGCCGTCGTTCATCTGTCCTTCGACCTCGGCGAGGATCTGATTCACCGCCGCTGTCTGCTTACGCGCGAGCTCGGAAACCTGCGCATTGAACTCCGAATACTTTAGATCCGACTCGTTCCCGACCGGTCCGGAGATGATGAGCGGTGTTCGCGCCTCGTCGACGAGAATACTGTCGACTTCGTCAATGATCGCGTACACATGCTCCCGCTGGACCCGTTGCTCCAGAGAGAACACCATGTTGTCTCTCAGATAGTCGAATCCGAACTCGTTGTTCGTGCCGTAGGTGACGTCGCATTCGTATGCCGCCCGTCGTTCGGGCGTCGAGGGCTCGGTATCGTCGAGACAGCCCACGGTGAGCCCCAGCCACTTGAAAAGATGCCCCATCCACTGTGAGTCGCGGCGCGCGAGGTAGTTGTTGACCGTGACGAGATGCGCACCGCCACCGGACAGGGCGTTGAGGTAGAGCGGCAGTGTCGCAACCAGCGTCTTGCCCTCGCCGGTGGCCATCTCCGCGATCTTGCCCTGGTGCAGCACAATCCCGCCGATGAGCTGGACGTCGTACGGCACCATGTCCCACTCGAGTTCGTGCCCGATAACCACGACCTTCGTCCCCAGCAGTCGACGACACGCCTCCCGCACGGTGGCGAACACCTCGGGCAGCAAATCGTCCAACGCGGTGGCCGTCTCTCGCTTGAGCTGCTCCTCCAGCTCGTGCACCTCACGGTTCAGCTCATCTCGTTCCGCCGGGTCCGCACAGTCATGCCGCGCCTGCTTTCGGTCTGCAAGCCGGGCTCGGAGCGTTCCCAGCTGTTCCTCGAGCGTCTCGCGGAACTTGGCCGTCTGCGCCTGGATCTCCTCCTCCGGCAGCGTACCCAGTCGCTTCTCGTGCCGGAGGATCTCATCGACGATCGGCTGGATGCGCTTCAATTCCCGCTCGAAACGCGTCCCAATGACCTTCGTTACCAGCTTCTTAAGCATCGGAGTCTACGCGATACAATCCATGTGATTCGATGTACTCCGCCACGGTTGGCGGTACGAACTCGTCGATTGACTCGCCACGCTCCACCCGCCAGCGAACTGCGGTAGCCGAAACCGCTACCTCGGGAACGTGGAGCAGCTCGCCAACCGGTAGTGCGACGCCGGCGTCCGCGCCCGGCCGGGTCAGCACCACGATTCGAGCCAACTGCCGAATCCGGTCGGGGTCCTTCCACATCGGGAAGTCGCCGGCCGCATCCAGTCCAACCAGTAAACATAACCGGTCATCACGGAATTCCGCCTTCATCTCCTGCAAGGTGTCGACGGTGTAGGAAACGCCGGCCCGTCGGATCTCGCGAGGATCTGCGACAAACCGTGGATCCTCCGCGGCGGCCAGGCGCAGCATCGCGAGCCGATCTTCAGGGGACGCCCGATGGCTCCCAGCTTTGAACGGTTGCTGCCACGCGGGGACGAAGTGGACAACGTCGAGCGCGAGTTGATCCGCAGCGGATCGAGCGACGACCAGGTGCCCGACGTGAATCGGATCGAACGAGCCTCCAAAAATCGCGCGGTGCATAGCACGGGTCAAAGACTCGGGGCGAAGGGACAGTGGCCGCTTCGACCGACCGCCCACACCCGCGTCACCCGATCCCGGAGATCTCACGCTGGCAGGCTTCGCCGGCCCCCTCCGTCCCCGGATAGTATTGCTGGAGGTGCAGACACATCGCCTGCTGGTCGTCCTGATACCCGATCCGGTCATAGGCCTCGATCAGCCGCACAACGGCCCTCGGCGCATAGCCACTCTGCGGGTACTTCGCCACGACGTCCTTGAAGTAGATGATTGCCGAATCAAAGGCACGAAGCCGCAGATAAAACACACCAGCCTTGTACGCCTTTTCGGCAAACTTCTCATTCAGCTCGGTGATGCGCAGCTGCGCCCGATCTGCCCCCGGGGTGCTCGGAAACCGCCCCAGCAACTCCGCATAGGTCGCGACAGCGGTTTCCCCGTAGGTCGGGTCGAGCTCCGGGTCTCTCCACAACTCCGCGTACGCGTCCCCCGCACGAAGCAAGGCGTCGGGAGCCAGGCGATGCCGCGGGAACTCATCGGCCACCCGACGGAATTGCCGCGCTGCTTCCAGCTCCTCGTTCTGGTCCAGCATACACTCCGCCAGATAATATCGGACCTCCGCGTGACGCTGGTCGCGTGGCGGGAGCTCGAACGTGAGACGCTGAAACCCCTGACGCGCCACCCCACAGTTGCCGGCGCGAAAGGCGGACATCGAGGCATCAAACAACGCTTCAGGCGTCGGATACAGCGCGGGATCCAGCCTGTTCCCACACGCGGTCACGACGAGGACCGCCAGCACGGCTACGGAGGCACGTATCATCGCCGCTTTAGTACCCGCGTCCACGACGGTGTTCCCCCACGGGAGCGCGCGAGCATCACCCCGCGGCACGCCCCGTGCACCTGTCCCAATCTCACCGCACCCTCATATCCGGCGCCGCAATGCGATTGAGCCGCTCCGACACGATTGCATAGACCGAGTCCCCTGGTCGCAGTCCGACGCGCGCCCGTTCGTAGGCCTCGATGGCGCCTCTCACGTCCCCGAGCGCGAAGCGGACGTCTCCCAGCCCCAAGTAGGCGCTCCGAGTCTCCGGCGTGTTCCCTCCGCTGGTGGCTGCACGTTCGAACCACTGTTCGGCCAAACTCGGCTGACCGCCATCGAGGGCCCGCTGCCCGATCGCCAGCGCGCAGCGAACGAGACCCCATCGCGCGTCCCGGGTGATCATGGGATCTCGCTGGCGGCGCACCAGACTCTCAAACACGTCAGATGCCGCTTGGCAGCGTCCCAGGCGCCGGAGCACCGAACCATAGGTATACATGACCGAGTCCTGGCTCCGCGCGTTTGGCGCCGCCGCCGCCGCATAGATCAGCACCCGCAGGGCCTCAGGTGTTCGCGCGACGTCACCCGCGGTGGCGGCCATCTCGCCAGCGAATGCACCAAGCGCCCGTCCGGGGGCCACCGTCTGCAATCCACCCAGGGCTGCCGCCAGCGCGACTTGATCGCCGCGGCCGATTGCGGCGTGGGCCACCCGAACGAGACCATCTGCCGCCTCGTCGGCGGCAGATTCGCTCCCCTCGGCTCCCAGTGCGGCAAACTCCGCCGCAGCGTCCTCGAGTGCACCGGCCTTCAGGGCAGCGGCAGCGGCCTTTCGACGGAGGTCCACGGTTGGTGAGCCGCCGACAAACGCCAGCCGATACTCTACGAGCGCGTCGGCGTAGCGACCGTCGGCGTAGGCTTCGTCCGCGATCGACTCGTGTTCGGCAGCGGCCCCGACGCACGCCGAGAGGAGTACGGCTCCCCCGAGGATCGTGAGCGAGCGACGCAGCGTCACAGCCGGGCGGCTACCCGCCAAACCGCTCGAGCATGCTGAGGTAGGCGGTCGCGCGCCGGTCTTGTGGATGATCTTCGGCAACCGCTTCCCAGATGCGCCGCGCGCTGCGGGGGTCTCCCGACAAGTAGCACGCCAAGCCGAGCGCGGCCCGCGCCTCGACCATGTCCGGTCTCGCTTCTGCGACCTGCTCCAACTCCTCGCGTGCCTCCAGCGACCGACCTGCATCCAGCAGCACTCGGCCAAGACGGTATCGCACATCGTGGAAGTGTCGACCCAGTTCCAGCGCTCGCTGGTACTGCTCGACCGCGCGGTTGAGCGCCCCGGCCAGGGCATACGCTTCGCCGAGTTCCGCGTGCTTGTTGGCGAGTTTCGCGGCATGGTGGGCTGGCAGTCCACCCCAATCCTCACCGCCCGACGCCTTGGCCTCGGCGAATGCCAGAGCGGCATCCTGTTCGCGGCCGAGCCTCGCCAGCACGATGCCACGATGCATGTGCGCTTCGACGTAGCGCGGATTGAGTTTCAGCGCCGCGTCAAACGCCTCCAGGGCCCTCTCCGGCTGGTCGACAAGCTCGTAGGACAGACCGATGATGTGATAGGCATCGGCGAACGCCCGGCCTTGCTCCACCAACTCCTCGACCAGATGGATGGTCCCGTGGTAGTCCTGGAGCGCGAAGCGCTCCTTGGCTAGCTCAAGTTGCTGTCGGGGACTGACGTCCATAGGTGTCCTCGTACCATTTGACGAATGCAGGGATCCCATCCTCAATCTTGACCGTTGGCGCGTATCCGAGAACCGCTCGTGCCTTGCCGATATCGGCGAACGTGCGTTTCACATCGCCCGGCTGCGGCGGAAGCACCTCGATGCGCGGGGGGAAGCGTAGGGCAGCACCAATCAGCTCGATCAAGTAACTGAGCCGAACGGTTCGCGACACTCCCAAGTTGAAAATCTCGTGCGCCGCCTCATCGGGCTCGGTCCACGTCACTGCACCCAGCACCCCTTGGACGATGTCATCGATATGGGTGTAGTCCCGCTCAGTCGAGCCATCACCGAACTGCTGAATCGTCGATCCTTGCTTCAGCAGCCGGGTGAACCGATGGATGGCGAGATCGGGACGCTGGCGCGGCCCATACACGGTGAAGAACCGAAGCGAGGCTATGCGCAATCCGTAGAGGTGCGTATACACCTGGCAGAGTAACTCGCCAGCTCGCTTCGTGGCGGCATAGGGAGAAATGGGGGCGAGCGCGGGCTCGTCCTCACGAAACGGGACGGGAGTAGCATCGCCGTAGACGGACGAGGAGGAGCCGAAGACGAAGCGCCGAATTCCCGTTTGCCGAGCTGCCTCTAAGAGCTGTACCGTACCTTCCACATTGATCGAACTGTACAGCATCGGCTGCTCGATACTTGGTCGCACGCCCGCCCGTGCCGCCAAATGCAGAATCACGTCGACCCCGTCGAGGAGGCTGGGAAACACACCGGCGTTTCGTATGTCGACCTCGATGAACGAAAATCCCTTGCGCCCAGAGAGTTCCGCGATCGCTTGCTCTTTGATCGTTCGATCGTAGAACGGATCGAAATTGTCCACGCCAAGGACTTCATACGCGTTGTCCAGCAGCGCTCGGCAGCAGTGACCACCGATGAAGCCTGCCGCTCCCGTAACGAGCACGCGCTGCGTCACTGTCCGACTCGCTCTCTGAAGTACGCGATCGTCCGCCGCAGTCCCTCCTCCAACTCGATCTGGGGCTCCCAGCCCAGCTGGTCCATTGCCCGGCTAATGTTGGGCTGTCGCTGCTTGGGATCGTCGGTTGGCAGCGGCTCAAACACGATCTTCGAAGTGGAGCCGGTCAGGCGCTGCACGATCTCGGCCAGTTCCACGACCGTGAACTCCACTGGATTCCCGACGTTTGTGGGTCCCGCTTCCCCGTGCTCGAATAGCCGTACGATACCTTCGATAAGGTCCTCCACGTAACAGAACGACCGAGTCTGTTCCCCGTCCCCGTACACGGTGAGCGGCTCGTCTCTGATCGCCTGCACGATGAAGTTCGAGACCACGCGGCCGTCGTTGGGTCGCATGCGCGGACCATACGTGTTGAAGATGCGAACAATGCGGGTGTCGAGACCGTGATAGCGATGGTACGCCATGGTCATGGCCTCGGCGAATCGCTTCGCCTCATCGTACACGCCTCGAGGGCCGATCGGGTTCACGTGTCCCCAGTACGTTTCGGGTTGCGGATGTTCCTGAGGATCACCGTACACCTCCGAGGTGCTGGCGAGCAGGAATCGCGCACCCTTTGCCTTTGCCAAGCCCAAAGAGTTGTGCGTGCCCAATGACCCGACTTTGAGCGTTTGGATCGGGAGTTGCAGGTAGTCAATCGGACTCGCCGGGGACGCGAAGTGAAACACCCCATCGACCTGTCCGTCCACGTCGATGAATTTCGTTACGTCGTGCCGGACGAACGAGAAGCGCTCGCCACGCTCCAAGTGGGCAATGTTGGCTAGACTCCCCGTGATCAAGTTGTCGATCCCAACCACCTCATGTCCGAGGGCAATAAGCCGATCGGTAAGGTGCGATCCGAGGAACCCCGCGGCTCCGGTTACGACGATACGCATCAGGCCGCCCCTCGACCGAGCCCGTAGTACGTGAACCCGAGATCAGCCATCTTGCGTGGGTCGTAGAGGTTGCGACCATCCACCACCAGCGGACGCTGCATCAACTCCTTCATGCGCCCGAAGTTGGGATTGCGATATTCCATCCACTCCGTCACGATCACCAGCGCATCAGCGCCCGCCAATGCATCGTACATATGGTCGGCGTACGCGATGCGGGCCCCGAAGAGACGACGCGCAGAACCAAGCGCCTCCGGATCATGCGCGTGGACCTGTCCCCTGCCCGTGAGGATCGATTTGACCAACGGGATCGCCGGGCTCTCCCGCATGTCATCGGTCCGCGCTTTGAAGGCCAGCCCCCAGACTGCCACCTTCTTCCCCGCAACGGTTCCACCCATTGCCGCGGTGAGTTTCTCCCCAAGTTTGTGCTTCTGACGGTCGTTCACGGCTTCGACGGCCTTGAGGATGTCGAGCGAAACGTTACGATCGCCCGCCGTCCCTATCAGCGCCCGCACGTCCTTCGGGAAGCAGGAACCGCCGTAGCCAGGGCCTGGAAACAAGAAGGCCGATCCGATTCTGGCATCGCTGCCGATGCCGCGACGCACCAGCGTGATGTCGGCACCGACCTCCTCACACAGCTCGGCCATCTGGTTCATGAACGAAATGCGGGTGGCCAGCATGGCATTGGCTGCGTACTTCGTGAGCTCGGCTGACGCGATATCCATGAAGATGATTGGATTGCCCGTGCGCACGAACGGAGCGAATAGCTGGCGGAGAACCTCCTCTGCCTCCGGGGAATCGACCCCGATCACGACTCGATCCGGCTTCATGAAGTCTTCGACCGCAGCACCCTCCTTGAGAAACTCGGGGTTGGAGCAGACATGAAACCGCTGGGAGGTCCGGGCAGCGATGGTCTCACGAACCTTCGCCGCCGTCCCGACCGGCACCGTGCTCTTGGTGATCACGACTTTCGCGCTGTTCATGTGATCGCCGATCAGCTCTGCGACGGCCACCACATGTTGGAGATCCGCGGAACCGTCCTCGTCCGGCGGCGTCCCAACCGCAATGAAGACCACGTCGGACGCCTCGACCGCGGCACTGACATCAGTGGAGAACGCCAGCCGTCCCGCCGCACGATTGCCCGCAACCAACGGTTCCAACCCAGGTTCGTAGATCGGGATCTTGTCCCGGTTGAGATCCGCTATCTTGTTCGCGTCGACGTCGGCACAGATCACATCGTTCCCGGTCTCCGCTAGACAAGCTCCGACGACGAGACCCACGTATCCGGTGCCGATCACCGCGACCCTCATTTCGCTTCCTTCCCTTTCAACGCGTTACGCGTGTCCACGACCCGCCTCGCCTGCCTCGACAGCATGTCGTAATCGAGGTTCGTGTGATCGGTGGCAATGACTACGCAGTCGGCCGCAGCGACGATGTCGGGCGTCAACGCGACACTCGAGAGATCGATCCCGTCTTCGCGAAGCTGCTCCACATACGGATCGTGATAGGATACGTTGGCTCCCTGAGCGAGAAGGAGTCGGACGATATCCAACGCCGGACTCTCTCTGACATCGTCGATGTCCTTCTTGTACGCCATACCGATGAGGAGCACGCGAGATCCCCGAACCGCCTTGGCATCCTCGTTCAGCCCTTCCGTGACCTTCCGCACCCAGAACGCCGGCATCTCGGAGTTGACCTCCCCGGCTACCTCGATGAACCGTGTCTTGTAGTTGAGCGCCCGCATCTTCCACGCGAGATAGTGCGGATCAATCGGGATGCAGTGTCCGCCCAGTCCCGGACCGGGCGTGAATTTCATGAAGCCAAACGGCTTGGTGGCGGCTGCATCGATGACTTCCCACACGTTCACACCCAAGCGATCACACACCATCGCCATTTCGTTGACCAGGCCGATGTTCACACTACGGAACGTGTTCTCGAGCAGCTTGACGAGCTCCGCGGCCTCCGGTGAAGAAACCGGCACGAGTGTGTCGAACACGGGCTCGTAGAGGGAACGCACGACTCGACGGCATGCGGCGGTGACACCCCCAATCACTTTCGGCGTGTTGCGGGTCTGCCACGTCGGATTGCCCGGATCCACCCGCTCCGGACTGAACGCCAGGAACACGTCCGTGCCGACCTCCAGACCTTTCACCTGGATCCTCGGCAGTAGCAGTTCCCGTGTCGTCCCGGGATACGTTGTGCTCTCCAGCACCACCACCTGACCGGCACGCACCGTGCTGGTGACCGATTCGCCGGCGGCCAGTACAAAAGACACGTCTGGGTCCTTTGTCTTGGAGAGCGGAGTGGGAACGCAGATCGCGACGACATCCACCTCGCTCAACCGCTC
Organism: Gemmatimonadota bacterium; assembly: GCA_039588295.1. Taxonomy (GTDB): domain Bacteria; phylum Gemmatimonadota; class Gemmatimonadetes; order Gemmatimonadales; family GWC2-71-9; genus JAOTVV01. Next base: position 53,187 of record JBDHAB010000005.1, read on the forward strand.
CATGTCCGTGGTCGCGCTGATTCTTCCGTCCCGCACGAGCGGGTTGAGCCGGGCCGTGGGGACGTCCTGGATGTGGGATGTCCCACCATTGACGCGGTCCACCACGGCGTCTTTGACGTCGAATCCCAAGACGCTGTATCCGGCGTCCGCCACCTCGACCGCCAAGGGCAGTCCGACGTAGCCCAGGCCGACGACGCCAAACACCGCTGATCGGTCCGCCGCCTTCCGGAGCAACTGTTGCTCAGCGTTCATGGTGTCCTGCACCAGTTGTGGATGCGATCGGCACCCCCACCCCACCATTTGCCATTGACTCCGTTGCTGCCTCCAAGATTCGTACCACGCTGACCCCGTCCCACACACTTACCCGTGGTTTCGCCTCGCCGCGGGCCACTTGCACGAAGTGGCTCAGCTCAGCACTCAAGGGCTCCACATTGGGCACGCGGGGGATCGTGATGTCGCCCTCGCGGATCGCCAGGCTCTCGCCGTACGATGCATATTCCGGCGGCCGGTCCACTCCCTTGTTGTAGATCCGGAGTTTCTCCCGAGCCTCCATGTCGTCGAACACGACCATCTTCTGTGAACCTACGACCGTGAGCCGCCGCTCCTTACGCGGATCGAGCCACGACATCTGGACATGCGCGATGACTCCTGAGGCAAATTCCATGGTCATGAACACGACGTCCTCGATTCCAGGCTGGAGATAGCTCTTCCCCTGCGCCGTGACTCGTACCGGCAATTCACCCAACAGATCGAGCGCGACCGAGATGTCGTGTGGCCCGAAACTCCACAGCGCGTTTTCGTCGGGCCTCACTTGGCCGAGATTCACACGTTGGCTGTACAGGTAGTACGGCTCGCCCAGGTCACCCGCCTGTAGCATCCGTTTGAGCCGCTCGACGGCCGAGTGGAACACGAGGAGGTGCCCCACCACGACGGGAACCTTCTTCGAATCGGCGAGCCGTGCCACCTCGATTGCCCTCCCACTCGAGAGGGCAAAGGGCTTCTCCACCAGGGCCGGTAGCCCTCGCTCGATCGCCCGCGCAGTCAGCTCAGCATGCTCCGCCGCGGGCGTTGCGATCACAACCGCATCTGCACGATCGAACGCCTCGTCGGCTGTCGCGACCAAGGGCACTCCGGGATAGCGGCGCCCCACAGCATCCAGCTTCACGCGATCGACGTCACAGATGGCCGTCAACTCGGCATCGGCGAGCGCTGCCACCGTGCGGACGTGATTGCGTCCCCAGTTCCCCACCCCGATTACCGCCACACGTAGCTTGGTCATGAAAAGAACTCCCGCACCGCCCCGATCACGTAGTGCTGCTGGTCCTCCGACAGCTCGGGGTAGACCGGCAGGGACAGAACCTCTCGGCACGCCCGCTCAGCCTCCGGCAACTGCCCTTCGTGGTAGCCCAGCGGCGCAAAACACGGCTGCAGATGGAGGGGCTTGGGATAGTACACCGCACTCCCAATGCCTTGCTCCGTCAGGTGCCGCTTCAGCTCATCACGGCGCTCGACGCGAAGCGTGTATTGATGAAACGTGTGTTCGTTGGCGTCGTCGCTTGCCGGCGTCGTCACCCCGTCCAGTCCGCCAAACGCTGCATTGTAGCGGTGCGCATTGGCCCGCCGCGCGGCGTTCCAATCGTTCAAATGCGCGAGCTTGACCAGCAGCACGGCAGCCTGCAGCGTGTCCAGCCGACTGTTGATGCCAACTTCTTCGTGATGGTACTGCTTGGCACCTCCGTGCGTCCGGAGCCGCCGCAACCGCTCAGCGCGCTGCACGTCTTGGCACGCGATCATGCCGCCGTCGCCCCATCCGCCGAGGTTCTTGCTGGGGAAGAACGACAGCGCCCCCGTTGCCCCAAGCCCACCCGCTCGGCACCACGTGCCTTCAATCTGACGCCGTGCCCCGATGGCCTGCGCCGCGTCCTCGATGATCGCTAGGCCGTGGCGCTCGGTGAGGGCAAGAACCTCTTCCATCGCCGCCATCTGCCCGAACAGGTGCACAGGGACAATCGCACGCGTACGCCCCGTGACGGCGGCCCGGGTCTGCTCAAGGTCCAGGTTGAAGTTGTGGGGATCGATATCGACGAACACTGGCGTTCCGCCCGCATTCACGATCGCACCGGCTGTGGCGAAGAATGTGAACGTCGATGTGATCACCTCGTCGCCGGGCTCGAGATCCAGCGTTTTGAGCGAGAGCAAGAGCCCATCGGTCCCGCTGGCGCAGGCAATTCCCTCGCGCGCGCCGCAGAATGCCGCAACGGCGTTCTCCAATCGCTTCACCGGCTCGCCCATGATGAACTGCTGCGACTCGACGGCGTCGAGCAGCGCCGGCACCACCTCGTCGCGTATCGCCTCGAGCTGGGCCCGAAGGTCCAGCAGGGGAACCTGCACACCTCTCTCCAAGTTCAGGAAACGCAAAAACTTACGCGATAGCCTACCGGGAGGCAATCGGTGCCAGTTGGCCGGCGGCCTCGCGGTAGCGCGAGCCACACCGATCGCAGATACCCGCGCCTCCACTCACGTGAAGCCGCTCACCACACTGGCACATCCAGCCCACACGCCGAGCCGGCACACCAACCATCAAGGCATAGCTCGGTACGTCCGAGGTGACCACGGCTCCGGCTCCGACGAATGCGTATTCCCCGAGCGTGACGCCACACACGATCGTGGCGTTGGCGCCAACGGCGACCCCCCGCCGGACCAGCGTGGGCTGGTACTCCTGCTTGCGCGACACGTGGCTCCGCGGCGTCGACACATTCGTGAACACGCACGACGGTCCGCAGAACACATCGTCTTCAAGGGTCACGCCTTCGTAAATCGAGACGTTGTTCTGGATCTTGACATTGTTGCCGATCTTCGTCCCGGGCATCACGACGACGTTTTGTCCAAGGCTGCAACCCTCCCCGATCACCGCCCCGGCCATGACGTGACAGAAATGCCAGATCTTGGTGCCGGTGCCGATTCTGGCACCGTCGTCGACGTAGGCGCTTTCGTGGGTGAAGTAGTCCATAGCGTTGTCAGTTGTCGGTTATCAGGCTTCGGCTGTCAGTTGTCAGCTGTCAGCTATCGGCCGTCAGCGTGCCGGTCCCCGTTGACCACTCACTTTCTTTGTCCCATTCACTTTTCACCTTTCACTCTTCACTGCTCACAGCTCACCAATGATTTCCACTTCCAGCTCCAACTCCACTCCGTACTCCTTCATCACCTTCTCCCGCACCACGGCGATTATCGCCACCACGTCGCTGGCCGTCGCATACCCCGTGTTGACGATGTAGTTCGCGTGTACGGTCGATACCTCCGCACCGCCGACCCGGAACCCCTTGAGTCCGAGGGAGTCGATGAGCTGCCCCGCCGACCTGGGGGCGCCGGTGCCACTCGGATTGCGGAAGACGGAACCGCAGCATGGCTCATTGAACGGAGTCCCGGCCTTGCGCCACCGAAGGTGCTGTCGGATCTCTCGCTCCAGCTGACGTGGATCGGCGGGCTGGAGCTCGACAGTCGTCCCCACGACGACCGCATTATCGAGTCCACTTCTTCGATACCGCCACGCAATCTCGCTGCCATGCAAGACCCCGACCGACCCGTCAGCCCGCACCACATCTACGGTCCGCACCACCTGCGAGAAGTCTTGCCCGTGGGCGCCGGCGTTCATGAACACGCCGCCTCCGACCGTGCCCGGTACGCCTACCAGCCGCTGCATGCCCGCCAGACCCGCCTTCGCCGTTCGCCGCGCCAACCGGGGCGTGGGAAGACCCGCTCCGACACTCCACACGGTCGGGTCGCCCCCGATCTTCTGCGCGATGCGATCGAGACCTTGTCCCAGCCGGAGGACGATGCCATCAAACCCCTGATCTGCAATCAGCACGTTGGAGCCCAGTCCCAGCGCGAGCCAGCGCAGCCCGGTCTCGCGAGCGACACCAAGCGCCGCGGCCACGTCCTCGGTATCCACCGTCTGCACCAACGCCGCCGCAGGGCCGCCAATGCGGTAGGTTGTGTACTCCGCGAGCGGCTCATCAAACCGCACCTCTCCGCGGACACGCGCAGCCAGCTCCTGCAAGGCCGTGGTGTTCACGTGCGGGCGCCTGCGCTTGGACCCATTTCGCCGGTTCCTCCGTTCACCCTCCGCTCACGCTTCTTCGACCGATCCGGGTTCCGTCATCTCATACCACTCCTGCAGACACCTCACCATGCTCCGTCTGCTCTTGAGCGCGAGCACAGCGTCACATGCAGCACTCGCGGCCGACATGGTCGTGATATATGGGACGCGGTGCTGCACGGCCGAGCGGCGAATGAGGTAGTCGTCTTTCTGTGTCAGCTTGCCGAGCGGCGTATTGATGAGGAGCTGTACCTCACCGGAGACGAGCAAGTCCACAGCGTTGGGGCGACCCTCGTGCACCTTGGCAGCCAATTTCACTGCAATCCCACGCGATTTGAGATACCGGGCAGTGCCCTCCGTGGCCATGATGTGGAATCCCATCTCATGAAACCGACGAACGATGGGCAGGACGGTTGGCTTGTCATTGTCATTGACGGTGACGAAGATCGTGCCCTCCAGCGGCAGCGCATCACCGGCGCCTACCTGTGCTTTGGCAAACGCCATCCCGAAGCTGTCGGCCACGCCCATGACCTCCCCTGTCGAGCGCATCTCAGGACCCAGCTGCACGTCGGCGTTGGGCAGCTTCGTGAATGGGAAGACCGCCTCCTTGACCGCAACATAGGAGATGGCCGGCTCATCAGTGACGCCAAGTGCCTCAAGCGACCGTCCGACCATCACTCCAGCCGCGAGTTTCGCCAGCGGGACCCCCGTGGCCTTGCTCACAAACGGAACGGTGCGCGACGCGCGCGGGTTCACCTCCAGCACGTAAACGACACCTCCTTTGACGGCGTACTGCACGTTGATGACACCGACCACACCGAGCCTCTCCGCGAACCGTCGCGTATGCTCGCGCATCTGCTGCACTGCGCGATCATCGAGTAGGTAGGGCGGCAGCACACATGCGGAGTCACCCGAGTGCACCCCAGCATCTTCAATGTGTTGCATCACGCCCCCGATCACGCACCGATCGCCGTCGGAAATGGCATCAACATCCGCTTCGAATGCATCCTCCAGAAACTGGTCGAGCAGCACGGGGTGATCCGGTGACACCTGAACGGCACGGTGGAAGTATTCCGCCAGTTCCTTTTCGTTGTACACAACTTCCATCGCTCGTCCGCCGAGAACGTAGGAAGGCCGAACGAGAATGGGGTAGCCGACCTCCGCGGCCACCTGCACCGCTTCCTCCACGGTCACGGCGGTTCCGTTGGGCGGCTGCGCCACACCCAACTCTCGCGTCAGCTTGTCGAACCGACGACGATCCTCGGCAAGATCGATTGCCTCCGGGCTCGTCCCGAGGATCGGAACCCCGGCAGCCTCGAGACCCTTGGCCAGCTTGAGCGGGGTCTGTCCGCCGAGCTGCACCACCACGCCCATGGGTTGTTCGAGCCGCACGATCTCGAGTACGTCTTCGAGGGTCAGTGGCTCGAAGTACAGCTTGTCGGAAATGTCGAAGTCGGTGGAAACCGTCTCCGGGTTGGAGTTGATCATAATCGTGCGGAAGCCAAGCTCCCGGAACGCGAGGCCGGCCCGCACGCAGCAATAGTCGAACTCCACTCCCTGCCCGATCCGGTTGGGGCCACTCCCCAAGATCACGACGCCACGGGCACCAAGCGACTCCGATTCGTTCTCCTCCTCATACGAGGAGTAGTAGTACGGCGTGGCCGACGGGAACTCGCCTGCGCACGTATCAACGACCTTGTAGCTCGGATGCACGCCGAGCTTCCAACGGAGTGTTCGCACGGCGTGCTCGGTTGTCCCACGCAGCTCAGCCAACTGGCGGTCTGAGAATCCCAACCGCTTCATCGACCTGAGCTGCGTGGCGTCCAGCGATTCCGCAACTCGGAAGCGCCGCTCGGCCTCCAGCAGATCCTCGAGTTGAGCAAGAAACCACCGATCGATCCCCGTGAGCGTCGCGATTTCAGCCGGCCGCACCCCTCGGAGGAGCGCCCGCTTGATCTGGAACGTGCGTTCCGGCGTGGGCGTGCGCAGCGCGACCCGCAGCTCGTCGTCGTCGCCGAGTTCAAGTCCGTCGTCAGTCAACGTGCCATACACCCACCCCGGCCGATCGATTTCGAGCGACCGCAGCCCCTTTTGAAACGCTTCCTTGAACGTGCGTCCGATCGCCATGGACTCACCCACCGACTTCATCTGGGTCGTGAGCCGTGCGTCGGCCGAGGGAAACTTCTCGAAGGCAAACCGGGGAAACTTCACCACGACGTAGTCGAGCACCGGCTCGAACGACGCTGGCGTCGTCTTGGTGATGTCATTGGGCAACTCGTCGAGCGTATACCCGACGGCGAGCTTCGTGCCGATACGCGCAATGGGGAAGCCCGTTGCCTTCGACGCCAACGCCGATGAGCGGGACACACGGGGATTCATCTCGATGGTGAGCATCTCACCAGTTTCAGGGTGCAGCGCGAATTGGATGTTACACCCACCGGCATCCACACCGATCTCCCGAATGATCGCGATCGCCGCATCGCGCATCACTTGATACTCACGGTCGGTCAGCGTCATCGCCGGTGCAACGGTGATCGAATCACCGGTATGCACGCCCATCGGATCCATGTTCTCAATGGAACAGACGATGACAACGTTGTCCCGATGGTCGCGCATGACCTCGAGTTCGAATTCCTTCCACCCCAACACCGACTGCTCGATGAGCGCCGAGCCAACTGGTGACAGGTCCAGCGCCCGACGTACCAGCTCTTCGTATTCTTCGAGGTTGTATGCGACACCCCCTCCGGTGCCACCCAGTGTGAACGACGGTCGAATGATCGCGGGATAGCCGGTGTCCTCGATAAGTGTGAGCGCTTCATCGCGCGAATTCACTACCGCGCCCCGCGGTACGGCAAGGCCGATCCGTTTCATCGCGGCCGCAAACTCCTTGCGGTCCTCGGCCATGCGAATCGCCCGCTCATCCGCACCGATCAACTCCACTCCATGGCGTTCGAGCGTCCCGTCCATGACGAGCGCCATCGCCACGTTCAGCGCGGTCTGTCCACCCATGGTCGGCAGGAGCGCGTCCGGACGTTCCCGCTCGATCACTTGCGTCACCCACTCGGGGGTGACGGGCTCGATGTAGGTCCGATCTGCCAACTCGGGGTCGGTCATGATGGTGGCCGGATTCGAGTTGACGAGAATGACGCGATAGCCCTCTTCCTTGAGCGCCTTGACCGCCTGGGTACCGGAGTAGTCGAACTCGGCAGCCTGACCGATAACGATCGGGCCGGACCCGATGAGCAGGATGCTCTCGATGTCACTGCGCTTGGGCATCGACGACCTCAGCCAGGGCCTGATCGAGGGGCACGCGGGGCGCCCAGCCCGTCCGTGTCTTGAGCTTCGTTGCGTCACCGACGAGGTGCGCAATATCGGCCGGTCGCATGAGCTCGGGGTCCTGCTCCGCCAGCGCCGAATGTCCCACAATAGCGGCGAGCCGCGCAAACAGCTCGCTCAGTGCCACCACTTCCCCACCCGCGACATTGTAGACGTGGCCCGCCTCCCCCCCTTCGAACAACTGCACGTATGCCTCCACTACGTCCGAGACGTGCATGAACTCACGGACGGGTTCGAGACTCCCGACGCGGATCGCCCGCACGCCCGAGCGTTTGGCCGCCAGCAACCGCGCCGCAAAGGCGGGCACCACAAACCGTGTGTCCTGCCCGCGACCGGTGTGCGGGAACGCGCGGGCAACGAGCACGGAGAGACCGGTCCGCCGACCGACCTCGAACGCGGCGTTCTCGGCGGCCAGCTTCGAAGAGGCATACGGCGAGCAGGGCTCCGCGGGGTCGTCCTCGACGCGTGCCCTGCCGCTCCCGGCGCCATAGACCTCACCGGTAGACGCCACCAAGAGCACGGGGTCGGCGCGACCACGGCTCCGCTGCCATCCAAGCTCCTCGGCCAACCGTGCCGTGCCAACAGCGTTGATTTGCCACGCGTCTCCCGGGTTGACGCGTGCGTCACCCCCTGAAGCCACCGCCGCCAAATGGCAGACCGCATCGAACCGGACCGAGAGCACCGCCCGCACCGACGCGGGATCGAGCAGCTCGAGCGGGACCGTCTCGGCGTCGCCGGTCCACGGCGGTGGATGGCCCACGGCGAAGAGCGGACGATCGGGATGAACCGCCGCCGTGACGCCGTGCCCTGCCTCGAGGAGACGCGAAACCATCCAGGTACCGACGAAACCGTCGGCACCCGTAACGAGCACCCTCACCCGCTAGCCGACGCCCGCTCGATGTCCGCGTCGACCATCATGGTGATCAAGCGCTCGAACGTCACGGTCGGTGTCCACCCCAAGACCCGCTCCGCCTTCCGGGGGTCGGCCTGGAGGCGCTCGACCTCTGCAGGCCGTTTCAGACTCGCGTCGAGCTTCACGAACTTCTCCCAGTCCAATCCCACGTGGCCAAACGCCACCTCCACCACGTCACGCACGGAATGGGTCCGCCCGGTTCCAATCACGTAGTCATCCGGCTGGGGTTGCTGGAGCATGCGCCACATGGCGTCGACGTAATCACCCGCATACCCCCAGTCCCGTCGTGCATCGAGATTGCCGAGGCGGAGTTCGTTGTCCAACCCCAGCTTGATGCGGGCAGCCGCGTGCGACACCTTGCGCGTCACGAACTCCAGCCCGCGCCGCGGGGACTCGTGATTGAACAGAATGCCGCTCACCGCGTAGAGGTCATACGATTCGCGGTAGTTCACGGTGATCCAGTGGCCGTAGACCTTCGCCACGCCGTAGGGGGAACGGGGATAGAACGGTGTGGACTCGTCTTGAGGCGACTGCACGACCTTGCCAAACATCTCCGAGGAACTCGCCTGATAGAACCTGGCAGACGGGTGGCCCAGCCGGACCGCCTCCAAGATGCGTGTGACGCCCAGCGCCGTGAACTCGCCGGTGAGTACCGGCTGACTCCAGCTGGTGGGGACAAAGCTCTGGGCCGCCAGATTGTAGATCTCGCCTGGCTGGACGTCGCGAATCACGGAGGTCAGCGAATGCTGGTCGAGCAGATCGGCCGGCAGGATCCGCACCCGCTCGAGCAGGTGTCCAATGCGTTCGTACGAGTCGTGCGACGTACGGCGGACAATTCCGACTACCTCGTAGCCCTTGGCCAGGAGGAACTCAGCCAGGTAGGAACCGTCCTGCCCGGTAATCCCGGTGATCAGCGCGGTTGGCATGGATCAGGCCTGTGGGGCGGCATCATGGGCCGGCCATTGGGGTTGTAGGGAGCCATCGGTGTCGTTAGTGTTCTATGCTTCATTCCCGAGTATCTTGGACCAGCACCGAACGAGTTAGCCATGGCACGTGTCTGCGATATCTGCGGCAAGGGACCGAGCTTCGGCCACAACGTCAGCCACGCCAACAACAAGACCAACCGGCGGTGGTACCCGAACCTTCAGCGGGTGCGGGCGCTCGTCAACGGTGAGGTCAAGCGGATCCGCGTGTGCACGCAGTGTATCAAATCCAACCGGGTTATGAAGGCGCCACGGAGACCGTCGTCCATACCGACCCAGTGACCGTGCCGTAGCGTCGATAGACCTCAAAAAAACGGGGACCAAGAGGTCCCCGTCTTGCGTTCGCAGTGCTTGCGGCAGGACCTCACTCACCGAGCAATTCGATCCGCGCCAGCTCGGCCCCATCGCCCGGCCGGTGTCCAATCTTGAGAATGCGGGTGTACCCACCGGGCCGGCTCGCGAAGCGCGGTCCGATCTCGCCAAACAGTCGGCCAGCAACTTCGCGGTCCTTGATGTGCCGCTCGACTTGCCGGCGGGCGTGCAAGTCGCCCCTCCGAGCCAACGTGATCAGGCGCTCGGCGAACGGCCGCAGTTCCTTGGCTTTGGCGTTGGTTGTCACGACACGCTCGTGACGGAATAACGACGTGGCCATGTTTCGCAACATGGCGCGCTTGTGCGCCGTCGTCCGGCTCAACTGCCGGCCCTTGTTGCGATGCCGCATGAGCCCTAGCCCTCGACCGGCTCGTCGGCAGGCATGTCCGCGGCGGCACCGGCGATGGCCACAGGGGCCGTCCCTTCGCTCACCACGACCAGCTCGCCTTCCTGCTCCTCAAACGCCATTCCGAAGTTAAGCCCTTCGCGCCGCAGCATATCCGCAATCTCGCCCAGCGCCTTCTCGCCGACGTTCTTGACCTTGAGGAGGTCTTCCTCGGTGTAGCACACGAGGTCGGCGAGAGTGCTGATGCTCGAGTTCTTCAGCGAATTGATCGACCGAACCGACAGTCCGCAGTCATCAATCGCCTTCGCCAGGAGTTCGCGGAGCTGCGACCCGTCCGGACCCGGTGCCTCCGCTGGAGGCTCGCCGGGAACCAACGGCAGCTGGCCGAAGTCGATAAAGAACCGGAAGTGCTCCTGTAACAGTGCCGCCGCGTAGGCGACCGCGTCCTCGGGGGGGACCGCACCGTTCGTTTCCACAGTCAGATTGAGGCTGTCGAAGTCGGTGCGCTGTCCCACGCGCGTCTCGTGGACCGTGAAATTCGCGCGTCGCACTGGATTGTAGACCGCATCGATGCGCACCAGATCCACTGGGAGGGATCGGTCGGCCTCGTGCTGAGCTGCCTCGACGTAGCCGCGGCCTTTGCGCACATACAGTTCGCCCGTGACCTCGCGGTCTTCCTGTAGGGTGAAGAGCGCGTGTTCGGGATGCACGATTTCCACGGCCGCGTTGGGAACGATGTTGGCTGCCGTGACCGGCCCCGCCTTCTCCACTTTCAGCTGGAGCACGGCCTCGTTCACCTCATCCGGCATCCTCAAGGTCAACGCCTTGAGTCGCTGGATGATCTGGTGGATGTCCTCCACCACCGCCGGCACCGTCTGGTGCTCGTGGACGACTCCCTCCAACCGGAACGCCCACACCGCCGCGCCAGGGAGAGAAGAGAGGAGCATCCGCCGCAGCGCGTTGCCCATGGTATGGCCGTACCCCCGCTCGAGTGGTTGGAGACGGAACTCGGCCGAAAACGGGATGTCTTCCCGTTTCGTCATCTCAACCACGTGCGGTCGGACCAACCCAGAGAGATCAATCGTCATGGTTACTTGGAGTAGAGCTCGACAATCATTTGTTCCTGCGCGGCCAACGGAATCTGGTCGCGCGTGGGAAGCTCAAGCAGTTTGCCGACAGCCTTGTCGGCATCCACCTGAAGCCACGAAACTGGCGCAGCCCGTGACAGCGCCTCGAGTGACGCACGCACCGCCGTGAGATCACGACTACCCACCGCAAGCCCCACCTCGTCGTTCGGACGCACCGCGAATGAGGGGACGTCGACCGCCTTCCCATTCACCTCGACGTGCCGATGTCGCACGAGCTGCCGCGCCGCGCGTCGACTCGGCGCGAACCCCATGCGATGGACGATGTTGTCCAGGCGGGTCTCGAGCAGGACCAGGAGGTTCTCGCCGGTCACGCCCGGCGTGAGGCGAACCCGGTCGAACGCCCGGCGGAACTGCCGCTCGGTGAGCCCATACGTGCGGCGAACCTTCTGCTTTTCCCTGAGCTGGCGTTGATACTCCGAACTTCGGCGCCGCCGACCGGATGACGGACCATGCTGCCCCGGTGCGTAGGCTCGACGTTCGATGGCGCACTTCTCCGTGAGGCAGCGGCTTCCCTTGAGGAAGAGCTTGGTGCCCTCGCGGCGGCACAGCTTGCAGACCGGACCCGTATATCGTGCCATGGATCAGACCCGCCGCTTCTTGGGCGGCCGGCACCCATTGTGAGGAATCGGCGTCACGTCGCGGATCGACTTGACCTCGAGGCCCGCCGAGACGAGCGCTTGAATCGCCGACTCGCGCCCCGACCCCGGGCCCTGCACGCGTACATGCACGCGCCGCACCCCGAGATTCACGGCCTCACGGGCACAGTTCTCGGCCGCGACCGTAGCCGCAAACGACGTCGACTTCTTCGATCCCTTGAAGCCCGACTTGCCGGCGGAACCCCAGACGAGGGCGTTCCCCTGGAGATCGGTAATCGTGATCAAGGTGTTGTTGAAGGTCGCCGTGATGTGCGCGACGCCTTCCGCCTCGACGATCTTTTTCGAGCGCTTGGACCCGGAGGGCTGTGCTTGAGCCATCTACTTCTTCACCACCTTCTTCCTGCCCGCGATCGGACGTCGCGGCCCCTTTTTCGTTCGCGCGTTGGTGTGCGTCCGCTGACCGCGCACGGGCAAGCCCCGGCGGTGCCGCTGGCCGCGATAGCTGCCGATGTCCATCAGACGCTTGATGTTCATCGCGACCTCGGTGCGGAGCGCACCTTCTACCTTGACCTGGCGTTCGATTGCCTGCCGTAGGCGCGCGACCTCGGCATCGGTGAGGTCCCGAACCCGGGTGTCGGGGCTGACGGCCGTGTCGTCGAGGACCCGCCCCGCCGTCGATCGCCCGACGCCAAAGATGTAAGTGAGCGCGATCTCAACCCGCTTCTCGCGAGGCAGATCGACGCCAGCGATACGTGCCATGCCCTAACCCTGTCGCTGTTTGTGCTTCGGGTTGCGTTTGCAAATGACCCGCGTGACACCACGCCGTCGGACCACCTTGCAATACTCGCAGATTGGCTTGACGCTCGAACGGACTTTCAAGGCCGTTCCCCCCATCAAGTAATGGAAACGAGCCTCGGAATATAGATGGGGCTTAGTTCCGATGCAAGCAGCGGTTAGGGCGTGACCCGGACCTCCCGCAACCGCCACGCCCCGTCCAGGCGGCGGAACCCCAAGAACACCCGCTCCCGCCGCTCCTCCGAGGTTCCCCGGACCACATAGGCCCGGTCCAGTTCCGCATAGGCATGGTCATCCGCCAGCCGGCGGACTCCGACCAGCGAGAACCCCCGTTCCTGGGAGGACCGGAGGTAGCGGCCGAGAATCCGGGCAGCCTGGCCCGGCTTGAGCGAAGCGGCGGTCGCCGTCCCGGGGATGTTGAGCCGCACCGTGTCGGAGGATTGCACCAGGGTCGCGACGTCGTGGCCGAGCCACGCACTCCGCGCCTGCTGGACCGCAGAGTCGAGGGGGGTCTGTGCCGCGAGCCCGGAGGCCAGCAACACGGCGAGCCCCACGACCACCGGCCCCGATCGCCGGAGGCCGCGACGCCTGTCACAAGACACCGGACACCTCACGATACCGCCTGGCACATCGATTCATACACCTCACGTGGCCGTTCAGCCCTGATGATCGGCCGGCCAACCACCAGGTGGGTCGCCCCGGCAGCCACCGCAACAGCCGGCTCCGCCGATCGACGGTGGTCGTCCGCCGTGCCTCCTGCTGGACGTATACCCGGGGTGATCAGCCAATGGTCCGACCCGAGCACCTGGCGCACCGCCTCAATTTCCCAAGGCGAGGCAACCACCCCGTGGCATCCGGCCTCAACCGCCGACCGGGCCAGGCGCGTGACTTCGTCGCGCAGCGCCCCGTGGGGCGTTCCTCGCCCCGTCGCGCTCCAGTACTCTTGGGGACCGTGAGAGGTCAGCACCGTGACGGCTGCGAGCCGCATCGTTCCGGCAGCCCGCACCGCTTCCATCATCATTCGCGAACCACCAAGGGCGTGGACCGTTGCCAGGTCGACCCCCAAACCCGCGGCCGCTCGCGCGGCCTCAGCCACGGAGTTCGGAATGTCGTGCCACTTGAGATCGAGGAAGATCTGGACGCCTCGTTCCTTGAAGTGCCCCAGTAACGGCGCTCCCCCGCGGAGCAGCAGCATCGGGCCAATCTTGACCCACCGCATCCCGGGCACCGCGTCGGACAGCTTCAATGCCTCGTCAGGCGAGCGCACGTCCAACGCGACGATTATCTCCGCCACCGGCGCTCCCATTGCGCGACCAACCGCTCCGGCACCCGGGGATCGGCGAGCGCCGCCGTCCCGACCGCCACCAATGAGGCCCCGGCTGCCTGGTACTGCTCGACGTCCTCGATCGTGCGGATGCCACCCACGCCGATCACCGGTCGACCGGTGCGTTCGCGCACCAGGCGCGTGGCGAGCACACCGACGGGCAGCAACGCCGGCCCGCTTACCCCACCGCGCCCATACCCGAGCCGCGGCGACCGGTCGGCGCTCCCAGCGGGCAGCCGGTACATGGTGCCGGGGACCGTGTTCACGACCGTGAAGCCGTCCGCGCCTGCATTGGCAGCAGCTTCCGCGACGCCCGCCACGTCGGACAGCGTCGGTGCCAACTTGACGAGCACCGGTCGGGAGGCCGCGTCTCGGCATCGGTGCACCAAGTCCTCCAGCACGCCCACGTCCGCACCGAACTCCTCGCCACCCCGCGCCGTGTTCGGGCACGAGACGTTGAGCTCAAACGCCGTGATGACCTGCTCGGACGAGAGCCGCTTCACCACCGCCACATAATCCTCGATAACGGCTCCGACCACATTCACAATCACCCGAGCGCGGGACAGGTTGGCCGCCAGCCACGGAAGCTCCACCGCCGCTACCCGGTCGAGCCCGGGGTTGGCCAGTCCCACGGCGTTGAGCATTCCACCCGAGAACTCCGCCACCCGAGGAGCCGGGTGGCCGACGCGGGGCTCGGGGCTCACCGCCTTGGTGACGATGCCCCCGAGGCGGTCGAGATCGATGATCTCGCGGAGCTCTCTCCCGAAGCCGGCCGTGCCGGCGGCTAGCAGAATGGGATTCTGAAACGTCGTCCCCAGAACCTTGATGGGTTCCGCGACCATCGGGGGGCCGGTCACCGGCGTCGAATCTCCTCCTCGGCAATTGCCTCGATTGCACTGGGCATGCCGAGCAGGCCTCGCGCCCGGGCGAGCAGGACCCGCAAGGAGTCTTCGGTGGCCGCAAACTGAGATCCTGCCTCGCCCCGGAGCGCGAGCGCGTACGGGGAAGCGGGGTAGAGTCGATCCAGCACGGCGCGGACAGAGTCTGCCTGGGACGGAACAATGAGCGCGGCGGCGAGCAGAGCCTTTGCCGCAACAGTTGACGACGGATACCGTCGTTGGAGTTCGAGGAACATCGATCTTGCCGGAACGGACGCAGCCAGCGAGTCGCGGAGCGCCTCGGCAATGACGAACATCTTGAGATCGCCGAGCGCGGGCTGAGAGTCCTGGAGCACACGGACGGCGTCTCCCAAGATTCCCGCTGCCGGTCCAGCAAGCTGGGCGGCAACCCCCCCTCGCGCACGAGCTGCACTGAGCGTATCGCTGATCCGGGCCAACGACTCGAGGTCGGTGGTCCGCTGCAGCTCTCCGATCGCGAGCAGTGCTTGGGCTGCGGCCCCCTCGACCGAATCAGGGGCCGCCACGATCGCGGCGCGGTACCGCTCCCCACCACGCCCGGTCTCCCCTTCCCGCGACCACCGCCGCCCGTCCGCCAAGAGGAGTCGACCACGCTCCCCCTGGGTGAGGTCATTCCGCGCAATCAATCGATCGACTACCTGAGCCACGGACTCCGGACTGCGCACTCCAACCGAATCCAGCGTACGGAGCCACCGATCCTCGTCGTACGGTCGCACCACCCGCGCCATGAGCACGCCAGCCGCCGCTTCCACGTCCCCAAGCGCGACGTGCGCCAGGGCCAGATCGAACGCGGCGGCATCATGGCTCGTTCGCTCGAGATCCCGGACCGCCGCACGTGCCGCCCCCCGCTGCAACTCCGCTCGCCCGCGCCACAGCAACGCCGACGACGTGAGCTTCTCCGCGTCAGGACCCTCCAGCAGCGGTGTCAGCACCGCGACCGCCGAATCCGGCTGACGGAGCTGCACGCGACATCGTCCTAACACCAGCCGGGCGCGCCGCTGAACGGACGGGTCGGGAGAGGAGTCGATGGCAAGTCGCAACGGGCGTTGCGCACGTGTACAGTTGTCGGTCTCCGACAGGGCACGGCCCCACAGCAGGAGCGCGTCGTCCCGATGCCGACTTCCGGGATACCGTGTCGCGACGGACTCGGCTTTGACGGCGGCCTGGGCCCACAAGGAGCGTGCTTCCCCGGATCGACCCTCGCGCGCCGCCCGGTCGGCGCCGGCGGCGAGTCGGTTGGCATTGTATAGACCGTTGTAATAGGCGCACGCGGCCACGGCTGTCAGCACGGTCAGCCACGCCACTCGCCGGGCGGGCTGGATCACGGCGATGCTCCGACCAGCACCTTCCGTTCGTACCGCTTGAGGTACTCAACGATGCCGTCGGCAATGGCCTTCGCGACCTTCCGCTGCCCGTCGCGTGACGCGAGGAACTGGCCATCCCGCCGGTTGGTGGCGAAACCGGTTTCTACGAGAATGGCCGGCCGCGTCGCAGTGGTGAGGACCGTGTAGGGCGCTTGGGCCACCCCCCGGTCCAGCCCCGGGTGCGTCGCCGCGGTCCTGGCCTGCACGAGCTGGGCGAGGAGTGCGGATTCGCGCAGGAGTTCATTGGTCTCCAGGTCCTTGAAGATGAACGAAACGTCATCTCGGAGATCGTCGTAGTTCGCCCCCTCATAGCGCAGCGCGTCGTTCTCCATCTGGGCGACGCGACGCGCCTCCGCGGTCAACGCCTCACCGAGGAAATACGTCTCGACGCCATTGATGTTCTCATACCCTCGCCGGGGCTTCAGACTGTTGACGTGAATGCTGACGAAGAGATCACACTCGTCTCGGCACATGGGGGCCCGCCGTCGCAGGCCAATGAGGACGTCCGTCGTGCGCGTCATGACGACGTCGACACCACGCCGCGTCAATTCTGCCTGCACGTCTTTGGCAACCGCCAGGTTTACGTGCTTCTCTTGCACGCCGCGCGGTAGGTACCGACCGGGATTTCCGGGATCGCTTCCCCCGTGCCCAGCATCCACCACGACCCGGTGCGCGATCCTGAACCCATTGCGTCGGGCAAGTGCAGACGGAGCGGCGACCGATACGGGCGGCTGCGGCACGGGCGCAGCGGGTGGCGGCGACGCGACCCCAGCGAAGCGCGCTTCTTCGAAGCGAGCCGTGACTGGATCGTAGCGGTAGCCCTCCCGAAACAGCCGCGGAACATATTCGGCGAGCCACTGCAACGGCACAAACAGCGTGTCGCGCAGCACGTAGGCGCCACCGGAAATTGGCAAGACCTTTCCCCGCTGGACGAACGCCGGGGCGCCGAGCAAGAACCGGAACGGCTCACCGGCAAACGCCACCTCCGCCCAGGCACCAAACCGCTCTTCCGTGATCGGCAGCAGGCGACTGAGTAGGGGGACCGGGAGCGCGGGGTGCCCCTCATCCCGTGCGACTGGAACGGCCGTCTCTCCGCGCGACGTGACTACCAGGACCGCGTCGGGCGACTTCACGCCCAGGAGGCTTACGATGGCGAGCGCAAGCAGTCTCGTCATCGTCGCCGCCCTCGAGCTCGTGCGGCATCCCGCTCCTCGGCGCGTCGCTTCAGGTCTTCCCGCTTGTCGTAGAGCTTCTTCCCCTGCGCGAGCGCGAGGGACACCTTGGCCCACCCGTCGGCAAGATGGAGGTCGAGCGGTACCAGGGTCAGTCCTTTGCGTTCGACGGATCCAATCAACCGCCGGAGCTCGTGGCGTCGCAGGAGCAGCTTGCGCGGCCGCATCGGATCGTGATTGCTATACCCTCCCGACTCATACGGAGAGATGTGCATTCCCTCCAACCAGACCTCCCCACGTCGGACGACGCCGAACGCCCCCTTGAGATTCACCTTTCCGGCGCGGATCGACTTGATCTCACTGCCAGTCAGCACGAGCCCAGCCTCCCACGTCTCAAGGATGTGGTAATCATGCCGCGCCTTGCGATTCCGGGCGACGACTGGGCCAGAATTGGGCTTCGGCCGGGTAGCTGGCGACACTAGCTAAGTCCAAGATAGAAAACCGCTTCCGGGTGGTCAAGCGGGCGTGTTGACCCCCGTACTGACCGCTGTCTATATTCCGTCCCGCTGACCGATGTTCCGCGCCGAAGTGGTGGAACTGGTAGACGCGCTGCGTTCAGGGCGCAGTGGGCGCAAGCCCGTGTGGGTTCGAATCCCACCTTCGGCACTCCAGAACCGAACGCCCAGCCGGAAGCGAACCGTGCCACCCGCGCAGGCTGGGCGCGGTCGCTTCCGCCCCTGTACCTCAGTAGCGCGCCATCTCCGGCTCGATTTCGTCGGCCCAGGCAGCGATCCCTCCTCGGAGGCTACGCGCCCGACTGAACCCTGCCGACCGCAGCAGCTCCGCCGCCCGCAGCGAGCGAACGCCGTGATGGCACACGGCCACGATGTCACCGTCCCCCGGAAGCTCCCGCAACCGGGCGGGCAGCATGCCAAGCGGGATCAGCAACGAATCATGGATGTGGCAGATGCGCCACTCAAACGGCTCGCGGACGTCTACCATGACCAGGTTGGAGTTCTCGGCCTTGAGCCGGACTAATTCCCGGGCCGTGAGCTCAACGTCCGCAGCGGTGGGCACGGCTCCCACACCGCAGAACGCATCGTAGTCGATGAGCTGACGGACCGTTGGACGGTCCCCGCATACTGGGCACATGGGATCACGTTTGAGCGAGAGTTCCCGGAACTCGAGCTTGAGCGCGTTGAACAGGAGCAACCGTCCGGCGAGCGTGTCTCCTCGGCCGAGCACCAACTTGATTGCCTCCAGGGCCTGGATGCTCCCGATCACTCCGGGGAGCACACCGAGCACTCCCGCCTCGGCACAGGAGGGCACCAGACCGGGCGGGGGCGGATCTCGAAACAGACATCGGTAGCAGGGCTTACCCGGCGTCGCGAACACCGATGCCTGGCCATCGAAGCGGAAGATGGCACCATACACATAAGGCCTTCCCAACAGGACGCAGGCGTCGTTGACCAGGTACCGTGTCGGGAAGTTGTCGCTGCCATCGACCGCGATGTCGAACTCCTGCAGAATGTCGAGCGCGTTGGCTGACGTGAGGCGCGTTTCGAAGCCGCGCACCGTGACGTGTGGGTTGAGATCCTGGATGCGCTGAGCCGCGGATTCGAGCTTGGACGTCCCGATGGCGGATGTCCCGTGCAGGACCTGCCGCTGCAAATTGGTCTCGTCGACGAGGTCAAAATCGACGATGCCGATGGTGCCCACTCCCGCGGCGGCGAGGTACAGGGCCGCCGGTGAGCCCAGACCGCCTGCGCCGACGACCAGTACCCGTGCCGCCTTGAGCGCCTGCTGGCCCTCCATGCCGACTTCCGGCAAGATGAGGTGCCGGGAATACCGCAGCAGCTCCGGGTGACTCAGTGACGGTTCCGTCATTCGATTGGCGAACGGCAGGTGCCGCGTGGCGGTCGCCTGCAACCATGCCTCCGGGTGATGACTGGAAACTCGTGGGGGCCGGTTCGGGAAGGAAGTGCGGTTTGAATCCCGAGAGTACTACTCGGATTTGTAGGGCCACACGCGCGTCGCCCCACCCCACCCTGCTCACCGCGCTGGCTCAGCTGCCTACGAGATGCTCGACTTCCGCTTCCGCGTGCAGCAAATCAGCGAGCGAGACGCTCGATAACATGTCGTCGATCCGGCGTTGCAGCTCACGCCACACGGGTCGGATGCTGCATTCCCCGTCGGGGGCGCAGCGCGCCACGTTGACCCGGTGCGCATCACAGTACACTTCGAACGTCCGGTTCTCTGCCGCTTCCATCACGTCCTTCACGGTGACGGTCGCGGGATCGCGAGCGAGGAAATAGCCGCCCTTCGCACCCCGCACGCTCGTGACGAGACCCGCGCGCCGAAGCTTCAACAGGATCTGCTCCACATAGTCGGCAGGGAGACCTTCCCGCTCCGCCAGATCCCGCGCTGGCGTGGGGGCATCACCCTCCTGCTTGGCTAGGTGGATCGACACGATCAAGCCATACTCCGCCCAAGTTGTTACTCGCATGGCTGCCTCCCACTTCCAATATCCGACGCTGGCTCTCGGAAAGCAAGACGCCGCGGCCGTCCTGGCCCGAAGCCGCCCTACCCGGGCACGCCCGGCTCCGTCATCGCGCGCAGATCGAGCAGCGAGTCCAGCTCCGCTGGCTCGAACAGGCCCTTACGGGCGACGAGCTCCCGGACGGTCACACCTTCCGCTACAGCCTCTTTGGCCAGCTTCGCAGCCGCTGCGTATCCGATCCGTGGAGCGAGCGCGGTCACGATCGCCGGACTGCGTTCCAGCCAGTACGCACACTGCTCGGAGTTCGCTTCGATCCCCGACACACAGCGCTCGGCCAGCGTGCGGGAGGCACGGTGCAGAATCTCCATCGTGAACAACAGGTTGTGACCGATTACCGGCATCATCACGTTCAGCTCGAGCTGCCCAGCCTCGGCTGCCGTGGCAACCGCGAGATCGTTTCCAATCACTTGATAACACACCATGTTGACCATTTCAGGAATCACCGGGTTCACCTTACCCGGCATGATGCTGGATCCGGGTTGCACCGGCGGGAGGAGGATCTCTGCAAGCGCCGTCCGCGGGCCGGAGGCGAGCAGCCGCAGGTCATTGGCGATCTTGCTCAAGTCCACCGCGTAGGTTCGGAGCGCTCCACTGAACGCCGCCTGATCACCCATCGACTGCATCAACTGCACGCGGTCCGCACCGGCCCGCAGCTCGAGCCCGGTGCTGGCCCGCAGCTCCTCCACGACGAGGTCCGGATAGGCCGGCTCGACATTGAGCCCGGTCCCAACCGCGGATCCTCCAATGTTCAGCTCTCGGAGCCATACCGCAGATTCCTCGATGCGCATCCGATTGCGCTCGACCGTGTGCCCGAACGCGGTGAATTCCTGGCCCAGTCGAATCGGCGTCGCATCCTGCAGGTGCGTGCGTCCGGCCTTCACGATGTGATCAAACGCGACCCCCCGCTCGAGGAATGCTCGACCGAGTCCGTCCATCGCGTCCACGAGCCCGGGCAACGTGGCCAACACGGCCAGCCGAATGGCCGTCGGAACGGTGTCGTTCGTGCTCTGTGCCATGTTGACATGGTCGTTCGGATGAACCGGCTGGTAGACACCGCGCGTTCCGCCGAGCATCTCATTCGCGCGGTTGGCCAGGACCTCGTTCACGTTCATGTTGTGACTCGTCCCCGCCCCCGCTTGATACGGATCCACCACGAACTGTTCCCGGTGCTGGCCGTTCAGCACCTCATCGGCGGCGGCGACGATCGCATCGGCCAGCCGTGCTTCGAGTCGGCCCGTGTGCTTGTGCGTGATCGCCGCCGCCCGCTTGATCCAGACCATGGCATCCACGAACGCCGCCAGCGGTCGGAGGCCGGAGATCGAGAAGTTGTGACGCGCACGTTCGGTCTGAATGCCGTACAGCGCGTCCGCCGGTACCGGCAACTCCCCCAGCGGATCCCGTTCAGCTCGCATTTGACTCATGGCTTCATCCGATGTGATCGCGTCGTGGACCTGCACGGCATCTACCGCCCGGCCTCGCGGGTGACCTCTACACGGAGCGCGTCATTGAAGCGGTTGAAGTAGCTGAACAGACCGGCAACCAGTGTGATCTCCACGACGGCCCCCTCGTCCCAGTACCCCCCGAGCTGCGCAACGACCGCTTCCGGAACCGCATGCCCGCTCTCCGCTACGAATTCGGCGAAGCGCAGGGCGAGGGCCCACGCGTCGTCGAGTCCTTCCAAGGAACCCACGCCGCGCCCGTCTGTTTCCGGAGCCTCGACGCGGAGCGCCGTCAGCCACGGCTCTTCCGCACCCAGCCGCCTCGCCAAGGCGGTGTGCGATGCCAGTCAATAGCGACAACGATTGATCGAGGAAACCCGCACGGCAATGAGCTCCTTCAATAACGTCGGCACCGTTCCCTCGTTCATCACCGTCCGAAAGTGTGCGATGAGCGTCTGCAGGTGCTTCGGACGAATCGCCACCGTGCGGAACATGTTCGGGATGTTGCCCCGCTCGCGAAGGTACGCGTCGAAGATGTCACGAACCTCACCGGCAACCTCTTCGGGCTCGCGCGGTCGTATGCGGGGCGTCGCCATCCGTGGTGGCTCCGCTACTCCGAGCAGTCGCCCAACGGGTAGTCGAACCCGCAGTTGCGACACGGGTTCTTGGAGCGCGACGGCGTGCGCACCGTTGCCGGGGCCGCGGCCGACTTTTCACACACGGTGTCCGCGTTTTCACCCAAGTGGATACGCTCCTGTGACAAACGGGTTGGCAGACCGTTCACGACCAATGGTCGTGTCGGGACCGTGTCCCGCATAGACCAGTGTGGCATCGGGGAGCGTCATCAGCTGCTCTCTGATGGAAGCCAGCAGCGTTTCCCCGTCGCCGCCCGGCAGATCCACGCGTCCAACGGAGCCCGCAAACAAGGCGTCTCCGACCAGCGCAATACCGTGACCCACAAACGCCACACTCCCCGGGCTGTGCCCCGGCACGTGACGGACTTCGAATCTGAGCGAGCCAAGCTCCAGAGTATCGCCAGCCGCCAGCTCGTGTTCCGGGGGCGGCGGCCGATCCGCCCGAACGCCCAGCCACGCGCCCTGGCTCACTGCACCATCGTACAGTGATCGATCAGCGGGATGGAGCGAGACCGGCACGCCCGTGCGCTCCACCACCTCCGCCACACCGAGGATGTGATCGAGGTGTGCATGCGTGAGCCACACAGCGCGCAAGGCCAGCTCCTCGCTGGCGAGCCGACGGAGAAAGAGGTCAGCCTCCTCTCCCGGATCCACGAGCACGGCATCGTGCGTTTCAGGATCCGCTACGATGTAGCAGTTCTCCTGAAACACACCGTTGGTGAGGCAGACGACCCTAGGGAGACGCAACGGTCGCGGGTTCCTCGTGTCCCTGTTCGCGCTCTCGGTCACGTCGCTCCGCGAGGTACTTCTCCACGGCAATGGCGGCCGTGGTCGCATCTCCAACCGCGGTCGTGATCTGTCGGACGAGCTGAACGCGCAGGTCTCCCGCAGCAAAGAGTCCCGGAATCGAAGTCATCATATGCGAGTCGGTGATGATGTACCCCCCGGCGTCATGATCGAAATGGCCCTTGATCAACCCGGAATTCGGCGTGAACCCAATGAAGATGAACACGCCGCCGACGGGCAGGGAGGATCCTTTGCCGGTCACCGTGTCCTTCAACGCGAGCTCGGTGACCCCCTTGGCATTACCTCGGACCTCTTCAACGACCTTGTTCCAGACAACCTCGATCTTCGGGTTCTGAAACGCGCGTTTTTGAATGATGGGTGACGCCCGGAATTCGTCGCGCCGATGGATGATGTGGACCTTGTCGGCGTACCGTGTGAGGTAGTCAGCCTCCTCAACGGCCGCATCGCCACCACCGACCACCGCCAGCACCTCCCCCTTGAAGAAGGCGCCGTCACACACAGCACAGTACGATACCCCTCTGCCCGCATGCTCCTTCTCGCCGGGAACGTTGAGCTTGCGCGGCGTGCCCCCGGCGGTGAGAATCACCGCCGACGCGGTGTACGTCCTCCCGAGCTGTGTCGCGATCGCGAATCCGCCATCCGGCTGCTTTTCGATCGATTCGACGGTGTCGGTGACAATCTGCGCGCCGAATTTCTTGGCGTGCTCGGCCATGAGCCGTGCGAGTTCCGGACCCTTGACGCTCTCAAACCCGATGTAGTCCTCGATCAGATCGGTATTGAGCAACTCGCCACCCGGCATCCCCCGCTCGATGATCAGGGTATCGAGCATGCCCCGGCCAGTGTACATCCCGCCGCAGAGTCCAGCGGGCCCCGCCCCCACAATAACGACATCGAAGTGCTGCTTGTGTTCTTTCGCGTTCACGTTCGTCATCCTTGTCTCAGCTGCAAATTCGGCGGCGGCCCGTCGCGGAGCAACGCCCGATCCAGCGCGCGCCAGAATGCCACGGTTTCGAACTCGACCGCCGGATGTTGACTCCCCGACAACTTCTCGAGCGCTGCCCCTCCAACAACGCGTGCGCCGTGCGTGTTCCCGCGCTCTTGGTGGAGCAGGGCCGCAGCCGCCTGAATGAGCCCTTGAATCACCACCGCCTCCCCCTCGTTCGCTACCGAACGCCAGATCGTCTCGAGCTCCTCGTGCGCGTCCCAAAACCTCCCGGCGTTGAACAGTGCGATTGCTCGCTGGCCGTGCGCTGCCCGGTCAATGGTCTGCGCCCGGTACCGACGCTCGCGGCGCTTCGGTGGCCTACGTAACATAGTCGGCGCCTGAGAACACAGCAGACCCCCGACGGCCGAGGCCGACGGAGGGTGCCGCACTCACGGTTGCAGCGCCCCCAGCGTTTGGTCGGGACCGGGCGCGCCCCGGCCGGCAAACGCGACCGTTCCGTCACGGTCGACCAGCACGACCGTGCGTTGGATCTTCTTGCCGTCGCGCGTGAGGGCACCGAACGCGCGGGCCGCGCGTCGGTCGGCGTCGCTGAGGAGCGGGAACGGCAGCTTGAGCTTTGCGGCGTATCGGCGGTGGCTCTCAGTTCCCGCCGGGTTCAGTCCAAAGGGCTGCACGTCACGGGTGCGGTACCTCTCGATCTCATCGCGCACGGCGGAGAGTTGTCGGTTTCACCCAGGGGTGTCGTTGCCGGGATAGAAGATCAGCAGCGCCCGCGATTGTTTGAGCACGGCACTCAGTTGATACTGCTTGCCGTCCGATGCCTGGAGCGCGAAATCCGGCGCCGTGCTGCCGACGGCCACGAGATCGGTCATTGCGAAACCTCCGATTGGACCCTCCGCTGTCGTTGGAGCAGCTCGAGGCGCCGCAGCCACTCGGGTGGGACCGTGATGCTGCCGAGCGGGGCGCGAGCGACGGTACCCGCGGCCTCACCGTGCCAATCCGACCCACCGCTGCACAGGAGCCCAAGCCCGTGTGCTATCTGCTCGATCCGCTGCCCGAGCGCCGCGTCGTGCCCGGGGTGTCGGACCTCTACTGCATCCACTCCCTGCTGCTGAAGCTCGCGCAACGCTGTTGGGGTCGCACGCTGGCGCAGGTGCGCAGCCGATGACACCGCCCCCGCTTCGCGGATCAGCGTTGTGACGTCCGCGACTTCCGGGAGCTGTTTGGGCACAAAGGCCGGCTTCCCCCACCCAAGGTATCGTACGAATGCTTCGTCCACGCTGGCAACGTGACCCGCAGCCACGAGTGCGCGCGCAACGTGAGGGCGCCCGACGGCACCGCCGCCCGCCGTAGCAAGGACCTCGTCTGCGGTGATGCCGACACCGAGCCGGCTCAACCGCGTCACAATGTGTTCGGCGCGCCCACGCCGGTTGGCGCGTTGCTCAGCAAGGAACGTGTTCAGCGCCGGATGCTGCGCCGGCAGGAAATACCCGAGCAGATGAAGCTCGCCCCAGCGCGCCGCCACACTGAACTCGCAGCCAGGGATCACACGTGTCTCGACCTCGGCGGCCGCTCGGAGCGCTTCGGGAATGCCGTCGAGGGTGTCATGATCGGTGAGGGCGATCACCGTCAGCCCGGCGGCGCTAGCCAGCCGAACGACGTCGGCCGGAGCGTGTTGCCCGTCCGATGCCGCCGAATGGACGTGGAGATCGATCACCTACGTGGAGGCGCGGGACCGTCCGCCCCGTAGCTGATCTCCGGGCTCGTCGACGCTGGTTGCGACTCGGAGAAGTACTGCTGCAGGCGGGCGTCGGACAATTCCGTCAGGGCGACATCCCACCGGCGGGCACCGGTGGGGGAAAATCGCGTCACGCGCCGGATCCGATCCGCCCCCGTCCCCTTCTCGAATACGAGCCCAAACTCATCACGCTCATACGCGGTCACCCTACCCGACGGGTAGACATACCACGCTTCCCCGTCGATCACGATCGTCCGCCTGGCCATCCTCAGACCGCTCCTTCCGGGAACGTTTCCAAATCCTGTTTGACATCGGCCATGAAACGATCCGCGTCGGCACCGTCCACCACCCGATGGTCGTACGACAGGGTCAACATACCCATGGTGCGGATCGCAATACCGTCCTGCCCGTCCTCCAGGGTGATGACCTTCGGGCGCTTCTCGATGGATCCGACGCCGAGGATCGCGACCTGCGGCTGGTTGATGATGGGTGCCCCGGCAAACGAGCCGAACACGCCGGGGTTGGTAATCGTGAACGTCCCCTGTTGCACCTCGTCGGGATTCAGGCGCTTGGTGCGCGCGCGCTCTGCGAGATCTGCGATCTTGCGGGCGATCCCCACCAGGGAGAGTTCGTCGGCGTTCTTCAGCACGGGGACGATCAGCCCCCACTCGAGCGCCACCGCGATCCCCACGTTGATCGGCTTGCGATGAATGATGCTGCCGCCGCTCACCGAGGAATTGACGACGCGGTGCTTCCGCAGGTTGTCGGCGATCACCTTCACAATGAAACTGAGGTAGGTGGGGTTCGCGCCTCGCGCCTGATAATCGCGCTTGATCTGGGCCCGCAGTTCCGCGATGCGCGTGTAGTCCACCTCGTAGAAGCTCGTGACGTGCGCGGAGATCCGGCGAGACATGACCATGTGGTCCGCCGTGAGCTTGCGAATGCGACTCATCGGCACGACCTCATCACCGGGCCACGCCTCGACCACCGGATGCATCACTTCTCCCGTCGGGACACTCGCCGGTCGTGGCGGCGGGGCCGGAGCAATCTCGGGTTCCGGAGCGCCCCGCTCGATGTAGGCCACGAGGTCTTTCTTGGTCACGCGTCCGGCGAAACCGCTGCCTGGGATCTGCGCGAGATCGATACCGTGCTCGGCGGCCATGCGACGTACCAAGGGCGTCGACCGCCGTCGTACGCGCTCGTCTGAGGTCTCGTCGGCCACCGCCGCGACGGGAGCCTCGCCGACGGTGGGCGGTGTTGGCGGCGCCGCTTCCGGAGTCGGAGCTGGAGCCGGTGCGGGCACCGGCGTTTCAACCTCGGGCGGCGTCTGCGGCGGCTGTGCCGCCGGTGCCGCAGCCGCGGCGGCTGCGGCGTCGGTCTCGATCACGGCAATCACCGTCTGCACCGCCACCGTCTGACCTTCCGCCACCTTGATCTCGGTCACCACCCCCGCAGAGGGAGCCGGGATTTCCGCATCGACTTTGTCCGTCGAGATCTCGAGGATCGCCTCGTCACGCTTGACCTGATCACCAACCTGCTTGAGCCACCGCGAGACGGTCCCCTCGGCAATCGACTCCCCCATCTGCGGCATGATCACATCGATACGGGCCATCCACTGTCTCCTGCACGAGCCCCCGCGCGCGCGGGGGTTTTGAGTGTTGACTGCATCGTTTCGGGTACGGTGTGCGAGTCAGCGAGCCGCATCATCGCGGCATGGGACCGTACGTCGTCGCTCGGGCGCAGGCAAAGTGGTACCACGTATTGTGGGCAACTCGCCGGCACCGCCGAATCTTTAAAATACCCGCGCTCCGCCGATTCTGCGAGCGTGAAGTGTTGCGTTCGTGCGCCGCGCGACATTGGCGCGTGAATCGAGCCTCGATCGCTCCGGACCACGTGCGGCTCTTGGTGCGTGCGTCGGGCCAACTCTCGCGGTCCGACCTGGTGCGCGAGCTCAAGGACGCGGTGGCGCGCGCGGTTCGACGGGCCGGCTTCGAAGGCTCCCCATCTCGGCTATGGGACGATCGTTGGTGGTGCGCCACCGTTGCCAGCGGGCGCGGTATCGAGGCGGTCCGTCGCCACATCGAGGGGCTGTCGGCCGCTTCGGCGGTTC
The DNA here is from genome assembly GCA_039588295.1 of Gemmatimonadota bacterium. GTDB lineage: Bacteria > Gemmatimonadota > Gemmatimonadetes > Gemmatimonadales > GWC2-71-9 > JAOTVV01. The sequence goes on from JBDHAB010000005.1 coordinate 80,784, forward strand.
AGGTGGCGGAGGCGGCCGTCGGCAAGGGGTGCCAGGCTCTCAAGGACGATCACCACGCGTGAAGATCGTCAATACGCCAGCAGCCGGCGCGCGACCTCGACGATTTCCGACGTTTGAGGCAGGACGAAATCCTCGAGGGTCGGGGCGTAGGGAATTGGAGCGTCCCGCGCTGTCACGCGCAGCACGGGAGCGTCCAGCCACTCGAACGCCTGCTCGTTCAGGCGCGCCGTGATCTCGCCTGCCACCCCCCCGGTGCGGGTGTCCTCATGGACGACCAAGACTCGGTTGGTCTTCTTAACGGATGCCACTACGGCCGCGTCATCCATCGGCAGCAGCGTCCGCAGATCCAGCACCTCGGCACCCACACCGTCCTCGGCCGCGAGCTGCTCCGCCGCTTCGAGCGCTTTCCACACGGCGGCAGACCAAGTCACAATTGTCACATCTGTTCCCTCACGCGCCACGCGAGCCTGGCCGATCGGAGTGAGCACCTCTTCGTCATCCGGCAATTCCTCCTTCAACCGACGATAGAGGTACTTGTGCTCGAAGAAGATCACTGGGTTCTCGTCCCGCACCGCGGCCTTGATGAGCCCTTTGGCGTCACGCACCGTGGCGGGGCACACGAGCTTCAAGCCGGGGGTGTGAAAGAACGCCGCCTCCGGCATCTGCGAGTGAAACGGGCCACCTCGTACATAGCCCCCACACGGCCCCCGAATCACCATCGGTGTCGACAGCCCGGCCCGGTAGCGAGCCGTCGCAACGTAGTTGGTGACGATGTCGTACGCGCAGGCAATGAAGTCGATGAACTGCATCTCCGCGACGGGACGCAGTCCCATATGCGCCGCCCCGGCTGCCGCGCCCACGATGGCCGCCTCGCTGATGGGCGTGTCGATCACTCGGTTGGCGCCGAACCGCTCCTGAAACCCGTCCGTGAGTTTGAAGGCGCCCCCGTATGCGCCAATGTCCTCGCCCAGCAGGAAGACTCGCTCATCACGCTCCATTTCCTCCCACAGCCCCTGACGGAGCGCTTCGAGGTACGTAATCGGGGCCACGAGCGGGGTGGCTCGGATTCAGCCAGCCACCGCGGCGCCGTAGCCGGCAGTCTCCACCGCGGCAACGAGCGTGTCGGCCAACGTGCGTCGGTCGTCACAATCGATCTCCGCGGTGCCACCCTCGAGGTCGACGTGGACACCCCACACGCCGTCCACGGCCTTCAGGGCGTTTTCGACCGTTGCCGTGCAGTGACCGCAGGTCATCCCGGAGATGGTCAGTTGAATGGAAGCCATGGATGCGTTCTCCGCCGTCCCTTCGTCGCTCGAGGAACCCCCGGTCACGCTCAATACGCGCCGCGGGCGATGTGTCCCGGTTCGACGTGCGTGTGCACGAGCGTGAGGAAGCGCTTGGCCAGCTTGTCCGCTTCACTCTCGCCTACCTGGTCGGTACTCACGGTGATGAGGGTGTAGTGCCCCCCTTCCGCTTCGACCTTCAGGGTGATTCGCCCTATCGTGCCGTGGTAGGTTCTCGACCGATCGCCCGATTCGATCGGCTGGATCGCGTCACCGAAATGGCGGTCGGCCTCGACCAGAACCGCGTCGGGCGCGAGTGAGGTACGGTGAAAGTAGCGCATGATTCACACAGCCATTGAAGGTTTGAATCGCCGGAGACGCAGGCTGTTGCCGACGACGCTCAAGCTCGAAGCGGCCATCGCTGCACTCGCCACGATCGGGCTCAGCAACAAGCCGGTAAACGGGTATAACACACCGGCCGCGAGCGGGATACCCAATACGTTGTAGACAAACGCAAAGAACAGGTTCGTCCGAATCGTTCGGATGGTGCGTCGCGACAGCTCCAGCGCCGCGACGACCCCGCCCAGGTCCCCGCGAATCAAGGTGATGTCGGACGCCTCGACCGCCACATCGGTGCCGGTCCCGATCGCGAACCCGATATCGGCCTGTGCGAGAGCCGGGGCGTCGTTGATCCCGTCCCCCACCATCGCCACGACCCGCCCGTCCTCCTGAAGCCGGCGGATCTCATCGACCTTGTCCCGTGGATCCACCTCGGCGATGACACGGTCGATCCCCACTTCTTTCGCGATCAGCCGGGCAGATACCTTGCCGTCACCGCTGAGTAGATACAGCTCTAACCCCATCTCATGGAGCCGCCCGATTGCGGCCTTTGCCCCCGGCTTGACCTGATCGGCAATCACGATCAGGCCCTGCACCGTGTCGTTGATGACCACGACCACTGGAGAGCGGCCCGCGAGAATATGGCGCTCCGCATCGCGCTCGAGCGATCCGAGAGAAAGACTGCGCTCCTCGGCATGGCGCACGCTGATGACTTCGACGAGAAAGCGGTCGACGATTCCGCGGGCCCCGCGCCCCTCCATCGCCACGAAGCGCTCCACGCCACCGATGTCGAGTTCCTTTTGGCGGGCCGCTTCCACAATGGCTCCAGCGAGCGGGTGCTCGGAGCGGGCCTCCACAGCGCCGGCGAGGCGCAGTACCTCGCTGGGATTGACGACGGTGGTGTCGGAACGCTTCGCGCCGAGCACGTGGGTCACCGACGGTTGTCCCTCGGTGATCGTCCCAGTCTTGTCGAACACCACCGTCTTCACCCGCTGCACGCCTTCGAGCGCCTCTCCGCCCCGGATCAGGATCCCGAACTCGGCACCCTTCCCGGTCCCTACCATGATCGCGGTCGGCGTTGCAAGCCCCAGTGCGCAGGGGCAGGCAATGACCAACACGGTCACCAACGCCACGGTGCTGAACACGATCCGGGGATCGGGACCGAAGACCCACCAGAGCACGAACGAGGCGATGGCGATCGCGATGACGATCGGGACGAACACGCCGGCCACCTTGTCGGCCAGCCGCTGCGCAGGCGCCTTGGTTCCCTGGGCTTCCTCCACGAGCCGGACGATTTGCGCCAAGGCGGTGTCCTTGCCAACCGCCGTCGCCTCGTAGGCGAAGGATCCCGTGGCGTTCACGGTCCCCCCGAACACCCGATCACCCGTGCTCTTGGCCACCGGCATCGGCTCGCCGGTCAGCATCGCTTCATTGACCGACGACTCGCCGGACACGACGACGCCATCCACTGCCAGCGTCTCACCCGGTCGAACGATCAGGCAATCGCCAACCTCCACCTCTTCGATCGGCAGCTCGAGATCCTGCCCATCCCGCTGGACGGTTGCGGTCTTCGGCCGGAGGGCGAGCAGACGGCGGATCGCGGCCGACGTTTGGCCCTTCGCCCGGGCTTCGAGCAACCGCCCCAGCAGAATCAGCGCGATGATGGCCGTCACCGCCTCGAAGTAGACGTCGGCGGGAAGCCCCGCCCGCTGGAAGGCCCATGGCACCAGCGTCGCCACGACCGAGTACAGGAACGCCGCTCCCGTCCCCACGGCGATCAGGGTATTCATGTCGGCGCTCCGGTGCTTCATGCCGCTCCACGCGCCGCGATAGAACTGCAATCCGCTCCACAGCAGGACGGGGAGCGTGACCAGGAGCATGATGAACTTGAGGAGCGCGGGATCGCGCGCGGCGAAATCGTAGAGACCCGGGAGCAACCCCTGCAGGAGGCCGTCCAGGGGACGCAGCAGTCGCGCGACGAGATCGTGTTCTTTCGCTCCCATCGCGCCCATGAGCGGCATGGACGCAACCATCGTCACGGCGGCCGCAGCGGCCGCGACCACGAACTTCCAGGTGAGAATGCGAATCTCGGTCTGGCGCTTGAGACGCTCTCGTTCGACGGGATCCTCGGCCGGAACAGGCTCGGCAACCGCGAACCCCGCGCGCTGAACGGCCGTCTCCAAGTCACGGGCAGTCACCAGTCCCGGCACATACTCGACCCGCACCACCTCCAACGCCTGGTTTGCCGCAACACTCAGGACTCCGGGGAGCCCGCCCAGCTCGCCCTCGACCCGCGCCACCCCCGGAGCGTAGTGCAACCCCTCGACGCCGAAGCTGACCGTCGCCTTCGCACAGTCGTAGCCGGCATCGCGCACCGCGTGCACCAGATCGGCGACCTTGACGCGGCCATCATCGATCGTGACGGTCGCCTTCCCGGTCGCATAGTTGACCGCGGCCTCCTGCACTCCAGAGGCCTGTTCGAGCCGCTTCTGGACGGTGGTAGCACAGGCACCGCAGGTCATCCCTTCGACCGGCAGCGTGATGCGTGCGCTAGCCATGCTTGGCGTGTCCTTTTCCGAGGTTCGCTCTGGCACCCTCACGGCCCACTTGCGCGACTACCCGTCCGCGGAGCACGGCCTTCCCGCAGCGGAACGGGTAGTCACCCGGGGCGGCCGGCGTGAATTCCACGGACGTGGTCTCGAACGGGGGCAGCTGCTGGTCGATGGCGAAGCTCTCGAACACCACGCGCTCGGAGCATTCCGCCGTCTCATCTCGATAGAACAACAACCGCACCGGGCGGCCTACCTCGACGAAAATGGTGTCGGGATCGTAGCCCCCGCGCACCACAACCCAGATCTCCTGAATCCCGGCACGGTCTCGCTGCACGCGGGATGTAGTTGGCCTCGGCCCAAGGAAGAACCACAACTCGCCGACGATCAAGGCGAGGCCGAGAACGACAACGAGCAGGTCGAAGAAGTTCACACCTTCTCGTACTCGTAGTATTCGACTCCCAGATGGGTGATCTGCTCCTCGCCCATGAGCCAGCGAAGCGTGTTCTTGAGCTTGGTGTGCTGGATGAACAGATCGTGCTCAGGTGTGAGCTCGGGAGCCGCCATGGGGCTCTTGAAATAGAACGACAACCATTCCTGAATGCCTGACATCCCCACCCGCTGCGCCAAATCGAGGAGCAGTGCCAAGTCCAGTACGATGGGCGCCGCGAGAATCGAGTCGCGGCACAGGAAGTCGATCTTGATCTGCATCGGGTACTCGAGCCACCCGAAGATGTCGATGTTGTCCCACCCTTCTTTGTTATCACCGCGGGGTGGGTAGTAGTTGATACGCACCTTGTGGTAGATCTTGCCGTACAGATCCGGATACATCGTGGGCTGGAGAATGTGCTCCAGCACGCCGAGCTTCGACTCTTCCTTTGTCTTGAACGACTCGGGGTCATCCAGGACTTCGCCATCGCGGTTCCCCAGAATGTTCGTGGAGTACCAGCCGGCGAGTCCAATCATACGCGCCTTCAACATGGGAGAGATGACGGTCTTGACCATCGTCTGTCCCGTCTTGAAATCCTTGCCCGCGATGGGCACACCTTGCCGTTCGGCGAGTTCCTGCATTGCCGGGATATCGACCGTCAAGTTCGGTGCGCCGTTCGCAAACGGCACGCCTTCCATCAGGCTCGCCCACGCGTACAGCATGGACGGGGCAATGGATTGGTCGTCCTCGTCCATCGCCTTCTCGAACGCCGCTAGCGACTGGTGCGCCGGCCCGGGTCGAATGAACACTTCGGTCGAGGCGCACCACACGAGAACGACCCGATCGCACCGATGCTGCGTCTTGAAGGCGCGGATGTCGGCACGGAGCTGTTCGGCCAGATCCCGCTTGGACTTTCCACTCTTGACGTTGGAGCCAGTGAGCCGTTTGACGTATTGCTGGTCGAACACGGCCGGCATCGGTTTCACCGTCTTTAGAAAGTCGGCGATGGGTTCGATATGCCGGCTGTCCAACACCCCGGCAACGTTGCACGAGTCGTAGGCATCATCGGGGATGGGATCCCATGCGCCGAACACCAGAGCGTCCAGCGACGCCAGTGGCGCAAATTCCCGAATCAGGGGAGCACGATGCTCGGTCCTCCGCCCGAGACGGATGGTGGCCATCTGGGTCAGCGAGCCGATCGGCTTCGCGCGTCCACGACGAATATTCTCCACCCCGGCCACGAATGTGGTTGCCACTGCCCCCAACCCAACGCAAAGCACGCCGAGCGTGCCATCGGCCGGGGCAACAGGTTTCCGAGTACCGTCAGTCACCACTTCTTCCTTTCCTTGACGACATATCCGCCGCGAACGGCGTCAAGGTCCGAGCCTGTGTCGGTCGCCGAACGGTCCGGGTGATTCGGTGCACATGCACCACTCGCTGCACGACGGTCACGACCGAGAGGACCGCGAGCACAGCCACCACCGCCGCGAGCAAGAACCCTTGGGGGCCGGCACTGAACACCAAGCTGGGGACGCCCAGGCCAAGAATCCGCTCCGCCCGCTGCACAATTCCCACTTTGCATTCCAACCCGAGTCCTTCCGCCCGCGCTCGGGCGTAGGACACCGTGAGACCGGCCACCAGCGCCACGAGAGTGGCGAGCAGCGCCGGCACCACCCATCCCTGGGGGACACCACCGGCCACGAAGAAGACCGCGATCCCGGCGAACAGCGCCGACTCACCGATGCGATCCAACGTCGAGTCATAGAATGCACCGAATTTGGTGACGATGTTCCCCTCGCGAGCCACCCGCCCATCCAGCATGTCGATCACACCGCTCACGAGGAGCAGCAGGCCACCAATGCGGACCTGCGCGATCCCAAACGCCACTCCGGCGCCAACCAGGATCGTGGTGCCGACCGTCGTGAGGGCGTTCGGCGACACCCCCGCCCGTGTCAGGTTCGCGACGAGCGGTGTGAGCAGGGCCTCGAAGCCCTGCCGGATGGGACGTGGTATCAGCGACATTGCCGGAGGTTACAGGTCGCTAAGAATAACGGCGGCCAGGTACGGCGGCAATTCTGCCCCTGTGCCCATGCCTCGCCGGCTGCCGGTGTCAGCGATACAGCAGATACGGCTGACTCAGGATCCGAAAGTCCGCGAGGTCGGCCCGCCAGGAGACCGCGAGCTCCGCGACGCCGTCGCGATCTGCAAGATCCTCGAGTATCACGTCGGTTCCGGCGAGCCTGGCAAAGCGCCGTGGATCCACACGGAAGGAATCCGGGTGCACCCGCGCGATCGCCCACACGAGCGCTACCGCCGTCTCAACGGGATCATAGACGGCACGGTCCAACACGGTGAGCCGGAGCGCCGCGATTGCCTGATCCGGATACTTCCCGTCTGGTGGGCTCCTCGGGGTCACCACCGTATCGCGCAGGCCCACTCCCCGCCTGGCTCCAACGAGCGCACGCACGGCCTGAACGTCGAGCCACGGAGCGCCGAGGACTTGAAACGCGACCGGCGTGCCGCGGCCCACTGACAGATTCGTGGCCTCGAAGAGCACCGTTCCGGGGTAGTGGCTTGCACTCTCCAGGCTCGGCATGCTCGGCGACGGCCGAACCCACGGAAGGCCCGTGGTGTCGAACCACAAGTCCCGGACCCACCCAGCGGCGGGAATCACGACCAGTTCCGCCCCGATATCGAGAAGGTCATTCCCCAATCGCGCCAACTCTCCGAGCGTCATACCATGGCGCAACGGCACGGGCAGCATGCCCACAAACGAACTGTGCGCGGTGTCGAGCACGGGTCCTTGAACCAACAGGCCTCCGATTGGGTTGGGCCGATCCAACACCAACACCGGCACTCCTGCCGCTCGGCACGCCCGCATGGCCAAGAGCGTCGTCGAGATGTACGTGTACGGGCGCGCTCCGATGTCTTGCAGATCGACCAGCAGCAGGTCGATGCGCCGCAACATGTCCGGTGTCGGGGCACGGACGTCCCCATACAGGCTGTACACCGGCAGCCCCGTCGCCGAATCCACGCCGTGACCAATGTCAGCTTGATCCAACACACCACGGTATCCGTGCTCCGGCGTGAGGATTGCACTAACTTGTGCATCGGCCTGGAGCAGGCGATCGAGATCGCTCACCCCGGCACGATCGATTCCAGTCTGATTGGTCAGCAGACCGGCACGCTTGCCGGCCAGCAGATGCATGGAGTCGTCGAGGAGCACGTCGATGCCAGGTCGTACGGTGACGGACGGCGAAGTCCCGCCACTGCACGCGGAGAGGAGCACTCCGCACCAGAGAACACCGAGCCCCAGGGGAATAATGCGATGCGTCATACGCTCGTTGCGGTAGCGGTTCTCGTGTCGGTCGGTGGGTGCAGCCACTCGACACCCCCTCCCACACCACCGGTCATTCCGGATCCGTATGCGGTTCTGCCGCCGGTGCAGGTGCCGTCGCCCTCAAAGATAACGGCCGAAGCACTTCTAGAGACGCTTTCTGTCCGGGAGAAGGCCGGCCAGCTGGTCATCCCCTGGCTCCTGGGCAACTACACGGCGTTCGACAGCGAGGAGTTCGACAGCCTCGCCACGTGGATCGACTCCCTGAACGTCGGTGGGATCATCATTTCCGTGGGACCGCCGCTCGAGATTACCGCAAAGCTCAATGCGCTCCAGGCCCGCTCGCCGATCCCACTCTTGATCGCGGCTGACCTGGAATGGGGATCGGGGATGCGGCTGCGCGGCGGCACCTCGTTCCCGATGCCCATGGCGATCGCCGCCACTGGACGCGTGTGGGACGCCTACGAGCTCGGTCGCATCACGGCGCTGGAAGCCAAGTCGGTCGGGATCCACATGACGTTCTCCCCGGTCGCCGACCTCAACAACAATCCGAACAACCCCATCATCAACACCCGGTCCTTCGGCGAGAGCCCCGAACGGGTCGCCCCACTGATCGGTGCCTACATCCGGGGCGCGACCGAACACGGACTCTACACGACGGCCAAGCACTTCCCGGGGCACGGCGACACCGACTTGGACTCGCACATCGAGCTCCCACTCGTTTCAGCCTGCTGGAATCGACTGGACACACTCGAGCTGGCACCGTTTCGCGTGGCGGTGCGTGCCGGCGTGACCGCGGTCATGACGGCACACGTCGCCGTGCCATGCCTGACCGTTGACAGCCTCGAGCCGGCAACCCTCTCTGACCGCATCATGTCGGCGGTGCTGCGCGACTCGCTCGACTTCGAAGGGTTAGTCGTGACGGATGCGCTCACGATGGGCGCCATCGTGCGGCAATACGGACCGGGGGAAAGCGCCGTCCGCGCCTTTCTCGCCGGGAGTGATCTGCTTCTCATCCCCGCCGATCCGCGGGCCGCTATCGACGCCATCGTCGCGGCCGTGGATTCGGGTCGTATCACCCTGGAGCGGCTCGACCGATCGGTGGAGCGGCTCCTGACCCTCAAGCAGGATGCCGGGCTCTTCGACCAACGATTGGCGCCGCTCGACAGCGTGATGCACACGGTCGGACAGCGCGATTTCCAGGCGCTGGCCGAGGACATGGCCGCCCGCTCACTCACGCTCGTCGAGCGTGGCCCGATGGACGAGTTCCGTGAGCGGCGGGGCACGCTCGCCGTGATCGCCTACGGCCGGGAGACGAATCTGTCACTCGGTGGTCGCCTCGTGAGCGAGCTGCGCCGCCTCGGCGACACCGCGACGAGCTTCCGCCTGTTTCCGGCGTCCGGGGTTGCCTCGTACGATTCGGCCCGGGCCGTCATCGACAACAGCCCGAGGGTCGTGTTTGCCATCAACGTTCCGGTGGTATCGGGGTTGGGCCACGTCGCCATGCCGGACTCGCTTGCAGCCCTGATTCTCGCCACACAGGATGCCAAGCCGACCGTGCTCGCGTCATTCGGGAATCCGTACCTCCTCTCCCAGGTTCCGGATTACCGCGGGAGCTATCTACTCGCCTGGAGCGACATTCGTCCAACGGAGCTGGCCGTCGCACGGGCACTCGCAGGGGGCGCCGAGATCCAAGGAACGCTCCCGATCACCTTGTCGCCGGACCATGCGGCCGGCTCCGGCATGCGGATCCCCGCGGCGGCCCAACCCGACAGTGCCCTCGCGACCGGCGTGCCGGACCCGCGTCTCGCGGCCGACCCAACATTCGACGCTGCGCGGCTGGAGGGCGTTACCCGCTTCCTCGAATCCCAGGTGGCCGATGGTGCCTTCCCGGGAGGCGTGATGGTCGTGGGGCATCGGGGCGCCGTGGTATACCGAACTGCCGTCGGGCGGTACGGTGAGGACGATCCGCGCCCCGTGACTGACAGCACGGTCTACGACATGGCCAGTCTTACGAAGGTCGTCGGACTCACGACCGCCGCCATGCTGCTCGTGGCCGAGGGCAAGCTGGATCTCGACCGACCGGTCCAGGAGTACGTGCCCGGGTTCACCGGCCCCCGCAAGGCCGAGGTGCTCGTGCGGCATCTCTTGACCCACACCTCCGGGCTCCCCGCGTGGGTTCCCCTGCACCTGGCCACGGCGAATCGTGAGGATGCCGTGCGGCGGGTGCTGGAAGAGCCGTTGGCGTCCCGCCCCGACGACAATTACGTGTACTCGGATCTTGGCGCCATCACACTCGCGCAGGTAGTCGAAGCCGCAGCCGAGCAGCCGCTCGACGAGTTTCTCGACATCAGGGTGTTCCAACCGTTGGGTATGCGGTACACCCGATTCCTACCGCCAGCGTCCTGGCGGCCATTCACGGCACCGACGGAACGGGACCCATGGAGAGGACGCGTGCTGCGGGGAGAGGTCCATGACGAGAACGCGGCGCGTCTCGGCGGCGTCTCCGGCCACGCTGGGTTGTTCTCCACCGGTCCGGACCTGGCCCGGTTCGCCCTGTGGATCCTCGACGCATACCACGGACGTCTGCCGATCGATGCGCCAGTCCAACTCCCTGCCACAGTGGTGCGAGAGTTCACGCGTCGACAGCCGGGACCAGAGGGTTCGACGCGCGCACTCGGCTGGGACACGCCGACGCCTGGCGGGGGAAGGTCATCGGGCACCATGCTGTCGCCCGCGAGCTTTGGACACACGGGCTTCACCGGCACGAGTATCTGGATCGACCCGCAGAAGGAAGTCTTCATCATCCTTTTGACGAATCGGGTTCACCCAACGCGGGAGAACCGGGCCCTGTTGAGCATCCGCGGCATGGTAGCGGACTCGGTCCTGAGTGCGCTGCGGTAGTCCACCACGGCCAACCACGCGCGCCGTCACCGTCTTCGCCGCGCAACTCCTCCGAGTTCAACGCGTTACAGGCGGTCGCGTTGACACTCACGCCAGCACTCCCTAAGTTGCGCGAGCACATGGGAGGAACACGCATGACGACGTCGCAACGTCCGGAAACGAGCGCCGAGGTCAGCCTGACCGATCAGGCGGTCGAGCAAGTGAAGAAGTTCATGGAGCAGGAGCAGGTACCCGAGGAAACGGCTGGTTTGCGCGTGTCGGTGCTGCCGGGCGGTTGCTCCGGGTTCAAGTACGGGCTCAACATTGAAGATCGTCCGCTGGACGACGACATCGTGTTGGAGGTCAAAGGCCTTCGCGTGTTTGTCGATCAGTTCAGCGCGCAGTACCTGAGCGGGACCATCGTCGACTACGTGTCGACGATGCAGGGCGCCGGTTTTACGTTCGAGAATCCGAACGCCACGGGCGGATGCGGGTGCGGTAGCTCGTTCACCGTCTAGTCCCCTCGGTGGATCACGTGACTCGTCACTCGGGGCCTGCGGTCATCGCGGGCCCCGTTGTTATTGCCGCTGATTCATGAGGCCGCTCGACTGGGCCGTCATGACGGCGTACTTCCTCGCCGTCATCGCCATCGGGATCCATTTCACACGCCGGCAACGCGACGCCTCCGACTACTTCCTCGGTCGCCACTCACTCCCGTGGTGGGCGGTCATGCTGTCGATCGTCGCCACGGAAACCTCCGCGCTCACTGTGATCTCCGTTCCCGGTCTCGCCGCCCGAGGCGACCTGCGATTCCTGCAGCTCCCCATCGGCTATCTGATCGGCCGCATCGGGGTGGCGGTCTGGTTGCTGCCTGGGTACTTCCGGGGCAAGAATGAGACTGCCTATACGAGGCTCGAGACGCGGTTCGGGCCCAAGACGCGGCGCGTGGCATCGGCAATCTTCATGGGCATTCGGGCGCTGGGCGACAGCGTGCGCGTATTTGCGACCGCGATCCCGCTGACCATCGTGACCGGGTGGTCCATCCCAATGAGCGTTGCCGTCGTCGCCAGCGTCACGTTGGTGTATACCTGGGCCGGCGGAATCAAGGCCGTCGTCTGGGTCGACGTCATGCAGATGGTGATCTACGTCGTGGGCGGGATCGCAACGCTCGTCGCCGCGGTCACGCTCGCGGGTGGCCTGTCCAGCGCGTTCGGAGACGGCTTGGCTGCGGGCAAACTCAGGATGGTCGACTGGTCCCTCTCGTTCAGCACCACGTACACGCTCGCCGGCGGGATCGTGGGTGGCGCCCTTCTCTCCGCGGCTTCCCATGGCACCGACCACCTGATCGTGCAGCGCCTCCTCGCCACACGCAGCTTATCGGATGCGCGCCGCGCCCTCGTGGGCTCAGGCGTGCTGGTCATCCTGCAGTTCGCGCTGTTTCTCCTCGTCGGGACCGCGCTGTGGGCGGCCGGCGCCGACAACCCGGACCTCGCGGGCGACGCGCTGTACCCGACGTTCGCCGTGGCCCGGCTGCCGATCGGCATTTCGGGGCTCGTCGTCGCCGGGCTCCTGGCCGCCGCCATGAGTACGGTGAGCTCCTCGCTCAACTCCCTCGCGTCGGCCGCAACGCACGATTTCTACGCGCCGCTTCGCCACCGCTCGGACCCGCGGCACCTCTTGAAGGTCGGGCGCTGGGCGACGGTGGGTTGGGCAGTGGTCCTGGCCGGCGGCGCCCTTTCGTTCCGATCGACCGACCAGCCTGTGGTCGAGCTGGCGCTCTCCATCGCGTCGATCACCTACGGTGGCCTGCTCGGCACCTACATCCTCGGCGGCGTCCGCCGAGTGGCCCGGGAACGCGATGCGCTGGTCGCCATCACCGCCGCCACGGTGATCATGTTGGTCGTCGTGCTCGGAAAGCCTTGGATCTTCGAGAATCTGGCCTGGCCGTGGTACGTTCCGCTGGGAACCACCCTGACGCTGTTCGCCGGGTGGCTTTCCAGCGCCCTGTCGATCCGAAGAACTGCGCAATGAGACTCCTGATCGGCGTGGATGCGGGAGCGTCGCATACGGAGGCGGCGGTGGCGACGAGTCCCGACCGGATCCTCGCCCGACAGCGTGGTGCACCCGGCTCCGTGCGTGCCGGCATGGAGGCAGAAGCCAGTGCAGCGATTGTCGAGGCGGTCCATGCTGCGCTGGCCCAAGTGGACACCGAGTGGGAATCGGCGGTGTTGGTGGTGGGTGCCGCTGGTGCCGGCAGAGCATCGGAGCGTCAGGCCTTGGAGCGCACGGTCGCCGGCACGCTCGGGCTCGACGCTCAGATCCGGGTCACGACAGACGGAGAGATCGCGCTGGAATCCGTCTTTCCCGGTAGACCGGGCCTCGTCGTCCTCGCCGGCTCCGGCTCGATCGGCTATGCGCGAGACACGGGTGGAACGTTGTGGCGGGTCGGGGGCCTCGGCTGGCGCATCGGAGACGAGGGAAGCGGATACGCACTGGCCCGCGACGCACTCGCGGCGGTTGGGCGCGCCGCAGACGGGCGCGGCAAGCCTACCGCGCTCGAAGCGCGGCTCTGCGAAGCTGCGGGTGTCACGGATACCGACAGCCTCGCGCGCTGGGCACTCGCGGCATCTCCCAAAGGGATTGCGGGACTGGCACGGGTGGTATGTGACGTCGGTCAGCAGGGGGACGAGGTGGCCAGAGCGCTGATCGAACAGGCAGCAGCCAACCTCTGCCTCCACGTCGAGGCGCTGCTCAACCGCGTACCTGGCGTTGCCGGGCTTCCATTGGTGTTGGGCGGCGGCCTGCTCAGCGAGGGCTCCCCACTGCGCGCGACGTTGGTCGACCTCGTGCGGCGCCGTTGGCCCCACCTCCACGTCGTGCCCGGGCCGCTGGATCCGGTGGTCGGAGCGCTCCGGTTGGCGGACAGGTTACCGTCCGCGAACCGGAAGGCGGCGGGCGCTCCCTAGCTACGATCCTCGCTGCGCTTCAACCGGCTTCCCGAGAATCCAGACCACCGCCAAAATCATCGCGAATCCCAACAGCAAGGAGATCCATGGCGACAGTCCCATCGCCGTGGGGATGTCGCCAACCGCCATACCGACAACGGCGACGACGAGTGCGTACGGTAGCTGCGTGCGCACGTGGTCGACGTGGTCGCAGCCCGATGCCATGGAACTGAGAACCGTGGTGTCCGAGATGGGCGAGCAGTGATCACCGAAAACCGATCCTGCCATCACCGACGAGATCGCGCCCAGCAGAATCGGGTAGTTAGGGCCACCGTCGATTGCCACGCCCCCGCCGAGCGCGACCGAGAGCGGGATGGCCAGAGGTAGCAGGATCGCCATCGTGCCCCACGACGTCCCGGTCGCAAACGAGATGAGGGCGGCCACGATGAAGACGGCCACCGGGAGCATGGTGATGGGCATCCGATCCGACAGCGCGCTCGACAGGAACGGCGCCGTTTCCAGCTCCGTCGTGACCGCTCCCAGCGACCATGCGAGCACGAGGATTACCATAGCCAGAACCATTGCCCGCAACCCGTTGAGCCATGCTGTGACCGCCTCCGAGAGCCGCAGGATCCGCTGCGACACGGCCAACGCAATGGCGACCAGGCACCCCAGGAGCGATCCCCAGAGCAACGTGCTGAACGGATCGGCGTTCCCGAGGATCTGCGAGAGGCCTGCAGGCTCCCCTTCGGGAATCGCCCGGTAGCCTGTGTAGAGGAGGCCGATCACGACGGTCACCACGACCGTGAGCACCGGCAGCGCTCCGTTCCACCAGCGGAGCGGCGTCCCTGGTGGTGCGCCCTCGAGTTCCGTGCTGGTGTCCGACGCGAGTTGTGCGGCGGGCCGAAACACTCCGCCCCCGGTGCTAGCGCGGCGCTCGGCAGCGAGCATCGGTCCGAATTCCCGCCCGGTGAACAGCAGCGTACCCACCATGAACACGGCCAGAATCGGATAGAACAGGTACGGAATGGTCTGGAGGAACACGGCAAAGGGCGAGGCCGCCTGGAGCGAGTCCGCCAGCGCCGGATTGGCGGCGTTCTGCGCTGCAGTAAGCCGCAGGCCATCCCCGATCAATCCGATCTCGAACCCGACCCAGGTCGATACGAACACCAAGACAGTCACTGGGGCCGCCGTCGAGTCGACGATATACGCCAGTTTCTCTCGCGAGATCTTGAGCTGATCGGTGAGCGGGCGCATCGTGTTGCCAACGATCAACGTGTTGGCGTAGTCGTCGAAGAAGATCAGAATCCCCGCGAGCCAGGTGGCGAACTGCCCGCGGCGGCGGGAGGTCGCCAGGGGCGTGACGGCATTCACGATTGCTCGTGTTCCGCCCATGCGACTCATGACACCGACCATCCCACCGAGCAGCAGCGAGAAGAGCACGATGGCGGCGTGGTCGGGATCGGCCAGCGCCGGCCTGATGAAGCGCTCGATGGTCATGAGTATGGCGGCGAACGGGTTGTAGCCCGCGAGGAACACACACCCGAGCCACACCCCGAGAAAGAGGCTACTCACTACCTCGTGGGAGATGAGCGCGAGGGCGATGGCCATGAGCGGCGGGAGAATGCTGAACCATCCTGGGACGAGCGGTCGGGCGAGTTCTGTGCGGCTGTCGCCCACCACAACCGTGAGCGGGAGGACCGATTTGTCGGACACGACGAGGTCCCGAAACACGCTCTCCCCCACGGGCGCGATCGTTGTTTGGCGCAGTACCGACCCGTCCCCAGCGAGGAGCACCACCGGCAAGCTGTCCAGCGAACGCGGCGTCCGCACTGTGATCGAGAAACGGATGCCCTTGAGGATGACGGCCGGAGCATCCACCTCGACTTCCTGCGCCTGGAGTTGCTCGGGAACAAGTGACGTCAGACCGAACGCGACCACGAGGGTCAGGATTGCGACGCGCAGCGCGCCGCACGGGCGGGAGTGATGCGTACCAGACCCGTCTGCCAAGATCGAACTCCTCCGCTGTGTGGGTACGTGTCCGCGGTGCGACCGGTGCGGGCCCGGGCGCGCCGAGGCGCCCGTCATGGGCCGGGAACCTGCTGCTCGCCTACAAGGTGATTGGGATGATGATGTGGCCGTCCACGGGGCGCCCGTCAAGAGTGCGGGCCGGTGCGAACTGGAACTGATACATCTGCTCGAGGAACTTCTTGCGATAGCTCGCGTCCTCGATCCGAGGGTCGACCTCCACGCGGGTCACCTTCCCCAGCCGATTCACCCAGAAATGAACCGCGAATTCCATTCCGCGCACGGACTTGGGCCGATCGGCCGGCACGATAATGAACTTGGGCTCAGGGGGAAGCACCGAGCCGCCTTCGCCGCCGGTCCCGGGTCCCGCGCCGCTGCCGACCCCGGTTCCCTGCCCTGAGCCGACTCCCCCACCGGACCCGGAGCCTTGCCCCTGCCCACCGCCCGTGCCTGCACCGCTCCCGATGCGCGGCGCCTCGATCACTGGCCCCGGCACCTCGAGCAGCACCAGCTGCTGCTGCTCGAAGGCAACCGTCGTCACGTCGGGCTGTGGGAGTGCAAGTTCCGGAATCTGGGGTTGCTCCTCCACCTCGGCCGGAGCGGTCCCGCTGGGGACGAGTGGCGGCAAGTCGATGTAGCGGATGACCGCGCCACCGCCCCCACCACCGCCGCCCCGCGGACCTGGCCCCCCAATGGCCCGGAGCGCACCACCCGCCTGGGTCGCGGCGAGCACCATGGCAACCACAAAACCGACATGGATCAACGCGGCCGCCGCAACGCCGCGGCCGAAGCGCTCGCCCGAGCGCGGCATCCGGAGATCGAGCGTCCGCCTCTGGTCCTTCATGGGTCCATTATACACCAACGGGCGCGAAGACCTTCCAATTTGGGTCTCCGCGCCCGTCGAGCCACCAACAACTTCCCTGTCGTTTGTCGGCCCCTTAATCCTCCGACGCCCGATCCGGCGGGGTGAAGCCGATGACCTGGACACCGGCGCCACGCGCGGCGTCCATGACTTCCACCACCTCCTGATACCTTCGGTTCGGCGCCGACTTTACGAAGAGGATCTTCTGGGGCCGATTATCGTAGATCGCGTGAAATCTCGCGTCCAGGAGCTCCCGGGACACGGGCACATTGTTGATCTGATAGCTCCCGTCAGCCATCAGCTGCAACACAATGTTGTTGCTGGGTCCGGAGGACTGTTGGCGACTGCGGACCTCCGGCGGAACCTGGACATCCATCGCCTTCCGCGACAGTGGAACCTGCATCATGAAGATGATGAGGAGGACCAGCAGGATGTCGATCATCGGAACGACATTCGGCTCGTGGTTCGGCTGTGTGCCCGCTTCTGGAAGTGAGAGCGCCATGGCTACCTCCCTACCCGTCCGAGAATGCCAGCGTCCTCGCGGAGCTCTTCGGTGACGGCCGCAAGCACTCGCACCCCCGAGGCTCGAGCCGTCTCAATCGCCTCTTGCACCTGCCCGAAGGGAAGCTCCCGGTCCGCACGAAAATACAGAATCTTGTCCTTCGTGCGGGTCTCGAAAATCTGGCTGAGGATGTCGCCGAGCTGGCCCTCAGGTACCACGCCGATCTCGCCCGTACCGGGGTCGAGGTAGAACCGGCCATCCTCGTCCATGCCGAGCACGACGTCACCGCCCTCTTCCTGCCGTGGCTCGATGTTGCGCGCCATTGGCATCTCAGCCGTGAACCCGGACGCGATGACCGGCGTCACGATCATGAAGATGATCAGCAACACCAGCATGATGTCGATCATCGGCACGACGTTGGGTTCCGACTTTACACCACCCCCAGGACTACCAACTTGCACGCCCATAGATCAGCTACTCCCGCTCAACAGGGTCGACCAGTGCGCCACTACTTGCTGACGTGACCGGACTGGGCGGCCTGTTGGGCCTTGAACTCCTTGGTGAAGATCGAACGGCCGAATTCGCTGCCGACACTCTTGATGAGGAAGTCGATCAGCTCCTTCGACGTGTACGTCATCTCGACCGTGAGATTCTCCACCTTGGTCTGGAAGTAGTTGTACAACCACACGGCGGGGATCGCGACCGCGAGGCCGAACGCCGTCGTGATGAGCGCTTCGGCGATTCCGGCCGACACTGCTGCCAAGCCACCTGAGCCCGACGTCGCCATGCCGGTGAACGAGTTCACGATACCCATCGTGGTGCCGAGCAGCCCGACGAACGGCGCCGTTGAGCCGACGGTCGCCAGGATACCCAGTCCCCGCTTCAGCTCGGAGAGGAGGATGAGCATCTGCCGCTCGATGGCCCGTTCCGCAGAGTTGATGTCCCCGCTGGTGATCGTGGCCCGGTCCCGCAGCAGCGGTTTCACTTCGGCCAATGCCTCGCCCAGGACCCGCGCCACGTGTGAGACTTTCTGCTTCTCGGCGACCGCGATCGCCTGATCCAACTGCTCTTCTTGCAGGAACCGTGCGAACTCGGGCGCGAACTTCCGCGTTTCCTTCATGCTCTTCCGGAAGCGCCACCACTTCTGCGCACCGACTCCAAGCGAGAATACCGACATGACGCCGAGCAGGAAGATGATCCCCCGCGCGAACCAACCCGCATCGCCCCAGAGCTGTAATAGTGATACTTCCATGGTGTCGTGCGCCTCCGCTACGAGATGATTAGATGGCGAGTTCTATGGTCATTCGCTGTCTGGCGTCTAGCCTCGACCAGCCAGATTGAACACGATCGGCATCTGCACGAGCACCCGCACCGGGTTGGCCCGCACGCGTCCGGGGCGGAACAGACACTTGCCAATCATCTCCCGCGCTGGTCCTTCGAATGCCTTATGCGACGAGGTCAGTGTCTCGATGGTCTCACCTCGCACGTGCCCGTCCGTTTCCACCACGAACTGCAGCAATACCTGTCCCTGGATGTTGGCCTGTTGCATCATGCGCGGGTACTCGGGCAGCGGACAGGAAATCCGTTCCGGGACCTCGTCGACCACCGCTTCGGCAAACACCTGGGTCAGGTCCACCGGGCCAGTCGCGCCCTCCACACCGCTGAACACACCACCCTCGACACCGACCCCGCTGTAGTCGCGCGGGTCGAACCGCTCTTCGAGGTTGATGGGCGGGATCTCCGTCGGTATGTCGATCGGTGCCGCCAGAACCTGGAAGCCCTTGGGCGGCGGGTTGAGGGAGGTGACGATTGGGGGCGGCTCGTCCGGCTCGTCCGGCTTCTCTTCCGGCTCGGGCTCGTCCAACACGAGCATGATCGTGTCGATGTCGACCGACTCCTGCTCTTGGGCGACACCCATCGTGGCGTACACCGCCGCACCAATCAGTACCGTCTGGAACACGGTGGACGTGAACATCCCCATGACGACGCCCTTTACGTCCCGCCGGCCGCTGCGATTCGATTCAACGAGGTTGTCGAACACCTGAATCCTCCGGCTGCTCGGTTGGCGCTACAATTCTACATGCTGGTACCCCACCCGGCTACCCGCTACCCCACCACCACGCTTACCTCGAGATTACAGAACGATAACAGCCGAATGACAGCCCTCGGCCGAGCCCGCCCTCACGGCGCAGACCCGGTCGGGAGCGTCACCGTGAACGTTGTCCCGTGGCCCGTTCGGCTCTTCGCCTCGATCGACCCGCCGTGCGCCTCGGCGATCCACCGCGAGATGGCCAGACCCAAGCCGGCTCCCGGACGGTTGCCCGTGCGGCTTCGGGCGGGATCGGCGCGCCAGAACCGGTCAAAGATATGCGGGAGATCGCCGGGTGCGATCCCGATGCCGCTGTCTCGTACCGTCACCACGATCTCGTCGTCGCGGTGGCTCGAGTCAATCCACACGTTCCCGGAAGGTGGGGTGTATTTGATGGCATTGGTGAGGAGGTTCGTGAGCATTTGGCGGATCCGGCTGGCGTCTGCCCGCATGCGGAACGGTCGTTCCGGCACCCGCACGGCGACCTCCACCGAGGCCTGCTCGCCAAGGATGCTTGCCGTTTCGGCCAGCTCCGCGAGGAGTTCCTGCATGTCCACGTCTTCCAAGTGGAGCGGCGCCCGGCCCTCGTCGGCTCGAGCCAGTGTCAGCAACGAATCCACCAGCTCAGCCATGCGGTTGACTTCGAACAGGGTCTCCTCGAGCGTGGCCATGACATCCGCAGGGGTCTTCGGGTGGGTGATCGAACGTTCAATCCCGGAGCGGAGCACGGTCAGCGGGGTCTTGAGCTCGTGACTCGCGTCGGCCGTGAAGCGTCTGAGGCTCCCGAAGCTCCGCTCGAGCCGTGCCAGCATCCGGTTCAACGTCCGTGTCAACCGTGCCAGCTCGTCGTGCGCCACGGGGTCGCCGAGGCGCTTATGGAGGGTCCGGCCGTCGGTGATTGCCTCGATCTCATCAACGATGTTTTCCACGGGCTTCAGGTTCCGACCGACCAGCACGAACCCGAACAGCAACGACGCCGCGATCACGAACGGTGCGGTCCACAGCATGGCGGTCAACAGTGGAACGAATCCGGTGGTCGAAACTCCTGAAACCACAGCCGTCGGTTCCGGTCCCGCCTCAGTCATCGGCTGCACGAAATAGCGCACCCTTCCGACCGGCGCCCCGATGTCGGCGAGTCCCGGCCGCCCTAGCGTGCCCGGCTCCAGCGCCGCGCCGATGAGCGCCTGAAAGGTCGAGATGGGAAACTCGCGGGCGTCCTGGGACACAAACAGCACGCGCTCGTCGTGGCCCAGGACGATGACATAGCCCCTCACACCCTCGAGCAGTGACGCAACCGCTGGGATGAGGACCAGGTCGCCGGTCTGTGGATCGGGCCAGACCACCTGCTCGCGCGCCCGAAAGGCCTCACTCAAGATCCCCGTAATCAGGTTCGCCTCGGTCCGAACCCGCGCATCGAGGTCACCGAACGACCCGGAGCCTTGGACCACGTAGGTGACGGCAGCGAAGGCAACGATGGTTGCGCCCAGCAGGGCGGCATACCCCGCCGCGAGGCGCGCGCGGATGGTCTGCATGACGGGCTAGTCCGACTTGATCACGTAGCCGACCCCTCGGACAGTGTGGATCAGCTTCGGGGTGAAGCCTTGGTCGACTTTCTTGCGGAGCCGATTGATGACGACATCCACGATGTTCGTGCCGGGATCGAAATGGTAGTCCCACGCATACTCGGTGATCAGGGTGCGCGACATGACACGGCCGGTGTTGCGTGCCAGGTATTCGAGGACGGCGTATTCCTTGGGCGTGAGCTCGATCGGGAGGCCGCCTCGTTGGACCTCGTGCTTGCCGGTATCGATCACGAGATCAGCAACGCGGAGCACCGGAGGCGCGATCTCTTTGGGCCGGCGACTGAGCGCCTCGACCCGGGCCAGCAATTCTTCAAACGCAAACGGCTTCGTGACGTAATCGTCTGCGCCGGTGCGCAGCGCCTGCACCTTCGATTCGACCGCGTCCTGCGCGGTCAACACGAGCACCGGCGTGTCGACCCCGCGATCCCGCAGCGTGCGGAGCACCTCGACCCCCGTCATGCCGGGCAGCCGGAGATCCAACACAATGAGGTCGTAGGTGGCCTGTGAGGCTCGCTCGAGTCCTTCCTTCCCCTCGGCGACGAGATCAACGTTATGGCGGTGCTCCTCGAGGCCGCGCTGAACGAACTGCCCGACGGTGCGGTCGTCCTCCACCACGAGGACCTTCACGGCTAGGCGGCGGCGTCCACCGGCAGGCCGATCCTGAAACGCGACCCGCGTCCGATCTGCGAGTCCACCAGGATCCTGCCCCCGTGCTCCTGCACGATTCCGTAGCAGATGGATAGCCCCAAGCCCGTCCCACGGCCGGGCAACTTCGTCGTGTAGAACGGCTCAAAGATTTTGGGCAGATCGTCTCGCGGGATTCCCATGCCGGTATCACCGATCTCGACCATCACTTCATCGTCACGCATGCCGAACATCGCGGTGCGCACGGTGAGGACACCCTTCCCTTCCATCGCGTCAATCGCATTCAGCATCATTGAGAGAAACACCTGGATCAGCTGCTCATGGTTCGCACGAATGATCGGCAACCCGTCGGCAAGCTCCCGCTCGAGGGTGATGCCTCGGAACTTGTCATGATGCTTCACCAGGAACAGGGCGTCCTCGACGATCTGGTTGATCTCACCTTCGCGCTTGACCCGTGCTTTCGGCCGCGAGAAGTCGAGCAAGCCGTCGACGATCGATTTGCACCGGGCCAGCTCCGATTCCATGATCCACAGGTATTCCTCGTAGCTGGCCGCGTCCGCCGCCGGCAGATCGTACACCCGGGCGGCAAGCGCTTCGACGCAGGCCCCGATCGTGGCAAGCGGATTGTTGATCTCGTGCATGACCCCGGCCGCGAGTTGCCCGACCGCCGCGAGTTTCTCCGTCTGCGAGACCTGCTCCTGGACCCGTTTCCACTCCGTAATGTCCTCACCGATCGTGATGACGTGTGACACCAGGTCTTCGTCCAGACGCATCGGCACCTTGGTGAGCCGGTAGTACCGGGACTCGCCGGAGGCAGTGGACTCCACCTCCATTTGTTCCATCTCGCCGGTCCCGAACGCCCGATCGAACTCCTGCTTGAGTAACGCGCGCGGCTGTCGGTAGAGCACCTCGAACACCGTGCGCCCTATCACTTGCTCTCGATTGATGCCCTGCGTGCCAGTCTCCCGCTTCCGGTTCCATGCTTGAATCCGGTAATCGCGGTCGATGACGTACAGCCCGAGCGGCAGTGAGTCAATGATCTTGGATGTGAACCGCCGTTGGGACTCGATCTCGCGTGTCCGGAGGGCGATCTCCGAGGCCAGATCCTCGGACAGCTCAAAGGACGCGATCAACGGAGAGAGGATGTTGGCGGTAATGTGGAGCACCTCACGGAGCGTCGCCGTTTCCGGGCCGGCGAAGATCGTGGCCTCGAGCAAACCCAACGATTCACCCTCGTGTGCGAGCGGGAACCGCGCGTGCCAGAAGTCGCCGCGACGCACGGTCGGATCCTGTGAAGCGAACCAATCGCGGGACGCTTCCGCGGTCACCTCGGCCGGAGGTACCGCCCCCTCGGGCACGATCGCCCGAAACGACGAGCCGTCCGCCGTTCGGATCCAGATACGGCAAGCATCCGTCCGCAGCCCGCGGCCCAGCGCCCCTGCTACGCCGACGAGGACGCCTTCCGCCCCCAGGCCCGTGGCGAGGTATGCCGCAACGTCCGCGAGGATCTTGAGCCCGCGGTCGCTGAGGGGCGCTCGCGGCGCCGTATGGGACACCGAGAAATCGTGGGCGTCAGCCATTGTCGTGAACGTACCGGGGCCAGAGTGACGCCACAAGTGAGTCGCGGACCGGAGTCGGGCCCCCGCCCGGCGCAACGCTCGGATACCGACGCCGTGCCGGACGGCGCGCCGTCACTACAGCCCCGCCCGGTTCCACTTCCCGATGACGTCGGTGATCAACGCTTCGAGCCGCTGGACAACTCCGCCGAAGAACCGTTGGGCCTTGTCGGGATCGAAATCCGGGTACCCTTCGCCCTCGCGATACAGCACGATCGACGAGGGGAACGGATAGGCGGTCCACCCCGATCCCCGCGGCGTCGCCATTTCCGCCCCAGCGTAGAGCTCTGGATGTACCAGATCCGGACGGACCGCGAGCACCGCGCCCGTCTCGTTGTTCCCGGCGTGTCCACCCTCCGTGCCGTAGACCTCTTGCACCAGATCGGCCGTGAGCGTCCACCACTCCGTCACCAGGATCCGACTCCGGGTCTCCCGAAACACCCGCTCTGCCGCCTCGCGCAGCGGATCGCCGTTCGGACCGTGTCCGTTGAGCACCACGATGTTGCGGAACCCGGCGTGCGCGAGGCCGACCAGAGCCTCGTAGCTGTACGCCGTAAAGGTCTCTGCGCTGATGCCCAGCGCGCCGGGGTATTCATCCAACGTGACCGTCACACCGTATGGAATCGTCGGCGCCACGAGGGCGTTGACACGGGGCGCGAGCCGGAGGGCCAACTCGTACGGCACCGTGTTGTCCGCGCCGTTGTTCACCACGCCATGGGGCTCGACCGTGCCGGCCGGAACCAGGACCGTTGCCACGGAGTCGGGAACCAGCCGCCCCACCTCGAGCCAGTTCAGTTCCTCGAGCAGCCAGGTCCTTGCCTGTCCGCTCTGCGCCGCGAGATTCCCGCCCATCAGGACGAGGGCTGCCAGAAGCAGCATGGATCGTCGCACGTGGTACCTCCCTTTCAGTCGACGGCGTCGAGCTGCCTCAACAACTCGTTAGCCGACCGCTTGTGACCAGTATCCCGCTCGGCGTGCGTCCATCGCACGATGCCTTCCCTATCAATGCTGCTGTACGCCCCTACTCCCTTGTGTTCGTCTCGCCACCTCGCCTAATTACTGGCGAATTCGGCACTTCCAACTGGCAAGAATCTAGTTGATTACGAACGGAGGAATAGCACGTCATGGCGCATGTACTCGAAAACCTCCCGTACGCCTACGATGCGCTCGAGCCGCACATCGATGCGCGGACGATGGAGATTCACCATACAAAGCACCACGCCGGCTACGTTGCCAAGCTCAACGCAGCGCTCGAGCAGCACGCCGATCTCAAGGGGAAGGCAATTGACGACCTGTTGCGCGGCATCGGTGCCGTGCCGGAGGCGGTCCGCACCGGCGTCCGCAACAATGGCGGAGGCCATGCGAACCACACGTTGTTTTGGCGTGTGATGAGTCCCAACGGCGGGGGGGAGCCGACTGGAGCGCTCGCCAAAGCGATCGAGAAGACATTCGGTGACTTCGCGACCTTCAAGCAGCAGTTCTCGGACGCCGCCGCTACCCGGTTCGGCAGCGGCTGGGCGTGGCTGGTTGTGGACGGTGGGAACCTCGCAGTCGAGAGCACCCCGAACCAGAACAGCCCGCTCATGGAAGGCAAGCAGCCGATCCTGGGCTTGGACGTCTGGGAGCACGCGTACTACCTGAACTACCAGAACCGTCGTCCGGACTACATCGCGGCGTGGTGGAACGTCGTGAACTGGGACGAGGTTGCCACGCGGTTTGGTGCAGCGGGCAAATAGGACCCACGGTCTCGTCCGGTCCGCCGCGGCCGGCGTCGCCTTGGCGCTGGCAGCGGGTGCCTGGCACCCGCTGCCGGCGCAGTCTCGGGCTCTGGTGGTATTCGGCTTCGGCGGACGACACGCCCCGGTCGTCAATCTCACCGACACCGGCGATGATTACAGCGCGGCGTTCTCCTACGGCGGCGGTGTCGCGGTGCAGTTCGGGCCCCGCATCGCCCTGCGTGCGAGCATTTCACGCCACCGTGCGCGGTACCGCGGTGAGACCGTGGCGCTCAGCGACTCGGGTGCCACACGGTACGCGTACGGTGGAGATCTCCAGGTCGGATGGCCGAGCACGTCGCCCCTGGTCCCCTATGTCTTCCTTGGCGCCGGGGCGGTGCGAAGCGACCCCGATGAGATGGGCCTCGCCACCACGACCAGCCCGGCGGGGCGTTTCGGAGTCGGCATCAACCGGGTAAGCCGTATCGGTGCCTGGTTCCTGGAGTTCGGGGCTTGGCTGTACCAGTTCGACGGGCTGGGGCTGAAACGCTTTCAGTTCGACGTCGAGGGCCGGCTTGGCTTTGCAATGGCGATAGGGCTTTAAGAAGGGATAGGGGATAGGGAATAAGGGAGAAGGGAGAAGGGAGAAGGGAGAAGGAACAAGTCTGATTGCGGGGCGAAGCACAGAGCCGCCGGTCGCATGGCCGGCGGCTCCGTTGCGCTCGTCCCCCCTACTCCAGCGGAATCCGGCTCTTGTTCTCAGCGAGCCACATGTCAAACGTCTGTAGTGCCGGGTTGAGGGCACGGCTCACAGCGAGGTCCCGCGCTCCGCAGTAGTACTCTTCGAAGTCTCGCTTGAACTGGAACATGTTCCCGAGATCCTCGGCACCCGGGAAGCCAAAGCTGCGATATGCCTCGGGCGGAACTGCATTGTAGTGCACTTCTTCACCCAACACCGTGGCGAGCGTCGTGGCCATTTGTGCACCCGTGAGATGTTCACCAGCAATCCCGACCGTCTTGCCGATGAACTCGCTTCCTTGCTTGAAGATGCCGTAGGCGCTCTTGCCGATGTCCTCTGCGGCGATGCCCGGCAGTTTCTTGTCACCCATGGGCAATGTGATCGCGAACTTGCCATCCGAGCCCTTCTTGGGGCCCATACCGAAGTGGATCAGGTTGTCCCAGTAGAACGATGTCAGCAAGAAGGTCGTCGGTACGCCGAACTCCTCGAACACGTGGTTTGCCTCACCCTTGGCATCGAAGTGTGGGACTTTGTATTTGTCCATCAAGGTTGGCATGCGGCTGTCGCTGAGCGGTACCCATTTGCGTGTGTCCTCGAGCGTAGACCAGACGACGTGCTGCAGCCCGGCGTGCTTGGCCGCTTCGGCCATGGCTTTGACCTGTGCACCTTCCTTCTCCGGCGAAAAGTGCTCCCAGAAGAACGTCACGCAGAACGCTCCGTACGCGCCGGAGAACGCGGCCTTCAGACTCTCGACGTCGTCCACGTCGGCCCTCACGACCTCTGCACCCAGGGCCGCAAGCGCTTTCGCCTTGTCGGAGTTCACATCTCTCGTGAGGGCACGGACCGCGAACCCTGAGCTTTTGTCGCTGAGGATGGCACGCGCCAACCCACCACCCTGGGCACCAGTCGCGCCAACAACTGCAATGATCTTCTTGCTTGCCATGCGGAACTCCTCCCCAATTCAGTCGTGAGGTGTCCTGCGCGGGCGCGCCTGCTATCCAGGCGCGTGCTCCGCTTCGACCAGAGTACATCCAGCACCTCGGTATATTCTAACAAAATAGTCGGGATTTAGGGGAGTCAACCCCCACTCGTCCGGGCCCCGAGCGCGAGTTCACCGAGATCCTCTACCTACCCTCCAGCCTCCAACGGAAACGGGACTGCAGCTAAGCCACAGTCCCGCTCGGGTGCGCCGGACGAGCAGTGAGAAGTGTGGCGCTGTCCGACGTGTGGGTTTGCAGCGGCGTTCAGAGCCTAAGGCAACCGCCCGGCGCGGAGCCACCTAGTGCCACGTGACGCTGAGGCCACCGTGGATCACCGTTCCCAACTCCGCTCCCCCCAGGCTGTCCAGTTCATGCACGCGCACGACGACTTGCACGAATGGGGTCAGAGAGAAGGTGTCGCCGCGTCGTAGGTCGTACCCGAGACCCACAAGAGGTGCAACGTCCTGGGCGGAGTGCTCCCCACACCAAAAGAAGAGACCCCGATAGCTGACACCCGCCTTCAGAAACAGGTTACCACGGACTGAAGGGTAGGCTGAGCCCACGAGGGCAAGCGTTGCGAGCCCCCCGTCACCGACAAACAGCGCGTCCAATTCGCCTGCGACACGCAGTCGCGATGCGATGGCGGAGCCGACACCGATATTGAAGGAAGCACCGATGTGTTGATCGTCGTGTTGGGGAAACGTGCCGGACAGGAAGCCTACGCCCCCACCAACCCCGAACCATACCCCCGAGCGCAGCTGGTCTTGGGCGACGGCGTCAGTGAGCGGCGCGAAGATGAAGACGGCAAGAAGTGGCGCGACACGCACGAGTGCCTCCGACATGTGACTCAAGCCCAACCTGCGGGCCGTGCCCCCTGAGAACCGGAGAAGGAGATCTCAGAAACTACGAAGGAGATGGTAGGAAGGTAAGACGGTAAGAGGGTGGGGATACCATCCAACCGTTGTACAACCCTACTGCCCTCCACGTGTTCGCACACTCTTCGCACACCACAGATTTGTGATGTCGCTCCCAGTTCGGGAACGGCGTAAGTCAGCTCCCAGTGGTACCATTGGTCGTAGTGCGTCTGGACCCTTCTCCCCGATTGAAACTCGCGCCGTCCTTATGCGTATACCTTAGACCACACCTAACACCATTATCACTCAACGAGCGAGACCGTCCAATGCGCAGGTTCTTGAGGCCGCGAAGTTCACGACCGATACGATTGCCATTCGTCATTGGCATGCTGCTCGCCGCTGGGGTCGGCGGAGTTCCCAAGGCAGAAGCGCAGGCCGCTCCCGCGAACCGAACGCTCACCATTGCACAGATGAAGGCCGATCTCGAGGTCTTCCGAACGAACTTTCTGGAAGTCGACCAGGCGTATTCGGCGGAGGCACGATCGCGAGGCGAAGCGAAACTCCGGGAGCTGGAAGAACGACTGTCCCGGGTGAGTTGGGCGAAGTTCGAGTTATCGCTCGCGCAGATCGTTGCTCTGGCCGATAACGGTCACACGACCGCCTTCGCGGGGCCGCGTTCTCGGCGTTTCAATCGAGTGCCGATCCGTGTCACCCCGTTCGGCGAAGACTTTCACGTGCTCAGGGCAACTGCGGCGCATGCAGACCTGCTCGGCGCACGAGTTGTGGCAGTGGGCGATACGCGCATCGACGAGATCCGAGACTCCGCGCGGACGCTGGCGGGCGGCGTTGCGGCCTGGCGCGATCGCAACGCGAATTACCTCATCGAAAGCCCGGAGCAGATGCATGCACTCGGATTGATTACCGAGATGGATGCGGTACTCTATGAATTCGAAACCGCTGCGGGCCGCCGTGTTGCACGGCGCCTCCAAGCGGAACCGGCGAACGATGACCGCGTGCGCGCGGGCGCCAGTCGATGGCTCTCCCCCGAGCTCTTCCCCGAGGAGCGGGGGACGTGGCGGGCGCTCCTGGACCCGAATCAGGTACCGTGGTCGTTGAGAGACGTCGACGAGCCGTTTCGATCCCGTGACGCAGCGGAACTCGACGCGACCATCGTCGAACTGCGACGGAACAACAATGCCCCGGGGCGTCCGATCTCCGCGGCCCTGCGTGAACTCACAGCTGCGATCGAGGCGGGCGGTCACCAACATCTCGTGCTCGACATGCGACTGAATGGTGGGGGCGATCTCAACACGACGCGCAACTTCATGACGTCCCTCCCAGACCTCGTCCCTGGGCGCATCTTCGTCCTCATGAGTCCGTGGACGTTCTCCGCAGCCATCTCGAGCATTGGCTACCTCGAGCAAGCCGCGCCCGAGCGCGTGACGCTTGTAGGGGAAGGGCCCGGCGATCGCCTCGAGTTCTTTTCCGAAGGGGGCATCGTCACGCTGCCCAATTCCGGCGCCGTGCTGCTCAACGCGACGGAACGTCACGACTATCGAACGGGGTGTGAAGGAAAGGTGGATTGTCATGGTCCAGTCGTGCGCAATCCGATTGCTGTGCCTTCATTGGCACCGGACATCGCGGCACCGTGGACGTTAGCGGCCTATGCTGCTGGGCGAGATCCCGGGATGGAGGCGGTAACGGCGGCTCTGCGCGATGGCCGGTAACGGCGGTTACGCTCAGGCACAAGCATGGCGGACCATGTTAGGTCGCACCAAGCGGGCCAGCACCTTGCGGGACCGCAGCTAAGCCACGGTCCCGCATGAAGATGGAGCGGATGGGATTCGACCCCACGACCCCCGGCTTGCAGCGCACGCCGAAGGGGCGCAGCCTGCGCCTCGGAAGGAGCAGCCTGTCCCTGCTAGACACCAGGGGCCGCGCAACTTGCGCCGCCCGTCTCGCCATTCACCCCGACCTGCTGAAAACCAAGTTTCCCAAGATGTCCGCGATATTTTCGCAAAGATTCTCGGAAACTCGATAAGATGTTCGCCTGCCTTCCCTACCGTCACGCAACTGTCACTCAGGCGCAGCCAAAAGCCCCGAGCGCCGCGTGACGCTCGGGGCTCAGAGTCTGGTGTCGCGACGCCCAAGACCCGACGGACACCCCTGGTGCGAATCCTCCTTCCCGGCGCGGAGTCTATGCTGGTGCTTCGACCACCTCGAGTTCACTCTCCTCGACCCGCTTGTCCGTGTCCTCGGCGTAGCAGATCGCGTTCAACAGACGACCGTATCTTCGGTACTCGTCGAGACGGCATGAGCTGACAAGGTTGCCCTCCCATACACAGGCATCAGGACAACTCTCGCACATGCTCGACATTCCGTTCTCCAACAGATCGGGCGGTTGGTTGATGCCGATGCTCTGGAAGTAGACCGGCTTGAACCAGTTCACGGGGTTGATGAGACTCTTGAGCAGCTTTCTGCGGACGGAGCGCATCTTCTTGTCGCCAAGGAGGGCCGTCAACAGGATCACGAAACGGGGCGACCGATTGGTCCTGAGGTACATGAAGTACCTACCCTTCACCCAGTGGTGGGCGACTTGGAGGAACTCCATTGTGCGGGGACCGATGAAGCCGTAGTCCATTCCGTGGGCATCGAATACACCTGCATACCCCCACCATTTGTATTCCTTGATGTGACCTGTGCCGCCCAAGTACGCGCTCGGTTCGAAGGAACCGCCGATGTTGTCTTTCAGGATGTTGTACACGTCCACCGACGTGATGTCTATTTGACTGGTATCCGCCTCAGCGTATCCCAGCTTCTCTTGTATGCCGTCATGCGTCTCTCCCTGCTCGCTCTCCACGTCCCATTTCACGATCTCTCGTATCGGGATGCCTCGGTAGGTGATGAAATCGAGACCGTTCACCTTCCCGATGTTCGAGCGGGCCCATCTCACAATGTCAGGCAGGAATCTGAAGTTCTCGTGATAGACCGTGCAGTTGAAGGTCGTGTAGATCTTGCCTCCGCCTACGTCATAGATCATGTCCGCGATCTTCTGCCGGAGAGGCATGAGCCCGATCTCATCTTTGCGGCTCTTGTTCTCGGGTCGGTCCTGCAACATGTCCACGTGACAGGTGAACCCGTAGACACCCGCGTCAAACAGTTTGGAGATGAAGTCCTCCGTCATTCTTACGCAATTCGTGATGATATTGGGCTTGATCCCTCTGCCTGCGATGTACTGGACCAGTTCCACAAGACGGGGATATATGAGAGGTTCACCACCGGCGATGCAGACCGTATCGATGTTCCTGTTGCTGATGCAGAAGTCGACCTCTCGCATCAATACCTCGAGTGGCCGGTGACCCTCCATGTACGAGCGGTAACATCCCTTGCAGTGGATGTTGCAGATATCGGTCGTCTCGAGCCATTGGACGGGATTGTCATTGCTCGACCACGGCCAGCGGTAGTAGTTCCGTTTCTCAGGCCAGTTGTCAGTGTTGTAGAATCCCATCTGATACCTCCTTGGCTGATCCCGGGGTCCCGGGGGCGGCGTGAGGGCGGAGCCGTCGCGTCGCCGGGCGGGCGTCCAGGTGGAGGGCGTCTGTCCGGCGGCGGGGCCCGTCGAAGGCCACCGACAGGTTTGAACTCAGCACGCCAAAATGAGCCAATTCAGGAAATGCCCCAAGGACGGGAATTGTTCAGTTTGGAATCATTGGCGCGACTGAAAGCCCCGAGCGCCGTGCGAGGCTCGGGGCCGTTTGAGTCTCGCGAAGTCAACTAGGGTTAGTCGCGTACCAGCTCAACGTAGTCGGCCCAGCGCGTTCTCTCAGCCATGCTGGCGAATCTCGCGTCGACGTCACTGCACGCCTCCCCACAGTTCTCCCAGATCGCCTCGGAGGCTTCTGTCTGCTCGTCGCTGCTTGGCCAGTACCAGTCCCGCACGTATACCGACTGTATGTCATAGACCATGAGATACTCGCCGTCTCTCGCGTTCCTTTCACCCTTCACGAGCATCAAGTGGATTCCTGGAAAGCGGTCGCTCATAACGGGGTTCCACTCCTCGACAATGAACCGCTCGAAGTCCTCGGGTTTGACTCCGTCCTTGAGCGAAAAGTGGTGGATGCCCAGGAGTCGCTGATTGCCTGGCCGATCCTCTTCAATCATCGCGCCGGAGCCATCGAAATGAGCGACGTCGGTCGTTGCATTCACTGCTACTGCCGCGACTGCAATGACAAAGGCAAGGGTAAGGATACGCATGGCAGCACCTCGGGGATGTGGTGACACGGGAGGCTTGGGGAGCGGAGGTCGAATATGCGCCCATGGATGGCAACTGCAAGTGTCCCGTATGAGGGCTGCGCTACGCGACCGTGCTGCACCCGAAAGCCCCGAACGCCGCGTGACGCTCGGGGCTTGGAGGACCCCTACTGCGTGCTCACGTTCGCCGTGTTGCGATTGTCGTGCCGGAACTTGGGCCACGGTGCCTTGGCGAGACCGTCCAGCCCCGTGTTGATCGGCCAGAGATAGCCGTAGCTAGCCCCCTTCGCACGCAGGCCGGCGTACAGCGTCCCGCCCGGCGCGAGGGCCGGCGGCCGCATGGGACCGCGTGGACTGCCCCACGACGGGTCGGACGGGTCCGTGAGCGGGTAGAACCACTGCCGGTTCCCGTCCGGGTCGAGGGCATAGAGTGTGTCGTGCGAGGCAACGAACACTGCCCCGCCCGTGCCGATCGTGGGTTGTCCCAGCGCGCTCACGACGGGCCGTCCCAGAACCCGGGACCAGCGCAGGGTCCCATCCGGGTTGAGCGCCGCAAGCGTTCCGGCCGAGCTGACGAGCACCGTCCCATCGGTCGCGACCGCCGCGGACCGGTTGGGGATGCTGCCCGTGGGGTACGACCAGCGGAGCGTCCCGTCGGCGTCGAGCGCGTAGAGGTTGTAGTCCGAGGCGCCGACGTACACCGTACCGTCCGCCCCGACCGCCGGGGAGCCTGTACGCCCAGCCATGAGGTACGACCACCGAAGCGTGCCGTCCGGATGCAGCGCGTGGAGGGTCTCCCAGCAGCCAACGTAGACCGTTCCGTCCGCGCCGATGGCGGGAGCGCCGCGTGCGTAGTGGTCCAGGTCGTAGGACCACCGGAGCGTCCCGTCGGCGTTGATCGCGTCGAGTGTGTACCTCTGCTGGGCGTTGCTGAACGACGCCGCG
Organism: Gemmatimonadota bacterium; assembly: GCA_039588295.1. GTDB lineage: Bacteria > Gemmatimonadota > Gemmatimonadetes > Gemmatimonadales > GWC2-71-9 > JAOTVV01. The sequence goes on from JBDHAB010000005.1 coordinate 113,359, forward strand.
TACACGGTCCCATCGGCACCGATGGCAATGTCGGAGTCGTACCGGCCCGACGCCGCCGCATGCGACCACTCGAGGGCACCGTCCGGACTCAGCGTGTAGAGGTTGTGGGCGCTGACGTACACGGCCCCCGCCGCGCCGACGGCGACGGACTCCACCCAGTACCCCGTGCTGAACGACCACCTGACGGTACCGTCCGGCCTGAGTGCGTAGACGTTGTCGTCGTACGCCGGGAGTCCGAAATACACCGTTCCGTCCGCGCCGACGGCCGGGGCCGTCGAGACGCGGGCGCCCGTCGCGAACGACCACCGCAGGAACGAGGCGGTCACGACCACGGGCCCCGTCTGCCCACCGCTCGAGGCCCGGATCGTCGCCGTGTCGCTGGCCAACGCGGTCGCCATCCCCGTGCCGCTGACCGTTACCGCCGGTTCGTTCGACGACCACCAGGTGAACGTCGCGGAGCTGACGACGTTGCCCAGGCCGTCCCGGGCCGTCGCCACCAGTTGCACGTTGTCGCCGTAGAACCGCAGCGTATCTCGTGGGCTCGCGACGCCGATCGTGGCGACGGCCTGCTGGACCATGACCTCGGCGGTACCCGAGACGCCTCCGGCGGTCGCCCAGATCACGGCCGTGCCGTTGGCCACGGCGGTGACCAGGCCCGTTGCGGGATCGATTGCCGCGACCGCCGGATCCCCAGACGCCCAGACGAACTGGGTGCCCGGAATCGAGTCGCCCACCGCATCCCAAGCGACGGCCCTGAATCGGGTGGTGTCGGACAATGCCGAGAGGGTCCGGGCGGCAGGCACGACGTCGACGCTGACCACCTGGGCGGGACCAGACGGCTCGCCACAGCCGATCGCGATACCCACGAGCACGGACGCGGCGGCTACCAGGTGCCCGATCGAACCAGGCTCGTGCTTAACGGTCTCCGTCATCGGCGTTTCCTCCCCTGCTCCCTCCGCGGAAACTCCCGTGTCCGTTCTTCGCAACGGGGCGCAGGGGCTGCACTAAGGTAGGGTTCTCGGTTGGACTCGGCCACAACGCAACGGCGGACGTGCACAGCAAAAATACGAGTAACACTGTCAGGTTTTCTGTTGAGACTTGTTGACACCCTCGCCCTACCGTCGCGCATCCCTCAACGGAGGCCGCGATGGACCGTATCTGCCCGTTCTCCGGCGACGTGATGACCTGTTGGGCGCGAGGCCGCTACGTGCTACGAACGAGTTCGGGTGCTGGTGCAGCCGATTAGGCAATGAGAGCGCACGGCAATCCGGCGATTGCCACATCGCAGGTAACCTCTACCCCAATCGGTGACTCGTTGTCTCCCCGCAGATGATAGCGAATATCGTCGGCCAGCAGGTGGTGGGGCGTTTTCGCAATCTCTGCTGCTAGCGCACCTTCGACTCGACGTCGGAGCCGCCGTTCACAGTCAATCGGCGCAACAAAGAGTTGGCGAAGCATCAAGCCTGCTTTGATGGCAGGAGCGAGTTCCTCGAAGCGTGAGAGGAACTTCGGTATCCGATCGCGTGTGCCCTTGCGCCATAGCCCCATCCATATTGGCTTCCACTTGTTCGCCTCGGGGATTCCCCCGGCATGGCAGCCATTGGCGGTCATTCCCGGAAGGACCTGGAAACGCAGATCAGGAGCGATGTACGTGAGGCTGCCGACTTGTTTGAGGATGCCCTGCGGTGCGCTCCGTCATGGGTGCTCAAACACAAGTTCACCGTCGTGGATCCCGAGTCCAAGGTCGGCAAGAAGGTGGAAAAGGAACTTCGCGAGATGCGCCAGCGGCTTCAGCCACGGAGGCACGAGGCGATCCTAGGTCCCGTAGGGCGCTTCTTGGGCAGACTGTTTGCTAAGCTGGCAACGTGGTTCGACCCAGCAGCCTGTTGACTGGCTCTTTGTGACCGCTATTGTGACCACGACCTTTGGAGTGCTCCGGAAGCGCGAAGCCCCGCCGACCTAAACGACGGCGGGGCTTTCCCTTGCCTCAATGGAGCGGATGGGATTCGAACCCACGACCCCCGGCCTGCAAAGACAGATTTGACGCTCCATGAGAGTGGGTAGCCGTTGATTTCCTAGGGTTTCCGTGTATGGGCGTGCGTCGGCATGCGTGGGTGTTGTGACACCTATTGTGACACGCCGTACTGTGGAAGAGCGGCGGGACCGTGGCGCGGGCTGGCATCGGACTACTTGTCGGGTTGGGCACCGTGCGTGGCAGCGCATGCGTACTTCGATGCCCAGGGGCTAATTCGCCGCAGGCAGATCCTGCTTTTCCATCAAGGCGACACCCCAAGGCTTCATGAGCTCGACCGCACGTGGAGTCCCGTTGAACGGGTCTTGTGAAGCGGACCGATCGAGGTAGCCCAGAGCCTTCCCAGCCAGTTCCAGTGCCTTGCAGCTGGTGGCGTCTGGGCGGGCGTCGTGTTCCCTCCACCACTGGGCCTGTTGCAGGCACTCGTCGACGAAGCCCTCAAGGCTCAGTGCGGCTGCTTCGGCTGCTGCCTCCTGCCGCGCCCTGATCGCGGCACCGACACCAACATTGACCAACAGACGTGGCCCCTGGACGTTCGGATGTTTGTAGCCGGCCTTTGCTGCTGCCTTGGTGGCGTTGCCGCGCACCCCGTCGGGACCACCCGTGTAGTGATCGACAAAAGCTCGTTGCCTCGCGTTCAACGATCCCTGACCAGGCACTGTCCGTTGCCTCACAACTCGGTCGGACGTATGACACGCCATAGTCCAATATAGGGACCGAGGCAAACTGGCGGATGCACGCTTTGGTCTTGGCTTCTATCGTTTGCTAGGCATTTGTCACGACTCAATACTGGCAACCGACCGCTTTTGCTTGACGGTTTGCCTGTTAGCCACGGAAAACGCGGCATTTCTTGCTTGACGATGTCAAGGAAGGACGGCTTCCACTGTGCCTCTGCCGCGATGTATGTCGGTGTTGGGCGCGAGGGCATGAGCCCCCAGGCGGGGTGCCCGCAAACGGAGGTACGGTCGGCCAAGAACGCGCGCCACTTACGGCTGCGTGTTTGCGCGAGGCGCGTGTTGGGGGCACGTTAGTCGCTTACCGTTGTTTACCACACTGGCAGGGTGACTCCGTGGTACGTACTCCGACCGTGCTAATACTCGGTGCTGGCGCAAGCCAGCCGTACGGATTCCCGATCGGTGAGGGCCTGCACGATGCGATATGTGGCCTAGAACGTGACTCTAGTACACCTTCGATCTTCTGCGCATTGGGTCATGAACGTGACGAGGTAGATCGCTTCCTGCAGACGCTACGACATGCAGGCTACCGGTCTGTCGATCGCTTTCTTGAGTCCAATCCAGAGTGCATGACAATTGGCAAGAAGGCGATCGCGACCATCTTGTTGGCGTGCGAAAAGCCCGAGAATCTCTTCCCGCCGAAGGCGACCGGCCCCAGTCACTGGTATCAGATACTGTCTGATGCACTTGATCCAGCAGGCGGCTCGTTCGCGTACAATGATCTTCGAATCATCACCTTCAACTATGACAGATCCATCGAGCATTACCTGTTCACCGTCCTGAAGAATCGCTTCGACCTTGACGAGGCAACTGCTCTTGCAGCCTTCCGCTGCATTCCAATAGTACATGTACACGGTTCTTTAGGTGCGTACCCGCCAACTGAAGAAACTCGCCGTCCGTATGGCGGAGAGACAGACGCCGATAGCATCGAACGGGCGGCGACAGCATCTTCCTTGCTGGTGAGGGTGACCCGACACATCCCCAGTTCGATGCCGTAGAGGAGGCTTTTGTCGGCGTGGGACGTGTCGTCTTCCTCGGATTCGGCTTCGATCCGGCAAATCTCTGCAAACTGCGGGTCTTCCAAACACCGCCGGAAGGCGGTGGGTGGCCGCACATACACGCGACATCGCGCGGCATCGACCAGGGCCGGTGGCATTTCATCGCTACGGGATTACTCCATGGAACGGTGTCAACACGACAAAACACCGAAACGATCGGTTCCTTCCTTCGTCGGAAATGTTTTCTCGATCACACGGTTGACCCTGCGTATCTGAAACCTGCCTGGGGATCTCCGCGCGCCTGAACCCCGCCACGAACCCGCAAGCGCAGCGCCAACACTTCCCACCGCTCAGCACCCCCCACCGAAGCACAGTTGTAGCCCGTAGCGGCCTCGCGCCCAGCACATCATTGCGTCGCCACAGAACGGACAGGCGCGGTCCATCGCGGCCTCCGGTGAGGGATCCGCGACGGTAGGGCGAGCGTGTCAACGCAGCGTCAACGAGCGAGCCCTCGCGGACGGTGACGCCGAGAGCGTGGGACCTCTATCTCAACAGAGGCTCAACAGGCCCGTTTGCCGACGGCCGGGTCGAGAGAGGGCCCGGCGTCGCCACTTGAGGTGCTACTTCTTTCTCTCCTCCGGAGGAATGATCCGCCAGCGCAGAGCCATACAGTTGCCCTGTCGGGGGCTTTCAGTTCCCCAGAACCAGCTGTACTTGCCTTCAGTCATCGACTGGAACATTAGCCCGTTCGCTCCGATCTCGGCCGCCTTCTCCCGCGCCTTGCGAAAGAGATCTTCTTGATCCGTGAAGGTTTGGTCGCCCTTGAGGTAGATCATCGCGATCCGATCATAAGCGATGGAATCAGCCTGCAACTCACTGACATCCATAAAGATGGTGACTGAGTCGGGTGGGATAGGCTCGAACCGCTGGGGGGTCAGGTGCTCCACGTTGGCTCTAACACAAGCCGTGCTCAGGAGAAGTGCGACAAACGGCCCAGCAAGGCGTGGCATGATTGCCGTCCTCCTTCGGCAGTGCCCAGCCTATCTTGCTTCATGTCGGAGCAGCGCGCAAGCGCGAACGGAAAGGGTCTTGATCGGGTTAACGGCTGCGTAGATATTCGCCTCACCGCTGCGAGTGAGCGTCGCGCCGCAGCGGGGAGGAAGGTTCGCGCTAGCGGTGGCGGTCACGTTCTAGGTGTCAGTAGACCGAACTCGCAGCCCCGAGCCTCACGCGGCGTTCGGGGCTTTCGGTTGCGGAAACGACCATATCACTTCAATTGTCACGGTTCTGCAACTCTTGCGAATCCGTTGCACGAACCGCAACGTGGGCCGCACAACAAGAAGAGATTCTGTCTCGGCCCTTCTTGAAGATTGAGTGGTCGCTGCCGCTTAAGATCGGGAGGTCTCCATGAGGATTCAATCCTGCAGAAGCTGCGTTCTCTCGCTCGCACTGCTCGTGATCTTGTCAGCGTGCTTCGCCCCTAGCGAGGACCAGGACCGCGTCGCCAACGAGCAGTTGATCCGAGGCGCTGTCGAGTTCTGGGCGTCCAAGGACACCGGGCAGCTCGGTGCCGTCTATGCCGAGGATGCTGTCCTCGAGGACGTCACCGAGGGAGCATCATATGAGGGACTCGACGCCATCAAGGGGAGCCTCGGTGATGACGTCACGTACGCTCCGGATGTGAAGGTCGAGATCGTGTCACTCTTTGTCTCCGCAGAGCGCGGCGCATTGGAGTGGCTGTGGTCAGGAACCCAGACGGGGGACATCCCGGGATTGCTCCCCGCTACTGACAGGACGTTCTCCGTTCGCGGAGTGTCCGTGTTTGAGTTCGAAAACGGAACGATCAGGAAGCAGTCAGACTACTACGACGCAGCTCGATTCCTGAACCAACTCGGCGTCGAGATTCAGCTCCCTGAGATGCCGCCAGACGAAGGATGATGTGAGCTCAGAAGCCGGCCGATTGTAACAGGCATTGTCACAACGCCCCGAGCGTCACGCGGCGTTCGGGGCTTGGGTTGCACCTACTTGCTTGGAGGATTGGGCGGGGCGACCTGAGCCGTCGACCGCCAGGGGTCCAGGTCCTTGGTGGCGGCGTCGGCGACGGAACCGGCTCGGCGTACACTGTCTGCTGCTGCTCGGTGCTGGCTCGCCGCCTGAAGCTACGGGTGCGTGATGCCACCATAGTAGCGCTGGAGCCCTTGGCCCTTGTCGGGAATGTGGCTCACCACGCGCGCGAGGAACTCCAGGACGTACAGTGTCTCACTGCCCGCGGTGGGCCCCGTCCGCTTGTCCAAGTGGCGGGTGACCGTGGCGTTGTCTGACTGATACTCCAGGCGGCTCACGGCACCTGCATGTTCTCATGCCCAATGGGTTTCTTCTTCTTCCGGTTCCGTCTCCGAATCGAGCGCGGCTAGGTGTTCCGGTGCGAAGAACCCTCCAGCTATGAGGCGAATCGGAACCAGTACGGCGATGAATAACGGAAACAGGAGTCCGAGCACGCTCGCCTTCACGATCCAAAGAACTGCCAAACACACAGATTGCAGAAGCGTGTACTTATGAATGGTCGACGGAGGAACCTGGCGTATGTAATGCGTTGCGGGGTAAAGCGAGGAATCCATGAACCAGAGTTTCAGACGATCGAAAAACTGGTTCCCCGCCAGGGATACCACTCCCATGTAGAGAAAAATGCCGTACAGCACGGCCATGGGAACAACTCTCAGTAACGGCAGCAATACCAACGACAGACCAATGAGCACATGTATGGCAAGCGGCGTGATCCGGTTTTCCCGAACGTGGACCACCCGTTCGCGCGTCTCGCCATTCTTAGACACCACCGCCTCGACAGTCGCCAAACTCCGTACATGATTTAGCGAACGGACCGTCGCCGCCACAAGCCAGGGCAAACCGACCAGCGAGCACGCGCCAATCAAAAGCCCCACGATGCCAAGGTCGAGGTGATAGGCTTCACCCTTCTGAAGCTTATGGTCGGGACTGTTGATCAACCGGGCGGTGATGTTCTGGTCGAGGAACACGAGTATGGCCAAGAGACCAGCAGGAACAACGGCCGCAAGGCGGACCCACATGGGCACATCGATTGGATTAATCAGCCAGGCTCGTCCACTTGTGGTGCCGAATGATTCCGGTGCCGGTAATACGTCTAGATACACTTCATGTAGCAATACGGCCACAAGCGTCATTGCGGCCAACGCAATGAAGGGACCAAAGTCTGCCAGGAATTCGCGTATCCAGGGAAGTAAATATCGGCTGCGTCGGAATCGCGACAGACTCAGGGCTACATAAAAGGTCCCGAATGCCAGCAATACGGACAGCAGAGCGGTGTCATGATGTTGCTTGACGTCAAGGTCGGCAAATACATGCACCAGTGCTTTGATCGCCTCATAGATGAAGATGCTAGAGATCAGCGCAGCAAAGATTTCGTCCGTGAAGCGACTGAAATAGCGCATCAGGCAACTCGCATCCGTGGCTGTGAGCACGAGCAGCAATAACGCCGTCCACAACCCTACCCAGGCATAAGTTGGGAGAAACGGAATCTGCAGGTCGATGCAGAGACGATACAGAATGGCGGTAAACACCAGCAGCGGTCCGGTTCCACCCAAGATGATCAGCGGCTGCCCGGAGAAAAGGGCGTACACGATCCCGCAAACTGTTGTCGCGACGAGCATCTCGACGGCGCCAATCTGGTTGCCGGTGAGTTGCCCCATGATGCCGCCGAAGGTCACTGCCGGAGCCAGGCAGGCGAAGAAGAGAAAGAGCGTTGATGCCACGCACTTCGTGTGCAGGCCGTTGCGAAAGTCGCTGGCGTAATGTGGCAGTCGCCGGCGGATGTCAGCGATCCATCCGCCAAACAGCCGACCGGTGTATGGCAACGGTTGCGGTCTTGGTTCTTTTTGGGCTCTCGGCGGTGGCCCGATGCGAGCGTTAAATCGGTCGAGCGCAGCGAGGAGATCAAGCTGAGTGCGCGCCACGCCAGCGTCGTAGCGGAATTCGCCGTCCGCCGTTAACCGAGCGATGTTTGCCAGCGTATCCAGGTGCTGGGCCTGTGCTCCGGTCGGTCCCAGCAGCATGAACACGAATCGCGTTGCCACTCCGTCCGGTGCACCCAGATTAGTCGGATGGGACAATCGCACGAAAAGGATGACCGGCTCGCTGAACGCGTTTAGATAGGTATGCGGCACAGCCACGGCATTTCCTATGGCTGTCGACACTTGCTGCTCGCGTTCAACAAGCCCGGCCTCGACTTCATCTCGTCGCTCGGCCGGCAATACACCTCGCGCGACCACGAAATCCAACGCCCGATGTAAGATGGACGCCATGTCCCGCTCGTCGAGGTCCAAAAGAAACGACCCCTCAATCAACGCTTTGCGCAGGCGCTCCATAGATCACCTTCGTCCATGGGACATTCCATGCCCACGGCGATCGCTCGTCCTTCGTTGTGCCCGAACACGATGCAGATGACCTTGCCTGTTCGTCTGGAGTACGGGCATTTCAATTTGTGTTCGGTTGATTATGTCCGACACTTTCAAATGGATGCTCGTTATCCTTCGCCTTCCACCTCACCGCGGTCCTCTCGCGTTCAAAGACTTCAGATAGCGGGAAGTTCCGTTCTGGAAGACGGAGCCAACGTGCTTCGATCGTCAGGTACTGTTCTCGATCAGGTCGATAGGCGAAGACCTGTCCGGTCTCAAACCTATAGACCCAACCGTGAACGGTGATGTGATATCCCGGACCCCCTGAGACACATCGGTGACTATTGTATTGTAGCCCTCAGTGCCTCGTAAGGGCGTTGGTGCACGGCTCCGGGTTTCGATGCATCATGGTGGTGAAGCCCCGATCTGGAGCCGCCACCGATGAAGTATCCGAAACGGAGTCAGTACCAGTACGCGAAATCGTCATACCGGATTCGCAATTGGCCTGAGTACGAGGCGGGCCCCGCTGGCCGCCTGCGGCGACTCGACCGCCCCGATGGGCGACCATCAGTTGCAGGTCAGCGTGCGAGTGGTGTCGGCGGGCGCTGCGCCGGTCGGCCCGCTGGCTGTGTCGCAGGGAAGTGCGGCGATGACGGTCGAGATCGATAACGCCACCTTCGTGCTGGGCGGTCTCAAACTCGAGACGGCAGGGCTCGACAACACGGTGGACTGGGTCTACGAGCAGTCAGAGGTCGTCCCACTCGACTTGAGCGGTGACGCGATTCTCGTGTTCGACACCGACGTGCCGGCTGGGACGTACAAGGAACTCGAGCTGTCGATCGATAAGCTCGAGGTCGGCAACCCGGCGGAAGATCCGCTGATCACCCAATACCCGCTGCTCGCCGATGCGAGCGTGCTGGTCGAGGGAACTGTCGATGGAACGCCGTTCGCGTTCACCGCCCCGCTCGACATCGATCTCGAGCTGCTGTTCCATGCACCTAAGACATTTGTGGACGGCGAGCCGCGGCCCGTGCTGGTCGAACTGGCCATCGAAACGAGCGGCTGGTTCATGGGTGCGATCGACATGCTCGACCCGAACGACCCGGCGAATCAGTCCGCCATTGAGGGTAGTATCCAGGCTTCCCTGGAACTTCACGAGGACGACTGAAGAGGCTGGTCACTGGCACCCGCGTCCGCGACGACGTTCGGGACCTAGTGGACGGACGGTTGCTTCCGTCCTGACCACCGCCACGAACCCAAACGTCGCGCAGCAATACAGCCAACGCCATTTCCGATAACTCCTTCAGTGTTTCTTTTAGGACAAGACCTGCAGTATTACGGTTGTCCTTCGACAAGGTTCGTCTCTCGGTTACTGTCCCAAGCAAGGGTGAGTCCACTTGGCACTGTCACATGTGCGGACCGCTGGCCGTGGCGAACTGACACAAGAAGCGCAGCATGATCAAGGGGAGGTGACGAACATGAGACAGGAGCTAATCCAAATGATAGGTGAAGGATGGGAGGTCGTCGTTGTAGGCAAGAAGCAATTAGACGAGGGAAGACTGGAAGTCATCTTCAAGCACATGGACCTGATGAGAAGGCCAGTCGAAGGCTGGGAGGTGAAGAGTTTATATAAGTCCGAGGGAGCGATACACGCACACGTTTGCCTAGAGCTGGACGATGAGGATGATCGGTCTAGGTATTTGGAGTTCAATTCTAGGTCGGCATCCCAGCGCAGTCGAAGTGAGTACAACAAGGAACTCGCGCGGGCAAACATCGAGAACCAGATCAGGAGAAACGCAGTCCAAGGAGCCGCAGGCTTGGGCGTGTATGTTCCCTTTAACCCCAAGATTGTACCGTAGCAGGTTCACCCCACTCGGGGCTTCCACGTAGCCTGTGATCAAGGCACGACTTCAAGGGGACCGGGCGCAGAGATTGAATCGACGCCGGCGCTGTGTCCGGGCTCAGCACCGGGTGCCAGGCCCAGCCCTGAGCGTCACGCGGCGTTCGGGGCTTTCTTCTAGCTGAACCACGAGTCCAGTCCCGAGCTCGCCGTGATCGTCGGCGCAGCCCAGCTCCTGCACGAGGCCATCCGCGAGCACAGCATCGACTCCGACAATCGCTGCGCCGCCGCCTCCGTCGCGTACCACCCCCCGACGACGCGATCGGTCCACCTGCGTGTCCCCCCAAGGCCCCCGTCCGCTTGACGTCTGCTTGACGCTGCCTGTGCAACAATGTCCCGAGCGTGGGGGAAATGTGGTGACTCGGATGCTTTGACCGATAAGCGGCGTACGTGAGTGCCCTGCACGGAGGGGAGAATACCATGCGTGCGATCATGAGAAGGAAGCAGCTTCTGCTGCTCGGCGCGGCGCTGGGCATCGCCCAGGTTGGGTGCAGCGAGGTCGCAGGTCCCGAAGCCTGGGCCGGCGGGTATCAAACTGCGACCAAGTTCGACGGTCCTGACGGCGTATGGGAAACGAGCGGCAGGCTGACCATCACCCAGGATAGTTCTGTGACGCTCAACGGCACGGCCATCATCAGTGCGGTGTTCTGGGGAGACTCGCTCGCCTGGGAGGTAGCCGCCGGGAACAGCACAAGTGCGTTTGTGGTCTTCAAGGAGTCCGACGACCGCGGGCACTACTGGGTGGCCGCCGTGGGTGAGTGCTTCACAGGCTGGATCCAGTACCCCAGCGGTGACCCTCTGGACTTCCGGGGCCTGAAGGAGTAGAGCCGCCAGGTTCGGGGAGCCCCTGACAGGCACCTACGCATCTTGACCAATGCACCGCCCGGCCTCGCGCCGGGCGCTGCGCTTTGCAGTGCTTTCTCGTTCTAGATAGCCGCAGTTCTGCTTGACGGCGCCTTGACACTATGCGCCTACGTTCGGTGCGTCCCGATTGGGAGGCGCACATGCGTACCGTCGCGCTCTTCGCGGTTCTCGTCCTCGCACCGTCCACCGACGCCATCGCGCAAGCACAGCCACTGCTGCCGGGCCAGCGAGTGCGGGTGACCGCACCCACGCTCGGTATCAACAAGCAGGTTGCCACGTTCCAAACCCTCGAGAACGACATGCTAGTTATGAGCGCTGATTCCACCATGCGATGCCCAATCGCCGCTGTGATACGGCTTGACGTGCATCGAGGGCAGAAGTCACGCATAGGCAAGGCAGCCCTCATTGGCAGTCTCGTGGGCGCTAGCGTTGGAGCAGCTGCCGGTGCGGTACTTGCTGGGCGCTGCGAGGGGAGCACATCCCACCTTGTGGGGCCAGACTGCGGGCCAGGATACATTGGAGCAGGGGCAGTTGTCGTTGGGGGAGTCGGGGCGCTGGTTGGCGTTGGCATTGGAGCACTCTCCGGCCCGACCCACAAGTGGGAGGAAATCCCGCTCAACCGCTTGCGCGTGAGCGTCGTGCCGCAGCAGGGAGGAAGGTTCGCGCTAGGGGTGTCGCTCAGGTTCTAGTAGCCAAGCACATCCGCGAAAAGGGCGCGAACACGCTGATCGTTTAACGGAAGTGGTGCTGGTGCGGCTGGACGGAACTAAGGTTCGGTCTGCATCTTCCACCGTGATGACTGCTCACGCCCGCAGCTCACCGGCTGACCGTTAGGCCGCTCCGCAAATGAGGAAACCGACCGTGGTTCCCAAAACCGTCGGCCGACAACTCGTCAACCGACTGATTCTCGGGCTCCTTGGCATCGTCTTCATCCTCTTCGCTGCCGGGGCGCTCTTGCTTGGCCTGCGCGAAGAGGCCTTTGGAGCGATTGGCCAGATCGTCACGGTCGCGGTCGCCGTGGCGTTGCTTGCTGCCGGGCTGCGCCAGATCTATCAGGCGATAGTTGGCCGCCTGCCGCGGTGGTATACGGAACTCTTGTTGTGGTTGGCGCGGGTGTCTTGATAGGTGGCCCTTATCGCAAATAGGGGAGCGGCCTAGCCCGCGCATAGACCTGGCGAGCGCGGGCGTTCCAAAGGAACTTGAGTGTTGATGCGCTCGACGATCAGACGAGCACGTTCACCAATAGGCGTGGCCCGCGAGCGAGGCGCTCGCAGGTCATACGCAGACCGTTAGGCGGCCCGGTACAGTTCACGCGCCCGATGGAACCAAGGCTGCGCGGGGTATCGGTTAGCCATCGAGCACCAACCGGTCACCTGAGCGACGAGGCCGAGGATGAAAGAGGAAACCGACTGCCCACTTGCTGAGAGATTCAGCGCTTGGGAAAAAGCCTACGCTCAGCTTTCGTTTTGGCTTATCGGTGTCACAGGCACTGTCGGAATTGTGCTTGCCGATTGGCCGTGGGTCCTGCCATACCTGGTGATATACTGGTACGGAGTACCTGGGATCATCATGCGGCACTTGAATTGCCCAAGGTGTCCCCATCTCCACGTGTACGGCGATTGCCTCCAAGCTCCCGCAGGTCTCACGAGATGGCTCATCAAGGCGAGAAAGACGAGCCCTTTCAGTACCGCAGAGAAGGTCCTGTTCTACGCGATCTTCGGTCTCATCCCGACGTATCCGCTGTTTTGGCTTCTATCAAACCGCGTACTGCTGGGAGCGTTCCTAATCGGGGTCGGTGCCTGGTATTCAGGCCAGTTCCTCTATTTCTGTAAGCGTTGCCGAGTGTATGACTGCCCATTCAATCGCGTTAGTCCGAGGCGCTGGGCGACGACGGCGTGAACGGGATGTTGAACGCGGCTTGGTGCGGCGGCAGCGGATCGGGCCGCCTAACACCCGTTAGGAACTGACGGGGGAACCTCCCTCACTTTGGTAGACACTTTCACCTAACCGGGGGGAGGTGTCGATGGCACGCGCAGGCCCGCGGAAAGTCCGGGCGTACAGCCGCGAGTTCAAGCTGACGG